>JBEKGW010000018.1:0-111078 GCA_050012595.1 Terriglobales bacterium
CGCCGCGGCCAGTCCGGCAAACAGAGCGGTGGCGGGCGTGGCGGCCGATTCCGCCTTGGCCGCCGCTTTTCGCTCCTTGCGCAGATCGAAATAAAAGCGCGGAGACTTCGTCCGCTCCATGCGCTGCCACGCCCGCTCGCTGATGGCGCCATAGGCCAACCCAGGTGGGACCATCAGCGCCTTCTGCGAGCCGCCCAGGATGATGTCGATTCCCCAGCCGTCCACGTCGAGATGGGTTGTGCCCAAGCCGGTGATCGCGTCAACGACTAACAAAGTGTCAGGCAAAGCTCGAACCAGTTTAGCGATCGCCTCGACGTCATGCCACGCGCCCGTGGAACTTTCGGTCGCCTGCACATAAACGCAGCGAATCTCCGGCGTCAGCTTGCGGCGCACTTCATCCAAAGAAAATGTTTCGCCATAAGGGGCGGTCACCGTCTCCACAACGCAGCCAAACGCCTTGGCCAGCGCGGTCCAGCGCTCGCCGAACTTGCCGGCGGTCAACACCAGCACGCGGTCGCCCGGCGAAGTCAGGTTCGAGACCGAGGCTTCCATGAAGCCCGTGCCCGACGAGGTCAGCACGAGCACGTCATTGTTCGTGCCGATGAACTCCTTCACGTCGGCCAGAACACGGGTGAACAGACCGCGGAAATCGGCGGTACGATGGTGCGCGCTATAGGAAGCCATCGCCATCTGGGCTTGCGGCAGCGGTGGCGTCGGTCCTGGAGTAAAGAGCCTGTTCTTCTTGAGCATGGGAACTATCAGAATATGCGATGAGAAGAAATTCGGGAAGCGATTGCAGAAGTCAGAAGTCAGATTGAAGAAGTGACCCCTCTTACGTACTGTGGGCATCGAAAGCTTTTGATCTTACTTCTGCAATTTGACTTCTGACTTCTGCAATTTGGCCTCGTTCTATAATCCTCCCATGCCCCTCATCGACCAGATCCAGAAAGACATTGTCGCGGCCATGAAGGCCCGCGAAGAGCAGCGACTCTCCACCCTGCGCATGGTCAAGACCGCGCTCAAGAACAAAGAGATCGACAAGATGGCTCCGCTCGACGACAAGGAATCGCAGCAAGTGCTCTCCACGCTGATCAAGCAGCGCAAAGACTCGGTCGAGCAGTTCACCAAAGGCGGACGCCAGGAGATGGCCGACAAAGAAGCCGCCGAGATCAAGCTGATCGAAACCTACCTGCCCAAGGCCGCAGGCGAAGAAGAAATCGCGGCCGGAGTCCGCGCGGCGATTGCCGCGATGACCCCCGCCCCCGCCATGAAAGACATGGGAACAGTAATGAAAGCCGCCATGGCCCGCTTCGCCGCCGCCGGGATGCGGGTGGATGGCAAGGTGGTTAGCGAGGCGGTGAAGAAGGAATTGGCGGGGAAATAGCGAGATAACATGTTCGAACGATTGTCGAAGAAACTGAGCGGGGTACAGTGCCGTACGCTGCTCGGCCGGACGGCGAGATTACGGGCAAGGCAAATCCGGGAAAGCATCCCGACTCTCTCGGAGCCAGAGGCCGAGGAGGTTGCTAGCAGAGAGGCGGTCGCATCGCTGCGCGGGGAGGGGATCGATGCTACGTCGCTCGCACAGGTGACCGCGTGGTCAAATCGATTTCTCGCAAGTACGACATCCCGTCCTCAGAACACGCCCAGACAGGAGTGGGGCGACGTTCCTAAGGACTGTGATTTGGTTATGACGGCAAATCAGATTAGAGACATGTTGAGAATGACCGAACAGGAGGCCGCCGCAAAGGGAGAGGCTGCCTATTACAAAAAGGAGTTTCTTGAGGTTTTACACCCTTTTGTCGAAAGCCCATCCCTAGCGACAGCAACCCCGTTGCTCCAAGTCGCTCCGTTCCTTCGTCCATATTTCGAGAAGTGCAGCCCAGGAGGCGAATTCTATGAGATGAGGCGCTTTCTGAATGGACGCTGACGAGGAGCGACCTGTAGTGACAAGCCTTGTGATCGGAACGTCGCACGAGTACCAGCGGCACCAGGACAGAAGTGCAGAGCGGGAGAGGATCCGAGAAAGGCTTGAAAACATCATTCGCAAAGCCATCTGTGAAAGCCATGTCGATCTGATAGCCGAAGAAGCGGGCAGCAAGGAACAGGTACATGCGCAGCTAAAAGCCGACGAGGCAAAGACAGCGGCTTTCGACGTTTTGTTTGCTGAAACTAAGGCGGTGGACGAGCCACAGGACACGATAGCGCGGCTCGTTGCCGACGCTTCGGGCGTTCGTTACGTTGACATACGCCCACCCAGCGCGAATCCCCTTCCGAAAGACGCCGACAATGGAGCCATCGCGAAGCGTGATGAGGAAATGGTTGCCATGCTCCTAGAACCGCTACGGCTAGCAACTAGCGTTCTGGTTATTTGCGGAGCAAGGCATCGAGACGGGCTGGCTCGGCACCTTGAGCAGCGTGGTATTCGGGTCGAGCGCCAAAGGTTTCCCGAGAACCTGGAAGTTCATGAGCCCTAGCATTTCCGAACGCTACTTGCTTTTTTGCCACTCGCGATAAGCTTCGCTTTTGCCGATGCCGCGCTCTTTGGCTACTTTCTTTAGGGCGGCTTTTTCGTCGGCCTTCTCTTCGGTCATGATTTCGCGCACGCGCTGGGCGACGCTAACGGTCTCGGATGCGGACTGAGCCGCTCCCTCTTCGGCTTTGGCGATCAGCAGAGTGATTTCGCCTTTGACGTCTCCCCGGGCTTTGAGTTGTTCGAGAATCTCTCGCGCGCGCCCGCGCAGGAACTCTTCGTGGATCTTCGTCACCTCGCGGGCCACGACTACGTGGCGGGCTTCTCCTAGAACTTCGGAAACATCAGAAAGCGTCTCCAGCAGCCGGTGGGGAGCTTCGTAGAACACCTGCGTGCGCGGAGAGTCCTTTATGCTCTCCAGCAGCTTGCGGCGCTGCCCTGCCTTCGCCGGGAGGAAGCCGCTGAAGCGGAACGAATCGGTGGGCAGGCCGCTGGCTACAAGCGCCGCCAGAAACGCCGACGCCCCGGGAATCGGCACCACCGGCACGCGATGCCGGATGGCGAGCGCGATCAGGTGGAATCCCGGGTCGGAGATGCCGGGCATGCCCGCATCGGTGACGAGAGCGATCTTGGCGCCGCCTTCGAGGTCCACGACAAGTTCGGCCGCTTTGGTCATCTCGTTGTGCTCGTGATAGCTGACGGTGCGCGTGTGGATGCCGTAATGGCTGAGCAACTTCAGGGTCTGGCGTGTGTCCTCGCAGGCGATCAGGTCAACTTCTTTGAGCACGCGCAGGGCGCGCAGCGTGATGTCTTCGAGGTTGCCGATAGGCGTGGCGACGAGGTACAGCGACGGACCTCCAATCGCTGTGCCTCGTTCTGAGCTGCCGCCATTCTGTACGTGTTGCCCCATGCCGAGAGTCTAGCAAGGAACCTGCACTCTTCGCTTGAGTCAGGTCTCAGCTGGGACCCGAGTTGGCTCCCGAATCCCGTCTATCAACTTCGCGCTTCGCCTTTTATTCGCTTCGTGCTAAACTGACCAAAACTGATGTGATAGCCAACACTTCACGCCCCAGCCCGCGGGTGTAGGCTACGGGGGATTCGCACCCGAATTCGAAAATAAGAAACCAGATTCAGAAATCAGGAGCAGCCATCATGGCCGAAGAGCGTAGCAGAGCAGAAGATCGCAACACTGATCGCAACAATGATCGCAGCAACGAGCGCGTCAAGGCAATCGACCTCGCATTCGCACAGATTGAAAAGCAGTTTGGCAAAGGTTCCATTATGCGGCTGGGATCGAAGGAAGCCATCGTCCCCATCGCGGTGATTTCTACGGGCGCGATTTCGTTCGATGCCGCGCTGGGCGTGGGTGGTGTGCCGCGCGGACGGGTCGTGGAAATTTTCGGTCCGGAGTCTTCCGGAAAAACTACCATTGCCTTGCAGGTGATTGCCGAGGCGCAAAAGGCCGGCGGCATGGCGGCGTTCGTCGATGCCGAGCATGCGCTCGATCCGGCCTATGCCAAGAAGCTGGGTGTGGACGTCGACAACCTGCTGGTCTCGCAACCGGACTACGGCGAGCAGGCACTCGAAATCACGGAAGCGCTGGTGCGCTCGAACGCCATTGACGTGCTGGTGGTGGACTCGGTGGCAGCGCTCGTCCCCAAGGCCGAACTCGACGGCGAAATGGGCGACAGCCACATGGGCCTGCAGGCGCGCTTGATGTCGCAAGCGCTGCGCAAACTGACGGGGACGGTTGCCAAGTCGCGCACCAGCCTGATCTTTATTAACCAGATCCGCGAGAAGATTGGCGTGATGTTCGGCAATCCGGAAACCACGACCGGCGGGCGCGCGCTGAAGTTCTATTCGTCGGTCCGCATTGACATCCGCCGCATTGCCGCCATTAAAGAAGGAGACGTGGTCACCGGCTCGCGCACCCGAGTCAAGATCGTGAAGAACAAGGTGGCGGCGCCCTTCCGCGAAGCGGAGTTCGACATACTTTATGGCGAAGGGATCTCGCGCGAAGGCGACCTCATCGATCTGGCGGTCAACAACAATATCCTGGAGAAGTCGGGCTCGTGGTTCAGCTATAAAGGCGAGCGCATCGGCCAGGGACGCGAGAACGCTCGCACCTTTTTGAAAGAAAACAAAGACACGATGGCCAAACTCGATGCCGAAGTGCGCAAAGCTCTGGGCCTGACTCCCTCCGCAGCATCGCCAACTTCAGCAGCCGCTCCGGCGCAAGCTACTGGCACCCAGGGACGCGTTACGACGATGCCGACGGCCGCGGAAGCGGGGAAGGTGCCAGCGGCGCGCCGGTAGCTGCCGCGAACACAGCTGATTTAATCGATGGAGAGACGGGCGTCTCGCGAGCCTGCCCTGAGCGAAGCCGAAGGGTCGGCCGGGCGAGGGCGCCCGGCTCTCCATCACCCCGTCTGGATCACCCTCCGATTGCTATCCCTGCTTCCCCCCGCATACAATCTTCTTTCTCCGACCGAGGCCCTGTGAAACGCATCAAAGCCATCTATCCTGGATCGTTCGATCCTCCTACCAACGGACATCTTGACCTGATCGAGCGCGGCAGCAAGATCTTCGACGAACTCGTCGTTGCCATTCTTCAAAATCCCGAAAAAGACCCACTGTTCAGCGTGGCCGACCGGCGCAAGATGCTGGAGGCGATGACCTCGGTCTTTGATAACGTCTCGGTGGACACTTTCGCCGGCCTCACGGTGGACTACGCGTTGCGGGTCGAGGCCAGGGTTGTCCTGCGCGGCATTCGCGCCATCAGCGACTACGAATACGAACTCCAGATGGCGCTGATGAATCGCAAACTCCAGCCCGGTCTGGAGACCGTGTTCATGATGCCCGCGGAAAAGTATTCGTACTTGAGTTCGCGTCTGGTGCGCGAAGTCGCGCAGCTGGGCGGATCCATTGAATGCCTGGTGCCTGAACTCGTCGAGCACAAGCTTCGTGAGAAAATGGACGTGGCTCACAAATTCGAGAACGGCGAGCAGCCCGCGGGCAAGACGCATTCCGAAGGCAAAAAGGGGCCCAGGAAAAGGAAATCATGAGCACAGTGGTGTCACTCGTCACTCACCCCGTCCGCCTGACGGAACGCATCCATCGCATTGAGCCCTCCGCGACCTTGGCCGTGGTGGCCGAGGCTGACAAGCTGCGCCAGCAGGGTATTGATGTCGTGGATTTCGGCGCCGGCGAGCCCCACTTCTCCACGCCGCAGCACATCAAGGATGCCGCCATCGCCGCGATCCAGGCGAATTTTTCGAAATATACCCCCGTCGGCGGCACCACCGAGCTGAAGGATGCCATCGTGCATCGTCACGCCGTGGACTTCGACTCCGATTACCGGCGTGAAGAAACCGCAGCTTCGGTGGGCGGGAAACACGCGCTGTTCAACGTCATTTCCGTGCTCGTGGACCATGGCGACGAGGTCATTCTGCCCGTCCCCTACTGGGTCTCGTTCAAGGACATGGTGCGCTACGCCGGCGGCAACTGCGTGCTCCTCCAGAGCGACGAGTCCCAGGGGTTTCGTGTTACCGCAGATATGGTGGCGCGCCTGGTCACGCCGAAGACCAGGCTCATCATCCTGAATTCACCCTCCAATCCTTCTGGAGCCGTGATGAGCGCGGAAGACATGACCGCAGTCGTTCGGCTGGCCCACCAGCGCGGCATCTGGGTGATTTCCGATGAGTGCTACGTCTATCTGAACTACACGGGCGAGCGTTTCTCGGTCGGTTCCTTGCGCGAATTTCGCGACCGCTTTCTGGTCGTCGGATCGCTTTCGAAGACCTATGCCATGACCGGTTGGCGTCTCGGTTTCACGCTCGGTCCGGCGCCCATCATCACCGCCGTGCAGAAGCTGCAGAGCCAGTCCACTTCGAACCCAACCTCGATCGTGCAAAAAGCGGGGGTCGTGGCGCTCAAAGGTCCACAGCAATGCGTGGAAGACATGCGCGCTGAGTACATCAAGCTGCGCGATCACGTGGTGAAGGGACTGCGCTCCATACCCGGCGTGAAATGCACCCTGCCGGAAGGCGCGTTCTATGCTTACCCCAATGTTTCAGCATTTTTCGGGCGTAGCGGGATAAACTCGGCCTCCGAGATCGCCGGCAAACTCCTGCGCGAGGTGCACGTCGCCACAGTCCCCGGAGAAGGCTTCGGCACCAAGGAACACATCCGCGTCTCCTACGCCACCTCGATCGCCGAACTCGACCGTGGCCTGGAGCGCATGCACAGGTTCTTTGGCGGCCTGTAAGTATTGTGTTCCGAAATTCGCGACATAAGTCTGGGTTGTCATCCTGAGCGAAGCGAAGGATCTGATGTCTCTTGCACCGACAAAAAAGCCGGTTCCTCACCTCGCTCAGGAATAGTGCAAGAAGTGGTTCCAGCCCCGGAGAGGCGACCGATCTTAGCCCAGCGCTTCAGTGCTGGGGAAACTGGAATGAGCGATTCGAGTCCCGGAGGGACGACCGAGTTCTCACCGTTGGGTGTGCCTCTGCGAAGTTGTCCGCTGAGTTTTCGAGAGATTCGGGGAGATTCTGTGTGAAGACGTTCCAACTTATTTCATGCATTGCAGTCCTGGTTTGCTCCAGCTTTGGCCAAGGCATGAGACCCGCAAAAGGCTTCGTACCAGACTCAAAAACCGCGACACGAATTGCTGAGGCTGTACTCATCGCAATCTATGGAGAAGCCGTATTATCGGATCGACCATTCAAGGCCAAACTGGAGCATGGGACTTGGACTGTAGTAGGCACTTTACATTGCCAAGAGAACCTGCCAAGGCCGGACTTCTACTGCGCAGGGGGACATTGGGTACGCCTCTCGAAGGATGACGGACGTATTCTTCAGGTTGGAGACAATACCCCGCTGAACAACTAGCTCGCATGACCCAACTCTACCCATTCCTGATGTCGCCTGCCTTCGACCCGCGCCCATGGGGCACGCTCGATCTTTCGGCGATCTACCCAAATCACAAATTCAACGAAAGAATCGGGGAAGCCTGGCTCACCGGCGACGACTGCGTGGTCGCGAACGGCCCGCTCGCAAAACGATCGCTCCGAGACTTGAGCAAAGAATTCGGTGCCGAACTCGTGGGCGCGACCGCGCGCGACCCACAGCGCTTTCCGTTGCTTCTGAAGTTTTTGTTTCCCGAGGAAAAACTTTCTGTCCAGGTGCACCCCGACGACGCCAGCGCGCAGCGTTTTGGCGAGCCCTGGGGCAAAACCGAATGCTGGTACGTG
The DNA here is from genome assembly GCA_050012595.1 of Terriglobales bacterium. GTDB lineage: Bacteria > Acidobacteriota > Terriglobia > Terriglobales > Acidobacteriaceae > Acidiflorens. Next base: position 7,726 of record JBEKGW010000018.1, read on the forward strand.
GCCCATGCCAAGCCCGGATCGCAGATTGCGCTCGGACTGAAGCCCGGCGTTACCGTGGCTCAATTCGACCAAGCCATCCATGACAAGCGCGCGGAAGACTCGCTCAACTGGATCAACGTCTATCAGGGCGAAATGATCTACGTGGCTGGCGGCACCGTGCACACGCTGGGACCAGGGTCCGTCATCGTGGAGACGCAGCAGCAGTCCGATACTACGTATCGCCTCTACGACTACGGACGCGGACGCCCCCTGCATCTGGAGCGCGGCCTCGCCTCGGTCAAGGAGCGCACTGCCTCCGGCAAAGTGATCCGCCCTGCGCCCGTTGGCATCAACGGCGGCAAGAACCGTCGCTCTTCCATGATCGCCGCGCCTTACTTCACGGTGGACCTGTTCGAATTGAAAACGTTTCAGGATTTCTCGACCGCCGTTGGGTCCGGAAAAGATGAGCCCGGAAAAACTGACGAGTCCGGGAAAACTTCGGTGCAGATACTGGTCGCCGTTGAAGGCTGCGGGGTGGTCGAGGCGCAGGGCCGCGATCCGGTCACGCTGGCCAAAGGCGACGCGGTCGTGATTCCGGCCGCTCTGCAAAGTTTCACGGTGCGTCCGCAATGGCAATTGGAGTTTTTGAAGGCATGCGTGCCCAGTGGGACCGTGCCGGAGCCTGCTACGCGCCTGTGAGATTTCTCACGCCCGCGCGTAAATGGTAGGCTTTCTACGACCGTGAAAGCGAACCCGCACTTCTATCCCGTCATCTTGGCCGGCGGCCGAGGCACTCGCTTCTGGCCGCTGAGCCGCAAGCGTCGCGCCAAGCAACTGCTCGCGCTCGACGGCAAGCAGACTATGATTCAGCAGACCGTCGCGCGCCTCGCGCCCATGACCGCGCCGAGCCGTTTCTGGATCATCACCAATGACGACCTGCGCCCCGCCATCCTCCGTCAGCTTCCAAAGCTTCCTCCGAAGCAGATCATCGCCGAGCCCGCCGGACGCAACACAGCGCCCGCCATAGGATTGGCGGCCTTTCTCTTGCTCCGTCACGATCCCGATGCCGTGCTCGGCCTGTTTCCCTCCGATCACGTAATCGCCGACGCGGCCCAATACCGCGCTACTCTTAACACAGGGATCGAGATCGCCGCCGCGGGAGAAAACATCGTTGTCCTCGGCATCCGCCCGACTCGCCCCGAAACCGGCTACGGCTATATCGAGGCTGGCGCACCCGATCGCAAGGGGGCATTGTCCTTGCGCGTGCGCCGCTTTACCGAAAAGCCGGATCTCGCCACGGCCCGGCAGTTTCTCGACGCCGGCAATTACTTCTGGAACAGCGGTATGTTTCTCTGGCGCGCCGACACGCTCGCGAACGCGCTGCGTGAGCATCTTCCGAGCACCGCTCATCTCCTCGAAAAAATTGCCGCCGCCTATGGCACGCGCAAGTTCGCGGACACTTTTCGAAAGCTCTACACGAAGTGCGAAAACATCAGCATCGACTATGCGGTGCTGGAGCCGCGTTCCGCCAAGGGAGAAGGCCAGTCGCGCATCTTCTGTCTGCCCTCCGACTTCGGATGGAACGACCTCGGCTCCTGGACCGCGCTCCATGAGCACCACGTCGCGAAGGCGAGACCGGGCGACGGAAGCCTGGTCTCAGCGTCCGGAAGTTTTGCTCTGAATGCGAAAAATAATTACGTTCACGCGCCCGGAAAATTTGTCGCCGTGGTCGGCGTGAGCAACCTGGTGATTGTCGAGACCGAAGACGCCCTGCTCATCACCACGCTCGACCAGTCGCAGGATGTCGGCAAAGTGGTGAAGCATCTGGATGAGAAGAAGCTGAAGAAATTGGTGTGAAGAGGCAGTCGTCAGTCGCTGGTCGTTAGTCGTCAGCAAGCTTTTGACTCGCGATTGCTAACAGGCTGCCGAAGCGCACGACGAACCGCAAACGACCGACGACGAACGACCAACGACGAACTCATGACCCAAATCAAATTCGGTACCGATGGCTGGCGCGGCCTAATTGCCGACGATTTCACTTTCGACAACGTGCGCCGCGTGGCGGGCGCGATTGCCAGCTACGTCCTCAAGTATGAAGATCCCGCTCGCGGTGTCATCATCGGCTACGACACGCGTTTCCTTTCCGACCGCGCCGCTCGTGCCGTCGCGCAAGTCATCGCCGCCGCAGGGATTCCCGTGCTGCTCGCCAACGATTACGTGCCCACGCCCGCGGTTTCCTACAACGTCAAGAAGCTGGGCGCAGCGGGCGGAGTTATGGTCACCTCGAGCCACAATCCGTGGAACTGGAATGGGGTGAAGTTCAAGGCCAAGTTTGGAGGCTCGGCCACGCCCGCCATCATGAAGTCTATCGAAGATGAACTGGCCGCCGGCGCCATGCCCAGCGGCTGCGCGGCGAAAATCGAAGAGGTGGATCTGAAGCCCGCTTATGTCGAAGCCGTCACCCAGTTCGCGGATCTTGACCTTATCGCGCGCGCGAATTTCAAGTTTGCCATCGACTCTATGTACGGCTCCGGCCGCGGCATTCTTCCAAAAATATTTGATGCGCACGGCATCCGCTACGTGGCGATCCGCCAGGAAGTGAACCCGCTATTCCCGGGCATTAATCCCGAGCCAATTCTGCCGCACGTCAAGCTGCTGCAGGAAACCGTAGTGAACGAAAAATGCCACGCCGGCCTGGCAACCGACGGCGATGCCGACCGCATCGGCGCTGTGGCTGAAGACGGGAGCTTCGTCGATTCGCACAAGTGCTTTGCCGTTCTGCTGAACTGGTTGCTGGTATACAAGAAGTGGCCGGGCGATGTCGTGCGCGCCTTCAACACCAGCGGCATGATCGACCGCATCGCCGCCAAGTATGGGCGCAAGCTGCGCGAGACCTCGGTCGGTTTCAAGTACATTGCCGACCTCATGATGGAGCATGAAATTCTGATCGGCGGAGAAGAATCAGGCGGCATCGGATATGGCCGCTTTCTCCCGGAACGCGATGGGATTCTCAACGCGCTCCTGCTGGCGAATGTGATGGCGGAAGAAAAGAAACCGCTCGGCCAGTTAGTCGCCGACCTGCAGCGTGAATTCGGCGCGCACTACTATGGCAGGCGCGATCTGCACATTTCCGATGAGCTCAAGGACAGCGCCATCCGCCGCGCCGCCGATCCGCGGACGACGAGGCTCGGCGCTTACCCCATATTGCGCAAGGAAAATCGCGACGGCGTGAAATTCTACCTCGACGCTCCCAAGCATGGCAACGGCGCCGATGCCTGGGTATTGTTTCGGGCCTCCGGCACCGAACCTATGCTGCGATGCTACGTGGAAGCGGCCATGCCCGAGCTGGTCGAAGAAATTCTTGAAACGGGTGAGCAATTCGTACGGCAGGCCTGAAAGCAGGATGTTTTCAATCCCTCATGCTCAGTTCAAGGGTCCGAAGCTAAGACCTAAAAGCCAAAAGCTGAGAGCTGCGAGCTGAAACTGAAAGCCGAGAGCTTGCATTCCCGGCACTTTCGCGTTCAGGCCAGCCTCGGAACGCGATAGGATAGTGACAACACTCTCAGAATGATGGCTACCGCGGAAATCGCACCGGTTCTCGCCGATTCTCCGGAATCGCGCCGCTACAACCGCATCAAGCGGTGGCTGGGCGTTGCCGATTTCGCGATCGGCTTCGCTCTGCTCGTCGCACTCCTGGCCACCGGATGGACCGGAATGCTCCGCGATCTGGCGGAGCGTGGCGCTTCGCAGAACTACTCTTTCGCCGTTTTCCTCTACGTCCTGATGCTGATGCTGATCGGCAAAGTGCTGGGAACCCCGCTCGATTACTGCGGTTTCCGGCTCGAGCACCGCTATAACCTTTCCAACCAGAAATTCCGCTCGTGGCTTTGGGATGAATTCAAAAGTTTTCTGATTGGCCTGGTCATGGCCACAATTGTGGTGGAACTGCTCTACATGCTCATACGCCAGAGCCCGCAGCACTGGTGGTTGATCGCGTGGGCTGTTTTCCTGGGACTCTTTGTGCTGCTCGCGCAACTCGCGCCGGTTGTGCTGTTTCCGATTTTTTATAAATTTGAGCCGCTCGAAAACGAGGAACTCAAGCGCCGCCTGATTGTCCTGAGCGAACGCGCCGGCACCCGCGTGCGCGGTGTTTATAAATGGCATCTTTCCGAGAAAAGCAAGAAGGCCAACGCCGCGCTGACTGGGCTCGGCGCGACCCGCCGCATCATTCTCGCCGACACCTTACTGGACAATTATTCCGACGACGAAATCGAAGCCGTGCTCGCGCACGAACTTGGGCATCACGTGCGCCGGCACATTCTGAAGAGTATTTTCGTGCAGGCGGGAATCACGCTGTTCGGCTTCTGGCTGGCCAACACTGTTCTCACTTACGCCGTGTATCAACGCCACATGTTCGAGACCATGCACGATTTCGCCAATCTGCCATTGCTGATTCTGGTCTCGACCGTGCTCTCGTTCCTGCTGATGCCCGCGCTCAACGCCTACTCGCGCTACAACGAGCGGCAGGCCGACCGCTATTGCTTCCAGTCCGTAGCTAGCGTCGAGCCCTTCATTTCGGCGATGAATAAATTGGCCGAGCAGAATCTCGCCGAAAGAACCCCGTCCAGTTGGGTCGAGTGGTTGCTTTACTCACATCCTGCCATCGGAAAAAGAGTCGCCGCCGCCGAAGCCTGGGAGAAGTCAGAGAAAATTGGTAATTGAGTAATTTGTAATTTGGTAATCTGAAACCGATCCCATGCCGCACTCGGCGTCTCGGGCTTGAATCTGATTTTCAGATTACCCGATTACAAAATTACAAATTCTTCTTCAGAATCTCTTCGACCCGCTGCACATCCTCCTCCGTGTCGACTCCCACGGTGTCGAACGGCGTTTCTGCTACGTAGATCGGAACTCCGTTCTCGAGAAAGCGCAACTGCTCCAGTCGCTCGCTGCGCTCGAGCGGCGATTCCGGCCAGCGCACGAAGTTATCCAGCGCGTCCTTGCGATAGCCATAGAACCCAAGATGCTTGTAGTACCGCGGACGCACTCCATCGCGGTCATGCGGGATGGTTGCCCTCGAAAAATATAAGGCCCGCCCCGCGCTATCCGTCACCACCTTCACCGCACTCGGATTGTTGATGTCAACCTCGGCGGCCGGCGTCTTCAGCGTCCCCACCTCGACCCCCGCGCCCTGCATCACCGCGATCAAGCTCTCGATATGCTCGGGCCGAGTCAGCGGTTCATCGCCCTGAACATTCAAATAAACATCTGCCGAAATCGCATTCGAGATCTCATGGACCCGCTCGGTGCCCGACCGATGCGCCGCCGAAGTCATGCGCGCGACAAAGCCTTGCTGCTCGCAGAACCGCATGATTTCATCCGAATCCGTGGCGACAACGACCTGGTCCAGCGATGAACACCGCCGCACTCCCCGATACACCCAAGCCAGCAACGGCTCGCCGGCGATCTCGCGCAGCATCTTGCGGGGCAGGCGCGTCGAAGCGAGGCGCGCCGGAATCACAGCGATAACTTTCATGCGCCCAGTTTCGCATGGAGCCACGTGGTTTGACACTGCATTCGTTTGACACTGCATTCCATGCACTTTTAGAATAAGTCAGGGACGCGTCCACCCGCGTCTGCGGGATTCTGTGCCCATTTCCGGGCTGTCCCTGGTTCCCTTCCGCGTATTTCCGGATTGGCGGTGTAGCTCAGGTGGTTAGAGCGACGGTCTCATAATCCGTAGGTCGTTGGTTCGAGTCCAACCGCCGCCACCAAGCCTAACCCTCTGGAATCAGAGAGTTCAGTTTGGCAGGATAACTTTTTCTGGGGCAAACGGTGCACAACCGGTGCACAAGTCGTCATGTTGACGATTCACCGCGTCGATTACTGCCTGCGGCAGAACCTTAATGTAGCTGCGAATCGTGGTTTTCACGTCGCCATGCCGCAGCACATCACGCACGGTCAGATCATCTACTTTCTGGTCATGCAACCGAGTGGCAAGCCCACGACGGCAGGCATGGTAACCGTGCCACTGCATACCGTGTTCGTCCAGTATCGGCCCGATGACACGATTGGCGAGGTTGTTTAAGTCCAGCGCCTGCCCTTTGGCGTTGATGAACATCGGCCCGGTCATAGGATTCCTGCACGCTAATCTGTACTTGTCCAAGATGCCTTTCAGCACAGGGGAAACATGCACCGTGCCTCTACGTTTCTTCGTTTTCGGCTCTCCAAACTTGCCGTGCACTCTGGCACGAACTACGTTCCGAAAGAGTATTTTGGAGAGCCGTTAGAAAACCCTTTTAAAATCTGGCCTCTTTCGACCCGCATAAACATTGGGTCGCGCCACGGCCACCTCGGACGTTAGAAAAGTGTAGTTTTCTAATGAGGCCGTAGCATTCCCGCGCCCACCGGAAGTCCTGACCCCGACATCCCCAGGGGCCTCGATCTATCGGCGACCACCGTCCGGACTCTGGCGTGATGCCATCAGTCGCGCCCTCGGCACGGTGCACCGCCTCAGGGGCCGCAAACGCCCGCTTCCTGTGGAATGGACGCCCTTTCTTGCACCGCCAGACTTGCCGCCGCAATTCCATAAAGAATGATTGCCATCACTCCGAGGACGACGATCCCGCCGACCATGACCAGGTTCTCCAGCCCGCCGCCAACCACAGCTCCCAGCAGATTCATTCCCAGGGCCTGTGCGGGTTCGGTGCAACGCTGAAAGCTACGCGAGAAGATGAGACCCGAGAAGAAGACGGGCAGAGCCGTCAACGCGCCAGCCGCCAGGATCCTCAGAAGCAGCGGCAGCCCTTCGAGCAATGCGTACGGGAAGAATCCGGCCAGCACCAAAGACAGGAATAATAGACTATAGGCGACACGATAGGACACGGAACGGAGCATGATCGTCACGTTTGCCGCCATCGCCATCACGATAAATGCAGAGATGACCACTGTATTCGTGACCCAGGTGGCGCCAAAAAGCAAAGAAAGTTCCGTCACGCCTTTTGTTTCCAGCAGAAGGAAACCGGCACCCAGGAAAAACATGTGCAGTTTCTCGGGGTTTGTGAAATTTCGCACCTGCAGCGTGCGTCGGCACAAGATCGCGACCAGAGCGATGAACGACAGCAACACGAACAGGATCGAGACCGGCACTCTGCGCCTTGCCAGAAAAAGGAAGGGCCACTGGTCTGTCGCCAAGACGACCGGGCCAGGACCGGACTGAAGGCCGCCGCCAATCTCGGGAAACTCGGTCATTGCAGTCAGGTTCGTCGGCTTGCCCTCTACAAAAACCACGCCGGCGGTGTCGTAGCCCGTCCAGTATGTCAAGGGAGGAACACCAAAAACGGCGTTGAGCATGTGATAGAGCCGTGTCGTAACGAAGGACTTGCCAGATGCAAAGATGAGCACCATCGTGCCGGTGGGTCGCAACAGGCGCCTCGCCTCCCGCAGGCTCTGGAGCGTGTAGACGTTATTCTCAAGGCGCACAGACGAGTAAGCACTCATCATCGTGTGCGAATCCAGGTAACCAAAGATAATGAGGTCATAGGACTTTTTGGTCTTCTTGAAAAAAGCCCGCGCATCGTCGTTGTGTACGGTGACGCGGGGCGAAGCATACGGCTGTTCGGGGTGAATACGGCGCCCAATCTCCAGAATGAGAGGATCGATCTCGACGGCGTCAATGTGCCCTGCGCCATGCCGGAGAGCAGCCGCGACATCGTTTCCCGTCCCGGCCCCAACGATCAGGACATCGTCCGGCGGATGGGAGAGCAGCCGATAAGGGAGTTCGTACTGGGGGAGCGCCGTTCGATTGGGCTCTGCGGTTGGGTTCTCACGCAGAAAGTCAGGCGACAAATCCAAGGCCTTTTGAAAGTAGTCGTGGTCCACACTCAACACGTAACCTCTTGGCTTCGACCACCCCGGCGGCGCTGGATACTCCTGTAGCGCAATCCGATAATAGGGCGACCACATCGCCTGTGGCTGTGACACCGCCACCGCCGGAACTACCAAGGCGAAGATTGCCAACGAGCTATAATCACGAATGAAGAAAGGTACGAGGAGAAGGAAGCCGACCATTATCCAAACCCACGGCGGCATATAGAGGAACGCGAGGAGCGTGAAAAGTGCAATGCCAACCAGGCTGCCAAGCAGATTCACTCCGTACGCCCTGAGTTGGGGGAGTTCCACCAGGTATTCTCCGACAAATCCTCCGAGCACAACAAAGAGCCCAATGATCAGCCCAAGAAAATAAAGGACCACAAGCACATAGACCAGAGTAAGAGAGGAAACAGGAAGGCTCGCAAACGTAAACTGCCAATAATCAATCGTCGGCATGGGAACATGCGTAAGGTGTATGACCGAGGCGTTCGCGATCAAGAGGAACAATAGCGCAGCTAGGACGGGGAGGGTGCGTCGATGCTTGGATTGTGGACGGCCCAGAATCATGCCTAGTCCTATGCCAAAGAAGCTGGCGATCAGCGGCATGTTCTTGAGGTAGGCAAAGACTCGAACTTCCGAAGCCAGATATCGGATGATCACTAACTCGAAGTACAGCGCCGCTGTGCTGGCAATGAAGAGAAGCACTCCTGCGTTCTCGCGAGGCGCGCTCACTTGTACGAGCAAGCCATTCTTTTCCGGCATCACAGATCTTGTCCGTCGGCCGACACGACAATTCGACCCGTGGCAGTAACCTTGCCGTCTTTCTTATTGGTTAACTCGGTCATGCGGTCATCCAACCTTCTTGTACGGACCGCCGTGTCTGAAGCCGGATCGCCGGTGAGGGGGTAGTCTTTCCCGTCGAACTTTCCCGTCCACTCGTTGTGCGTGGGCTTACCCTCGCCATCGGTGCCATCCACCGTGACTTTCACGTTGTCATCCACGGCCTCGTAGACAACTGTGGTGTTCTTCGGTGCCATAGGTGGAAACTTCGACTTGGCCTCGTTCAGCTTCCAGGTGCCCATATTTGGATTGCTGGCGAAGCCCACTGCCACTGCAACAAAGCACAGAGCCAGAGTCAATACAATTGTTCTTGTTTTCATGTCTTTCCTGATTGAGAAGCAAAGTTTCGGACCCCCTCCACCGCCGCCGCACCTGGTGCTTTATCCCAAGAAAGTGAAATCTGACGCGACCGTTTATGCGGTGTTTGCTATCGAGTAGACTAACACCGTTTTCCTGATAGTTGTCGCTACCAGGCGTTCTCACCAGCTTGCGCCGTTTGTTCGCCGGGAACCAAGGTGAATGAGTGAAATGGCGATTTTTCGCCAACTACCGATTGGAGCCTTGTTTGAGCCGCGTGCTACGATTCCATCGTGTTCAATCTGGGCAGTCCGAAAACGGGTGGCGACTGGATAGTCCATATTGCGGGGGCAATCGTTGCGATATTCCTTGTTTGGTGGATGCTGCGACTCTATGTGCTGTAGCGGCCGCCGGCGTGCTCGTAATAACCAAATCAGTCGATACACCGGCGCCCGAGTTCTGAGTGTAATCGGGATGTTTCGACAACTATGCGTGGGGACTTCTATCAGTTTCTTGGACGCTCTCTGTTGTACTTTTCCAGTGCCGCTGGTAGCTACCTTCAGCTCTTGTTCCAGTTTGGACAATCTCGTCTTCGTGAGGCTCAGGCCGTGCTCGCGCGGTGACAAGCTTGAGGTCTAGGGTTGCTACCCGTGTCTCTAGCTGATCGCGTTTCAAATCCACGTCAAAAGCATACTCTTGATCTAGAGGAAAACCGGTGTTTTCGAGCACGTCGATCCTGCCTAGTAACCTCATAGATCTAAACCGGAATTTCTTTTTGATCTCGAAAACGGCATCATTGTGCGCTCGTGTCGCCTGATCGCGAGATTGTGAACCTAGACCCACCATTTAACCTTGTGTAGCACTTTCTGGAACCACCGAGGCACCTTCGCCTGCGCTAATTACGAAATTCTGCTGCAAGCCCTGCGCGGCCATGAAATGTTCCATTGCGGCAGAAGCCACCCCAAGGGCTCTCAAGCTGCGGTTCGTGGACAGTTTGGGACCCACGACAATGTTCCCACACTGTGCCCAACAGCAGGATGCAAGACGCAACCGAACGTCACCGAACGTAACGCCCGGCACCAGCCTTAGCACACCATCCACAACGAGTCCGGCGCCGATTAAGGATATGCCGCGGTTGACGGGCAGAAGAAAGCCGGGGAGCATTTCCCCGGCTACTTACACGAAACACAAGCAAACTAGAGGTTGATCTTGCGGCGAATGATGCCCGCAAGTCCGAGCACGCCCGAGCCGAACATGGCCAGCGTGCCGGGTTCCGGAACAGCGGTCGGCAGGTTGGTCTCGAAGTACGCGGGAGCGCCACAGCACTCGCCGTATACCATTTCCAGCGTGCCGCCGGTTACGGTTGGACCCGTGTAGGTGAAGGTGCTGAGCACAAAGGAGGTCGGACCAGGGTCGCTGAAGAAGGAGGTGCCGTTGATGTAGAAGCTGGCACCATCATCGTGTCCCAGTGAGAAGCTGGTGTTATGCGGCAGGGTGAAGTCGTTCACGGTCAACGTGGTGATGGTGTCATTCAGCCCCTTGTCCACGCCCGTAAAGGCACTAGACGGAACGCCGCCGCTCTCGAAGAACGCATACACACTGGCGTCATCGGTGCTGGCGAAGTTCAGCGCGGACGAGGTCGTGAAGGTGAAGGTGATGTCGGCCAGTGTGCCAGGCACCGATGCCAGTACAGCATTTCCTGCTGTGGCGTCGCTTACCGACCATACCGCACCATTGACTGTAACTGAGCTGGCTTGGGCGCCAATGGCGGCCAGAGTCAAAGTGACAACCAACAGCAATTTTAGAGTTCTGCTCATGGGATGCTCCATTTCCGGAAATCTTCTCAGAGTCTTACAAGCGGCAAGTACATGGGGTATACGGCAAGTTTGCTTCCAAAGGTACTCCCGTTGCCATTAAGGCAACTTGTCTGAAATCAATATAATGGTTTGCGAATCAACACGAGTTGAAATTGCTGTGTGCAATTACTTGCGACTCTCTGGGAAAGGATTCGCCCACAACATCACACCTTGGTTACCAGGCAACTTCCAGCCTTCACCGCACCTACGCATGTTTGGCAAGCGAGTGTTCCATCCTTCTCGCGACAGAGAGCGAAGCTTCCGCAGTGAAGACACGAGGGAAGAGTGTTTGGCCCTCCTCGGGCTGTACCATCCTTTGGGTACAATGACTTAGTAAGGGGTTGGTACAAGATAGACTAAAGGCTGTCGGTTTCCGTTGCGGTAACATTGTTGGGGTTGCCGATATGGTGCGCTCGTTGATCTGGGTCGAGGGCGAGGCAAAGGGCTGGGCCTGCTCCAATTGTCAATGGAGATTCCTCGTCCCCACGCTGCTTACCGGAGAAGAGGCTAAGGGTGCTTACGACCGCCTAGCCGCTGGGAAGTTTCGCGAGCACCAATGCGAGGCCGGAGCCAGTTTTTTTGCGGCGGAACAGGGAACAAAACGGGACGCTAGCGCTTCTTTTGCAGAGCGTGCTCGGATGCTCATAAAGCGAGGATACACACCGACGATTGCGGTCGAGATCGTGTTTCAAGAGATGGAATTCGAAGTAGGCCACAATCCGAAGGTTATGGAGAAGGTGCGTGCTGATGCCGAGGATTTCCTTCTGCGAGTCGCCAAGGGTCTCATCTGAAGTGGGACCAGCGTCTGGGTAACTGACGAAATCTAGGTAACTGACGAAACCAGGCGATTACACTCAGAACCCCCACCGGGGCCGGGTTGTGAGTGTAAACGCGATTTAGCGACAGTTGAAGTTTACAGGTTCAGGAAGTAGACGGGTGCCATTGCAGCCAGCACAGCTCCGGCCTGTAGCGCAAGCACGCGCCGCGTCTGCTTTGGCGCTCGCGGTAGCCACTTGATGGCGAAGTATGCCAGCGCGGGCAGCTGTCCCACCATGAGAAGCTGCCATAAATGAGCGATTGAACCCTCGTCGGGCTCACGCACCAGAGCACCCGCGTTTTCGTGAGCCCAAGCCGCGAAAGCGTATGCGGCTGGAAGCCCAACATCGGGGCTGGCCGCGGGGAAAAACCGTCCGGCTCTTCGACAGAATCAAGTGCTCACGCAGGCAGACCGACACGGCGAAGCAAATCCCGGAAGCGCTCTTCCGAGCGAATCGAATCAAACACCGGATCCACGGCGAGATACGACATCCAGACAGCACGATCACGATAGGCAGTCTCAAGCCACTTGTAGGTCTGCTCTTTATCATTCAGAGTGGCGTAGATCTGCGCCACACCGTAAGGCGAAACATAACGTTTGCCAGAAATGTCTTGCAGCTCACGAATGACGTGAAGGGCTTCCTTTTTTTCTCCGGCCAGACCTAGGCTCACTCCGACCTGGGCCATGTAAAGTGGGCTATCTCCGGAAAGATCGGCGGCTTTCTGCAGCTCATCGAGACCTTCCTTGTGCTTCCCCTGTTGTACGTAGCTTTCGCCGAGGATGAGGTGGGCGGCTGCAAAGTTCGGATCTAAGTCGACTGTCTTCTGGCTTTGCTCGATTGCGCCGTCATATCTGCGCGCGAGGTAGTAGCGCAATCCGACCCAAGTCCCGATCATGAGATTTAGCGGATCGAGTTTGAGTGCGCGTTTGGCCTCAACCAGAGCTTCATCATGCCGCCCCTGGGTCGACAGATAATCGCCGTACCAGTGGTGCGCATTGGCGTATTGAGGGTTCAACTCCAATGCTCGCTTGAACTCAACCTCCGCTCCAGGCCAATCCCACTTGTGATCAAGAACCAGAGCTAGCGAGGCGTGAGCCTCAGCAGATTGCGGATCGATTTCAACCGCCTTTTGAGCTGCTGCGTATGCCTTCGGAAGCACCTCCGCCGGGGACATAAACCCGTGCCAGGCCAGTCCACTGTTGCAATCGGCTAATCCCGAGTAGGCGGCGCCGTAGCCCGGGTCTTTACTTATTGCTTGTTCGAAATAAAGCGCCGCTTTGGGCATGCTGTCGGCGGTCCGCTTGTTCCAATAATAGCGGCCTTTCAAGTAGTCTTCGTACGCTTCCGGGTCTACTCTGCGCGCGGAGCTAAGCCTCGCGTGTTCCTCTCCGGTGATCGTGACCTCGACTTTTCGCGCGATGGATTGCGCCACGTCGCTCTGCAGGCTGAGCACGTCGCGCAGCTCGCGATCGTAAGCTTCCGACCAGAAGTGCTCGTCGGTTGCGCCGCGAATCAACTGAGCATGAACGCGGATGCGGCTGCCGTCACGGATTACGGAGCCTTCGACGATGGCATCAACCTGAAGGGTTCTCGCAATCTCTGGTACCGATAAGTGTGTGTCCTTGAAGCGCGTCACGGAGGTGCGGGAGATGACGCGGAGATTATGGATCTCGGAGAGGCGTCCGATGAGAGCCTCAGTCATCCCCTCCGCAAGGTATTCTTGTTTTGGGTCGCCAGAGAGGTTCGTCAGAGGCAATACCGCCAGCGATTTGATGGGTGGCTGCCTTGCGCCCTTGGCACTGCTGCTTCGGTAGAGCACCAAAGCGACAGAGAAGACGGCCAGCGCGGCTACTCCCGCGAGTAGCACCCTCCAGTGTGTGGGGAGGAAAGCTTTTTGAGTCGCCAAAACGGCGGAGTCCGAAGTACTTAAACCCGCGTTCTTCTGCCGAGGGCTTTCCTTCGACTCCTCTGCCAGCAGGGGAAGAGCCGCTGGCGCAACATCGGCCAGCCGCCCTACGAAGCGGTAGCCGCGCCTGGGAATGGTCTCGATATAGCGAGGTTTCTCCGCCGAATCTCCCAGCGCGTCGCGGATCTTTCTGACAGCCGTGTTCAGCCCGTCGTCAAAATCCACGAACGTATCCGCCGGCCACAGCGTCTGCTTCAGTTCGTCCCGAGTAACAATTTCGCCGCGCCGCTCCAGCAGGACCCGGAGCACCTGGAACGGCTGGTCCTGGAGCCGAGTTCGGTTGCCGCGTACCCATAGCTCGGCGGATCGCAGGTCGATCTCAAATTCATCGAAACGCAGGCGGTAGGAAGGTTGAGCATTGGCAGGCAAGTGTGACCCCGTTGGTAGGTAGCACTATAAGGCTTAGTGCGGATCATCGCAATTCCGTTTCGCGGCTTACCCAAGCGCTAAATTATTCCTCTAATTTGTTCTCTCGAGTCGATTTATCTGTCCGGCAACAATCCGGCAACAGTTCAGCCGCAGTCCATTGACTCTTCGACCCGCCCATCCAATAGTCGCCGTACCCCAAAAGGAGGGATCCCATGAAAAAGTTCTCTCGAATTACCTCAGTTTGCGCCCTGCTGCTCATCGGCATCGCGGCGACGCCTAGCCCATCCGCAGCAGCCCCGCCCGACCCAGTGTTGGAGTGGATCAACATCATGAACGACACGGTGCTTGCGGGCGGTACTCCCCCGTTTTTTACCTCTCGCATAGCCGCGATGGTATCCGCCTCGGTTTTCGATGCCGTCAACGGCATTGATCCGCGCTACCGGCCGATCCATGTGCCGCCGAACGCGCCGGACGGCGCATCGCCACGGGCGGCAGCCATTGAAGCCGCGTATGTGATCCTGGCGGACGCATACCCGATGCAGGCATCGGCGCTCACCACGCAGGTGAAGGCGTCGCTGGCGGCGCTTGCTCTGACCGAAAGTGCGCAATCCATATCACACGGCGCCGCTTGGGGGCAAACCGTCGCCGACGCCATCTGGGCTTGGCGCCTCACCGACGGCAACGCGCCACCGCCTCCTCCCTTTGAAGGCGTCCTCGGCATTGTCGGAACCCCTGCCGCCATGGGCTACTGGCGTCCCACTCCTCCGCCCAATGCGCCAGGAGCCGGTACTCAGTTAGCGACCATGACTCCTTGGGTTCTCGTGCGGGCCTCCCAGTTCCGCCTGCCGCCTCCTTACTCCCTTGACAGCGCCCAGTACGCAGCGGATCTGAATGAAACGAAAACCATGGGTGCCTTTTCCGGCTCTCCGCGGACAGCGGATCAATCCGAGCTCGCGCTTTTTTGGCAAAGCAATACGCCGCTCACCTGGAACCGGGTCGCCGCTCAGATTTCCGCGGAGCGCGGTCTCTCATTCCACGAGAATGTCCACCTCTTTGCCTTGTTGAATGTCACCATGGCCGACGCCGTCATCGCCTGCTGGGATTCCAAATACCGCTACAGCTTCTGGCGACCGATTACCGCGATCCGCGAAGGTCTCACCCCAGCCGATGCCGACCCCACCTGGGAGCCTTGGCTCGACTTCTTTCCACCCGGCACTCCTGCCTTTCCGGAGTATCCCTCAGCCCACTCCTCAATTAGCGGCTCCGCGGCGTTCATCCTCGCCTCCACTTTCGGAGACAACACCTCCTTCACCGTTACCTCCGAATCGCGTCCCGGCACTCGTTCGTTCTCCAGTTTCTCCAGCGCCGTTTCAGAAATCGCTGACGCTCGCGTCTTTGGCGGCATCCATTTCCGCACTTCCTGCGTCCTCGGCAACACGCTGGGAAGCACGGTCGCGGACTATGTCTCGAGGCATGCCATACGCCCGCTGTACGATGAATAGGCCGATTATGCACTGGGCGACTCCTGTACGACGCTTTTGGGCGCGCCTGAGAGCGGGACGAAAGTCTTTTGCCAAGATCGTATATTGAAACTCGTATGGCGAGTTGACTGCAAAGGACGGAGCTCGACTGCATGCGCACGAAAGGAAGGTTGCCGACCATCCTACTGGCAGCAAGCCGGTCGGCGCCGGCAACACTGCCCACTACAAGAACGGTTGCGTCAACCCGAACTGAAACGAGCGTGGCATCTAGAAGAATCTCTCCGCCATATGCGGACAAGCCGCCCGATGTCTGGGCGGCTCTTTTCTTGCATCACGCCGACGCTGGTTGGGCGGTAACTTCTGTAAACAGGCGATTACACTCATTGAGAATTGCGTGGGAATTGTGCGCAGGTCCCTTGTCGCTCGAAACACTGTAATGAAATTGTAATGATGGAAGGATCAGAACCGGTCAGATCGAATACACAACAGACAAAACGACCAGCCTTGCAAGCGATTAAAGAATCGAATAAAGTAGAACACCTTCAAAACGGCGCAACTTCCCCTTGTGTTCTCATAATCCGTAGGTCGTAGGTTCGAGTCCTACCGCCGCCACCACCTTCGGATCGGTCATCCGACGGGACGATTCTCGACCCAGGGGCGGCTGTCCCTACGCGAGCAGTGCACCCGGCTATTGTTGCGGAGTCAATGACTTTAAATAGGCAACGACAGCTTCGGCATCACTGCGGTCCATGCGAAACTGGGGCATCGGAAGCCGAAGACGATTACCGGTGGTCCAGATGCCGGTCGTCAGTAGTCTGATCATGTCAGCGTCGCTGGCAGGTGGAATGCCGCCAATCCGCGGCGCGTCGAGGGGCCAGTTCGAATCGTGCTTCGCCGATAGGTAGGGGACGGGCGCGCCCTGCAGCCATCGAGTCTGGTCAAGATTTCCATTGCTGTCGCGCGGGGTGTGGCACTCTCCGCACATGGCCACCCCCTCGACGACATACTTTCCACGAGCGACCTCAGGTCCCCCGCCAGCTCTTTCGCTCTGACGCTGCGGGTTGTTGTTCTGTGCAAAAGCGCGCGTGACCCCATCCGGGATCAGGGCGAGGGCGATTGCTGCAGAGATCGAAAAAACGGCCAAATGAAGGACCAGACTGCTTCGATGGCCCCTGTCGAATTGAGATCCTGAGAACATGATTGTCACCTGCTCAATGATACATTTCGCGGACGCTACTGACGTATCGCATGGATCCATGGACGATTCGCCATCCTCAGGAATGGCCGTTACGACAACATGCCCACTATCAAGCTGGGTTTTTCGTTTTGCCTCGGTGTCTGTCATGCGACAGGTCCATCACACTGGTAACTCATCGCGTCCGAGGCCAATATTCATTTTGTCCTGGTGTCTGTATCTGCCGTAATCTACAGCACTTAAGGCAGTACTTGGGTTCCGACCAAGCTTTAGGCGGCTCTGATTGAGACACAAGTCACCCCCAAATGTGATGAATGGCATAGCCGACCCTGTCACCAAGCGAGAAAATAGAAGGTAAACTAATCTTTACCGGGGTTATCCATGAAGAAAGTCTTGATTCTTGGAGCCGCAGGCAGGGACTTCCACAACTTCAACGTCTTATTTCGCAATAATCCCGACTACCAGGTAGTCGCATTCACTGCCACTCAGATTCCTGACATCGCCGGCCGCCGTTATCCGCCGGAACTTGCCGGACGCTTGTATCCGGAAGGCATTCCTATCTTCGAAGAGAAAGATATGGAGAACCTGATCGCCCAAAACAAAATTGACGCGGTGGTGTTTTCCTATAGCGATGTTTCCCACCAGACTCTTATGCATCTCGCCTCCCGCGCGGTGGCTGCGAACGCCGATTTCTGGCTTCTGGGAACCGAGCATACGCAGATCAGATCGTCAATCCCCGTCATTTCCGTGTGTGCGGTGCGAACTGGATGCGGCAAGAGCCCGGTCTCGCGCCTGGTCGCAGCAGTGTTGCGCCGGCTGGGCCGAAGGCCGGTGGTCATTCGACACCCTATGCCTTACGGAGATCTTGCGGCGCAGGCTGTCCAACGTTTCGCCACCATGGCGGACCTCGACCTTCAGCAATGCACCATCGAGGAACGGGAAGAGTATGAACCGCACATCAGCCAAGGAACCGTAGTGTATGCGGGAGTCGACTACGAAAAGATTCTCCGCCAGGCGGAGAAGGAGGCGGATGTCATTTTGTGGGACGGGGGCAACAACGACACTTCCTTCTATGTCTCCAACCTGGAAATCGTTGTAGTAGACCCGCACCGTCCGGGGCATGAACTGTCGTACTTCCCCGGCGAAGTCAATCTGCGGCGCGCGGATGCGATCGTGATCAATAAGGTGGACACCGCCGAACAGCGTGACATTGAGACGGTTCGCCAAAACATAAAGCTCCACAATCCCAGGGCAGTTGTTTTTGAGATGGCCTGCCGGGTCTCCGTCCCCGACCCGAGCCTGGTGAAGGGACGGCGCGTGCTGGTGGTGGAGGACGGCCCCACACTCACTCACGGAGAGATGCCCTACGGCGCCGGTGTGGTCGCGGCGCGGCACTATGGGGCGGCAGAATTGGTGGACGCTCGGCCTTATGCCGTCGGATCCATCCGTGGCACCTATGAGCGTTATCGGCACCTGACGAACCTTTTGCCCGCCATGGGTTACAGCGCTATCCAACGGCACGAACTCGAGGAAACCATCCGCCGCACTCCCTGCGATCTCGTGCTGATCGCCACTCCCATTGACCTCGCGCGGGTGATCAAACTCGATAGGCCCAATCTACGCGTAACCTATGAGGTCGAAGAACTCACCAAGCCCGGCCTGGCCGAATTGCTGGCCCAGTTCACGCGCGAGCATGCGCCGGCACTGACCGGAGTCGGAACAGGAGTCGAAACAGGAGTTAAAAAATGAATGGCCATGGCAATGGCAATCACAAAGACTTTCTCTCGATTCGAGATTTCTCGCCCTCGGACATCCAGTATTTGCTCACTCTAGGCCGTCAAGTCAAGGCTCACCCGGCCGCCTACGGCGCGGCGCTCCGGCGCCAGACCCTGGCTATGATCTTCGAGAAACCTTCTTTACGCACCCGCGTAACTTTTGATGTCGGCATCCAGCAACTGGGCGGCTTCTCCCTCTACCTCTCTCCCGCCGAGATCAATTTGGGCAAACGCGAGTCGGTGTACGACGTGGCGAAGAACCTCGAGCGCATGGTACAGGGCATCATGATCCGCACTTTCTCCCATGAAGTGGTGGAGCAGATGGCCCAGTACGCCGCCATTCCCGTAATCAATGGGCTCACCGACTACAGTCATCCCTGCCAGGCGATGGCGGATTACCTCACCATCTGGGAGGCGAAAGGCCATCTGGAGGGCCTGAAGATCGCATTTGTAGGCGATGGCAATAACGTCGCACGTTCCCTGCTGTTTGCCGGAGCCCAGCTAGGCGCGCACGTTTGGCTGGCTACGCCTCCGGGATACGAACTCGACGCCGAGTCTGTAAAGTGGGCCCGCGAGCGTGGCGCCGCGACGGGTGGCACTTGCACCGTAACCAATGATCCGGACGAAGCGGTCTCCGGCGCGGATGTGATCTACACCGATATCTGGGCCAGCATGGGGCAGGAGTCCGAAGCCGAGAAGCGCAAGCATATCTTCCTCCCTTACCAGGTCGATGCGACGCTGTTCCGCCGGGCCAAGCGAGATGCCATCTTTCTGCATTGCCTGCCGGCACACCGCGGCGAAGAAGTCACCAACGATGTTATCGACTCGCCGCGGTCGCTGGTATTTCAGCAGGCGGAGAATCGGCTGCACGCACAAAAGGCGATCATGCTGGAATTGATGAAAGGTGAGTTCGTCAAATTGCCGGGACTCGCCGAGTTGCAGGAGTTGGCGCACATATAGGCAGGGGAATCCAGCCCCGGAGGGGCGAGCCAGCTTAGCCCAGGGCTTCAGCGTTGGGAAAAGTGGAAAATATGAGTTGAGTCCCGGAGGGACGACCCAGTTCTCTTATGAAGACCATGCTCCTTGCCGTTGGCGGAAACTCCCTGATTCGCGCGGGAGAAACGGGAACCATCGCCGAGCAACGGGCAAACGCTCAGCGGACCGCGGCCCAGATCATCGGCCTGATCCGTGCCGGTTACCGGATCGTGCTCACGCATGGCAATGGTCCGCAGGTTGGGGCAGCGCTTCTACGGTCGGAACGAGGAGCGAGCCAGGTCCCTGGGCTCCCGCTGGACGTTTGCGGCGCCTCTACCCAGGGTGAGATCGGATATCTTCTCCAGCAATCGCTCGAAACCGAACTGCAACTGGCCGATATGCACGTGCCGGTTGCGACTGTTCTTACCCAGTGCCTGGTGTTGGCCGATGATCCCTCGATGACGCACCCCAGCAAACCGATCGGCCCTTTCTATTCGCGCGCCGACGCCGAGGAACGCAAACGCCTTTTCGGATGGGAGATCGTGGAGGATGCCGCCCGCGGTTATCGCCGTGTGGTTCCGTCGCCGGAGCCGATTGACGTTGTTGAACTGGAGGTCATTCGTAATCTGGTCGGGCAAAATGTGTTGGTCATCGCCTGCGGGGGTGGGGGCATTCCTGTGGTCAGGAACAACGGCAGATTGCAAGGCGTCGAGGCGGTCATCGACAAGGATCGCGCCTCGGCGTGGCTGGCTTCACGCCTGGGCGTAGATCTATTTGTTATTTCTACCGACACCGACTACGTGTATCTGGACTATAAGAAACCGAGGCAGCGTCCGCTGCGGCGCGTCGTAGCGGCGGAGTTGGAAGAATACGCAAGGGCTGGCCATTTCCCGCCCGGAAACATGGGCCCGAAAATCGAATCCGTGTTGCGCTTTCTGCGCCAGGGCGGCAAGGAAGCTATCATTACTTCTAGCGAGAATCTGTGCCAGTCGGTCATCGGATCGGCGGGCAAAGGACCCGCCGGCACACACATGTTCCCCGATCACGACCGTGCGGAAATCGAGCGCAACGCTGATCTCGAAAACAAAGGGCTCGAACTCCCACTGGAAGGACGCTAATGCCAAAGCCGACTGTCATTCCTCTCCAGCCTCTCAAGCCCATCCAGCCTCCTGCTTCGGAATCGACGCTGAGAGGGACGACACTGAAACATGTCATCGAGTCGCAGCAATTCACTGTTCCCCTGCTCATGGAATTATTCGAGCGGTCGCGAGGCATGGAGCACGTGGTGGCGCGCGGAGGCACCCTCGACTACCAGAACCGCATCATGACCGCGCTTTTTTATGCGCCGTCCACCCGCACTCGACTCTCGTTCGAGGCCGCCATGCATCGCCTGGGCGGCAGGGTCTTGTCCACGGAGCACGCGGGCGCGTTTTCTTCGGAGATCGAAGGTGAGCAGGTGGAGGATTCCATCCGCATCATCAGCGGCTATTCGGATGTGATTGTTATCCGCCACCACGAAGAGGACGGCGCGCGCCGGGCCGCGGAAGTCTCGCTGGTGCCGGTGATCAACGCAGGCGATGGCAATGGCGGGCAGCATCCGACCCAGGCCCTGCTCGACCTGTACACGATTTATCGGCAGCGTCCGCTCGATGGCCTAAGCGTGGCCATCATTGGCGAGTTGGACAAAGGCCGCACGGCGCGCTCGCTCGCCTATCTGCTGGCCAAGTTCGAACGGGTAAAGATGTTCTTCGTAAGCCCGCCGCAACTCCAGATGAAATCGGACATCCTGGAGTATCTCGATGAGCATGGCGTCCGCTACGAACTGGAGTCGGACATCGATGGGGTGATTGGCGAGGTCGATGTGGTTTACCAGACCAGAATCCGGCCCGAGCGAGTTCGAGACATTGCTGGACGAGAAAACGACGGCCTCAAACGTTATGCCATCGATTCGAAAGTCGTGCAGCGCATGAAGCCGGACGCTCTAATCCTTCATCCCTTGCCCCGCACCGTCGAGTTAGATAAGTCAGTCGATGCCGATCCGAGAGCCATGTATTTCCGCCAGGCCATGAATGGCCTCTATGTACGGATGGCCCTGTTGACCATGCTATTGGACAAAGAGCCGTCGGCGGGGAGTGCCTGGTGGTAGCGAATACCGTGACCGCGTGGAGTCAACGGTGGAGGGACGGGCGTCTCGCCCGTCCAGCCGGGCGGGGACGCCCGGCTCTCCAGTGGCGACCCGGCGAAAGGAACTTATGACAACCGAACTAATAGAAAAATCTATGCGCACTGAAGACTTTGTCAAACTCGAGAACCTGTATGGAGCTCATAACTACCATCCGCTCGACGTAGTAATCGAGCGCGCGGAAGGCGTGTGGGTATATGACGTCGAGGGAAAACGTTATCTCGACTGCCTGGCCGCGTATTCCGCGGTGAATCAAGGACACTGTCACCCCAAAATCCTGCAAACTCTCAACGAACAGGCGCGCAAAGTCACCCTGACCTCGCGCGCCTTCCGCAACGAGCAACTCCCGCTGCTCTACAAAGAACTCCACGACCTGACCGGCTTCGACATGGCGCTCCCCATGAACTCCGGCGCCGAGGCCGTCGAAACCTCGATCAAGACGGCGCGCAAGTGGGGCTACAAGATTAAGGGCATCGCGCAGGACAAGGCCGAGATCATCGTCTGCGCCAACAATTTTCACGGCCGCACCGTCACCATCGTCAGCTTCTCGACCGACGAACAGTATCGCGACGGCTTCGGCCCGTTCACTCCGGGATTCAAAGTCATTCCCTTCGGCGACGCCCGCGCCCTCCGCGAAGCCATCACTCCCAACACCTGCGCCTTTCTCGTCGAGCCCATTCAGGGCGAGGCCGGAATCGTCATTCCGCCCGCGGGATTTCTGCGCGAAGCGGCGGAAATCTGCCGCCAGAATCGAGTGCTGCTAATGGCGGACGAAATCCAGTCCGGTCTCGGGCGTACCGGCAAGCTCTTCGCCTATATGCACGAAGGCATCACGCCCGATGTGTTGATCATTGGCAAGGCGCTGGCCGGCGGCTTCTATCCCGTCTCGGCGATCCTCGCGTCGCGAGAGATTCTCGGCGTGTACAAGCCCGGCGACCACGGCAGCACCTTCGGCGGCAACCCCATGGGCTGCGCCATCGCGCGGACCGCGCTGCGCGTCCTAATCGAAGAGAAAATGGTGGAACGTTCCGCCGAGCTGGGCACTTATTTTCTGACCCTGCTGCAAACCCTGCGCAGTCCCGATTTGAAAGAGGTGCGCGGCAAAGGCTTGTGGATCGGTATCGAACTCCACAGCCCAGCGCGTCCCTACTGCGAAGCGCTCAAGGAAGAAGGAATCCTGTGCAAGGAAACGCATGACCGGGTGATTCGCATCGCGCCCCCGCTCGTTATCACCCGTCAGGAAATTGACTGGGCCTTTGAGCGAATCGCGAAAGTCATCCAGAAGCATTGAGTGAGCTGCAGAGACCTTGTCACGCGGGGCACAGCCAGCGAATCAGGCACGACGTCAGATCGCCATGCGCAGCCAGGGGAGCAATCACTTCGCGCGACTTCCTTTGTTTTCCCAACGAAGAATAGAAACTTTTCTAGGAGAGCAAACTTGCGGCAGTGAGAACGCTGGGAAAAAGGTAAAGGCTGTGACATTGGTTATGCTCTAGCCACCAACTCCTGCGAGGGAGCCAACAGCGTGGAGACATGCACCGTCACAGCCCTTGATGCGATCACCGCTTTCGCGGTCCCAAACCCCAACTCCTCCTCGCAGAGCGGTCGGTTTTTTCAGGTCTGGCTGCCCGTCAGGTTGCCCTATCGAGCTGATCACTCAGCCTACTTCGGACTGGCAAAAGTTTAATTGAGCCAGCCTTTCAGCCGTCGACGGGACCAACCTTAGAGAGTTGCTTGAAAATTGTCAATGCCCTTTTTCAGTGCAATCAGTCTAATGCGATGGATCAAAATCCAGATACGCAACCCATTCAATCATTGCGACTTAACGAATGGGAGATTAAATTCTTCCCGCTTTTCCACAGAAATATCAACAGGTACCAAAGATCGTTAGTCAGCGCGAAGCGCTCGTACGAAATGTCGATCTCTTTTGTCTGCGTCCGACCGCTCGCCGCGAGTGCGCGCCAGGAACAATATCGCAATTTCCGTCCGCATTTTTAAACTCCTGGGTCAATTTCCTGGAACCATGCGCGCTTCGACAATGTTTCGCCGCAGGCCGATCTCGTCGAAGCTCTTTGACTTTGAAAACGAAAAATAATTTACACCCGAGGTTTGAAATCTCTTGTCAGCCTCCACCTTCCCAGCCCCGGATCAGTCCTCAGCAGTGTTATCCTATGGCGGGATCACGCCGCAGACACTGTAGTCTCTTAATGACCAATCCAAAGACGTCCAATCCAAATATGTCCAACCCGGCCGCTCCGGGAAGCTCGCCAGCCAGCGAGTCGGCCGAATCATTCCCGACCGAATCGTTCAAAGACATTTTTTCCGAGTACGAGCAGAGCCATTCCCGCAAGAGGGAACCCGGCGCTCAGGGCCGCGAAGGAACGGTGATTGCCGTGACCGCCGACTCCATCGTTCTCGATATCGGATTCAAGACCGAAGGCGTTCTGCCGCTCACGGCGTTCCCGGCGGACACTCCGCCGAAGCCCGGCGACAAAGTGCAGGTCACCATCAAGGGGCGCGATCCGGAAGGCTACTACGAACTGACTCGCGGCAAGGTCGAACGCCCCACCGACTGGGCGTCGCTGGAGAAGGCTTTCGCAGAGAAGTCGACGATCATGGGCACCGTGACGGGCGTGGTCAAGGGCGGGTTGAGCGTGGATGTGGGAGTGCGAGCCTTCATGCCCGCTTCGCGCAGCGGAACCCGCGACGCCTCCGAAATGGAGAAGTTGGTCGAGCAGGAAATTCGTTGCCGCATCATCAAGCTCGATGTCGAAGAAGAAGACGTGGTGGTCGATCGCCGCGCCCTCGCGGAAGACGAAGAACGCGCCGGCAAGGAGCGCCGCTACTCGCAACTGAAAGAAGGCGACACGGTGCACGGCGAGGTGCGCAGCCTGACCGATTACGGCGCGTTCGTCGATATCGGTGGCGCGGACGCCCTGCTTCATGTCGGCGAAATTTCATGGCGTCGCGTCAACAAGCCCTCTGACGTGCTTTCTGTGGGCCAGCAGATCGAAGCCGTGATCATCAAGATTGACTCGGACAAGCGGCGCATTGCGATCAGCATGAAGCAGCTTCAGCCGCATCCGTGGGACGCCGTCGCCGAAAAATACAAGCCCGGTGAACGGGTGCGAGGCACAGTCACCCGCATCGCCGATTTCGGCGCGTTTGTCGAACTCGAGCCGGGCATTGAAGGTCTGATTCATATTTCCGAAATGTCGTGGGCCAAGAGAGTAAGAACCGCGGCGGATGTAGTGAAGCCGGGCGAGACCGTTGAAGCTGTGATTCTCGGAGTGAACCCGGCAGAACGTCGCATCTCCCTTGGCCTGAAGCAGGCGCTGGGCGATCCCTGGGCCGGGGCTGCACAAAAGTTTGCACCGGGCACAGTGATCGAAGGGCCGGTAACCAGCTTGACGAAGTTCGGCGCCTTCGTCCAGCTGACCGAAGGCGTCGAGGGCATGATTCACGTCAGCGAAATCAGCGCGGAAAACCGCATCAATCACCCGCAAGAAGTGCTGAAAGCCGGGCAAGTAGTCAAGGCGCAAGTGCTCGCGCTCGATACCGAAAAGCGGCTCATACGCCTGAGCATGAAACAGCTGGTTCCAACCGGCCTCGATGAATATCTCGCCGAACATAAAGAGGGCGATATCGTCACCGGCCGCATGGTCGAGCTTTCCGAAGGACGAGCCCGCGTGGAGCTTGGCGAAGGTGTCCTGGCCACGTGCCGAATTCCCGAGGAGCCTTCGGCGAAACAAGAGAAGCGCGCCGAGCGCGATTCGCCGGCATCTTCCTCTTCGTCCTCGTCCAGGCCCGATCTGTCGTCATTGGGTTCCATGCTGCAGGCGCGCTGGAAGAGCGGTGGCGCCTCTGAGGAGTCTAAGCCGGAAGCCTTGCGGCCAGGGCAGATCCGCAAGTTCCGGATCGCAAAACTCGATCCTGCCACAAAGAAAATTGAATTGGAATTGGAGTGACCCTGGGCTGGGCGCCTTGGGCCCTGTATCAGGGCATCGCTTCAGCGATGCCGTAAGCCTCTGAAATAAGATGCCCCTTTAGGGGCTGGAACTGCCTCCTCCGCCTTGTTACTGACAGCTAACTCCCCGAGTTCGCCATCATGAGCGCAAACAGTGTTGGCAGATAGATAGCTTTTCGCTGATCTCTGCCCACATAATCGCTTTTAAGGGGCTGCAGCCTGAAATCGTTGCCCAGAGCGGGATTTTATCCAAGAATGGGAACGTTGTGGCAGCCAAACATCCTCTCCCGCAAGAACCGCCTTGATGTCCGACTTACAAATGATAAAATCCGTCTATGCCAAAAACACTGATGCAGTCCGTAGTCAAACAGCTCCAGCAGGAACGCAAGCGACTTGAGGATGAACTCCTCCGCGTAAGCGCTGCCCTAACCACCTTCGGGAAAGTTTACCTGCAGGGGACCAAGCGTAGACCAGTCGCAACTCGCAAGAAACGAACGATTTCAGCGGCAGGACGCAGGAGAATAGCAGCAGCGCAGAGGGCACGATGGGCAAGGGTCAGGGCAGGCAAGAAATAGGTACGCCGGCCTTCCGTCTGTAGAAACGGGGCTTGCCCCGTCTCCGGACAGAGGCAAGTCTCTACGGAAAATCAGCGTGGGGGCTTCACTTCGGGAGGTCCCCCACTACTGCCCCCACGAATTCTGCAAACTCCCGGACGTCCTCTTCGGTCGTGTCGAACGAGCACATCCACCGCACCACCGACTCCTCTTCGCTCCACACATAGAAGAAGTACCGCTCCTGTATCTTCTGAATCGCCTCCCGAGGAATTTGCGCAAACACTCCATTCGCCTCCACTGGATACACAATCTTGACTCGTGGAATCTTCTTCACTTGCTGTTCCAGCAGTCGCGCCATCCGGTTCGCGTGCTCCGCATTCCGCCGCCAAAGATCGTCCGTCAGCAGCGCCTCCATCTGCACCGACATGTAGCGCATCTTCGATGCCAGCTGCATCCCCTGCTTGCGCACAAATAAAAAATCCTCCGCCAGTTCCGGACGAAAGAACACCACCGCCTCCACGCCCATCAACCCGTTCTTCGTCCCGCCAAACGAAAGCACATCCACTCCCAAATCGCGCGTCGCCTGCCGCAAGGAGAATGACGGTCGCTGCGCCGCCACGGCGTTCGCAATCCGCGCCCCATCCATGTGCAAGAACATCTTGCGCTCGTGGGCAAACCGAGCCAGCGCCTCGATTTCGGCCGGCTTGTACACGGTTCCCATCTCGGTCGATTGCGTAATCGAAATCACCCGCGGCTGCGCGTGATGCTGGTCCCCAATTCCGTGATACGCATGGGCCACCGTTTCCACCGTCAGCTTCCCGCCCGGCGCTCCGAGAGGCACCAGCTTGCAGCCCGTAAATTTTTCCGGAGCGCCACATTCGTCCGTATAAATATGAGACAGCTCGGGACACAGCACCGCATGAAACGGCCGCGTCAGCGCCTGCAAACTCAGCACATTCGCCGCCGTCCCATTGAAAACGAAGAAGACCGCCACATCGGCCCCAAACTGCTCCCGGAATTTTTCCACTGCCGATTCCGTGTGCGGATCATCCCCATACCCCACGACATGCCCCTGGTTAGCGCGCCGTATCGCCTCCAGCACCTCGGGATGCACCACCGCGTTGTTGTCGCTCGCAAAACTTCGGCTCGGTTTCATGATCAAACAATTTAGCAGAACCGAAAATTCTCCGGAGCCCCCTCCCGTTGCCATGAATCTATAATGTTTGTATTGGAAGCTATCTCATAAATCGTTTTGCGTGGGGCATGGCTTCAGACCCTGCCCTGAGCGCAGCCGAAGGGTGCCGCCCGGAACTGGAATGACGAGGGCTTTAGCCCCGGCGCGAGGTCAAGCCAATGAAAAAATCACGGCTCACAATTCTTGCTCTCCCACTGATTCTCTCGTTGACGACTCTCTCGTTGACGATTCTCTCGTTGACGATCTTCTCGATGGTGGCCCTCGCCAGTCCCGCCATCCAGGACAACCAACCGACTGGCGCGCTCCCTCAGAAGAGCATCGATCGCATCTACAAGGAAGTTCGTCATGAACTCGTCATGCTTCCTTACTACGGCGTATTCGACAACCTCTCCTACAAGGTTGACCCTGATGGCACCGTAACCCTGTTCGGCCAGGTCGTGAATCCTGTTCTCAAGTCCGACGCCGGAAACGCGGTTAAGCACATTGAAGGTGTCGAGAAAGTCGTCAACAACATCGAGGTGCTGCCTACCTCCATGAACGACGACCGAATCCGCCGCGCTGCCTACCGCACCATCTACGGCAACACCGCCCTAAGCGAGTACCAGTTGCGCGCCGTTCCGCCTATTCACATCATCGTCAAGAACGGAAATATCACGCTCGAAGGCGTAGTGGCCCGCCAGATGGACAAGCAAATCGCCGGCATGCAGGCGAACGGTGTCCAAGGCGCATTCTCCGTGACCAACAATCTTGTAGTTGAAGAACCAGAAAAAAAAGACGACAAGAAAAAATAATTCGCAAGCGTGCCGGTGGATTCGAGTGGGGACGGGCGCCCTCGCGAGCCTGCCCTGAGCGAAGCCGAAGGGTCCAAGCCGAGCGCACCGGGGCCCCCGTCAAGCCCGGTGTTGGCTTGACGGGGTGGAGGAGCTCGGCAGGCTGCCGGCGGTCATAGCAACTTTCGATTCACACGAAGATGCAGATTGAGCCGTGCGCTTCTCCAATCTAAAATCTGACCTCTGCAATCTACAATCATCCAATCATCCATGTTCCAACCCGCCCATCCCGGCGAAATCGAACACGCCGCCCGGCTCCTCCGCGCCGGCCGCCTCGTCGCCTTCCCCACCGAAACCGTTTACGGTCTCGGCGCCAACGCCCTCGACGCCGAAGCTGTAGCCCGCATCTACACCGTCAAACGCCGACCCGCCACCAGCCCCCTCATCGTCCACGTAGCATCCATAGAAATGGCGGAGTCGCTAGTTGCGCACTGGCCAGCAATCGCCGACCGCCTGGCCCAGAAATTCTGGCCCGGCCCGCTGACCCTAGTACTCGAAAAGCAACTTGAAAAGCAACTTGAAAAGCAACTCGAAAAACAACCTGTCATCCCCGACATCGTCACCGCCAACCTCCCGACGGTCGGTCTTCGCATGCCCGCGCATCCGATCGCGCTAACCCTCATCCGTGCCGCCCACATTCCACTCGCCGCACCCAGCGCCAACCGCTTCACCGAACTTTCTCCGACCACCGCCGAGCACGTCCGGCGCAGCCTGGGCTCGGACGTAGATCTCATCCTCGACGGGGGCCCCTGCAAGGTCGGCATCGAATCCACCGTGCTGTCGTTAGTGGGAACGCTGGCCGAGTCGAGACCGATCCTGCTCCGTCCCGGCGGAATTTCGCGCACGGAACTGGAAGCGATAGTCGGGCCAGTCGCCTCCGCGCAGGAAGTTCAAGCCGGAGCCCATCCGTCGCCCGGACTGCACCCGCGCCACTACAGCCCGCGCACCACCTTATATCTAGCGAAGAATGGAAAACTGCCCGATCAGGGCCAGGGGATCTACCTGCAGCATGCGAGTCCGCCCAAGCGCCCGGACATCAAGACCATCCAGATGCCAACCGCAGCCGCCGACTACGCCGCTGCTCTCTATGAAAAGCTTCACGAAGCCGACACCGCCAACGTAGACTGGATCGCAGTAGACCTGCCTCCAACCGCGCCCGAATGGGAGGCTGTGCAAGACCGCCTACGCCGCGCCGCCTCGAATGGATAGAAAAGAACTCAACGTCAGGTAATTGGTGCAATCGCCTGTTATCAACGCCTACCGCTAGACAGTGAGCCCACGAGGCAGGACTTTTCTCCAGCTACTGCGAACTCAGACTGAAGTTGACAACCATAAGTGTTTCGACCTCCACAGCACCAATTCCGTCGCAGGTATAGGGTTTGTAACGCCACTGCTGCACCGCATCGAGGCTCGCTTTGTTCAACCCTGGAGTCACGCCAGAGACAATCCGAAGTCCATGCGGAACTCCATCCGCGCCAATCAGTCCATACATTGTAACTGTCCCCTGCGCATGTGCTTGTTTCTCCGATGTTGGATATGAGGGGGTCACTTTCTTGATCAAGAGCCCCGTGTTGGTCGCCATGCAGCCCGGCTTTGAAACCGTTCCGACTGGCGGCTCGAAAGCAGATGACGGCAACTGCTCCGTTGTCTTGAGTTCCGTAACTTGCACCTCGGCGAGAGGCTTTCCGTTCTCGACGTAACTGAGAAAACGAGGAAATAACTTTGTGCCAATGGGCATCATTTCTCTGTCGAGAAATGGGGGTTGGCGAACCAGCCCACCTGTTGATAGGTCGACACACACCTCTCTCAAGGTGGTGTGATATTGTTGCTCGGCGATCTCAGCGCACGCGACTTTCACGTCATTCACGTTCCGATGATGAACTTGCTTGACGGTTTCCTCGGGTCCGGGTGCCAGGCGTCCGCGGCCATAACTCAGCGCCCCGTATAAGTCGTCGAGATGCAAGGGCTTGAAATCCGCGCTTCGCTTGAGGGAAACAACGCCTTTGCCACCGACCTTAACTTCGCTGTAACCTCGGAAACTGATCTCTTCTCGCCACTGGTCGGGGCCATTCCAGAGAAGCATGTAAGAGCCGTCGAGAGGTTGGCCCTTGTTGTCGATTCTGACGCTTGCCTTCATCTCGAAAGTGGGCAGCCCGAAAATATTTCTTATTTCTGCTTGCTCCACCAAGTCCTTGCCTTCCCGCCTTGCTTTGTCTGACGCTGCGAGGCTGCTTGAATGGGTCAGGAGCAACAAGACCAGCGGCAGGTAGCGTTTCATAGGGCCAATCTTAAACCATGGAGGGCGTTGGTTGGCGTAATATCCCCACTACACCAACAACGTTTCTGGACAGTCCGACGCGGCCACCTCTCAATCTGACCTCTAACCTCTGACCACTCCCGGCACACGCACCCGAATCGTCTGCGGAACCGCGCGCAGCTTTGCCAGCAGCGCCTCGTCGCAATCCCGATTGATGTCGTAGATCGCATATCCCAGCGGCCCGCGAGTGTCCAGCACTTGCCGCTCAATATTGATGCCCCGATCCGCCAGAATATCGTTAATCGCCCGCAAGATTCCCGGCACATTGTGGTGGATATGCATCAGCCGGTAGGATCGCGGCTCCGAGTCCGGATCGAAGTCAAGATGACAATGCGGCAGATTCACACTCAGCAAAGAATTCCCGCTCTTGAAATAATCGATCATCCGCGCCGAAACAAACTGCCCGATATTCTGCTGCGCCTCCTCCGTGCTGCCGCCAATATGAGGGGTCAAGATCACATTCGCCAGCCCTAGTAATGGGCTTGAAAATGCTCCGCCCGTCTCCGGTTCCGACGGAAACACATCCACCGCCGCTCCCGCCAGCTTCCCGCTCTTCAAATGCCGGGCCAAAGCGTCATGATCCACCACAAACCCGCGGCTCAAATTAATCAGGCACGCTCCATCTTTCATTCCGCGGATCTCATCTTCCCCAAACAGATTCTGGTTCTGCGCCTTCCCATCCACGTGCAAAGTGATCACATCGGAAGTCTCCAGCAATTCGCGAAAGCTCACCGGTCGAGCATTCCCGCGAGCCAGCACATGCGCCACATCATGAAACACCACTCGCATGCCCATAGCCTCAGCCAGATCCGATACCTGCGACCCAATCTTTCCGTATCCCACAATCCCCAAAGTAAGCCCGCGCACCTCGTGCGATCCCGCCGAAGATTTATTCCACACCCCGCTGTGAAGTCGCGTGCTAGCCTCAAAAGTCCGCCGCATCAGCAGAATGATCTCCCCCATCGCCAACTCCGCCACCGACCGGCTGTTCGAATGCGGATCGTTAAACACCCCAATCCCCCGCTCGCTTGATGCCGCGCGGTCAATCTTGTCCACGCCAATGCAGAACGCCCCCACCGACACCAGCTCCGGAGCCGCATCCAGCACCGCCGCCGTGATGCGCGTCTTCGAGCGCACCCCCAGAATCAAAGTTCCGCGCACCTTCTCGACCAGTTCGCGTTCGTCGAGCGCTCGCTTCAGCGACTCCACCTCGAACCCCGCTTCTTCAAACTGCGAAGCCGCCACCCCGCTGATGTTCTCCAGCAATAGAACCTTCAAGAACCCTCCCGGACCCAGCAAAAGCAAGCCTGAATTATAAAGACAATCCGCCTGGCGCGGGCATTCCCGTCCGCGAATCCCCGTTCCTCCGCGCGCTTCCCCTTTGCCCCTCTGTGTCCGCGTGGTCAGGGTTTTGGCCAGTCGCAACCCGCACTCTCGCCAGCGCACCGCCCAGATCCCCCCATGGCAAAACTATAAGGACGCACGCGCATGCCTGGGCGTAGAATCTTTCTGCTCTGCCCTGTCATCGATAAGACTCTGGAGGAAATGAAAATGGCGCACGAACTACCCCCCCTGCCGTACGATTACACGGCGCTCGAACCCACCATCGACGAAAAGACGATGCATCTGCATCACGACATGCATCACGCCGCTTACGTCAAGAACCTAAACACCGCTCTCGACAAGCATCCCGAGTTGCACAAGAAAACCGGGGAAGATCTGATCCGCGACCTCAACGCTGTTCCCGAAGACATCCGCGGCGCCGTCCGCAACAATGCCGGCGGCCACGTCAACCACACCATGTTCTGGACCATCATGAAGCCCAAGGGCGGAGGCGATCCCACCGGTCCCATTGCCGACGTGATCAAGAAAACTTTCGGCGACTTCAAAACCTTCCAGGAAAAATTCAATGCCGCTGGTGTGGCCCAGTTCGGCAGCGGATGGGTCTGGCTGGCAGGCAACCCAAAAGGCGAAGTAAAAATCCTCAGCACCCCGAATCAGGACAACCCCATCTCGCAGGGCCTCCATCCCATCTTCGGCAACGACGTTTGGGAGCACGCCTACTACCTCAAATACAACAACCGCCGCCCCGAATACCTGCAAGCTTGGTGGAACGTAGTCAACTGGGAAGAGATCAACAAGCGCTACCAGTCTTCGCTGAAGAAGTAACCGTGAATCGCTCGTGTCGGGACGGGCCCCGGGCCGCGCTTTTCGTGGGCGGCGGTGGTCGCCCGTCCAAGCCGAGCGCAGTTCGTCAAATGCGGCCATCGCCACGAACCGCAGCGGGGGTCTTCTGCGAACTGCTGATCAAAGGTTTCGCTTCGACCATCGCGCGCCGAACCCGCTGGCAACTGGGTACTGGCAACCGGCAATTGTTCTTAACCTGTGCGCCCCTTGTGCAAATTCCGGTCGTCGAGCACAAAGGCGTCCCGCGCAATTTTCCGCCCACTACTCAAACCCCGCCGCTCGTGCGCCAACCGCAGTCACCCTCGACCCATGCTTGATCCGGATTCATCACATCGAATTCGCGAACGGAAATTCCACCGTTGCACAATTCTTATGTAATTGACCCGCCCTCTTTCTGCGCGTACAGTCGCTCCACTTGCTACAAAGTATTCCGTCGAGCGGCGACTGTGCTCGGTCAAAACAGAAACACGCACCGGGTTGGGTGAAAGAAAGTATTATGAATTTCGAAAGTCAATCGACCGTCTACCGCACCCGTTTTTCTGGTGCGCGCTCGTCAACTCACCGAACCCCTCGTCTTTACCGACGC
The DNA here is from genome assembly GCA_050012595.1 of Terriglobales bacterium. Classification (GTDB taxonomy): domain Bacteria; phylum Acidobacteriota; class Terriglobia; order Terriglobales; family Acidobacteriaceae; genus Acidiflorens. Next base: position 40,967 of record JBEKGW010000018.1, read on the forward strand.
TCTCGGCCGCGAACAATCTGGCCGGCCCGGCGACTACCTCGTCGAGTCCTCTGACGGCATAAGACGAATCACCACCCAAGCGATCTTCGAAGATATCTACGTGCCTCTCGCACCCACCCAACTTTATTTCCCGGCCCCAAGAGTTCAAGCCGGAGTCCCAGCCGATGGAGCCCCTGCCGCTCTCGCCCGGCCCGTGACCCGGGCCTCGCCAGAAGATAGCCCCCGTGCCACCGCCTGAACAGATCGCTGAAAAGCTCAGGTTTCGCATCAGGACATCGCTAGCGATGCCGTAAGTTCTTCCCCTGTAGAGACGGGCTAGCCCCGTCTCTGCGGTCGGAGTTGGTTCCAAGAAGCGTGTTGAAAGCGGATCATGCGTAGCGAAAACCGACCGGCAATTTCACAATTCGGTACCCTTACCACTTTCGGGCTACAAGATGTTGTATTTCCCTCTTGACAGGCACCATATACGGGAGTACGTTAAGCATCCCAGAGCACTTTTTGCAGATCTCCTTTGAAGGAGGCTGCGACCCGCAAACACGGGGCGAGACTCAAAGTTGAGGCGATTAGCGGGCGTTAGCCCGCTGCCGAAATCCTGAGCGAGCCGGGGTCCCCAGCGCGCCCGCTTTTGGCGCGATGGGGTGGGGGAGCGAAGCATCTCGCATCTCCCCCCTTCACGGGAAACCATCCCTCCGGAGTGGATGGAAACGAGCGGTGACTTCCCCCGGTCTGGCCCGCCAGGCACCCCCTCGGGGGATTCATCAACAGAATTAGAGCGGATTCAGCGCTGCTGTAGCCCGCTCGCGTAGAGACGGGGCTTGCCCCGTCTCCTTCGCGCCATTAGGAGCCCAGATGGAAAGTTTGATCGAACTCGTAGCCGCCTCTTTTGTCCGTCATGGCATCGAATGCCCAGCCGGCGATTCTCAGTTGGCCCAACCGAAGCTAGCCCAACCGAAGTCAGCCCAACCGAAGCGAGGCCAAGCGGTCGGTCCCGTTGCCGAGCCCACCGCGCTCCCAGAGCACAATTACGGAAAAAGCTCGCAGGCCGATCCAGTTCCATAAGGAATAAGTCGTGGCTTTCGCCGTAGAGAAATGAGTATTAAGTGCAAGATCAACTGCTTTTTGCCATCATCTAATTAGGAGAAGGAAATGCCCGAAGTGCGCGACCAAATCAAAACTCAAAACGCCGCCGGCAATACCGCCGTCAATAAAAAGACCAAGGCCCCCGGCCTCACCTTCCGCCGTTTTTTCACCAAGCCCGGTGTCTCCCCCTACTCCGAAGTCGAGTGGGAACTCCGCAACGCCCAGATCACCGACTCCCAGGGAGGCATGATCTTCGAGCAGAAGAATGTCGAAGTCCCCAAAGATTGGTCGATGACCGCGACCAACATCGTCGCCTCGAAATACCTTCACGGACAGATCGGCACCGAGGAGCGCGAAACCGGCGTCCGCCAACTGGTCACCCGCGTCGCCGAAACCATTCGCGACTGGGGCATGAAAGACGGATACTTCCGCTCCTCCGAAGACGCCGCCACCTTCCACGACGAGCTCGTCCACCTGCTCATCCGCCAGTACGCGGCCTTCAACTCGCCCGTCTGGTTCAACGTAGGCTGCGAGCGCGTTGAGCCGAAATCAGACGCCACCAACTGGCACTGGAACTTCACTACCCAGCAAGTGGAATTCGGCGTCACCGGATACACGCGCCCGCAATGCTCGGCGTGCTTCATCAATTCAGTGAAAGATTCGCTCGATTCTATCCTCACTCTGGCCAAGACCGAAGGCATGCTCTTCAAGTGGGGATCCGGCACCGGAACCAATCTCTCGCCGCTGCGTTCCTCCACCGAAGTTCTCAGCGGAGGCGGCACCGCCAGCGGCCCGCTAAGTTTCATGAAAGGCTTCGACGCCTTCGCCGGAGTAATCAAGTCCGGAGGCAAGACACGCCGCGCCGCCAAGATGGTCATCCTGAACATCGACCATCCCGACATAGTCGATTTCATCGAGTGCAAAAGTAAAGAAGAAGCCAAGGCTCACGCGCTCGTAGCGCAAGGTTACGACGGATCGCATCCCGACTCCGATGCCTACAGCTCCATCTTCTTCCAGAACGCGAACAACTCTGTCCGAGTAACCGATGACTTCATGGTAGCCGTCATGCGCGACACCGATTTTTCCACCCGCGCAATCGTAGACGGCCGAGTAGTCAACACCTATAAAGCCAAAGACCTGCTCCAGAAAATTTCCGAAGCCACCTGGCAATGCGGCGATCCCGGCATGCAGTACGATTCCACCGTCAACCGCTGGCACACGTCGAAAAACACGGCGCGCATCAACGCTTCGAATCCCTGCAGCGAGTACATGTTCCTCGATGACTCCGCCTGCAATCTGGCCAGCCTGAACCTGCTGAAATTCGCGCCCAACGGCACCTTCGACGTGGAAGCCTACAGGCACGCCGTGGACGTCGTCACCACCGCGCAGGAAATTCTGGTAGACAACGCCGGATATCCCACAGAAATCATAGGCAAGAACTCGCACGACTATCGCCCGCTAGGATTAGGCTATGCCAACTTAGGCGCATTACTAATGGCTGCAGGCCTGCCCTACGACAGCGATGCCGGAAGAGATTACGCTGCCAGCATAACCGCAATCATGTGCGGCGAAGCCTATCTCCAGTCGTCACGCATAGCCGAACTCTGCGAGCCGCTGGCCCCAATCACCGACACAGTACAAACGCGCCTGGGAGTAACTACTGCCGAAGCTATGCCCGGAGCAGCCTGCCCCGGCTGGTACATCAATCGCGAGCCCTTCTTAGACGTAATAAGAATGCATAGGGCCAGCGTAAACAACATAGGCAGTGGCACAAATCACGTAGGGACGGCCGCCCCCGGCCGTCCAGCTGAGCGAAGCTCGGCAGCCAATCAACTGCCCGAGTTGATCGAAGCTTCCAAGCAATGCTGGGACGAAGCCCTATCCCACGGAGAAAAACACGGCTATAGAAACTCGCAAGTAACCGTCCTGGCCCCAACTGGAACCATCGGCTTCATGATGGACTGCGACACCACCGGTATCGAGCCCGACTTGGCGCTCATCAAGTACAAGAAACTAGTCGGCGGCGGGATGATCAAGATCGTGAACAACACCGTCCCCGGCGCGCTCTTCAAACTCGGATACACCCATGAGCAGACCGATGCGATCGTTTCTTACATCGACGCGACCGGAACGATCGAAGGCGCGCCCCTCGTTAAAGACGAGCACCTGGCCGTGTTCGACTGTTCGTTCAAGCCGGCCAAGGGCACGCGTTCCATTCACTACATGGGACATCTGAAGATGATGGCCGCCGCCCAGCCCTTCATCTCCGGAGCCATCTCAAAGACCGTGAACCTGCCGAATGCAGCCACGGTTGACGATATTTCGGAAGCCTACATCCAGGCCTGGAAGCTGGGCCTGAAAGCGGTCGCGGTTTATCGCGATGGATGCAAGCAGTCGCAGCCGCTATCGGCGGCCGGAACCAAGACCGCGCAGAGTAGCGCCGGTGGCGCGGCGGGCGTCTCTCCCGTCCCCGTCCAGGCTGAAGACGACAACCTCGACGCTCCGCCGCGCGCCGTGCGTCACAAGCTGAAAGAAGAGCGCATGTCGGTGACGCACAAGTTCAACATCGGAGGCCACGAAGGTTACGTGATCGTCGGCCTGTATCCTAATGGCGAGCCGGGCGAGATCTTCATCAAGATGGCGAAGGAAGGCTCAACCGTTTCCGGCCTGATGGACAGCTTCTCCCTGACCACATCCATCGCCCTGCAGCACGGCGTTCCGCTGAAGCTGCTCTGCGAGAAGTTCGCGCACACGCGCTTTGAGCCGAGCGGATGGTCGAGCCATCCCGAGATCGGCTATGCCAAGTCAATCGTGGATTACATCTTCCGCTGGCTGCACCTGCGCTTCCTGACAGGACAGCAGCAGATGCTGTTCGACAACCTGCGTCCCAAGTCTTGGCCCGCTCCTCCAGAAGGCATCGGCGATCTGAACGGCTCGATAGGTTCCGGCCCCGGGGGTTCCCTGGCACCTGAGAACCGGGACCTGAGGCCTGGTTCCATTCATGCGGCCGACGCGCTCGCCGGCATGATCGACATGGGCGACGCTCCCAGTTGCTCGTTCTGCGGCTCCATCATGGTGCGCAACGGCAGTTGCTACAAGTGCATGAGCTGCGGCAGCACCAGCGGCTGCAGCTAGCCTCACGTAGGGACAGCCGCCTTCGGCTGTCCAGCTCGTGTGGTGACGGGGACTGTGTGGTGACGGGGACTGTGTGGTGACGGGGATTGTGTGGTGACGGGCGACTCGCCCGTCCAAGCTCGCGTAGGGACGGCCGCCCTCGGCCGTCCAGTTCGTGTGGTTGCAGTTGCCCGTGTAGCGCGGGCACTCTTGCCCGCGAGCTTTTGATCTAGCTTGTGGAGCGACGGGCGTCTCGCCCGTCCAAGCGGAGCGAAGCTCCGCAGAGATTTTGGGACACAAGGATTTGGGTAGGGCATGGCTTCAGCCATGCCGAGACGAGAACCAGATCTCGACGGCTTTAGCCGCTGAGGCCAACAAGTCGTAGGCAGTTGATAGACGTAAGCTGTGAAGTACGGGGCACGGCAGACGCCGCGCCCCCATTTTATTTGGAGGCATGAATATGGCGAAGAACTGCAACACAGGGTTGGACAATCGGTGCCGGGACGAGAACGGCGAGATTCGCCGCAAACGAAGCGACACCCTCGTCAGTACATTGAGAAAAGAATACGGCGATGACTTTGCGGAGGGCTTTCGCAGCGATGCCACCCTCGGCACGGTTCTGCAGGAAACTGACTCGACGTCACTGAGCGATTTCTTAAAACACACGCGCTGATGGCACGCTGGTCTGGGGGAATCTTGAAAACAAAACCGGGAGTCCATATCTATACGCTTAGCCGTCTCGTCCACGCGCCAGCTGCTGGGTGGGAGAGAAGGATTCGGGAAATCGAGAAGGGAAGATTAAGAGCATATGGGTACTACCAGCCGATGCGAGAGGCAGTCGTCGCGTATTGCGCTGCGGGCGGAAGAGGACGGGATCGAATCATTGCCCGAATGCTTGCGGAGACGCGCAGTCAGCCCCGTGCTCGCGGACAAGACCCCGAGAGGGACAACCTCGGCGCCTTCGAAGTTTTCGAAACTTGTTGCTATCCAAAGATCGCCAAGTTTGTGCAGGGTCTGTTGAGGAAGCCGCAGGGGCCGGGGATTCCATTCGAAAGCGTCTTTCTCTTCGGTACGCCTCACCTCGAAGTGACCGACAGGAATGGCACGACTCGCTATGTTTTCTTGCAACCGTCCGACTGGAAAGAAAACGAGGTCAAGGCTTATCTTGAGCTGCTGGCAGTTGTGGTGGAGAAAGGATTTGGCGAGCCCACCGGCAGCATTTGGCATATGAATCTCAGGACCGGACGCACCGTGAAGCACCGCTCCAGCAAGCGGGTTAGAAGGCAATGCGCCGAGGCCGCACGCCACTACGGGCGCATCTTTGGTACCGACGCTGTCGCATAGCAAGGCGCGTGTTAGAATCTGCATCCGACGGCACATATGCCAGCAGGACGCGGCCGATATCGTATAACCCTACTTGGTTTGCCCCTCAGCTCGGGCGTCAGCGACAGCCAGATTGTTTCGATTCCCGGTGTGGCGAAGAAGAATTGTCCTAACGCGCCCTACTGCGTAGCTAACGAGGTGGTGTGCGGGGAAATTGGACGCTTCCTAGGCTCGCCTGTGCCTCCTGCGGGCGTATTTTATCCGCCGAAGGGGAACGATCTTTATTTTGCATCCTTGGACTTCAATCTCACCGGAAACACGCTGCCGCCCGTCAACGCCACGAAGTGCGTGGAGATCCTCCCAGAGGAATCAGCTGGTCTTCTATTGTTTGATATTCTAATCGCCAACTCCGATCGCCACGGGCGCAATTTCTCCGTCGATGACTCCTCTAAACCACCCAAGATGAACATTTTTGATCATGGCCACGCCATGTTCGGAAAGGATGCGGGCGAGGGAACCGCAAGACTGGTGAGGCTTCGGGATCGCCTCGCCATATCTGCGGGCTCACGCACTGCTGGGAATCGTCATTGCCTGCTCGATCAGGTCAATACAGATGCTCATTTCGGCCGCTGGATTGAAAGGATTCGACAAATCCCGGATTATGTCATAGAAGATCTATGTAGCGAAGTATCTGGGCTAGGCTGCACGAAGGCCGAGGCCGCCGCCGCGGAGAATTTCCTGAAACATCGGCGGGGAAAACTGTCACAGATTGTTGAGGAAAACAGAGCCCAGTTCACTGGCATCCGTAGCTGGAGATTGTTCCGATGAGCGACTCACCCCGTTATTTGGTTGCGAAGTACGCATCGGACCTCCAGCGAATGGAGCCCAAGAACATCGGGATCATTGTTTGGACCAACACCGCCGTATCAGCGCGCTTTGCCGCAGAGAAGCTCAACAGCCCGGGCGAAATTGACGGGAGAAGCATTCCGCCGTTTGTCACGAGCATGGCCGCTTACAAACAATGGGTGGACTTCTGGAGGAACGAACTGGAAGCAAAACCGCTGCGTGCGGGCCGGACTCTGGAAAGGTGGTCGGACAACTTGAAGCAGACCGGGCGCGGCAACTTCTGGCTGGCCGAAGGCGGCGTTATTCTCCAGGACGTCCGGACTGAGGAGATCCAACACGTCACGAATGATCTCTTCCATAAGCTAGTAGAGCCAGCTTCGGCAGACGAGATGCGAGATGTGGCACTCGACCAGATTGCGGATGACATTATCCGACGGCTACAGCTAGCGCGAGACAAGAACTTCCACAACCGATACCAAGTCAGCTGTCGCGTCGCGCCTGGCGTTATGGAGGCGTTTGAATTCAGTCACGCGTACAGCAATGGCACGCTGAAACGGCTGTATCAGCGTGTGCCCCTCGCTAGCAAGCGAACGCCTTTCCGACGAGTCGTCCACGATTCGGCATGGATGTTCGAGAAAGTCGTGGAGCAACAGATCGTCACCCGAGATCAGGCAGTGGCACTGGTCTACGCAACTGAAGAGCAGAGACATGACCCGTCGATCAGTTGGTCCTTCGACGTACTCCGATCCGTTGCCAGGGTTGCTAACCTCGCTGACTCGGACGAGGCGATGCAAGCTTTTGTAGTCAGCTAGGAATGCCGAGTGCGGACGGCCCACCTTTCGCGCCCTTCGAAAGCCGGGACTCCACGTCTCCCGTCCCTCTGCGATCTCGCGACCTCTGGCTTTTTCATCACACCCAACCAGTGAGCGCCATCACAGACATCCAGCCCGCCCGATGCGACAATACTGTTCAAATTGGGGCAGTGAAGAGGTGCACCCGTCAACCAAGACGGCCCTCGAAGCTGCCCCAAATCCATTTTCAAAGCTCTTTGAGGGGGTAAGTCCTTATTCCGGAATATTCTCCATATAAGTCCTTTAAACTCAAAGATTTTGCAGGAATTTTTCTCTAAGCCTATGATTCTTATAGATCGTAAATTTAAAAAAAATCGCGAGGCACCACACGCCATCTTTTGTGGAATATGCGTAAGTCCTTATTCCGCAATATTTTACAAGTAAGTACTTATTTATCAATATTTTACGGCAATTCGGGGGGGGGGGGGGTACCAGTAATAAATAGTTAACATCACTGGAGCAATGGAGTGCGAGCTCACTCCTCCTTCTCAACCCCGTCATCGACCCAGTGGTGGCAGCATTCTCCGGCCCAGTCCCTCTTGGGATTGCGAACCCTGAGCTTTCAGGTCGTGCCCGCTTGCCGGAAAACGAATTTTCCAGCACACTCTTAGGGGGTTTCCGGATTTTGAAGAACTTCGGTATCGCAAAGCGATACCCGGATGCAAAACCTGAGTTTTCAGCATCTGACTTGAGAGCAACCTGGAGCGAGATGGAATCCGAGGAGCAAAGATTGTTGCGGCTTTTGCTGGAACGCGCTCCAGCAGGCGTGGAATTCAGCGATGAAGTTCTGGCCGCGCTTCGTCCGGCGCCCGCTCCGGAAGACTTGCCCGGCAACGAAGTCGGCGAATTCGATCTGTGGCGCGATGTCTTCGTCCAGCAAAAGCTGCCGTGGGGACGCTTCCTGCAATCCGCGTTGTTGCACACGGCGACAGTTGCGCTCCTATATACGATTTCGCTGGCGTGGATTCGGCAGCAACACATTCTGGATCGCGCCGTGTTTGACCGGTCGTCGCTGGTAACGTATTCGCCGGAAGAATATCTGCCGCCGCTCGACACGGGCGCATCCGAAGCGCCGAAGGCGCAAAAGGCAGACCCCGTCTACGCCAAGCAGCCCATCCTTTCCGTTCCGCGGGAAGCGGACAACCGGTCCCAAACCACCGTCGTGCCGCCCGATCTCAAGCTCGACCGCGACGTCGCTTTGCCGAACATCATTGCCACGGGAGCCATCGTTCCAGCCGTTCCGCTGGATGCGACACGAGCCGCGCTGCCCCGCATCGTCGCGCCCGAGACGCAGGTCGTGGCGCCCGCGCCGGACGTTGAGTTTGCGACGGACCGTGTGGTTCGAGCGGCCATGAAATCGGACGTGATTGCGCCGCCTCCGGAGTTGAGGCAATCGACGAAGGGACACGTTGGGATCATGAACATTGGCCCGAGTGAAGTGATTGGGCCGGCTCCACAGCTCACGCTGGCGGAACAACATTCGCTGGCGGCGCGCGGCAGAGGACATCTGCCGGGCGGGAACGTACAGCCGGTCGGCCCTCCGCCGAGCGTGGCTGCGGCGGGCGGCGCCAGCGCGGGCGGACGGCTGATCGCGTTAGGGATTCATCCCGTCGCGCCCACCGGACCAGTGGCCGTTCCCGGAGGCAATCGCCGGGGAACATTCGCCGCGACTCCACAGGGAAACCCAGGCGCTTCGGGAACGCCAGATTCGGCGGGATCGAAATCGGAAGCGACGGGCAACGCACGCAACAACTTCCATGGCTCTCTGCCGGCTGGCCTGCATGTGGGCGCGGCGGACTCCAGCGCGGACGACCCAGCCGAGATGGCTAGCCTTTCGTCATCATCATCATCGGGAGTGGCGCCGGGCACGCGTGTTGTGTCTGCGGTTTCCGCGGATAAAGTCACCGACGTTGACCGCCAGGTGTTTGGCGGCAAGCGCTTATATGAGCTGAGGCTGAACATGCCGAACCTGAATTCCTCGACCGGTAGTTGGGTGATCCGGTTTGCGGAACTCGAGGCGGGCCGGAAAGAAGGGGAACTGCTTGGGCCGGTCGCCACGGAAAAATCGGACCCCGGCTATCCGCTGGAATTGATTCGCGCCAACGTCCACGGCATGGTCACGCTCTATGCCGTCATTCACGCTGATGGCAAGGTGGGCGACATTCGCGTCCTCAACAGCCCGGACGACCGTCTGGACTCCTATGCGGCGCAAGCCCTGGCCCGCTGGAAATTTCTGCCCGCAGTCAGAGCGGGGAAACCAGTGGCGCTCGAAGCGGTGGTGTTAATTCCGTTTCGAGTTCGGCGGAGCTTCTGAACGCGTGCGGCGACTAATCCTCGGCGGGACGGGCGAGACGCCCGTCGCTCCATTATTAACGTTGAGCCGAAGCGGATTTTTCTCCCGGTAGGGCGGCGTACACTGCGGGGTTTGCGCAGACTTCGTAGTAGTAGCGGTCGGTCCAGCGCAAGATGGATAAATTGCGGACATCGACCTGGGCGATGCGGTTCTTACGGATGGCGATCTTGCGGAATATTCCATTGGCGATGGGAACAGTGCCGACAAAGAACTGGCGCTCGTCGTCGATCCATGGGCTATTAAACCCAGACTCGCTCGGATCTGGCGCCCAGGGGGAAAGCGAGATCTCCTGCTGCAGTTTCTGGAAGGCCGCTTCACTCAGACAGATCCCACCCACGTTGTAATTAAGGCGCATTTCTTCGGTTCCAGCTTCGGCGCTCGCGCTGTCATTTTTATTGCCTCCGTCTCCGATCTGAACCGAGTACACCTGGAAGACTCCGGCGTCAGGTGCGAGTTTCTTGCGGACGCGCTTGCTGCAGGAGGAGAGACGGTCGCTTTCATTGATGGCGTCGGAAATCATGATGCGGTGCGTGCCATCCATCAGGTAGAGCGGAGGCGAATCCTGGTATGCGATGCCCAGGCCAACTTCCATCTGGGGCAGACCAGAGCGCTCCAGGAGTTCGTTGTACTCGCGCAGCAGGCTCACAATCTCCCACGCCAGGACGCAGGCGCGCCCGACGCTGAGCATGGCTTCGCCTTCACGCTCGAGCAGCGCCACGATAATGGCATCACCCTCGAGGAAGACTTTGGTGGCGCCGTATTTCGCCAGCAACTTGTTTACCGGATCATAGAAATTAAGGCTGAAATACGAGGCGGCGTTCATGCCTTTTTCCATCAGCGAGCGGGTGAGGCGCGAAGAGTCGCGCAAATCGGCCTTCAGGATCACGTGGTGGATCACCCGATCCTCGGCGGCCTTCTGGTCTTCGGGAGGCAGGAACTCGTAGAGCATGCCGTTGAGCGTGGAGAGTTCGCGGACTTTTTCGTCGCTGACCAGGTTGATGCTGTCAAAACCGGTGCTGACCGCTTCCAGGCCGCGCAGGTCGCGGTGATAGCAAAAGAGGTCGTGCAGAAGACGCGCCGCAAAGCGGCTGCGCTCCGAGCTGCGGCAGGAGGCGACCCGTCCGACAGCAGCAAAGAGCCGGTCGGAATGGAGCCGGCCTTCGGCAATTATTTTTTCGACGCGCTGCGATTCCTCGCGGAAAATCAGCGCGTTCTTGAGCTGCTGCGGATTCACCCGCGGCGCATATTCGGCGAGCAGCGGAACGGCTTCATAGGAAGCAACGACGTAGGAAAGAACGCCTTCGCGCTGCAGCATACGGGCCCAGATGTCGAGCCGGTCTTTTCGATTGCGATCTTCCGGCGTCGAGTCTTCGCCGTTACCGGTACCAACCAGCGCGGCGGCGTTTTCGGGGACATTGAGCGCCTGCTCCAGATGCTCATCGTCGACCGCTTCCCCGTATCCGAGTTCGCGCAGAAAATCCAGCGCCAACTGGCGGAGATTCGGGAAACGGTCGGGATCTTTGTCGAAGTTGCCGAACATATAATAGTGCTCGGCGCAGAGATAGTCGTCGCGTCCATCTTCGGTAAGAATCAGCGGATTGAGGAACAGGCGATAGCAGTCGGCGGGTAATTCGCCGAGCAGCGAGCGGCGAGTGCGGGCCAACGTTTCTTTTTCGATTTCGCAAAGCAGACGAACCATCTCCTGCCCGGCGCGGCGGAGAATGATCTTCTTGCGCACCCGGAAAGAGGAGACGAGCTCCTGCGTCTGCATCATTTTTGCTTGCCGCACGCCCTCGAGTGACTTCGACTTCATGCGGCACTGTTCGAGAATCCTGGCAAACTGCGTTTGCAGTTCCGTGCGTATGAACTTGAGCACGGCCACGCGGCCGAGCATATCGACCGATGGATCGCCTTCTGCCTTGGCGCGATTCAGGATCGCCAAATGAATCGAAACCAGCAGAGTTTTCAGATCCGCGAGGCCGGGCTTGCGCAGTTTGGTGATCCCCTCGGCGGCGCGTATGAATTTCGTTTGGGTGGCAGCGGCGGGGACGTCCATTTCGAAGAGCGATTCCACCTCGCCAAAGCGGCAGATGTAACGCCCGAGGTGAAAGCTCAAATCCGCGGTGATGCGCGGGCTGAGAAAAACGTCGTAGCGGAGATTGTCGACGCCCAGTTGCAAATCGCTGAACGTGAGTGTGAGCCCGTGGTATTGAAGATTGGGCCGGCTGGGCGGTTCAGAACTGCGCAACCGAAAAACCGGGAGTTTGGGCATGGGCACGTCTCTTGCGCTGCTTGCAAATTGCTGAAAGCGCACAACTAAGCAGCAGGCTAGCACGTCGCCGGCTCGCGTCGAAAGTTACGCTAGTGTAAGCGCAAAAAGCACCGCCCTAACGGCCATTTTTCCCGCGACCGCGGGATCAGTTCTTGGAGCTTCAACCAGCGCGGAAATCGGCAACGTCTTCTCCGGGTTGAAAGATTGGAGGAAGCGGAGTTTGCTGCGCGCCGGCGAGCTTCCGGTTGATGTCCTCCACATCCTGCTTGACCCATCCGACGCTGCTGATTTCGATCTGGCCGTCTTGTCCGATCAAGAACAAAGTAGGGACATTGGTCAGGCCGTATGCATTCGAGACCGCGTAGCCGTTCGGATCGTCGAGCAGAGTGCGGAAGGTAACGCCGTACTCTTTCAGAAAGGCGGCCGTGTCGCGCTGGTCGTTCTGCGAGATACCCACGATCGTGATTTTCTTCTCGCCGCGCGCTTTGTAAATGCGTTCAAGGTAGGGGAACGTGTATTGGCAGACCGGACAGGAAACCTTGAAGAACGCGGCGAGTACCGGCCCTTGTTTGAGAGCGGCTTGCAATGAGAATTTACCGCCATCTTTACCGTTAAAGACGGCGGGCAAGGAAAAGTCGGGTGCTTTGGTTCCGGCCGGCAGTGCAGCCATATCTTTCGGACCTCCGAACAGGCGATCGAGCCATCTCACAGAAAAAATGCCTCGCAACATTAGATGATGCCGCCGGCCTTCAGGATTTTCCGCGTCAACCCGGTGATTGGGATCTGCGGGATGCGATCGATTGCTATCCATTTGCCTTTCGCGGCGGGCGGAGTATTCAACAACGGCGTATCCCGTAACCGCATATTCCGTAACGGCATGCTCCGCAACGGCGTATTCCGTAAAACATGAACAGTGTAGTCGGTGATGGTGATGGAATGGCGAAACGTGCGCCAGTACGCGGCAGCCGGCAGGGGGCGCGGAGGCTCGGACGATTGGGGCAGTTCCCACATGCCGGGCATGAGCGAGGCTTTTCTCGGGCGTTGCACCAGCCGGACTTTACCACTGCCATTGCCGCCGCCATCGCGCCGGTCAAGGGCACACCAGATTTGTTTCTTTTTCTGGCGGGAGGGCGGCTCGGCGCGCGGCACTTCTCCTTGCGTGACACACCACTTCCGGACAGGGCACACCAGGCAGCGGGGCTCGCGCGGCAGGCACACGGTTGCGCCGAGTTCCATCATGGCCTGATTGAAATCCCCGGGCCGGGAGTTAGCGAGCAGCGCTTGCGCATGTTGCCAGGTTTGCGAAGTACTTAAATTGCCGCCGATCATTTTAGTGCCGATCAATCTTTGCAGCACGCGCTCGACATTGCCATCGACAACGGCTACGGGCTCGGCAAACGCGATGCTGGCGATGGCGGCAGCGGTGTAGCGTCCGATGCCGGGCAGGGCGAGCAAGGCTTCCAAATTTCGCGGGATGCAGCCACCGTGTTGTTCAGCGATCTGCTGCACGGCCTGGTGCAACATGCGCGCTCGCCGATAGTAGCCCAGACCGCTCCAGGCTGCCAGCACGGCCTCTTCAGAAGCCGCGGCGAGCGCGTGGACATTCGGAAAGCGTTCGAGGAACATCCGGTAGTGGTCAACCACAGCGGCCACGCGCGTCTGCTGCAGCATGATTTCGCTGAGCCAGACGCGGTAGGGATCGCGAGTTTCGCGCCAGGGAAGATCGCGGCGATTCCGGTCGTACCAGCGGAGCAGCGCGCGCCGAAAGCGGCCGAGATCCTTACCGGAAACAGCGGAATTGACCCCAGCCAGGGTCGGAGTGGTGCCAGACGCGGCAAGCCGTGTCTCTACGGCGATGGAACTGGATGCGCGCATTATTGTTGGCTGACGCTGTGCGCGATGGCAACCCATCCGGCTTTTTGCTGCTGCCACACGGTCATCATGTGCTGCGGCGCCGAGGGAAGCGGTTGCGAGCCGCCGGTTCCATTCGAGGTGACACCGTTCAGAGTGATGCTATAGGTCACCACGATGGTGGTTCCGTTCAACTCGGTCTTCAGATCGCCCAGCGCATAGTCTTTTAACTGCCACCTTCGATACTGCTCGAGCGTGGCCGAGCGATCGAGCGTTCCCGCGGGGGTTACGCCTGCGTAATTCGAAGCGAGAGAGCGCTCCACCTCGACCCAGTTCGCGGCCTGCACATCTTTCCAGAAGACGCGCTCCAGACCCTCGCCTCCGGTTGCTTCGGACAAGGTGCGCGCCGGATGATCGCCATAAAAAGTGCAGGCCGGCGTGAACATCAACGCGAAAGTAAGCATCAAAATCAGAGTAAGCGGCGGAGATTCGACAGCTGTCCTCGGGCGCATGGCGTGATTGTACCGTGACCCGGTGCGATCTTCGCAGGCGGGCAAGTGCCCCCGCAGATTCGTCCCGATTTGACCGCCGGGAGCGGGCCCCCGATAATAATGAAGCCTGGTAACCGCGGCACACGCGTGAACATTAATCCGAGCCGGCAGGATGGGTATGACAAAATTCGACCGCAAGGTGGAAGAGGCTTCCGTGCGCTTCAATCGCTCGGTAACGAATATCGCCGACACTCTGGAGAAAGAGACGGCGGAACTGGTGACGTATCTGAACGACGAGGTTGTGCCAGCGGTGCGAACACACTCGTCGAAGGCGCTGCGAACGGCGGCGGGAAAGCTCTCCGAGTTCGCGGACTATCTGGAAGCACAGCGCAAGAATTCTTGAACTGCTCCCCTTCCAGTTGCGCGCCCCAGAACGCGCGGCGGCCCTTCCTCGCGGCATGCCGGCTGGCGTGTCTTTTATTCCTTCTATTGCTGGGCAGCGCGCTTCTCGGCGGCTGTGGGCATAAACATACGCAGGCGCAGGTTCCAGCGCCACCGTCACTTTCGCCCGAAAAGCCAGCCGGAACTGCGCTGCCGGCGGAAACAGAAACAACGACCGAAAACGAGAAGATCCAGGTTCCCGCCGGCGCGAAACCGATCTTTGAAGAAACCGGAGTGGCGAGCTGGTACGGCGCTCCCTATCACAACCGGCGCGGGTCGAACGGCGAGGTTTATGACATGAACGCGATGACGGCGGCACATCTTACTTTGCCGCTGGGCTCGATCGTGCGCATCACGAATCTGAAGACTGGAAATTCGGCGATGGTGCGAATCACCGATCGCGGGCCGTTCGTGCCAGGACGCATTGTCGATCTCTCGCTGGCCGCCGCGAAGGCGCTGGATGTGTACCTGCCAGGCACTGCGAAAGTTCGGCTGGAGGTATTGCAAGCGCCTGTGCCTCTCGATATGGGTGGACGCTGGGCGGTTCAGATCGGCTCGTTCACGGGCCAGAAAGCGGCCGCTGAATTAGCGGAACACCTGCAGAAGCGTTACCAGACGGCTCAAGTCCTGAAGTTTGTGAGTCCCGTGGGAAACTGGTGGGTGCGGGTACGAGTGCTGGACGACGATCGCCAGCGCGCAACCGCGCTGGCCCACGAGACCGAGACCACGGAAGGGTCGGTGTTTCTGGTGCGGCTCGACTGAAAACATTTCTTGCAGGACCTCCGGCGAACTGCAGCTCGCTCACTTCCCCAGCATGACCATTCCCAAAATTGTTCGGCAATCTGCTAACTGGAGTGATATTGTTACTTACAGAGATATAGAGAACTTATCTCCGTGTTACTTGCCGGGTGATCGTAATCCCAGGCAAGGGGAGACTAATTTATGGCGGATTGTCTATTCTGCCGCATCATTCGCGGCGAAGTGCCATCCAAGAAAGTTTACGAAGACAAGCACATATTTGCCTTTGAAGATCTCAACCCACAAGGCCCGACCCACGTGCTGGTCCTTCCGAAAAAACATATTGCTGGCTTGAAGGAAGCGGCGCCAGAAGACGCGGAGTTGATAGGCCGCTGTCATCTGGCGGCCGCGCACATTGCACGGGAGCGATCGATTGAAGATGGCTATCGCACGGTGCTGAACGTGGGCCCACGCGCGGGCCAATCGGTTTTTCATCTGCATGTGCACCTGATCGGAGGGCGCACGCTGCTGTGGCCACCGGGATAGATCAGGTCTCAGGTGTCAGGTGTCAGGTGTCAGGAAAAGTCACCCTCGTCCTCGTCTTTGGGTTTTCCTGACACCTGCAACCTGCGACCTGACACCTTCAACGCTGCGCCCCGAAGTCTTCCTACCTATACTCTCTGGCTTACAATCATGGCATGGCAAACCTGACATTGGTGTACGGTCTGCGTCTGCTGCCCTCCGATGAGATCGTGGAGGTTGGCGCGGCGACGATCAAACTGAAAAATGGGCGGGATGCGCACGTCGCCATGCACATTCTCGAGGGCGGCAAAGACGAGATCCAGAAGCAGCTCAAGACCAGTCTCGCGGCCTTTTTCGACATCTATCCAGAGATATAACGGCAGAAGATATGACGCCTGCGATATGACGGCCGTCGCGACGTCCTATAATCAGGCGGCGAATCAGGCAACTGGATGAGACTGATCTCTCTGGAACTCGAGAGCAAGCTGCGCGAAAAACGGCTCTGGCCGCAAAGCTGGATCGCGTGGGCGGCGCTCTACGTGCTGGCACTCGACCTGCTTCTCGTCGCGGTGCAGTGGCTGACGCGTCGGGCCAGTCCAGCAACGTCGGCGAGCCTGCAAGGCTGGGTAATGTTTCTCAGCGTGCTGGCGATTGTGTTGCTCGCGCTTGCCGCGTTCCGCTGGCTCCGTTCGCAGCTACTGTGGCGGCTGCGGAACCGGCTGATCGTTACCTATGTTTTTATCGGCGTGATTCCGGTTTTTCTGCTGGTGATGATTTCGCTGATCACGCTCTATCTTCTTGCCGGGCAGTTCGCCAGCTTCGTCGTAACTTCCGACATCACAACTCACCTGCGCAGCATGGAGGCGGCCAACCGCGCCATCGCCCATCACCTGGCGACGCAAATCTCTGGCGGTGGAAAGCTGGATGCGGAAATCCTCAGCCGGACAAGGCCGCGTCGCCCGGAGTGGTCGCGGCGACAGGTATGCGCCTGGTACCGGAGCCAGCCGCAGCCTTACTGCTCGGGGCCAGAGGGCGTCGCTGGCTTTGATTCTCCGTCGTTTATCGTTGGAATTGGGGATTTCCGCGACATCGTGCGCGACCGCGGCATGCTCTATCTGCGGACAGCGACCGTGCTCACTGCCGAGCCGGAATCTTTATCTTTATCCTTGCGCGTGATTTTGAGTGAGCCGCTCGACAAGGTGTTCGTCGAGAAAATCGCGGGGGACCTCGGCCGGATTTCAGTCTATGGAACCGAGGGCCCGAGTGCGAACTCAACCGCGCCGGCGCAGCAGAACAACTCGCAACCCTTCCTGACATTCGAGAACGGCAAACCACCCGAGCAGACTTTTTCCGCTGGGACGATTCCGCCCGCGGTGAATGGGCTCGATCACGAGATTACTTTCCCGATCCCCTTGCAGGTAGTGGACTGGGCCACGGGAGAACGACGACGCGATGGAGCGCTCGCCGAGGTCGAGACGCGGCCCTCGGTGCTCTATGCCAGACTCTTTGCGGCGCTGGGAGATTACGCCAAGGGGGTCGAATATATTTTGTTGTCGATCGCAATTGTGTTCGCGATCATCGAACTGCTGGCGCTGTTCGTTGGAACTAAGCTGACACGCAGCATCACCTCGGCGGTCGACCAGCTCTACGAAGGGACCGAGCACGTCAATCGCGCCGACTTCAGCCACCGGATCACGGTGCAATCAAGGGACCAACTAGCGACGCTGGCAACCTCCTTCAACTCGATGACCACATCAATCGAGAAACTGGTTCAAGAGCAGAAGGAAAAGCAGCGACTGGAAGGCGAATTGGCGATTGCGCAGGAAGTACAGGCGCAGCTCTATCCCAGGTTGATCACGCAGCTCGAGACCCTGGAAGTTCACGGATTCTGCCGTCCGGCACGGACGGTGAGCGGAGACTACTACGATTTTCTCGCGCTGAATTCCGACAAGCTGATGCTGGCCGTCGGCGACATCAGCGGCAAAGGAATTTCAGCAGCGCTGCTGATGGCGACGATCCACTCCGCGGTGCGCGCCTACAGCATCGAAGACGTACCCATACTTCGTGAACTAACGCCGCGCGAACCAGCCACGGTCGGCGCGACGACGGGGGGCCCGGGGTTGATGCTGGCTTCTGAGTCGAGGGGGGCGGACACGTCTCCAGCGACGCTGCTGGCGCTCTTGAACCATCAGCTTTACGAAAGCACTCCGGACGCAAAGTACGCGACTTTGTTTGTGGGAATCTATGACGGAGCGACGCGCCGGTTCACCTACGCGAACGGCGGTCACCTGCCGCCGATCCTGATTTCCGAAGATGGTTCGTCTCAGTTGCTGAGCTGCGGCGGAACCGTGGTCGGCTTGTTCGACAACTTGAGTTTTCCGGAGGCGACCGTGCAACTCCGCCCTGGCGATGTGCTGGTGGCTTACAGTGATGGGGTGACCGAGCCGGAAAACGATTATGGCGAGTTCGGCGAGGAGCGGATGATCCAACTCGTGCGTGAGAATCGCCATTTGCCGCTGGAGCGCATCACGGAAATTGTTGCCGCGGCCGTGGCTGACTGGATCGGCGATAACGAACAGCCCGACGATATTACGCTGGTTCTGGCGCGGGCGAGATAGTGGGGAGCCGGCGCTTCCCTCGTCCGCCCACCAATTCCACAGTTGGCAAAGATTGCCAGTGTATGGGTACCCCCCCACCCCCTCCCGTTTGGAATCATGGGGTTAGGGAGAAATTCCCGCAAAATCTTTGGGTTTAAAGGACTTATACGGAAAATATTCCGGAATAAGGACTTACGAGATCCGTTCGCTTCGCACAGGATTTCGGCAGCGGGCTGACGCCCGCTAATCGCCTCAACTTAGCGCCGAAATACTTGGCGTTGGGTTCCGAATCGGGAGCGGGCGACGACTGCCAGGTGCCATTTAGGTTTTCAAAGAGCGCTGACAATGGCTTCTGTCCGGCATCGGAGTCCGTCTCTGGAGACGGACACACTTTTGCCTTAGCCAATCAGATTTTCATTGTTGCGCATCGCGAGTGGGATGTCTGTGATGGTGCTCACTGGCTGGATGTGATGAATGAGTGGGATGTGAAGATCCGGCTTACGGCCACGTAAGGCGGAGTGGAACGGTGTCGGCGGTTCGGGAGGCCACCCTTCGGCTATCGCTCAGGGCAAGCTTTCTCGAAAAGCGCGAGAAGTGGCGCACCCCCGGTTATTTCGGTCGGCGTTCAAAGACAGACCCTCGTTATACTTCCCATGTGACGTGGCCCACCCGCCAGCGGCTTCTAAAGTAGACGACGAACTATCCTCAACTTGTTCTCGAGTTTCGTTTCCCAATCTTGATTTGCTGTTGC
This sequence comes from Terriglobales bacterium, assembly GCA_050012595.1. Classification (GTDB taxonomy): domain Bacteria; phylum Acidobacteriota; class Terriglobia; order Terriglobales; family Acidobacteriaceae; genus Acidiflorens. The sequence goes on from JBEKGW010000018.1 coordinate 60,197, forward strand.
GACTCCGGCCTGAGGTTCGGCTTTTAGGTAGGCGAATGCATGGCGAATATAATTAATTACACAGCAATCTTACATTAGATGTAATGATCGTTATCTTATTACCTTGATTGAATAAGATTTGTGTTTTTCTAACTATTTGTAACTGTAAAGATAATTCTGTGCTGTATATGCATGTAAACAAGTAGGTTATACAACGATCGAATTGCGCAGTGAATCGCAATCCATTAGGATGTCGCTCAGACTGGAACGGATAGACGCGAGGCTTTCATTTCGCAGCGATCCTCCTTGCACACGGTTCGGTCTAATAATATCGCCATCTAAACAGGATGGACTTGACAGCTAACCATCCCGCGTGCTCCAATTCTTACAGGGCCGAACCTCGGGCGGGAGTCGCAATGGCAAATCAAGATTGGGAAACGAAACTCGAGAACGAGTTGAGGATAGTTCGTCGTCTGCTCGCACTCGCACTGACACAAGGGAAGCCGAAGGGTCAACAGATTCAGCTGTTGTCTGATGCCGGGATGGAACGCCAAGAAATCGCGCAGCTGGTTGGCACAACGGTGGGAACGGTGAGTGTTGAGGTCTCGAATCTTAAGAAGCGGAGGTCAAAAGATACACATGGCAGAAGAACCGAAGACTGAACTGGAAAAATCGTTGAGAGCTCTGATGCTCGTTAACTTGGAGCCGCTCAAGCAGAAACAGCAAATCACCATTTTAGACAAGGCGGGCTGCGGTCAATCGGAGATCGCGGAGGTCGTCGGGTCTACGCCGAAAGCTGTGAGCGTTCGGCTTGCGGAAATTAGAAAAGAGGCCCGCAAGGGCAAATCGAAGTGAGGAGAGTTGAGTGATGGACAAAGATATTCAGGGTCAAATTCTGGCAACCCTGCAAGACTTGCTCATTTTTCAAATGGCCGCCAAGGGTGTTCCCCAAACTCAGATCCGCGAAGCGGTCGGACTGGACATGAACCGAGTAGGTCGAATCGCAAAGCTGGCGAAGAAGTCTGCGAAATCGGAGGAATGAGATATGGCTGAACTCTCTGACGTGGTGAAGCGCCTCGACGCGATTACCGCGTTGCTAGTCTTTCTTTTGCCCGAACCATCGGAGCGGCGTTCATTGCGCGACCAAATAAGACTGTTCGACGAAGCTGGCCTGGCCCCCTCAGAAATCGCGAAGATCGTGGACAGACCGCAGCCAGCAGTCAACTCGGAACTCGCAAGGATTCGCGGGAAGAAAGCCAAGAAACGTGGGACTAAGGAGTAAAGCGAATGCCAACTGAAGGAACAGAACGACTGATTGAGCTTTTGGAAAAAGCTCTCATGATCCAACTTCACGCGATGGGAACCACACAAGGTGACATCGCAAAGATGTTGAGCAAGAGCAAAACGGATGTAAACAGCTTCTTGAAGCCCATCGCTAAGGGGAAACGCTAAGAGGGTAAAAGTCTCGACAAAAAAAGGCAGACTTTATGGCAGGCAGAACTCCGGTCGTTGATTGGTCAGGCAATTACGAGGAAAACTGTACCCAGCTTGCCAAGCATCTTGGCAAAAACAAAATCCGACGTAAATTGTTCGACGCTATCTATGGCCGCGTCTCGAAGCCGCGCTCCAGAAAACAGATGATTGCAGCGACCAAATTAAAATCGAGCGACGGGCAGCAAGCCCAGAATGAACTGGATCACCTCGCAAAGTACGGTTTAATTAAGCAAATCAATAATAAGGGGAACGTCTTCGTCGATGATGGGAGTCGTTGGCTGTATCTCAAAGATGAAAATGTTCGCGCTCACCGTGCGCGAATCTTGAGATATGCAAATAATCCTGGAGAGGCGAAAGAAGTGCCAACAAAGCGCCGACCACAGGGATCCACAACTGTCGCTATGACTCGCCACTTTCTCAAAAAGCGAAAGCATTTGGACGTTTTATATTTGACAGCAAACCCGCGCGGAGACCTCAGAGTTGAAGCGGAAGTAAATAAGGTACAGCAGGAGGTGCGCGGTTCCAAGCTCCGCGATAACATCGACGTTCACTATCGGCCAGCTGCGAATCTAGATTCTCTGATCCAAGGATTAAACGACCACGTTCCAGCGATCGTACATTTCTCCGGTCACGGTAATGAGAGTGGTGTCGGAACGGACGATGCCACCTCAGCTCGTCCGGTAGGAAAACTGGTCTCATTCGAACTTCTAGCGAAGGCAATCGCTGCCACAGATACACCGCCGCAGATTATCGTTTTGAATTCGTGCAAAAGTGCAGGGGCAAAAAAGTCCTTCTTTCCGCCAGCCAAAGCGATCGTCGCCATGGGAGATTCAATTGGCGACTTGGCCGCGACCGCTTTTGCCGCGAAGTTTTACGCAGCAATTGCCGCAGGACAATCGCTTCATTCCGCGTTTGCGCAGGGAAAGGTTGCCGTCGAAGCAGTCTCAATCGATGAGGCAGATACGCCTGAACTGGTTCTGGCTGAAAACGTCAATCCAAAGAAAATCATCCTGACCTGAGGCTGGAAAAATATTGGTCATCGGCAGGTGGCTCCGATTCCCTCTCCTTCCCCGTCCACAAATGATGACGCCCCCGAGCCTGTCATGGGCGAAGCCGAACGATCCCTCGCACTTGGGGACCGGGGAGGCCACAGACCACGAAAACGCGGGAGGGATCGCTCCCTCCCGCATCATTTTCCTTGAAATACGGCTGAACTACACCAGACCCTGATCCAGCATCGCGTTCGCGACCTTCAGGAAGCCCGCGATATTGGCGCCGTTCACCAGGTTGCCGGGCGTGCCGTACTTCTCGGCCGTTTCGTAGCAGTTCTGGTGGATGGCGATCATGATCTTGTGCAAACGATCATCGACTTCTTCGCGGGTCCAGGAGATGCGCATACTGTTCTGCGCCATTTCCAATCCGGAGGTGGCCACGCCGCCGGCATTGGCGGCCTTGGCCGGTCCGTACAGGACTTTGGCGTCGAGGAACGCTTTGGTGGCTTCGAGGGTACTCGGCATATTGGCTCCCTCGCTGACTACCTTTACGCCATTCTTTATCAGGTTCGCCGCGTCTTTCGCGTTGATCTCATTCTGAGTGGCGCTCGGGAACGCGCAGTCGGCCTTGATGTTCCACAGCCAGTTGTGGTCGAGCTTCTTGTCAGTGGCGCTGTAGATGGCCTTCTTGAATTTTTCCGTGTACTCCTTGATGCGGCCGCGGCGGTTATTCTTCAGCTCCATGATGAAGGCGAGCTTATCGCGGTCGATGCCGTCGGCATCATAGATGGCGCCGTCGGAATCGGACACGGTAACCGGCTTCGCGCCCAGATCAAGCAGTTTCTCGATGGTGTATTGCGAGACGTTGCCGCTGCCGGAGACCAGACACACTTTGCCTTCCAGTTTGTCTTTGCGCGTCTTCAGCATTTCCTGGGCGAAGTACACGCAGCCATAGCCAGTGGCCTCGGGACGAATCAGCGAACCGCCCCAGGCCAGGCCCTTGCCGGTGAGAACGCCGGTGAATTCATTCCGCAGCCGCTTGTATTGGCCGAACAGGAATCCGATTTCGCGTCCGCCCACGCCGATGTCGCCGGCGGGAACGTCCGTGTCAGGACCGATGTGGCGGCAGAGTTCGGTCATGAAGCTCTGGCAGAAGCGCATCACTTCGTTGTCGCTCTTGCCTTTGGGATCAAAATCCGAACCGCCCTTGCCGCCGCCCATGGGCAGCGTGGTGAGCGAATTCTTGAACACTTGTTCGAACGCCAGGAATTTCAGGATGCCGAGGTTCACCGAGGGATGGAAGCGCAGTCCGCCCTTATAGGGGCCGATAGCGCTGTTCATCTCGATGCGGAAGCCGCGATTGACTTGCACTTTGCCCCTGTCATCGAACCAGGGCACGCGGAACATGAGGAGCCGCTCGGGTTCCGTGATGCGTTCTAGGATCTTGGCTTCGTGATACTCAGGGTGGCGCTCCAACACGGGCCGCAAGGACTCGAACACTTCGAGCACAGCTTGGTGGAATTCTGGTTCGGCTGGGTTTTTGGCTTTGACGAGGTTGAGAGTTTGATTGATGTAGTCCGCCTTAGCATTAACCTTGGGCGGTTCCATGACAGCACTCATAGGCTTGCCTCCGAATTTTTATGTGATGAACGGATTGTCAAAATATAGGACGCCGCAGGAATTGCGGCTGTAATGATTAGATGCCTGCAAGGGAAGCCCCGCCGTGATTGGCGTCACTTGATTCCGTGATGATTGCGCGCAAGTCTCTGTGCGTACACCACGGGACACAATAAACCCCGCAGAATGTGTCTGTTAGCACAATGACGATGATAAGTTACTTTCTGGAGACAGGTTTTACAACCGTCACTTTGGCCGTCACCTGCTGGCCTTTTTCCATGCCTCCCACGATGACCAGGCCGCGGCGGGTAACCAGCAGGCCGCGATGATCCATAGTGGGCTCGGGAGTGTCTTCGCTGACCGTTTCCCATTTGCCCGTGTAATCATTGAATGCGAAGGTCACCGGGGAAGGTTCGGCGGGCTGGCCGTTATAGCCGATTCCGTCGTAGTTGTAGGGGATGTCGGTTCCGCCGGAGAAATAAATTCTGTCTGCTTTTTTTCCCAACGGTCCCGCACCCGCCGCGATGCGATAGCGAGCGTTGCCGGGATGCGCTGGAAGTTTTATCCATTCAATTTTCGTGATGTCCCCCTTCTTGGGAATGATGCCCGCCCAGCAATCGCTGGACGCGATGTACTTCGGCCCCACCCCGCTCATGTTCTTGTAGGCGCCATCCACATAAACGATGGTGTCGCCGATGATGGCGCCCGCATGACCGAACACCGGTGTGCCGGGAATCGGCGTGGCCTGCATCCAGGTATCTTTGTCGGTGTCGTACACCTGGACGTTGCGGACCGCGTCGCCCTTTGATCCTGACCCCGACCATCCGCCGATGAGGAAAATGTAACGGTCACGATAAAGGCCGGCCACTGCGTCATCGACAGGCACGGGGATGTCCCGGCCGCGATAATAGCGGTTTTCAGCCGGGACAAAAACGTTCAGGTCCGACACCGTCGTCTCTCCACCCTGCGCGTCGACGATGTAGCCTCCGAAGATGAAGACTTGGTCGTGGAGCGCAACCGCCGATGCCGCCAGGCGCCCCGCCACGCCCGGCACGGGACGCTTTTCCGTCCACTTGCCGGTGCCCGGATCCACTTCGTAGGCGCTGGTGGTGATTGCATCCCAGGTTTTTTTCGGACCGATGCCCATGAACGAAAATATCCTGGCTCCGCCTTCGTCATGCGAAATGGCAACCGCATTGTTCGAGACCGGCGCCGGGAGTGGGCTGAGCTTGGGTTCCTCCGCGGCCTGAATGCGGGCCACCAGCAGAAGACAGAACAATGCCGGGAGTAGTTTGTTCGATGCCGATTTCATTGCTGAAATCATAGCAGCGAAGGGACTGAAGCTCGGGGCGCCATCTGAAAAACACACCGTGTCAAGCCGCGGAAAAATTCGGGTTCGCTTGACGAGTGCGGAACCGACCGATTTGCCATCACATGAATTCCCAAATACACTGGCTTGCAACCCGAAACAGCCTCGACGGCGCTCGAAAGCGCCGTCTCTCCAATGGGCGCGATCTGGCGCACAATCCGCGGATACACTCTTTGGTCGTATGAGCGGGGCAGCCTGCACTACGACATCATGGTCACGCTGATTCTCCTCTTTGTTTTTGTTTCGCCGCATTTCATCAACTTCAAGGACAAACCGGTCGAACGCAATCCGCATCTCACCGGCGTGATTGTGATTCCGGGCGAGAAGGGCGGGTTGATCTATCAGATCCAGGCCTCGGCGGTGAATGCCACTGCGGGAGAAGATGTTCGCCGCCAACTGGAGCAGATCATTGAGCCCATCTCGGGCGCGGTCAGCATTACCAGATACGAAACGCTCAAAGACGCCGCCGGACACACGCAGAGTTACAAAGTCTGGGTTGAAAAGGAATAGAAAAGGTTTCAAAGTTTTATGGTTTCAAGGTTTCAAAGTTTTCTGGTTCATCGTTTTCTGGTTCATCGATGAGAGACGCGCTCAAGTCGCTAGTTCTCGGGATCGTGGTCGCCGGATCGCTGTTGATGACCGATGCTTGGCCGCAAAGCCAATCCGCTGGACTCGAAGACGTTCTCGATCAGATGGATGCCGCCGCCCGAACTTTCAAAACCACCGAGGCGAATTTCGTTACGGACCAATACTATGAAGTCATCAAGGACATTGACGAAAGCGCGAGACAGAAGGGCAAGATTTATTTCCGGCGGGAAGGCGGCGAAATCCAGATGGCCGCTGACTTCGCCGAACCCGACAAGAAGTACGTCATCTACAGCGGCGGCAAAGTTCAGGTGTACCAATACAAGATTGACGAGGTCGACGTATACGATCCTGGCAAGAATCGCGGCGATGTCGAGGGCTATTTGGTGCTCGGGTTCGGCAGCCGCGGGCACGACCTGCTCAAGTCTTACGAGGTGAAGTTCCTGGGGTCGGAGACCGCCAACGGCATCGCAGCTAAGAAACTGGAGTTGATTCCGAAGTCTGACCGTTTTCGAAACATTTTCGCGCGCATCTTTCTCTGGATCGACCCAGTCCGGGGAATTTCGGTGCAGCAGCAGTTCTTTGAGCCGAGCGGCGACTATCGCCTGGCGAAGTATTCCGAGATTCAGATCAATCAAAAAATTCCGGAGGACGCCTTTAAGCTGAAGACAACCGGGAAAACCAAGGTTGTCTCGCCACAAGGGTAGGCTTTCCCGTGCCCGATCAGGCAAAATCGGAACCAACAGAAACAAGCTGAAAAAGACCGCCTGCCGCTATATACTGCACAAGAACCTCTGAGAGTTGAGTTCGCATGGCCAAAGTGTTTACCATCACCATTCCTCCGGATATGTCTCGCAAGAGACGTGTACGCACGGCCGACCCCCGTTACGTGGACGGCCAGAAAATGCTGGTGGAAGCGATGAAATATTTGGCGAAAGCCGATCCAGTGGCCAATCGCGGAGCCATCGAACTGCTCTCCGAACACGTCCGCACCCGTTTCCGCATGACCGACTCGCCGCTGAGCTGAGCCCAGACCTCCCAAAAAAGGAGCGTAGACCATCCGCACTTGGGCTGAATGCCTGCCACAAAAGTGGCATACGGCAATCCGAATCCGCTTTAGAACGTTAGGCGTCCAGCGAGCTGCACGATGCGCTGGGTTTGCAGAGCGGTTACTCCCGGCGTTCCAAACGTCGTGCTGGTGATTTGACCGAAATTTCCACTCGTAAGGGTCGTGTTCGGATTCGCGAATTCCGCGTGGTTCAATGCGTTGAAAGCTTCGAGCCGGAATTCAACGTTCACCCGCTCGGTAATCGCGGTGGTTTTGGACAGAGCCAAGTCAAGGTTGGTGCGGCCCGGCCCGCGGAAGAAGTCTCGCGACGTCGTGCCGTAGGGATCGCTTGGATTGTAACCGGGAGCAATCGGCTCAAATGCTGCGGGGCTAAAATAATAATTGCCGTTTGTTTTGGGATTCATGATTGTAATCTTGTTGAACCCGGGCGCAAAATCGGCGCCGGCCAGGAAGCCGTCGCCAGCTCCCGAGGGTCCCGGGTCGGACGGACTCGCCGGCAGGCCTGAACTGATGGTGAGCGGAAACCCAGTCCGCCAGCTCAAGATGGGGTAGAGGCTCCATCCTTTCACCAGCCGCTTTGGTCCCGACGCCCAGGCGCGGTCAAACGGCAAATCCCATCCTCCACTGAAACTGATCCGCTGCTTAATGTCGAAGCTGGAGGAGGCGTAGAACTGGCCAATGTTGTAATACGGCACCTGCCCCGACGAAGCCTGTGTCTGTCGAAATCCAGATGCATTGTCAATACTGTGAGCGTAAGTGTAGGCCAAAGTGAAGTAGGTGTTGCCAAATATCCGGTTCTCGCCGTTCTGTTTCGTCAAGGAAGCTTCCAGACTATTGAAATTGGCAAAGCCGAGGTTGGCAAACTCCGCCGCGCTGGAAAAAGGACATTGGGAGGGGCCGCCTGCACTCGAACAATAGTTGGTGATGGTAGTGTTCTGGTTCTCATTTAAGAGTCGTGAAGGGTTGAGACCGCTGATTGTGTTCAGGTCGAACGGGTTGATGTCCTCCAGTGCGGTGAGCCCCTTCGAGCTGCTGCCCACGTAGCTAGCCTCTGCGATCAGGTTATTTGCGAGCTGGTGCTGGACGCTCAAGTTGTACTGGTAGGTATAAGGTGTGTGGAGATGCGGGTTCACGAAGTAGATCCCACCCCCTCCAAACGGGAGAAATGGCGTATTGCCCGCTGTATTGAATGCGGTAGCAGGGTTGGGTGGCGTAGATGGAAAGGGGTTGCTCGGAAGAGGGCTGGTGGAGGTGGCCCACGGCGCGCTGTAAAAGGGCAGCCCGGACGAGGTGTACGCCGGAGTGGTGCACGGCAGTCCGGTGTTTGGATCGATGGCGGGCTGTAGACACGGGTAAGTGACGTAGGGCTCGCTGTAGAACGGTGGCGCGCCGTTGAATTGCAGGTTGTCTTCGCCCTTCAGGACGTCGTAGAAGATACCGAAGCCTCCGCGAATGCTGGTCTTGCTGCTGCTCCCCGGACTCCAGGCAAAGCCGATTCGCGGCGCAAAGTTCTTCTTGTCCGGAAAATTGGCTCCGCGAGGCGCTCCCGCGTCTCCCGGAAAAACCAAGCCGAGCGGCGCATAAGGAAATCTTGTCGACTGATCCCCGGGGACAATGGAAAAGGTTCTTCCCTGGGTGTCGATCTTGGGCGTGCTGTACTCATAGCGAAGCCCCAGGCTAAGAGTCAGGTTGGGCCTCACCCGCCACTCGTCTTGCGCGAATCCGTAGGTTGCCTTGCTCCGGAAGTTGCTGACCGCGTTTGGACCTTCAAACAAGTCGTTGGGAGCTCCCACCAGAAAATCGGCGAAGCTGTTGCCAGTGCCATCCCCGCCCGCGCCATATCCGTAATAACTGAAGTTGCTGTCGGTAAAAAAAGCGTAGATGGTATTTTGTTGATAGGCGGAAAATCCCGCGCCGAATTTCCACGTGTTGTGTCCCTTTACCCACGTAAACGTATCCGCAACCGCATACGTGTTGCCGATTTCGGTAGCCGGACCGGACTGGTCTTGCCCGAAATACAGACCATTGTCGAAATACATGAGTGGAGGACCATTGGAAAGGTCCGAGGCAATTCCGAACTGGGAAATCGCGGGCATGTTGGAAACTGGCTTATCGTTCAGGGTGTTATGGCGCTGCGCAGTTCCACGCAGTTCGTTCAGCGCGGTAGGCGAAAAGGTCCGAGTATAGGCGAGGTTGAGAAAGTAGTTGTTGAGCTGGTTTGTGGCGGGAAAGCCGGGCACGTTGGCAGAGTAGCCAGAGCGTCCGAAGGGCTCACCCAGGGGATTTCTGAAACCGCCGACGGTGCCTGTCAGCTTGTCCTTTGAGTCGATGTCGAAATCGATCTTAACCGTCAGTTCATTGTTGTTGTCCGTACCGCCCGCCGCGGGGAAAAGCTCCCCGGTCGCATTCGACGGAATCAGTCCCGTCTTGATGTAGGCTTGAGCGGCAGGGTCGAACTTGGTGGGGTCAATTATCCCTTGGGCCGCGAGAGTGGCATTTGATTGAAAGTAGGTGTTTGTCTGGAGGAAGTTAACAACGTTGGTGTCAAGGCAGCCGGCCGGGTTCGCGCATTGTGATACCGGATTGCCGAAACTGTCATAGAGTGTTGAATTAAATGGTATCCCGTGCGAAAAGTCTCCATTTTGTAGTTCGGCCGTCGTGAAGATCTGCTGTTCCTCTAGGACATCTGTCTCTATCTGGCGCTGCCCTTGGTAGGAGGTGAAGAAGAAAAGGTGGTTCTTGACGATGGGACCACCAAACGTGGCGCCAAATTGATTGCGTTTGAGATTGTTTCGCGGTTGGACGGGCGGCTGCTTGTTGAAATAAGCGTTGGCGTCGAAGTCGGTATTGCGCACGAAATCAAAGGCGCTGCCATGGAAGTCATTGGTGCCCGACTTGGTTACGACGCTGATGACTCCAGCGCCGTTGCGGCCATATTCCGCCGTGTAGTTGCTGGTAAGGATGCGGAACTCCGCGACGGAGTCTGGATTGGGATTGAGGACAACCCCGTTGCCCAACAGTTCGTTGTTGAGGCCACCATCCAAAAGGTAGGTGATGGAATCGGAGCGTCCACCAGCCACGTTGAATCCTAGTCCATTACTTACCCCGTCATCCGGGTTGTCCTCGCTGACGCCGGGCTGCAAAAGAGCCAAACTCAGCACGTTGCGTCCGTTTAAGGGCAGATTAACGATGGGACGGCTGGTGACGGACTGGCCTAGCGTCGGGTTTATCGTCTCCACCCCAGATCCTTGCGCCTCTACCAACACCTGTTCGTTGGCCGCGCCCACTTCCAGCTTTAAGTCGGCCCGAAATGACTGGTTGATCTGCAGCGGAGCAGTGATCATTTCCAGCGGTCGAAAACCTTCGTGGCGGGCGACAATTTTGTAGCTGCCGATGGGCAGGTCCAGGACCTGATAAAAGCCACCCTTGTCGGTGGTTGTTTCGGCGGAAACGTTGGTCGCCCTATTGGTGACTGTGATCTTGACGCCCGTCACCACCAATCCTTGCGGATCAGTGATCGTGCCCACGATCTTTGCGGTCGCCTGTTGTGCGGTTGCGTCGGTTGCAAACAACAGGGCCATGCACAGAACCGCCGCTGCTATCAGTAGCTGTCCGAATCTCCATGTCTGGGGTCGCATTGGGGAAGCGCCTTTCCTATGGCTGGTGGTGCCAACTGTCGTTGCTGATTCTGTTAACTGCTAATCGGGCGAAAGATGATGTCGAAAAACCTCTAGTCTTTGATCAGGGAAGCCGATTGCTCATCGAAGATGTTGGCTTTCATCAAGTCTTCACTAAAAGATGGGCACAAACGTTGCATGTTATGTTCCACGAACAAGTTCTTGGGGGAGACTGAGTTAACCGTATATGACTGCTCGCCATCTTCTGTTTTTTGAATTCTCGCTATGATAATCGGGATTTCAGAGTCGCGGTTCAGATTGCCGCTGCTGCTCTGTCGCGTTTGCAAGATAGACTGCTGCCCAGAGGATCACCACCGGATAGCATTCCAGCGTGTAGCGCGGTTCCGGGTTTTCCAGCGTTCCCAGAAATGCCGAGCGCAGCAGCACAAAGATGACAAACAATGCGCCCCACCGAATTCCTGACGGCCTGCGTGACGTGCTGGGAACGAGCGCCCACAGCGCTGTCCCGACGTATGCCAGGTTCAGCAAGCCGAACCCTACCGCCATGAACGAGTATTTCGCGTCGTCATTGAATTCCCACCAACGCGGATCGGGAGGAAGGATCTCGGTTCGCGGGCGCAGCCACATGTCCGCAACGCGCAGCAGGGGCAGCACAACGTAGTAGCGAATGGGACGCGCGCGAATGCGATCTGCGGCTATTTGGCCGAAACGCGCGTCCAGTTCGGGCGTCATGTCCTGCGACTCGTTGTAGTCCGCGATGACGGCCAGCGTTGCGTCTTTTTCGGCCGGGTTCTCAATGGCGCGCGACGGCAGTTTCTCCGGGTCAATCTTGTCGTCGGGAACGTTCCAGTAGATCTCTTCCACCGACGTATAGTCGACGATCCAGGTTTTGACCCAGCGGTTGAAACCTCGAGGGACAAGCTCATTCGCGTTGTTGGCGTAGCGCGGAGCCAGCGGCTGGAAGTGATGAAACGTCCGAAAATTACGAATTGTCCAGGGAGCAAGCGGCGCCAGCGCGAGTACCACGGCGATGATTCCCGCGACTAGAACGTTGCGGTAGAATTCGCGTTTCGTATCAGGGCATAATCTTCGCGATTCTGGCTTCGTATCAGGGCATCGCTTTAGCGATACCGCACGTTCTTTGAAATCCGATGCCCCTTTAGGGGCTGCCACCGCCAGATAAAGAGCGACCGCCGCCAGCAGGATCCCGCCATCGGGACGCAGCAGGATGCAAGCCGCAATCGCCGTCCCGGTCGCGGCCCAGAGCTTGCGGACGCCCATCCCCTCAACACCCTCACGCATCCGATTCAGAGCGGCTGCCGCGCCATCGAGAGCGAGCGCGGTAAAGAAGATCTCCAAAGTTTCGGTGAGGGCCGCGGCGGCATAGTTTGCCAGGAATGGACACAGCGCCGCCAGGACAAAAGCGATTCTCGCCGCACGTTCGGAAACCACCCGGCGGGCAAGGTCGGCAACAATCAGGCAGGTGGCCAGGTCCACCAGAATCTGCGCCAGCATGACTGCTCTGAAGTTGCCGGCTCCAAACAGCCAAAACATCACAGCCAGAAAAGCAGGATATCCGGGCAGACGCGCGTCGGTCGGCAAGATCGGCTTCTCCGGATGGCCGCCCTGCGTCTGGCCGTAGATGCCGTGCTGTATCCAGTTGGTGGCAAGGTCGGCGTAGAAGCGCGAGTCATTCGTGACCGCCGGAAAATAGACGAAGAAAAATATTCGCAATGCCAGGCCGGCCAGTGTGGTTCCCAGGAAAAAACTGCGATGTCCGCGGGTCAGGGTGAGCACGTTGGGAATATACCGCGAATCGCACGATTTTCCTGCGCGGCTCATCGGCATGCAAATGACAACTCTCCGATCTGACGCGGTGGGAAGTCCACTGACCTGAGAACTCGGGTTTGACCCCCCGCGCCTCTCACCTTAGGATGAAGGAACCACTACGAAATGGCGAAACAGGTCTTTTACGATCCCTTGCAAGCCCGCTGGAGGCACATTCGCCGCTTTGTCGACGCGGCGGCCCTCGCAGTTTCTTTGCTGGTCGTCTTTTTCATCTATAGCGCCCTGCGCAGCGAGCCTCTGCCCGACCTTTCCTGGCTTATAGAAAAAAAGCCTTACCACGCGCTGAAAGAAAACGAAAAGGCGAAAGCGCGCGAGAAACGCCGCCTCGCCACTCTGGCCCGCGCCGGACACCGCCGCCAGCCCCGCAAAGCTCCTTCCCAACTCACGCTCAACTCCGAGCAAGGGGTGCGGGCCGCATTCTATGTTTCCTGGGACGCGGCCAGCTTCTCTTCCTTGCGCGAGTATGCCCGCCAGATTGACTTGCTCTTCCCTACCTGGCTGCAGGTTCTCAGCCCAGACGGCCATCTGCAAGCCGCCGACCCGGAAACGAACACCATGTTTGACGTGATTCACGGTCAAACGGTCCATACCGTGGATGCCAAGGTAATGCAGTTTCTGAAGGCGGAAAACACCGACATGGAAGTCTTTCCGGTGGTGCAGAACTTTGACGGCACCGACTTTGTTCCGGGCGTTAGTGATTTCCTGAACAATCCGCAGGCTCACGCCAGGTTTCGCCGCGAGATCGGAATTTTTCTTGCCTCCGATCACTATCGCGGTTTGATGATCGATTTCGAATCCTTCCCAAAGAAAGGGCAACGCGGATACGTGGCACTGCTGAACGAACTCTCGTCTGACCTGCACGCCAAGGGGATGAAGCTCTACGTCAGCGTCCAGGTGCGCAACGAAGATTTTGATTACAAGGCGATTTCGTCCGCCGTGGATGGCGTCGTCATCATGAACTACGACGAGCACTTTCCCGGTGGAACCCCTGGCCCTGTCGCTTCCGAGGATTGGTTCCTGGACAACCTCCAGTCTGCCGTCAAGGAGATTCCGAAAGAGAAGCTCATCGTCGCCATCGGCAACTATGGCTATGACTGGGCCGACAAGCCGAAAAAAGGCAAGCTTCCGCCGGGAGAAGCCGACAAATCCGTTTCCGTGCAGGAAGCATGGATCGGCGCCCGCGATTCCGAAGAAGACGTTGATTTTGACGGCGACGCGCTCAACCCGCACTTCAGCTACGAGGACGATGATCATGTCCGCCATGATGTCTGGTTTCTCGATGCGGTGACTGCTCTGAACGAGATGCGTGCCGCCCAGACCCTCGGCATTCAGACCTTTGCCTTATGGAGGCTGGGCGCGGAAGACCGCTCCCTGTGGCGTGTCTGGGATATGCCCGGAGAAGCCAATGCGTCGGATCGATTGAAAGATGTCCCTCCCGGCCAGGATGTCGACATGGAGGGTGAAGGCGAAATCCTGCACATCGAGGCGCATCCGACCGACGGCGAACGCGATCTGACCATAGACAAACAGACGGGACTCATCGACGGCGAAACCTTCAAGAGTCTGCCCGAGCCGTATCGTGTGGCGCGCTACGGCGCCAGCAAGAACCTACTCGCCATGACCTTCGACGACGGTCCTGATCCGCAGTGGACCCCGAAGATTCTCGATGTCCTCAAACGCGAGCATGTGCCGGGAACATTCTTTCTGATCGGAATCCAGGCTGAGAAATTCGGCAGTTTAACCCAGCGCATTTACCGCGAAGGTCACGAAATCGGGAACCATACCTTTACTCATCCCGATATCAGCTCGATTGGCACCGGCTACATGAAGGTGGAGCTGAACCTGACCGAGCGCTTGTTCGCCAGCCAACTTGGCATTCGCACCATTCTATTTCGCCCGCCCTACTCTGTCGACGCGGAGCCTGACACCGAAGACGAAGTGCGGCCGCTCGAACTCACGCAAAGCATGGGCTACATCACCATCGGCAACAAGATCGACACCAGAGACTGGAACGACGATCCCGCGCTCTCGCCGCAACAAATCGCCGCTCGCGTGCTCGATCACTTGCCACCCTGCCAGCCGAACGATACCCAGTGCGGCAACATCATTCTCATGCACGATGGCGGTGGTAACCGGGAAAGAACCGTGCTGGCCCTCCCGCTGATTATCGACGGCGCCCGGGCCCGCGGATTTCAATTCGTCCCCGTGTACCAGCTAATGGGCAAAACGAAAGCGGATGTCATGCCGCCGCTCCCGGCCAACGAGTATTGGTCCGCTCGCCTGAATTGGATCGGCTTCTGGCTTTTCAGTGCGACTATGCTGGCCATCACGGCCATCTTCTTTCTGGGTGACATCCTGATGACCGGGCGCCTCATTTCGGTCGGCGTCCTCGCCATCTTCGACCGTCTCCGCTCGCATGTGTATGGCACGCCCGAGCAGATTGCCGCCTACCGGCCCCGGGTCGCGGTGCTCATTCCCGCGTATAACGAGGAGATGGTCATCGAACGCACCATCCACGGTGCTCTCGACTCCGACTATCCCAATCTGCGCGTGATCGTCATCGACGACGGTTCCAAGGATCGCACTTTGGAAATCGCCCGCCGCGCCTTTGCCGCCGAAGAAGCTGACGGCAGAGTATTGATTCTCACCAAGCCCAACGGCGGCAAGGCCGAGGCGCTTAACTTTGGACTTGAGCACATCGGCGACGCCGAAATTTTCGTCGGCATCGACGCCGATACCATCATTGCGCCCGACGCGATCGCCCGCATGGTACCGCACTTCCTGAATCCGAAGGTTGCAGCCGTCGCCGGCAATGCCAAGGTCGGCAACCGCGTAAACCTGTGGACGCGCTGGCAGGCGCTCGAATACATCACCAGCCAGAATTTCGAGCGGCGCGCGCTCAACACCATGGGCGCGGTGAGCGTGGTGCCGGGCGCGATCGGCGCCTGGCGTGTCGAGGCGGTGCGCGAAGAGGGTAGCTACCATATGGATACCGTCGCCGAAGACGCCGATCTCACCATGGCGCTCCTACGCCACGGCTATCGCGTGGAATACGAAGACCAGGCGCTCGCTTTCACTGAGGCTCCAACGACTGCCAACGCGCTCATGCGGCAGCGCTTCCGCTGGTCGTTCGGAATTCTGCAGGCCGTCTTCAAGCATAAGGGCGTTTTCGCGCGCAAAGGCGCTTTGGGACTCGTCGCACTTCCCAACATCCTCATCTTCCAGATTCTGCTTCCGCTCGTCTCGCCCTTCATTGACCTGATGTTTGCCGTCGGCGTGATCTGGTATTTCCTTCAGAAACACTTTCATCCTGAATCCACCGATCCGGCCAGCTTCCAGCGGCTGCTCATCTTCTTTGTCGCGTTCCTGGTGATTGATTTCCTCGCCTCGACACTCGCCTTCGCCCTGGAGCGTCGCCAGCCTGAAGCCCGCGAAGATGCCTGGCTGCTAAGCCAGGTGTGGTTGCAGCGCTTTGCCTATCGCCAGGTATTTTCTCTCGTTCTGTTTCGTACCCTGAAGCGTGCCATCCAGGGCCGCCCCTTCGCATGGGACAAACTGGATCGCACGGCTGCCGTGAAATACGTTCCGACAGAGCGCAGGGCTTCGGTCAAAGTCTAGACACATTGAGAATCACTTAGGGACAGCCGCCCTCGGCTGTCCAGGCGAGCGAAGCTCGCCGTCTCACTCCAGCCTTCCCGCGATCCCAGTCCTTGACATCCGCACTCGAAAAGTGTGTGGTAAGAACGAGAACTTAACATGCCCCGCACCATCATCGAACCCTTCCGCATCAAAAGCGTCGAACCCATTCACTGGACGACCCGCGCGCAGCGCGAGCAGTCGCTCCGTGCCGCCTGCTACAACCTTTTTCTCCTGCCGGCGGACGATGTCCTAATCGACCTCCTCACCGATTCCGGCACCGGCGCCATGTCCACCCACCAGTGGGCGGCCATGATGGAAGGCGATGAGAGTTATGCCGGCAGCCGCAGCTTCGAGCGTTTCCGCTTGTCGGTCCAGGATATTTTCGGCTACAGGCACGTCATCCCGACCCACCAGGGCCGAGCCGCCGAGCGCATTCTGTTCAGCGTGATGTGCAAAAAAGGCGATGTCGTCCCCAACAACACGCACTTCGACACGACGCGCGCCAACGTGGAGTTTGTCGGCGCGGAGGCAGTCGACCTCGTCATCCCCGAAGGCCGCCAGCCCAGCCTGAACCATCCTTTCAAGGGCAACATGGACGTCGCCGCGCTAGAAACTCTGATCCAGAACGCCGGCAGGAAAGAAGCCCGCGTGCCTCTGGTCCTGCTGACCGTCACCAACAACTCCGGCGGCGGCCAGCCGGTCTCGATGGAGAACGTCAAAGCCGTGAGCGCAGTTTGCCGCAAGCATCGCATCCCGCTCTACTTCGATGCCTGCCGTTTTGCCGAGAACTCCTACTTCATCAAGATCCGCGAGCAAGCATACGAGAAAAAAACGCCGAAACAGATCGCGCAGGAAATGTTCAGCTACGGCGACGGTTGCACCATGTCAGCCAAGAAAGACGGCATGGCGAACATCGGAGGATTCCTCTGCACCAACGACGACTTGCTGGCGCAGCAGGAGAAAAACCTGCTGATTCTCACCGAGGGCTATCCCACCTACGGAGGCCTGGCCGGCCGCGATCTCGAAGCCATCGCCGTAGGAGTGCAGGAAGCGCTGCACGAGGACTACCTCGAATACCGCATCGCTTCCACCGCATATCTAGGCAACCACATAGCCAGCGAGGGCGTGCCCATCGTGCAGCCCCCGGGCGGCCACGCCGTCTACATCGACGCGCGCGCCTTTCTGCCGCACATTCCGCCCGATCATTTCCCCGCGGTAGCGCTCGCCAATGAACTCTATCTCGAAGGCGGGATCCGCTCCGTCGAGATCGGTACATTGATGTTCGGAGCATCGGCGAAGATGGACCTCGTGCGCCTGGCGATTCCCCGCCGCGTGTACACGCAAAGCCACATTGACTACGTGGTTGAAATCATCCTCGAAGTCTGGAAAAAGCGCGAGCAGATTCACGGCATGAAGCTCAGCTATGAAGCCCCATTCCTGCGCCACTTCACGGCGAAGTTGGAGCCGGAGCCAGCAGAAGTAGCAGCCGCCATGCGACGCTGATTTTGGGTGGCGCAATACGCCGAAGGCTGGGCACGGTTTCTTGTCGATTCCATTATGCCAACGGCCTAGAATAGCTGGCTGACGGGAGGGAGCTTCTTCCCTATGGCCAGCCGAGCGCCAGACCAGGATTTCCTCGTCGGCAGTGAACTAGGCCGCTACCGCATCGTCGAGAAGATCGGCGTCGGCGGCATGGGAGAAGTTTATCGCGCCCGCGACCAGCACCTCGCCCGTGATGTCGCCATCAAAGTCCTTCCGCCCGGTACGCTCAGCGATGAATCAGCCCGCAAGCATTTCCACAAAGAAGCTCTAATTCTTTCGCAACTCAACCATCCCAACGTCGCCACCATCCACGACTTCGACACGCAGCGGGGCGTGGACTTCCTGGTGATGGAGTACATCCCCGGAATCACACTCAGCGAGAAGGTGGCGGGTCGACCGTTGCCGGAGAAGGATGTCCTCCGTCTGGGCGTGCAACTCGCGGAAGGCTTGGCCGCAGCCCATGACAAGGGCGTCATTCATCGCGACCTCAAGCCCGGCAACTTGCGGGTTACAAATGACGGCCGGCTGAAGATTCTGGACTTCGGGCTGGCGAAGCTGCGGCTCCCGGTCACCGACAGTGCCCCAACAGAGAGTCTCAGCGAGACACAAGCAATGGCGGGGACTCTGCCCTACATGGCGCCGGAGCAGTTGCTGGGCGAAGCGATCGACGCTTGCACCGACATTCATGCCGCCGGGTCCGTACTGTATGAAATGGCGACCGGACAGCGACCGTTTGTTGACGTAGAACGTCCGCAATTGATCGGTGCGATTCTACGCCGGCCGCCACGATCACCGGCTGCTCTCAATCCCGGGCTGTCTCCAGAACTGGAACGGATCATCGGCAAGTGCCTGGAGAAGGAACCCGCAGACCGTTACCAGTCGGCGAAGGAACTGGCCATTGATCTGCGGCGACTGCAGACGGGCGTGGTGAGCGCGGTGCATCTCGCAGCGAGGCCAGCCCGCTGGTCGTTCACGAAGTCGGTCGGACTCGGCCTGGGCGTCTTGGCATCGGTCATCGTATTGCTGATCGCTCTCAACGTCGGCAGCTTGCGCGAACGTGTGCTCGGTCGAACTGGCGCGCCCCGCATAAAATCGCTGGCGGTGCTTCCCGTGAAGAATTTTTCCGGCGACCCAGCCCAAGACTTCTTCGCAGATGGCATGACCGACGCCTTGATCGACGGCCTCGCCCAGATCGAGGCCGTCAAGGTCATCTCGCGCACCTCGGTTATGCACTACAAAGGCTCGAGCCAAACCCTGCCGCAGATCGCAAAGGAGCTCGGGGTAGACGGGATTATCGAGGCCTCGGTGATGCGTTCTGGAAGCCGAGTGCGGATCACCGCCCGGCTCATTGAGGCCCGCGACGACCGGCATCTGTGGGCGGGCAACTACGAGCGTGAGATGACAGACGTGCTGGCACTACAGTCGGAGCTGGTGCAGGCGATCGCGGGCGAGATCCGCGGGACGCTGCTGATGCGAAGGACGACCAAGGCGGCTGGCAGCCGCGAAATCGCCCCCGGTATCTATGAGGAATATCTGTTGGGCCGGTACGAGTGGAACAAGCGCACTCCCGAGGGAACCAGCGCAGCGCTCGAGCACTTCAAGCGGGTGATCGCGCAAGATCCCGGCTACGCTCCGGCATACTCCGGCCTGGCCGATTGCTACGTGACCTTGTGGCTCAGTATTGGCGCCTTGTCACGGGATCAGGCGCTGCCGCAGGCGCAAGAAGCTTTGCGGAAAGCGCTGCTGCTTGATCCTGACTTGGCCGATGCGCACAGCACTCTGGGAATGGTGCGCATGTACGCGGACTGGGACTGGACCGGCGCGGAGGCAGAGTTCAAACAGGCGATTGCATTGAACCCCAACTATGCCACGGCGCGCCACTGGTACGGGCTGTATCTGGCTTTCCGCGGTCAGACGGACGAGGCCCGGCAGGAACTGGAGCGGGCGCACGAACTCGACCCGCTTTCTTCGATCATTCAGCTCAATCTGGCCTGGGTACAATTCGTGGCCGGGCACACTGATGCCCTGATTGCGGCTTCCCAGAAAGAATTGGCCAGCGATGCAAGCTTCTGGGATGCCCACTGGGACCTGGGTACGGCTTACGTGCAGCAGGGAGAGATGGAGAAGGGAATCGCCGAGCTGCAAAAGGCAGTGGAACTTTCCCATAACAGCGCGGCAACGCTTTCATCGCTGGGTTATGCCCTGGGGCGCGCGGGCAGACGCACGCAGGCAGAGCAGGTCTTGCGTGAGCTCCAGGAACGCTCGCAGCACGAGCCGGTGGCAGCAGAAGAGATTGCCATGGTTTACATCGGCTTGGGTGACAGCAATCACGCGCTGCTCTGGCTCGAGCAAGCTTACCGCGACCACTCCAAAGGTCTGGTGATGCTTAAGGCCGACCCCTGGTACCGCAGCCTGGCCGCAGAACCCCGCTACCAGCAACTGCTGCGCCAAGTCGGCGTTGCCGGCCGTTAGACCCGCTTGCGAGTTCCAGTCAAGTAACGATGTGGAATGGTGGCGTGGAAAGCGGCCACATCGAGTTCATCCATTAGTGTCTGGAACGTTCCGTGAGCCTCCCGTAGTTTCACATACGACCGCAACACATCCTGCACCGCCTGTTTAAGTTCGTCGAGCGTCTTACGGCCAGATCGAGTGGTTTGTGTTTCTGATATCCAAATTCTTTTCTTTTTCGCCACAGAGGCCTCCTTTGAAATCAGCTTTCCCTGAGACGGCGCAAGCGTAGAAGACCCGGGCCGCGCTGTCAATCGCGGGCGGCGTCGTGGATCGACCCGGTAGCTTACTAGGACGAATTAGAGAAGAACGTCACCGCGCCAGCTTCCTCCAGCCGGTGTAAAATCAAAGTCGCGAATATCCGCGCTAAAGTCCAAGATTCCGTCCTGGAAAGGAATTCCTATGGCCACCATGGAAGCCCCGCCACGTCTGCAACTCCGCCTTCACGAAGGTGCGTTTAAGAATGAGACATTTGTTGATTTCACGAAAGAAGACAACGTGCGCAAGATGCGCACCGCCATTGAGAAAGTGCGCCAACAGCTGGGCCGCGAGTACGACCTGATTATCGGAGGCAAGCGCCTCAAGACCTCCGGCAAGATCCGTTCCATCAATCCCGCCAAGCCTTCGGAACTAGTCGGCATTCACCAGAAGGCTGACAAAGAGCACGTCGAGCCCGCCGTGCAAGCCGCTTGTCAAGCTTTCGGCCACTGGAGCCATACTTCGGCCGAGGAGCGCGCGTCGCTCCTGTTCCACGTCGCCGATGTGATGCGCGAGCGCAAGCTCGAATTGATGGCCTGGCTGGTGTTCGAAGTCTCCAAGAACTGGTTCGAGGCCGATGCCGATATCTCCGAGGCCATCGATTTCTGCGAATTCTACGCGCGCGAGGCCCTGCGCTTCGCGAAAGTCGAACCGCCCGTGCAACTGCCGGGCGAGCGCGACACGCTGGCCTATATCCCGCTCGGCGTCGGCGCCGTGATTCCGCCGTGGAACTTCGCCTGCGCCATCATGGCCGGCATGACCCTCGCTTCGATCGTCAGCGGCAACACCGTCGTCCTGAAGCCGTCCAGCGATTCGCCGACGATTGCGGCGAAGTTTGTCGAACTGCTCGAAGAATGCGGCATGCCCGAAGGCGTCGTGAACTTCTGCCCCGGCGGAGGCGCGAGCTTCGGTGACGCGCTGGTGTCGCATCCGAAGATTCGCTACATCGCTTTCACCGGCTCGCGCGAAGTCGGATTGCACATCAATCAGAGCGCCGCGCGGCAGCAACCAGGTCAGCTCTGGATCAAGCGCACCATCCTCGAAATGGGCGGCAAAGACGCCATCGTCGTCGATGCCGACGCCGATATTGACTCCGCCGTCGAAGGCGTAGCCACGGCCGCTTTCGGCTTCCAGGGCCAGAAGTGCTCGGCCTGCTCGCGCGCCATCGTCGACGAGCGCATCTACGACAAGTTCCTCGAAAAACTGAAGTCCCGCGCCGAGCGCATTACCGTGGGCGATCCCACTGCAAACCCGAACATGGCTGCCGTCATCAACGAAGGTTCGATGAAAGATATTCTCCGCTACATCGAGATCGGCAAAAAAGATGGACGCCTCATCACCGGCGGCGCGCGCGACACCAGCGCTGGTGAAGGTTATTTCATTCAGCCGACCGTGATTGCCGACATCCCGGCGAAGTCAACGCTCGAGCAGGAAGAGATCTTCGGCCCGGTGCTGGTCGTAATCAAGTCGCGCAATTTCGACCACGCGCTTGAAATCGCGAACGACACCGAATTCGGCCTGACCGGCGCCGTCTATTCCAGCTCGCGCGAGAAACTCGATCGCGCCGTGCGCGAGTTCCACGTCGGCAACCTCTACCTCAACCGCAAATGCACGGGAGCGATGGTGGGCGCGCATCCCTTCGGCGGTTTCAACATGTCGGGCACCGATTCGAAATCCGGCGGCCCAGACTATCTCTACCTGTTCACGCAAGCAAAAAGCGTAGGCGAGAAGATTGTTTAATTAGGAACGTGTGGTGACGGGGTTCTGCCCACGTCCAAGGCCGGTCGAAGACCCGCCCCCACACATGATTCCCACTCTCCGTCCAGAATAATGAAATCGTGTTATAGTTTCGGGCCATGTTAGCAAAACGCGTGCTTCCCGATTGCGTTCTATGGGCCACGGTCCTGACGGTTTCCGTGGCTTTTGCCCAATCCGTCCATCGGGATATTGCTATTGAGGACGAGCGCGAGCCCGCTCCTCGTTTTCACGCCAAGACACTCGATGGTGAACAGTTCACCAACGATTCGACAAAAGGGAAGGTCGTTCTATTTCAGTTCTGGACGACGTGGTGTCCATATTGCAAAAGCGAGGAATCGCTGGTGAATGACATCACCACGGAATTTTCCGGCAAGGGTCTGGTCGTGCTCGCGGTTGACGTTGGCGAATCCAAAAAGGTCGTGCAGCAATATTTGAAAGACCATCCCCGCAAGTGCCGCATCGTGATGACCGGAGATACCAATCTCGCCGCCATGTATGCCGCCAACCGTTATCCCATTTACGTCGTCGTCGATCGCGATGGCAAGATCGTCGATACGCAACACGGAGCGGGCGGAGAGCGGCGCCTTCGCAGATCGCTAGCCCGCGCCGGTCTGGAGCCCGGTGTGGAGAAAAAAGATTCCGACTGATTTGTGTGGGAAAATTCAAAAGGCCGCCGGCAGGCGGCCTTCTGTCATTCCAGTGAAAATGGTCTAGTTGCTGATCCCCGCACTCTGCGGCGGTTGCGGCACAGCCGCCGCTGCGGTCGCCGCCGCGGCTTCGTTCAGGATGCGGTGGTGAATGGTGAACAGTGCCAGCTCGAGCCGGTCCGACACGCCGATCTTGTCATAGACGTTGCGCAGATAATTCTTGATCACCTGCTCGGTCGTGCCCAACTGGGTGGCGATTTCCTTGTTCTTGTAGCCCTGCACAATCAGCGCCACGATGCGCAGCTCCTTGGCCGTCAAGCGGTCACGGACGCGCAGCCCGACCATATCATTCTCCGTCAGCTCGCTTGGCACCGCCACGTCCTGCACCCAGTTTTCGCCACGCGCGATCTTGCGCACACAGTCCACCAGCGCGGGGCTGGTAACGTTGCGATACACGACGCCGTGAGCGCCCGCCGCCATGTAGCGCTGCGCGCTCTCGCCAGTGTCGGCGAGGACGACGACGCGGGTCTTGTTCTTGTTGGCAGCCAAGAGGACGGAATTGAAATCGGAGTGGAAACCTCCGGCAATGATCAGCACCGCAGCGCGAAACTTGTCGAGCGCCATGAACATCTGCTCGGCAGTTTGCGCCTGGGCCACAATGCGCATTTCGTCTTCTACGGCCAGTACTTTGGCGATGCCAGCGCGGAAAATCGCCTGATTGTCGGCCAGAATAAGCTTCAGCATGGGTCGCACTCCCGGTTAACTGTTGCGAACGAATTCGTAAGAATCGATTACGCAAGCGACGCCCCGGCTGTCCCCGGGTTCGGTGCTGGCGTCAGGCTCATCGGTCCGCACCACGCGGCCGCGGCAATGTATCACAACATCGTCCTTGCCCCCCGTCACTTCCGGCGGCAGGGTGATCTCAAACTCTACGGGTGAGCCGACCTCGAGCGATGCGTCGGCGCGGATGTACACACCGGCAGCACTCAGATTGCCGGTCATGCCGCTGCTCGTGTCACTCGCGGTATCTTCCTTATGTATCTTGATCGGCAATTGCAGCGGAAACCTTTTCCCGGTACGCGCTTCGGACACGACTCCTCCTCTGCTCTCGCTCTGCGCTTCAATCCAAAGGCCGAAAACCAAGCTGGAAAACCACGAAATTCCCAGCCCAAAGCCTGACGAGCAGCTACCGGCGTTATATCACGGAAAATACCCCAGAAGAAGCCCTGATTACCGAAGTAATCCCGGTAGGAACTAGATACCTCCCCGCGACCAGCCCCGCCGGACCACCCTGATATGAGCAGGAATCCCGCATTCTTACCCGGGCGCCTGCCCTAACGTCCTTCCGGCATCGTCTCAGCGACCCCGCACCGCCGCAAAGCACCCCGCCTCCCACAACACCCACGGAGTACCGATCTACTAGTCGTGCAGCACGACATTCAGCAGCGAGCTGTGGACTTGCAGCCCGCCATTGTAGTGAATAAAACCCAATTTTCTGAACCGGTTCATGAAGAAGCTGACTCGCGAGCGGGTTGTGCCGATCATTTCCGCCAGCATCTCCTGACTAATTTTGGGAACTATACTCTCGGGTGTCCCTTCTTTGCCAAAATGAGCAAGCACTAAAAGGATTCGGGCCAGCCTCTTTTCGCTCGAATTGAAGAGCTGATCCACCAGATCTTCTTCGTAACGGATGTTCCGAGCCAACAAATAGGCCACGAACATGTCGGAAAATTCGTGTTTCCGGTGAAGCGCTTCCATCATCGCTTTCTTATCGATTCGCAGAACAGTGCAATCCGTCATTGCGGTTGCAGAATCCATGCGGAGAACTTGGCCCGCAAGCGAACCTTCACCGAAAAAATCTCCCTCACCGAATATGCCGATCGTTGCTTCCTTGCCGGTCTTCGAGACCACGGTGAGTTTTACCTTGCCCGTCTGGATATAAAACACCGCATCAGCAGCATCCCCTTGCGCAAAGATTCCTTGTTTCTTAGGGAAGAGCACAAATTTCCCGCCCTCGCCGATGCTGGCGAGGAATGCACGGGGGGCGAAATCGCGCCTCCTCTTGGCGGCTACACTTGGACTTATGGCTTTACGCTCGGTTTGGCGTATCGGGCCGATTGGGCTTGGGCGGGCGATTCCCCTTCTGCGTGGAGAACCGTTGGGTTGGCGAGCAGGAGACAGGGGGACCTCCTTCTGCCTAAACAACGACATTCTCATTCTACCGCTTTTCCCGGGCAGTGTGAATATCCCGCGTCGCCGCATTTAACTTACGGCTAAGCGTTTACCGGTGTCCCCGGACCTTAAGGGGTTGGCAGGGTCGCCTCTCCCGTATTCTCTGCCTGTGATCAGAGATCACAGACAGGTGATCAGAGATCACAGACAGAGGACCACCTCAAGTCGGAGAATATAGATGGAATTGAAAAGCCTTTGCATTACGGGGGCACTTATGAAAAGGATCGTTTCTCTGTTTGCCGTATTGACCGCGGCTTTCGTCATCCTGGCTACTGCACAAGCGTTGGCACAGGATAAAACGCCGGTCAAGGTGAAAAGCTCGGAGGTTGTAACTGGGGTTGTCATTGTTCACGTCCAGAAGGAAGGGAAATCTCTTGACCTGCAGTGCAACGAGGGAGGGGGCACGTGCAAAATTCTGCAGAGCGGGAACTACCTGATGGTTGAACTTCCCAAAAACTACGGAATGTACGATTGCAAGAACGTTGAGATGTATCGAGGGGATCAAGACAAACCAGAAGCCGCCGCGAAGATTGGCGACTACTGCCTGGTTGAGAAGTGAGGGTGGGTGTAGAGGCTGGAGCTTCCAGATCTGGGTGATCCCGGTCACAACATTTTGCAGCCTGGCCCGCCAGATTGCAGAGTCGTCCATCAAGTCGATACGGGGGATTTTCAATCACTAGCTTAAACTTCAGAGAGAGGCCGCCCGGAACCTAGCCAAAGGGCGGCCTGTGTGCTGCTTAATCATCCCCTAAGAAGAGAATTCACCTTCACCATATTCCGCATCCCTTAAGATGTCTGGTCAATTTTGCACAAAACGGATTTCGATCGACACGGAATAAGGGGAGAAGCAATGAACTACGTCAATCTTGGAAAGACCGGGCTTAAAGTTTCCCGCATCTGTCTCGGCTGTATGAGCTATGGAGCGCCCGCCACCGGTAAACTCAAACCTGGCAGCCACGCTTGGGCTCTGAACGAAGAAGAGAGCAAACCCTTCTGTCGTCAGGCGCTTGATCTCGGGATCAACTTCTTTGATACGGCCAATGTCTATTCAGGCGGCGCCAGCGAGGATGTGCTTGGGCGGTTCTTGAAGGCCAATATCCGCCGCGAAGCGGTCGTCATCGCCACCAAGGTCCACGGCGTCATGCGCGACGAACCGAGCGGTCACGGCCTCTCCCGCAAAGCCATCTTTCACGAACTCGATCAAAGCCTCCGCCGTCTGCAGACTGACTATGTCGACCTTTACCAGATTCACCGCTGGGATTACGAAACACCGATCGAAGAAACTCTGGAAGCGCTACACGATGTGTTGAAATCCGGCAAGGTGCGTTATATCGGCGCTTCGTCCATGCACGCGTGGCAATTCACCAAAGCTCTCTATCTCGCCGACCTTCACGGCTGGACCCGTTTCGTTTCCATGCAGAATCATTACAACCTGCTTTATCGCGAAGAAGAGCGCGAGATGATTCCCCTTTGCCAGTCCGAAGGTATCGGCGTCATTCCCTGGAGTCCTCTGGCGCGTGGCCGCCTGGCTCGTCCGTGGCAAAGCGAACCCACCAAGCGTTACGAAACGGATCAGTTCGGCAAGAGCATGTACTCGCAGAGCGAAGAAGCTGACCGTAAAGTTGTGGACCGCCTGGGGCAGGTCGCAGAACAACGTGGCGTTGCCCGCGCGCAGATCGCTCTCGCCTGGTTGCTCAGCAAGCCGGTCACCTCACCCATTGTTGGCGCAACCAAGTCGCATCATCTTCAGGACGCCATAGCAGCGCTCTCACTCCGCCTGACGCCGGAAGAAGTTGCGTCTCTCGAGGAGCCGTATGCGCCGCATCCTGTCCTGGGCTTCAGTTGAGTCGAGGTCCGAATTCGCCGGTGGAAGAAGAGGCATTTGAAGGTTGACGGGTCCACTCCTCTGTGTCTGCGTCACGAGCTACAGTGATGATGCTCACTGCGCGCCGGTCGCGCAGCGAATACGTTTGGTTTGAGATCGCTACGCTCGACCTTCCGCCCAACACGAATTCTTCGTTCTAAGGATAAGGAGGCACGTCATGCTGCTGTTCCTGTTGTTGCTCTTCCTGGTTGGGACTTGCCTGCTCCTGCTGCTGCCAGCCCTTTGGGCGGAACAGATTTACCACACGTATCGCGAAGGGCGGACGGTGAAGTGTCCGGAGACGCATGCGCCGGTGCCAGTGCGGTTCAACGCCTTGCGGGCAGCCTGGAGCGGCCTGTCCGGCCCTCCGAAACTGCGACTGACCGATTGCATGCGCTGGCCGGAGCGCGCCGATTGCGGGCAGGAGTGCATTCCGGATGCGGTACTGGCCAAGCCTGCCTCTTTTGTGGACCACGTTCCGTGGCGAACCAGAAGAGTCGTGCATTTGCCCGTGCTGCTGGCAGGGGCGGCGGCATGGGTGCTGGGCATGGCTTGGCACTCCCAATACTTGTTCCGTCCGCGATGGGCGATGGCGCTCGGATTGAGCGATCCACAGACCCGGGCGTTGGCAAGAACGATGGCGCCGCATCTGCTGAGCGTGGGTGCGTGCGTATTGTTCGCATACGGCGTTGCGGGACTGCTGCGCTGGCTGGGTTCGCGTACCTTGACGCACGGCATCGAAGTGGCAGCGGCGCTTTGGTTGGCGATCGGCGCAGCACTGATGGCGGTGACCTGGTCGCATGTGGCGCCCGAGTTACTGTGGATTGAGGGCGGATACACGTTTCTTGGGGCGTTGTTAATCGGCGCGATCGTAGGCGGGGTGCCGCGCTGGGTGATTTTGGGAGACCCAGGAGAGCGCGACGGTAGAAGCCGGGAATGATGGCACAGAGGCGGTGAATGTTAGGTGGGAGTCCTTCGACTGCGCTCTGGGCACGCTCTTTCCGCATCCCGCGAAGACCCCGCGCAATGTAGTTCCCCGATCCCTTATACCGCGTGTGGGCGATGTCTTCCTAGGCCGCATTTGAGAGGCACCTTCCGGTCACGATGATGGGTGATCTGAATCACTGACGTGGGTGTGCGAGTTGGACCATAACTACTCCCACGTCTGTAACCGTGGCTCACCGCGAAGAACCGGGCGGCTTCCGTTTGCTGACGCGCGTATCGAACGCAGTAATAGCAGATTCCAGGGGACGAGAACGAAGCACTACTAATTCAACTCCGGTAGGAGGTGCAGCATGGCAGCTCGACTTGCCGAAGAATGGTTCGCCATATGCGGAGGTTGCGAGGTCACCATCCTCGATATCGGTGAACCGCTCCTCGACGTACTCAAACAAGTAGAAATCGTGCACATGCCGGTCCTGATGGACCACAAGCTCTTTGGTCAGACTGGCGAAGGTACAGAGATGGAAATCCCCGCGGCGGATGTCGGCCTTGTATCGGGAGGAATCCGCAGCGACGAGCACAGGAAACTGGCGCAGGAGATGCGCAAGAAGTGCAAGATCCTGATCTCACTGGGTTCTTGCGCCTGCTTTGGCGGTATTCCGGCGCTGGCGAATCAGTACAGCACAGAAGAAATGTTGGAGAAGGTCTACCGTGACAGCGTGACCACCGAGAAGAACGGATTGCCCCACGAGCAGATTCCCGCTCTGACCGACCGGGTCTACGCGCTTCACGAAGTTGTGAAGGTGGATGCATATCTGCCCGGATGTCCAACCACGCCAGAGATGGTGGCCGGAGCGCTGGTCGCTCTCCTTGAAGGCAAGCCGTTGCCCGCGCTGGCGTCGAAGAGCGTTTGCGACGAGTGTCCCACCAAGCGTGAAAAGAAGGCGGTCTCCACCCTGAAGGGCCATCTCGATCCGCCGGATTTCAAGTTTGGAGCGCCCCTGAGCGAAATGCGTTGCCTGATGGAGCAGGGCATCCTCTGCCTGGGGCCGGCGACGCGTGCCGGCTGCGGCGGCAGCGACGGCAACCCGCGCTGCATCCGCGCCTACATGCCCTGCGAGGGCTGCTTTGGCCCGCTGTCGGACAAAGCCAACCCCATGGTGGACATGATGGGGGCCCTTTCGTCCATCGGACTCGATCCCAAGCAGATTCCGGATCGGGCCGCAACCTTCAACCGTTTTGCTGGCGCTGGCCGTCTGCGGCCGATGCCCAAGAGGTGATCCATGGCAAAGACACTGGTCATTCAACCTGTCACCCGCATCGAGGGCCACGCCAAGGTGACCATTCAGCTCAACGATGCCGGCAACGTCGACACCGCCCGGGTCAACGTCATTGAACTGCGCGGCTTCGAAAAGTTCTGCATCGGACGCCCGGTAGAAGACCTCCCTCGCATCACGCCGCGCATTTGCGGTGTGTGCCCGTGGTCGCATCACCTGGCCTCGGCCAAGGCTTGCGACGCCGTCTTTGGAGTCGAGCCGCCCCCGGCGGGAAAGAAGCTGCGCGAGCTGTGCAACAGCATCGCCTACATGGAAGAGCACATCTTGCACTTCTATTTCCTGGCGGGAGCTGATTTCCTGCTCGGTCCCGATGCCGACTATTCCATCCGCAATGTCATCGGCGTGCTGCAGGCAGCGCCCGACATTGCCAGAAAAGTGGTGAAGGTGCGCCACATGTGCGCCAAGATGCTGGAAGTCCTGGCGGGCAAGGCCATCCATCCCCAGGCCGCCATTCCCGGCGGATTCAGCAAGCCACTGGCTGCTGCCGACCGCGACCAGTTGCGCAAGCAGGCCGATGAAGCGCTCGAACTCGCCAAGTTCTCCATTGCTTTTGCCAAGGAGAACGTCTTCCCAAAGTACCTCGAGGTCGTGAAGTCGCTGGGAGTGATCACGACCGGCTTCATCGGCACCGTCAAGGAGAACGGCGCGCTCAACCTCTACGACGGAAACCTTCGCCTGATGACGTCAAAGGGCGCATACCAGGACTTTCCCTATGATCGCTATACCGAGTTCCTCTCCGAGCACATTGAACCGTGGAGCTACTTGAAGTTCCCCTACGCCAAACAGTGGGGCGAAGGTTTCTCCATGGATGTCGAAAATCCCAAGGGCGTGTATCGCGCCAACACCCTGGCGCGCATCAACGTCTGCGACTTTATCGACACGCCGCTGGCACAGGCCGAACTGGAGGAATTTCGCGCGAAGTTCGGGCGCCCCGCACAGCTCACCCTGCTTTATCACTGGGCGCGGCTGATCGAACTACTCTACAACGCCGAAAACGCTATCCGCTTGCTGGACGATCCCGAAATCACCAGCACCGAAACCCGGGTGAAGGTTACGCCGCGGGCAGCGCGAGGCGTAGGATGCACCGAAGCGCCGCGCGGCACGCTCATCCACGACTACACCACCGACGCCAACGGCCTGGTCACCAACGTCAATCTGATTGTCGGCACCACGCACAACAACGCTCCCATCAATATGTCGGTCACCCAGGCCGCCAAGAGTTTGATCAAGGACGGCAAGTACGACCAGGGAGTGCTGAACACAGTGGAAATGTCGATCCGCGCCTACGATCCATGCTTGTCCTGCGCGACCCACCGACTGGATGGGAAGCTGTCGGTCAAGCTGGATATTTTCGACGTGGAAGGCAAGTTGCTCGGTTCGCTTGCCAACTGAAGGGCAGCGAAACGGAGGAAGCATGCGGGAGATCGATCAACGCATCGATCAATACTCTGAATCCGATCTCCCCGACTTCTGCCGGAAGCCCACCTTGGTGCTCGGCATTGGGAATATTCTGTTTGGAGATGACGGCTTCGGGTGCGAGGTAGTCGACTATGTCGAGGCACACTACCCAGTACCCGAAGCCGTCTGCTTGCTGGACGCCGGCACGGGCGTGCGCAAGCTGTTGTTCACTCTCTGCCTGAGCACGGCGCGCCCGCAGCGTTTGCTCATCCTCGACGCGATCGATGCCGGACGCAGTCCCGGCGAGATATTCGAGCTTGATCCCGCCGAAATTCCCCCAGTCAAACTCGACGATTTCTCCATGCACCAGTTGCCCACCTCCAACCTGCTGCGCGAGTTGCAGGAAACCTGCGGGGTCGAGGTGCGTGTGCTGGCTTGCCAAACCGGGCCGCTGCCGGAAGAGATCTCCCAGGGTTTGTCGAAAGCAGTCAGCGGCGCCGTGCCGCAAGCGGCAGAGTGGCTAGTCTGCAACTATTTTCCCTGCGCCGCCGCGCCGCAAGCTGATCTGTGCCCAAGCGCGTAATTCAAATTGGACACCTGCTGGCGTCTCTCTTCGTCTGTATGCCGAGTGTGTTTCAGGTCACCCAGAAGTGTGCGAGGCGTCACTGCGCAGCGCCCACCTTGGCACTCATTATCGGAGAGCGTTTTCGCGGCACCTTTGTGGACAGACTGGTGGCATCGTATGAGCCCGAATCTCGCAATGATCAGCGATGGAAAGAAGTTCATGTGGGATGGGCAGCTCTATGACACCAGAGAAGAGGCATCCCGCACGGTGGAATCATATCGGAACGATGACTTTGAGGTTCAGATGGTGGAAGAAGGCGGGAAGTACGTGGTCTATACCAGGAGGACCGTCAAGCAAGTCGTAGTTACTGCGCAGTAGCGGCAGTCTCTCGGTAGAGGTGGCAAATGGCAGTAGGCATATTGCCGGTTCAAAGCGATCCGACACTGCTGGCCGACATTCGGCGGTATGGAAAGTTCGACCCCACCGGCTGCTATCAGTGCGGAAGCTGCACCATCTCCTGTGATCTGGTCTCGGACTTCGCCAGCTTCCCCCGAAAAAGCATCCGTTATTCTCTTCTGGGGCTGAGAGCCCCGCTCCTCGCAAACCTCGAACCCTGGATCTGCCACGACTGCGGCGATTGCTCCATCGTCTGCCCGCGCCAGGCGGAGCCGAGGATTTCCATGGCCACGCTGCGGCGCTTCCTCAGCGGCCAGTATGAACGGACGGGCATGGCGTCCAAGCTCCTCACCTCCCGGGCGTGGTACTTTGGCTCGCTGGCCTCCGCTGCCGTGGCCGTCGTGCTGCTGATCCTCTGCTTTCACCTGTGGTATGTGGGACTGCCCTTATCCGGCCTGGCTACGCCGCTCGGGTTGGAGCACATGTTCCCCATCATGACGTATTACACGCTCGTGGTGATGCTCCTTCCATTCGTTCTCCTACTATCCCGCGTCTTCCGCATCTGGCGGCTCACCATGAGCAGGCAACAGCCGCCCATCCCGTTCTCTGTCTATGCCGAGGAGGCGTGGATGTACGTGTACCAGTCGGTGACTCACTCGCTGATGAGGAAGTGTCCGGAAAGAGGCCGGTGGCTGGGGCATTGGATCCTCGCCCTGGGCACGGTCATGATGCTGACCATCAAGGTCTTCGCTCTACGGTGGTTTCAAACCGACAACATTTATCCCTGGTACAACCCGCAGCGCTGGCTGGGATACCTCGCCGCCGCCTTCATCTTCTACGGCGTCGTCGACATCCTCATAGGACGGGCGCAGGCGAAGAAAGAAATCTACAAGGAAACGCGGCCGGAGGATATGGTCTTCCCCATCCTGCTTTTGCTGACGGCGGGCAGCGGATTGGCTGTGAGCATCTTCAGGTGTTCAGGCTTGGCGTTCGCTGCTCACTGCACCTATGCCCTGCACGTGATTATCGCCACGCCGATGCTGGTGGTAGAGATGCCGTTCGGCAAGGCGGCACACATGATCTATCGTCCGCTGGCCTTGTACTTCCAGGCGGTCAAGGAGCGGGCCGCTCAGCAGGCACCCGCGGCGGAGGTCGTTCCCCATGCCGTCTGAGAAGTCCCAAACCCCACCCGTGGGTGCTGCCCTGGTCGTGGGAGGCGGTATCGGCGGCATGCAGGCGGCCCTCGATCTCGCTAGCGGCGGCATCAAGGTGTACTTGGCCGAACGCGGCCCTGCCATTGGCGGGGTCATGGCGCAGCTCGACAAAACCTTTCCCACCAACGATTGCGCGATGTGCACCATGGCGCCGCGTCTGGTCGAGATCGGCCGGCATAAAGACATCGACATTCTCACCTTGACTGAGGTGGAGCGCGTCGATGGGCAGGCGGGGAATTTCACGGTCAGTATCAAGCAGGAGCCGCGTTTTGTGGACCCGACAAAATGCACGGGGTGCGGCGCCTGCATCACGGAGTGTCCAGTAACGCTGCCCTCCGAGTTTGATCAGGGGCTGGGAGAGCGCAAGGCGATCTACCGTCCGTACCCGCAAGCCGTCCCCAACATCTTCACGATCTCTCGCCGCGGGGTCGCTCCCTGCCAGGCTGCATGCCCCGTTCATCAGGACGGACAGGGCTATGTGACTCTGATCGCGCAACGACGCTTTGAAGAAGCGCTCCAGGTCATTTTGCGCGACAATCCACTGCCCTCCATCTGCGGCCGGGTTTGCACCCACCCCTGCACCGCGGCGTGCACGCGGGCCGGAGTGGACGATCCGGTGAATCTCCCCGCATTGAAACGCTTCATCACCGACCAATGTCCCGACTATAAGCTGCCGCAACCGAGCGTTCCCGACCGTCCGGAAAGAATTGCCATCGTGGGTTCAGGCCCGGCCGGACTCGCATGTGCCTATCAGCTCCGGCAACAGGGCTACCGTCCAACCATCTTCGAGGCGCTCTCCACGGCCGGCGGCATGCTGGCCGTCGGAATCCCTTCGTTCCGCTTGCCACGCCGATTACTAAATGCGGAAGTGGACCGGATGCGCGCCATCGGCATCGAGATCCTGCTGGATACGGCGGTGGGCAAGAGCATCGCCTTCGACGATCTGCGAAAAAGCTTTGCCGCTGTCTTTCTCGCCATCGGCGCCCACGTCGAACGGAAACTCGCTGTTCCCGGAGAAACCATGGTTGGGGTCACCGGGGGCGTGGAGTTCCTGCGCCGGGTCAATCTCGAAATGCCGGTCATCCCCGGACGGCAAGTGCTCGTGATTGGCGGGGGAAACTCCGCTCTGGACGCGGCCCGCACCGCGCTTCGTTGCGGAGCCACCGACGTCACCATCGTTTATCGCCGCACCCGCGCGGAGATGCCTGCCGACCCGCGTGAGATCGAGGACGCGCAGCGCGAAGGTATCAAGTTGATGTTCCTTGCTGCCCCGAAGTCGTTCCAGGCCGACGCGAACGGGCGCGTTGCCGGTCTGGAGTGCCTGAAGATGAAACTCGGCAAGCCTGACGCTAGCGGCCGCCCCGCTCCCGAGCCTATTCCCGGCTCCGAATTTGTTTTGCCCTGTGACGCCGCCATCGTTTCGATCGGCCAGTTCCCCGATGTGGGCGCGTTAGGAGAGCGTCTGGGGCTTGATATCACCAAGTGGGGAACGCTCACGGCCGATCCGCTGACGCTCGAAACCGGGCTGCCCGGAGTATTTGCGGGTGGAGACTGCGTAACCGGTCCCGACGTGGTGGTGAACGCCAAACTCGCCGGCCGGAAGGCCGCAAGATCGATCGATCGCTGGCTCAATCACCAGGACCTGCGCATCGGGCGCGAACTGGAAGGGCCGTATCGCACCGAATACGAAGTGGATACAACTGGCGTGCTGATGCAACGCCAGATACACATGCAGGCCCTCGACCCCGCGACTCGTGGAAGAACGTTTGCCGAAGTCCACGTCGGCTACACGCCCGAGGAAGCGATCGCAGAGGCGAAGCGCTGCCTCGCGTGCGGCATCTGCTGCGATTGTCATCTCTGCGAGACCGCCTGCGAAGCCAACGCCATCGACTACACACAACGGGAGCAGAAGATTGAGCTGAACGTAGGCGCCGTCGTCCTCGCCCCCGGATACGAGATCTTCGATGCCCGATTGAAGAAGGACCTGGGTTATGGCCGCTTTCCGAATGTGATCACGGCGCTGGAGTTCGAGCGGATTCTGTCCGCCTCCGGACCTTACTCCGGCCATGTGCTCCGACCCTTCGACCGGCAGGAGCCGAAGCGCATTGCCTTCCTGCAGTGCGTGGGTTCACGCGATTCCGATAACGACTACTGTTCGTCCGTCTGTTGCATGTATGCCACTAAAGAGGCCATCATCGCCAAAGAGCATCTCGGCGAAGGCCTGCAATGCGACATCTTCTTCATGGACCTGCGCGCCTTCAGCAAGGGCTTCGAGCAGTATTACCACCGGGCGCAAGAGCTAGGCGTGCACTATATCCGTTCTCGCGTGCCGAAAATCGACGAAGTCCCTGGGACGCGGAACCTGGTCGTCCAGTACCTCGGCGAGAACGACCGGAAGCTCTTCCAGGAATATGACTTGGTCGTCCTGTCAGTGGGCATGCAGCCACCCAAAGATGTCAAAGTGCTGGCCGAACGTTTCGGTGTGGCGCTGAATGAATTCAATTTTTGTGGAACCTCCACTTTCAAGCCGGCGGAATCGTCCCGCGAAGGAATATACGTGGCCGGACCGTTTGCCGAGCCGAAGGATATTCCGGAAACTGTCATGCAGGCCTCGGCGGCAGCGACCCAGGTGCTCTCGCTCTTGCGGGAAGCCCGTGGCACATTGATTACGCCCAAAGTTTATCCGCCCGAAAGAGATGTGAAGGGAGAAGAACCTCGCATCGGAGTCTTTGTCTGCCACTGCGGGACCAACATCGCCGGTGTGGTCAATGTCCCGGACGTCGTCGAATATGCGAAGACCCTGCCCAACGTCGTGTACGCAGAGAACAATCTTTATACCTGCTCCAACGATACCCAGGACCGCATCAAGGAGCAGATCGCCGAACACAATCTGAATCGGGTGGTGGTAGCCTCCTGCACGCCGCGAACCCACGAGCCGCTGTTCCGTAACACTCTGGCAGAGGCCGGACTCAATCCTTACCTGTTTGAGATGGCCAACATCCGGGACCAGTGCTCCTGGGTGCACATGCACGAACCGGAGAAGGCCACCCAGAAATCCAAAGACCTGGTCCGGATGGCGCTGGCCAAGTCCCGGCTATTGCAGCCGCTTCACCGGCAGACGGTCAGGGTGGAAAAGTCTGCCCTGGTCATCGGCGGAGGGTTGTCAGGCATGACCGCCGCGCTGGCGCTGGCACGCCAGGGCTTTGATGTCTATCTGGTGGAGAAGGAGAATGAACTTGGCGGAAGTCTGCGCCACACCTACTACTTACTCAGTGGAGAAAATCCGCAGGACGAATTAGCGCGCCTGCGCGACGAGATCGCACAGAACAGCCGAATCCATCTATTTACCGGCGCGGAGATCGAGAAGATCGACGGCACGATTGGCAACTTCAAGACAACGATCTCTGCCGGCGGCGCGACCACCGAAATAACCCACGGAGTCGTAATCGTGGCCACGGGTGCGAAACACTACCAGCCCAAAGAGTATCTGTATGGACAGGACGACAGCGTCATCACGCAGCGTGAACTGGAAGCACGCCTCGCTTCCGGTGATGGCTTCCTGGCGCCGGAAGGCAATCGGCCCGCCAAGACCGCCTTCGGAAAGACCGTCGTCATGATCCAGTGCGTGGGCTCACGAGACGCCGACCATCCCTACTGTTCTCGCGTGTGCTGCGCCGAGGCCATCAAGAATGCCCTGAGGATCAAGGCGCTCTCGCCGCAGACGCATGTGTACGTCCTGTACCGCGACATCAGGACTTACGGCTTCAAGGAGAGTTATTACACCAAGGCGCGCCAGCAAGGCGTCGTCTTTGTGCGCTATGACGAGGACCGCAAGCCCGAGGTGTCGCGAAATGGCGAAGGACTCACGGCCACCGTCTACGACCAGACCCTGGGGATGCCGCTCAGGATCTCCGCCGACCTGGTGGTTCTGTCCGCCGGCATTCATCCGCATGAAGACAACAAGAAGATCGCGCAGTTCCTCAAGGTTCCGCTCAACAGTGAGGGATTCTTCCTCGAAGCCCACATGAAACTGCGTCCCGTCGACTTCATGACCGACGGCGTCTTCCTGTGTGGCTTGGCGCATTCTCCCAAGAACATCGAGGAATCCATTCTCCAGGCCCAGGCAGCATCCGCGCGAGCAGCATCCGTCCTCGTTCAGGATAGCCTCGAACTGGGGGCGAATATCTCGCAAGTGCTGGACGAGAGCTGCGACGGTTGCGCCTACTGCGTGGACACCTGCCCCTACAAAGCCATCACCATGCTCGAGTACATGTGGCAGGGATCAATCAAAAAAGTCGTCGAAACCGCCGACTCCACCTGCAAGGGCTGTGGCTGCTGCCAGGCTACCTGTCCAAAGAACGGCATATTCATCCGTGGATTTACCCTCGGGCAGATCGAGGCCCAGATCCATGCTGCTTTGGGAGTAGCGTAATGGACGATAACTTTCAACCCTTGATCATCGCCCTCTGTTGCAACTGGTGCTCCTACGCCGGCGCGGACTTGGCGGGCGTTTCCCGGACCCAATACCCGCCCAGCATCCGCATCATCCGCGTCATGTGCTCGGGCATGGTGCATCCGAACTTGGTAATTGACGCGTTCACCAAGGGGGCGGACGGCGTCCTCATCTGCGGCTGCCATCCGGGAGATTGTCACTATCAGGATGGCAATCTTAAAACAGAAAAACGCGCGGATGCCATCAAGCTGATGCTCGCCGATTTCGGTATCGAGGAAGAGCGCTTCCGCCTGGAATGGGTTTCGGCGGCCGAGGGGCCGAGGTTTGCGCAGGTTGTGCGCGAATTCACCGAGCAAGTGCAGAAGCTCGGGGTCAGCCCCTACAGATCGTAAGCGGAGCTACTTGGCCGGCGGCAAGAGGTCCTCTTCCCACTTCTCCACGCCTGGCGGAACCAAGCCCTTGAGCAAGGCGACGAAAGCGTCGAGGGTTTTGCGAGCGTCGCCAATCAAGTAATAGAACGCTTCCCAGTTATCACTATCCTCGCCGTCATGATTTGGAATCACGTATTGGAAGTGCCACGCCTCTTGCAGTTCGCGGTAGGAACTCGAGGCGCGCGTCTCCACGTTTTCCAAGTCCTTAGCCGATAGCTCTCCTTTTTGGCGACGGGTCCGCCGCAAGAGCTTGCGTCGCATGATATCCCTGAGGAGTTCCTGCAGCGATACATTGCGCTCCGGCGCCTTTAAGTAAGCGATCTCTTCCTTCGAAAGCGGGGAGAGAAAAATACTGAGTCGGTTAACCCCCGCCAGGCGCGGGTGCTTCTGCAGTGCCCGCCCCACAATTGGACTCCCCTCGAAGAAGACATCGCCGCGTCGAAGTAAAGACTCGAGCTCCTGAACATCCAGTGCTTGTATGTCATCACGCACCTCCAGTACGGCGTATCGATTATCCGTCCTTAACGCATCAACCTGAGCCCGCGTGCGAAAACGATAATCGACGCCGTCGAGTTCGCCGGGACGGGGAGCGCGGCTGTTAACCAGCACTAGTTTCTGCAACTGAGTCTGCAGCTCCGGATAGAACTTGCCCAGCGACTTGTAGAGCGGACTCTTCCCGACACAGGAAGGCCCGCTGAGAATTACAAGACGTCCGGCCTCGTCAGGGCTCATTGTTTACCACCTCGCGGGAACGAACAGAGGCGGGTCAAAGTGACATTTCCCGTGCGGGATTCCAAGTTGATTCGTCACCTCCGCGACAATGTTCCGCGTAAAAGAGGGCCGCAACCGATCTCACGAACCCACCCGGTTCGGCCTTTCGCACCGTTTTCCACAAAATTATTGTGCTGGCTCACTCATGGAGGAGAGTTAAGGATAGCTATCGAAGCTCTCGTCGCCACGTCTACCGGTAGAAGTGTATATGGTAGTTGGCAGGGATCAGGCAGCTAACGACCAGGAGAACGATAATCAGAATCACAAGTTCCATATTGTTCCCCTCCCTCTAGATGATTGCAGAATCGCCTTTCCCATCGCGGCGGCCATGTCCTTAATCCCTCGGGCCCTCCGAGAGAACACACAAACTACCTACAACTTCTTTATGAAACTATGCGGCAGACAAGTCAAGAGAAAAGAACGGAATTCGTCGGTATTAGCGGAAAACAAGACTTGCGTGAAGGTAAAGAAACTCCGGGAGCAGCTGAGCTACGCAGCGCTCGGGTTTCGAAGCAACGAACCATCCAAGCCACGTACCGTCGATTTCGCTGCCAACTCAAGCATACGATGCTTGACGTGACCATCCTCGGTCAGATGTCCCCAAGCGGAATGCTTTTGGTTGCCCACCATCTGGTCGAGGGGAGCCCGCTTCTCGAAACAGGGATCAAACCGTTTGCAGAACTCGCATGCTTTTCCGGATTGAGAGTCGATGTAGCCTGGCAAGGGTCTATGTAAGTCCATCATTGTTGTGCACTCACTAGGGCTGGTCTTTGCAAGCGCCACTAGCATACCTTACGCCCCGCAACCCATCAACTCTGCCAGTCCCTCGGGATCGCCGACTGCTTTCTTCTAATCAGAGATGGCCCGCTTAGCTTGGGAGACAGCGGTGTACTACTTTCTGTACTGGCTCCCGCGAACCTCCTAATGATGCGAGAGCTGTGAAATGCCCTGATGCCGCCTTTTCAGCAAGTTCTGCGGGGTCAATGGCCTGCGGTTACCCCCGTTTAGTACCTAAGTTACTTTTTCGGAACTCCCATTGGGATGACAATTTGTGTCAGTGCGAAAGCTTCCCGCTGATCCCCTCCGGAAATCAGCGCGCTTCGCATTGACCCCCGACTTCGCGGGAATACAGGAGAGATATGTCTCAGCGGCTGGGTGACCTGCTCGTCAAGGAAAAGGTCATCACCCCAGAGCAGTTGGAACAGGCGACCAAACTCCAGAAGGAGTCTCACACCCGGCTCGCCTCCGCGCTGGTGAAGTTGGGTTTCCTCTCGGATGAGGATGTCACCAACTTTCTCTCGCGCCAGTACGGCGTGCCCGCCATCAATCTTTCTTATTTCGAAATCGACCCCGCCGTCGTCAAGCTGATTCCCTTCGAAACCGCGAAACGCTATCAGATTTTACCGCTCAGCCGCGTCGGCGCTTCGCTCACTATCGCCATGGTCGATCCCACCAACGTCTTTGCCATGGACGATATCAAGTTCATGACCGGCTTCAACATCGAACCGGTCGTGGCCTCGGAAAGCTCCATCATCGAAGGCATCGACAAGGCCTACGGCACTTCCAAAGAGGAAGAGCTCGAGCAGGTCATGCAGTCGATGAACGACCTCGGCGAAGGCACCGACATCGAGTTGCAGGCCGAAGCGCAGGAAATCGAGCTCAAGGAACTGGAGAAAGCGGCCGACGAGGCTCCCATCGTCAAGCTCGTGAACCTGGTGCTCACCGATGCCGTCAAGCGCGGCGCCAGCGACATTCACATGGAGCCCTACGAAAAGGAATTCCGCGTCCGCTTCCGTATTGACGGAGTTCTGCAGTTGATCATGAATCCGCCGCTGAAGCTGAAGGACGCCATCACGTCGCGCCTCAAGATCATGGCCAAGCTTGACATCAGCGAAAAGCGGCTGCCGCAGGACGGCCGCATCATGCTGAAGATGCAGATCGGCGGCAAGAAAAAGCAGCTCGATTTCCGCGTCTCAACTCTGCCCACGCTCTGGGGCGAGAAAATCGTGCTCCGCCTGCTCGACAAGGAAAATCTGCGCCTCGACATGACCAAGCTCGGCTTCGAGCAGGAGTCGCTGGACAAATTTCAGAAGGCGATTCTGAAGCCCTACGGCATGGTGCTGGTCACCGGTCCGACGGGCTCGGGCAAGACGAACACTCTCTATTCCTCAATCTCACAGCTCAACCAGCCCGATACCAATATCATGACCGCCGAAGACCCGGTTGAGTTCCAACTGGGAGGCGTCAACCAGGTGCAGATGAAGGAGCAGATCGGCCTGAATTTTGCGACTGCCCTGCGCGCCTTCCTGCGCCAGGACCCCAACATCATCCTGGTCGGTGAAATTCGCGATTTTGAAACTGCGGAAATTGCCATCAAAGCCGCGCTCACCGGCCACCTCGTTTTATCCACGCTGCACACCAATGGCGCGCCGGAAACTATCACGCGCCTCATGAACATGGGAATCGAGCCCTTCCTGGTGGCGACTTCGGTTCATCTCATCTGCGCCCAACGCCTGATCCGGCGGATCTGCAAGGACTGTGCCGAGCCGGTTGAAGTGCCTCTGCAGACCCTGATCGACGAAGGCTACTCGCCCGAAGAGGCCAAGACGGTGCAGATCATGAAGGGCAAAGGCTGCGCCACCTGCAACAAGACCGGCTACAAGGGCCGCACCGGTTTGTACGAAGTGATGGAAGTGGATGACGAGATCCGGGAACTGGTTTTGGTCGGCGCCTCGGCCCTCGAACTCAAGAAGAAAGCGATTGAGCGCGGCATGATCACCCTGCGACGCAGCGGGCTGATCAAGGTCGCGCAAGGCTGGACCACGCTCGAAGAAGTGGCTCGCGAAACGATCCACTAGAAACGGCACCAGGAAGGAAAGAAAGAAAACTATGGCACTCTCATTAAGCGATCTGCTCCGCCGCATGCTGGAGATGGGGGGAAGCGACCTCCACATCACCACCAACTCTCCGCCACAAATCCGCGTGCACGGACATCTGGTGCCGCTCGACCTGCCCCAGTTGACGCCGGCTGAGACCAAGCAACTGGCCTACAGCGTGATGACCGATTCGCAGAAGCACCGTTTCGAAGAAACCCTCGAACTGGATTTCTCGTTCGGTATGAAGGGCCTCGCTCGCTTCCGCGCCAACGTTTTCAACCAGCGAGGCGCTTCGGCTTGCGTCTTCCGTCTGATTCCGTTTGAGATCAAATCGTTCCAGCAGCTGGGCCTGCCTCCGGTGGTCAGCAAGATGTGCGACAAACCGCGCGGGCTGGTGCTGGTGACCGGGCCGACCGGTTCGGGCAAGTCCACCACGCTGGCGGCCATGATCGACAAGATCAATACCGAGCGCCACGAACACATCCTCACCATCGAGGACCCGATCGAGTTCGTGCACATGAACAAGAACTGCATTGTCAACCAGCGCGAAGTGCACTCCGACACCAAGGGATTTACCGACGCCCTGCGCGCCGCGCTGCGTGAAGACCCGGACGTGGTGCTGATCGGCGAAATGCGCGACCTCGAGACCATCGAGTCGGCGCTGCGTATCGCGGAAACCGGCCACCTCACCTTCGGTACGTTGCATACCAATTCCGCATCCTCCACCATCAACCGTGTCATTGACGTGTTCCCGTCGCACCAGCAGTCGCAGATCCGCGCCCAGCTTTCGCTGGTGCTCGAAGGCATCATGTGTCAAAGCCTGCTGCCTAAAATCGACGGCAAGGGACGCGCCATGTGCATGGAGATCCTGGTGCCCAATGCGGCGGTGCGCAACCTGATCCGCGAAGACAAGATTCACCAGATCTATTCCGCCATGCAGTCGGGCCAAGAGAAGTTCGGCATGCAGACGTTCAACCAGGCGCTGGCCACCGCGTATTTCCAGAAGCAGATCACACTGGAAATGGCGCTGATGCGCTCCAGCAGTCAGGACGAACTGCAGGAAATGATCGCGCGCGGCGCCGGCCTTATGAACCGGGGCGGCACTCCGGCTGCGATGGCCAAGGGTGCTGCGCCGGCCAAGCGATGACACCGAGAAATGCCCAGTAGCACAGCGGGCCGCAAGACATAGGAAGAGAGATTAACGAAGAGAGACTAACGAAGAGACAAGCAGGCGCGGGCGGTCGTCAGGATGGGCAGCCCACGCTAGCGGAACAAGAATTAAGGAGAAGCAACCATGCCGGTTTTTACATTTTCGGGAAAGAGCGCTTCGGGCGAGAAAGTTCAGGGAGAGCGCGTAGCCTCCACCAAGGACGGACTGGCCTCACAGCTCCGGAAGGAACGCATCACGCCCGGC
This sequence comes from Terriglobales bacterium, assembly GCA_050012595.1. GTDB lineage: Bacteria > Acidobacteriota > Terriglobia > Terriglobales > Acidobacteriaceae > Acidiflorens. The sequence goes on from JBEKGW010000018.1 coordinate 103,033, forward strand.
CGCATCCGGGAGAAGGGCAAGGAATTCTCCCTGCCCACTTTTGGTAGTGGCAAGGTCAAGGTCAAGGACGTGGCGGTGTTCTTCCGCCAGTTCTCCGTCATGATTGACGCCGGCCTGCCGCTGGTGCAGTGTCTGGAGATTCTGGGCGCCAACCAGGAGAACCCCAGCTTTCAGAAGACGCTGCTCAGTGTCCGGACCACCGTCGAAGGTGGGGCCACGCTGGCCAATGCCATGCGCCAGCATCCCGTCGTCTTCGACGATCTGACGACCAACATGATCGAGGCGGGCGAGACCGGCGGTATTCTCGACCTCATCCTGCAGCGCCTGGCGATCTATGTGGAAAAGGCGGTCAAGCTGCGCTCGGCTGTGAAGTCGGCGTTGATCTATCCGGTGGCCGTCGTCTCCCTCGCCGTGCTGATCGTGGGCGCGCTGCTCAAGTGGGTGGTGCCGATCTTCGCCAACCTCTTTGTCGGATTGGGAGTTGCGCTGCCGCTGGCGACCCGCATGGTCATCGGCCTCAGCAGCTTCGTGGGTCATTTCTGGTGGTTCTTTATCGTGGGTGGCGTGGGCACCGTCTTCGGTATCAAGCAGATTCGCAAGCACCCGCGTGGCCGCTATTACTTCGACGCCATGCTGCTCAAGTTGCCCATCCTCGGCATGCTGCTGCGCAAGATCGCGGTCGCCCGTTTTACCCGAACCCTGGGCACGCTCATTACTTCCGGCGTTCCTATACTCGAGGGCTTGGCCATTACCGCCCGCACCTCGGGCAACGCCGTGCTCGAAGAAGCGCTGATGAAGGTGCGCAAGGCGATCGAAGAAGGCCGTACCATCGTCGATCCACTGCGCGAATGCGGCGTCTTCCCCAATATGGTGACTCAGATGATCGGCGTTGGCGAAGCCACCGGCGCTATGGACTCCATGCTGCAGAAGATCGCGGACTTCTACGAAGACGAAGTCGACGCCGCCACCAAAGACATGCTGGCCATGCTGGAGCCGATCATCATTGGTTGTCTCGGCATCAGCATCGGCGGCATAGTGATTTCTCTGTATATGCCGTTGTTCGCGATGATCTCAAAACTGGCGGGATAAAAGAAGCTGCGAGCTACGAGCTGCGGGCTACGAGCAGGCAAGGAGTCAAGAGGGTTGCTCGAAGCTCGCGGCTCGAAGCTCGAAGCAACTGGTCCGCGAACGACCAACGACTAACGACTAACGACCGACGACTAACGACGAAATTTCATGCCCTACATCTCCGATGAGCGAAACTGGCTGACCTGGCTGGTGAAGGTTCGCATCCTGATTCTGATGGTCCTGCTGGCCATCGAACTCGCGGTGATGCGCCTCACGCCCAGCCCGCTGCCCATAATGCCCTTTCTCACCGGGATGGTGCTGTGGTTCGTGCTCTCGCTGTTTTTCCTTTTTCTGGTTTCGGTGTGGAGGGAACACCGCCTGCAGGCCATTCTGCAGGTGCTCGCCGATCTGGCCATGGTCACGCTGGTGGTCCATCTAACCGGCGGCATCGACAGCTCGCTGAATTTCCTCTACCCCCTGGTCATCGTGGTCGCTTGCATGCTTCTGCCGCGAGGCTGGGGATATCTGAGCGCGGCTCTGGCTTTCATCCTGTTCGGAACCATCCTCGAACTCGATTACTACCTGGTCATTCCCTCGTATGCGAACTCGCATCCCAAGCTGGAGGCGCTGCAGGTAGTCATCTTCGTCAACCTGTTTGCCTACTTTGCCATCGCCTACCTGGCGGGCTTGTTGATGAGCAAGCTCCGCCAGGTGGATGTGCAACTGAAGGATGCCAGCGGCGCGCTCGAAAATCTGCAGGCGCTTCACGAGAATATCGTGCAGTCCATGAGCGGCGGTGTGATCACGACCGGGCTCGACGGGCGCATCACGCTGATCAATCGAGCGGCCCAGCAACTGCTCGAGATCTCCGAAGCCGAGTTGTGCGGACGCTCCGTGGGCGATCTGTTTCAGGATCCGTTGCCCCACTTCGGCGTGGCCCGGGGCGATGCCGAGGTCCGCTACATTACCGTCAACGGCTTCCGTAAGACTTTTCGCGTGCTGGTTTCCGCGCTCAACGTGAGCGCGCGCGGCGACCTGGGATTTGTCTATTCGTTTGACGACCTGACCGAGATCCGGCGACTGGAGCGCGAGGTGCGCATGCAGGATCGGCTGGCGGCGGTGGGCCGCCTGGCCGCGGCCATCGCTCACGAAATCCGCAATCCCCTGACCTCCATTGCCGGCTCGGTCAGCATGTTGTCGGATGCGCCCACCTTGAATCCCGAGGAGCGCCACCTGTTGCAGATTGTGACCCGCGAGTCCGATCGCCTCAACAACATCGTCACCGATTTTCTGGCGTACTCACGAGGCAAGCAGTATCGTTTCGAGCGCGTGAATCTGGTTCCGTTGTTGGAGGACACGCTTACGTTGCTCGAACACCGGCTCACCTCCGAGAACGCCGGCATCAAAGTGGAGCGCAGCTTTCAGAAGTCCGAAGCCTGGGTGCTGGCCGATGGCGACAAGCTTAAACAGGTGTTCTGGAACTTCTCGGAAAACGCGGTGCGCGCAATGAAAGTTAAAGGTGGAAGCCTGACCGTGGGTCTGACCGAGCGCGGCCCGGACTGGGAGATGAGCTTTGCCGACACCGGTCCGGGCATCAACCCGCAGCAGACGGAAAAAATCTTCGAGCCCTTCCAGTCGAACTTTGAAGGCGGAACCGGGCTGGGCCTGGCGATCGTGTACCAGATCGTGCAGGCGCACGAGGGCAAGGTGTGGGCGCGTTCGGAGGTCGGCAAGGGCACCAGCTTCGTGGTGCGATTGCGCCGACTGGAGCGGGGCGCCGCTGGCGGAACTTCCTCCGCATTGGAATCCGCGGGAGCTGCCCTGGCGGCCGCGGGAGCGGGAGCAGGAGCAGGAGGAGGCCCGCGTGGGTAACATTCTCGTCGTTGACGACGAGCGCTCGATCTGCGAACTGCTCGATATTGCCCTGCGCCGCGATGGCCACAAGGTGGAAACCGTCACCGGTGGCGAAGCGGCCAAGCGCAAGATCGACAGCGCGCTCTTCGACGTGATTGTGACCGACATCAAGATGCCGGGCGTGGATGGGGTCGAAGTGCTGCGCCACGCGCACCAGATTTCGCCCGAATCCGCGGTCATTTTGATGACTGCGGTCGATGACTACGAAGCTGCGGTGCAGGCCGTCAAGGCGGGGGGCGCGACCGATTACATTCGCAAGAGTCCGGGACTGGTGGACGAGGTCAAACTGGCCATCGCCCGCTCGCTCACTAAAGTTTCACTCAGCCGTCAGAACTTTGCCCTGCGCCGCGACGCGGCCACGCGCAATTCGCTCGACAACATCATCGGCGCAAGTCCGGCGCTCGAAAAACTGAAGCAGACCATCCGCACGGTTGCTACCACCAGCAGCACGATTCTGGTCTACGGCGAAAGCGGAACCGGCAAGGAACTGGTTGCCCGCGCCGTGCACACGTGCTCGCCTCGATCCGGCGAAGCTTTTGTCTCCGTCAACTGCGGCGCCTTCCCGGAGACGCTGCTCGAAAGCGAACTCTTCGGTTACGTCAAGGGCGCCTTCACCGGAGCGAACCAGAACCGGCGCGGACTGTTCGAAGTGGCCGACCAGGGCACGATCTTTCTCGACGAGATCAGCGAGATGACCATGCCCATGCAGGTCAAATTGCTGCGCGTGCTGCAGGAGCGCACGGTGCGTCCGGTGGGCGGCACCAGCGAAATTCCGGTGGATGTGCGCGTCATCGCCGCTACCAACCGCGATCTCGATCGGCAGGTCACCGAGGGCACATTCCGCGAGGATCTCTACTATCGCCTGAACGTGATTCCCATTCGCGTGCCGGGCTTGCGCGAGCGCCGCGAGGACGTTCCGCTGCTGGCCAATCACTTTCTGAAAAAATATGCGCCCGGGGCGGGGAAGAGCATTCACGGCGTGGAAGCGGCATCGCTCGAAACTCTAACCAGTTACGACTGGCCGGGCAACGTCCGGCAACTGGAGAACACGATCGAACGGGCGGTAGCGCTCGAAACCACGAGCGAACTGCGCGTCGAGTTGCCGGCGGAGCGTCCGAAAGCTCGCGCCGTGGCGGCTGGCGCGGAAAGCGCAAGCGTAATCAGTACGACCATGAGCGGGAGCGTGCCCGCGGGCTCGGTTCTGCCCGAGGGCGTGAACATGGAAAACTACGTTGCGCAGATCGAGCGCTCGCTGCTGCAGTCTGCTTTGGGACAAACCAACGGTGTGCAGATCCGGGCCGCCGACGTGCTCGGCATCTCCTACCGGTCGTTTCGTCACTTGATGAAGAAGTACGAGTTGTAGGGCAGCTCTCGGCTGTCAGCTCTCAGCTATCCCTTAACAACTTGCGGAAAAAGTAATTCCTGGTCGAGAGCCTTGCCCTCAGCGGCTAAAGCCTAATTCAAAACAAAGCAGTGACCGCAGCGGTAAACCGCTGCGCCACCCAAAAGCAAGGGCAGCGCCGGTTTTTCCGCAAGTTGTTAAGCGCTTTTTTTGGGCGATTTTTTTCTTGGGGGTGTTCAGTGCAGTAGGACTACCGTCTCCGTTGCAAAGTCACCCCGCTGAAAGCCTAGGCGAACTTTCCCGGATTTGTCCGTTAGCTCAGCGGCCAACTCCATCGGCGTCCGTACTGCTTTGCCATCCACTGACCTGATTAGATCGCCTGGCTTCATGGATGCCATTTCCGCGACGCCTCCGGGCACGATCTCCAGAACTTTCGCTCCGTCAAATTCCTGGGGCACAACCAAGACGCCGAGCGCGGGGATCGACATGCCGCGGCCCGGCACACTTACCGCAGCCGGCTGACGGACGGCCACGGGCGTGGGTTGACTGCCGGAAGGAGCACGCGTGGACTTAGGCGCGGGCTCGCCATAAGCTCCACGGCCAAAGCGAAAAACGACTCCGCCACCGAGGCGGAAACTGTTTTGGCTGGAAACGCCGTCAGCGTGCAGGTGATTGGTGTATATGAAATCGACCGGCCCCAAGCGGAGCCCGACGCGACGAGAGACCCAATAATCGATGCCACCGCCCCCGGCGAACGCCACCGCCGTATCGGACACGGAAGTCCCGGTGGAGGTTTCAGGAATATCCATCCGGTCTTGCCCAATCAGGCCGTGCACAAAGCCGGTGAGCTTTCTTGAGCGATTTCCAACATTAAAGCGCGCCCCGCCCATGTAGGAGAGATTGCTGCAGTTCAAAATAGTGAAGCCGCAATCGCTAAGCTGATGGCCGCTGATGTCTCCCTCAACAGCAAGATGATGAAACAAGCTGACCGAGGCGGACAAGTCCCAGCCGTTCAGGGTCAGGGTCTCCGCGGAAGAAAAGGACGTAATCGCGTTTGCCGGCATGTGAAAGCTGAGGTAGGAGTAACCGCCGAATACATCCATGGCCGGAATGTTCTGAGCGGAAGCGATGCCGAGAAGAAAGAGAGATGCCAGAGCGAAGTGGACAAGTTTCTTCATGTTCCTTAACGTGCCTCCAGGGAATGCAAAAAATGCCCACAACCGACCGAATACAGATTGCACTGGCCGCTCGGGTCTGACGGGGCCAGCGTCGCCAGGAACGCCCTCCTAGTCGGGGCTTGTCTTCTGTCAACACTGGCACGAGATTACGGTGATTGGTGATTATAATTGCCGCGTGGAAAAAAGGAAAATGGGGTCAAACGTGCCATGCGCCTAGCAGCCTGTATGAAAGTCCGGCGCCCAAGGCGGCGCCTAAAGGCGCATTCATAACGCGGCTCTTACGGTATGCCTGAAGGCATACCCTGATACGAATCATATTGCACCACGGGCTGCAAGCGCTCGCTTTCACTTCGGCTCAATGCAAAGGGCTTCTTACGCGGAATTTGTTACGGTGGAAACTCCCTCCATATTCCTGTCTCGCGCTCTGCATGGGGTTGCGAGTGCACATCGACAACCCTTCGTTTCCTCTAAAGTCATTTTCCGGTTCAGCCGATTGAGGTTGAAGGGCGGCAATTGAGTCGCTGTTGCGGGGTAATGGCGACAAGCCCTCGGGAGAAGATTTATGTCAACAGCGGCAGTTTCCAGCTCATCGATTTTTCAGGAGCTCCAAAGCTTTTATCAGAACCGCCAAGCCGATGTTAAGCAACTCGGCAGCGCTCTGCAAAGCGGAGATCTGAACAGCGCTCAGCAAGCCTACAACGCCCTGGCCGCGCTCGGGCAAAGCGGGCCCTTTGCCAGTTCCGAGCCTTTTTCCAAGTCTAGCCGCGCACAGGCTTTCGAGGCTGTCGGCCAGGCTCTGCAGTCCGGCGACTTGGCCGGAGCGCAGGCAGCATTCGCTACGCTAACCGGCAAAAACAGTTCGGCAGGGACATCGCAGGCCGCTTCGTCCGCGGTTGTAAACCTGAGCGGGGCGCAGCCGCTCAGCGGGCAGCCGCTCAGCGCGCAGCCGATCAACGCCACCGCAGCCGCCAGTACATCTTCGATCTACCAGCAGGTGCAATCCTACCGGCAGCAGAGGAACGCCGATCTCACCCAACTCGGAACGGACCTGCAAGCCGGCAACCTGAACGCAGCGCAGCAGGACTTCAACACCCTGACCGCACTCGGCCAGAGCGGCCCCAATAAGAATGGGCAAACATTTCAGCAAGCCGGTCGCGCCCAGGATTTCCAGGCCATCGGTCAAGCTCTCGAAAACGGCGATCTGGCTGGAGCTCAGTCGGCCTTCGCCACCCTTGAGGGATCTTTCGGCCAGCAAAACCAGCAGGCTCAGTCGGCCATCTCAGCGTACAGTTCCAATTCCGGGGGTGCGGAGATCGTCATCAACCTGGGAGGCACATCCGGCACGAGCGCTTCGAGCGGGTCAAGCGCGCCGGAAGTTGTCGTGAACGTCGGCCTGGGAGGCAGTTCTTCGTCGGGTGGGTCCGGCAGTCCCGAAGTGGTCATCAACCTGGGAGGCGCGTCCAGCACGTCGGGCACGAGCGCTTCGAGTGGGTCAGCCGCGCCGGAGGTTGTCTTGAACGTTGGCCAGGGAGGCAGTTCTTCGTCCGGTGCGTCCGGCGTTCCCGAGGTCGTCATCAACCTGGGTGGGGCGTCGAACACGTCCAGCACGAGCGCTTCGAGTGGATCAGCCGCGCCGGAGGTTGTCTTGAACGTTGGCCAGGGAGGCAGTTCTTCGTCGGCTTCTCCCGAAGAGGTCACGATCAATCTGGGCAGCAGCAGTTCGGGAGCGCAGGTCTCTATTGAGCCAAACCAGGACGCAACTCAGGGCGCAACTCAGGGACAGAACAGCAGCCCCGCCGAGCAACTCACCATCAACCTCAACCAGCAGAGCAATTACGAGCTCATTCTGAACTTGCTCAACTCCAGCGCGACGAGTTCGACTCAGAGCTCCAGCAATGCGCTGAGTGTGAGCGCATAGCTCTGCGGGTATGCTGGGTGGAGATGGTTCTGTCGGCGTGGAGTCAGGTCGCACACCCGGCGCGAAACCGCAGAAGAAGCCGCAGACCGAAGCCGCAGAAGAAGCCGCAGAAGAAGCCGCAGAAGAAGCCGCAGACCATGGGGGCGTTTCGGAAGTGTCTCCGCCCGAAACGCCCCTGCAATCTTGCCGCTAGGCGTGCTCCATTTCGCCCGACGCCAAAGTCTCGGCGCGCGCCTTTTTTCGCCAACCCCAACGTTAGAACGTAATGCGCACTCCGAACTCTATTTGCCGCGGAGCCCCGGTCGCGTACGTGCCCGAACCAGGCAGAACCCGGTCCAGCCGCGCCGTGCAGAAGGCGGTTGAGTTGCCGCAGTATCCCCCCGAACTCGCGTTGTTTAGCGAACTGCCCGGCGCGCCGTTCATCACGCCGCTTAACTGGTAGCCCGGACCTCCGAAGTTGGCCCAGTTGAAAATGTTAAACGCGGAAACGTTCGGCTCCAGCTTCACCCGCTCCCCAACCTGCAACGGCCGGCTCAAATGCAAATCCATCGTCTTCAGCCAGGTCGCTTCTGCGGCATGCGAGGGCAGCCCTTGAATCAGAGGCGCATAGGCTCCCAGCGCAATCA
>JBEKGW010000019.1:0-108087 GCA_050012595.1 Terriglobales bacterium
TGGGTAGACAGGCAACCTCCGCCTGCTGAGGCAGAGGTCCATCTTGTGAGTACGTTCAGACTTGAGCCCGAACATTTCCATCTCACGACTGGCACGTTCAACCTTTTGTCAAAGACCGATCCGCATTCCCGCCTGAGCGGTGCGCCTTCAGTCCGCCCAAACCCCTTGCGGGAATTTGTGCGTCCTCGAAACCTTTTAAAACTACGCGTTCGCGCCGGTGCTGTCAACCCGCTGAGATCACAGGATTTCCACCTGATTTCAACAGTGCGGGGAGTCTCTATCCGAAAATTGCTGCCAGGCAAACCGGAGAACTCTTTTACAGCGCGTCCGAAAACGCTCTTCCACCTCGATTCGCCACAGAATCCGGCGCAGGCCGAAGCGGAAGACGGTTCAAAAATTAAAGATCGCTGGGAGGCTCTGCTATTCGCGGAAACCCTTCAGGGAACCTTGTCCCCGAATGCGAACCCCGGAAAGGGGTCAGTTGGAGGCTTACTGAATTGGATGCCGAAAACGCCCGCAAGGATTCAGCGGGCAGCTCAGACACACCAGTCACTTGTCCTCGACTCGATCTTTTATACCAAACTGCACGGCGTTGCGCAAGAGGAGAATCAAAAAAGTTACCGGCCGGTGCACAGAGGCGATTTTAAGCCAGTGGAGCGACGAGCACCCTCGCCCGTCCAGAGCCAAGTCCACGGAGCCCCTGGGCCGGGCGGGGATGCCCGATTCTCCACCGGCAAACTCGCACCGGATCCTCGGCCTATAATGCTGACCAGCCATGATCTCCGTCGTCCAACTCGGCGTCGTCGACTACAGCCAAGGTCTGCGCCTGCAGCGTAGGCTGCTCGACCTGCGCAAGGCGGGACAGATCGGCGATGTCCTGCTTCTGCTTGAGCACGCGCCCGTCATTACTCTGGGACGCAACGCCGAGGCTGGCAATGTGTTGGCATCGACCGAAGTACTGGCAGCCCGCGGGGTCGAGGTCTTCGAGTGCGATCGCGGCGGCGACGTTACATTTCATGGGCCGGGGCAGCTGGTCGGGTATCCGATCCTTGATTTGCGAGGGCATGAGTTGCTTTCGCTCGACGGTGAGGTACGCTCGCGCGGTTTCGCGGGCGAGGGCGCCCGCGCCACACAGGCTCGTAAGACTCTGGGCGTTGTTGATTACGTTCGGCGGCTGGAGGAAGTGCTGATCCGGACGTGCGGCGATTTTGGCTTTCCGGCGCGGCGCGTGGCGGGGCTTACGGGGGTCTGGACAGAGGCGGAGCTGGCAGCCAAGCTCGCTGCCATCGGCGTGCACATTTCGCGCTCGGTCACTTCGCATGGTTTCGCTTTGAATGTGAATACGGATCTCAGCTGCTTCGGCCTGATCGTGCCCTGCGGAATTGCGGCGAAGCCGGTGACCTCCATGCAGAAAGAACTGGGGCGGAAACTCGATTTGAACGAAGTGGCGCAGTCTGTGTCGCGCAACTTTGGCAGCGTGTTTGGGAGTCAGATGCTGTGGGTCGAGACGCTCGACGCATTGCTTGGAAACACCGTGGGCGTGCCGATGAAAGCGCCGGACGAGTTGCGGCGAGTGCGCGGAGAAGATGATTTGTTTCTGGCCTGAAGCCCAGCGTTGTTTTCCCAGCCAGCTTTCGCGGACAAGAGCGTCCGCGCCCCACGGTGTTAGCATGTTCGCGGATTGATCATGTCGAAGAAGAAAGCGAAGAAGAAAAGCGTCTCCGCTGCGAAGTTGGGTCGGACAACAACCAACTCACGTCTCCAAGCCGAGCGCCAAAAGCCAAATGCTAACGCCGCAGAGGCGAACCACGATCTCCGCAGCTACACCATACGCGACTATCGGCTGGAAAAGCCAAGCTTCACGTTGCGCCAGGTTCGCACTGGTGACGACGTTCACTACGAGGTGGAGAGCGGCGATCTTTCCACCCCCGCGCCTCCGATTCGCGAATCGAAATATCTCACCCGCGAGCAGTGCATCGAAATCTATCGCTGGATGCTGCTCAACCGCCGCATGGAAACGGCGCTAGAAAATCTCTACAAACAGGGCCAGGTGGTCGGCGGAGTCTACTTCGGACTGGGGCAGGAAGCTTGCTCCTGCGCCTCGGCGTACGCTCTTCATGAAGATGAATGGCTCGGCCCGATGATCCGCAACCAGGGGGCGCTTTTGGTGCGCGGCTTTTCGCCCGCCGACATCATGATGCAGTACATGGCGAAGTCCGGATCGCCCACTAAGGGACGCGATGCTTCTTCGCACATGGGAGATATGGAAAAGCGCAACGTGGTCTCGCCGATCTCCACGCTTGGCGATTTGATCCCGGTGCTCGCGGGCGTGGCGCTCGGCGCTCGGCTGCAAGGGAGACACATCGCAGTCATGACTTACATCGGCGATGGGGGCCAGTCCACCGGCGTGACGTATGAAGGCCTGAATTTCGCCGCCGTCCAGAATCTCGGCCTCGTCTTGATCGTCGAAAATAATCTCTGGGGATACTCCACGCCCGCCGACATGCAGTTCCGCGTCAAGGACCTTGCGGAACGCGCCATCGCCTACGGAATCCCCGGCGTCATCGTCGACGGCACCGACGCCTGCCAGGTCTACGACGCCTGCCACGAAGCGTGCGAGCGAGCACGCCGCGGCGAAGGCCCAACCCTGATTGAAGCGAAAATGATGCGCATGAAAGGGCACGCCATTCATGATGCGGCCGAGTATGTTCCGAAGCCTCTGTTCGAGTATTGGAAGCGGCGCGACCCGATTGCGCGGCTCGAAGATTATCTGGTGAACCAGAAAAGGTGGCTGACGCCCGCGGAAAACGAAAAGCTGATCGCCGGCGTGGAGCGGCAACTCGAAGCCGACCGGGAACTCGCAGTGAATTCTCCGATGCCGTCGCCCGAATCGGCCGCCGGCGGAGTCTATTGCGAAGCCGGATGCCACGAGATCAAGCCCAAGTACGCGATGCCTGAGTCTCGGACGATTGGAGCGCTCGGCGAGAAGTCCTCCGTTCCGAGACGCTCGGAGAGCGCGGTACATCTGAAATAGAGGACTCTTTTCATTATGAAACCCAATGGCGATCAGCCCAAGGCTCCCGAATCGAAGCCGGGATTGAAGCCCAATGCGAAAGACGATCTGAAATCGCTGCCCCTGCCGGAAGTGGAGAAAAAATTGGGGTCGTCGCCGGACGGCCTCAGTCAAGCCGAAGCACAGCAGCGGCTGACGCAATACGGCTCTAACGAGATTGAAGAAAAGAAGACCAATCCATTCCTGAAGTTCCTCACCTATTTCTGGGGTCCCATCCCGTGGATGATTGAAGCGGCGGTGATCCTGTCGGGGATGGTCCGGCACTGGCTGGATTTTTTCATCATCCTCCTTTTGCTTGTTTCGAACGCCGTGGTCGGATTCTGGGAAGAATACCAGGCGGGCAACGCCATCGCTGCGCTGAAGGCCAAGCTGGCGATTAAGGCCAAGGTGAAACGTGATGGAAAGTGGATCACCTCGGGGGCGCGTGAGTTGGTGCCGGGGGACGTCATCCGCGTGCGACTGGGCGACATCGTGCCGGCGGATGCGCGCTTGCTGGCAGGCGATCCGGTGGAAGTTGATCAGTCCGCGTTAACCGGGGAATCTTTGCCCGCCACGCGCAAACCTGGCGAGGCAGTATTTTCCGCGTCGATCATCCGTCAGGGCGAAATCGACGCAATGGTGTATGCCACCGGTGAGAACACCTACTTCGGCAAGACTGCGCAACTGGTACAGGAGGCTCATACCGTCAGCCATTTCCAGCGTGCCGTGCTGAAGATTGGCGACTACTTGATCGTCCTCGCGGTGGCCCTGGTCGTGTTGATAGTCACCGTCGCCCTCTTCCGTGGCGACCCGATCCTGAGCACGTTGGAATTCGCCTTGGTGCTTCTGGTGGCCGCGATCCCCGTAGCGATGCCCACGGTGCTGTCAGTGACCATGGCGGTCGGCGCACGTCTACTGGCGAAAAAGGAAGCGATTGTGACCCGGTTATCGGCTATCGAGGAACTGGCCGGCGTGGATGTACTGTGCTCGGACAAGACCGGCACCCTAACTCAGAACAAGCTGACGCTGGGCGATCCATTCTGCGTCAACGGTATCCCTGCCGACCGAGTCATCCTTGATGCCGCACTGGCTTCGCGCGCGGAAGACAAGGACACCATCGATCTGGCCGTGATCGGCGGACTGAAGGGCGATCAAGCCTTGAAGGGCTATCAGGTACTTCATTTCCAGCCGTTTGATCCGGTGCATAAGCGGACGGAAGCCACGGTCAAATCCGCGGATGGAAAACAGTTCAAGGTGGCCAAAGGCGCGCCGCAGGTGATTCTGGAAATGTCGACCGACGCCGGTGAGGTAAAGCCCGCCGTCGAGAAAGCCGTCAATGAATTTGCGGCGCGCGGCTTCCGTTCCTTGGGCGTGGCCCGGGCAGATCAGGAAAATAAGTGGCAGTTTGCTGGGGTGTTGCCGTTGTTCGATCCGCCACGTGCACAGGCCAAAGCAACCATCGCGAGCGCGCATGAGATGGGCGTGGAAGTCAAAATGGTTACGGGAGATCAATTGGCTATCGCCCGGGAAACGGCAAAACAACTGGGGCTGGGCACGAACATCCTTGATGCCAGCGGATTGGGCGATACGAAGCTTCACGAGACGGCGCAGTCGGCGGAGGCCATCGAACAAGCCGACGGTTTCGCGCAGGTATTCCCCGAACAGAAGTTCCACATTGTAGATGTTCTGCAGCAGCGCGGCCACATCGTCGGAATGACCGGCGACGGGGTGAACGATGCCCCCGCGCTAAAGAAAGCAGACTGCGGCATTGCCGTTTCAGGCGCAACGGACGCGGCCCGTGCGGCAGCGTCCATTGTGCTGCTGGCGTCCGGCCTGTCGGTAATCATTGACGCGATCAAAGAGAGCCGCCGCATCTTCCAGCGGATGAACAGCTACGCGATCTACCGCATCGCCGAAACGCTGCGCGTGCTGTTTTTCATGACGCTGGCGATCCTGGTGTTTAACTTCTATCCGCTGACCGCAGTGATGATCGTGATGCTGGCGTTGCTCAACGACGGAGCCATTCTGTCCATCGCCTATGACAACGTTCAGTACAAGGATAAGCCCGAGGCGTGGAACATGCGCCTGGTGCTGGGAATCTCCACGGTGCTGGGCGTCATCGGGGTCGTGGCCGCGTTTGGCCTGTTCTATCTCGGCGAGCGCGTATTTCACCTCGACCGCGCGCATATCCAGACGCTGATGTACCTGAAACTATCCGTGGCCGGACATTTGACGATCTTCCTCACGCGCACACGCGGCCCGTTCTGGTCCATTCGCCCCGCGCGGATTCTATGGTTCGCAGTGCTCGGCACGCAGATGCTGGCGACTCTGATTGCGGTTTATGGGCTGTTTATGACGCCCCTCGGCTGGGGTTGGGCAGGGTTCGTTTGGGGCTACGCCCTGGCTTGGGCCCTCGTGAATGACCGCGTGAAACTGCTCGCGTATCAGATTTTTGACCCTACTAAAACCCCATTGTTGGCCAGGGAGCCGCTCGATCTTACACCACAGATCGCCACACGGGCCTATGAACTCTACGAGCAGCGAGCCCGGGACGAAAGCGCGGCGGATCAAGACTGGTTCGAGGCCGAGCGCGAGATTCTGAAAGAGCGGGCGGGACAGCGCAAGGCTCCGTGAATGCCCTCGTGAGCCCCGGGAGTGCTGGCCGCAACCCACGTCCCAGAGAAATCCCAAGAGAAAAACAGTTCTAATATCGCTATCTTCCGGTGACAAGTCCTGTGGCTAAACGCTCGGGCAGGTTGGCGGCGGGGATTTTTTCTTGGACGGCGGGGGTTGCAGGGACGCGATAGACAGCCATGGTCCAGGTTCGCGCACACTGGCGAACTGATAAAATCAAGCTTCGTCATGTCCGCCTCTTCCCAGCTCATCCAGATCGATCTCGGCCCCAGGATTCACAGCCCGAAGCCGTCGTGGCTCAAGGCGAAGGCTCCGGTGGGCGACAACTTTCACAACCTGAAGAAGCTGGCGCGCGGGCTTGGGCTGCATACGGTGTGCGAGTCGGCGCAGTGTCCGAATATTGGAGAATGCTGGCATCATCACACCGCGACCTTCATGCTGCTGGGCGATATCTGCACGCGCCGCTGCGGCTTTTGCGCGGTGCCCAAGGGGCGCCCGGAAGCGATTGACTGGGACGAGCCGCGGCGCGTCGCCCAAGCCGTCTCTAAGCTTGGCTTGCGTCATGCGGTCGTGACCAGCGTCAACCGCGACGACGACAACGTCGGCGGCGCTAAGATTTTTGCCGAAACTATCCGGCAGATTCGTGATCTGGTGCCGGAGTGCCGGGTCGAGGTGCTGATTCCCGACTTCCAGGGTCTGGAAACGCCGCTACGCATCGTGCTCGGAGCCCAGCCCAACGTGCTCAACCACAATACCGAAACCGTGCCGCGGCTCTACCGCGCGGTGCGCTCGGGTGCGCGCTACCAGCGAACGCTCGATCTGCTGGCGAATGCCAAGAAGTGGGACCCGGCGATGGTGACCAAGAGCGGCGTGATGGTTGGAATCGGCGAGGAAACCGAGGAATTGATCGAGGTCTTCCGCGACCTGGGCGAACGCGGCGTGGATATTTTGACGATTGGGCAGTATCTGCGTCCGTCAAAAGATCATCTTCCGATGACGCGCTATTACACGCCAGCAGAATTTGTCTCGCTCAAAGAAGAAGCCCTGAAGTTCGGATTCAAGCACGTCGAGTCAGGGCCGCTGGTGCGGTCGAGTTATCACGCGCACGAACAGGCGGTAGTCGTTGGTCGTTAGTTGTTGGCGCTCCTCGGAATCATCACAATTTTAATGTTCGGCGGTCATAGGCTCACCTCGTCGCTGCGAGTTACCCTGCGCTCGGAGGGTCGCGATGGCCATCAGTTCGTCATTTCAGGACTTGCGGATCTGGCAGCAGTCAATGGACCTGACGGTGGAGATTTACCAGGCTACAAGTGGCTTTCCAAGACATGAAATTTATGGCCTGACATCACAGATGCGTCGCGCCGCGGTTTGCAGAAGGAAAGGGACATCGATCGGATCCTGAGTTCGTTCACTTTCTTTTTCATGCCAGGGGATCGCTCTTGGAGCTCCAAACCCAGCTTGTGCTGTCTCGGCGCCTAGAGTATCTGTCGGAGGAGAAGGCGGACCAGCTCGGTCGCAGCTGCGATGGCATCGCACGCGGATTGAACGCCCTCATCAACAGATTCCACCCAAAGGTGGCCTGACGACCAACGACTAGCGACCAACGACCGCTTTCCCTACCACACCCGGCACGCGTTCTGATTCACCATCGGCGCTGTCGCTGCGCAGTGGTACGCTTCGCGGAACTCCGGCATATTGGAAACGGTTCCGTTCACCCGGTACTTCGACGGTGAATGCGGATCGACGGTGACCAGCATGCGCGTCCTGGCGTCGGTCTGGTTCTGGCACCACACGTTGGCCCATCCCAGGAAAAAGCGCTGCTCGGCGGAGAGACCGTCGATCGGCGCCGGTTCCTTGCCGGCAAACGTGTTCAGCATGGCCATGTAGGCGATGCGCAGGCCGCCATTATCGGCGGTATTCTCTCCCAGTGTGAGCTTGCCGTTCAGCTTCAGGTCGTCGACCGCGACGAAGTTCGCGTACTGGTCGCGGATGCACCCGGTGCGTTCCTCGAATCGCTTCTTGTCGTCCGCCGTCCACCAGTCGCGGAGATTGCCCTCGGCATCGAACTGGCTGCCCTGGTCGTCGAAGCCGTGCGTCAGTTCGTGACCGATCACGGCGCCGATCCCGCCGAAGTTCAGAGCGTCGTCGGCCTGATTGTCATAGAACGGCGGCTGCAGAATTCCGGCGGGGAAGGTGATGTTGTTCTGGGTCGGGTCATAGGTCGCGTTGATCGTCATCGGCGGATATGGCCAATCCCGCTTATCGAGCGGCTTGCCAATCTTATTCAACCTGCGCTGCAGATCGTTTTGATTGGCGCGTTGCAAGTTACCCAGCGCATCGCCGCGCACGATCTGGAGCGCCGAGTAATCGCGCCACTTATCTGTATAGCCGATGCGGTTGGTAATGGCCTGCAATTTCACCAGCGCCTGAGTCTTCGTGTCTGCGCCCATCCAGGGCGAGCTCTTGATGTCTTCGCCCAGCGCCTTTTCCAGAGCCGCGACCATCGCCAGCGTGCGCTCTTTACCTTCGGCGCCGAACGTCTGCTGGACGTAAACCTGACCGACCAACTCGCCCAGGTCGTTGTTCGTGTACCCCACGCAACGCTTCCAGCGCGGACGCAACTCCTTGGTGCCCTGCAGCGTCTTGTTGTAGAAATCAAAGTTTTCGCTGACAAACGCCGTTGGCAGCACCGGAGCATTGCCATGCACCGCATGCCAGCGCAAGTACGTCTTCCAATCGGCGAGCGAGTGCGCACTTAAGACTGCCTGCATGTTCTTGATGAACTCCGGCACAACCACATTGAGCGAATCGAACCGGGGCGCGCCCACGCCTTCGAAGTAGACGTTCCAATTGAACGTTGGACTCAGTGCGGCCAGTTCCTGATTGGTGAGCTTGTGGTATATCTTCTGCGGATCACGGCGGCTGGTCATGTCGAGCGCGCCCTTGGCCAAGCCGGTTTCGATCTCCATGACAACTTTGGCTTCCGCCGCGGCTTTGCCTTCATCGTCGCCCAACAGCCTAAACATCTTCGCGACATGCTCGACATACTTCTTCCGCAGCTCGACCGACTTCTCATCGTCTTTGAAATAGTAATCGCGGTCCGGCATGCCCAGTCCGCCCTGGTCTACCTCGGCGATCATCTGGCTCGCGTTCTTGAAGTCCGAATCGGAATCAAAGCCGAACAACACATCGGTGCCCTCGCGATGGAGCCGCACGATCTCTTGCGGAAGCTCCTCCTTCGACTTGATCGCCGCAATGCTTTGGAAGTCGTGATCGAGGGGCTTCGTGCCCGCTTTTTCGATCGCAGCTTCCTCCATGCAACTGGCATAGTAATCGCCGATCTTCCGCTCGTTGGCGCTTCGGCCCGGCTGGTCGACTGACGCCTTTTCGAGAATGTCGCGCACGATGTATTCGCCGCGCTGCTGCAATTCGTGGAAGCGGCCCCAGGCCGAGCGGTCGGCGGGAATCGGGTTCCGCGCCAGCCACTTGCTGCACGCGTAGGCGTAGAAATCGTTGCAGGGATCGATGTTCTTATCGAGCAGGTCGACGGAGAAGCGCACGTCGGCGGGCGGCTTTGCGGCTTCAGGCTTATCCTGTGCCGGCTTATCCTGGGCCAGCTTGTCCTGGGCCAGCTTGTCCTGGGCAAACAAGCCAGCCACGAGCATCATGGAGACGGTCAACACTTTCAAGAACTTGCGCATGAGATCCTCGAATCGGATGTGGAATTGCCAGTGGCGGGGCGATACGTGCAGCGCTTGAACGCACGTTTTCCGAACACACCCAGCCATTGTATTGGACGAAAGCCGCTGAAAACAGTCAACCGGAAATCCGGTTACAGAGGTCAGAAAACTTTCACGTGGAACGTCAGATATTTCTTGGGGTCTTCCCGGATCGCCTTCACCAGTTCCCGCGTCTCCACCAGCATCTGGTTGCTGTTGTTGTAGAGCGCAGGATCTTTGAACAGCATTCCCGCCGTGCCCTCGCCCTTTTCCAGGCGCTCGGAAAGTGCCGCCAGGTTGTTCATCGTGGTCTGCAGCTTGGCGGCGAATTCCTGATCGCGCGTCATCTTGCCCAGCGCGCCCTTGCCCGCATTAATGTCGTCGGTTAACTCGCGTACATTCGCGATCGTCTTGTTCGCGTTGTTGTACAGCTCGGGATCCTTGAGCAGCTTGCCGGCGGTGCCTTTCCCCTGCTGCAACTCGTCGACCATCACGTTCAGCTTGTCGATGGCGGCAATCGCTTTCTTGTACGCCTCGTCGCTGGTGAGCAGGGGGCCGAGCGAGCCTTTTCCCTTCTGGATGTCATCGATCAATCCCTTGAATTCAATCACCGTCGCGTTGAGCTGGTCGTACAAGGCCGGACTGTAAATAACTTTCCCGATCGAGCCCTGACCACTCTCGACAAAGGCCACAATGCGATCCACCCGCTTCAGCAGCGCATCCATGTTCTGCAGCGTGCCCTGGCTGGCGCGCACCACGTCCTGGATATCGGGCTGCTCGCGAGCCGCCAGCGTGTCTCCGTCGGTTACCTCCGGACCCTTGGCCGCTGAACTGTCAATGTCCACGAAGGTTTCGCCCAGGACCCCGGCGGTGCTCAACAAAGTAATCGAGTCTTTGCGCAGATTGAAACGGTATTTGAGGTTGACCTTCATCAAGATTTCGACCGGCGTCGTCGGCTTGCCGGCCACGATCCGCATGCTGGTCACGTTGCCGATGTCCACACCCGCCAAACGCACCGGCGCGCCCTCGTGCAAGCCACCGGCATTATCGAAGTACGATCGCAGCGTGATCTTGCGGGTGAACCATCCGCCGGTACTGCTCATCACGAAAATCAGGACCATGAGTGTGGCGCTGGCGAACAGGACGGTGAGTCCCACGCGGAGCTGCGACCATTTCAGCTGCTTCTGGCTAGGCAAGGTAGTCAGTAAACGACAGGAGCATCATAGCAAACGACACCAAATTTCATGATTCCAGATTTGTCGAGGCTGGGAAACGGCACTGCTGGGGTCAAAAAAACGAAGGCTCCCACTTCCTCGCGTCTGGCGCGAAGAGTGGGAGCTTGTTTCAAACCAACATCGCCGATTTAGACCACTGAGTTAGCGACGCTCCTCGCGGGCATTGCGCTTCTGTTCAACTTTCGCCTGCTTCTCCGCTTTCTTCGGAGCCTGCTGCTCCCGGTTTCCTGCGTCACGGTTCCCAGGCCGCGCGGTCGCGCGGTCATTGAAGCTGGAGCTGCCGCCATTTCTAGCCGAGAACTCGCCCGGCCTGGCCGTGGCCGCAATCGCCGGACGCCCGTGATTCTCGGATGCGAACAGCTGCCGGTTCTGGCTGGCGGCACGTTCGTGTTCCGATTGCGCTGCCAGCGCTGCGGTATGCCGTTCGCGCCCATACGCTTCCTCTTGTCGAGTCGGCCGCGCTTCGATTCCGCCGGGGCCGTTGAAGGCCACATGCGTGTTATTCACGATGACGGTCCGGCTGTAGACGTTCGTCACATTGGTCACGTTCACGTTGAGCACGGCGCGGTTGTAGAAGAAGGCGCCACCTCTCCACTCGCCGCCAGCAAAACCTATGCCGCCGTAGCCGAAGCCATAGTTAATCCCGCCGTAGAAGCCGACATGCGGTCCCCAATAGCCGGGGTGCCAGCCGTACAAGCCGCCCGCGAAGCCCCAGTAGCCGGGGGTCCACAGCATGCCCACCGGCGCAACCACCCATGTGCCGGGAACCCAGTAGTAGCCGCCGTCGTCACTCCACGCCCAATACCCCGGGGTCCAGAGATAGCCCGGACCGGGACAGATGGGCTGCGCATACACCGGCAGCGCCGGAGGAGCGATTCGCACCGAGATCCCAATCCCGATTTGCGCAGACGATGCCGTCGAGAGCGACAGCACCGAAACCGACAGCATCAAAACTCCCAATACCAACCCGAATACCAGCCGACGAACGGAACGTTTCATTTTCATTGCCTTTCCTTTAGCCCAATTATTTTGGCCCAGACCGGCGGTCCGGCCTAATTACGTTTCGCCCATATAAACCCTGAACCTTTGCCCATGTTGCGAGAGCGGAGAAAGTTATTTTGAATCAGAGAGTTGGTGATGGCTGAGAGCCGATAGCTGAAAGCTGGCAGCTAATTTTCGAGAATGACGTGGGCCAGGGCTTGCTCGGAAGTGTGCGTAATCGAGAGAGCGATGTTTTTTGTGCCGAGCTTGGCCGCGATGGCCGCCGCCTGACCGTGAAATTGAATAGTCGGACGCTGCCCTTTCGGGCGCACCACTTCGATATCGCGCCAGCGCACGCCGCGACTCCATCCCGTACCCAGCGCCTTCATTCCGGCTTCCTTGGCGGCGAAACGCGCGGCATAGCTTTCAAAGCGGCTGGCTTTTCTCTCGCAATAACGGATTTCCCCTTCGGTGAAGATGCGACGAATGAAGCGGTCGCCGAACCGCTCGATGCTAGCGCGGATGCGAGGAACTTCGGCGATGTCCACCCCGGTGCCGAGAATCATAGGAACATTGTTAATTGGTAATTTGTAATTGGCAATTGGGCACTGAATCATTCTCAGAAACCATGCTCAGAAGAGATCGTCGCCGCGGTAGATCATCTGCCCATCGATCACTCGTGCTTCGGCGAAGAGTTTGTGTGGGCGTGCCGGGCCTTCAGCATCGATGTGAAGAACTTCGTGTCCATGAGCAACAAGCCAGTCCGAGACGATCATGCGATGGCAGCGGAAGTAAACGCGCTCGGCGCACATGTAGGCGGTGCGCGAGTCGTTCGCGATTTGGAGTAGTTCGGCCGCAGCCTGCTCGAACTCCGGAGTCAGTGTGTAGTCAGCGTAGTTGCGAAAGCTGGACGTTGCGCAGCGCCGTGTGCAGAGAATCCTTGCGAGTTGCCTTGCGGTATCCGCCCAGAGCTTTGATCCAGATGTAGCGGATGCCTCGCTCGGGCAGCGAACGCTCCAGCGACTCGCGATTGAAGTGGGGCAGGCGCCGTGACATGGGAAAGGCGCGGATATCCACCAGCGCCTCAATGCCGTGTGCCTGCAGGGCCGACACAAGTTCATCGAGCGCGCGCGTGGAGTGGCCGATGGTGTAGAGGATTGCCACAGGAGCCAGGTCTCAGGTCTCAGTTAGGGATGCCAGCGCGGTGGCAAGGTTTGCATCTTGCTCCGGAAAAACTGTGCGCAGATCGAGAAGAACTCGCCCTTCTTCGACGCGGGCGATTACCGGTGGAGTGTTGGCGCGGAGACGGGCGCTCAGTTCGTCATCACTGAGATCGACATGGGTAAGCGCGATCAGGCGGGTGGGCAAGACAGCCGATGGGGCCGCGCCGCCGCCGATCACAGACTTGCCGTCAACGAGTTCCAGCTTGAGGCGCACGGATTTGACCTGAGCGTTATTGAGTCGAGCCGATTCGATGCGGGAGACGATTTTCTCCGCGCGGCTGGCGATCTCGTCTTTCGACAGGCGCATCATGCGCAACACCGGCACGGCGTCATGGTCGCGTTTGACGTAAGCAAGCAGCGTGGCTTCGAGCGCGGCATAGGTGAGTTTGTCCACGCGCAGCGCGCGGAACAGCGAGTTCGAGCGCATGCGCGCGACCAGATCGGCGCGGCCGCTGATCAATCCCGCTTGCGGACCGCCGAGAAGTTTATCGCCACTGTAGGTGACGACATCGACGCCGGCGCGCAGGCTGTCGAGTACGCCCGGTTCGTCGTTGATTCCGACCGAACGCAGATCGAACAGCGCGCCGCTGCCCAAGTCCTCCATGAGCGGAAGATTGCGGCGGCGGGCTAGGGCGACCAGTTCATCGAGCGCGGGCTGCTCGGTAAAGCCGGTGATTTCGAAGTTGGAACGATGCACGCGGAGCAGGAGGCGCGTGCGGTCGTTGATGGCTCGTTCGTAGTCGGCGATGCGGGTACGGTTGGTGGTGCCGACTTCGCGCAGGGTTGCATTCGACCTCGACATCACGTCGGGGATGCGGAACGAGCCGCCAATTTCGACCAACTCTCCGCGCGAGACGATAACTTCGCCGCCCTCGGCCAGCGAATTCAAGGCGAGCAGAACGGCCGCGGCGTTGTTGTTGACCACAATGGTCGAGATGGCGGTCGAGATCGTCGGCTCCGATCCACGTAGGGACGGCCGCCCTCGGCCGTCCAGCCGAGCGAAGCTCGGCAGTACATCGTCGAGCAGCTTTTGGAACAGGCGATCGAGATGGACGTCGCGCTTTCCACGTTCGCCCGTGGACAAGTCGAATTCGAGATTGGAATAGGAGCCCGCTGTGACACGGACGCGATCGAGCGCAGCGGCAGCCAGCGGCGCGCGTCCGAGATTAGTGTGCAGGATCACGCCGGTGGCGTTGATAAGCGGCAGCAGCGAGTAACCGAGCGACTGGCGGAGTTGACGTTCGACCGCCGCGGACAGGCCGCCGAGTGCGAGGTCCAGCGATCTCTCGTCCATCCTGCTATCGCACACCTCCTCGCGAAGCCGGGAGAGCACAATGCGCACCGCATCGGTCACAGCAGCAGATCCATGACTGGTTACGAGCGGAGCCAACGATGAAGCACGCACCAGCGTGTCCACAGATGGTAGTTTAGAGAAAAGTTCTGATTTCGCCGCACTTTTCATCAAGGACCACTCCAACCACGGATTCACATCCTTACATTCACAAATACAGAGCGGGCGTTTTTGTCGGTATTTAACACTAAACTGCCCTTCGAGATTGCGCCCGTTGAAATCGGCTACGTATTTCCCCGAAACATACTTCTTGGTGACCTTGAGCACCTGCAGATCCGCTTTGATCGCCTCTGCGCAATTCCCGGCGTGGTCGCACCTCCGCCCGGTGACTTTCCCGATTGTTCCCCACCACGTATCCGGCACCTCTACAAGAGGCAGTCGGCCTCTAACCAGCCGCACTTGAAGCTCTTCTCCAGCGGCGGACCCTGGAAATCGAGTGAAGTGGAACTCCGTCATATCACAGCAATTGTCATACCAGCCCTTTGTATCAGCGGCGAGAATGGTTGCAGAACTGATTAAGAGAACCGTGGCAAGAGCGATGAACTTGCGACAAGCAGCCAATTCAGTCTCCTTTAGAGCGTGTGCAAGTAGGCTAACAAATCTTTAATCTGCTGGTCGGTCATCACCTGATTGAAGCCTTCCATCTTGGCCCGGCCGTATTTGATGATGTCGGTCATGCGGCCGTCGTTTGCGGGCAGTCCGCTCAAGGACAGGTATTGCCGCTTAAAGACACCTTTCAGGCTCGGGCCTTTTTTGCCGCGCGACGAGTAGGGTTCGTGGCACCGGTCGCAATAGTTGTCGTAGAGTTTTCTGCCTTCGGCCTGTTGCGGGTTGAGGCCGAGTTCGGCGTCGGACTTGCGGCGCTCGACATCGCAGCCGGCAAGCGCAAGAAACGCAAGTATAACCACCGAGGCACGGAGGCACGGAGAAAGCCAGTTCAGGAAATTCATGATGATTGCGGCATCGCCTGTGAGGACTCAAAGGTAGGATAATACGGAAGTGATGGGCGTTGTGGTCAAACGCGTTTACGAGGCTGCTGCTCCGTCGGACGGAGTGCGCGTGCTGGTGGATCGTTTGTGGCCGCGCGGGTTGACGAAACAAGACGCGGCGGTCAAGTTTTGGCTGCGCGATGTGGCTCCTTCGAACGAGTTGCGGAAGTGGTTCCATTCGAATCCGGAGGGGTGGAGCATGTTCCGGAAACGCTATCTCAAAGAGTTGGTAAGCGCGCAAGGTTCCGCGGCGGTGGAAAAGCTGCACCATCTTGCGGAAGGCAAGCGCCAGGTTACGCTGCTGTATGCGTCGCGAAACCAGGAGCGCAACAACGCGACCGTGCTGAAGGAATTGCTGGAGGGGATGAAAAAGCCTCCGTCAAGCGTGGGCCGCGGCGCGCTTGGTCGTGGACGGATTCGGAAAGCGAAGAAGCAGTAGACAGTTGGCAGGTCTCAGGTCTCGAGTCTCGGTTGTCATCCCGAGCGAAGCGAGGGATCTGCATATTGCGGCGGACTACAGATCCCTCGCTTTCGCTCGGGATGACAAGCTCCAGGAAATTATCTCTTGCCTCCGCACTATAATTCCCCAGTCATGTCCAGCTCCGACCCCGACAAGAAGATCGCGAAGAAAATCGAAGCCTTGCGCGACAAGATACGGCACCACGAGTACCTCTATTACGTGCTGGACGCACCGGAGATTTCGGACGCCGATTTCGACAAGCTGATGAACGAGCTCAAGCGGCTCGAGGCCGAGCATCCGGAACTCATCACGCCGGACTCGCCGACGCAGCGCGTGGGCGGCAAGCCACGCGAGGGATTCGTGAAGGCGAAGCATTCTTCCCCGATGCTTTCGCTCGACAACGCGTACAGCGAAGAAGAACTGCGCGATTGGGAGCGGCGGGTGCATGAGCTGACCGGGCGGACTGACCTCGATTACATGTGCGAATTGAAGCTGGATGGCATGTCGCTGGCGCTCGTCTACAGCGATGGGCGCCTCGAACGCGGCATCACGCGCGGGGACGGCAGTGTAGGCGAAGACGTGACCTTGAATGTGCGGACGGTGCGCTCGATCCCGCTGTCAATTTCGAAGGACAAGTTGAAGAAGGCTGGGATCAGCGCTGACTTCGAAGTGCGCGGCGAAATGCTGATGCCGCTCGCGGCCTTCCGCAAGCTGAATGAAGAGCGCGAGAAGCAGGGGCTCGCGGTGTTTGCCAATCCGCGCAACTTTACGGCCGGGACGGTACGGCAGCTCGAACCGTCAATCACAGCGCAGCGACGCATGGACTTCTTCGCCTACTTCTTGTTGAAGGACGGACAAAATTATTTCGACCGCCAATCGAAAGCCATGGATGCCATGGAACTGGCGGGGTTCAAGGTGAATCCCAATCGCAAGCTGGCGAAAAATCTGGAGGAGGTTTGGAAATTTATTCAGAGCTGGGAGGCCAAGCGCGAATCGCTGCCTTACGAAATTGACGGGATCGTGATCAAGGTGGATCGGACGGCCTGGCAGCGGGAACTCGGCTTCACCGGGAAGGCTCCGCGGTGGGCGATTGCTTACAAGTACGCGGCGCGCGGAGCGGTGACGCAGATCGAAGATATCGTCCCTAGCGTGGGGCGCACCGGCAAATTGACACCGGTTGCGTGGCTCAAGCCGGTTCCGATTGGCGGAACCACCGTGTCTCGCGCCACGCTGCACAACATGGATGAGATCGAGCGGCTGGGCGTGAAGATCGGCGACTGGGTTGAGGTGGAACGCGGCGGCGATGTGATTCCGAAAGTGGTGAAGGTCATCGAGGATAAAGACCATCCTCGCGGCCACAGGAAGTTCGAAATGCCCGAGCATTGTCCGGTATGCGGCGGCAACGTGGTGCGCACGCCGGGCGAGGCGGATCATCGCTGCGTGAATGCGAATTGTCCGGCGAAGCTGCAGGGGACAATTCTGCATTTTGCCTCGCGTCACGTGATGAATATCGACGGCCTCGGCGAGGCGCTGGTGAATCAGCTTACCGAACGCGGCCTGGTAAAGAATGTTGCCGATCTTTACAAGCTCAAGCTAAAGAGAGACGATTTGCTGCAACTCGAGCGCATGGGCGAGAAATCGGCGGAGAATGTGCTCGCTGAGATCGAGGCCTCCAAGAATCTGCCGCTCGAACGCATAATTTATGGCCTCGGGATACGGTTCGTGGGCGAACGCACGGCGCAGTTCCTCGCCGAGCACTTCGGCTCGCTGGACGCGATCATGAACGCGAGCGCGGAGGAACTTGAGGAAGTAAACGAAGTTGGGCCGCGCATCGCAGAGAGCATCGTGGAATTTTTCGCCGATGAACACAATCGCAAACTGGTGGGCGATCTGCGCAAGGCGGGATTGACGTTCTCCGGGCAGAAAAAAGAAAAAGGCACGAAGCTGGCGGGAAAAACTTTTGTGCTGACGGGCACGCTGGCGCGCCACACCCGGGACGAAGCGAAGAAAATGATTGAAGATGCGGGCGGACGCGTTTCAGGCTCGGTCAGCAAGAAAACGGACTACGTGGTGGCGGGAAGCGATGCGGGATCGAAGCTGGACAAAGCTCGGGAGTTGGGAGTTAGCGTAATTGGTGAAGAGGAGTTGGAAGGGCTGGTGGGGTAGACGTGATGGATAGATACGAGCACATCGAAAGCAGAGAGCCACCGGGAGACCGCGCTATCACTTTGCAAGCCTGCGGTACTCCCAAAGGAAACCCGCGCAGAAGCTGGTGACCATGACGGCGATGAGCCAAATGGGAGGGCGCCGCGTCAAGCTTATGGGATCCCAACCAACAGACGTGCCATCCGGCGCAGGATGGATTCCGCATAAAGGATGATTGTGAGGATTGCTAGAATCACTATCGCAACGGATGAGGCCACAACTGCGAGGAGTCCAGCCAGCAGACTCTTCACATAGATCATCGCAACCCTCCCAGCGGCGGCGGACAGGAGTGTCCGCCCTACACAAAGTTACTTCTTCGCGGTCGGCGGCAATATGCCATTCAGACGCAGATACATTGCGGCTTCGGCGTAGTGGTCGGCCCAAGTGCCGGCCAGGACCAGGCTGGCCCAGGCGCGCGTAACTTGTTTTCCGCCGAAGCCTTCTGTGGTCTCGGCGAGTTTGGAGTCATCCATTTTCCCGAGCGCGTCGACGCAGAAATCGAAAGACCCCTTGAGCGCCGACACCAGTTTGTCTTTGGAATCCGATTCTTTTATTTCTTCGACCTTGGGAGCCGGGACGGCGGCGGCCTTGCTGCACAGCAGGTTATTCGTTTCGGCCATGTGGACTATGAGATGGCCAAATGTCATCTGGTCGGCAGTGGGTTTGTAGCCGAATTTGTCGGCAGGCATGGCTTCGACGGCCGCGATGGTGTTTTTCTGCCGGCCGGGCAGGATATCTCTGAGGGCGCTGCTAACCGGGTCCTTGGTATGCGCGGGTGCGGTTTGTGCAATGGCCGACGCGGCTAGCAACAGCAAGGCCGGGATCACGAGAATCTTCTTCATTGTCATTCTCCTTGTGCGCGGAGAAGCATAGCGCGAGTGGGAGGTTTTGCGCCATAGAGCTAGTCCGGATTTCCTGCGGCCGCAGGCAACTGCCGGACTTCGCCCGGCTGGACCCTTCGACTTCGCTCAGGGCAGGCTCGCGAGGGCGCCCGTCCCCACACTTGCTACCTTGCGCTATCCTAACAACATGCACGCTCACGGCGGCCACGGACATTCTCATGGGACAGGGCGGGTACTGCGCGTCTCGTTGGCCGTCACCATGCTTTACGTCGTCCTGCTGGTGGTTGCCGGCATCCGTGCGCACTCGCTGGCGTTGCTTTCCGAGGCGGGACATAACCTGTCCGACTTTCTGGCGCTGCTGTTGTCGCTGCTGGCGGTTTTTCTGGAAGGCCGTCCGCCGAGCGCAACCAAGACATACGGATACCGGCGCGCGGGCGTGCTGGTGGCGCTGGTGAATGCCCTGTCGCTGGTGGTGGTGTCGTTTTTTATTTTCTACGAGGCGTTCCAGCGGATCCAGCATCCCGAACATGTGCGCGCCCGGATCATGATTGGAGTGGCGGCGGCGGGCGTGGTGATGAACGGCGTGATCGCGCTGCTGCTGTGGCGTTCGGGGCGCGATGTGAATGTCCGCAGCGCGCTGCTGCACGAGGTGGGCGACACGCTCTCGACCACGGCAGTGATTGTGGGAGGTTTTGCGATCCTGTGGACAGGACAATACTGGATCGACGCGGCGCTGTCATTCGGAATCGGCGCGCTGATTTTGTGGTCGAGCATCGGGATTGTCCGCGAGACCCTGAATATTCTGCTGGAAGGCACTCCGCGCGGAATGAGCCTGGAAGCGGTGGAATCGGCGATGCGGACGATCGCGGGCGTGAGCGATGTGCACGATCTGCACGTGTGGAGCATTGGGTCGGAAAACCACGCGCTCTCGGCGCACGTGAAGATCGCCGACATGGCGACTTCAGAGAGCGACTCGATTCTGCGGGAAATCAATGAAAAACTCGGGCAGGGGTTTGGCATCCACCATACGACCATCCAGTTGGAACACGTGGTCTGCGAGACGGCGCATAGTTGCGTGATCGCGGTGCGGGAAGAAGAAGGCGGCGAGCACGCACGTACTGATTCTGAGCACGATCACGCCCATTGACTGCGGAAGCGCTCATCTGTATCTGCATGAAACATGGCAGGTTACTCGATTTTCCAGCCGCCAGTTACGGGCTTTCGTGATATTCTGTCGGTTGGAGTCGTTCCTCCCTGAACAACATCCAATGCCTATGCGACGTTGGCGGCAAATCTTGCGTTTTTTGGCGGCGGTGCAGCTGCTCCCAGCTCTGGAGAGCGGCGAGGAAACCCTCGTTGGCGGCCAGGCGGTGCTGGAAGGCGTGATGATGCGTTCGCCGCATGCCTGGGGCATAGCGGTGCGCAAGCCGTCGGGCAAGATTGTTACGCACAGTGAGCCGCTGGAACGGCCTTCCGAGCAGCATAAGTGGATGGGCTGGCCGGTGGTGCGCGGCGTGATGACGCTGGGGCACGCGATGACGCTCGGATTCCGCGCGCTGAAGTTTTCCGCCAATGCGGCGCTGGATGAGATATCCGCCGATCAGAACAACGCCAATCAGAACAACAAGGATCGTGGCAACCAAGATCAGGGCAGGAAGATGGAAATCCCCGGCTGGATGGTGGGAGTGAATATTGCTTTCTCCGTCGCCTTCTTCATCTTCATGTACAAATACCTGCCGCTGCTGGCGACGACGGAACTGAAAAAGGTGAATCCGGTTTTCGGGCAGCAGTTCCTGTTTAACCTGGTTGACGGGCTGATCCGGATCGCGATGTTCCTGCTGTTTGTGTGGGGCGTTTCGCTGTGGAAGGACATTCAGCGCGTCTATGAGTACCACGGGGCCGAGCACAAAACGGTATTCGCGTTCGAGAATGGCGATCCACTCGAAACCGCCGCGGTGCAGAAGTATTCGACGTATCATCCGCGGTGCGGAACCAGCTTCCTAATAACGGTGATGATCATCTCGATGGTTGTGTACATGGCGATTCCCGTGCATACCTTCTGGGCTCGATTCGCCATCCGAATCGCGTTGCTGCCGCTGATTGCGGGCATTTCCTACGAAATCATTCGCTTTGCCGCCAAGCATCGCGGCTCGCTGTTCGCGCTGATGACCGCGCCAGGACTGTGGCTGCAGCGGATCACGACCCAGCCTCCGGATGACAGCGAAGTCGAGTGCGCAATCGTTGCGCTGGATGAAGCGATGAAGCTGGAAAAACAGCACGGTGGCGAGTTGGTGATTGCCTAGCGGTGCCCACCGCGAACTCTTGTTTTCTTTCTCATTCCACCTAAAATCAGAGCAGAGACGCGGCTTGCCGCGTCTCCGCCGACAGTTAGACTGGGTAAACCCCGTCTCTACGGATGAAAATCATGTTTGAACGTCTTGACCAAATCGAAATTCGCTATGAAGAACTGACGCAAGCGCTCTTGTCGCCGGAGATCACCAATGATTCGGCGAAATACCAGAAGACGGCCAAGGCGCATAGCGAAGTGGCGGGGATCGTCGAGAAGTATCGCGAGTACAAAGACCTGAAGCGCGGCATAGCTGAGAGCCGAGCCGTGCTGGTGGACGAGAAGGACGCGGACATGCGGGCCTACGCCGAAGAAGAACTGGCGAAGCTCGAAGCGCGCATCGTGACGGTTGAGGAAGAGCTCAAGGTGCTGCTCCTGCCGAAGGATCCGAACGACGAGAAGAACGTGGTTCTTGAAATTCGCGCCGGAACGGGCGGCGATGAAGCGACCCTGTTCGTGGCCGAAGTCTTCCGCATGTACAACCGCTATGCCGAGACGCAGAAGTGGGAAGTGGAAGTGCTCTCCACGTCGGAATCGGGCGTGGGCGGGTTGAAGGAAGTGATTGCGCTGATCGAGGGCGACCGGGTCTACTCGCGCCTGAAGTACGAAAGCGGTGTGCATCGCGTGCAGCGCGTGCCGGCCACCGAGCAGCAAGGGCGAGTCCATACCTCGGCGATCACGGTGGCCGTGCTGCCGGAAGCGGAAGAAGTGGACGTCAAGATCGAGCCCAAGGACCTGCGCATCGATACGTTCTGTTCGTCGGGGCCGGGCGGGCAGTCGGTGAATACAACGTATTCGGCGGTGCGGATTACGCACATTCCGACGAACACGGTGGTGAGCTGTCAGGATGAAAAGTCGCAGATCAAGAACCGCGAAAAAGGCATGCGCGTGCTGCGCTCGCGGCTCTACGAAGTCGAGATGCAGAAGCAGCAGGACGCGCTGGCGAAAGAGCGCAAGCAGATGGTAGGCTCGGGCGACCGCTCGGAGAAAATTCGAACCTACAATTTTCCGCAGAACCGGCTCACGGATCATCGCATCGGCTTCACCATTCACCAGCTCGAGCAGGTGATGGACGGAAAGCTGCAGCCAATTATCGACGCCCTAACCACGCACTATCAGGCGGAGAAGATGAAGGGGGAGACGGCGGGCGTGGTGTAAGGCGAAGCTCGTGTGGGGACGGAGCTCTGCCTCGTCCCAGTTCGCGTAGGGACGGCCGCCCCCGGCCGTCCAACCCGAGCGCAGCTCGGCAGCTGCCTGCGCTCAAAACAACTTTGGTCTCGCTGTAGAAACTTGTGCAGCTTTTCAATTCTTCCTTCGTTCGTTTTTCTCCGTGTCTCTGTGTCTCCATGGTGAAATAGAAGCGTGCAACTTCGCCAAGCTCTGAATACGGCAGTCGAGCGGCTGACTTCTGCGCACGTTCCTTCCCCGCGTATGAATGCGGAACTCCTCATCATGTTCACGCTCGACTGTGACCGGTCATATCTCTATGCGCATCCCGAGCGAGAGCTCACACCCGACGAAATGCGGCGCTACGACGATGCTCTCGCGCGGCGGGCCACCGGCGTTCCTGCACAGTACATCACGGGGCACCAGGAGTTCTGGGGGCTGGATTTGATTGTGTCGCCGGCGGTCCTGATTCCTCGTCCCGAGACGGAGCATGTGGTGGAGGCGGTGCTGGAATTGGCAAAACCTAAGATTGTGGAGCGACGGGCGTCTTGCGAGCCTGCCCTGTTTTGCCGAAGCCCCGAGCAAAGCCGAGGGGGAAGTCGAAGGGTCCGCGTCGTCGACGTAGGCACCGGCTCCGGAGCCATTGCGCTTGCGTTAGCCAAGGAACTGCCGTCCGCTGAAATCCATGCCACCGACATTTCTCCCCAAGCGCTGGAAGTCGCGCGGGCCAACGTAGCTCGGCACGAACTTACTTCGCGAATCGAGTTTCACCAGACCAACTTGCTGGACGGATTCTCGCCGGCATCATTCGACTTCGTGGTTTCGAATCCTCCCTACGTGGGGAATTCCGAGGAAGAGTCGGTGCAGCTCGAAGTGCGCAAGTTCGAGCCCCGGAATGCGGTGTTTGCGGGACCGACGGGCATGGAAGTAATCGAGCGGCTGATTTCGCAGGCGCGCGAGGCGCTCGCTCCGGGCGGAGGGCTCGTGTTCGAGATCAGCGGGACAATTGCCGATCGCGTGCGACACCTGCTGTCGAGTTGGGACGAGGTAGCGATCAGGAACGATCTACAGGGGATCGCCCGGGTGGCGATTGCGAGAAAGGCAACGAGTGGCTAAGCGCATTGAGTTGTCGCATCTCCCGTAGAGACGCGACTTGCCCGCATCTCCGCCAGCAGTGAGACGGGGCAAGCCCCGTCTCTACAGAAGCCGCTAGAACGTCACCCGCACGCCCAGCTGGGCGGCGAACGGAATCCCAACCGTGGTGCCGGGGCCGAAGAAATCTCCCAAAGCGCCCTCGGGTATCTCGAGCTGCTTCAGGCTGGTGATGGGCACGGCGTTTGCCGGAGCGCAATCGGCGGCTGCACCCGGACAAATACTGCTGACAATGGTCTGACCGTTTCCATTTGGCGTCATCTGGCCCTGGGGCACCGGGAGCTGGACGACATTGACCGCGTAATTCGCGCCGGGATTGTTGCGGTTGAAGATGTTGAAGAACTCGGCAAACGGGTTGATCTCCCAGCGTTCGCCAATCTTGAACGGACGCGTGACGCGCAGATCGGACTGAATGTAAGGCGTGCCGCGGAATATGTCGAGGCCGGTATAGGCCGGCGTCCCGCCGTTGAGCTGAACCCAAATGCGCCCGGTGTTGTTCGCGTTCGTGATGGTGATGGGACGCGCACTCTCGACCTGATTGATGGTGCTCAATTCGAAACCGCCGGGAATGCGCACCGTCCCGGCGAGCACAAAGCGATGGCGAACGTCTTCGCCGGAGGGACCGTAGTCGCCGGGTCCGAAAGCATCCAGCTTTCCAGCCTTCGCAAATCCAGGTACGTTCGGTACCTGGCAGACGCCATCCACATAGTCGAAGAGTTCGCCGAGCAGGCATCCCCAGGTCTGCGCCTTGGCGAACTGGTAGTTCGCGACCAGACTGAAACGGCGCATATTGGTCTGCAAATGCAACATCAGCGCGTTGTAGCTGGAGCGGTTATCAGACTCGAACACATTGACATTCGGCACAAAAGCGATCTGATCTGTCGTGTCAGAAGCCGGAATCAGCGGGGAGGTTATCGTAGGAAAGTTCGCGCTGCTGGTATAGGGGAAGGCCCGATAACCATGATTTCCTTGCTCATGCGTATAGTCCGCGCTAACCAGCCAGTGTTCATTGAAAGCGTGCTGCACCCCGCCCGTAATGTGGATCGCATAAGGCGTTTTGTAGTCGGAGCCAATCAGATTTCCGGTCACGCCTGCGCCGCCAATCAGGCAGCCGGGGCCGTTGAGCGCGTAAGTGCCTGGGGACGATCCGGTGAACGTGCAGGTTCCCGTTACCTTATTCGTGTTGTTGACGCCCTGAAATGCCGTCGCCCATCCATTCTGTGCGAGATCGTCATAGTAGATGCCAAAGCCGGCGCGAATTACGTTTTTCTCGCTGCTGCCGGGTGAGTAAGCGATCCCGAGACGCGGCGCAATCTGTTTGTGGTAATCGTGGGGCACGCTGGGCACGATCGGAATCTGCAGCGCCTGCAGCGTCTGATACGCGGCGTTGTCGGCCTCGCTTCGTCCCGAGCCGATCATGAGTCCCCAGGTGTTCTGATAGCGCAGGCCATAGTTGACCGTCAGGTGGTGTGAAACGCGCCACGAGTCCTCGGCGTAGAGTCCGAGTCGCTGCACGTTCTGCGAGAAGCTGCCGTCGCCAGCGGGAGTGTAGGTGCAAGTGATGCCCGTGGTCGCTGGAGGGACCGGAGCAGGCGGCTCGGGATTGCACTGCGCGGTTGGGGGAACGTAATAAAACTGCGATGGGTTCGCGACATAGTAGTCAGGATTGGACGGATACTTGATGATCTGCTCCGCCGTGGACGCAAACGCGCCACCCAGCACCGGTTCGTGAATAAAGTCGACTCCGAACTTGAGCGCGTGACTACCCGCAACGTGGCTGAGGTCATAGCGGACTTGGTATTTGTCCTGATTGCGCAGGTCGGGGAAAAGAGTGATGGGAGTGGCGAACTGGTTGTCGCCGAAAGTTTCGAATCCGGAAATCGTCAGCGCCGTGGAGCTGAAGGGAAACGCCAGCGCGAAGCTCAGATCTGAGTTGCGCGTCTGGGTAAGGTGCAACAGGCTGGCGCCGAGGACCAGATTGCCGAGCCAAGTCGGACTGAACGTATAGGCATTGCTGATCACCGCGTTCCAGTAGTTGTTGTGGGTGGTCAATCCGGTGGAGGGCAGCGTGCCCTGCTCTACCAGCGCGTTATGCGTAAGGTAGGTGTCTTCGGAGGTACGTAGAAACCACTGCGACTTCGAAGACTCGGCCCAGTCAAACCGCGCCGAGCCAATGTAATCGCGGAAGGGAATGGGAACAGTCGCGGGGACGGCGACGGAAGGGACACCGGAAATCAGGCCATCCGCAGCCAACTGCGCCAGCGCATTGAACTGCGTGGTGCTGGCCGGGCTGTAGGCGATGCTGGCATTCTCATGCACGTGCTCGAACGAAGTAAAGAACCATACTTTATTTTTTGCGATCGGCCCGCCAAGCGTGCCCACGTAATTTTGCCGGGAGAACGGCTGCTTGGGATTGTGCACGCAAACTCCGTTAGTGCATGTTTCCGCTGGATTCTCAATTGGGAAGCGGGCGTTGAGCGCCGCCGCACGCTCGTAGAAAGCCCCGTCGCCGTGCCAATCGTTGGTGCCGTGCTTGGTGGTGATCACGACGGACCCGGCAGTAGTCCAGCCGGTGTCGGCGTCTTCATTCGAGGTGCGCACGGCAAATTCCAGAATGCCATCGGGCGAGAAATTTTGCAGGAAGCCGCCGATCCA
Source organism: Terriglobales bacterium (assembly GCA_050012595.1). Lineage (GTDB taxonomy): Bacteria > Acidobacteriota > Terriglobia > Terriglobales > Acidobacteriaceae > Acidiflorens. Next base: position 26,013 of record JBEKGW010000019.1, read on the forward strand.
GTCGTCGGAGTTGTCGGCGCCGTCCACCGACAGTTCATTGTTCAAGCCGGAGCTTCCGCCGGTGGAGACGGCGGTGATACGCGCCTTGGTGGGATCGGAAGGCTCGACGGGCTCAGTTCCAGGCACGAGATAAGCGATGTTGGCGAAGCTGCGTGCTGGAAGCGGAAGCGTTTCCAGGTCCCGGCTGCCGACTACGCCCTCGTGCACAGCACTCGCCGTGTCAATCGACTGGGTCGTGATCGAGGAATCCTGCGCCCGCACGTTGACCGTCTCGCGCGCGTTTTCCGGTTTGAGCGCAACGGCAATGTCGCGCACCACGCTGACCGCGACGTCCACATCGGCAGTAGCCTTGGCAAAACCTTTGGCCGTCACCGTAACGCGATAGGAATCGGGCAGCAGGCCCTCAATGCGGAATTCTCCGCGATCGTTTGTCGTTGCCTCGCGGGTCATGGAAGATCCGTTTGACTCCACGATGACCCGCGCACCCGCCACTCGCGCGGCACTCGCGTCCTGAACCTCTCCACGAAGCGCTCCGTTCGGGTTTTGCGCGCGCAGGAGCGAGGGTAGAAAAAAGAACATCAAAAGGAAGACAAACGGGAGAGCAGCGACGCCTATCAGCGAATTCGATCTGCGCATTTCATAGGATGGAAGTCTGCCGAGCATTAGAAAACGAGTTTATTTCGTGGCGACCGCGGGCAGTATCTCTTCCACGTCTATCTTGGTGGGGTAGTTTCCCGTATAGCAGGCGGAGCAGTAAGTGGTTTTTTCTCCGTCCGCGCAAGCTTTCTTAAGACCTTCCAGCGAGAGATAGGCGAGTGAATCGGCGACGATATATTCACGAATCTCCTCGATCGTCTTGTTGGCGCCGATGAGTTCTTTTTTTGAAGGCGTATCGACCCCATAGAAGCAGGGCGAGATGGTCGGCGGGCAGGAAATCCGCATGTGGACTTCCTTCGCGCCCGCGCTACGAATCATGCGGACGATCTTCTTGCTGGTGGTGCCCCGCACAATCGAGTCGTCAATCAGAATCACTCGCTTGCCCTCGATCAGGCTGTGAACGGCGTTCAGTTTCAGCTTCACGCCAAAGTCGCGGACCGACTGTTGCGGCTCGATGAAAGTACGTCCGATGTAGTGATTGCGGATGAGGGCAAGACGAAACGGGATGCCGCTTTCGGCGGCGTATCCGATGGCCGCGGTATTGCCGGAATCAGGGACCGGAACGACGATATCGGCGTCCACCGGAGCTTCGCGCGCCAGCTGGCGTCCCATGGCGTCGCGGCTTTGATCGACCGAGCGGCCAAACACCAGGCTGTCGGGACGCGAAAAATAAACGTGTTCAAAGATGCAGCTCGACAGCGCCGGAGACGGCGAGTAAAAACGCGAGCTGATGCCTTCGGGCCCCACGATAACGAGTTCCCCAGGTTTGACGTCGCGCTCGTAGGTGGCGCCGAGCAAATCAAAAGCGCAGGTTTCCGAAGCAAAGACGACCGTGTCTTTTTTCTCGCTGGTTAGAGCCGGGATGCGTCCCATGGCCAGTGGGCGGAATCCGCGTGGATCGCGGGCGGCGAAGATACGGTCACGGCTGAGCATGACCAGCGAAAAAGCTCCTTCCACGCGGCGCAGGGCGTCGGCGATCGCATCGGGCAGGGTTTGCTCGCGGGAGAGCGCGATCAGGTGAACCAGCACTTCCGTGTCGCTGTTGGTTTGGAAGATCGAGCCCTGGCCCTCCAGCTTGGCGCGAATCGCGTGAGCGTTGACCAGGTTGCCATTGTGAGCAATTGCGATCGTGCCCTTGTTCGATTGCACCATGATAGGCTGCGCATTGAGCAAGGCCGAATCGCCGGCGGTCGAATAGCGAGTGTGGCCGATGGCGAGAACGCCGCGCAGAGAACTCAGCACTTCATGGCTGAAGATATCGGCGACCAGCCCCATGGCCTTGTGCTGGCGCAGCCGCTCGCCGTCGGAAGTGACGATGCCCGCCGATTCCTGTCCGCGATGCTGGAGGGCATGCAGTCCAAGATAGGCGAGTTTCTCCGCCTCGGGATGGGCGTGGATGGCGACCACGCCGCATTCATCACGAAATTTGTCAGAAGTCAGCATTTAGTCAATTCAACCTAACTCACGTAGGGACGGCCGCCCCCGGCCGTCCAGCCGGGCGAAGCCCGGCCACTCGCACTTCGATCAAAACCTCTGGCGAGCTTTCGCTCGCCCTGGACGGCCGAGGGCGGCCGTCCCTACGCAAGCCTGTCAGTCCGCGGCGGCAACGTTTGGTTCCGTGCCGAGCGCCCTTTCCAGCGCGCCTTCGTACGCTTCCCGCAACTCCGCAACGCTGGCGGAAATTACCGACTCACCATTCACCACGATCTCAACCCGATCCGACCCTGTTTCGCCCAGCACATCCGCGAAGACGCCATACTCCTCCGCCACCTGTTGGATTCGCGGCAGGTGGATTGGGTCACAGCTTATTACGACGCGGCTGGCATCTTCTCCGAACAGTACGAACTCAAGCGCGACTTGCTGCCTGGGCAATCTGACGCTCAGGCCTACTCCGCCTGGCAGTGCCGACTCCACCAGCGCCACCGCTAACCCGCCATCGGAACAGTCGTGCGCGGACTCGATCAGCCCCGCCCGGATGATGGCCACCAGCGCACGTTGCAGCGTGGCTTCTTTTTCGATATCCAGCTCGGGCGGATAGCCCCACACAGCTCCGAGAATCTCTTTCGCGTACTCGGACGACCCAAACTCCAACCGAGCGTCGACCGCGTCGCCAGCTTCATTGGCACGCAGCAGGACGATCTTTTTTATGACCTCGTTTATGACCTCGTAACCGGACTCGCCACCGCTCGACGCAAAGTGCATCTTCGCCGTCTTGTGCACGTCTTCGAGAATTCCCACCACTCCGATCACGGGAGTCGGATAAATCCCCTCGCCGAGAGTTTCGTTGTAGAAGCTCACATTGCCGCCGGTAATCGGCGTATCAAGCTCCTCGCAGGCTTTGGTGATGCCGTCAATCACCTGCGAAAACTGCCACATGATGTGCGGTTTTTCCGGATTGCCGAAGTTGAGGCAGTTGGTGGCGCCGATCGGAGTCGCCCCGGCGCAAGCCACTTTCCGCGCCGCTTCGGCGACCGCGTGCATGGCGCCGAGACGAGGATCGAGATAGCACCAGCGGCTGTTGCCGTCGAGCGCCATCGCCAGTCCGCGTTTGGAGCCCTTGATACGGATGACGCCAGCATCGCCCGCTCCGGGCGCTTCGACCGTGTTGGTCTGCACCATGTGATCGTACTGCTGCCAGACCCAACGCTTCGAGCAAATGTTGGGGCTTGCGAGTAAACGCTTGAGCTGGAGCGAAAAGTCTCCACTTTCGGAGAGCTGGATGTGCTCCGGCATTTCGCGCTCGACCGGCGGCTCCCAGCGCACCAGCGGACGTTTGTACACCGGCGCGTTATCGGTGAGCGCGGCGTTGGGAATTTCAGCAACGACTTTGCCGTGTTCAAGCACGCGCATCTTCCCATCGGAGGTGACCCGGCCGATTTCCACCGCATCCAGTCCCCACTTCTGGAAGACGTGGAAAACTTCTTCTTCACGGCCTTTCTGCGCGACCAGCAACATGCGCTCTTGCGACTCGCTGAGCATGATCTCGTAAGGGGTCATGCCGGTCTCGCGCTGCGGGACGCGATCCAATTCGATTTCGACTCCGGTGCCGCCACGCGCGCCCATCTCGCAGGTCGAGCAGGTCAGCCCCGCCGCGCCCATATCTTGTATTCCAACGATGGCGCCGGTTTGCATGGCTTCCAGACAGGCTTCGAGCAGCAGCTTTTCGAGGAAGGGATCTCCGACTTGAACGTTGGGGCGCTTGGCTTCCGACCCTTCGCTGAACTCCTCGCTCGCCATGGTAGCGCCATGGATGCCATCGCGTCCGGTCTTGGAGCCGACATAAATTACTGGATTCCCCTCGCCCGCCGCGCGTCCGTAAAAAATCTGGTCGCGGCGGACCAGGCCGAGAGCGAAGGCGTTCACCAGCGGATTGCCGGAGTAACAAGGCTCGAACTTCACCTCGCCACCGAGGTTAGGGACGCCGAAACAGTTGCCGTAAGAAGCGATGCCAGAGACCACGCCTTCCATGACGGAGTGATTCTTGTGAATCTCTGCCTGTGTAGGGACGGCCGCCCTCGGCCGTCCAGCCGAGCGCAGCTCGGCTTGAATCGGCCCAAACCGCAGCGAGTCCATCACTGCAACCGGCCGCGCGCCCATGGTGAAAATGTCGCGCAAAATTCCGCCGACGCCGGTGGCCGCTCCCTGGAATGGTTCGATAAACGACGGATGATTGTGCGACTCGATCTTGAACGCGCAGGCCCAGCCGTCACCGATGTCCACGATGCCGGCATTTTCACCCGGCCCCTGCACCACCAGCTTGCTGCGCGTGGGTAAACGCTTCAGGTGAACGCGCGACGACTTATAAGAGCAGTGCTCGCTCCACATCACGCTAAAAATGCCGAGCTCGGTCCGCGTGGGCTCGCGTCCGCCGAGCAGCCGCTTGATTTTTTCGAATTCTTCCGGAGTCAAGCCATGCTCCCGGATTATCTCCGGCGTAACCGCAATAGGAATGATCGCAGAGGTTGTGGTCATCAGGGAATCTTTATTGTCGCATCTCCACCAACTTTTCGCATGCTATTTAAGAGCGAACAGCGCAATCGCTGCGGCAGTCTTGTGGTCCGCGCTCCAGGGTGCACCCACCGATGCTCGCAAGGCGTCCACTTCTTTTCGCAACCTCGGTTCTGCGATGCTCCATGCGGCCGCTGCGCGCGGCCAGACTTCTCGCTCGCGGGCAGTCGTGACGGCCAACCCGCCGTTCTCACAGGCTAAGATGATCGCCTGCCTGAACAAGGCGCCTTCCGCTGCGTGAATCAACGGGTGCGATTGGAGAATCCGAGGCAGATCATCCGGGACCAAAGTAGAACTAGAAAGAACTCCGCAAACATCCGCTTTGGCTCCGCGTGAATCGAGTTCGCGCAGTACATCTTTGATTGCGAGCCGCGCGGCCTTCTGCGAGGCCTCTCGCGCACCATTCACGAGTGCCGTTGCGCGCGGAAGAGACAGTTCGGCCGCCTCGTGATACACGAAACGAGGGATTGATTCGTCGAGCGGCAACAACTCAATGCGCCCCCGAAACAAGATTCGAATTTCGCCAGGTTGGCCGGCCAGCGCCACCAACATAGCCCAGCCAGTGTGGAGTTTGCATCCCAGTGCGGCGCGCGTGGCCATGCGCGCAGTCTACCGGCCTGATGAATACTCCGCAACCGCAGCCCCGAGACCTGCCACTATACTGTTTTTGCATGAAGTCCGTCATCGTCGGCACGGCCGGACATATCGATCACGGCAAGACGGCGTTGGTGAAAGCTCTGACCGGCATTGATGCCGACCGCCTCGAAGAAGAAAAACGGCGCGGCATCACGATTGACATCGGCTTTGCCCACTTCGAACTTCCCGCACCCGGCGGAGGCACGATTCGCTTGGGATTCGTCGATGTCCCCGGCCACGAGCGCTTTGTGCGCAACATGCTGGCGGGCGTGGGCGGCATCGACCTGGTGCTGCTCGTAATCGCCGCCGATGAAGGCATCAAGCCGCAGACTCGCGAACACTTCGATATCTGCCGCCTGCTTGCCATCCGCCGCGGCATCACCGTGCTCACAAAATGCGATGCGGTGGATGCGGAGACGCTCGAAGTGGTGCGACTGGAAGTGGAAGATCACGTGCGCGGATCTTTTCTCGATGCGGCGCAATCGCCAATGGTCGCGGTGAGCTCGTTGACGGGCGCAGGTCTGGACGAGTTGAAATCCGCGCTTGCTCAAGTCGCCTCAGAAGTTACGGCGAAAGACTCGGCGGCGCTGGCTCGCTTGCCCATCGACCGTGTTTTCAGCATGAAAGGCTTCGGCACGGTCGTGACCGGCACGCTCGTTGCCGGGACGATCCGCAAGGAAGAAGAGCTCGAAGTGTTTCCCGCCGGCAAGCGAGCGCGGGTTCGAGGCGTGCAGGTTCATGGCTCGCCCGCGGAAGCCGCCGTCGCTGGACAGCGCACCGCATTGAACCTCGCAGGACTTTCTACCGGAGACCTGGCGCGCGGAATGACGCTCGCGACCCCGGATACTTTCCGTTCCACGTCGCGAGTCGACGCGCTTCTTTCCCTGCTTCCGTCAGCCAAGCCGTTCAAGGACGGCGCGCGCGTCCACTTCCACGCCTACACATCGGAGACGGTCGCCGAAGCGCGCTTGTACGGAGTGAGGCAGCTCAAACCCGGTGATGAGCAATACGTGCAATTCCGATTGTCCGAACCTACGCTGCTCTTACCAGGAGACCGTTTCATCGTGCGACAGTTTTCACCCGTGGTGACGATCGGGGGTGGCTTGGTGCTCGACGCTTCGCCCTTACTTCGAAAGCAGCCCCAGCATGACATCGCCGCGTTCTTAACCAAAATGATGACAGGCCTTCCCGAAGAGGTGTTAGCCGCCCGCGTTCGACGACGCGCGAGCCGGGGATTGCCGCTGGATGACGTTCCCGGGGAAATGAACATACGGCGGGAGGAAGCAACGACACTGGCAGCGAAAGCCGGACTGGTTTGGTGCGGACAGGTGCTGGTTGCGTCGATGGGATACGCCGAAGCAAAAGGCCTTGCACGTCAGGCCGTTAGAAAATTCCACGATGCGAATCCTCTTGTCGCAGGGATGAGCAAAGAAGAGCTGCGCGATCAGATCAACCTTAGCTACGAGGTGTTCAATAGCGTGCTGGGGAAACTAGTGGAAGAAAAGCAGCTTGAAGTCGCAGGCGAACTCGTCCACCTGCCCGGCCGCGGCGTGGTCATGAAAGACGAAGAAGCCGAGTCCAAGAAGATCATCGAACAGGCGTTTGCTTCCGCAGGGCTGAAGGTTCCGTCGCTGAAAGAAGTGCTGGCGGGTCTGAAGGTAGATAAAATCCGCGCCCAGAAGATTGTCACTCTGCTCTTGCGCGACAAAGTTCTAATCAAGATTTCAGAGGAGCTTGTCTTCCACCAGAACGCGCTCATGGATCTTCGTCACAAGATCGCCGCCCTCAAAAATACTGCGCCGACAATCGACGTCGCCCGCTTCAAAGACATGACTGGAGTCAGCCGCAAGTACGCGATTCCACTGCTCGAATATCTGGATCGCGAGCGGGTAACGCGGCGAGTGGGAGACGAGCGGGTGATTCTGTGAATTGCTCGTGGAAGGACGGGTACACTCGCCCATCCAAGCCGAGCGCAGCTCGGCCTCGCCCCCCCAGTTGACACCAACCGCGACCAACGCCCATCCACCCCCGAAAAGGCTACAATAGCCGCGTGAACGCTCCCGTTCCGCCGAAGCCGGTTGCTGACAACGAGCATCAGGGCGACAAGCATCAGCACCGCCATTCCATCTACGCCGCCGAAGCCACCGGATTGCTTCTCATGGCGGTTCTGCTGCTCGTTCTCACCATCATCCGCTACTGGCAGTACATCTCTTGGAGCGCGCGCTGAAGTTGCCAAAGGTGGCGAGGTTGCCGAAGCCGCGGAAGCCGCCGAAGTTAGATCGTGAGCCGCTGGTCATAGTCGTGCTTGGTCCCACGGCGAGTGGGAAAACCGCTCTGGCGCTGGCGATCGCCCGCCGCTTCCACGGAGAAATTGTTAACTGTGACTCGGTTGCGATGTACCGCGAATTTGAAATCGGTACGGCCAAGCCCAGTGCGGCCGAGCGCGCGGAAGTTCCGCATCACATGCTCGATTGCGTTGATCCGCTCGCCGATGTTAGCGCGGGAGAATATGCGCGACAGGCGCGGCAGGTTCTGCGCGAGATAGTTCTGCGCAAGATAGTTCTGCACGAAAACGTTCCGCGCGAGACAGCTCGAAGCGAAAACGAGCCGCGCAGACACTTGCCTATCGTCAGCGGAGGAACCGGACTCTATCTTCGCGCTCTGCTTGAAGGACTTTTTCGCGGCCCGCAGCGCTCCGGAGATCTGCGCAACGAAGGTCTGCACAACGAAGATCTGCGCAACAAACTGCGCGCGCGCGCGGAGAAGCGTGGGACCGAGCACTTGCATCGCCTCCTGCGGCGGCTCGACCCGGCGGCAGCCAATCGCATTCACGCCAATGATGTTCCCAAGCTGATCCGCGCAATCGAGGTGTGTCTCGCCTCGCGCCGGCCCATCACCGAACTTTGGCACCAGGGACGCGAGCCGCTGCACGGTTTTCGCATTCTGCGTCTCGGACTCAATCCCGAGCGCGAGGCTCTTTACGCGCGCATCAACCAGCGGGCCGCGAAGATGTTTGACGAAGGACTGATTGACGGAGGATTGATCGCCGAGACGGAAAGGCTTCTCGCAAAATATGGCGACCAAGCGCGCCCGCTCGCGTCGCTCGGATACAAGCAGGCGGTGCAGTTTTTGCGCGGCGAACTGGATCGAGAATCGGCGCTCAGTGCGGCGCAACAGGCGCATCGTAACTATGCCAAGCGCCAGATCACATGGTTCCGGCGGGAACCGGACGTGTATTGGTTGGCCGGGTTTGGCGACGACCCAGCCATCCAAGCGGAAGCCATCGCCACCATCGAAAAGCAAATCTGAGAGAGTTCGTGAGCGATTACTCAACTGCGAAGTGGCCGTTACGCGTTCCTGCGACGGCGAGGACGTTGCCGTCCGTTTTTGCTATTGTCAATTGCATGCTCCGGCATTTGCTGTTGATGATGATTCTGCTAGCTGCGGCGCTCTGCTTTGCCAAAGACAAGAGCAAAGACCGCTTTCTGCAGCCCGGTCCCATCCATGTCGACAGAGCCGGACAGAAATGGGTCGATAAAACGTTGCGCAAGATGTCGCCTGAAGACAAAGTCGGACAACTCTTCGCGATCCCGGTGAAGGTGCAATTCCTGAACGACGCCGACCCCATCTGGATTCAACTGCGCGACAACCTCCGCAAATATCACATCGGATCGTTGGTCATGACCGTCCCGGTGGATGGTCCCGTTCTGCTCAAGAGCCAGCCCTATGTTGCCGCCGAACTGCTCAACCGGCTGCAAAAATCATCCAAGCTGCCCCTCATTGTCGCGGCAGACTTCGAGCGTGGCGTGTCCATGCGCCTGAATGGCACTACTGTTTTTCCCCATGCGATGGCTTTTGGAGCTGCCGGCAAAACGGAAAATGCCGAAGCTTTTGGACGCATCACCGCGCTGGAGGCGAGGGCCATCGGAGTGCATTGGAATTTCTTCCCCGTTGCCGACGTGAATTCCAACCCTGCGAATCCCATCATCAACACGCGCTCGTTCGGAGGAGACCCGAAGCAGGTGGGCGATTTCGTGGCGGCCTACATCCGGGGCGCTCACGAAGGCAGCATGTTGACCACGGCCAAACACTTTCCCGGACACGGCGACACCGCTGCCGATTCTCATCTCGGCCTCGCTCAAGTCACTGGCGACCGGGCGCGGCTTGAGGCGGTTGAGCTGCCGCCTTTCCGGCGAGCGATCGAGGCGGGCGTGGATGCGGTGATGGTGGCGCACGTAACCGTTCCTGCCCTCGACCCCGAGCCCAACCGCGTGGCCACAACTTCAAAGGCGATTGTGACCGGACTCCTCAAAGAAGACATGGGATTCAAAGGGATCGTCGTGACCGACGCCCTCGACATGGCGGGGTTGACGCGCCTGTACGCGAAGGATATCGGCCGGGCAGCGGTCGAATCCTTCAAAGCCGGCAACGATGTGCTGATCATTCCAGCCGATCTCGATGCCAGCTACCGCTCGGTGCTGAAAGCGGTGCGGAGCGGCGAAATCAGTCCTCCGCGGCTCGATCAATCCGTTCGTAAGATTTTGGAACTAAAGGCTTCCCTCGGATTGAACAAGGCGCGGCTGGTGGACCCCGTTCAACTCTCCAGCCAGATTGCGAAACCGGAGAATCTGGCCGTCGGCCAGCGCATTGCCGACGAAGCCATTACCCTCATCCGCGACGACGATAAAGTGATCCCGTTGCAGTCTTTTGGAACTCCGCAGGCCGCGCTTCCGTATCAATCAGTAGCCGAGGTGAGCAACCGCCTGGTCGTGGTGATTTTTTCCGACGACCTGCGCACCGACTCCGGACGCATGCTCGAACGTCAAATCCTAGCTCGTGTGCCTGACGCCCGCGTGATCTACGTCGATGCACGCTCGGCCGCTGGCATGAAGACGCCCGTTGTCGAAGCGGTGGAAGCGGCGGAGCACGTGATCGCCGCCGTGTATGTGGTTCCGACCGCGGGCAAGGCCACGCGCGCCGCCGGAGGAGGTTTGAAGAATACGGTTGCCATGGACGACGCCACGGGATCATTACTCACCGCGATCCTCGATCGCGCCGCCAGCCGCACCGTCGTACTCGCCATGGGCAATCCTTATGTGGTGCAGGATTTCCCCGCTATCCAGAATTACGTCTGTGCGTTCTCCAATGTAAGCGTGTCGGAAGCAGCGGCCGTGAAGGCGATCTTCGGCGAGATCCCGATCAGCGGCCATCTGCCGGTTACGATTCCGGGCATCGCATCCCGAGGCGAGGGTCTCGAACGCCTCGCCCGGCCAATCTCAGGTCAACCGAGCTCAGGAGGTTCCTCCCATGTTCAACCGTAAAATGTTCAACCGTAAAATGTTCAACCGTAAAATGTTCAACCGTAAAATGGTCAGCCGTGAAATGTTCAGCCGTAGCGTGATCGCAAAACTGTCTCTTGGCGCGCTGTTTGCCGCCCTTTGCGTGCTTCCCGCTTGCAGCATCAGTGGGAACGACAAGAAGAATGGCGAGGCACACGTTGACATCAAGTCTCCCGTGGGCGATTTGCATGTCAGCGAGCAAGCCGATATCCGCGACGCCGGCCTGACGCTCTATCCCGGCGCCAAGCCCGCCCCGAAAGACAGCAGCGACGACAAGAAGAGCGCCAATGTGAACCTTTCGCTGCCGGGATTCTCGTTGAAAGTGGTGGCGGCGGAGTTCGTCTCCGATGACGCTCCCGATAAAATCATTGCCTACTACAACAAAGAGCTGCCGAAATATGGCAAGCCCATCCAGTGCCACGGCGGCTGGAACGGAGGTCAGTCAGGGCTTCAGTCAGGGCTTCAGTCAAAGCTTCAGTCGGGGATTCAGTCGGGGATTCAGTCGGGCCAAGTAAACTACGAGGGCAAGGATGATTTGTCCAAGCCGGTCGCGTGCGGGAATGACAGCAGCGGAGACGCGGTGGAGTTGAAGGTAGGAACCGGCGGAAACCAGCACATCGTTTCCGTCAAGCCCAGCGGCCATGGTTCCCGCTTTGCGCTGGTTTATGTGCGCATTCACACGGGCAAGGACGACACGATTTGATCGGGGCATTGAGTCATTGGGTGGTCGGGCAGGGAAAGACGTTTTCAATGATTCGATGATTCAATCACTCAATGATTCAATGACCCGATGCCTTGCTCTCCGGTTCGTTGTGCGCTAATTTCAAAGACGTGGAGCATCCTTGCCAGCAATGTGGAACCACGGTCGAGGACGGACGGCCGTTTTGTCCGCAATGCCGCGCTCCTCAAATCCACGTGCAGGTTGCGGCCCCGGATGCTGAAATTGCCGCGGGCTTGAATCCCGCGCTGGACGAGCTTTCTCAGGAGATTCCCGTAGAGACGCGGCTTGCCTCGTCTCAGACGCGGCAAGTTTCGTCGGGAAGCACGATGGACCGGAAAATTGCCGTTCGTGCCGCGCTCCAGGCCGGCGTGCTCGGCGTGTTCATCGGAATGATCCCCTTTCTCGGCATCGTGCTGACCGGAGCACTGGCTGTCTTTTTCTACCGTCGCGAAAATGGATTCGCACTTCCCGCCGCTCTCGGGTCGCGTCTTGGGGGAGCGGCGGGAGTCGTCGTCTTCGCCATCAACGCGCTGTTGATCACCATCCGGATTTTTGTTTTTCATGCCCAGCAGGAATACACCGATTACATCCTGAAAATCGCTCAGAGGTTCGGAGCAAACGCGGCCGACCCTGAAATTCAAGCCAGCATCCACAACCTGTTCACCCCGACGGGGCTGGCGATCACCCTCTTTTTTGGAATGATTTTCACCGTGGTGCTCGCCTCGGTTGGCGGCGCGCTGGCCTCGCTGTTCTCGCGGCCTCGCAACACCCGCGTGTAATTCAAAATTGCCCGTGGAGAGCCGGGCGTCCCCGCCCGGCCGCTGAACTGCCGGAAGCGCAAGACGCCCGTCGCTCCCTCGCTGGCCACGCGGGTTTCAGGCTCGGCCTTGCTCTCATCTTTCCGCACGCGTATGATGCAGCGTTTATGAGTTCACGCGCGCCAGGGCGTCCCGTCGAGATTCATCAAAAAGCACAGCTCATGTCGGCCTCCGAGGTGGAGCGCACCTTGATCCGGCTGGCGCATGAGATTCTTGAGAAAAACAATGGCGTCGAAGATCTGGCGCTGGTCGGCATCCGCCGCCGCGGAGTTCCGCTGGCGGAGCGGCTGGCGAAGATTATTCAGCGCATCGAAAAGAAACCGGTACTGCTCGGCACGCTCGACATTACCCTCTATCGCGACGATCTTTCTATGAACGATCTTTCCACCCTCGACTCCAAGCCCGTAGTGCAGAAAAGCGAGATGGAAATTCCCATCACGGGCAAGTCGGTGGTGCTGGTTGACGACGTGCTCTACACCGGCCGCACCACTCGTGCCGCCATGGACGCGCTGTTTCGCGCCGGCCGTCCCCGGCGCTTGCAGTTGTGCGTACTGATTGATCGCGGTCATCGCGAGTTGCCGATTGAAGCCGCGTTCATCGGACGAACGGTGCAGACAACGGAAAATCAGATTATTGAGGTCAAACTCCGCGAGGTCGATGACGCGGAGAAAGTCCTGCTGATGGAAAAGCAGTAGACAACGATAGCTGTAGGCAACGATAGCTGCAGACAGCGATAGCGTAGACACTTTTTATGAATTGTCATCCCGAGCGCAGCGAGGGATCTGCATTCTGCGGCGGACTACAGATCCCTCGCTTCGCTCGGGATGACAAAATCTGGCCGAATTGAGGAGCGAGGTGCGGCGTATCCCTTCAACACGGGCTCTTATACAACTATGAATCCAGCGCGCGGTTCCCTGCTCGGCATCGAACACCTGGAAGCAGCCGAGATCCTGAGACTTTTGAAGTTTGCCCGGCGCATGAATCCGGACAAGCCGCGGCCCCTGCTCAAGGGCAAGCGAGTGCTTTTACTTTTCTACGAGGCTTCCACCCGCACCCGGAGCTCGTTTGAAATCGCGGCCAAATCAATGGGCGCTCACACCGTCCTCATCCAGTCCGTCGGTTCGAGTATCGAGAAAGGCGAATCGCTGCTTGACACGGGATACACGGTGCGCGCCGTCGGCGCCGACATCATCGTCATCCGCCACCCCAGCGCCGGCGCGCCCTTTGTGATGGCGCAGCACATCGACGTGCCCGTCATTAACGCCGGAGATGGATTGCACGAGCATCCCTCGCAAGCGCTGCTCGATGCTTACACCATTCTGCGCAACAAGAAAACTTTCAAAGGTCTGCAGGTCGCGATTGTCGGCGACATTTTTCACAGTCGTGTGGCGCGGTCGGCGTGCCACCTGCTAAGCAAATTCGGCGTGAAGATTATTCTTTGCGGTCCGCCGGAACTGGTGCCCGACATTGCGGCGACCCTCGCGCCGGGCGTGCGCGTCACTCGCCACATCGAAGACGCCTTGCGAGGCACCGATGTTGTCATGCTGCTGCGCGTGCAGAAAGAGCGCCTCTCCGGGATGAAGATCGACCTTCCGGAATACATCGCGCGCTACCAGATGACCCCAGCCCGGTTGAAGATGGCGAAGAAGGATGCCATCGTAATGCATCCCGGCCCGATTATTCGTGGCCTGGAACTGACCAGCGAAGTCGCCGACGGCGCCCAGGCGCGCATCCTCGAGGAAGTGCATAACGGCGTGCCCACGCGCATGGCGATTCTGGCGCGAGCGATAGGAAAGATGCGATGACAAGCGCAGAAAACAATCGACGCAGTCCGCAGATTGCCAGTCTGCTGATCAAAGGCGGCCACCTCATCGATCCGGCCGCTCGCATCGACGCACCTATGGACGTGCTGCTGAAAGATGGCCGCGTCGCCGAAGTTGCTCCTCCCCACAAGATCAAGGGCAGCGTGTACGAGAAAGCCGAAAAATTCGATGCCCGCGGACTCATCGTCGCACCCGGCTTCATTGATCTGCACGCGCACTTGCGCGAGCCCGGACAGGCTTATAAAGAGACGATTGCGACGGGGACGGCTGCCGCCGCCGCTGGCGGCTTCACTTCTGTCTGCACCATGCCCAACACGGTTCCAGTGGTTGATTCAGTCGAGTGGATCGAGTGGCTTCGTCAGCCCGAACGCGGCGCGGTCGTCAATGTGTTTGTCGTCGCTGCCGCGACCCGATCGAGTAAGGGCGTCACGCTCACCGACTTCCGCGCACTGCAATCCGCCGGAGCCATCGCGGTCACCGACGATGGCAAGCCCATCCTCGACGACGCCCTTATGCGCGAGGCCCTGGTTCTGGGTGGGGAGCTGAATTTCCCGGTGGTGCAACATGCCGAAGACAATCGCATGACCGAGAATTGCTCCATGAACGCGGGCGCGCGTTCATTCCGTCTCGGATTACGCGGCATGACCGCGGCTGCCGAAGCCTCGGTTGTCGAGCGTGATGTCCAACTCGCGATGCACATTCCCAATGCCCGCCTGCACGTCGCACATCTTTCTACGGCGGACGCGCTAAAGCGTGTGCGCCGGGGCAAGCGCGCCAAAGCGCGCGTCACGTTTGAAGTTACGCCGCACCATTTCACGCTGACTGAAGAAGACATGCGCGACTACGACAGCAATTACAAGATGAATCCTCCGCTGCGCTCGGCCTCCGATCGGGAAGCCCTCCTGGCCGCGCTCGCCGACGGTACGGTGGACGCCATCGCCACCGATCACGCTCCCCACGCCGCCCACGAAAAGGAGATGGAATTCGAGGGCGCCGCGTTCGGCATCACCGGACTTGAAACTGCGCTCGCGCTCGCGATCACCAGGCTGCATCGCGAGAAGCGCATCCCTCTTGCCCGCATCGTGGAACTCTTCACCGCCGGTCCGGCTCGCTGTTTCGATCTTCGCGGCCGCGGGTCCCTTGTCCGCGGCTCGGTCGCCGACGTTACTGTTTTCGATCCGAAAAAGAAGTGGACCTTCGACGCCGCCAAATCCCGCTCGAAATCGAAGAACACCCCCTTCGATGGATGGCAGCTGACGGGGAAAGTAGTCGCGACAATTGTCGGAGGGAAGATTATGTACTCCGCTTGAATCATTGTGGGGACGGGCGACCTCGCCCGTCCAAGCCGAGCGCAGCCCGGCCGCTACAACTCCTCCGGTGCTACAATCTCGGACCATGAAGCGCGTACTGTTCCTCTTCCTGCTGATTCCACTCCTGCTCGCGCAGACAACGACTGAAGTCGAGATCACCTCTGAACCCTCGCACCACCTTGCCCTTGAAAACGAATACATTCGCGCCTTCAAGGTCGAGGTTGCGCCCCATGCTTCGACGCTCATGCATCGCCATCGCCACGACTACCTCTCCGTCGCGCTCGGCGATACTCACATCTCGAACGAAGTCGAGGGCAAGCCGCCCGTGGAGGTGAGGCTGACGGACGGCGACACGCGGTTTACGGCGGGAAACTTTGCCCACATCGCCAGGAATCTCTCCGACCAGCCGTTTCGCAACGTAACGATTGAATTGCTGCAAGATGAAAAACTGCGGCAGACGCCGACCGCTTTGCCGGAGGGAGACGGCCAAAAGACGTTCCCGGGCGGCCGCAGCAAACTTCTTTTCGTGAAGGATGGAGCGCGCGTCTCCGAAGTCAACCTCGAACCAGGCGCTGCGGTGCCCAGCCAATCTTTCGGCGGTCCGCAACTGCTGGTCGCGATCAGCGATCTCGATATTCGCAGCGACCTCAGATCTGTGACTCCCATGCCGGTAAAACTAAGATCCGGCGACATCCAATGGTTGACGGGAGGCTACGGTCCCATCTTGACGAATGTGGGAAAGAGCCCGGCGAGGTTCGTGACGGTGGAATTCTAGCTTTCGACTGAGCTAGGCGCTCTTGATCAGCGGATTTCCCGGGGAAACCAAACCGACACGATGCAGCTTTGCAGTGAGACGGTCTTTGTCATTGGAAGCAGAAGCAGCGGCGAGGCGCTTGCGCAACTTTGCGATTTTCTCTGCGCGGGTGCGGCGCCGGCGAATTTCCGGGCGACGGCTGGGTGCGGACATAAAGTTCTCCTTGGTGTTCAGTGAAGTGATCGGGTGAAATCACGAGTCGGATATACGGTCGGTGCCGTGGACTCGTGCCGAACTTCGATTATAGGGTTGATCGGGACCGCTGGCAAAGAATGCGACTATGAACTCTTGATAAAAGTAGTTTGTGGCAGCCGGACCTGTAAGCCGAATTCTGTCTGCCGTTTTGCGGCAGGACGGTCATTCCTCTGGGCCACGCATTACTGCGAGGCTCAAGCGACCTACCCGGAGGTGGTGGCGCGCCGAGCCGGCACGCACCCGGCCGAAACCGGATTCCCTCCCTATTTGGTCTTGCTCCGTGTGGGGTTTGCCCTGCCCGCCGCATTACTGCGACGGCGGTGCGCTCTTACCGCACCTTTTCACCCTTACCTGAGCCTTGCGGCCCGGGCGGTGCATTTTCTGTGGCACTTTCCGTCCAACCGGCTTGAACCGGCCGTCCCGGACGTTATCCGGCACACTGCTCTGCGGAGTTCGGACTTTCCTCTGTCTTGCGACAGCGACCATCCGGTCCGGCTGCCAACAGAATCATTATATTCGATGGCCTCCGTGACGCGAGTTCTCAGGTCTCAGGAGTTTAGGGCCCGGACTGCTAAACTGATAACGCAAAGACAAAGAGCCGGGGCAAGACGTCTATTAGCCTGAGACCTGGGACCTGACACCTGAGACCTGACCCCTGATCTCATGAACATTTCCGAAGCTATCAAGATCGCGTTCCTGTCGCTGTGGGCGAACAAGCTGCGCTCCGCGCTCACCTTGCTCGGTGTGGTGATCGGAGTTGCCGCCGTGATTGCCGTGGTCACCTTCGTCAACGGCATTAATGGCTACGTGGCGACGAAAATTTTCAATCTCGGCGCCGACGTTTTTATCGTCTTCAAAGTTTCACCCGTGGTCACCAACATCGATAAATTTCTCGAGGGCGAGAAGCGCAAAAATTTGACCCTGGAGGACTACCAAGCCGTCCTCGAAGCCTGCAAGCATTGCGAATGGGTGGGAGCTTCGCAACTTAACACGAGCGGACATGTTAAGTACAACGAGCAGTCCATCAGCGATACGCTTGTCCGCGGCATGACGCCCTCCATGGTGCCGATTCTCTATATCGACCTCACCGCCGGACGCATGATCAACGATGTGGATGTGAGGAACAATTCCCCCGTCGTCGTTGTCGGACCGGACATCGTGGATAACCTGATGCCCGGCATGGATCCCATTAACAAGGAGATTCGTGTCGACGGCTGGGTCTATCGTGTGATCGGCGTCGGCAAACGCAAGGGCAAGACGCTCGGCCAGAGCATGGATAACTATGCGCTTATGCCGATCACCGCGTTTCAGAAGCAGAATGGCTCCCATGAAAGTATCCGCATCTCGGGCAAGGCCGCCGCCAGCGGCGCCGGATTCGAGGAAGCCATGGACGAAACGCGCGCCATCCTGCGCGCTCGCCGTCACGTGCACCCCGGCGACGACGACAATTTCGACATTGAGACCAACGACAGCCTGCTGAGTATCTGGTCGAACTTCAGCGGCACGTTCTTTTACGCCATGATCGGAATCGCCGCCATCTCGCTGGTGGTCGGCGGCATCGTGATCATGAACATCATGCTGGTTTCGGTGACGGAACGAACGCGGGAGATCGGAATCCGCAAAGCGATGGGAGCGCGCCGCAGCGACATCCTGCTGCAGTTTCTGATCGAGTCGCTCACCTTGGCCCTGCTCGGAGGCGCGATCGGCGTGCTGTTCGGCATTTCCATCGCCAAGGGCGTCACGCTCGCCATCGGCATGCCCTCAACCATCAAACTTTGGGCAGTAGCGGCAGGAGTGCTGGTGGCGGCGAGCGTTGGTATTTTTTTCGGCGTGTATCCCGCGCGCCGCGCGGCCGTGCTGGACCCAATCGCTGCGCTGCGATTTGAGACCTAACGAGTTTCTTGATTTGTCATCCCGAGCGGAGCGAGGGATCTGCAGTTTTCTCGGCGCACTCTGCGTCTCGGCGGTGAAAAGGTTTTCAGGCAATGCTACTCAAAGGCGAACTCGGCGAAGGCTTGAACATGGCGGTGGACACGATCCGCAGCAATAAAATGCGTTCGTCGCTGACCGTGCTTGGCATCGTGATTGGGGTTGCCGTCGTCATCGGGATTTCGTCGATCGTGCGCGGCCTGAACGATAACGTAAGCCAGGTCATCACCAGCCTGGGTTCCAATATCATCTTCGCTTTCCACATGGAGCCCTTCACCTTCGGACGTCCGACGGAAGAGATGCGCACGCGCAAGGAACTGACCTACGATGACGGCATGGCGATGCAGGATCTGCCGCACGTGAAAGCGGTCACCGTCATGGTGCAGTATGCCCGGCCGGAACTCGGCACCGGCACCTACACGGTTAAATACAAAGACCGCAAGGCCAAGCAAACCATTCTGGAAGGCGATACCACTTCCTACAAGGATGTCATTGACGTTGCCCTCGACTCCGGCCGCTGGTTCAGCGATATCGATGAAGAGCGCCGCAGCCCAGTGATTATTATCGGCCACGACACAGCGGGGGAGCTTTTCCCGAATGAGGAGGCGCTGGGCAAAGAGCTGAACATCGAAGGCCAGTTGTTTACCGTGATCGGTGTGGAGAAGATCCGGAAGAGTGTGTTCGGCGGAGGAAAGAATCCGGATGACAACATTGTTTTCTTCCCGCTGACCACGTTCCGGAAGTTGCACCCCGAACTGAAGCAGTACTGGATCAGCGTCAAGGCGACCTCGCATGCTGACATGCCCAAGGCCATCGACGAAATGCGCGAGTTGCTGCGCCGCCGCCGCAAGGTCCCGCCCGAAAAGCCGGATAACTTCGCCATCTTTACCCAGGACTCGATTTCCGACGTGTGGAATCAGATCACGCGTATGATCTTCATCTTCATGTTTGCGGTTTCGAGTGTCGGCTTGATCGTGGGCGGCGTGGGCGTGATGAACATCATGCTGGTTTCGGTGACCGAGCGCACGCGCGAAATCGGAGTGCGCAAAGCCATGGGAGCCCGCAAGCGCGACATCCTAGTGCAATTCACGCTCGAAGCGGTCATGCTCACGGCCGTCGGCGGAGTCATCGGGCTCTTATTGGGCGCCCTCATCACCGCCATCGTCCCGGTGGCGTTTCCATCGCTTCCGGCCACCATGTCGGTGGATTGGTCGATCTTCGCCTTCGTCGCCTCGGCCGCGGTAGGACTCATCTTCGGCATCTATCCCGCGTGGAAAGCGGCCAACCTCGATCCCATCGAGTCGCTGCGCTACGAGTAACATGTTGCTAATGTCGCCAGCGCCATTGACAGCAAGGTCCCTGCTCGAAGCTGTGGCCGCAACCGGAACCGTCTGCTGTCTGTTTTTCTACTTTCTCTCCGCGCTTTCGATGACTAGTTTTCTGCGCGACAGGCGCAAGACACTCGCGCAGCCCCCGCTGCCCGATAGCCAGCTACCTCCACTTTCCATCCTCAAACCCTTGAAAGGTGTCGATCCCGAAATCTGGGAGAGCTTTTGCAGTCACTGCGAACAGGAGTGCCCGGAATTTCAAATTCAAATTCAAATGATCTTCGGGGTCAGCGATCCCGCGGATCCCGCCATCGAGGTGGTGCGCAAGCTCCAGTCAAAATATCCCAACCGGGAGATTGAGCTAATCGTGTGCGACCGCGTTCTGGGACCAAATATCAAGGTCAGCAATCTCGTGCAGATGTTGCCCGCGGCACGCCACGAACTTCTTCTGGTGAATGACAGCGACATCCGCGTCCCTCCAGATTATCTGCGCAAGGTGATCACGCCGCTCGCCGACGCTTCGGTGGGACTGGTGACTTGCCTCTACCACGCTGTTGCCAGCCCGACCCTCGGCTCGCGCCTCGAAGCGTTGGGCATAAGCACCGACTTTGTGCCGGGAGTTCTAAGCGCAAGATTTCTAGAGAAAGGATTGCACTTTGGATTGGGTTCAACCCTGGCGTTTCGCCGCCGCGACCTCGAAGCTATCGGCAGCTTCGAAGCGTTATTGGACTATCTAGCCGACGACTATGAACTCGGCCGGCGCATCGCCGCAACCGGAAAGCGAGTCGAACTCAGCGCCGCGACCGTCACCACATTTCTACCGGCCTACACCCTGCGGCAGTTTTTCCGCCATCAACTGCGCTGGTCGCGGACCATTCGGGACGCACGTCGCTGGGGATACGCCGGACTGCTCTTCACCTTCGGCCTGCCATGGGCATTGGTGACGCTGCTAGTGGCCCAAGGGGCTGCGTGGGCATGGGCACTATTCGCCCTGACGTTCGCTGCGAGGCTGGCCGTCGGGTTCGTTGCCGCGGTGGTCGTGCTCCACGACCGACAAGCGCTCAGCAACATTTTCTTGCTCCCACTGCGAGACCTGATCGCGCCGTTCATTTGGGCCGCAGGTTTTCTGGGCAACCGCATCCACTGGCGAGGCGATGTCTTCGATCTGAAAGACGGCCGCCTGACTATCGTGAAGCCGGCGTCGTCGGTCGATTGGAAAAAATAGTCTTGCCTCCCCGCCGCGCGACCACATAGCTCGCCAATCCGCGCAATGCCGCCGGATCATCCTCTTCGGCCCACAAAAAAACGCGCTGCGGACCATTCCACATTTCGACGAACGATGCCTGCGTCTCAAAAACCCGCGGCGCTCCCGGAAACTGCGTGCCATACCACATGTTTCCTCCCGGCGCGTGCAAACTGTGCAACGGGATCCCGGTGTAGAAATTCAGTGAGGACGCATTTTCGTATAGCCCGCTCACTACGATCTGATCGCCCGGCCGATATTGCTCACGAATTGCCATCGCCAGATCCTTCGACGAAAGAATCGGAGAAAAGATGCCAAACGCAATCCGCACGCACGCCAGCAGAACCACCATCATCGCCACCAGCGCAACGTTTCCCGCCCCCGCCCGCACTCGGCGACGCAGAATCCAGTTGGCCATCGTTCCCAGCAGAAACGCGAGTGAAAAGCCGAACAACGGCACGCGGAATGCGCCCATCGCTTGCGGCGTCAAATCCAGAAAGTGCCCGAACGAGAGCGCGTAGTCTTGCGGATTTTTCCGCAACAGGTCCGACAGATCCGTGCCCGCAGCCGGCGCTTTCGAGAAGAAGAGCAGCGCAAAGCCAACCACCGCGATAGCGACGCCGGCAGCCAGCAACACTGCCGACGAAATCCGTCCGTCGCGCCGTTCCCGGCTATCCGCAGCCGATGCTCTTTCCCGTTGCAGCCATCCGCCCACCAGCAATGCCATCCCCGGAATCGCCGGGATGGTGTAGTATTCCTGCCGCGTCGAGAGGCTAAAGAAGCCCACGATCACCAGGTTCCACAAGAAAAATAATAAATACGCACGCTGGCGCCGCGACATCTGCGAGTGGAACTCACGCCAGCGTCGCGGTACTTCCTGCAGCGACTGCGGAAGAAACACAGTCCACGGAATAAGCCACAAAACCAGTAACGCCCAGAACAGCAGCAACGGAACCGTGTCGTAGTCGCGCGGAATACGCTTGTTCAAAAAGCGCAGGATGTGCTCATTGACGAAGTAGAACCACAGAAATCCACGCACCTGCCCCTGCGCCGGATTTCGCAGCGCCGCCAGAATGTGCCATGGCGCAGCGATGGCGAAAAACACCAGCCCGCTCGAAACCAGACGCAGCTTCAGCAAATGCCGCAAATTCCCCGTCAGCAGCAGATAAAGCCCGATCGCCCCTGCCGGAAATACCAGCCCGATCAGTCCCTTGGTAAGCACGTTGAGCGCGCACACTGCGGCCAGTCCCCAACAAGTCCAGCGCGCCGGCTTGGGCTGGTCGAACTTCGGCTGCTCCAGCTTCTGTTGTTCCAACGACACCAGAAAAAGCCAGAACGTCAGGGTCAGCCAGAGACCCACCGCCACGTCCGGAATCAGAAAGCGCGTAAAAAGATACGGCCCGAGCGCGGTCCCGAGCACCAGCCCGGAATCGAGTCCGCCTTCGTTGCCCAAAGCCCAGCGCCCCAGACCGTAGGTCGAGAGAATCATCGCCAGCACGCCCAGCATGAGCGGCAACCGCGTGCTCCACTCGCTGACGCCGAACAGCCTGTAGCTCGTCGCCACGCCCCAATACATCAGGGGAGCTTTTTCCAGATAGCGGACGCCGTTGACATAGAGCGTGACCCAGTCATGCCGCAGCAGCATCTCGCGCGCCGCCTCGGCATGCACCGTGTCCGCATCATCGAGCAAGGCGGGCCGCGAGAGCCCCACCATGTAGATGACCGCCCACAACCCAATCAACACCAGCACGCAGATCCGCCAGTCCGAAAGCAACCGGTTCGGACGGGTCGTTGTGGGGGGTATCGTTGCCGGATGGGTCATTGCCGGGTCGATCGCCGTCTCAATTGTCGGCGGTTCGAGATTGCGCGTAGCGCCAGAATTCATCGCGGAAGTTTCATTATACGAGAGCAAGATATACGAGAGTGAGAATACGAGAGTAAGATCGGCTTCAGTCCGCGGCCACCCCGCGGGAAACACGGCCACCCGCCACTTGGCGGTAAATCTCAAGAATTCTCGACACCGAATTCGTCCAGGAAAATCGCTGCGCTTGATCATAGCCGCGTTGTTTCATCCGCTCCCGCAGCGCCGGATCAAGCAGCGCTCGCTGCAACGCTCGCCGAATTTCAAACACGTTTTCCGGATTCACCAGCAACGCCGCGTTCCCCACAACTTCCGGCAGGCTCGAAGTGTTCGAAGTGACCACCGGAGTTCCATGGGCCATGGCTTCCAGTGGCGGCAATCCAAATCCCTCGTAGAGCGATGGAAACACAAAAACCTTGGCTACATCGTAAAAAATGCGCAGCACTTCGATGGGCACGAATCCCAGGAAACGCACGTCGTTCTGCACCCCGCTGCGCACCACCGTACGCCGCAGCCGCGGATGGCTCGAAAGATCGTCCCCGATGATGATGAGCTTCAGATCCGGGTACTGCTGCTCTTTCTGCAGTTCGCTCTTCAGCGCCGAAAACGCTTCGATGATGCGCACCACATTCTTGTGCGGCCGAATGGCACCCGCGTACAGAATGAACGGATAGTTCACCAGATAACGCTGGGCGATCAATTCGCAATCCGATTCGGTGGCATGGCCGTGCAGAAAACGCTCGTCAATCGCGTTGTACACTACCTCGATCCGCGCATCCGGAATGGCCAACAGCTTTTCGATTTCGTTCCTGGTGAATTGCGACACCGCGATCACCCGCGCCGCTTTGCGCAACACGCGCCGCGTCAGATAAAAGTGCAGGCTGCGCCGCGAGCCGGAAAGGTCGCGCGATCCATACATGTGCTCCAACAGGTCGTGCACAGTCAGAATATAAGGACAACTCAACCCGCGCGGAATCCAGAACAGGTTCGGAATGTGAACCACGTCGCACCCCAGCCGCCGCACGATCGCCCGGAAATCGAGGGTCCCTTTCAGCGTGTCATCACGCCCGTCCAGCGCCACCGCGTGGAAGTTCGCCGGCAGCGCCCCACATTCCGCCACCTTCTCCGGCGATCCGATGAGGAAGTACTTGCTGTCGCGGTCCAGGCGCGCCAGCGTGCGCACCACATTCCGGATGTAGGTGCCAATGCCGAATTCCGTCATGCGACGGATGTCGATGGCTACTTTCACGAATGGAATTTAACCACAGAGGATGAAGAAGGACACAGGGAATTCGCTAGACGCTCGTTATCGCCACACACTTGTCATCCTGAGCGAACCGGGGTCCCCACCGCGCCCGCTTTTGGCGCGATGGGGTGGAGGAGCGAAGGACCTGCTTCTTGCGGCGAACAGCAGATCCCTCGCGTCGCTCGGGATCACAATTCATAAATGGGCGACAATTCAAACAATGTTATGCCCTGACTTCCGCCTGCGCCCGCGCCCGGCGCTCGAAATACAGCGGAAATTCCTCGGCCATCCCCAGCACCTGCTTGCGGATTTTCGCCAACACGGCGGCGTCCGTCCGATGATTGAGCGCCTCTGCGATCCAGTGCGAAATCTGCCGCATCTCCGCCTCTTTCATGCCGCGCGTAGTCACCGCCGGAGTGCCAATGCGAATGCCGCTCGGCTTCATCGGCGGATTCGTGTCAAACGGAATCGCGTTCTTGTTGACCGTGATGCCGGCCTCACCAAGAGCTTTCTCCGCCTCGCTTCCCAGCATGCCCTTCGCGAACACGTCCACCAGCATGAGGTGCGTGTCCGTTCCACCGGAGACGATGCGATAGCCATCGGCCGCCAGCGTCTCGGCCATCACCTTCGCGTTGGCCACGATCTGCCGCGCGTAGTCGCGGAAACTCGGCTGCGATGCCTCGAGGAAGCACACCGCCTTGGCGGCTATAATGTGCACCAGCGGTCCTCCCTGCATTCCGGGGAAAACCGTTTTATCAATCGCCGCCGCAAATTCCTGCTTGCTCAGAATCATGCCCGAACGCGGCCCGCGCAGCGTCTTGTGCGTGGTCGAAGTCACGATCTGCGCGTGCGGCACCGGCGATGGATGCGCTCCTCCCGCCACCAGTCCCGCGAAGTGCGCCATATCCACCAAATAGAGTGCGCCAACTTTGTCCGCAATCTGACGCATGCGGACGAAATCGATGATCCGCGGATAAGCGCTCCCGCCGCCAATAATCAGCTTCGGACGCGCCTCGGTGGCGATCCTCTCCAGGTCGTCGTAATCGATCGTCTCCGTTTCCCTGGTCACGCCGTACGGAACGATCTTGTATGTCTTGCCCGAAAAATTCAGAGGATGCCCATGCGTGAGGTGTCCGCCGTGGGCAAGATTCAACCCCAGAACCGTGTCGCCGGGCTGCAGCACCGCCGCGTAAGCCGCTTGATTGGCCTGCGACCCCGAGTGCGGCTGCACGTTGGCATGTTCAGCGCCAAAAAGTTTCTTGACCCGTTCGCGCGCCAGACTCTCCACCACGTCAGTAAACTCGCATCCACCGTAATACCGCTTGCCGGGATAGCCTTCCGCATACTTGTTGGTGAACACGGACCCGGCGGCTTCAAGCACAGCCTCGCTGACAAAGTTTTCCGAAGCAATCAGCTCCAGCCCTTCATGCTGGCGGCGAACTTCGTTGTCGATAGCATTCGAAATCTCGGGATCAACTTCGTAGAGCGGGCGGGACATGGCAGAGTTTTTCATGGTTGGGTACCGAATCCTATTTTACCCGGATGCCGCCGCAAGTGTAGCGCGGACACTCCTGTCCGCGAAAAGCGGCGAATACCTTTACGAAAGCGACCGTAAGCACTCAGCTTCAGGCGGTCAATGCATCGTCAGTCACAAAGCTGGCACGGTCTGTAATGAATTCTGGAAGGCCGGCTGATCGTGCCTTGTCGCCCTTCTTCTCAGCCTCGCTCAATTTAGTATTGAGCGCTAGAAGAAATGCCAGAGCGTCGCATTCTGCCGTCATTCCATAGGCAGATCGCACCGCTTCGTTGAGGGCAGCGTGAGCGTCTTTAAGCGGGCTCACCCCTGGCAACTCGAGCGACCGGTACAGCTCCCTGAGCGAGAGCTTGTGTCTGGAAGCAAGTTGGGTCCTGACGGCTCGGAGGGAAACGGCGGCATCTGCGACTTGCCTGACCGCGTCCTTCGTCGGTACCTGTGGCCACGGGAAGCTATCCCATACAGTGTTCGACGTGTAACGGGGATCGGACTTCAGGGTGGAGCAGCGAGCTGTGAACCATTGCCAGTGGACGTCCGACTGCAGGACGCCGAACGAGTAGTCATCGTCGTAAGCAAAGACCTGTAATGCGTCGCTCGGTCTTATCGTGCTCGAAATAAACGCAAAAATTGGTCGCTTTGTGACGCGGCCGCACACGATGAACCGTGGAAGCTTTTTCACCGCGGCCTTCATCTTCTCCCGCGCATAGGAGAGTTCCCACCACTTGTTCAGGAAATTAGCATGATGCTTGTTCACCTTTGCGTCGGGATTTTTCTTCAGGGCGGCTTCGTTACGAGCTGCCTCTTTTGCTGCTGCGGTCTCGCGGGCGGGTAAAACTTTATTCCGAACGTTGGCGAAGACAGTGGGATATTCCTCTGCCTCCAGAAGGGACATTCCCTGGAAGTCGATAACGTATCGTTGAGGCCCGGGTTTCTTTCTTCCAATCAGATCGTTTGTGATCAGGTACGGATGTAGAACCTCAGTTAGGCGCCCATTTTTATCGGACGAGATCAAGGCCTTGGCCTCCGCCGTCTTGACAAGGAACCCCTTGTGGCCATGGGTTTGGCCCTGATAGCAACCGGATCGTTTGTTAGCGCGTAAGCTGCGAGCTCGGGTAACGTCCTCACCTGCTGAGAGCGACGGGCCAATGTACTTGACGATAGACTTGTGTTCCCCAACGCCAGGTTTGTTGCCCTCCTGAAAGAAGATCTGCTTCGGCCCAGGCGCTTCCCCCTTGATCCAGTTCACGATGGAAACGTGAACTACCGCTTCGCCCGGCCACACCAAACTTGAGACTGCCTCCGTGATCGTCCCACCTGTATTGACAATGTAATCGAGGCTCGCCTCGCGGCTATAGTTTTGGCGGATCGTATTTGTGCCCACAAGGCCCGCCCGCTCTCCGGGTTTTAGGAGATCGTGAGCCTTGCGGAACCAGTACACGCAATAGTCGGCTCGTCCGTCGACCTCGGGGTATTGTTTGCGGAGTTCGTATTCAAAGCCCGGCTCCATTTCGCCTTGGCGTTTGTTCTTGCTCTGAAATGGGGGATTACCAATGATCGCATCGACGGCAGGCCAACTAAGGAGCAGGGCATCCCCTTGCTTCACATTCTCGTCGAGGTTATCCAACGGGAGAGCTTCCTCCTGCGACACAAGCACACCCTGAGTGTCACCCAAGGTCTCACGAGCGTCATCCAGCGCCAGCTTCTTGGCCAGCATCAGCGTGACCTTAGCGAGCTCGACTCCAAAGCTATCGAGATCAATGCCGAAGAACTGCTTTGGGCTGATGGCGCTAAGCACCTTGGACTGCTTTGCAAACTCATTCGGCGATACGAGATCTTTTATTCGCTGTAAGATCCGTAGCTCGAGACGCGCCATCTCGCGATAGGCGACATACAAAAAATTTCCACTTCCGCACGCCGGATCAAGCACTTTGAAGTTTGTTAATCGAAGGCGAAGATCAAGTAGCTGCTTCATCGTAGAAGCGGCGTCGATCCGTTCCCGCCAGGGTCGGATGATGGTCGGGCCCACAATTCTTTGAATGTCAGCTTCAGCGGTGTAGTGTGCTCCGAGGGCGTGACGTTCGTCCTTATCCATGCTGTCCTGAAACAGCGTCCCGAAGATTGCCGGATTGACCTTCGACCAATTCTCCATGGCCGCGCCGTGCTCGTCCTCGCCGATCAATTCCAACTCGTAGCGGGTAAGTTCTATAGGGTCGACGGTGCTGAACAGTCCTCCGTTGAAATAGCGAACGCCCTGGTACCGGCCAGCTGTCGCCGGAATGGGATCGTTCATTTGGCGGAATAGGCCACCGAAGAGGTCGTACGACGATTGATCGCGCTCCAAACAATCATCGACGACGCTCTTGACCGTTGCTAAAGGTAGTAGGTCAATATCTTCAGAGAACATCGCCACCAACAGCTGCAGAACGAACCGCTGCGCCTGCTCTCGCGGAATGGGCTTGCCGGGGCGCCGGACGAGACGGCGGAATAGGGCCGCCATCCTGTCAGCCGCCTCTCGCGACACGTCTTCACGATCATTTTGAAAGATCGGTTTTGGGCTGTCAGGGAATAGAAAGTTAAGCGCTGTATACCTATGTGGTAGGTCCTGCAGAAGGACACGATCTACAGGCTGATCGAGTTGCCTGTCGAAGTCATAGATCCAAAACTCCGCGAAGTTGCAGAGTACGACGTAACGTGGCCGATTAGGAACAGCTGCGATCCAATAGTCGAAGGCCTGCTGATAATGTAGATGCAGATTTTCTCCTGCACTTTTCATTTCCAACAGCAGGCGCGGCTTCCATATAAGGTCGACGAATTTCTTGCCCTTCGAGCCCTTCTTAGGTACCCGTGCTTCTAGCGTGGCTCCAGCTTCTTTGTAACCGGCATGGCCAAATGCCTGAAACAAGCGATCACAAAAGACTTGAGCTTCGCCTTTCTCATCCACGAGAGGCTTCGCGTACTCGACGAATGCCTTCAGACGGTCGACGATTTCGGACAAGTCAACGCTCCCGATTCAGCCCCGAACAACTCAGAGCTAGATCGGACCCATTCTACAGATTGTGCTCGCCTGGTTCCGGAATCCTGGCCGTGTTAATGTTTTGCGAGCCATTTCTCTCATCATAAAAAGGGGCCCTGTGACCGGCATACGAACCCCGTTCCCAAATCGGGAAGTCCGCCAGCCTTCGCAAGCCATTTTTCCACAATAATCGTTGACTTCCAGCTCGCAGCGTTGCGATACTAGAAGTTGATTGGGGCAGTTTCGAAGCGTGTCCGTCGAAAGCCGGCGCACCTCGAATCTGCCCCAATGTATTTCGGAGGCCGTTGTACAGCTAAGTCCTTATTCCGGAATATTTTGCAAAATAGCCCTTTAGACTCAAAGATTTGGAAGGAATTTCCTCCTAAACCAATGATTCTAAAGATCACGTTAATAATTTTTTTCGGGCGATCAGAGGGTTGACCCGGCTGGGAAGCGAAAAAGTTGGACTAAGTCCTTATTATGGAATACTTTACACTTAACTCCTTATTTTTGAATACTTTGCATAAAAATAGGGAGGGGGGGTACCTAGTCAAGCGGAGCGCAACAGCTACTCGAACGCCGTCCGCAGAAAGCCAACCAGCTGCCAGCCATCCATGTATTTGTACGGAGTCTCCCCATGGTGCAATGCCTGCAGGGCAGCACTACTACCTTGCGATCGGGATATCCACGCGACGGCCGCCTCGACCTTCCATCGTCCTGCCTGATGTGAGCGGTGTTGAACAGACGCGCCAGATCGCGGCCTGATAACTTTGCGTTGCATGGTTCTCAAGGTATGGTTCTCAAGGTTATGACCCGTAGCAAGTCACATTGTCGCTCCCAGAGGCCCTATGACATTCACACTCAAGACCCTATCGTGTTTCGTTGCAAGCGCGGCGATTCTTCTTGGCACATCCACCTCGATCGCAGCCAACCGCCCGGTTCCGTCACGTCGGTCAGTCGCGCCCACAGAACTCGAAATGCAGGTCCTTCTCGATCGAGCCGGCTTCTCGCCGGGTGAGATCGACGGGAAGGTCGGCAAGAACAGCCGCGAGGCCCTGGCGGCGTTCCAGGCCGCGCGTGGGATTGCTCCAGGCGCCCGGAGCCGCAAGGCGCTGCTCAAAGCGCTCGGCGCCGGTACTGTTCAACCGATCGTGCCCTACACGATCACTGAGGACGACGCCGCGGGGCCGTTTCTCGCGACGATTCCGGAAGACGCGACAGAGCAGTCGAAACTGAAGGGCCTTTACTACACCTCCGTGCTGGAAGAGCTCGACGGGAGATTCCACTCGGCGCCGGCCCTGCTCAAGCGCCTGAACCCCCACGCCCGGTTCACCGCGGGAGAGCACATCCGTGTCCCCAACGTGTTGGGCGCCGAACAAGCGACGCGGGCCCAGACTGGGACCGTCAAGATCGTTGTCTCGAAGAAGGCATCAGTCCTGAGGGTGTATGACCGGGAAGGCCAGGTCGTCTTTTACGCCCCGGTGACGAGCGGCAGCGAGCACGACCCGCTCCCGTTCGGGAATTGGGTGATCACCGACGTGGTGCGAAATCCAACCTACAACTACAACCCCGACTTGTTCTGGGACGCCGATCAAGCAAATGCCAAGGTGAAGATCGCAGCAGGCCCAAATAATCCGGTGGGTGTCGTCTGGATGGGGATCAACGTACCGCACTATGGCATACACGGCACGCCTGAAGCGGGGGAGATCGGCCATTCCGCATCTCACGGGTGCGTGCGGATGACAAACTGGGACGCCACCAGGGTCGCCGACCTGGTTCGAGATGGGACGCCAGTCGTGTTCGAGGAATAAGAAAGCGAAGCTCCGCCCGCTCAGGGATCGTCGAACGTGGCGGCCGCAGCGGGTAGTAGGTTTCTCGCCGGCGTGATTGCTATTTCGCCCGCTTCACCGCGTCTACCAGAACAGGATATGGGTTAACGGCCTTCCCTTTCCACCACAGCCTTTCCGGCCCCAACTCGAAGATGGCAAAATGCAAGTGCGGCGTGCGCTCATCCGCATTTCCCGTCGATCCCACAAAACCGACGACGTCCCCACGCTCGACCCGCATTCCCTCCCGCAACCCTTTGACGTACCCGTCCAAGTGTGCGTAGTAATAGCAATACACCCCCATTTCATCGAACTGGTATATTGTGCTGCCGCCCCGGTTGCTGAGGAACAGTTTGCGGATAGTTCCGGATACCACCGCATGCACGGGTGTCCCTCGCGGCTCCATAATGTCGATCGCCTCATGCCGATGCCCGTTGTGAACTTCTTCGAAGGTATCCCGTAGATCCGCGAGGGCAAGTCCGCTGATGGGCGGAGTCATCTCAAGAATGGAAGAGGGCGCGCCAACAGCAAGAAACACCGGGAAAAGCACGGCAATACAAACGCAGAGCCTCAAGCCTATTCCTTCAGGATGACCGGTGTGCCGCGTCGAACATGTGCGATAGATCATCCACATCCCAGTCCGTCATCCGGATGCACCCGGCCGATTCGTCGTGTCGGATATGCTCCGGATCCGGCATCCCATGGATTCCATAATATCGCCACTACACCGACAACCGCTGGACCGCCCATTTATGAGATGTATAGATGAGTCCTAGTCAAATGCCGTCCGCAGAAAACTGACCAACTGCCAGCCATCCATGTATTTGTACGGAGTCTCTCCCATGGTGTAATGCCCGCAGGGCAGCACGACTACTTTGTGATCCAGTTTGTGCTTCTCGAATTCCTCGACCACCTGCTTGGAAAATTCCGGCAGAAACGTCATGTCGTACTTCGCATAGATAATGAGCGAGCGGCGCGGCCAGCGCGAAAACTTGTCGAAGTAGACGATTGGACTGGCGGCGCGCCACACCTGCCGCAGATTCTCCAAGTCGATGGCCGTTTCCAGTCCCTCGCGGATGTGGCGCGTGGACTGCCCGTGCCATACCACGTCGGCAAAGTAAGTCGAGGCGTGATTGAAGGCAGCCACCTGAATCCGCGGATCGTGCGCGGTGGCGATAAACGCATAGCACGATCCGAGGCTGGTCCCGACGATGCCGAGCCGGTTGTAACCCTGCGCTTCCAGCCAGTCGAGGCAGCAGCGCGCATCGATCACGCCCTGGCGCACCGAATCGAGCGTGCGTCCAATGTTGGCGGAAACGGCATAGTCGGCGCGGTCGATCTCCGCCGGACGGCGAATGTCGTGATACGGCATGCTCAGCCGCAGCGCGGCAATTCCCATCCAGTTCAGCACCCGGCAGAGGCTGTTGTAGGAAAGCGCATCGGAATTCCAGTGCGGCAGCAAAACCACCGCCCGGCGTCCGCGTGCCGGAAACCAGCGCGCGTTGACCAGATTATTTTCGGGATAGGGCGTGACCACCGGCGAGGTGAAGCGCAGAAACTCCGCATGAGTGCCACGGACTTTTTCTTCGAGGCGCGGGTCAGGCACTTCGCGGGTGCTGAATACCTGAACCTCGCGGCGTTCCAGGCGGAAATCGGTGGGCTTCCGGTAGGAATAAAAATTGTCGCTGTCGCGGATGATGCGATCGTTGAAGCGCGAGAAATATTCTTGCAGCTCGCGTGAGTCCTGAGCAGAAGGGCCGCCGTTGCGGCCGGCCCAGTTATGGGTCCAATCCAGCCCCCAGTCCAGCGGACGCACCACGCGGTTATTGTCCACCGACGTGAGCCGGGTCTCCCAGTCATACATCCATTGAGCGTAGCGCGACGGCATCTCTTCTAGAAATACAACAACACGGCTCAGATTGACGAATCCGGTCAGTTCAACGGCAGGATTGCGCACCCAGCGGTCAGTGAGCAGCATTCAGCCGCGAGCACCCGACCGATGAAGTCGTCCTTTGCCGCGAAGGATCCGGAGAAGCCAAAAGCTAAGAGCTGCTGTAAACTCTCGGCACTCTCTGCGACAAGCCGCACAGAATTTCGTAGGGCACGCTTTCGCACCAACGCGCCAGTTCTACAGCGTCCACGCTCTTGCCGCTGCCTGCGCCGACGCCTCGTCCGATTAAGATGACTTCATCTCCCACCGCGATACCACGAATGTGGCCGACATCCACGATCGTCAGGTCCATCGAGACGCGTCCCACCACCGGCGCGTATTCACCGCGCACGATCACCCGCGCGCGATTCGACAGCAGCCGCGGATACCCATCCGCGTAACCGACGGGCAGCACCGCGATGCGGCTCCGCGCTTTGGTCACGTAGGTGCCCATGTAGCCGACCGCTTGTCCCGCGGCGACTTCCTTCACCGTCAGCACTCGCGTCTTCCACGAAAGCACCGGACGCAGCGGCAGCAGAGAAACCGCCGCGGGCCCGCCGGCACGCGTGAAGGCGAGCGAATATCCGTAGAGCGCGATGCCCGGACGCACCATGGTCTTCCATGTCTCGGGCCGCGCACTCATGGCGGCGGAATTCCCCATGTGAACCAGCGCAGGCCGGAGCCCGTAATTCCGCAAGACCGCAAGTCCCTCTTCAAAGCACTCCATCTGGCGCACCGCGTCTTCGGCGTCGAGCACTTCCGCCGACGCGAAGTGTGTGCTCACTCCTTCCAGACTCAGGTGCTCGCACGCGGATAACATCTCGCACAAATGCGGCAACGCCTCTTGTGATGCGCCCAGACGGTTCATGCCCGTATCGACTTTCAGATGCACGGGCAAAACACTATGCCGTTTACGCGCCGCTCGTTCGAGCAACTCGATATGCCATGGTTCCCAGATCGTGGGAGTGAGATTCTGGGCGACGATCCCATCCTCCTCGCCCTTCCAGATTCCTGTCATCAGCAGGACGCGGGCCTTGGTGCCGGCGCCCCGCAGCGCCAGGCCTTCCGCGGCATCGGTCACTCCCAGCCACTCGGCGCCCTCGGATTCGAGCGCGCGCGCGCACTCCACCGCGCCGTGGCCGTAACCGTCGGCTTTGACCACGGCACAAATCGTGACGCTTTCGCCGATATGGTTCTGTACTGCATGAAAATTTTCTCCCAGCGCTGTCAGAGAAACTTCCGCCCAAGTCCGGCCGTCGAGAATCAGCGAGCGGCGGTCGGGCAGTTGCGGCAAATCGGGATGCGACGAGTTCACGTAGCCGATTATAGCGACCGCGCCGCGCTGTTAACTGCCGCAAAAAAGACCGCGTCTGCACGCGGTCTTAAGAAGTAACGCCTTCAGAAGTAAATAACTTGGAACAAAAACGATCCGAGCGGTGTCGCTATTGCTTCGGCGGAGTGGTTGCCGGCGGCTTGCTCGCGGGCGCAGCCGGTTTGGTGGTCGCCGGTTTCACGGGCTTGGTAGGCGTGCTGCCCGCGGCCGGAGCCGGCACACCGGATTGAGCGTTGTAGGTTTCCACGATCGGCTGCGTGATGTCCACCGCCGGTCCATACCAGATCACCGGTCCGCGAGGCCACTGCTGGGACGTATCCAGGATCATGCCATAGCCGTTTTCGCTGGCGTACTTGACGATGAGTGGAGCCATCTTGGTGAGGATTTTATTTCCGATCTCGCCCTGCTGATTCTGGAAATCTTCCTGCGCGTCCTGCGTAGAGCGATCGAAGCTCTTCTGCTTCGTCTCGATCTGCTTCATCAGCTTGTCGCGCGATTCCTCATTCAACTTATCTTGCTGGGCATTGAGCTGCTTCTTGAGGCTGTCGATTTCGTCGGCCGAGCTCTTCAGTTCGTTCTGCTTGGGTTCAAACTTCTTGGCGAGCGCGTCGAAATCGCGCCGTCCTTCGTTGGAGGCGAAGATCGCCTGTTCGATGTTGATGGTGCCGACTTTGGTGCCAGTAGCCTTGGCCACCGCAGCCGCAGCCGCGGAGGGAGAGTCAGGTGTGTTGGCAGCCGCAGCCGCGGGAGCGCCGGCAGCCGGGTTGGCTTGGGCCAGAGCGAAGAGGGAGAGGCCGAACACTACGGCCAGGGTGATGCGCGCAAACTTCTTAATCATTAACATGCCAATCATTGGATCCTTTGAACTCCTTCGGATTTTTCGGAAATGCTGGAAGCTTCCAGCTCGCTGGGCTCAACGAAACTGATCGCAACCCAAGCCTATCAGTCATATACCTGAAACATGACCTGAAACCTGAAACCGGCGCAGCGGGCGCGCAAGGCGCATACGACGCCCGGCCTCTTCACGCATAATGCAAGCGTGGTGATCAGGGTGTGGACGTTCCAAATTATACGGAGCGTACCGGAACAGCGTCAAATGATGGTCGCATGAGTGTGGCAAAGAGACCAACTGGGATCCGCGATCCGCGATCTGCGGATCGTCAGTAGTTTCTCCCGTCCTGCCCGGTGGCATGGGCAGCGTGCTGCATGCTCTCCATCAACTCCGTCCATGTCCAGTCCGTGGACCAGAACTTAGCAACCGTGCCATCGGGTGCGATCAACACGATGCTCATAGTGTGGAATATTTGATTGTCTTCTTCTCCGTACCGAAGGCCGAATGCCTGGGCAAGGCGGCCTAGGTCGGTTGGATTCGTGGAAGCGAAATCCCAGTGAGAAAATCCGCTCTCGTTCCCGTCCAGATAGGCGAGACCGTACTTGCGCAGGACAGCGGGGGTGTCATATTTTGGGTCGAAGCTGATGGTCAACAGGTGTGTTTTGCTGTAGTCGCCGGGGTTCTTCTTGAGTTCATTTTGAATTCGCGCAAATTGGCTGCTCAGGCGCGGACAAAAGTCAGGCATGGGACAGCGCGTGTAGATGAAGGTGACGAGCAATGCTTTCCCAGCGAAGTCTGAAAGATGGATTTTGCGGCCGTCCTGGTTGATGAGAGTGAAATCGGGAGCTCGTTCTCCGGGCAGGAGCATCTGCGGCGCAGCCGGCGGCTTTGCCAGGCTACGCCCAGATTCATCGGTGATGCGAACGTCTTCCAGCCAATAGTCGCTCCGATCCTTGCCAACGACTACTTCCGCAGCGATTTTGTCGCCGGGTTGAAGTTCCTGAACAACCGCAGGATCTTTGACGCGGTAAGGCATGGCCATGGCTGACATGAATCCTGGAATGTCGCCATGTTTCACCGTAATCTCGCTGGTGGCCGGGTTCTTGGCTACTACTTCGCCTTGCAGCGGATACTTCTTGCTGCGATTGCAGCCCACGGATACGGTCAGCAGCAGCATGACTGACGTGAGTACGAAACGGGATCTTGTTGGTCTCATCCTTTGCCTTCTCCGTTGCTCTGTGCCCGTTGCCTTGGCGCTCAATAGTTGAACCGGTAGCGTAACTCCGCATAAATTTGCCGGGGGTCGTTCCAGTGAAATCCGCCAAACGTCAGACTGTTATCCAGCTCCACGCGGCGGTTTGCCACATTCAGCGCGGTCACGGAAAGAGTGTATTTCTCAGCGAAGCTTTTGCCGAGAGACAGATCGAACGTGGTGTGCCCTGGCAGGTAATTGCCGGGATAGGGTTGACCGGGGAAGGCGTTGTGGAACCCCGAACCGTAGTACACATTCGTCGATGCATAACTTTGCCAAGGCAAGTTTGCGTTAAAACCGACGTTCAATGTGTTTCTCTGATCGTGGTCAACCGGTCCAAATCCCGGAGGCGGATATGCTGGGCATAACGGCATCATGGGAGGACAAATCAGGCCCCCCGTAATCGGCGACGTTGCCTGGGCAAATTGATTCGCGTACGCAAGATGAAGCTGGCCGCGGTGCCAGAGGTTCGGTGAGCGCAGCGTGAGTTCCCAGCCCTGAATCTGGGCGTAGGACCACGTAATCGGCCAGAAGATATTTGATTCGCCGATGTTGTTGTGATCGAGCCAATTGTTGGCGCGAGTTTCAAAGTTATCAGCGTCAAGGATCCAGCCCTTCAGCGGAATCGTGACACCGAATTGCCACTCGATATCGCGCTCACCGTGCAAAGGAGCGAAGCCGAAACCCTGGTTAGAGGCAAAATTTTGCAGCTGATCGGTGGCCGTGGAAAGCGGCGGCGCCTGGTAGAAGTAGCCATAGAACCCGCGGAACGTCCAGTTCAGGTGAGGAATTCTGATCGCGGCGCCGAGGCGCGGATCAGTCGCGTGCTCGGAGACCGATGGCACCGCTGATGGGGGGGAGGAATTGAACTGCGTTTCTCGCAGGCCGGCGATGACAGTCAGCCAGGGCGTAACTTTGAATTTGTCGTTGATGAAGAAAGCTGCCACGCCACCATTGACGCCAATTGACGACAGGACGTTAGGAGGCGAATTCGGGACTGTATAAATGTTGGAAAAGTAGTTGTACTGATGCTGGAAGAATCCGTAGACGCCGGCCTGAATGTCGTTCCGCCAGAAGTTGGCGTTTAGCGCCACCTGCACTCCTGCATATTGGGCGGTCTGAGTGGCGGTTGAGATAACGGGTACGTCGTTCTGCCCTCCTTGGTAGTCGGCGCCGTTGTAGTGATAAAAGGGCGAAACGGTGAGCAGCGTGTTTGGATCGAATGTATGAACCCACGAGAACGTCACATACCCATCTGGTTCACGCTCGCCGTCACGCAACCCATAGCTGGGAGTATTCCCCGCCTGTGCCAACTGCTGATTTCCGATTGAGTTGGGATCAGGGTCGATGGGGATTTGGTAATAATCCTGCCTCAACGACCCGACCACACGAAACTGATTTTTCGGATCGGAGTTGAAGATGAATGACGCGAATCCTCCGTATCCATTCGCGGCATCGTGAACAACCTGAGAAATCGGGGGCTGAAGACCGTAATTGCTGCGGTTGCCGTTCAGGCTGGCGTAGTAGGCGGAGCGGGCCGTGTGCGCTCCACAACTGATCTGATTGTCGGTTTGATAGAAATTTCCCACCGCGATGACCAAGTCGCATTCGCGATCGCGCTCAAAGCCAGTTCGCGGCACGACGTTGAAAATTCCATAGGTGCGGTCGCCGTAGTCGGCGTCGTAGCTGCCTCTTTGCACTTCCAGATAATCGATGTCTTTGGGGTTAATCTGCGGGCCAAGATTGTTCGCGATATTGGTGTTAGGGATTGGAACGCCGTCAATCAGCCACTCGACCTGATGGCCGCCTCGCATATGAAGCATGTCGTGCGTTACATATGCAGCTGGCACGTAGTCAGTGATCATTTCCATGCCGTTGGTACGGTCGGCACCGGGAGTTTGCTGGATATCGATACGGTTCAGCATAGTCGTCGGTGTCACCGTTTCCGTCGTCGCTTCCATGGGAATTTCGGAG
This sequence comes from Terriglobales bacterium, assembly GCA_050012595.1. GTDB lineage: Bacteria > Acidobacteriota > Terriglobia > Terriglobales > Acidobacteriaceae > Acidiflorens. The sequence goes on from JBEKGW010000019.1 coordinate 63,635, forward strand.
ACCTCAACATTCTCGCGCGCGCCCGCGACAACCAAGCCGAAATGCAGCACCGGGCTGGTGTCGGACTGCACGATCACGCTCTGTTGCGTCTGCTGAAAGCCCTTCGACGAGACTGTGACCGTGTAAATCCCGATGGGTACGGGAGTGAAATCAAATTCCCCCCTGTCGTCGGAGTCCTTGGACTGTGTCCAGTCCGAGTTTTGAGCCTTCAGCGTAAGGTGTGCGCCTTGAATGGGACGGTGCTGAGGATCATGAACGACGCCGCGAACGGAGCCGAAGATTGTGGCAAATGCAGGGGCGATGAGCAGCAAAGCGGTGAATGCCAGTAGCTTAAGGCGAGTCATGTCTTTTGTCTCCTTGAGAGATGTCGATTTCCACTCAGCCCTGCTGGGCGATTGAGGAAAGTCGACTTTCGGCAGCTAAAGCGGGCTGTGCGCTACGGGCTGCGAGTTTTCGAGCAACCGATTCGGGTTCGCTCGTAGCTCGCAGTTCGAAGCAGGAGTGCTAATTTTCAGGACTCGGCAAAAGGGCTAGCTGCGAGGAGGCGCGCGGGCGGAATCGAGTCCGGAGATATCGCTGGACTGAAGGAGCGCGCTTGGTGACGGGCGCGCCGGTTCGATCAGGAAATCTAAACAGAACAGCAGACTGGAAGCAGGCTGCGCCCACTCGGAGGTGGTTGCTCCGCAGCAGCAATGGTTCTGGCAGCAGTTGCCGTTATTGGCAGGTTGAAATGACGTTTCAGACGATTCGGGCTGGGGCGGCTGCGACCCTGCCATCGCATGATGGCATGGCATCGCAGGCTGCACCGAATGCACCGACTCCGACTGGCGCATGCAGTGCATGGCTGCCGGCTGCACAGCACAGGCCATCGCTAGCGGCTCGTAAGCCGGAGCGAGCATAACTAGCAGCAGAAATCTTGCGGTCCAGCGTGAAGCTCCCCACATTTGCGGAACAGCATAGCAGGAACCAGTTGCCAGTTGCCAGTACCCCGGTTGCCAGTGGCAGCGGTTTGCTGGCAACGGGTACTGGCAACTGGCAACTGCTGTACCATTCCTCCGTGCACGGTCTGGCTGAGCGGCTGTTGAAGAAAATCCGGAAGCAGGAGTCGATTCGGGCAGGCGATCGCCTGGCGGCGGCGGTTTCAGGCGGCGCGGATTCTGTGGCTTTGCTCTATCTGTTGCTGGAGTTGCGCGCCGAGTTGGGAATCGTGCTGTCGGTCGCGCATGTCAATCACAAGTTGCGCGGAGAAGAGGCGGACGGGGACGAGCGCTTTGTCGCGGAGATGGCGCGGCAGCACGGGCTCGAACTGCGTGTCTGCGAGGCTCCGGTTGAAGGGAGCCATAGTTTCGCCATCGATTCCGAGATCGGTTCCAGCATCGGTTCCGGCATCGAGGCGGCCGCGCGTGAATTGCGCTACGGTTTTTTTCGTCAGCTCGCGCGAGAAGGTCGCGTTACGAAAATTGCGACGGCGCACACGCTCGACGATCAGGCGGAGACGGTGCTGTTGCGCATCTTTCGCGGCACCGGCATCCGGGGACTTTCAGGCATTCACCCGCAGATTATTTTCGAGGAGCATGGACACGCATTTGGCGAGTTGATACGGCCGCTGCTGGGCTTTCGGCGCTCTGCATTACAGGAATTTCTGCGCGAGCGCGGCCAGAACTGGCGGGAGGATTCGTCGAATCGCGATATTGCCTTCCTTCGTAATCGCGTGCGGCATCGGTTGCTGCCGATGATTGGGGAAGAATTTGGCGAGGCAGTGATCGAACACATGGGTGAGCTGGCGGAAATCGCGCGGGCCGAGGAGGAGCATTGGGAGCGCGTGCATCCGGAGATCGTGCCGCTTGAGACGCGGCCATCCGCGTCTCTACAGATTCGGCCGCTGCTGGCGCTTCCGCTGGCGGCGCAGCGCCGGCTGGTGCGCGGATGGCTGGAAACGAACGCGCCCGATTTGAGTATCTCGTTCCGGCGGATTGAAGAGGCTCTGGAGTTGGCGCGAGGACCGGCAGGCAGGAAACTGGAGCTGCCGGGCGGCCGGAATCTTCTCCGGCGAAATCCTCAACGTGGACGACCTGGGCGGCAGGAGCTTTCGTTGGAACTGGAACCTTTCGGCGCTCCAGGCGAAGCGCGGCATCGACAAGCGGCGGATTATGAGTACGCTCTAGCGGTGCCGGGCGCGGTGCAGGTTCCTGAACTGGGCTCTCGAATGGAAGCTCGAGTTGTGGATGCGGGTGGCGTTCCGGAGGATGAGCGCGGGCAGATGCTGGATCTGGGGCGCATGCCGAAAGAAGTTCTGATCCGCAACTGGCGCGCGGGAGATCGTTTCTGGCCGGCGCATACAGCAGCGGCAAAGAAGGTGAAGGAGCTGTTGAGCGATCGGCATGCGACCGGAGCGGAGAAAAAGCTCTGGCCGGTTGCGGTCGCGGAAGGCTGCGGCCTCGTCTGGATGCGGGGGTTCGCGGTTCCGGCGGCTTTTCGGGCGCCGGCGGGGGCTGCAAAGGCGATTTGGATTCGGGAGATTGCGGGCATGATGTAACATGCCATTGGATGAATGTTTCGCCGCATGCCGGGTTGCGCCAGGTGATCTCGGCCGACCAGATTCAGAAAAGAGTCCGCGAACTGGGACGTCAGATTTCCGACGACTATCGCGGCCAGACTGTGATCGCCCTGGGGATTCTGGAAAACAGCTTCCTGTTCATGGCCGACCTGGTGCGTGCAATCGATGTGCCCATCATCTGCGCGTTTATCAAGCCGAGCTACAAACAAAGCAAGCAAGGCGAATCCCCGTTGTTGGAGATTTTCTTCAGCCACGCACTGGCGATCGCCGGCAAGCATGTGCTGCTGATCGAGGGGTTGGTGCACTCGGGAGTCACCAGCGAATTCCTGATGAACGACCTGCGAGGGCGGGGCGCGGCTTCGGTGAAACTGGTTACCCTGCTCGATCGCCAGTCGGCGCGCCGGGTGCCGCTGCAGCCGGACTATTTCGGATTTCTGGTGGACGACGCGTTTCTTTGCGGCTATGGATTGGGTAGTCCGGAGCAGACGGGACGAAACCTGCCGTATCTGGCGGCGACCACGTAAGCAGCGCTGGTTCCTGCTCATGTGGTGACGAGGCTTCGCCCCGTCCTGGCGCGGCAATGCCCCGCCACCACACAGGCTCATCCCCGTGACTTCTGTTACTTCCTTCTGGTTCCCCGTTTTCCTGCGAAAAGGTCTAAAATGAAAGAGCAGGCCTTCCCCAATCGAATTTCCGCTTCCGGCATCTAATATGGAGCTAAAGAGACGGCAACTTTCTTTGATTCTGATGGGGATGGTTGCACTTTAGGAGTTTTGAGTGAATTCTACGATTAAGACGGTACTTTTCTGGGCGGTCATTGTGGTCTCGGCCTTCCTGCTCTGGCAGGTGGTGAAAACCGGGAGCAACGCCCAGAAAGAAAAAGAAATCGGTTTTTCCGAATTTCTGTCGGACGTGGATCAGGGCAATGTCCACGACGTCATGTTCATAGGCCAGGAAGTGAAAGGGAAGTTTAAGAACGACTCGCCCTTTCATACGATTGTCCCGGCGAACTATCCGGATATGTACAAGAAGTTGACGGATAAGAATGTTCCGTACAGCTTCAAGGACATCAGCAACGGCACCTGGCCAAGCTGGATTCTGAATCTAGCCCCGCTGGTTCTGCTGGGCGCGCTCTGGTTCTTTATGATCCGGCAGATGCAGACCGGCGGAAACAAGGCGCTGTCGTTCGGCAAGAGCCGGGCGCGGCTGCTCTCCATGCAGCAGAAAAAGATCACGTTCAAAGACGTGGCGGGCGTGGATGAGGCGAAGGAAGAACTTCGCGAAATTATCGAGTTTCTGCGCGAAGCGCAGAAGTTCCAGAAACTTGGCGGACGCATTCCGAAGGGCGTGCTGCTGGTTGGACCTCCGGGAACGGGCAAGACCTTGCTGGCGCGCGCAGTCGCGGGCGAAGCAAATGTTCCGTTCTTCTCCATCTCCGGCTCGGACTTTGTGGAAATGTTCGTAGGCGTGGGCGCAAGCCGCGTGCGCGACCTGTTCGAACAGGGCAAGAAAAACGCTCCCTGCATCATCTTCATCGACGAAATTGACGCCGTCGGACGGCACCGCGGCGCTGGGCTCGGCGGTGGACACGATGAGCGCGAGCAGACTTTGAACCAGTTGCTGGTGGAAATGGACGGCTTCGAGTCGAACGAAGGTGTGATTCTGATGGCGGCGACGAACCGTCCCGATGTGCTCGATCCCGCGCTGCTCCGGCCGGGCCGTTTCGACCGGCGCGTGGTGGTGAATCGTCCCGACGTTCGCGGACGGGAAGAAATTCTGCGCGTACACACCCGCAAGATTCCTCTGGCGGACGATGTGGATTTGTCCGTGCTCGCTCGCGGCACACCGGGATTCTCCGGCGCCGACCTGGCCAACATGGTGAACGAAGCGGCATTGGCGGCAGCCCGGCAGAACCGGAAGGCCGTGCTGATGTACGACTTCGAAGTGGCGAAAGACAAAGTGCTGATGGGCGTGGAACGCAAGTCGCTTCTGCTCTCCGATGAAGAGAAGAAGAACACCGCCTACCACGAGGCCGGGCACGCGCTGGTGGCGGCCATGCTGCCGCACTCCGATCCGGTGCACAAGGTCACCATCATTCCGCGCGGCATGGCGCTAGGTTTGACCATGCAGTTGCCGACCGACGACCGCCACAACTATTACAAGAACTATCTCGATACGCAGATCGCCATCCTGATGGGCGGGCGCATCGCGGAAGAGCTTTTCCTGGGCCAGATGTCGACCGGCGCGGGCAACGACATTGAGCGGGCCACGGAACTGGCGCGCAAAATGGTTTGCGAGTGGGGCATGAGCGACCTGGGCCCACTGACCTTCGGCAAGAAAGAAGAGCAGATTTTCCTGGGACGCGAAATCGCGCAACACCGCGACTACAGCGAAGCCACCGCCATCCAGATTGACGAAGAAGTCAAGAAGGTGGTGAGCATGGGGTACGCGACGGCGAAGGGGATCCTCTCGGAGAATCGCGAGACACTGATCCGGATCGCGAAGGCACTGATCGAACGTGAAGTGCTGGACGCCACCGAGATCAAGATGCTGGTCGAGGGGCAGGAACTGCCGCCGATCAAGCCGCTCCCGGCAAAAACCGACGACGGCGTGCAGCAGGTGATCAAGCCGGAACGGGCTCCTGCCAAAGGCGGCGAGCGGCCGGCTACGGCATAACAGCAGTGGCCAGTGATCAGTGATCAGTGATCGGTGGCCAGTGAATAGTTTTCAAATGGGCGGCCAAATCGGCCGCCCTTATCTTTTGCGTTAGGCGCTAGCGCGACCGCTAAGATCTTTCACTGACCACAGCCACTGACCACTGAACTTTTGGCGTGCGATACTGTATGCATTGTGAATCTGACTCTCAATTCGAAAGTTGCTCTTATCACCGGCGGATCGCGCGGAATTGGCGCGGCGACGGTGCGGATGTTTGTGGCCGCTGGCGCGAAAGTTGTCTTCAATTATCAAGTGGCGAAGGCGCAGGCCGACGATCTGGTGCGGGAATGTGGCGAAGGAAACTGTCGCGCGGCGCACAGCGATCTCTCGACCACGGAGGCGGCGCAGCGACTGGTATCGGCAGCAATCTCGGCCTTCGGACGCCTCGACATTCTGGTCGCGAATCACGGCATCTGGCCACCAGAGGATGCGCCCATTGATCGCATGTCCGACGAACAATGGCATCGCACCATCGCGGTGAATCTCGACAGCGTCTTCTCGCTCGTCAAGCATTCCGTGGCACAGATGAAAAAACAGGGCGGCGCGTCATCGGGAGCGGCGGCCAGCCACATCGTGCTGGTCAGTTCGACGGCCGGCCAGCGCGGCGAAGCTTTCCACTGTGACTATGCGGCCAGCAAAGGCGCGCTGATCAGCATGGTGAAAGGACTTTCGACGGAACTGGCGCGCGACCGCATCTACATCAATTCGGTGGCGCCGGGGTGGGTGGATACCGATATGGCGGCGTCCGCGCTAAGTGACCCGCCGACGCGCGCAAAGATTTTTCACGCCATCCCGCTGGGGCGCGTGGGAACGCCGGAAGAGATCGCGGGGCCGATTCTGTTCCTGTGCACGCCCTGTGCCGGATTTATCACCGGCGAGGTCTTCAACGTGAACGGCGGCGCGGTGCTGGTGGGGTAAGGCATTGTGCTCCGCGCTCTCCGCCGTCCCTGCGGGTTCGTTGCCGCGGCTAAAATGGTTACAGCTAAAATCAGCATGACCGCTTCTAATCAGGTAGCCATGTATAGCTTTTTTGCCATTTTGCTGCTCTCCGCGCTCGGCTTTGCCCAAACCGCTCCAACGCCCGCTCCCCCGCGACCCGCCGTCAACATGAACGACTCCGACAATGCCCGCCAGGCGCGGGCGGTTCTGGATAAGACGATCGAGGCACTGGGCGGGCAACCGTACCTCACGTACGAAAACCGGTGTGAGGAAGGCCGCTATTATCCGCTCTATCACGGGCGCACCGAGAGCACCGGGATTCCCTACAGATACTATGTCGAGTATCCGGACCGGGACCGTTTCGAGGTCCTCCACACCAAGGACATTCATGTGATCCCCGGAACGATCGACATCGGAGGGGTGAAGGTCACGAACAAGTTCGATGTCGCCCTTATTCACAACGGCGACAAAGGCTACGAGGTCACGTACAAGGGAACGGCGGCGCAGGATAAGCTGGATTTGGAGAACTATCTTCGCCGCCGCCAGCATTCGCTGGAATGGGTGTTCCGCAAGTGGATACGCGATCCGAAAGTAGCTCTGTTCTACGATGGACCGGCGGTGGTGAATGGGAAGATAACCGAAGGGGTCACGCTGCTCAACAGCCAGAACGACTCGGTGAGCGTTTTCCTGGACCAGAATTCGCACTATCCGATCAAGATTAGTTATTCGTGGCGCGATCCGAAGGACAAGCAGAAAAACGTGGAAGATGAGGTGTACGACAGTTACAAACTGGTGCAGGGAATCTGGACGCCGCACTCGATTACCCGTTATTTCAATGGAGAAACTTCGCAACAGCGGTTCATTGCCACAGCCAGCTACAACCTGAAACTGGCGGATTCCTTGTTCGAAGCGGCAGTGACCTACGACCCGCAAGCGCCGATCAAGAAGCGGTAAAGACGGTGCCGATGCCTTACTGAAGTACCCGAAAACCCGCCAAGTTCCTAGCTCGCCACCAACAAACATCTATAACTGCCTGAACAAGTTAGCCCCAGCCACGGTGCAACCGGCCACGGAGTGTGGCTATTTTGCCACATACGAAAGGCCGCTCATCACTGTAAGCTAATACACAATAAAAGACTTACGCCGTCTTCCGTTGACACATGAACAAACAATTCGTGGTGCGGTGACCTGCACCGGAGTGGGTCTCCACAGTGGCGCCCCGGTCAGCCTGCGTATTCTGCCCGCGCCTGCCGGAACGGGAATCGTCTTCCACCGCACTGACCTCGATAGCTTCGCGATCGAAGCCAGCGGACGCAACGTGGCCCGCGTCAGTTACGCCACCAGCCTGATGAAGAAGGGCGTGCTCATCTCCACCACCGAGCATCTGCTCTCGGCGTTTATCGGCGTCGGCATCGATAATGCCATCGTCGAACTGGACAATCTGGAGCTGCCCATTCTGGATGGCAGCGCCCGGCCATTTGTCGAAATGATTCAAAAGGCCGGGATTCGGCGGCAGCGCAAAGCGCGCACTTATCTCCGGATCGTGCGGGAGATCGAGTTGCGCGAGGGCGATAAATTCATTGCTGTGTATCCGGCAAACATCTATTCGGTTTCGTATTCGATCAACTTTCCTCACCCACTCATTGGCAAGCAGAGCTTTTGCGTACGGCTGACGAATGGCAGCTATCTGAAAGAGATTGCTCCGGCGCGCACTTTTGGATTTCTGCATGAAGCCGATGCCATGCGGCAGCAAGGACTGATCCGGGGCGCGTCAACCGAGAATGCTATCGTGATGAATCGCGACGAAGTGCTGAACCCGCCGTTGCGTTTTCAAGACGAGTTCGTGCGCCACAAAGTTCTCGACCTGATCGGCGATCTGGCCTTGATTGGGAAACAGATCCTGGGTTCGGTGGTGGCCGACCGCGCCGGCCACGCCATGCATACCGCGCTGGTGTCGCGAATTTTGCGCGACCGGTCCTATTGGGAAGAAACCGTGCTGGAAGATGAACCTGCCGCGCCCACGCTCGCGTCGGCGGTTAGTCTCAGCCTCTAGGTCCTTGACCGCGTGATTATTACCAAGATTGCCGATGGAGATCCGGGCGTCCCGCCCGGCCGCATACTGTAGGACGGGCGAGATGCCCGTCGCTCCACCCCGGAACTCATCAACAGGTCAGAGACCTAGTGCCGCGTCCCGTAAGGTCGCAGATAAAGAGCTTCCGGCGGTTAGGTCTTAGGTCTCAAGTGGAGTCTCAGAACTTTGTTCTCCTGAGACCTCGGACCTAACACCTGAGACCTGTCCTGTTTCGCGTTCTGCCAGCAGGCGCTGCAATTCGGCTACTGCTTCCGCACGCAGGCGGTCGGCAAAAGCATGCGCGCTCTCGCGGTGCTCGGCGCCGAGCGGGGATAAGCGCACATGCAAGTAGGGCTGGTCCTCATCCAGGCGGCGCAGCAACCTCTGCGTTCTGGCGATTCTTTCTTCCAATGTGATCATGGCTAGGAACTGAGACGCGGCAAGCCGCGTCTCTACAGTGTCACAGCCGTGGCAGGATGCAAGTTACAAGCTGGATGCCGGGTGCGAAAGCGGAGAGATCGGTTAGGGAAGCGCAGCGTAGCCTTACAGTCGCTCGGGCATTTCGGCTTGCAAGCGGTCGGACAGCCATTTTTCAAGCTGATACTGTGAGCTCTGTGGAATCTCGACGAAGCGGATGCCGGCGTGGCCGGTTCCGTCGGCCCAGGCGACTTGCCCTTTCAGTTCGAGCGAAACGTTGACACCGGGGAGCGTAAAGCGAAACTGCGCCTGCGCATCCTTGGGCAACTTGCCGAAGATGCGGATGGCCATGCCTCCCTCACTCAGGTTGGTCGTCGTGGCGGTCACTTCCTGGTTGTGCGGAAGGCTGATTCGCACTGGCATATCCACTGGATGGCGGTAGTACCGGCGCTGTTCCCGCACCATGAAATTGAGAGCCGCGTTAAAACAGCGCGAGGCATGCAGCGGGGTGAGCGGCTTCTGCAGAACGAAGTTCGCTCCGGACTGGAAGGCCTCCTGGGTGGTCGTCTTTCCATTCACCACAGCAAAGGCTACGGCCTTGGCATTGCTTTGGGTCTTCCGGAGGACCCTCAGGAGATCAAAGCCGTTCCGCAGGTCGTCGCAGTCGATGATGACCGCATCGAACTTGCGCTTCGCCAGCAGCTCGTTGCCGGCCTGGGACTCTGGGCAAACATCGAGATTGACCGAGATCTTCTCCAGTGCCGGACGCACCACGCCGAGCAAACCGGCGTCCCGGCTGACGAGAAGAGAGTCCAGATTCATGGCCTTTTCGATACTAGCGGCAGCCGAGAAGTTAAGAAAGTGACGTAGGTACCGGGCGAAGGTACAAGGCGAACAGGGCTCCTCCGTCACCCGGGAAAATTCGCGACGTTGGTCAGTTTTTGCTGGATTCTAGCGCAATTCACCGCGAAACTAGCCTGTGCGCGAAACCGCTTATCTGTCGCTGGGATCGAACCTGGGAGATCGCGCGGCCAACCTGCGCACGGCGGTCGCACAATTGGACGTGGCGGGCCGGTTGCTGGCAGTCTCCGCATTGTATGAAACCCAGCCGGTAGAGGTCCCGGACCAGCCGTGGTTTCTGAACTGCGTGGCCGCGATTGAAACCGATAAGACGCCGAGAGAACTGCTCAAGCTGGCCTTGCAGGTCGAAGCGGGGATGGGACGTCTCCGCATGCGCGAGAAAGGCGCGCGCAAGATTGATATCGACGTAGTGCTGTTTGGGGATCGCGTGGTGGATGAGCCGGGCTTGAAGATTCCGCATCCGGCAATGCACCAGAGGCGGTTTGTTCTGGAACCGCTGGTCGAGATCGCTCCCGAGGCGCGCCATCCCGAACTCGGCAAAACGGCGCGAGAACTTCTGGCGGCGTTGCCTGGCGGGCAGACGGTCCGTCGACTCTGAGAGCCTCCCCTGCTCATGGAGGGACGGCCGCCCCCGGCCGTCCGCCTTTCCCACGCGCCCCTCTGTCACCACTGTGGTAGAGATTTTTTTAACCACAGGGGAAAGCACCACACTAGATACCCCGAAAGCAGACTCTATCAGTCCGTGGTGCAAGCGAGGTTCGTATCAGGGCATGCCTTCAGGCATGCCACAAGTGTATTAACGTCAATGCGCCTTCAGGCGCTGAATTTCGAAATTTGACTTTAACCACAGGCTCCTATGGAATGACGATCCGGCTGCCTGCCTCTTCTGGCCCCGCGATGACCGACTGTTTTTCCGGGAACTGCGCCAAGAGGAAATCGACGAACGCCCGCGACTTCGGCCTGCCGGACGTGCGCCCCAAGCCCATGCGCAAGAGGAAGACCAGCGCCTTCAATACGTCGGAATCCCGCAGCCGCGCGTGGCCGGGTATTTCGCCAATGTGTTGCTGCTCGGCCTGGCGAAATTCCCTGACCATGGTCTCAACTTCGCGAGCGATGTTTTGGTGCGCCAGGTTGGCGGTCTGCGGCTCGTAGATGAGGCTGGAGTTCACCAGTGTTTGGTAGCTCTTCGCGAGCGAACTGACGGCCGCGATCAGATCACGGTCCATGAGCGGACGATCGGCAAGCGAACGATCGGCGAGCGAGCGATCAGCGCGGGCGCTCTTGGCCAGTGCGAAGCTAAGTCCCAAAATCAGTTCCTCGCGTTCGTAGAGAAACTGCTCGGCAATCTCAATCTCGGGAAACCAGGCCTCACGATCAGGCGGACCCGGCCGTTCATCGTGAGCGTGCGCCGTCGCGTGCTCACGCGCCTGTTGTCGTGCCTGCAAAAGATAAGGACAGTCGCTCGGACAATCAAGCGTCACCTCGCGCTGCTCGCCGCAGCACTGCGGGCAGATTCTCCCGTGCACGGCCGGGCAAAACCGCTTTTCTTTCCGCTCTTCACAGATCGCGCAACTCACTCGCAATTCCTCAGGCTTGATTATTTCACCACAGAGTCACAGAGACCGAGAGAAAACCAACTTCTTTCTCATTCTCCCTGGGGAGCCACAGATCAAAAATCGAAGCCGTTGCTCGTCTCTGTGCCTCTGAGTCTCAGTGGTGAAAATACTGTCTCGGCGGTTCCAAACTGCACCGTTCCTGATGCAAATTGGAAAAGCTGATCGTTACTATAACCGATTTCTATTTGTCTGGTTGCGCCGGACGCGATAGCCTATGTGGTTATCCCCGTCAATTTCATTTCAGGGATGCGCCCGAAGAAGGAGAGGCATGTCAACTGAACTGCGGAATTTTCTAGCGATCCCCTACGACGAACTGGAAGAGATGAATCTGAAGGCGAAGAAGCAACGCCTGGACCGCGTGGCTCCTAACAAAATTCAGGAAGAGCGGCTGAAGTACCTGACGGACGAGTCGCGCATCAAGGCCGTGACCGTGCTGTTCAGCGACCTGGAAGGCCGTCTGCACATGCTGGACTATGACAAGAAATTCCTGCTCAAGAGCTACGACAACCTGACCTTTGACGGTTCGTCGATTCGCGGCTTCACCGCGCAGCGGGAAAGCGATCTGCGTTTAGGCATTGACTGGGCTGCCTTCTACTGGGGACCGGCGGATGTGTTCGGGCCCGGCAAGGTGCTCGTCTTTGGCGAGGTCATTGATAAGGACGGCAAGCCCTACACTGCGGACATCCGCAGCATGCTTAAGCTGTTTGCCAACGGATTGCACAAGAAGCACGGCTACACACTCAACGCCGCCAATGAGATCGAGGGCTTCCTGTTCCAGGGACCGGACGCTGAGCGCATCTACCACGAGACGGCCAAGTTCGAGTACGTCAATACGGGCGGCTATTACCACTCGTTGCCGGGCGATCCGCTCCGCACCTTTATCGATACGACTGCGGAAGTGCAGCGATCGATGGGATTCCAGAACGAAAAGGATCACCCCGAGGTCGCGCCCTCGCAGTTCGAAATCAACTACGGCTACGCCGAAGTGGTGGCCGCCGCCGACCATATCCAGCTCTACAAGCTGATCTGCCGCCAGGTCGCGCGCAACATGGGCTTGACCGCCTGCTTCCTGCCGAAGCCGGTGGTAGGCGTCAACGGCAGCGGCATGCACACCAATGTCTCCGTCAGCCAGAACGGCAAGAACCTGTTCTGGGATCCAAAGGGCGAGGAGAAGCTCAGTAAGCTCGGATATGAGTTTCTGGACCGCGTTCTCACTCACGGGAACGACCTCTGCCTGGTGTTCAATTCCAGCGTCAACGCCTATCGCCGCCTCGACCCGCACTTCGAGGCGCCGAACCAGCTCCGAGCGTCGGCCGTGGACCGCGGCGCCATGGTCCGCATCCCGATCGGCAACGAGCGCAGCATGCGCCTCGAGGTGCGCGCCGTCGCTCCCGACGCCAATCCCTATCTGGTGATGTACTCCATTTTCAAGACTGGATTGGAAGGCGAGACGGCCAAGATCAAGAACCTTCGCGAGGCCGAACGCTACCTGCCCGACAACATCTATACGGCGATCGACAATTTCCGCAAAGCCGAATGGACAACCAAACTCCTCGGCGAAGACGTGAAAGGCCGCTACGCCGACCTGAAGCAGGCATCGGCCGACCGCTGCCCGCGCCTGTTGGGCACGATTGTCAAGCCCTCCGAAGTGCAGTTCCACCACGAGGTCTACAACCAGTTCCTGTGGAATCTGTTTTAGAGAAACTCTGACTAAGTGCGTATGGACAAATGGACGTCTGGCGCCGCCTACGACCAGTGGATGGGGCGCTGGAGCCGCCTGCTGGCGGATGAGTTCTTGAACTGGCTGGGTTTGCCCTCGCATTTGCGCTGGCTCGACCTGTGCTGCGGAAGCGGTGTCCTCACAAAGGCCATTGTCGACCGCTTCGCGCCCGCTCAGGTTGCGGGTGTGGATGCATCTGCCCAGCAAATTGGATTTGCTCGCGAACATCGCAATGGTCCCGCGGTCAGCTTCGAAACCGGGGATGCGATGGCTCTTCCTTTCGATGAAGCCAGCTTCGATGCTATCGTCTGCGGTCTGGGGTTGAATTACGTTCCCGAGCCTGAACGTGCGCTGCGAGAAATGCGCCGCGTTGCGGTTCCTGGGGGCGTCATCGCAATCTACGTTTGGGACTACGCGGGGGGAGCACGGTTCCTGCGCGAGTTCTGGGATGCGGCGGCAGCTACCGACCGCGAAGCGTCGGCATACGATCAGGGCCACCGCTTCCCGCTGTGCAATCCGGAGGCGCTAGGGAAGCTCTTTGAGCGTGCTTGCCTGGAGCAAGTCAGGGTTCGTGCGCTCGACATCACCACACGGTTCACGAGTTTCGATGACTACTGGCAACCATTCCTGACGGGACAAGGTTCTGCTCCCAACTATCTTGAGACCCGCGATGAACTTACCCAAAACGCTATTCGCAAGCGGCTGCGTGATTCGCTGCCCACCGACGCCGAGGGTGCAATTGAGCTGCCCGCCCGTGCGTGGGCGGTTTGCGGGCGGCGCTGAATGTCCAAGCGAGGGCGGCCTCACTTGCCGGTTCCTGCAACGGCCGATGCACGTTCGCTTCCCCACGGCCTGTAGGAAAATTTTAAGATTTATGCCGCGAACTTGTGAGAGACGACGCTAGCGCGTAGCCGCCGCATTCGTAAGGTTGGCATTCAGGTAGCGGCTCATGGCCAAATCAATAATTGCGCCGATCATCTCCATGTAGGAAAGTCCGGAGGCCTTCGCAGCCATGGCAAATTCCTGTCGGCTCGCCAGCCACGGATTCGGATTCGCTTCGATCACGTAGACATCGCCGTCCGGTGCCAGTCGCATGTCGATGCGTCCATAGTCACGCAGCTTCAGCGCCCGGTACGCGGCCAGCGCTGTATCGGACAACCGCTTCACTGTCTCTTCGTCCAGATTCTCCGCGATCCCCGATTTCGTCAGCTTGTAGGCTTCGGTATTTTTCTCGAACTTCACGTCGTAGCTGGCGATTTTTGGCGTGCCTTCGGGCAGGCGTGACAGATCGAGCTCCACCATCGGCAAAACCTGCGCCCGTTCGTAGTTGCCCAGAATTCCAGCGTAAATTTCGCGCCCCTCGATGTATTCCTCAATCAGCGCTGGCGAATCGAATTCATCCTGGATGTACTCGATGCGCTCCATCATTTCCTTGACGTTTTTCACCACCGAGCCGGCATCGATGCCGATCGATCCATCCTCCCACGACGGTTTGACGATGAGCGGGAAAGAAATGTCGTGGGCATGTTCAATGCGTCCGCGATAGGCAGTCGCAAAAAACGGAGTCTTGATGCCGTGAAACGCAAAGATCTTCTTGGCGATCGCTTTGTCCTGGGCAAGAATGATGGCGTGCGGACCGGCGCCCGTGTAGCGCAATCCCAGCAGGTCGACATAGGCGACCACGTTCATTTCCTTGGTGTCGTCGCCGTCGAAAGATTCAGTCAGGTTGAAAATGAGATCCGCATCGCAACGCGAGAGCGAGTGCAGCGACGGCGGGCGCCCGTCGAGTTCAAAGTAGGAGGGCTCGTGCCCCAGCTTCTGCAGCGCTTCGAAGATCTCCTCGCGATCCGTCTTCTCTTTCTTCACCTTCTTCACTTTCTTGCGAGGCTTGCGCGCAGGCGCTTCATCTTCCTTCGCCGCCGCCGCGACCGGATCTTCGTTCCACAAGTCATAAAGCAAAGCGATTTTAAGTTTTGCTCCGATCATCATTTCTCCTAAACTTGCTAGTGGAGCGCCGGGCGTCCCCGCTCGGCCGCCGAGTCGCCGGACGGCCGAGACGCCCGTCCTCCACTTCTAAGGCTGAATAAATTTCCCTTTCGTCACATAAGTCATCACCAGCGCGGTGACATAGGCCGTGACTTCCGCCAGATGTTCCGCGCCGCGTGTCTTGTCGGCGCGCAAGTCCAGTTCACCGGCGCGCTTTTCAATCGTGTCCATCAAAGTCTTGATCAGCGGACGCTGCGCGCCCGTCCACTGCGCAACTTTGTCGATCACCGCTTTGCGATGCTGATGCAGAAATTCGTGCGCCGGCAGCGCCGCTTTCCGCCGCTTGGATACGGGAAAGATGTCGCGCAAATCCGTATCCGGTGCCAGTTCACTGACGCCAAGCTCGGTAACCGCAACTTCTCCGCGCGCCGCCTGCTGAAAGTGGTAGAAGTCCGCCACCGTAGCTTCCATGTCGTCGACCGTGAGATCGGTCTGTCCGCGCCGCCGCGCAGGCTCGCTCTTCCCCAACTTCCGCGCCAGCCGGTTCAGGTATCGCAGCTTCTCCATCGCTCCCCAGCCGCGATACCGCTTGCGCCAGTTCGAGCGCGGCGTCAGCCACACCGCAAAGGTCTCGGCAAAATCTTCATCCGGATGCTTCTGCGCATACCATCCCGGCAAATGCCGCACATAGTCGCGCGAGAACGGCGCCGGCCGGTAGTTGTCGTGATACGGACGTCGAAACGGACCGAAAATCTGCTTCCACTCCGGCCTATTGTGCAGCTTGTACGCATAGGTAAACGCGTGTCCCGCTTCATGCCGCAGGTACATCATGATTTCGCGAGCATCCTCAAGGTCATGCGTCTCTTTCTCCAGTTGCGCCAAAGCCGCATGAGCCAAATAAAACGGAATCCCAATAATCGGCTCGCCCGACGGACATCCCCACTCATCAGTCAAGTAACAAGCCGGACGAAACTTAGTCAGCCCCTTCGCGTCCAGCTCGCGATAGAGCTGTTCGACAAAGCGCTCCACCGGAGACCCAGCAAGCGTAAGCCCCAGCTCGCGAATCGGCCGGCTCAGAAGTTCCTGGTACGCGGGCGGTTCAGTTTTTGCGATGTCGATGTTATGCACAAAGCACGCTCACAAACAGTCTGCAACCGCGCGGGCACACACGGGGAGAGGCAGTATCACTAAGGTTAACAGTAATGGAAAGCGCGGTGATTTAGAAGTGACTGCGGTAATGCGGCGGGGCGTGAGTTCCACGAGCGGGTGCTGCCGCACTTTCCTCAAAAGTAAAACTTCAGCGCCAGTTGGATGATGCGTGGACCGCGGTAATAGGGCGAGGATGACCCAGTGCTGTCGGTCGTCACCTGTCCAAAGCTTCCGCTGCCACCCACCGACCCACTGTTCGACGTGGGGCCGAAGAACTGCGTGTGGTTGAACGCGTTGAAAAAATTGGTCTGAAATTGCAAGGACTTGCTCTCCGTGAACACGAAGTTCTTCATCACCGAGATATCCCAGTTGTTAATCCCCGGTCCGCGCAAGACGTTGCGGCCCATGTTTCCATAGGTGAAGAGCGGGACTCCGCCGGCAACCAGCGAGCTATTCGCCGGGACTTGCTGGCCGACCGGTGGCCCAGAGGCGCAAACCAGATTGGTGGGATCGAAGAAGAAGGGCGCGTTCTGGATGGCTTGGGGCAAACAGCTTCCGTGTAATCCGTCTGCGCCCGGGCTGAAACTATGTAGCTGACGAGGGTTATGGAAGACCTGGATTGGCCCAACGACATCCGGACGATCGAGGCCCTCGTTGGAGAAGCTGCCGCCGTTGCTGGAATAGACCGTAAAGGGGTTCCCCGACTGGAAACTGGTGATGGTGGATACGGACCAACCTCCCAATGCTCTCTTGACAAGCGAACTTCCGTGTTGGCCGAAGGGGATCTGCCAGATCGGACTCAATACTAAACGTTGCCGAGCGTCGAAATCGGCCAGCCCACGGTCAAAGGCCGGGTCAAGCGGGTTCGTATAAGTGGATGACCGCGATCGAAATCCCGAGGTCTGATCGATCGTCTTCGACAGGGTATAAGCGACGCGGAACTGCAAACCGTGATTCATCTGCCGGTCCACCGTGATCTGGAGCTCATTGCTGGAAGAACTTCCTTCGCTGACGTCGGTAACGATTTGCGTGGCGCCGGTGGGAATGCCCGTGAAAGCGGGGAAGGGACTGGTGCCATTGCAATTCGCCAAGGGGCGGGCGCAGTCGGTGGAGATGTTCGAATAGGGATCGGATCCCTGGGCGACATAATACTGATACTGGGCCATGAGGCCGGATGGCCCACCGATGGTTGGGGTATTCAGGTTTGTGCCGGCAATGGCCTTGCGGCTCAGGCTACCCACGTACACGGCTTCGACCATGGTGTCTTTGGTCGCTTGATACTGGAAGCCATAGTTGAAGTTTTCGGCATAGGGCGTGCGGAAGTGCGGGCTCACGACATAGGCAAACGGGATCGCGGGAGTGAAGAACTGTCCCAAATGACCCCCGGCGATGAACGGATACGGATCGGAGTAGCCGGTGGTAGCAGTTTGGAACGGATCGGCAGAGTAAGAGCCGTTGATGGGAACGAGACAATTAGCGGCGGCCAAAGCGACCGTGGTGAAGCAGGGATAGTTATTGGCAACGTATCCAAACGGAGGCTGTCCACCGAACTGCAGGTTCAACGCGCCATCCTCCACATCATAAAAAATCCCGAAGCCGCCGCGCATCACCAGTTTGGCGTTGCCGAGCATGTCCCAGGAAATGCCCAACCGGGGCGCGAAGTCATGGCGATCTGGGTAAAGCAGCCCGCGATTGGGCGTCCCTGGGTCGCCGGGGTAGAGGAAATTTGGTGGAGCTGCCGGAAACACTGTCGATTGTTGGCCCGGAAACCAGCCCATGATCTCGCTGTGCGGATCTTCCTGGGGCGAGTTGTACTCGTACCGCAGCCCATAGTCCAAGCTGAGGTTCTTCATTACCTTCCATGCGTCCTGCGCAAAAAAGTAGAGCTGGTGACTGCGTATGCCGTAGACGGCGCTGGAAAACTGATAGTAGTTGTCGGTGAAACCGCCCACGAAATCGGCAAGGGGACTCCCGGTCTCATTGCTGTAGGTACCGAAATCAAACGACCCGTTATTGTAATAATCGTAGTGGAAATTGCTCTCCGTCCAGCGCAAGTCGCCGCCAAACTTCAGCGCGTGTTTTCCCCGCGTCCACGAGAACGTGTCCTGGAATTGGAATGTGACGTCGTGGTCCTTGGTCGGGCCTTGTGGCGAAGGGCCAAGGTTGAAGTTGCCAGAGACGGTGATGGCTGGAGGCGCAGCGCCAGCGGGGTCGTCTGGATTGACAGTCAGAAACCCCAGGGCCGAGGGTGGCGTCCTATCTGTGGGAGCAAAGTCGAAGGTGGCGGAGCGGTTCGCGGAAAAGCGCAGCTCATTCAAGATGGTGGGAGAGATGGTTCGAGTCCAGCTTAGCGACCCTGTCTGATAGCGCTGGGCATTAGTGAAACCCGAGCCAGTCGGGACGTCTCCGCCGGTGGAGGCGCCCTTCAGGACCTCGAAAGGAAAATTCTGCGGTTGGTCGTCAAAGATGTAAAACGCCGACAGGATATCTTTGCTCGAGAGGTTGTAGTCGAAACGGAAAATGAACTGGTCCTCCTGCAGACTGGCGACAGGGTCTTCCACGAACCCATTGTTGGGCGCGTTCGGAAGCGGGAGGTACTTGTTGATGTAATTTTGCATCACGGAATCAACAGGCACTTGATTACACGGGTTTCCGCTGCACATGAATGGGGCGCTGCCGTTTGTCGTGGGATCGAAGAGTTGGCCCGTATCATAACCGTTGGACCCGATGACTCCCGTGTAGAGCTCACTGAAATCCCCCGTCCGCTCTGCCGGGCTCAAAACAGTCAGGACTCCGGGATTCTGTCCCTCTCGGCGGCGCGCCCCCTGATAGGAAGCGAAGAGGAAGGCTTTGTCCTTCTTGATTGGCAAGCCGATGCTTCCACCGAACACGTTGTACTTGAAAACAGGAACCTGCCCCAGAAAATAGTCGCTGGCGTCGAGCGCAGTATTGCGGAAGTAGTCGAATGCAGTGCCGTGGATCGCATTCGTACCAGACTTGATCACCTGATTCACGACGCCACCCGAAGTCCGCCCGTATTCCGCTTCATAGTTGTTCGTAATGATTTTGAATTCGGCGACCGCGTCGGGATTAGGGTTGACGACCATGTTGTTGCCTAGGAAGTCGTTGTTGTCAGCGCCGTCGATCAAGAAGGTCATGGACTCGGAACGCTGACCGCTCACGGAGAATGGGTTAAGGGAGCCATCATCCTGGTCAGGTGCGAAAACGCCAGCCTGTAGCAGGCCCAACTGCATCGTGTCGCGCGCGGCCAGCGGCAGGTTTTCAATTCGTTGCGTAGTTTCAACCTTGCCGAGCGTTGCGCTGACGGTGTCGACTTGGGTCACGTTCCCTTGGACTTCGATCACCTGACTGCTGGCGCCGACTCGCAGAACGACATCCTGGCGTGCGTTCTGGTTGATCACGAGAGTTATGCCGTTCTGGATGTATTTCTCAAAGCCCCTCTGCTCGACGATGAGTTCGTAGGCTCCGATCGGCACCAGCGTGAACACATATTCACCGTCTTTGCTCGTCGTGGTTGTGCGCAAGGTGTTGGTGCCCGTGTCCCTGAGGGAGACCTTTGCGGCCGCGACAACTGCGCCCGAGGCATCCTTGACGGTGCCCATCAGTTGCGCCGTCGCTTGCTGGCCGGCGGCTCGATTCGTGCCCAGGAATGTTAGACAAAAAACGATGCAGATGGTGACAGATAGACCAATACGGGGGAAGGAGGCGGGTTTCATTGAGTCCTCACTGAAAGTAGGGCACAAATATTGCACGTTATCTTCCGTGAAGACAAGTCTAAAGAGGGCCATTGCCAGGGTTTACCAGCAGCTTGAGAGTCTGGCAGGAGCATGTCGAGCCTAGAACACCTGCCTTTTTGAAGGGATAACCGTGGAGGCGGCGAGTTAACTCCCGGTTTGTCAGCAAACAGGAAGTAATCCGAGCCGCCAACTGGCTCGCAGCTTTCGGGAACTTTGAG
This sequence comes from Terriglobales bacterium, assembly GCA_050012595.1. GTDB lineage: Bacteria > Acidobacteriota > Terriglobia > Terriglobales > Acidobacteriaceae > Acidiflorens. Next base: position 83,642 of record JBEKGW010000019.1, read on the forward strand.
GATTTGCGCGTCGCGGGCCCTTGGGAGTAGCTCGGGCCAGGGTACCAACAGCCCGCGTTGGCGTTTCTGGGGGGCTTGCTCAATTTTTGCTAGGCCCGGAGGTGTGTCACAAGCGGGGCGCACTCCTAGGCTGAGCGTTGCAGACCATCCCACAGCGAAATTCTTGACTATCAGTCATACGCAACGCCCATTGTACGTACAGTTTTGTCATGTTCCACGTGGAACATTGTACGTACACCTGAGACCCCAGCTTTACTGAATCAGCATCCCATTCCCATTCGGCTCTTCCGGAGGAATCACCACCGCCGCCGCGACCCGGTCTCCCGGCTCGACGTTCAGCAGCCGCACACCCTGCGCCGACCGCCCCGATTCGCGGATGAACTTCGATTCGATGCGGATGATCTTGCCGTACTGGCTGATCAGCATAACCTCTGATTTCTCAGTCACCTGCGAGATGCCAACAACTTTGCCGTTCCGCGCCGTGGTCTTGACGTTGATGACGCCTTTGCCGCCGCGATTGGTGAGGCGATACTCATCGGCCGGAGTGCGCTTGCCGTATCCGTTCTCGGTGACAGAGAGAATGAGCGAGCCCTTCTCCGGAATCAAATCCGCGATTTCGGGCGCGACCTCGCCTTCCTTAGCGACCGCCTGAACCTCCGGCTTGAGCGTGGTGGCCATGCCGACAATGTAATCTTTCTCCGCCAGGTTCATGCCGCGCACGCCAGTGGCGTTGCGCCCCATGGAGCGCACGTCGTTCTCGTCAAACCGAATCGCTTGTCCGTCATGCGAAGCAAGGAAGACGATCTGGTTGCCATCAGTCAACGAGGCCGCGACAAGTTCGTCGCCCGCTTCAATATTAATGGCGATGATGCCGCGCGACATCACGTGGGAGAAGTCTTTCACCTCGGTCTTCTTCACCGTGCCGTTGTGAGTAACGAAGAAGACGTACCTGCCTTCTTCTTCCAGATCGCGCACGGCGAGCATGGTGCGCACGGTTTCTCCCGGCTGCAGCCCGACGAGGTTGCCCACGTGCTTCCCTTTGCCGGCAGCCGCGATGTCGGGAATCTCGTACACCTTCAGCCAGTACACGCGTCCGGTGTTAGTGAAGATCAGGATGTAGGCGTGAGTTGAGGCGATGAACAGATGCTCGACGAAATCCTCGTCACGCGTCTTCATGCCCGTGCGTCCGGTGCCGCCGCGGCGCTGCATGCGGTAAGTCGAGATCGGAGTGCGTTTCATGTAACCGGAGTGGCTGACTGTGACCGCGACCTGTTCGTCGGCGATCAGGTCTTCCAGCATGATTTCCGCAGCCTCGTCTTCGATGACGGTACGGCGCTCGTCGCCGTAGAGCTTCTTAACTTCTTCCAGTTCCTTGATGATGACTTTGCGCAGCTTCGCCTCGGAAGCAAGAATCGATTCGTATTCCGCGATCGCCTCGCGCACCTGCTTCAACTCGTTAGAAATTTCATCGATTGAGAGCTTGGTCAGCCGGTGCAGCTGCAATTCGAGGATGGCGTCCGCCTGCTTAGCAGTAAACGGTTTCTCGGGATCGAGCTTCGGAGCGCGTCCGGTGGTGTTGATGTCGATCTTCTTGCCGCCAAAGTACACAACTAAATTTTCTCGAGCGTCGGCGCGGTTGGCGCTGCCGCGAATGATGGCGATCACGTTATCGAGGTAATCGAGCGCGGTCAGATAGCCTTCCAAAATGTGCTCGCGATCGCGCGCTTTGTTGAGTAAATACGAAGTGCGCCGCCGCACTACATCGACGCGATGGTCGATGAAGTGTTTGATGGCCTGGATCAGCCCCATTTCCTTGGGCTGGCCGTTCACCACAGCCAGCAGAATCATGCTGAAGCCTTCCTGCATCGAGGTGTGCTTGAAGAGCTGGTTGAGCACGATCTGCGGTTCGGCTCCGCGTTTGAGCTCGATCACGATGCGCATGCCGTCGCGATCGCTTTCGTCGCGGATGTCGGAGATGTCGTCGATGGTCTTCTGGTTGACGAGGTCTGCAATGCGCTCGATCAGGCGAGCCTTATTTACCTGGTAGGGAATTTCGGTGACGATGATCGCCTGCTTTTCTTTGGTGACGTTCTCAATAGCGGCGCGAGCGCGCATCATGAACCGGCCGCGGCCCGTGCGGTAGGCCTCGAAGATTCCAGCGCGTCCGTGAATAATGGCCGCGGTCGGAAAGTCCGGTCCCTGCACGAACTTCAGAATTTCCGGCAACTGCGCGCTCGGATTATTCACCAGCGTGATCGTGGCATCGACAATCTCAGTCAAATTGTGCGGCGGAATTTTGGTAGCCATACCAACGGCGATGCCATCAGAGCCATTGACCAGCAGATTGGGAAACCGCGCGGGAAGAACCGCAGGCTGCGTTTCCGTGCCGTCGTAGTTCGGGTAAAAGTCGACCGCTTCCTTGTCGAGATCCTCGAGCAGCGCGGTAGAGACGCGCGTCAAACGAGCTTCGGTGTAACGGTCGGCCGCCGGCGGATCGCCATCCACCGAGCCAAAGTTGCCTTGTCCATCGACCAGCGGAGCGCGCATGGCGAAGGGCTGTGCCAACCTCACCAACGCGTCGTAAACGGCGAGGTTTCCGTGCGGATGGTACTTGCCCATCACTTCGCCGACGATGCGGGCACACTTACGCGTAGCCCGTCCCGGAGCCAGGCCCATCTGCTGCATGGTGTAAAGAATGCGGCGATGCACTGGCTTCAGTCCGTCGCGCACGTCGGGAAGCGCGCGGCCAATGATCACCGACAACGAGTAGTCGAGATACGACCGCTTCATCTCGTCTTCAATGTTGACGGGCTGCATGTTGAGGGCGCCCGGACCTGTCGGAGATTTTCCGTCCGGAGAATGTCCATCGCCTCCGGAAGGAGGAGTGAGGGGAAGCTCAGGATTCTGATCGTCAGCCATGAAAGTCAGCTCTCAGTTCTCGCTTGTCAGTTCTCAGTAGAGGCTTGGTGTAGCCTGTGGTGGGGACGGACGCCTCGCCCGTCCAATCGGAGCGCGGTTCCGCTCACTCTGTCTCGCCACAAATCTCGCTAAGTTCTTGCATCTACAGGCATTATCTGACAGACTTTACTACAGAATTATACCACGTTCGGGGTCGTTGGGATCGGACGGCCGTTAGCTTGTCAGGCTCCTATTTCAGGCTCTTCGCAACGTTAGCAGCGTGATCTCTGGCGGGGCGCCGAGCCGAACCGGGAAGCCGAGGGTTCCGAGGCCCCGGTTCACATAGAGCGCAGCCTTCTGCAAGCCGTTGCTCTCACGCGCGGTGCCCGCCTGCATCGGCAGATGATAAAGCCCCGCGACGAACGGCGTGAACAACCGCGCCGGGCTGACGCTGTGATCCACGATCTCAAACTTTACCTGGCCGCCGTGAGTGTGGCCGGCAAGGCTGAGTTCGATTCCGAGCGCAGCGGCGCGATGGAACGAGTTCGGATTGTGCGAGAGTAAAAAATTCGGCATGTCGCGCCGGATCAGATGCTCAATTTCCGCGAGCATCGGCCCAGTGCGCTCGCCGCTAGTCATGTGATCGCGCTGGTAATCCACGCCAATCAGATTAAAGCGCCCGCCGTTATGCTCCACCACCGAGTTCGAAGCGCGCAGCAGCCGCATTCCCTTTTCGCGGAAAAGCCGTTCCGCGTCATCTTCTACTCCTGCATAAATTTCGTGGTTGCCATTACATCCCCAGACTCCGAGCGGAGCCCGCAGCCGGCTCAACTCGCTAATGCAAGCGTCCAGCGGATCGCCTTCGCTGCTAACGAAGTCTCCCGTAACAAAAGAAATGTCAGGCTGCAGAGAGTTAGCCATGTCGACGGCACGCGCGATTTCGTGCGGCGGCATGTAGTCGCCAATGTGTATGTCGCTGAGCTGCGCGATGCGCAGCCCGTCGAGCTCCGGCGGAAGATTGGCGACGGGCACATCAACGCGCTCGATAGTGTAACGCAAGCGGCCGGCGGCAAATCCATAGGTAGCCGCGAGGAATGGAAATCCTCCAGCAAGAGCCGCGGCGTATTGAAAAAATGTCCGGCGCGAGGGACTGAACTCACCGGCGACCGCTCCGGGGCGAAGCCGGGCCGCGGCGTTGGTGACCCACTCGATCGCTCCCACCGATTCGACCGCCAGGAATCCGAAGACGGAAGCGACCAACCACAGGCGGGCAAATGTGACGAGCGTTCTGCCCAGATTCAAACTGCCAAAGTTCACGCTGCCGAAGCTGAGACGCGAAATCCCATGGCCAAGCAGCGGATCGAGAACCGTCACGAGAAGTGCAGCGGCGAGCGCGATCAGTCCGGCATGAAGCCCAAAACGCAACTGCGCATTCGAGAACGAACCAATCCATGCCCACGCCCGCATGAACCAGAATCGCTGCACGGCGTAGACAACTAAAAGAAACAGCGCGAAGAGAAGAACGCGGCTAATGATCAGGGCAATACTCCGTTGAGGAACTCTTTGGTGTTGGATGCATGGCGCACCGAAGAAGGCTCGCGCCAATGAGCCTCGAATCGAAATCGAAACACCTGCGATATTAACTGAGCAACATCGGGACGGGGTCAAGAACGCGGCGCATCATTGCCTGTTTCACAACACGCTTTTACATCCGCCTAAAATCGTGGTCGAAGTCGCGCATCCCGAGCCGACAGCGCTGTGAGTGGCGGACTAAACCACCGCGGCTTCTGCCCTCTTTCATCACAAATACCCGGGAACCGTCGGTATGTCCCGGCAAAGCCGGGCAACGCTATTGGCGAGGTAGTTGGCCTCGACGTTGCGCTCCCGGGGAATGTGAATAATCGCGAACTCCAGGCTCCGAGCCAGTTTGCGACAGATCCAGTTCAAAGAATACAGCCTCGAACTCCGGCAAGCATATTCGCCGCACATTTGACGCACCACCACGTCGGAATCCGAGTAAACACGAAGCGAAAGCGCTCTCCTGGTCAGGGCACATTGCAGAGCTTCCAGCAGCGCTACGTACTCGGCCACGTTGTTGTCCTGCCAGCCGATCCACTTGGCAATTCGGATGCAGCCTCCCGCAGAATCTTCGACGATGACCCCGATACCGGATGGACCAGGACTCCCATGGGAGCTGCCGTCCACGTAAGCTACCAGGTGGCAACGTGTCATTTTCTCGACTCCTGACAACACGATGCGTGAAAATGGTTTACCACGTCAAGAGAATTCCGTGGTTCCTTGTGTTCATCTCGTGAAAAGATTTCCACAGGACGGCAATGTCGACGTTGAGGCAAATTCCTTCCCGTGTCCGCAAAAGCCTTGACTGACCGGCCATCTGGATCGTTAACCGATCCGTTGCCGACCCGCTGGTTGCACAAAAAACGGGCGTTGACAACTCCGCTGAAAGGGCTAGGATTGGTTCGTCGATGGCCGAAAGGATTGGCTTCATAATCGTTGCCAACCGAAGTAGGCTGGGTGATTCGTAGAGCGGGGCGACTCGCTCGGCGGCCAGACCCGAAAAAACCGACGGCTCTGCGAAGGAGCCGCTTGGGGTTTGGTACTGCGAAAGCAGAAATCGCATCAGGAACCGCGACGGTACACGTATCCACGACGTCAACTCCCTCGCAGGAGTTGGTGGCTAGAGCGTAACCAATGTCGCGGTTCTTTTCATTTTCCCCCCACGTCTCGTGCCTGCCGATCCGTTCTCTCAGCTTCCTCCCATATTCCATCGGCTCGTCCAGCACAGGTAGAGCCAGGGGACATGTTGAAGATAAGCGCCAAGCCTCAGTGGTTCTGTCCCATCAAAGCAACCTCGTTGAGCCTATCCTCTGGATGGGCTTGAGATTTTCGTCCACCGGGCCGCTTCCGGAACTTTGTCTGTAGCTTGTCGAGGTATACGTAGTAAACCGGGGTGATGTAGAGCGTTATGACCTGCGAAAAGAGCAGGCCGCCCACTACCGCCAAGCCCAATCCTCGCCGCGAGTCTGCGCCCGCGCCGAAGCCAATCGCGATGGGCAACGTTCCCATCAGTGCCGCCATGGTGGTCATCATGATCGGCCGGAACCGGACGAGCGCGCCCTGATAGATCGATTCTTCCGGGCTCTTTCCTTCTGCCCGCTCTGCTTCCAGGGCGAAGTCAATCATCATGATGGCATTCTTCTTGACGATGCCGATCAGCATGATGATCCCCACGAACGAGTAAAGATTCAGCTCCTGGTGGAAGAGGTTGAGAGTCAGGAGCGCGCCGACGCCGGCGGAAGGCAAACCGGAGAGAATTGTCAGGGGATGAATGAAGCTCTCATACAGAATTCCAAGAATGATGTAGATCACCAGAATCGCCGCCAGCAGCAACAAGCCCATGCCAGTGAATGAGTTTTGGAAAGCTTGAGCAGTCCCCTGGAAGGTCCCCAGGATGTCCCCCGGGAGCACTCGATTGGCCTCGCGCTCGACTAGTTTTGTCGCGTCGCCCAGCGCGGTTCCGGGCCTAAGGTTGAAGCTGATGGTTGCGGCCGGCAACTGGCCCAGGTGATTTACCGTCAGGGGACCCTCGGACGGTACCAGCTTCGCGACCGTGTCGAGCGGAATCATTTTCCCTCCGCTGGAGCGGACGTATAAAAGGGAAAGCTTGTCAGGGTTGTTCTGGAATTCCGGCAACAATTCTACGATGACGTAGTACTCATTGTTGGGCGAGTATATGGTGCTGATCTGGCGGGTACCGTACGCGGAATAGAGAGCATCGGAAACCTGAGCCGGCGTCAATCCAAGTGCGTACGCTTTGTCGTGGTCGACTTCCACGGTGAGCTGCGGGTTGTTCACCTGCAGATCGCTGGTAACGTCCTGCAATTGCGGAAGTGCGCGGAGAGCACTCTCCAGCTTGGGCGCATCCTGGTAAAGCTCCGTCGTGTCGGGCGATTGCAGCGTGTACTGATATTGCGATTTGGTCAGAGATCCGCCGATACGGATGGTTGGCGGAATTTGCATGAACACATTCAGTCCCGGAATCTGCGATACCTTCGGACGAAGTTCCTGAATCACCTCCATCGCGCTCATGTGGTGGACGCGATCTTTCTTATCCTTCAGCCGAAAGAAGATGCGGCCCTGATTGATGGGACTGCCGATTGCGGAAAACGTGTTCTTCACGCTGGGATCGAATCGCACAACATCGGCCACCTTCTGCTGCAACTGCATCATGTCCTGAAACGCAATTCCCTGTTGCGCTTCGGTGAACGCGAAGACCAGGCCTTGATCTTCGTCCGGAATGAATCCGGTCTTCGAGATCGTGTACAGATAGAATGTCAGCCCGATCACCACGAAAGAGACCATCAGCGTTGCGAATTTGTGCCGCAGGACTGCCTTTAGGCTGCGGTCGTAACCACGCAACCAGGCATCGAAAACCCGTTCGCTGAAATTGAAGAGCCGTCCGTGGCCTGACCGCTCCTGGTGACGGAGAAACCGGCTGCAGAGCATCGGAGTCAGGGTCAGCGATACGAATCCCGAAACCAGGATCGCGACGCCGATGGTCACCGCGAATTCATGCAGCAAACGTCCGATGATTCCACCCATGAACAACAACGGAATAAAGACGGCGGCCAGCGACAGCGTCATCGAGAGAATGGTGAAGCCAATCTCGCTGGCGCCATCCATCGAGGCTTGCAGCGGTTGCTTGTCCATCTCCATGTGGCGGACGATGTTCTCCAACATAACGATGGCGTCGTCCACCACGAATCCGACTGACAACGTCAGGGCCATCAAGGAAAGATTGTCGAGGCTATAGCCCAGCAGATACATCACCGAAAAAGTCCCGATGATGGACATGGGCAAAGCGAGAGACGGGATGATGGTGGCGGAAATGTTTCGCAGGAAAACGAAGATCACCATGATGACCAGAGCAATGGTCAGCAGCAGGGTGAACTTCACATCGTTGACCGACGCACGAATGGAGACAGAGCGGTCATAAAGCGTGTCAATTCGGACCGCGGCAGGAGTATGCTCTTCCAGTCTCGGCAGCAGCTTCTTGATGCTGTCCACGACCAAAACGGTATTGGTCCCTGGCTGCTTTTGAACCGCCAGCACGATGGCCCGAACTCCGTTGTACCAGCCCGCGGTCTTGTCGTTCAGCACGCTGTCAGTCACGCGGCCGAGTTCGTTCAGGCGAACCGGGGAACCATTCCGGTAGGCCACTACCATGGGCCCGAACTGCAGAGCGTTCATCCGCTGCCCGTTGGATAGAATCGTGAACGTTTGGTTCTGTCCATAAAGCGTGCCCGTGGGAAGGTTGGTATTTCCCGATTGCAGCGCTGCCGTGACTTCGTCGATCCCTATCTGGCGTGAAGCCAGAGCACTCGGATCGAGCTGCGCCCGCATGGCGTACTTCTGTGCTCCATACACTTGCACCTGCGCCACGCCGGACACCATGGAGATGTTCTGGGCAATGGTCGTCTCCGCGGCCTCGTCGACATCGGACAGCTTCATCGTCGGCGAACTCAGCGACAAATAGAGGATGGGCGAATCGGCGGGATTCACTTTCTGGAAAGTCGGCGGCGTCGGCATCTCCGGGGGCAATTGCCCCCCAGCCGCTGTGATGGCTGCCTGGACGTCTAATGCAGCGCCATCGAGGTTCCGGCTGAGGTTGAACTGAATAGTGATCCCAGTTTGCCCAAGAGAATTCGCGGACGTCATCGAGTCAATGCCGGCGATCGTCGAGAATTGCTTTTCCAGCGGAGTGGCAACCGAAGAAGCCATCGTGTCCGGACTCGCGCCCGGAAGCGAGGCACTCACCAGAATTGTGGGAAAGTCCACATTCGGCAGGTCGCTGACGGGCAGCAATTGATAGGCGAAAATACCAAAGATGAGGATAGCGGCCATGATCAACGTGGTCATAATGGGCCGCTTGATGAAGAGATCGGAGAGACTCACAGTCCGCCTCCGGCAGGACCACTAGCAGGGGCCGTACCCGTCTGAGTTCCGGGCAAGGGCAAAGTGCCTTGCACCGTCACTTTGGCGTTCGGAGCCACGCGCAACTGGCCGTTCACAATCACCTGCTCACCTGTCTTCAGTCCGTCCGAAATCAGCGTCAGATTCTGATACACCCCCGCCGTCTTCACGGGGCGCGATTCAGCCGTGCTGTCCGCTCTGACGACATATACGTACTCGCCTTGCTGTCCGGTTTGAATCGCTTTTGTCGGGACGACGACGGCATCCTTCTGTGTCGAAAGCACCAACGCAACATCTACAAACTCTCCCGGCCACAACCGTCGGTCCTTGTTCTGAAACGTGCCTTTCAGCTTGAACATCCCGGTCGTGGTGTCGACTCCGTTGTCAATGAACGTCAACCGGCCCTCTGCCGGACTGTCCGATTGTCCCTTGGGATAAGCCAGGACTTTGAGCTGTCCCGAGGAAAAGTGATGCCGGAGCCGATCTAAGTTCGCTTCCGGCACAGAAAAGGTCACGTAGATCGGAGTGACTTGGTTCAACTGCAGCAGATACGGCGTATCATTCGCCTTCACCAGATTGCCCAGATTGATCATCAATGTTCCCGTGCGTGCGTTGATGGGAGCGATGATATCGGTGTACTGCAGTTGCACGCGGGCGGCGTCGACGGCGGCCTTGTCTGCCTCCACTGCGGACGCATCGGCCTTCGCCTGGGCACGCAACTGCTCGGCCTGTTCATGGGAGACAATACCTTGTTTTTCCAGACCGGAGTAGCGCTCTGCCTGAATCCGCGAATTTTCCGCCTGCGCTTGATCGTGCTTCATCTGGCCAATGGCTTTTGCAAGGTCCGCCTGGAAAGGCCGTTTGTCCAGCTGAAACAGCAGTTGGCCCTGGCGCACATCCTCTCCTTCTTTGAAGAAGATTTTCTGGATTTGACCGTTGACTTGGGACCTGATCTGCACCGTCTGGTACGCTTCCACGTTGCCGATGGCCTGGATCTGAACCGGAATGTCTCTCTGCTCCACACTGGCCACGACCACCGGTGCAGGCGGACGCCCCCCTGAACCGCCTGCCACCTGAACTTGTCCTTTGTTTCCGCACCCGGATAGGAAGAGAACTGCAGTCAACGGGAAGAACAAAATCGACGACCGCAGTCGCTCGACGGCGTGTTTCATAAGGGCAGGCTTCCGCAAGCGTGAGACGCACATCATTGTATATTGACGGGCTGGATCGGTTTTGGTCGGTTGCACTATGAGTCCGGTCGCTGGGTTCTGCTAATGCCACAGGCCGTGGCGTGCGGACCATTGGCGCGTCTGAGGGCAAACACCACATAGCCCCGGAAGAATGGCTAGCCCTATTTCACTCGTCCCACAATCATGCTGCTAGGCCCGGGCAGGCTGATCCGGCATACCTCGGTGAAACCCGCAGCCTTCATCCAATTGGTGTATTCGACCTCGCTGTAACTGGCGCCGGCGTCGGTATTGACGAGCATGTTCAGCGAGAACAGTGCCGCGTGTAGCGGCCCGGTTTTATCGGGATTGAGGATGAAGTCCTGTACGACGAGGCGGCCGTTCGGCGCGAGTGCCTGTCGAGCACGACGGAAAATGTCCCGGTTCTGCTCCTCGGAAAACATGTGGCAGATCGCATTCAGCATGATGATGTCGTAGCCGGAGCCAAAATCGTCTTGGAGCATGTCTCCAGGGCGAAGGCTGACTTGCGCTGAGACGCCGGCCTGGCTGACGTATTCGGCGGTGAGCGGCACGACCTCTGGAATGTCAAGAATCTCGCACCGCACATCGGCCCCAGCTTTTGCGAACGCGATGGAATACGCGCCGGAGCCGCCGCCGAGATCGAGTATGCGGCGAACCCCGGTTGTGCCCAGGGCCTTCACCACCTGCGGGGCGCGATCTTTGGCGATGCGTTGCATGGCGGCAATGAAGTTGCGCGTCCATTCGGGGGTATCGTCCCGATCGATCGGAACGCGGGTACCACTGCGCACAGCATCGGTCAGTGTGCCCCAGCGATGCCAGATGTTGGCGATGTGCAACAGACCATTGCGCTGGTTGTCTTTGGAGTCCTGATCGAAGAAGCGCGCCGACTCGGGCGTGTTCTTGTAATCGTCGCCGCTCTTCGAGAGCAGTCCGAGGGCGACGAGCGCGTTGAGCAGCATGCCTGCGGCGCGGGCATTCGCGTGGATCCTCTTCCCGATCTGTTCGGCACTGGCGCCATCCCCGACGGCGGTAAAGATGTCGAGTTCAAGCGCCGTAAGAAGGCAACGACTCGGCATGTAGCCGCGGATCATCTGATCGAGGCGATCGGGCAGCACCCCTGCTTTCTCGCGGGCAGCCATCGCCTGACGGAACTTTTCCCGATGCTCGAGCGACATGGCCTTCATCGCAGCGGCATCGTTCCATACCAGACGATTGACGGGCTTGCCGTCGCCGAGATGCGCGGCGACGATTTCGGATACATCCGACGGTTGCACGCGCCGGTACCACACCCCTGCCGGATAGACGACCATCACTGGACCTTCATCACACAGTCCCATGCAACCGCAGGTCGTGAGTTGCGCATCGTTGTCGAGGCCGCGCGCCTGTATCTCGCGATCAAGCGTGTCGAGCACAGCGAACGACCCGCTGGCCGGGCAAGAAGCGATGCCTTCTGGCTTTTGCTGCGTGCAGACAAAGAGATGAAAGCGGAACGGTTCCATCGCGGTCTCCAATCGTAGATTTTTGAGCCAGATTTCCGGGACTCGGACTGATGTTAGCGCTTTATTCTCGGCGACGCAGGGCCCTGCCTAACACCTCTTTGTGCGCTGGATCACAGCATCCCTCTTGTCCAGACTGCAAGAATGGTGAACGACGGAGGCCAAACTATGCACGGCGACGAGAAGGTCATTGCGCAGTTGAACTCGGGTCTGAGTTCGGAATTGACCGCGATTGTGCAGTACATGACGCAGTCGGAGATGTGCCACAACTGGGGCTACAAACGGCTGGGCGAGCGCACCAAGGCCCGCGCCATCGAGGAGATGCGGCACGCGGAAGGACTCATTGAGCGCATTATCTTCTTGGACAGCATCCCCACTGTCGATGTCGGATTGAAACCTCAACTCGGCAGCAATGTGCAGCAGCAAATGGAGATTAATCTTAAAGACGAACTGGATGCGGTGCGCCAATACAACGCAGCCGTGAAGGTCTGCGTCGAGGTAAAGGACGACGGCTCCCGGGCACTATTCGAGCGCATGATTAAGGACGAGGAGCGCCACGTGGACTATTTGGAAGCTCAACTTCATTCCATCAAGGAAATGGGCATCGCCAACTATCTATCGCAGCAGTTGCCGGGCGGCGAATAATCTTCCATCGCTCTGTCGAATTGAGTGATAGATTTGTTCAACACTCCCGCATAAGGACGGCCGTCATGGCGGTTCCCCTCTCCAACGAAATCAGAACTTTGCTCGATGGCCCCAACTTCGCCCATCTTGCCACCCTCATGCCTGATGGTTCGCCGCAGAGCGTACCGGTTTGGGTGGGCCGCGAAGGTGACCGCATCCTGGTCTGCACCGGGGAAGGTTCACTCAAAGCCAAGAACACACGACGCGATCCGCGGGTGGCGCTCTCCATCGTCGATTTCCACGACCCGTATCAGGAGGCCCAGCTTCGGGGCCGCGTAGTCGAGCGCCGTCCTGATGGCGATTTCAAGTATATGGACCCCATCTCGATCAAGTACACTGGCAAGCCGTTCCCATTTCGCAGCCCCGAGGGAAGAGTGGCGCTCGTGATCGAGATCGAGAGGGCGCGATACACCAAGCTCCCTTTTGTGCATATGCCGCCCAAATAAGTGCGGCTTTCTCCTGGCCGTTCCTTGTGACTGACAAACGCAATTGTTGGAAGGACCTCGGGCTGAAGAATCACCTGCCCCGACGACATCACACAGGCCTGTTACTCCAATCACCGACCATGACACTTAAACGGCGTAGTGTATTAAGAAGTCGTATACTGCCCAAGCACTTCTTCGCCGGAGGCCACAATGCAGCGACGAGTGCCGATGTTTGTACTAGTCTTACTGGTTTCAGCGGCCGTTTCGGCCTCCGCACAAATTAGGAGCCAACCACAACCACCAATCCGTCCGGTGGACGGGGCCAGCATCTTTCGAAATTACTGTGCCGCGTGCCACGGACTCGATGGGCGAGGCCAAGGCCCGGTGTCCAAGGCGCTAAAACAAGAGGTTCCCGACCTGACGAGACTTGCGCAGCGAAATGATGGCGCCTTTCCCGCCATTCATGTGCGAACCACCATCTTGTTTGGCGCCGACGATCTCCTCCCCGCACACGGCTCGAAGGGGATGCCGATTTGGGGGGCGATTTTCCACGAGATCGAGTTTGATCGGGACTTAGGTAATGTGCGACTGGAAAATGTAACCAAGTATTTAGAGTCCATTCAGCGGAAGTAGCTGACTTTCTACATCAGATCGTCGCTCGACGTTGCGAGTGGGAGCGAAGGAACCAATTTCATTTAACGCGTCAGAACAAGCCATGGCTGACGAATGCGGATAGGCTGGACCGGCTTGAATGTCTATGGATGCTGCGGCCCAAGCAGCCTGGATCGCGAGATCGGCGAGCGAAGTCAGAGCCAAAGCATGGGAACGAGACCGAGTGCAGCAAGAGCTGCCAACAGGCAGAGGCTCTGAGTGCCTGTCTTTCGATCCGCCAAGCTGTAAGCGTAAATCCCCTTCATGAGGTTGTTGCTGGCCACAGCAAGCAGAACCGCCACCGCCGCGACATTGAAAGGGGTGAGCGAACCCGCAGCTTGGGTCATGCTCAGGATAAAGGGATCTACGTCGGTGACACCCATGATCGCGGCAAGTATGTTGACTCCGACTCTTCCGAGGTGAGTAATGGCCAACTGGGTGGCCACCAGCATTGCTAGGAACAGAGCAGCGAAGGAAAAGGCGGTAAGCAACTCAAGTGGGTTGTCCGGCTCAAACTCCCGCTTTACCGGATCCACCCTCACATCCGGCCGGCGCGACCAAATCCAGCCAACGGCAATCGCTAGACCCGCAAGTACGAGAAATGGAAGCGCCAATAGGGACATCAGGTGACGACTGAAAAGAGCCAGGAGGACAATCAAACGAAGGTACATGGTGCCCGATGCGATCAAGATCCCTCCCGCAAAAAGGTGGGGGCGCTCCTCGTGAGCCGCTCTTCGTGCCATGACCACTGTGGTCACAGTTGATGAGTATGCCCCACCCAGGAAGGCCGCAAGCACTATTCCACCGCGCCCTTTGGTGAGCTTCTGCAAGATGTAACTGCCATAGGAAATCGTGCTTACGGCGACGACGACAAGCCAGGTCTTAAAGGGATTGATGTGAAACGGCCCAAACTCCCGGTTGGGCAGTGTGGGCAGGATGACAGCCGTGAGCAGCAGGAACTTGGCGAGAGTGAGAATTTCTCCTGGCGCGGTACGGCTGGCAAGCTTCTCCAGACCTGCCTTGAGTTCCAGTAACAACAGGCTGGCCACGCTTAAGGTAGTAGCAATCCAAAAATGCTCGTAGTACACGAGCGCGCCCACCAGGTAAGTTGTAAGGCCGGACATCTCCGACGTGACGCCCGGATACTCGGCAGAAGTGAGCTTGTGCCAATAGGACAGCCAGAGAAAGCCGCCAACCACCAGGAAGCCGAGAGTCAACGGAAGGAGCTGCGTGCCGGACAGAAGTGCCATCGAGTAGCCAATCAATCCAATGAGCGGAAATGTGCGCACGCCCCCGAATGCGTATTGCCCGGCTGCAGTCTTGCGCTCCTCGCGCTCCAATCCGATGAGAAAGGACAGGAAGAGAACCAGAAGAATCTTCACAGCTTCGGGCGGCAACCACCGATAGACTTCCACTAGATTGTGTCTCCGGTTTGAACAGTTCGCATTTTGTCACAATTCTGTCAAAGCCGACGTGAAAAGACGGGTCCATGCAAACCTTAATAGACCGTGTTGAAATTGCGGTTCGTATCATGGGATTTCCGTCAGGCATGCCGTAAGTGCTGCGTTATGAGGGCCTTTCAGGCGCTGAGGCCGGAGATTGGAGTTTTATCTTGGATTCTCTAAGGGAATTCCGGCTAAGAAGATCCGACGAACATTCCGATCCCGCGGTTTGGCTTTTCGGTGTGACTCGTGTCCAGTGCCGTCTTGACCATTGGCGTGAATGGGCCAGACGCTGTGACCGCGATCACTGTTTCTGATTGTGCCCGAGCGCAAACTAGTTCTGGTCGCCCGGCGCACCGCAATGCCATTTACGAGCTGCCCGTGGAGCCGCCTCCGACCGCAAATGGAACCCTCAGGAGGAACCTATGTCATTCACCAAGCAGGAAGCACTCGACTATCATTCTTTACCCCGCCCGGGAAAAATTGAGGTCACGCCCACTAAACCGTGCCGCACGCAACGGGATCTGAGCCTGGCCTATACGCCGGGCGTCGCTGTACCATGCCTGGAGATTCATAAGAATCCGCATGACGCCTTTAAGTACACGGGACGTGGAAATTTAGTCGCCGTGGTGACCAACGGTACCGCCGTTCTCGGACTGGGCGACATTGGCGCCCTCGCCGGCAAGCCCGTCATGGAGGGCAAGGCCGTCCTCTTCAAACGTTTCGCTGACGTGGATGTTTTTGATCTCGAGGTCAACAGCCACAATCCCGACGATGTCATCAAGGTATGCCAACTGCTGGAGCTGACCTTCGGCGGTATCAACCTCGAAGACATCAAGGCCCCGGAATGCTTCTATATTGAGGAAACCTTGAAGAAGACCATGCACATACCGGTCTTCCACGACGACCAGCACGGCACCGCCATTATTTCCGGGGCTGCGTTATTGAACGCTCTGGAAGTGGTGGGCAAGGACATCGGCAAAATAACCCTCGTCATCAACGGCGCTGGCGCCTCCAGCATTGCCACTGCGGAGCACTACGTTCGGCTGGGCATGAAGCGCGAGAACATCACTCTGTGCGACACCAAGGGAGTGGTTTACAAGGGCCGCACGGAAGGCATGAATCCTTACAAGGAGCGCTTCGCGCAAGACACCAAGATGCGTAGGCTGGCGGAGGCTATGGTGGACGCCGATATGTTCCTCGGACTCTCCGTCGGTGGCGTGGTCACGCAGGACATGGTGCGCTCGATGGCGGCCCGTCCGATTGTCATCGCCATGGCCAATCCTGATCCGGAAATTACATACGAAGACGCCAAAGCCTGCCGCTCCGACGTCATCATGTGCACTGGCCGCTCGGATTATCCCAACATGGTGAATAACGTTCTGGGCTTCCCCTCCATCTTCCGTGGGGCCCTCGATGTGCACGCTACCGCCATCAACGATGAGATGAAGCTGGCGGCGACGCGAGCCCTGGCTGCACTCGCCAAGGAGGACGTGCCCGACTCGGTCTGCCGTGCCTATGGAGTGGAGCGGCTGCAGTTCGGCCCCGATTACCTGATTCCCAAGCCATTCGACCCACGCGTGCTGGTCTGGGAGGCCTCCGCCGTGGCCGAAGCTGCCATGCGCACCGGCGTAGCGCAGGAGCCGGTCGACCTTAATGAGTACCGAGAGCAACTCGAGCGTCGTCTGGGAAAGGCCCACGAGATCTCGCGGATCATGATTCGCAAAGCGCAAGCCAAGCCTAAATCGGTGGTCTTTCCGGAAGGAGAAAATGAGAAAATCCTGCGCGCTTGTCACAACCTGATGGATGAGAAGATCGCTGTTCCCATTCTGTTGGGCAGCAGTTCGGTGATACGGGCAAAGTCACTCGACCTGGGGTTGGACCTGAAGGATGTGCGCGTCGTCGATCCATGCGAGTCTCCACTGCGCGAAGGCTACATTCAGGAACTCTGCCGGCTGCGGCAGCGTCGTGGTATAACGCAGAGCGAAGCCCGCAAGCTGATCAATGACCGCAACGTTTTTGGTTCCATGATGGTGCACATGGGGGATGCCGATGCGCTCGTCTCCGGTGTCGCGCAGAACTACCCCGATGCGATCCGCCCGGCACTGCGGATCGTGCGCATGCGCGAAGGGCTGCACACGGTTGCAGGGTGCTATGCCATGGTCACACGCAAGGGAGACATTTACTTCCTGGCTGACACCACCGTGAATATCGATCCCACGGCGGAAGATCTGGCGGAAATTGCCCTCTGCGCAGCCGAGACGGCTCGGCGTTTCAATGTCATACCACGGATCGCGATGCTCTCGTTTTCCAGTTTCGGGAGCACCAAACACCCGCTTTGCGAGAAAGTTCGCAAAGCTGTGGATCTACTGCACAAGGCGGACCCGACCCTGGTGGTGGATGGCGAGGTGATGGCCGACGTTGCCGTTTCCCCGGAGATGCTGGAGGAAATGTATCCTTTCAGCTCGCTCAAGGGCGGCGCCAACGTGCTGATCTGCCCCGACCTTAATTCCGCCAACATCGCTTACAAGCTGCTGGCAAAGATCGGTGGCGCCCAAGCGATTGGTCCTATTCTCATGGGGATGAGCAAGCCGGTGCATTTGCTGGCGCGAGGCGCGGAGGTGGAAGAGATCGTCAACGTCGCCGCTATCGCGGTTATCGATGCGCAGGAATTAGAGCGCTCGGAGTGGCTGGCCGAGACCCCAAAACCGGCGGCAGTAGCCGACTGAGAGAGAGGAACAAATTGGCTGTGTTGACATGTCAACACAGCCAATTTCCTTTTACTCTTAGTGCCACGGCTCGCTTCATTTCTCGGGTACCGCCACCGTCTATTACACGGTGGCGTCTATTCGCAAACCGCAGTCGACGGGACGGTGAACCACGTCCCGATGTTTGATCGGCCCTGGAAGAATTCTTCGAAGAGGCCGGCATAGGCGGGAAAGCACACCACTTTTGTGCCATTTCACCCCGATTCTCCACAGCCTTCCACTGCGTTGCTACTTGCATTCCAGCACACCAGTTCCGGATAATCGTTGACGAGAGTTCTTAACGGCCGTGTATCGCTACAGCCGCGCAGACTTGCTGCGCATTCTCCGGCTCGTTCCTCGCCAGCTTCAGACCTGGGAGAAGGCCGGACTGGTGACGGTGAGCGAAGAGTATTCCTTTTTCGATCTGGTGCAGATCAAGAAAGTGCGCGACCTCTGCGCTCAGCGCGTTCGTCCGGCCGTCATCCGGCAATCGCTCCAAGCCATGCAGAAACAGGTTGCCGGCATGGAGAATCCACTGCTCGAGGCTGGGGCTTATCGGAGCGGACACCGCGTCGCTTTCCGGCACCAGGGGCGGCTGCTGGAGCCCATCGCCGGACAGTTCATGTTTGACTTCTCGTCCGAAGAAACAAAAGTCGTGACCAGCCCGCCGCGTAGTGGGCCGGAACTGGTGGTTACCGACGTGGCCGACTTGTTTGCGCGCGGGATCGTGCTGGAAGAAAATCCCTCCACGCAGAGCGAGGCGATCACAACTTATTTGAGGGTTCTCGACATGGATCCCATGCACGCCGCCGCGCACATCAATCTGGGCACGCTCTACTACAACCGTCAGGAATACGCGCTCGCCGAAAGGCACTACCGTTCGGCGATTGAAATCGATCCACGCTACGCGCTCGCCTATTTCGACCTGGGCAACGTGCTCGACGAAACCGGACGCGTCGAGGAAGCCATCGACACTTATAAGACCGCGATTCAACTTGCGCCCACCTACGCGGACGCGCACTACAACATCGCGCTGGCCTACGAGAAGACGCGCGAGCCCCGCAAGGCGCTGCAACACTGGCGCGCCTACGTGAAGCTCGACACCACCGGCCCCTGGACCGTCCATGCCAAACATCAAATCCAGCGCATCCTGCAGAGCGACAGCCTGAAGCTGGTGCACTCCCGCAAGGCAAACTGAAGATCGGTTTTAGCTTTTGGGCTTTTGGCTTTTAGCTAAGAACCAAAGGCCAAGAGCTAATAGCGACCAGCGTTATACTCAGACTGCACCTCTCAGATGCGGGGGACCATGGATGAACCTCTACCGTTCTATTTTGACGCTGAGCATCGCGATTACCGTGGCAACTACGAGCGGAGTCTGCTTTAACCAGGCGGCTGCAAAGACGAGGGACATTTACTCCGAAAGCGCTGATGCGCACGCCGAAATCAAAGAGGCTCTGGAGAAGGCCACAGCGGAACATAAGCGTGTCATTGTCGTGTTTGGAGCCAACTGGTGCTACGACTGCCACGTGCTCGATAAGGCTTTTCATCGTTCCGATCTGGCGCCGATACTTGCCGCCAACTATGAAGTTGTGCACGTGGACATCGGACGGGGAGAGAAAAATCAGGACCTGATGAAGCAGTACGAGGTTCCGATGAAACGGGGCATTCCAGGACTGGCCGTGCTCGATGCCAATGGGAAGCTGCTTTACAGCCAGAAGAATGGCGAATTCGAAAATGCGCGAGCGCTCACCGCGGAAGATTTTCTGGCATTCCTGAACAAGTGGAAACCCGGAGCGGGCAGCCAGTGAGACTCTAACTCACCCAAGTACTCGATAACGATGTTTGACAAATGCTTGTCATAACGACTAATCTCGTCCCATGCCCCATAGTCTGCAAGCGAAAGATTTGCAAGCGGAAGGCCTACAAGCGGAACTCAAGCAAAAAGCCCCATTTACCAGCCGGGAACAGGAAGCCTATCTTTCTTTGTTGCGTACGGCCGATGCGCTCCAGGCGCAGGTCGAGGCCCGGCTCAAAGAGTTCGGACTCACTGGCACGCAGTACAACGCGCTGCGCATCTTGCGCGGCGCTGGGCCGGACGGCTTGCCGTGCCGCGAAATCGGCGAGCGCATGATCACGCGCGATCCCGACATTACGCGCCTGCTCAATCGCCTGGAAGATCGCGGCTTCGTAGAGCGCACGCGCGCCAGGCACGACCGCCGCGTCATCTACGGAAATATCACGGCTGCTGGGTTGAAACTGCTCCGCGAACTCGATGTGCCCATCGAAAAACATGGGCGCGAGATGCTCCGCCACGTCCCACAAGAAAAATTGAAGCAGTTGATCGAGCTGCTCGAACTGGTGCGCGGCGGAAAGGCTTTTCAGCGCCGAGACGCAAAGAGCACCGAGTAAAAACTTTCAGCTCTATTTCTTCCGCTTTGCAACTTTCTTCTCTTGGGATGCAGCATCTTTCTTAACGGCAGCCTTATTCGGAAACACGCGCGCGAAAATCTTGTCGATGTTCTTGAGCTGCCGTTTCAGGTCGAAGGCGCGCTCGATCTTCGCCCGAGGCACTCGTCCGCGAATCTCGGGATCGTTCACGATCAGCTTATGGAAATCGAGATTCTCTTTCCACGCGCGCATAGCGTGACTTTGCACCAGGCGATATGCGTCCTCGCGGGAAACGCCGCTCTCGACCAGGTCCAGCAATAACTGTCCGCTGAAGACGAGGCCGCGCGTGCTTTCAAGATTTGCCATCATCCGTTCGGGATACACGAACATGGTCTCGATCAAGTTCGACGTTTTGTTCAGCAGATAATCGGCGAGCGTAGTCGAGTCCGGGATAATGATGCGCTCGGCCGAGGAGTGCGAAATATCGCGCTCGTGCCAGAGCGCGACGTTCTCGAATCCGGCCTGCGCGTTCGATCGCACTACGCGCGCCAGTCCAGAGATCTGTTCGCTGGTGACGGGATTGCGCTTGTGCGGCATGGCCGACGAGCCCTTCTGCTTTTCGCTGAAGTACTCTTCGGCCTCGCGGACTTCGGTGCGCTGCAGATGGCGGATTTCGGTTGCGATCTTGTCGAGCGTCGACGCAATGGTGGCGAGCGTCGCCAAATAATGGGCATGGCGGTCGCGCTGAATTACCTGCGACGACACCGCGGCGGCCTTCAATCCCAGGCGCGCGCACATCTTCTCTTCGAGTTCCGGCGTGAGGTGGGCAAACGTCCCTACGGCGCCCGAGAACTTGCCGACACGCAGGTCTTCAGCGGTGGCCTGGAAGCGCGCGATGTTGCGTTGCGTCTCCGAATACCAGTTGGCGATCTTGAAGCCAAAGGTGATCGGTTCGGCGTGGATGCCGTGGGTACGCCCGATCATCGGCGTATCCTTGAACTCGAACGCGCGGTGTTCAAGCACCTCTGCAAGACGCTCGAGGTCTCCAGCGATCAGCGACGAGGCTTGCTGGATAAGCAATGCCTGCGCCGTATCGACCACGTCGTTCGAGGTCAGGCCATAGTGGAACCAGCGGGCATGCGGGCCAACGATCTCGGCCACTGCCGTCGTGAAGGCGATGACGTCGTGTTTGACCTCGGCTTCAATCTGAAAGATGCGGTCAACGTTGAAGTCGGCGCGCGCGTGGATCGCCTTGGCGGCATCTTTCGGCACGATGCCGGCGGCGGCGAGCGTCTCGGTCGCGGCGACTTCGACCGCTAGCCAGGTGCGGAAGCGGTTCTCGTCGCTCCAGATGCGAGCCATCTCGGGCCGGGTATAGCGTGGGATCACGGCGCTCTCTCCTGAGGGGCAACTGGGGATTGTAAATCAGGGGGGCGCGTGGCGAGAAATGCGGCGCGTTGGGGTAGTGTCCAAAATTCTTGAACCACCAAGGACACGAAGTCACACAAAGGAATCAATCCCACTGAGGGGCTTCCTCTGTTCTCCTTCGTGTCCTTTTGAGGTTAAGGCACCAACTCCTCCGCCTATTCCACCGTGTGCTTCGCCGTGTAGCCTTCGCGCGCGTACACGATGTACTTCACTTCCTTGCCCTTCTGATCGTGAACCTTCAGAGGCCCGCCGTCCGGCGCCTGGAGTTCGACTTTCAGCTTGCGGTAGGTGCCATCCAGTTTGGCGTTGGTGGGGTGGTAACTGATGCTGTATTGGTTGCGGATGTCGGCCGCGATGTCGTGAAAAATCTCCGGCAGCTCGCCTTGGAAGCGCGGGAAGTAGGCGCGGCCTCCGGTCAGCTGCGCGAACGTCCTCACCTCGTTATCCGCCTGCAGGTAGTCCATGTTGTTGACCGGTATCATCCCGCGGGTGCGGCAATGGTGTACCTCGCAATACTCCCGGGCCGTGAAGCCAACGCTGATGGGATAGATCGTGACGTCCTTTGTGGACCTGATCTTCTTGAGAGTCTGGTCCAGGTTAAGCTTGCTGAAGGTGTCGACTCCCGTGGTCACAAGAATGATGTATTTCTTGCCTTCGATACGATCAACTCTATCCAGGGTATCGAACAGCGCGTCAAACAAGTTGGTTTCGGCGAAACCCGGCATGCGTAGTTGGTTTAACGCAGCGATAACAGCGCGCTTGTCCTGGGTAAAATCCACGAGGATGTAGGGCTTTATGTCATAGGAGATCACCGACACCCAGTCATCCTTCTGCAGGGTGTTCGCGAATGCGTACGATGCACGCAAGGCTTCAACTTCGAAGTCGTAGTTGGTCGATGCGAACTCCACCAGCAGTACCGCGGTGATTGGAGCCTGGGTTTGATTGAAGCTTGCAATCTGCTGTGGCGCGCCATCTTCCATGATCTTGAAGTTTTCTTTCTTTAGCCCCGGGATGGTTTGGCCGTCCTTGGTGGTCACCAGTACATCCAGGTTCACAACCGGCACGTTCACCGAGATCGAATAGTCGGGCATGTTCTCGATCTTTTTCGGTTTTTCGGGGACCGGGGGCGGCGGCTCTTCCTTCTTCTTGGGGATCACATACGGCCCGACGTCGTTTTGCGGGCCGCCGGCTTCGGGCGGAGCCTCCTGCTGGTTCGGATTCGCCGGGGGTTGCTGCGACGTATCTTGAGCTTGCGCCAGGAAAGTCGCCGCAGCCATCCAGAAAAGAACCAACGCCAGTAGGGTCACACGCTTACGGGAAGCCGACGGCACTTGGCTCTGTCCGCTAAATATGCCAGAAAACATAGGGAAGTCCTCGAAAACTACTGTGCTAGTATAGATGCAAGAACTCTGCGGTTGGGATATTTTGCGGGCCTTAAAAAGCGCCGCCTCTCCTGGCAAAACCTTCTGATAGCGCGCGGAGTCTAAGCAAGTAGCTAAGGTCATTTTCTGACCTCCGGGGCTGTTCATGAGAAAAGCCGCAAGATCACTCGCCACCCTTTTGTGTCTATTGTCCTCCGTCTGGGTTACCGCACAAGACCGGCCAGCGCCCGCCATCATGCCTCTCGATCAGATCCATGAAGGCATGAAAGGCACCGCGCTCACCGTGTTCCAGGGCGTGAAACCCGAATCCATGGACGTGGAAGTTTTGGGCGTGATGCGCAACGTGAACGGTCCCAAGGGCGACATTATCCTGGTCCGTCTGCATGGCGCCAAGCCTGAATATACCGGCGTGGTTGCCGGTATGAGCGGAAGCCCGGTCTATTTCGACGGCAAACTGGCGGGCGCACTTGCCTTCCGCATCGGCGAGTTCTCGAAGGAACCGATTGCGGGCGTGACGCCGATCGAGGAGATGCTGGAGATCAATGCGCTCGATCATAGTCCGGCACAACGTCCGGCCCCGGCGCCGATGCGTGCCAGTCTTCCGAATCAGAGCGGAACCACGCCAACCGGCAGCCCCGGTGAAAGCGCGGCGCTTCCGGCGCAGAACTACAGCAACTACCTGAAGCCCATCGAAACTCCTCTAGTTTTCAACGGTTTTTCTGACGAGACCTTGCAGCGCTACGCGCCGCAATTCGCTGCGGCGGGCATCGTTCCGGTGATGGGCATTGGCTCCGCGAGCGATCGCAAGCAGCCGGAACCGATCGAGGCGGGATCCGCAGTCAGCGCCGTGCTGGTTCGTGGCGATATGGATATTGCCGCCACCTGCACCGTGACCTACATCGATCCGCAGCGCTTGCTTGCCTGCGGGCATCCGCTCTTGCAGTTTGGCGAAGTGGACCTGCCGATGACGAAAGCTACAGTGCTGGCCACGCTGCCTTCGCCGCTGAATGCGTTCAAGATCGTCAACACCACCGAGACGGTCGGCGCGTTCGTGCAGGACCGCCAAAACGGGATTATGGGCGTACCGGGGCGCGAGTCGAAAATGATTCCGGTGACCGTGGCCATGCACAGTGGAGCTTCGACAAAAGAATTCCATTACGAAATTCTCAACAACGCGCGGCTCAGCCCACTGGCCATGATGGCTACCGTCTTCAATGCGCTGCACGGCACCAACGAATATGGCGAGGACATTACTTACCGCATGAATGGCGTGCTCAGCGTGAAGGGGTATCCCGACGTCACACTGCGGAACATGTTTGCCCCGCAAGACAACGGGCAGCCCGCGGCGGCTTTGGCCGCTGCCACCATCGGCGATCGCTTCGGACGCATCTATAGCAATCCTTTCGACGTTCCCGACGTTCAGGGCGTGAAGCTCGATTTCGATCTTGTCCGCGAACGCCGCTCCGCTCGCCTGGAAGCTGCGCGCACGGACATGACCGAAGCTCGTCCCGGCGATCAGATCATGGTTGAGACAGTGATTCGTCCGTATCGTGGCGAGCGGCTCGTGCGCCAGATCCCCATACGGATTCCAACCTCCACTCCGAAGGGAACGCTGCGCATCCTGGTCAGCGACGGAGACACGCTCGACCGCATGCACCGCGGTACGCCGACGATGAACCGTGGTCTCGGCCTCGCGCCGACGA
>JBEKGW010000020.1:0-103382 GCA_050012595.1 Terriglobales bacterium
GCATCTTCGTCGTTCATATTGCGGTTCGGTTCGATGGTGCCGGGCCGCATGGTCTGCGGGTCTTTCAGCCAGTGGTAAACCCACGCCGCATTCAGCCGCGAGCCTACTTGCGTGAGCGTTGGTCCGATGTAGCCTTTGTCGACCTTGGTATCGACGATGTGGCAACCCTGGCAGGCATATTTGGAATAGAAAAGTTGTTTCCCCTGCTCCACTTGAGCAGGCGGATAGCCGCTGGCCGGCATCGAGTCGCGGTCGAATGCCGGAGTCTGATAAACGGTCATGATGTAGTCGGTGAGCTCCGCGACCTCAGAATCCGAAAGGTTGAACTTCGGCATGCGGCGGATCAGCGCCGGGCGCAGTGTGCCTGGGTTCTTCAGGAATGCCTGCAGCCACGGCCGCTGCACCGAGCTGCCTTCCCAGGTCAAGTCGGGAGCCATCTCGCCGCCGCGACCGTTAATCGCGTGGCAGGTGAAGCAGGCCATGTCCGACATGAGCTGTCCGGCCTTGCCCGCGGGCTCGTAATTCGAAGGCGGTTTCTCCGGAACGGTTAATGCCAGGGGCAAGTCATGTGCCCGGTCCGTGAGCGAAAGCAGTGCGGTCGTCAGCGCATCAATCTGCGCGGGTGCGAGGCTGAACTGCGGCATCTTCAGGGCCGCTCCAAACGAACGCGGTTGACGGATCTTGGCCGCAATGTAATCGGGTATAGCGTGCGTCATTCCGGGCAGGAAAATAATCTGCGTGAGCGGCTTGCTCCCGATGCGGGTCAATTCCGGAGCGAAGTTATCCGGCTTCTTGATGCCGCCGACCTCATGACAGGAGGCGCAGCCGTAGTCGGTGACCAGAAGCTTACCATGCGCAATCTGCTCCGGCGTAGCGGCGTCGAGATGCACGTTGGCCAGCAGATCGGAATCCGTCTTGTTGCCGAGGAAGGCAGTCAGCAGTGAAAGTTGCGGATCGGTGAAACGGTAGTGCGGCATGGCCGTTCCCGAATCGTAGACGCGCGGATTGCGCAACCATGCCCGCAACCATTCCGGCTTCACCTTATTGCCGATCCGGGTCAGTTCCGGGCCGACATCGCCGCCCACCACATTCCCGGCGGCGTTCTGCACGGCATGGCACGAGGCGCAGAATGACTCTCCGTATAAGCTAGCGCCAACGATCGGATCAGGCGCCTTCTGGTCTTTGGTGCCAGGGGCGACTGGCGTCGTGTCTCCCGCGAGTGATGTACTGTTGGCGATCAAGAAAGCCGAAATATCGCGCGCGTCCGGCTCGCTCAACTTGAAATTCGGCATCGTTGCGGTAACGGCGTAGGCCTGAGGGTCCTTTAACCACGCATAAATCCATTCCCGTGTGGTCTTGTCGGCGATGTGCTCAAGCGACGGCGGATCATCGGTCGGCTTGATCGCGCTGCCATCGGGCAGTTTGATGGTGTGACAGTGCACGCAGCCATATCGTCCCAGCAGATTGCGTCCTAAGTTTAGTTGCGGTGTGCCGGTTAGAGGAGCGCGATGACATTGCCCGCAGGAAGATTGGACATACCGTGCGGGCAAAGTCGGCTGCTCCCACGCCAGCGTGCTGCGATGGGCTTCCTCGACCGTGGTCGCGGGGCCTTGCCCACGGTGACACATCACGCAGCCGAACTGATCAAGCGTGTGAGGAATTACCGGATGCTGGCGGAACGGCTGTGTGCTGACATCGGCTAGACTGGCTTCTTTCAATCCCACGTGGCAGGTGGTGCAGCGGTCTACTACTCCGAGCTGCGGAAGCCAGATCTGCTGGATCCCATCGTGGAAGTGGCGCTGCAGCGTGACGGCGTCTCCCCGGCTCCGAATCAGCGCCAGGTACTGTTTCTGGTAGTGACGCCATTCACTGAAGTGATTCTTCGCAGGTGCGATAGCCAGCGAAATCAACAGCAAGAGGCTGACCACGCCAAAAGCGCGCACCGGATGTCCGAACAACGTCTGCCACAGGGAAGACAACGCGCTCTTCATTGTCTGCAAAGACGATCGCAATGATGATCGCAATTAGCTCCTCCAGGGCAACACCCAGGACCAACCTGGGCCGCGAAAGAAAGTACCCACCGCCGTGAGCACCGTGAGTTCGAATAGAAACCAGGTCATGATCCAGAAGGAAAGCGGTTTCGCCGCCAGACCACGCCGGAAGGCCGAAGCGGACTGCGGAGAACTTTGCGCCGCCAGCACCATGAACCCGACGACGATGAGGGTCGGCACCAGCGCCACATACACATCAAACAGCAACAGGAACAGAGAGAGCGCAGCCGCCGCTAAATAAAAAATAAGCAGACGACGTTTGCGATCCTTCAGAAACAAACCCTCGGCCTCGATGTTGATGTTGAAATACGGAATCACAATCAGCGCGATCACAACCAGAGTTGGAACCAACACACCCGCGACCACCGGAGGGAAGTAGTGCAACATCTCCTGCAATCCGAGGAAGTACCAGGGCGCCTTGGCGGGGTTAGGCGTATGCGAGGGATCGGCGATGCCCTCAAGGGGTGCGTTGAACCGAAGCGCCACACACACTAACGCGATCGTAAGCACTTCGATGGCGACGGTTGCGCGGAAGAGAACTTCCGGATACGTCTGCACCTGATCTTCGTCCGTAACCTTGACCTGCGCCGAGGTTCGCCTGGTGACGAAGACCACACGCGTCGGCGACTTGCGGGCATTCGAATCCATACCGGCGATGAAATCTTTCCTATCGGTCGTCTTATCGCTGATCGGATCGGTCATTGGGATTTCACCCCCTGAAATTGGGACCCCTTCGCGGCGGCGGGCGCCGGTTCAGCCGCAACCGTTGTTGGCTCGCTTTGGCGGGCATAAAGGCCGCCGTCTTTGCGAATGCGCCAGAAATGCACGGCGACAAAAAGTATCGCAACCAGGGGCAGAATCATGCAGTGCAGCACGTAAAAGCGCAGCAAAGCGTTGGCATTCACCACATTGCCGCCCAGCATGAGGAAGTGAACCTTGTTGCCCATCACCGGGACAGCAGATGCGATATTAGAACCCACCGTGATCGCCCAAAATGCCAACTGATCCCAAGGCAGTAAGTAGCCCGTGTAACTGAGCAGCAGAGCAATCAGCAGCAGGATGACTCCAATCACCCAATTGAATTCGCGCGGCGGACGGTAGGCACCGCGGTAAAACACTTTGAACATATGCGCGAACACAAGAAATACCATGGCATGAGCGGACCAGCGGTGCAGGTTGCGCAGAAACAATCCAGAAGAAACTACAAATTGCAGATCCTTGGTATCCGCATAGGCCTGCGGCACCGAGGGATGGTAATAAAACATCAGGGGAATGCCGGTGGCCACCAAGATCAAGAATGTCCCGAAGGTCAGCGTGCCCAAGTACCAGGTCGTGCTGAAGCTGAGCATTCGGGTCCGCACCTTGGTGGAAAAAAGGTGCAGGAACACGTTCTGCTGTATGGCGAGCGCTCGATGCAGCGTACTGGATCCGGTTCCGCTGCGGAACACCGAACGCCAAGCCCGCGTCGCACGTAACTCATCGAAATAGTTCGTGATTGTTTTCGCCAAGCTCACACCCTCACAAACTGCATAGGACGAATTGTGATGGAGCGGTCCACCATCAGATCGCCCTCGTCGCTGATCCAGGTCTGCAACCAGGGCAGCGGCCTGGGAGCCGGGCCTTCAATCTTGACCCCGTAGCGCGTGAACTTGCTGCCATGGCAAGGGCAAGCGATGATGCCCAACTCAGGTTTCCATGCGGTCAGGCAGCCGAGGTGGGTACAGACGGCACTCAGCACAAAAAAACCTTCCTGGGCATGGATGAGATAAATTCCTGCATTCACGTCAATCGTCACGGAATCCACCGCATAATTTTCCGGCCTGCCTGCATTGACGATGGGAGAGGGCTCGTACAAAACGTTCGGCGAGAGAAATTGGTATGAAAATGCCGCCGTGCCGGCAGCGGCGATACTGAGCGATCCCAATCCCAGCTTTACGAAAAAGGCGCGGCGGTTGACATCGTTGTCTGGTTCCGCTGGCGTGACTTTTTTCTCTTCGGACATTTGGCTACCTCGGGCCTCCCGCCATAACTGGCGATTTGGGTCGGAGTGGTCCATCAATGGATTCCACCGAAATCAATCCGGTCGCCTCGGCGGAAGCCAGATTGTATGACTCCATAGTGATGGTGCCGACGGGACAGCGCGCGGCGCAGAGCCCGCAGCGGATACATCGAGTCTCGTCTTTCAGCATGGCGGAACCGGTCACGATACCGAGTTCGTCGGCCGCCACTTCGTCGAGTTCCACGCCAAACAATTCCTGATGCTCTCGGATCTGCTGCACGGTTTCCGGCTCGAACTGGATGCGATCCAGCGAGACGAGTTGCAGGCAATTTTCCGGGCACACATCCACGCAGCCGCCGCACAGGATGCACATGCTGCCGTCTTCGGGGACACCCTCGAATACCGTGTTTACCCAACAGTGCAGGCAGCGTTGGGCTTCTTCCATCGCAGACTGAGCGTCGTAGCCGACTTCGACTTCGGTCACTCCAGTGCGGCGCTCCAGCGGCAGCATCGGTATAGGTGGGCGAGTCAGGTCCAACAAATCCAGCGGCATGCTGTGGCGCTTGAAGACCTCGACTTCGACAATGGGTTCGGGGTGCTTGCGACCGCGCAGGAACTCATCAATACCGACCGCGGCGCGCTTGCCGTCGGCCACGCTATCGATGATCAGACGCGGGCCAAAAACGCAGTCGCCTCCGCCGAAAATTCCGCTCGCCGAGGTCATCAGCGTTTGCGGATTCACCGCGATCAGCCCACGGGGAGACAGTTCCACGCCGTCTTCCGGTTTGAGAAAGTCCAGATTCGGTGCCTGGCCGACGGCCATAATGATGGTGTCGCATTCCAGTTGTGTTTCACTGCCTTCGTAGAATGCAGGATTGAAGCGCTTGTTCTGATCAAAGACCCATTTCGTCTTCAGCGTTTCCAACGCCACAACCTTGCCGTCTTTGCCGATCATGCGCTTGGGGCCCAGGCCGGGATGCATGACGATGCCTTCCGTTTCGGCCTCTTCAATCTCTTCCAGCGCCGCCGGCATTTCTTCGCGCTTTTCCAGGCAGACCAAATGCACTTCTTGCGCGCCCAAGCGCAGGGCAGAGAGCGACACGTCTACCATCTCTCTCGTGGCCACGGCGCTTACACTCTCCAGCGAAGGCTCCAGGTCTTCGACTCCGGCAACATGCTGCCGGACAACTTCGCGAGCCGCCGAACGCGCCACGTCCATAGCAACGTTGCCGCCCCCGATCACAATCACCTTTTTGCCGATGGTGAACTTGTAGCCGAGATTCACGTTGAGCAGGAAATCGATGCCCTTGTAGACGCCATCCAGGTCAACCCCCGGAATGGTGAGATCGCGGCTGCGATGCGCGCCCACGGCGATCAGCACCGCATCGAAGCCCTGGTGGCGCAGGTCGGAAACCATGAAGTCGCGTCCGGCCGCTTGATTGAGCTTTAGCGTGATGTCGCCGGTCGCAAGGATTTCTCGCACTTGCGCTTCCACCACGTCACGCGGCAAGCGGTATTCGGGAATGCCCAGGTAAAGCATTCCGCCGGCGACAGGAGCGGCTTCAAAAATCGTAACCGAATAGCCCATGAGAGCTAAATCATGCGCCGCTGATAGTCCTACCGGCCCACCGCCCACCACGGCGACTTTGAAGGGCAGCTTTTTCTGACCCCGTCCCGCATCGATGTCGACAGGATGCTTGGATTCAGGTCCGTGCCGCTCCGTCAGAAAGCGCTTGAGAGCCCGTATTGCGATGGGCCGATCGATATCGCCACGGCGACAGGCAGTTTCACAGGGATGCGCGCAAACCCGGCCGCAAATACTCGCCAGCGGGTTAGGATCGCGGGCAAACTTGTAGGCTTCCTCAAATCGCCCCTCCCCAATAAGAGCGACGTACCGGCCCGCGTTGGTGTGGGCCGGACAAGCCATCATGCAGGGAAAGTTGGTGTTCAACCAATCCCTGTCCACTTTTTTGTCTTTAAACCGTTTCAGCAAGACGGCAATCCCCCAGTGGGTACGTGGAGCGCCGGGCGTCCCCGCCCGGCGGGACGGGCGAGACGCCCGTCGCTCCATTACTCAACTATTTGCTCAGTGTGAAGTCCGCTTTGCTGTCGCCCGCCACAGCGACCGGCTTGGACTGGTTCTTGGCCCCTTCATGCCAGGCGGTTACGGTGTAGCTGCCGTCGGGTATGTTCTCGATCTTGTATTCGCCCGACTTATCAGTTTTAGTGAAGTATGGGGTCGGCGATACCACGACATAGCCTGACATCTCGGGATGGACATTGCACAGCAGCGGCACTGCGCCAGGATTGTCGAACTTGAATGGACGTTTCTCACCTTTCGGCCAAGTGCCCAGGTTGTGGGTGAGTTTCTTGTTGCCGCCGACGGAAGGCCAGAACACGTTGTGGGCAACACTATCGCTGTTGAGGAATTCGACGGTTGTGCCTACCTGCACCACCTCGATATGCGGCTGAAACATCAAACCCTTCTGGTCGATCACGGGCTGCTGGGTGGGAGCGGGGAAGGTTTTGCCTGCGGGTGCTTCCACATAAACAACGGACTCACCGGCAACGCCGGATACTTTCCCACTGATCGTGCCTGCGCTGGCAGCCAGGCTCATCATCGCTACCACTGCTATCATCATCATTAAAGTACGTTTCATTTTTCTCTCCTCATTATTTTCTTTGCAAATCGCTCGCTGTAAAGGTCCCGGTCCTTAGTACACGAATTCTAACGCTCCGGTGGCCGTATTCGTACGGAACACATTCATCGGCTGTCCGTTCAAGTTGTAAGTGAGAGCTTGTTGCGGACGGTACGCGTATTCAAACGAGGCCTTGACATTGGCGTGAATCAGGAACTGGGCACCCGGCGTAAACCGGTTCCGAGTGCTCCCAGCCGACGAAAAATAATTCGTTGGGGCGAGCGCGCCAGCCTCGTTCAGGAAATCCGCCCTGGACTGAACCCGGTCCCACCGCATGATCATCATCAGCCAAGGGTACGCCATGTAATCGGCCTGGATGAACCCGCCCGAAAATGTGGCGGGGCTCCCCGTGATGAATCCCGTGGGACCCGCAAAACCAGTGGGAATGAAGGGGACGATGTCATGGTCATGCCCGTACATGTAGAGTCCGTAGATGTTGAACTGGCGATAATTGAAATCGAAGTCCCCGCCCACGCGATAGAAAGGCTCGCGCGCCAGCAGAACCGTGGGAGTGGTGCCATCCGGCAAGAAGCCTGCGGTCCGCTGCACGGAACGTCCGTAAAAATAGTACGAACCCAGGGTTAAGTAGGTATGATCACGGGGGCCGGTAGCGCCTGCAGCTTGCACCTCATGGCGGCTGGTTGGGTCGCGCTCAAGGTTGAAGCGGTAAGCCAAGCGTCCGTACAGGTCCTTGAAATTTGAATCTGAGAAGTACCCTGCTCCTCCCGCAGGCGCAGGGACGTTTGGATAGTTTGTGGGCGCCGAATTGCTCGTGTTCTGGTCCACGATAGCGATGGCGTAGCGGTAACCCCCGTAGTGGTGCCCTCCACTCAGTTCTATTCCCCTTCCCGGCCCCGCCAGGGTGAAGCTGTTGTTGACAAACTGCTGGGGATACGCCGGGTTCACAGCCCCGATGTTGGCCTGAGTGTAAATGTCATAAGGACTGATGTCGTAGGCGCGCGCCTGCGTAAAAGGCAAATCGAGTTCGAACTGTCCGACCTTCAGCGTGAGAGAATCGGTGGGCAACTTGAGGAAGCGGCTCACGTTCACGAACCTCAGGTAAGCGTCGCCCAAGCTTCCGTTGGCATTCGCGCCGGAGACGCTGATATCGTCGTCCACCCAGAAAGCGATATCGCTGCCGAAATTCCCCGCGGTGAAGATGCTGAAAAAACCCGGCTCAAAGTCTGTGCGGGGGATGTAGGGTCCAAGACTCTGCCCTGCTATGTTGTAGTTGTTGGCATTGCCGCTGGTGTATTGGAAAAACTGGTTAAACCGCAGCCCGATCGCAGGCAACCCGGGAATCGTTCCCGGAAAGACCGTGTGCGGCCACATATCTTTCTGGGCCGGCGCTCCCAGCATTACCGGGGGAATCTTGATAAAGGTTTCGTCATCTTTAGGAAACTTGAATCCGGCGTCTTTGAAAGCCTTGCCAAAATCGTTGAGCTTGGGAAAGTCAACATGGCAGGTGGTGCACGAAGTGCCGTACTGGCGTGAGAAAGCAGGGATAGCATAACTGCTTCCGGTCAGCAGTATGACTGCAAGGACGAAAGCAAAAAACAGGGACACCTGACGCCGTGTATCCATTTGATCGCCTCCTTGAGCGGCCGAAAATGTGTTCATTGATTCGACTTGTTAGCGCGCGCGATTCCGCGAATTGTAGGGGGCAGCTTTGGGGGTCCGCTGCGGCGGGCGTCACAAGCACGTGTGATCATAATCACATTGGGAATTGGTGAACGTTCGATCCGAGCGTGCACGGCGAATTCAAATACATAGGCCTTCGCTTCGCTCAGGATGACAGTTGTGGTTTATGCCGCGAAATCGCGGGACCTGACACTAACCGAGCGCGAACGAACTCGACGACTTCTGGCGTCACGTAGCTTGGCGGACGGATCGCGAAGATTGGGCGGTCGATGACGGGTTTCAGCGAGACGCGTTCCCAGGCTGGGCCCCGGGGGGGGTCGACCGAGTGCAGCAGCACGGCGTCGGCGCGGTCGAGAAAGGTTTGCGCGGATATCTTGAAATCCGCAGTCTGCGGATCGAGCACGGTCAGATAGAGATCCGGTTTCACGAAGCGCAAGATGCTGTTCGATTCGATGATCGCGTTTTGCGTGGTGGCGAGAATCTTGCGGATGCGAGGCATGGCTTCGGCGAGGCGCCCTTGCTGAGTGCGGACCCACCAGGAGTGAGCGGCGCCGGCGACCAGGAAACGCGAAGTGTCGGAGTCGCCGGAGCGGTCTTTTTCTTCTGACACAGCAAAGGAATGATCGGCGGTGGCACAGTCGCAGGCTTCGCCGTTGGCGGAGCAGACGCCGTGTCCGTATTGAGTGATTTTGAGAGCGGTCCAGTGGAAACCGGGCAGGGCGGCGATCAGGCCGGCGACAACGCTGGTCTTGCCGACACTGCGGGAGTGACCGCCGATGACGAGGATGGGCATGGGTGCAGCTCTTAGCCTTTAGCCGTTAGCTCTTGGCTCTGGCGTTGAGACGCGGCGAGCCGCGTCTCCACATCGGGAGTCGATTTTGACGCTCAGCGATTCTTCTTCGCTGACCGCGATACGAACGCCAGCTCTTTAAGATACTCCCGAATGGGTCGCGCGGGGGTTCCCCAGAAAACGACGCCCTTGCCTCGAATCACTTTCTTTGTCGGGATGCCGCTTTGCGCTCCGAGAATTGCGCCTTCTTCGATGCGCACGTGATCTGCGATACCGACTTGTCCGCCGATAATGACGTTGTCTTCGACGACGGCGCTCCCGGAGAGGCCGGTTTGAGCGGCGATGACGACGTCCCGGCCGATCTGGACGTTGTGGCCGATGTGCACGAGGTTGTCGATCTTTGTGCCGCGGCGGATGCGGGTTTCGTCGAGAGCTCCTCGATCGATGGTGGAGTTGGCGCCGATTTCGACATCGTCTTCGATCACCAGCCGTCCGATTTGTGGGGATTGCTCATAGCGTCCGGTTTCAGAATCGCGGACGTAGCCGAAGCCTTCACTGCCGAGGACAGCGCCAGCCTGCACGATGACGCGGTCGCCGAGAGTTGTATTCGGGTAGATGGTGACGTTCGCGTCGAGGCGGCAACGGCTTCCGATCTTTACCGCGTCACCCCCGACCGCGTAACCCCCATCGTCGCCGATCACCGAACCGGAGCCGATGGTAGTTTCATCGCCGACCTTGACGTGCTCGCCGAGAATCGCGCGCGCGCCGATGGCTACGTTCCTGCCGATCTCAGCGGAAGCGGGAACGATGGCAGAGGGATGAATGCCGCGATTGCGATCGGGGTCGCGGAGCAGCCGCGCAGCTCGGGCAAAAGTGAGGCGCGGCTGCTCGGAAATCAGGATGGACTTGGATGCAGCGGCGCTGGCGGCGAAGTCTCCGGCGATGAGGGCAGCGGCGGATGAGCCGAGCGCGGCGTCGAGATACTGGGCATCCTCCACGAAGACGAGGCTATGGCTGGTAGCGGATTGCAGGCTGGAGACGCTGGTCACAGTGATGGAGCTGTCTCCGAGCAGACGGCAGCCGAGCTTCTCGGCGAGATCGCGTAGGGTTTGCTTCATGGTTCTCTATTGTCGCTTTCCGAGGCGGGTGTGCACAACGCGGAGGTGGTTGGCGAAGAACGATTCGTCATTGCACGCGGCGGCTGCCGAGCTGTGCTCGGCTTGGACGGGCGAGCCGCCCGTCCCCACACGAGCCCGTCGCTCCATGAGCCTAATAGAGCGGCGGCTGGCCGGGTGGGCGCGTCTTCCAGCGGCGGTGTACCCAGAGCCACTGGTCGGGATAGCGGCGGATGAAGTCTTCGATGACTTTGGTGAATTTTGCGGTGTTGGCGACGATGTCGGCTTGATCGTCGCCGGTGCGAATTAACTCGACGGCAGGATCAAAGCGCAGGATATATTTGCGCAGTTTCGAATCCCATACGGTAAAGCCGGGTACGACGGCGGCGTCGGTGCGCAGGGCAATGCGCGCGAGGCCACTGGCGGTGCAGGCCGGGATGCCGAAGAAATCGACGAACACACCCTGTGGCGGGGTCATGTTGGTGTCCATGAGGATGCCGACCGTTTCGCCGGCGCGCATGGCGGAGAGCAGGCCGCGGACGAAATCGTCTTTGTCGACGGTACGGTTGCCGTGCATGGTGCGGTAGCGCTGGAGAAACGCGTCGATGTAGGGATTGTCGAGGGCGCGCATGACGATCGACAGCGGATGACCCTGCAGAGAATGAGCGAAGGCGGAGAGCTCCCAGGCTCCGAGATGGGCAGTGAGAAACAAAACGCCTTTGCCGCGAGCGTAAGCGCGCTCGAAGTTTTCAAAACCATCATAGACGACGACGCGGGACACATTTTCGCGGGTGTAGCGGGGGAAGAGGCAGATTTCGGCAAGCTGGCGTCCGAGGGAGATGAATTCGCCGCGAACCAGGCGACGGCGCTCGCGCGGCGACATCTCGGGGAAGGCGATAGCCAGGTTGCGCATGGCAACGCGCCGCAGGCGGCCGTGAAGCAAGTACACTATCAACCCGAACGCGATCCCCTTGGCCCGCGCCAAGGGGCGAGGGAGCAGGCCGACGGTCTTAACCCACAGCCAGACGATTGCGTATTCGAGACGTTGGCGCATCTGTGCCGGAGTGTAGGGGGTCGAGGCATGGCCGCGCAAGGTGGGTGACCCTCAGGGGCTAAGCCCTCGTCCTTATTGGTTCTGGGCGGCACCCTTCGACTCCGCTCAGGGCAGGCTCTGAAGCCGTGCCCTTCCCAAAACGACTTATGCGATAGCCCCTACTTTGCCGCTGCCTGGGCCCATTTGGCTAGAGTGCTCAAGAATGGATAAGCAGCTTGGGGAGCTTCGATGTCTCCCTTGAGTGATGTCTTGAATGGCACCATGCGGCCGTAGAATTCGCGGGTGCTGCCCTTGTCCTGCTTGATGACGGCGCCGGAGAGTTCGAGTCCGGCGAAGAGGCCGCGGGAGCGCGAATAAGTCAGAACCTCTGCTCGCATCTTCCAATCGGTATCGGCGGAGGCGTGGCGTCCGACGGGGCCGGCGGCCGCGCTGGCATCGGCGCCGAGCTTGAACTGGCTGGAGAGCAGGTTATCCATGCCGTTCTTGTTCATGATGAGCATGACGAGATCGGTTGCCTGGCCGCCGATCTGCAAGCCGAAACTGCCGCCGCCGATGGTGAAAAAAGCGGGCGCGCTCCAGCCTTTTGGAGTGCGGCAACTGGCGACGCCTTTGCCATAACGACCGCCGAAGACGAATCCTCCGTTGAGCAGCGACGGAACCACGGCCACACATTCGGCCGACCCGAGTACTTCTTCGGGGATACGCTGGTCCGGGGCGGCTTGGATTTCGTCGAGCACCGTGCCCGCGGCCTCGACACGTCCGGAAGCCTTGGTGTTGGCCTCCGCAGCCTTGGTGTTGTCATCAGTATTGGCGGAAAGAATCGGGGTCAGGAAACAGAACAGCAACAGCAGAACGAGGAGATTACGCATCATGCCTCACTTGGGAGATAGGAGTATGGATTCTATTGTCGTGTCTACTAACTATGATTCTATTTGATGCGGGCTGCGGAACGGGGGATATCCGGGAGTGATCAGGGTGAGTCAGGTTTAAGGCAAAAAAATGCGGGGCTGAAATCGGCGACCCTAATCTCCGTTTCCAACCCCGTCTCCCAGGTTCTGTGGTAGGTGAGGTGAGTATGTGGCAGATGGAGGAAGGGGACAAGATTACGAGGGTCACTGTACCTTGGTAACCAGCGATATATTCAGATGTTTCCCCTGTAGAGACGAGGCTTGCCTCGTTTCATGGGCGTGCGGCGGCGGAGACCCGGCAAGCCGCGTCTCTACAGGAAGTTATTTTGGGGCCCGGGCGGAGAGTGGCCGACGGGGCGTCGGCCAAGGAGTCTGCACTACCGAACAAAAACTACTTCGCCGTGACCAGCGAATGCGTGATGGCATGGACGGAGAGGGCGATGCGGTTCTGCACGCCGACCTTGCGCATCAGTTTTGCTACGTGAGCTTTTACGGTGCGCTCTTCGATGCCGAGGGCGGAGCCGATTTCTTTGTTGGAGCGTCCCGCAACCAGCATCTCCAGAACTTCCTTCTCGCGGTCGGTAAACGTAATGCGTCCGGCGGGGAAGATGCGGCCTGGGGATGCGCTGACGCGTTCGATGAAAGTCGATAGGACGCGGCGTGGAGCCCACACTGAACCCTGATGCACGATGCGGAGAGCCTGGATAAACTCGGCGGGTGAGGCAGCCTCGTCCACGTATCCCTTGGCGCCGGCGGCGATGGCTTTGAGGACGCTTTCATCGTCCATCCCGGAACCGGTCACGATGATGCGCAGGTCGGGGCGAACGGCCTTCATGCTGGCCATGATGTCATACAGGTTCTGGCCGCCGCGATTGCCAAGCAGGACGAGATCGATGGCCTGCAACTGGCCAAGATCGGCCAGCGAGGCGGAGACGAGCTCCAGATCAGGCTCGGTATCAAAGAGGGCCCGGAATCCCACAAATCGCAGCGGATCGCTCTCCACTACGGCGACACGTATCAGCGGTTTTCTGGCGACGGCGACGGCAGCTTTCATTAAGGTTTTCCTGTTAGGATTGCATCCTGTCCAAGCTTGCCTGAATCGGCAAGGAATTGGAACGATTGGTGATCGAGACAAATTACGGGGGTAACCTCCAAAATCGGCCATGGGAGGAGGGTTTTGCGGTGAACCGAAGGCGGATGCAGCGGTATTGTGCAGGGATTCTGGCGGTGGGCATGATGGGAGTGGGGCTAATGTTGGCGCAGGCTCCGGCGCCACCTTCATCGCAATATCAGCCGAAGTTTCCGGGCGATCCGGCGCGCTCGGAATCGGAAGCGCAGGCGCTCGGCTACATGCGGGTAGTGCTCCGGGCGGAGCACTCTTACAAGAAACGGCATGACAAGTACGCGGAGTCGCTGGAGTCGCTGGCGGGCACCGGATCCTTCACCAAGCGCATGGCGCACACCACCGATCGCGGGGATTACACGGCCGGCTTCCAAACCCACCACGACGGCTTCGCGCTCACCATGACGCCCAAGCAGATGGACAGCGAACACCGTTCGTTCTACGCGGAAGAAAATGGTGTAATTCACGCGGACGATCAAAAGCCCGCGGACCTGGATTCGCCGAAAGTGCAGTGATCGGGCTGGCGATGCCCCATCGGTCACGCTGAATCCGCTCTAGATTTGTCGCGGCCGCTTGCGGCGGCTCAGGTTCTGTTTGCTATCCTGATGCGTGATTAAAATCCACCGACGCGCGTGGGGACTGGTGCTGGTGTCGGCAGCCCTCCAGGTTGTGATCTTTCCGCTGCCGGGGCTGTATGGATTGACTTGGGTCGCGGTAGCGCCGCTGATCGTCGCGATCGTGCGGGCGCGCGCTCCGGAGACTCTGCATCTGACCGGTCAGGCGCGTTTACTGCCAGCCTCGCCGTGGCAGGGGTTCGTGCTGGGCTATGTGTGCGGGATTCTCTGGTGCGCTGGGACGTGCTACTGGATCTTCGACACCATGCACCGCTATGGCGGTCTGCCGATTCCGTCCGCCCTGCTGGCGCTGATCCTGTTCTGCACATATATCGGCCTTTATCACGGGATGTTCGGGCTGCTGCTGCCTTTGGTCGCCGGATATAAGGTCGCCGGATCGAAAATCGTCGAATCAAGAACCGGCGCATCGGGAGCGTCGTTCCGGCGCGCACTGGTGGCGGCTCCATTTCTTTGGGTCGCAGTCGAGCTCGCCCGGACGCGGATCACCGGGTTTCCATGGGAGCTTCTCGGGTACGCACAGACCGGGAATTTTGCGCTCACGCGGATTGCGACCCTTACCGGCGTCTACGGGCTCTCGTTTGAAATCGTGCTCGTAAACAGCGCGTTCGCGGCGGCATTCCTGGTCGCAGAGGAGCGGCGGAAATGGCTGCTGGTGGCGGCGTGTGCGGCGGCACTGATCCTGCAGGCGGGGCAGTGGTTGGCGCCTCCTCCGGTCGCAACCGATCACGCCGCGCTCTTGGTGCAGCCGAATATTCCGATTCTGGAAGGCGCGATGTGGACCAGGGAATATTTTCAGAACACACTGCGGGACTTGACCGCCGTGAGTTTGCATCCCGCAGGAGAAAAACCCGCTGCAGAAAAGAACGATCGGCATTTCGACTTGATTGTGTGGCCCGAGTCGCCGTCGCCGTTTTACACCAACGACCCTCTGTTTCGAGATGCAGTGAGTGCGCTGGCACGGCAGTCAGAAACCTGGGTGGTCGCAGGCTCAATTGGAATCACGCCCGCCATACACAGCGGCGGCCAGAGCTCACAGATTTTCAATTCGGCTGTGCTGGTCAATCCACAGGGTGAGTGGGTTGGACGCTACGATAAAGTGCATCTCGTGCCCTTCGGTGAATATTTGCCGTTTCCACAAGTGTTTGGGTTTGCCGGAGGGCTGACCAAAGAAGTGGGAGCGTTTCAGCGCGGTGCGTCGCGCACGCCACTGGATGCCGGAGGCGAGCGCTTCGGAATCTTTATCTGCTATGAATCGATCTTCCCTGACGAAGTGCGCCAGGGACCACGGCAGGGCGCTCAGGTTTTGTTGAATATCTCGAATGACGGCTGGTACGGCGACAGCGGCGCCTGGAAGCAGCACCTGCAGCAGACGCAAATGCGGGCGATCGAGAATGAGCGCTGGCTGCTGGCGGCGACGAACACGGGCAAGACGGCATCGATCGATCCTTACGGTCGGATCGTTGTGGCAACCGAGCGCAAGATCCGCACTGCGCTGGCGGCGCCTTACTCCCTGAGTTCGGGTACCACCTTTTACACGCGGCATGGCGACTGCTTCGCATATCTGTGTGCGATAATTTCAGCAGGCGCGCTACTGGCGCGTTTTGCATTTCCTGATCGCGAGCCATAAGCGAGCAGGATAAGCCGAGTGACAAAAAATGTTGGATGAACTGGAACAACAATACACTTCTTTAAAGACCAAGGTTCATGACCTGCGGGAGTATCTTTGACGCCGGTAAGCTGCGCCAGCAGTTCGCCGAAATCGAAAAGCAGGCATCGGATCCCAATCTGTGGTCGAATCCTGAAAAATCTCAGCAAGTAATGCGCGAACGGAAGCGCCTGGAAAGCATGTTGTCGCTGGAAAGTGACTTGGCACGCCGGACCGACGACATCGCCACCTATTTCGATCTGGCAGGCGAAGGTGAGAACGTCACTGCCGACCTGCAGCGCGACTTGGAATCTCTCCGCGAACTGGTGGATCGGGTCGAAATTGAAACGCTGCTTTCGGGCCAGAACGATGGCCTGAATGCGATCGTGACCATTCATCCCGGAGCTGGCGGAACGGAGTCGCAGGACTGGGCGGAGATGCTGCTGCGCATGTATCTGCGCTGGGCGGAGCGGCAGGGATTCAAGACCGAGATGTACGACTACCAGCCCGGAGAAGAAGCTGGAATCAAGTCCGCGACATTTTCGGTGATTGGCCAGTATGCATTCGGTTATTTGACCAGTGAAATTGGCGTGCATCGATTGGTGCGGATTTCGCCCTTTGATCAGGCGAAACGGCGGCATACGTCGTTTGCCAGCGTGTACGTTTCCCCCGAGATTGACGACAGCATTGAGGTCAACATCAAGCCGGAGGACATTCGGACCGACACCTACCGCTCGAGTGGCAAAGGTGGACAGCACGTCAATACGACCGATTCGGCGGTGCGGATCACGCACATCCCGACAGGGCTCGTGGCCAGTTGCCAGAATGAGCGGTCGCAGCATAAGAACAAAGAGAAGGCAATGAGCATGCTGCGCTCCAAACTTTACGAATTTGAACTGGAGAAAAAACGCGAGGTCACAAAAAAGATTGAGGATTCGAAACTGGATATTGATTTCGGCTCTCAGATCCGGTCGTATGTGCTGCAACCTTATCGGATGATCAAGGATCACCGCACAAAGCTGGAGATCGGCGACGTGGATCGCGTGCTGGATGGCGATCTGCAGCCGTTGATGCAGGCATATCTACGCATGCGAAGAGGCGAGAAAAAATAATGAGCGCATCTTCGCCCCGACCACCGAACCTCCGACCGCCGTATCTTGGAACCCGATTGCAGCGTGCCTTTCGCTATGCCGCCAAGAAACACGCCGGACAGACGCGCAAGCAGTCGGCGGTGCCTTATCTCTCGCATCTGATGGCGGTTGCGTCGCTGGTCCTCGAAGCCGGCGGCGATGAAGATATGGCGCTCGCGGCGCTGCTGCACGATGTGGTCGAAGACTGCGGCGGCATGCCTAGACTGCGCGAAATTCGCAGGCAATTTGGTACGCGCGTGGCGAAGATCGTGGAGGGTTGCACCGATTCGTTTGCCGAACCGAAGGCGGAGTGGGCGGAACGGAAGATAGACTATCTCCGCGAAGTGCAGCACGCCGACGCCGACACGCGGCTGGTTTCGGCGTCTGACAAGCTGCATAACGTCCGCACGATTCTGGCCGATTACCGGCAGCATGGGGAAGCCATCTGGACGCGGTTTTCAGGAAAGAAGGAAGGCACGCTCTGGTACTATCGCGCCTTGAGCGACGAATATCAGCGGCGGAGCCCGAACCGCATTACGCGCGAACTGGAAATTGCAGTCGCGGAATTGGAGCGGGCGGCGGGCAAGAAGCCGCGGTCATCGAAAGAACTCACGAAAGAGTTCACGAAGAAGTTCGGGAAGACAGCCAATTCTGGGAGATGAATGATGGCCCGA
Source organism: Terriglobales bacterium (assembly GCA_050012595.1). Classification (GTDB taxonomy): domain Bacteria; phylum Acidobacteriota; class Terriglobia; order Terriglobales; family Acidobacteriaceae; genus Acidiflorens. Next base: position 17,465 of record JBEKGW010000020.1, read on the forward strand.
ATGCTTGATCTGATCCGCAATTCGCAGGTGCCGTCGAACCTCATGCAATCGGCGGCGCGCGGAGCCCTCTCAGTGCCGTCTGGGGAGACGATTGAGATCCTGGTTTATCTGGCGCTCCATAACAAGTTGTTTAGTGAGCGGGCGCGTCTGACGCTGGCTGGTTGGGATGAAAAAGCCAGCCTGGCCGCGGCTGCGGATCCAAAGACCAGCGCCGAGGTGCTGCGATATTTCGTTTCTCTGGAGAATCTGAGGACTTGTCTGCTGCCGGCACTGGCGGCGAATCCGTCGGTAGGCGAAGAGGCGCTTGACGTGCTTGCCATGTCGGGGTCGCGCTCGGTCGTGGAAGCCTTGTTAACGAGCGCGCGCGTGATGAGCTCTCCGCGGCTGTTGCAGGCGTTGCAGTCGAATGCCAACCTGCGTCCGAATGAACTCGCCGAGATTGAAAACAAGCTTGCCGCCTTGGAAACGCGTCCGGTAGCCGAAATCCATGAAGCGGATGCGCTCGATGAAGTTGTCGAGGGTACAGTCAAAAAGTATCTGGAAGAAAACGCGGCGGAGCTGGCCGCCGAAAAAGACAAACCGTTCCAACCCATAGGAATGTTGCATGAAGAGGCAGGCGGCGAGGCGGCGGGTGAAGTTGGGCGGCAAGCCGCTGCTGCCACGGCCAGTGCAAGTGCTGACGCGGCCAAAATCGCAGCGGAGAAATTGGCGACAGCCGCAGCGGGAAAGACCGCGGCGGCCTTGGCCGCTATTCATGCCAAGAAGCATTCACCTCTCGGTCATGAGGAAAGGCGCGACACCACGCTGCAGAAGATTGCCAAGCTCGATATCAAGGGCCGGATCGCGCTGGCGATGCGCGGCAGTAAGGAGGAGCGGTCGCTCCTGGTTCGCGACGGAACCAAACTAGTGGCGCTGGCGGTGCTGGAGTCGCCCAAAGTTTCGGACGGCGAGGTGGAGGGCTTTGCGCAGCAGAAGAATGTGCTGGAGGCACTGCTGCGCGCGATTCCGCTGAAACGGCGGTTTGCGAAGAACTACAGCATCACGCGAAACCTGGTCTACAACCCGCGCACGCCTATCGATCTCTCGCTGGGCCTGATGAAGAACCTGCTGATTCATGACCTGAAGAATCTTTCGGGGAACAAAGAGGTTTCAGACACGATTCGCAAGCTGGCACTGCGGATGTATAGGCAGAAGTTGGACAAAAAAGGCTAAAGGGGAAGGTCGCTGTTGAAGCAATCCGATCCTATTTACGAACTGTTATCGCGGGTGAAGACGATCGCCGTGGTTGGATTGTCGGAGAGCCCGATGCGGCCGAGTCACGGCGTTTCTGTCTACATGCAGGCAGCCGGGTACAAGATTATCCCCGTGAATCCGCAGATTGCCGAGGCACTGGGGGAAAAATCGTACCCGTCGTTGCTTGAAATGCCGCTCGAAGTTGCGGAGAAGATCGATCTGGTGGATGTATTCCGGCGCCCGGAGTATGTGGATGAGATCGTGGAGCAGGCGATCCAGTTGAAGATTCCGGCAATTTGGCTGCAGGAAGGCGTTATCAATCAACGCGCGGCGGAGAAGGCGCGAAGCGCCGGAATCCTGGTGGTGATGGACCGCTGCGTTTTGAAAGAGCACCGGGCGAGATTCGGCTAGCGAATGGCCACTCGCATCAGGCGTTCTTGCTCAATCCTGATTCCGTTTCACGCGCCCTTACCAAAATCACCGTCGCATCGTCGCGCAGCCCACTTCCATTCGCGAATTTCCTGACATCGGCGAGCAGGCCATCCAGCGTGACGTTTGGCGACTGCATCTGGGCGAGCAGCCGCTCCGGGCCGTATTCTTCGCCCGAATCGCTATCCGCCTCGGTGATTCCATCGGAATAAAACGCGATGCGCGAATGCTCGCCGAGCCTCACTTCTGTCTCCGAGAATTTGCTCACTGAAATTCCCAGCGGCAAGCCGTGCTCGTGACTGATCCAGCGGTGGCCGGAAGGCTCGACCAGCAGGGGCGACAAATGGCCTGCGTTCGCGATCCGCAGAACGCGGCTGGGCGGGTCCAGTTCGGCGTACACCATGGTGACGAAGCGGCCGCTGGGAAAATCCTCGATCATCAATTTGTTGAGACGCGTCAAAACTTTGGCGGGTCCCGAACCGGTTAGCGCCAGGGAACGCAACATGCCGCGGGTGGCCGACATCAGAAGCGCTGCCGCCGTGCCTTTGCCGGAGACATCGGCGAGGACCAGGCCCCAGCGTCCATTTTTCAGCGGAATGAAGTCATACCAGTCGCCGCCGACCGAGCCCGCTGGAATCGAAAGCCCGGACACCGAGAACCCTGGGATCAGCGGAGAGCTGCGAGGCAACAGAGCCTGCTGAATCGAGCGAGCTTCTTCGGCTTCGCGGCTCATGCGCTCGCGCTTTTCGCGCTCATTGCCAAAGCGCCGGGCGTTGTGAACCGCGACGGCGACGTGATCGCACAATCCTTGCAGCAGGCGCAGTTGATCGGGACAGAAAGCGTTGAGCTCACAATGGGAAGCAGTGAAAACTCCGACCAGTTCGCCCTCGCGTTGCAAGGGGATGGCGACTTCGGAGCGCGTACCCGGCTCGCAGGCTTCGTAGTAAGGGTCGCGACTGACGTCGGGAGCATAGTGCATTTTGCCAGTGGCCGCGACGTGTCCCACCATTCCTTCCCCCATCTTGAGGTGATGGCCCTTGCTGTAAACGCTGCAGCCGCGAACCCCGGCTAGCACGAATTCAGAATTCTCCTGGCCGCGAAGGTACAGGTTGATTTCGACGCAGCCGAGCGATGTCGCAACCTCGTCGACGATCCGCGGAACGAGTTCCTCAATGTCGAGAGTGGAGGTGATCCGCTGCGCGAACTTTTGCAGGCGTACCAGTTCCGATACCCTGAGAGCGGCTGTTTCAGGTAGAGGCGGGCTAGTGAAACCGAAATCTGTGCGCGGGCTAGTGGCCACGACGAAACCCTCCTGCCGGTCGATTGCAACTGTTTTATGAGATGGCAAGAATCAGGTCTCAGATTCTCTTTTTGTTCGGCTCGTCGTCTTACTTGACGCCGGCTGCTTCAGCCGTTTGATTTCTTCCAGGCGTTCGCGAATCCGCTTTTCCACTCCCTCGTTGGTGGGGCGATAGTAGACGCGGTCGCGCAGACTGTCGGGCAAGCACTGCATGTCGGCAACCTTGTCCTTGGTGTCGTGGGCGTATTGATAGTCCTTGCCGTAGCCGAGGCCTTTCATCAGGCTGGTGGGGGCGTTGCGCAGGTGCAGCGGGACGGGCTCGGCGGCGGTTTGCTCGACGTCCTGCTGAACGGCGCCGTACGCGGTGTAAAGCGCATTCGATTTGGGCGCTATGGAAAGATAGACGACTGCTTGCGCCAGGGCAAGGTTGCCTTCGGGCATGCCGATGAAATCGACGGCGTCACGCGCGGCCATGCACAACGCGAGGGCGTTCGGTTCGGCGAGGCCGATGTCTTCAACTGCCATTCGGACAACGCGGCGGGCGATGTAAAGCGGATCCTCCCCCGCTTCAAGCATGCGAGCCAGCCAGTAGAGGGCGGCGTCGGGATCGCTGTTGCGCACCGATTTGTGCAGCGCGGAGATGATGTTGTAATGCTCCTCGCCGCCTTTGTCATAGAGCAGAACCCGCTTCTGGACGGCTTCCTGGATGGTTTGATCGGAAAGGGCATTTACTCCGGCCTGCTGCGCCAGCGAAGCGGCAACCTCAAGGACGTTGTAGGCATTGCGGGCGTCGCCGCTCGAGTACGCGGCAATCTTGCGAAGAGCTTCGTCAGAGGCTTCGAGATGCAACTGGCAGAGACCGCGCTCGGTATCGTTGAGTGAGCGGCGCAGAAGAACGACGATCTGATCCTCGGTCAACGGGTTCAGCACATAGACGCGGCAGCGCGAGAGCAGCGCGGAGTTGATTTCGAACGATGGATTCTCGGTGGTCGCGCCGATCAGGCGAATGCTGCCTTTCTCGACGTGCGGCAAAAAGGCATCCTGCTGCGCTTTGTTGAAGCGGTGAATTTCGTCGACGAAGACGATGGTGCGCGTCCCATACTGGCGGGCGCGGTCGGCGTCGCTCATGACCTGCTTGATTTCCTTGATGCCGGCGAGAACGGCGGAAAACTCGATGAAATCGGCCTTGGTGATGCGGGCAATAATTTTTGCGAGAGTAGTCTTGCCCGTACCCGGAGGGCCCCAGAAGATCATCGAGGTGGGATCGTCGCGCTCGATCTGCACGCGCAGCGGTTTGCCCGGCCCGACCAGGTGCTCCTGCCCGACGAATTCATCGAGCGTTCGCGGGCGCATGCGGTCGGCTAGCGGGCGCGCGCCCAGGGCGGCGGGGTCGTCGTTCGGCACGGGGGAGAACAGGTTCACAGAATCATTTCACCACAGAGTCACAGAGACACAGAGACAAACTAAGAAATTGTTTTGGTCGTCTCTGTGTCTCGGTGTTTCTGTGGTGAGCCCTTCATTTCCGGTTTCTCGCAGCTTCATACAGCACGATGCTAGCCGCGACTCCGGCGTTGAGCGATTCGACTTGCGCCGCTTGCGGGATGGCCAGGGTTTCGTCCATTTCGCGCGTGAGTTCACGGGACAGACCAGCGCCTTCGTTGCCGATGAAGATCGCGAGCGGCAGAGTCCATGAGATTTGGGGCAGCGGAGTTCCCTGGTGCGAGGAAGTTGCCAGAAGTCGCACTCCATGCGCACGCAGAAGCGGGAGCAGTTCCGCGGAAGAGATCCGCAGGAAAGGCAAGCGGAAGATCGAACCCGCAGAACCGCGGAGAACTTTCGAGTTGTAGGGACTCACCGTCCCTTCGGTCAGAAAAATTCCGGCGGCGCCAAAGGCTTCGGCGGAGCGCAGGATCGTGCCCAAATTGCCGGGGTCCTGCAGGCCAGCGGCCACGACGAACGGGCCGTCGCTGGAGCGGTCGAGCAGTTGAACGGAGGAGAAAGTCGGCAGCTTGAGCAGGGCCGCTACGCCCTGGGGCGCGTCGCTCGGCACGATCGAGTTGAAGAGTGCATTCGGCAAGACGAGCGTTTCGGTGCGGGCGTTGATCTTCCGAGCGACGATCTGGGGCAGAAGCTTTTCGGCGAGAGGGCGTGCCGATTCGCTGAAGAATACGCTGTCCAGATGCTGGCCGCTGCGCAATGCTTCTTCGAGCAGCTTGACGCCTTCGATGGCACACTCACCCTGGGCAGTCAACTCGGCGCGGCGGAACGCGAGCCGCAATTCTTTCAGCCTCTGGTTATGGCGGCCGGCGACGGGGCGCAAACGGTCTGCTTGATTATGAGTTCGCGTGGCCTTCGCGTCTTGCTTCATCGGTTGGTCCCAACTCCTGAAGATCAGGATAATACGAGTATCCGGTCCGAGCTTCGGCTGAAGCTCGTGGTATGGTACATTTCATTGTTTATGCCGACAATGTTTATGCCGACAATGCTTGCGCCGGCAATGTTCACGCCGGCAATTCGGAAGGGACCATAGTGCGCGCGGAAATCCTGAAAATTCATGCCGAAACGCCCGAAGCTTCACTGATCAAGTACGCCGCCGAACAAATTCAGGCCGGTCAGGTGCTGGGCATGCCAACCGACACGTTCTATGGTCTGGCGGCGGATCCGTTCAACCTGCGCGCGGTGGAGCGAGTCTATGAGATCAAATCGCGCTTACGGCACAAGCCGCTCTCGCTGCTGATCGAGAACGTGGATCAGGCGGAAGAATTTGCGCGCCCCTTGCCCGGTGATTTCCATCTTCTGGCGCGGCGTTTCTGGCCGGGGCCGCTGACCATGATTGTGCCGGCAGCATCGCATTTGCCGCTGAAGGTAACCGCGAACACGGGAAACGTAGCGTTGCGCGTGCCGGCGGCCGAAATCCCACTGGCAGTCGTGCGGGCTGCCAAAATTCCGATCACGGCGACCTCCGCCAACCTCAGCGGTGCTGCGGAATGCACCACCGCGGAGCAGGTACAGGAGCAGTTGCGGGGTCGCATCTCGCTGATCGTTGACGGTGGGAAGTCTCCGCGGACAATGTCATCGACGATCGTGCATTTCAAAGAAGACGGTACCTGGCAGATTCTGCGCGAAGGCGCGATTCCCACCAAAGATATTGTCGAAGCGTTATCTTAAGATGACAGTCGTGAGATCGCAGCACTGAGATGGCCGAAGATACCAATCCATCTAACCCAAGAAAATCTTCCTGGATGCGCCCCGGGCCGCTGTTGTTGCTGGTGGTGGTTGGAGCGCTGTTGTTATTTTTCGGCGTGACCGGGTCGCGCATCGTGCGTGCCGCCGCCGAAGTACCCACGAAACCAGCGGATGTGATCGCTATTTTCGGAGCTGCCGAGTACGCCGGTCATCCTTCGCCCGTGTACCGGGCGCGGCTGGATCACGGTTACGAATTGTTTCAGAAGGGGATGGCGCCGGTGGTGATCACGACCGGCGGGTCGGCGCAGGATCCGGATTTCAGCGAGGGCGGTGTCGGCCGGGACTATCTTCTGCGGCGCGGTGTCCCGGAGCAGGCTCTGATCGCAGAAACGCAAGGCTCCGATACGGCGCAGTCGGCAGCGCGTGTGGCCAACATCATGCGCGCGAACGGAATGCGCAGTTGTATTGCGGTGAGCGACGCGTTCCATGTATTTCGCATTCGCGCCCTGCTTGAACACGAAGGCGTGCAAGTGGAGCTTGCGCCCAGGCCAGAGTCGCGTCCGCACTCTCTGTGGGAACGGTTTGCGGCAGTCATGCGCGAGGCGGCGAGTTATCTGGCGTGGAAGGCCGGCTTGCCGTAGAAGCAGCTCCGGGCTATGGGCTGCGAGCTTCGAGCAACCAGCCGTTTCTGTGGAGACGAGGCTTGCCTCGTCTCGGACGCGCCACAGACGCGGCAGTCCGCGTCTCTACACTCTATGGTTTGTCCGCCTGCTCGTAGCTCGCGGCTCGAAGCTCGCAGCTGCTTTCCTACCATCCCATCTTTTCGCGCAGGCTCGTGACATGCGCCACGTGATGGCGTCCGTGCCAGGAGTAGAGCGCGAGAGTTTTTTCGAGCGACATCGGGCCCATCTCAGGATGGCGGAAGGTACGCTTCCATTCCGCGTCGGTGAAGTCGCGGAGCATCAGCATCCAGCGCTGGTGCAGGGAATCGAGCAACGCCAGCGACACTTCGATCGGGGCGCACTTGGCCTCGGGCAGCTCGGCCCAGAGATTTTCCATGTACGGCTTGATCGTGGGCTCGTCTTCGGTGAGGGCCAGCTTGAAGCGAATGTAAGAGTTCATGTGACTGTCGGCGACGTGATGGGCCACCTGGCGTGGCGTCCAGCCGCCGTCACGGTAAGGAGTATCCAGTTGCTGGTCAGAAAGTCCGCGGAGGGCGGCACGCAGCCGGGCGGGAGTCTGTTCGATGTCAGCCAGGTATTGCTGTTTCTGCTCTGCCGTAAGCGGGCTGGAGTAGGAAAACTTTCCAATTGGATAACGCGGATCAGACATGAAATCGCCTCCGCTGGAGTAGATGACGTCGGAGCGAACTGCGATGCGGGAAAAAACGAAATCCGCCCAGAACTAGTGATCGGCTAACAGCCGAAAGCTAAGAGCTAAGAGCGACCAGGGCAGCCCACGATTACCGCACCATGGCGAGGATGCGGACCGGGGCCTCTCCAGGTTTTTTGTTTTTTGCCGGGGCGACGATGATGAGGGAACCAGTCGCAGGCAGCGAGGTGAAGCGAGCGGTTCCTTCCACCACATAACTTCCATGGAGGGCGAGCTGCCGCGCCAGCGTTCGGTCGGAGGTCAGGTTCACGTGCGTCTCGACGGCAAAGCCGATGGTGTAGCGAGCGTCAATAAGGAACTCAGCCGCGTCGCGCGCGACGGGAAACGGCGTAGCTGACAGATCATTTGTTGACAGATTATCGCGCATGCCCGTGCGGCGAATGGCGACGACGGCTCCCTGCGGAATCATTCCGTGTTTGGATTCCCACGCGGCGATATCGTCGAGAGAAATCTGCGGGCTGCCCCCGACAGCTACGTCCGCTGGGTTCAAATCCATGACTACCAGCGGAGCCACGAGGCGCTCAGGTGGAATCTGCCCCGCGGCCCACGTCCCAGGAATGAGCGCAGCGGGAGCAATGATGCGGGTTCTGGATTCCGCGGCCGTGGCATGGAGCGCGGGCGCGTTTTGCCCATCGGTCAGGTCCACTACGTGCGAATAGCGATCCTGCTGCGTCGAACCGGGGCGCCGGTCGGCGAACAGCAGAATCGCGAGCACGAGCGCGTAAGCGATGATGAAACTGCGAATCCGCATTCAATTCCTTGGCCGGAACTAAGTAAGACGTAAGTCCTGCCGGTATTGTTGCCCGTAGGGGGTGCCAAGTTCAATCCACGCTTGTACATGACCCACCGGTTGGCTTGATATGGCTCGAGGCGATTGCCCCGATTCCACTGGAACTACCAGCATTCGAGTAGAAAACTTTCGTTTACGGTTCAATATTTCGGGCAAGCCGGGCCGCAGGTTAGAATACAGTTAACATTTCCAGTAGCTTTCCATGCCGATCGCAATCGCCGATTCCGATTCAGGCTGGGGTACGTACACCTGCTGGCAAGAACTGAGGATTGATGTTCGGCCGCGAAGAAAAAGTTTCCGCCCTCCGGCTCACCGTCGTGCAGTACGTCGTACTGTTCATTTTCCTGCTTCTGGCATATGGGTTGTGGCGGCTGCAGGTGATGCAAAGCGGCAAATACGCGCAACTGGCGGAGCAGAACCGCGTTCGCAATGTGCCGATTCTGGCGCCCCGCGGCAAAATCCTGGATCGTGAAGGCCGGATCATTGTCGATAACTACCCCTCGTTTTCCGCGCTGCTGCTGCGCGATTCTTCGCGAGATCTGAACGCGGACGCGGATGCCATCGCCAAGGGGCTGCACTTGAACTCCGACGAAGTGCGGCAGCGCATCCGGCGCTCCTCCTGGATGCCGCAGTACCAGCCGATTTTTTTGAAGGAAGACATCACACCGGACGAGTTGGCGTTCATCGAGGCGCACAAGAACGAGTTTCCCGAGCTTGAAACCATCATGGCGCACCGGCGGCTGTATCCGCGCAACGGCTTTATGGCGCACCTGATCGGCTACGTCGGCGAAGTGACCGAAGATATGCTCAATCAGCCGCAGTTCGAGCTCTACAACCCCGGCGACGTGGTCGGCGTGAGCGGAGTCGAGAAGCAATACAACAGCATCCTGATGGGCAAAAACGGATTCCGGCGGGCGCTTGTGAATAGCCACGGGCGCGAGGTCGGGCGCCTGGACGAAACCCCTGCGGAGCCGGGCAAGCAGCTCAAGCTTGCGGTCGACCTCGATTTGCAAATCGCGGCGGAAGAGGCAATCGAAGGAAAGAACGGCGCCATCGTGGCGATGGATCCACACACCGGAGAAATTCTGGCGATGGTGAGCCGTCCGACGTTTGATCCCAACGATTTCGCGGTGAAGGTTTCACGGGACGAATGGAACAAGCTGATCAACGATCCCGACAAGCCGCTGCTGAACAAAGCGATTCAGGCCCAACTCGCGCCTGGCTCGACGTTCAAAGTCATCATGGCAACCGCCGGGTGGCAGGAAGGGATTGCCCAGACCCTCCACGTGCACTGCAACGGGGGCGCCACGTTCTATGGCCGGCGCTTCGGGTGCTGGGTGAAAACCGGCCACGGCGAGGTCGAGATCACGAAAGCGATCTACCAGTCCTGCGATGTCTTCTTCTACACGTTGGCGGAAAAGCTCGGCATCGATCGCATCGCAAAATACGCGACCGCCTTTGGATTGGGGCAGAAGACTGGCATCGACCTGCCCAACGAAGCGAGCGGCGTGATGCCCTCGGAAGAATGGAAAATCCGCAATTTCAAGCAGAAGTGGTTCGCTGGGGAAACGATTTCGGTCGGCATCGGTCAGGGCGCGGTGGCGATCACTCCCGTGCAACTGATGCGCGCCGTGGGCGCCATCTCGATGGACGGCCGCATGGTGGTCCCGCACGTGATCAATCCGATGAACCTGCCGCCGGGGTATGTTGAGACCACGCACTATACGGAAGTAAAAGACATTCCGATTGACCCGACGGGATGGAACACGATCACCGATGCGTTGGGCCGGGTTCTGTTGCCGGAAGGCACGGCTCCCTCCGCGCACATTCCGGGAATCGACATCGCCGGCAAGACCGGGTCGGCGCAGATCGTCTCGCTGGCTCTGCGCGCAAAGCATCAGAACAACGAAGATTTCGCTCAGAACGGATGGTTTGTGGGATTCACGCCCAGGCGTAATCCGGACGTCATTGTGTGTGTGCTGTTCGAAGGCGGTGAGCACGGGAAGCTGGCGGCGCGTTTGGCGACCCAGGTGATCAAGGCTTATGTTGATAAGCAGCGGCGCCAGCCCACTAAGATGGCGGCGGGCTCGGGCAAGGTGGAAGTCGGCAGCCTGTGGACCGATCCCGGCGGCACTAACGAAGACGGCAAGAACACGAGTGCAGACCGTTTGCAGGGTGGGCGCTTCCTCATTGATGTTGCGCGCAAGAGAGCTCCGCTGGCGGTTGCCGCGCCCGGCATGCACTGATGTTCGCTTTTTCAGCGGCCCGCAGTCCTCATCCGATTGTTAATGATTGATCGTCAAGAGCTAACAGCCGACCTGAGCGCTGCTCGTGATACGTTAAATCTGCAATGAAGACTGTTACCCACCTGGCTCTGGACGCCGCATCCGTGCGCGGTGTGACGTATGCCGATGCGCGTGTGGTCGCGATCCGCAGCCGCTCGCTGACCACTAAGAACGGACGGGTAGGGCATGCCTCGGAGTCCGAGTCGCTCGGCATTGGAGTGCGCGTGATCGCGGGAGGCGCGTGGGGGTTTGCCGCGTCTGCGGATTTGAGCCGCGCCGCGGTGCAAGCGGCGGCCGCGCGGGCGGTCGAAATTGCGCGAGCCTCGGCAACTGTGAAACGCGAAGATGTTCGACTGGCGCCCGAACCTGCGGCGGTGGCGGAGTGGATGACACCATACAAGGTCGATCCGTTCGCCACATCGGTAGAGCAGAATCTCGATCTCTTGCTGAAGGTTGACGCGGAGATGCGCGCCGTTCCGGGCGTCACGCTCGCCGAAACGGGCATGAACTTCCAGCGCGAAGAGTCGTGGCTTCTTTCCTCCGAGGGCGCCGACATCCATCAGACAAAATATTCGACCGGCACGGGATATACGGCGTATGCGTTTGCCGGTTCCGAGATTCAGAAGCGCTCCTATCCGAATTCGTTTGGCGGGCAATGGCAGAACCGCGGCTACGAACTGATCGAAGAAATGAAATTGGTGGAGAATGCCCGGCGGGTGGCGGAAGAAGCGGTCGCATTGCACCAGGCGGCGCAACGCCCGGAGGGCGTGGCCACAATTATTTTGGATGGATCGCAACTGAGTTTGCAGATTCACGAATCCATCGGGCATCCGATTGAGCTGGATCGTGTGCTCGGCATGGAAGCAAATTTTGCCGGCGGGTCGTTCCTCACGCTTGAAAAACTGGGAACTCTGCGCTACGGCAGCGAACTGGTCAACGTCGTGGCCGACGCTCGCCAGGAACACGGACCGGGCCTGGGAACCTTCGCCTATGACGACGAAGGCGTGGCCGCACAGTCGACGCCGATTATCACCAATGGACGCTTTACAGGGTATCTGAGTTCGCGTGAAACCGCCCATACCATCGGCGCCGCACGATCGGGTGGAACGCTGCGCGCCGAAGGTTGGAACCGGCTGCCCATGATTCGCATGACCAACGTCAGCATTCTGCCTGGTGAGAAGCCGCTGAGTCTGGAGCAGCTTATTGCCGCGACCGACGATGGCATCTACATGGAGACCAACAAGTCCTGGTCGATTGACGACAAGCGCTACAACTTTCAGTTCGGATGCGAAATCGCGTGGGAGATCAAGCACGGCAAGCGGGTGCGGATGCTGAAAAATCCTTCATATTCCGGGATCACCACAGAGTTTTGGAATTCTATGGACGCGATCTGCTCGCGCGACGAATGGACGCTGTGGGGAACTCCAAACTGCGGCAAGGGCCAGCCGCAGCAGGTCGTCGGCACCGGACATGGCGCAAGCCCGGCCCGGTTCCGGAGTATTCGCGTCGGCTCGGCGTATCAGGGAAGCTAGCAAAGAATTTGTAATTTTGTAATCGGGTAATTTGGTAATTTAAGAGCCCGATTAGGGAGCATGGACCGGTTTCAAATTACCAAATTACACAATTACCAATCTCCATCAATGCTGACCAAAGAAAAAGCCGCGGACATCTTCAACCGAATTCGCCGCTTCTCGTCCGCCGACGAGGTCGAGGCCATCTTCACCGGCTCCCGCTTCGCGCTGACGCGCTTCGCCAACAACACCATTCATCAGAACGTGGAGGACGAGAACTCTATCGTTTCGATCCGCACGAATTTTGCGGGCCGGACGGCGCGTGCCACCACCAATCAGTTTGACGACGAGAGTTTGCAGCGGGCAGTCGCCGCTTCGGAGAATCTCGCGCGAGTGCAGGAACCCGACCCGAGCTTGCTGCCGATGCCTACGGCGGAGGAAGCGGAGGGCCGGACGGTCGAGTCGCCCGTCCCCACACGTTTTTTTGACCAGACCGCAGCCATCAATCCCTCCGCTCGCGCCGAGGTGGTTCAGAGCATCGTGTCCGTTGCCGGCAAACACAAGCTGACGACGGCGGGCATCTACTCGAACTCGGAATCCGCCGAAGGAATCTTCAACTGTCGTGGATTAGCGAATTGGCATCGCCAGACGTTGGCCGAGATTTCCATCACCATGCTGGCCGAGGATTCGTCCGGCTGGCAGAAATTGAATTCCCCCGACGTGAGTAATCTCGATCCAGCCTCGCTCGCGGAGACGGCTGCGCAAAAGGCGGTCGAATCCGCCCATCCGCGGGAGATTGCGCCGGGGAAGTATACGGTGATTCTTGAACCGGCCGCTGTCCTCGACATTGTTGGCTTCATGTTCTGGGACTTCAGCGGCATGGCGATTCTCGACCAGCGATCGTTTCTCAATGACCGGATCGGCGCCAAACTGTTTGGCGAGAACATCAACATCTGGGATGAAGTCGCGCATCCGCTGCAGGCGGGTTCGCCGTTCGATGGCGAGGGCATGCGGCGCCAGCGTGTGCAATTGGTAGAAAGCGGCGTGGTGAAGCGCGTGGTGTATGCGCGCGCTACGGCACGAAAGATGAAGAATTCGGAGTATGCGGGCAAAGTCGGCCCCATCGAACCCACCGGGCACGGATTTCCCTTGCCGAACGAGGTGGGCGAGATGCCGATGAACATTGTTTTTGGCGGCCCAGAAAGTCCGCGAAGCGTAGAGAAAGAGAAGATGATCGCCTCCACCGAGCGCGGCGTGCTGGTCACGCGCCTGTGGTACATCCGGGAAGTGGATCCATACGAGAAGATCCTGACCGGTATGACCCGCGACGGGACGTTCCTCGTTGAGAACGGCAAAGTCCAGTGTGGTCTGCGCAATTTCCGCTTTAACCAAAGCCTGCTCTCGATGCTGTCGAATGTGGAAGCCATGAGCGCCCCCGTCCGCGCCAGCGGCGAGGAATCGTTCGACATGGTGGTGCCGGCGATGAAGGTGAGGGAGTTTAACTTCACGGAAGCAACGAAGTTCTGAGCATTCAATGCTCAGCAGTCAGCAGTCAAAATTCCATGGAGTAATGCGGAGCAGGTTGCGGCTTCCCTTTGTACCAAACAGTACTGATATAGTATCCAGAAAGTCTGGGATTGCACGGCGCAATTCGACCCGTTGGAGAAAGGGCGGGAAGGAAGTTCCAACCAGGCGGGAGCGGACTATGTCCAGTCACACGAAGATCACCGTCTCGAAAAACGGACCGTATCTCGTCTCCGGTTCGGTGCCGCTCGCTTTTCAGGCCATCGGAGTTAACAAAAACGGCGAGTCGACCGAGTGGGTAGAGGGCAACGCGCTTCCGGCCCCCGTGCAGTACGCGCTCTGTCGTTGCGGAAAATCGAAGACGAAGCCGTTCTGCGATGGCACGCACGCCAAGGTCGGCTTCGATGGGACTGAAACGGCCAGCCGCGAGCCGATCATGAAGCAGGCGCAACTGCTCGACGGGCCGACGATGCAGCTCACCGACGCGGAAGCCCTGTGCGCGTTCGCGCGCTTTTGCGATCCGCACGGCCAAGTGTGGAATCAGGTGAAAAGCACTGATGATCCAAAGGTGCGCGCGCAGTTTATCCGGCAGGTGGGAAACTGCCCCTCCGGCCGATTGATCGCCATCGACAAAAACACCGGAAAGCCAATCGAGCCGAAACTGCCGGAGTCGATCGGAGTAGTCGAGGATCCGACGCAGAAGTGCAGCGGCCCGCTGTGGGTGCGCGGGGGCATCCCGCTCATCGGCGCCGATGGCCAGGCCTACGAAATTCGCAACCGCATGACCCTGTGCCGCTGCGGCAGGTCCGAGAACAAACCTTTCTGTAACGGAGCGCATGCGTCCGACCCCAAGTTTCGCGATGGTCTCGGCTGAACCGCAAACTTGACGTGCAGGGCGGACCGGCATGATCAAGAAAATCCAGATGGTTGGCCGTAAGTTCGTTTCCGGTAGTCTTCGTCGCGGATCGTCCGTTCATGCCGCCTCCTCGCTGCAGCATAGCTTCTGCCGGACGGAATGGGCCAGCCAGCATTCCTCCCAAGAATTGGCAAGCGAGCAAACCAAAGTGCTGAAAGCTGGGCGCTGAATGCCGCGTGCTCAACTACGCCCCTAAGTCCCTGTACCAGTGGCACTTCGCCGCCTTTGTTCCATGACTTCCGTAACTTTGCAATGCCGGTGCTGGGGTGTAATCTCGCCCTGAAATGTGCATATGCTCACTGGGAGTGGTGCACGGTACGAACCGGAAGGAAGGTCGTCGCAAACGTGTCTGAAGCCGCCAAGGAAACCGTTGCTGAAGTGACCAAGAACCGAAGGGGTTATACGGACGTGCAAGGCGCGCCGCGCTTTCCCATCAAACTGCCGGTGGCATTGAAGTCGGCAGTCAACCAGTCTGGAGCCACGGGCCAGTCTGCAGTCATTGGAAAGACAGTCGAGACCGAGAACATTTCCGCCAACGGTGTCCTGTTCCGCATGGATGCCGATGTGCCTGTAGGTTCGGCTGTCGATTTTACACTCTCTCTTCCTGCCGATGTCGTGGGCGCAGAAACCGACGTGCAGGTCGATTGTCGCGGACGAGTGGTGCGCAGTTTTGCGGATGGTGGCCGGCGTGGAGTCGGTGTGGTGATTGACGAGTACCGTTTTGAGCGCAGATAGTTTGCGCAGTTCGATCGAGCAAGTTCGGCCGCGCAGGTAGGACGCGACCGGTAGTACGCGAAAAGAGGAGTGATGGGCAGCACTTCGGTCAGCACTTCGGTCAATGTTGAGCCAGGCGAAGGTATTCAGCCTGAGGACGGCAAAGGCGCGATCCGCGTGATTGTGGCGGATACCCAAGCCATTTTCCGCGCTGGGCTGCGCAAGATCTTTGCGCTCGAAGATGACATACGGGTTGTCGGCCAGGCCGAGAGCCTCGATCAGACCGTTGCCGCCATTCAAAAATTTTCCGCCGACGTCGTAATCTTCGAGGCCGCCCTGACTCCGAATCCAGCGGACGCTGTTTCCGATCTTCTCCGGCAAAGTGCGACCTGCCATTTGGTCGTTGTGCTGCAGGAGCCCGACCAGGAGATGACGCTCGACCTGTTCCGGCGCGGCGCGCACGGCATCGTTTCGCGCGAAATTGAGCCGGAAATGCTGGTGGAATGCCTGCGCAAAGTCGCTCAGGGTGAACCCTGGCTCGACAGCCGCGCCGTCGGGTGGGTGATGCAGGCCTATCGCACGCAAGGCGTGCGTCCGGCAGGGTCGCGTCCTAAAGTGTCGCTCACGCCCAAAGAGTCGCTTATCGTCTCCTGCGTCACCCAGGGGATGAAGAACAAAGAGATTGCTCTGCGGGTTGGCACCACCGAGCAGGTGGTCAAGAATTATCTTCGCAAAGTCTACGACAAGCTGGGAGTGGCTGACCGTCTGGAACTCGCGCTCTACTGCCTGAATCACCGCGTGGTTGAGGGCGTAGGTCAGGCAAAGCCCGTCCAGCCCCCCCTACCAGCCAACGGCCAGGCTCCGGCGGCGCCGGAAACGCCCAACGCCGCGGCCGCTGCTTCGGGATCCCGCTCCTGATTCTTCTCTTCTAGTACAATTCTCTGTCGCAGACATTTCTCGGTTCCCAGTTCTCAGTTAGAACTGCTGAGCTTTTCACTGAGAACTGAGAACCGGGAACTGAGAACTAATTCCATAAAAAAGATTCTCCGTTGCAGAACGAAAAGAGAGGCAAACTATGAAAGGCGACGCAAAAGTCATTGCCATTCTGAACGAAGTGCTCAAAGCCGAGCTCACCGCCATCAACCAGTATTTCCTGCATGCCGAGATGTGCGAGAACTGGGGCTATGAACGGATGGCCAAGCACATCCGCAAGGAATCCATCGAAGAAATGCAGCATGCCGAAATTCTGATCGAACGTATCCTGCTGCTCGATGGCGCTCCTAACATGACCGACTATTTCAAGATCAATATCGGGCAAACTCTGAAGCAGCAACTGGAGAACGATCTGCAGCTCGAATACACAGCAGTGAAACGCCTGAACGACGGGATCAAGGCCAGCGTAGCTGTCGGCGACAACGGTTCGCGCGAGCTGATGGAGAAGATCCTGCTCGACGAAGAACACCACATCGACTGGCTGGAAGGG
Source organism: Terriglobales bacterium (assembly GCA_050012595.1). Classification (GTDB taxonomy): domain Bacteria; phylum Acidobacteriota; class Terriglobia; order Terriglobales; family Acidobacteriaceae; genus Acidiflorens. The sequence continues at coordinate 34,228 of JBEKGW010000020.1, forward strand.
CAACTGCACGCGATTAAAGAGATGACCTACGAGAATTACCTGGCCCAGCAGTTGCACAAGCCCGAGGAAAGCTAAGAGAGGAAAGCTAAGAACAGAAGGCTAACAGCAGCCGGCAGTCCTCTCAATTGTCATCCCGATCCCTGAGCGAAGTCGAAGGGGAGGGATCTGCAGTTTGGGGGCAATCCGCAATCCGCGGCACTGATAGAATCGAGGCAATCACTTCCCACGGCGTCGGAGAGATGGCCGAGTGGCTGAAGGCGCACGCTTGGAAAGCGTGTTTACTCGAAAGGGTAACGTGGGTTCGAATCCCACTCTCTCCGCCAGCATAAGAGGACTTCTGGCCCGGAACAATTGTCGGAATCTCAGCGCCTCAGGCTCGAAATCCACCTGGGTTGCTCTGGAAGTGTCAGAACAAACACATGGTTGACAGATTGAATACGCAGCCAGCGTGACCTCGCCACTTGACCCGAATACCATTCACAATCCAGCCAGCCTCTGCACCGGCCCCCCATCCTTCCTCTGGCTTAAGTCCTCGGGAGATTCACGCGCCCCTAGAACGTGAATCGTGCGGCGAACTGCAACACGCGTGGAAGACCGCTTGGGCTAATTTCCTGGAGGGCTCCGAAGTTGCCCGGGCCCGAATTGGGCATCAGGTAGCACGTCTGATTCGGCGTTGCGCCATCACCACAGTTGGTGCCGATGGGGTTGTATTGCAGCTGGTTGATCCCGTTGCCGTTCTCCACGTAATAGTTGGCGTGGTTGAACAAATTGAACGCTTGCACCTGAAATTCCAGTTCTTTGCCTTCCCTGACTTCAAAGCTGCGTGCCAGCCCAGCGTCGATCCTCTGCAGCCACGGGCCGTAGAAAGAATTCAGGCCGATGCCGGGCGTGGGGCCACCGCCGTTGATGCCTGCAGCTGTGTTTGCGGTGTCCTGGTTAAAGGCGGTGTCATTCAGGTTGTCATTGCCCGGGGGAAGGCCAGGAGCAGTGACGCCGCAATTGTTGAATGTGTTGGCGGTTATGGTAGTGGCCGAACTGGTGCATGCAGGACTCAACAACCCAGCGTAGGGGCGGCCGGAAGAGAACTCCATGACACTGCTCAGTCTCCAACCGGAGAGCAGGGCGCGTGCGGTGTCCGAGCGGGTCAGCTTCTCCAGTTCTGGCCGGTAGACGCTGGCAAGGGTAAGGTGATGACGCTGGTCAAGCAGCGAGGGAGCATGGGTATTGCTGAAATCGAACTGATTGTTGAAGTCCATGCCATTGAGCATGATGCTCTTGGCAAAGGTGTAAGAAAATTGCAAAGAGAGACCTCGTGACATGCGGCGCTGCACCTGCACGAAGAAAGAGTTGTAGTGGTTTTGTCCGGGGCTAATCAGTTCGTTGATTTCATTGAAGCTCGAGGTGATGCGGCCTTCGGTGAGCAGACCGTTGTCCATGTTCGGCAGGGTGATCGCTGGGTCAGTGCAGGGCAGCGCAGTTGCGGTCGGAGGACAGACTATGAACCTCGTCGTGCCTCGCAACGGATTCAGGTTTAAGTCGTAGGCGCTGCCGGAAAGCAGATGCACCCCGTGATTCCACATGGTGCCAATGGTCAGAGTCGTGTTCTCGAAGATCTCGCGCTCAATCTGCAAGCTCGCTTGCAGAACATAGGGTGCCCTGAACTGTGGAGAAACCAGGGAAATGTCGGGAGAAGCCGCGAACAGGGGGGAGTTAGCGGGGAGGATATTCGGAAACGTCGGCACCTGCTGGTTCGGCGGACCCGCCCCATAAGTGACACTTGCCGAAGACTGCTGTGACGGCAGTCCGTTCGACACCACCGCGTTGCGATAATTCAGGCCGTTCATGTTGGTATAGAACTGTCCGAATCCGCCACGCACTACCGTCTTCGACTCAGGTTGCCAAGCAAATCCGAAGCGCGGCGCCACGCGGCGAAACTGGTTTGGATACTGCCCGGTGAGCGGGAAGGCCGGATTCTTCTCGGGCTGCGGGTAAACCTGGAAGTCCTCGCGCAAGCCCATTTCCAGCGTCAACTTCGGCAAAGCCCGAAACGAGTCCTGGACGTAGGATCCATAATAGGGCACGGAAAAAGAAAAAGTCCGTGTCCCCGAGGCTTGGCTGAAGAGGTTGTATTTCCCCAGCGCAAAAGCCTCCAGGTTGGAAAATTCATAACTTCCCAGGAACGACCCGAACTGGACGGCGGCGTTCGGGTCCGCCCCGCCATCATTGTTGTCGGCATCCCAGGCGCGGCTCATATCGAAGCCGAATTGCAGCGTGTGCTTGCCAATCACGTAGTCGACGCGGTCGGCCACGGAGTACTGTCTTTCAAAAACCCTTCCAACAGAGAAAGGAGCGTTGCCCAGAATGAAGGCGGCGGGACTATCCAGAATCAAGGTGGGGGTATTTGGAGCCGAACCGGTTGGAGTCGAGATCTGGTTGTCTTCCGAGGTGCCGGCGTGGAATTCGTTCAGCAGTTGGGGGGAGAAGGTGTGCGTCCATCCCAGGCTGGCTTGGAAGGCATGCACGTAGGCGTTGGCCAGAGTCTGCGTCCCATAGTTACCTACAGTAGGGTCGGTGATGACGCCGCCGGGCGAGTTGAACCGGTTCACATTAAGACTGAAGAACAGGCCATCTCTGGAACTTGGCTGATAGTCCAGACGGGGAGTGAACACCAAATCGTTGCGCTCTCTGGCTTTGGTGCCGAGATTCGAGTTCAGCGCGTTCAGCGTGTTCGAGACTTGCTGCAGGTACACCGGGTTGGTCGGGTCAGGCGCGGTGTCGCTGCCCGGAACGGGCAAGGGGCCATTCGGCGGAGGCAGCACCGTTCCGGCGGGAATATCAAAATTAGCACTCAAGAAAGTTGCTGAGGTTGCTGGCGTTGTTGCCAACGCGGGGTTGATGACCGGAATCGGATTGTTCCGTAGTTGCTGCTCATAATCCACAAAGAACCATAAGTGGTTGGGCCGGATCGGGCCGCCCAACCCGGCGCCGAATTGCTGCAAAGCATCTTCCGGCTTCGGGAAGCCGTTGGCCTTATCGATGGCGTCGTTGGATTCGAACACGGAATTGCGGTTGTAATAGAAAGCGCTGCCGTGGAACGCATTGCTTCCCGACCGGGTCACGGCGTTGACGAAACCCGCTCCACCTCCATAGATGGCTGAGTACGGGCTGACCGAGACTTGGAACTCCTCGATTGCGTCCTCGCCATACAGGTAGGGGATGCGGTAACGGCCTATGATGTCGGCGAAGTAGTTGCTGGTGGCGTTGGTTCCGTCCACGGTGAAAGCATTGGAGCCATTTCCGTTGGCGTACCCCGAGTCCTCGCCGCCCTGCTGGCCGGCAATGCTGACGAGGCCGGTATCGCCGTCATAGCTGGTATTCGGCGTCAGCGTTGCGAAGTCGGTGTAACGGCGTCCGTTAAGCGGCAATTCCTCAATCAACGATCGATCAAGCACCGTGCTGGCGGAAGATTCCGTCGGCCGCAGCAGTGGCGTCGTCCCGATTACTTTGATTGCGTCTGCGCTGGCGCCTACCTGCAGCTTGATATCCTGCGAGGTGGTGTTTCCCACCTGCACTCGCACCAGGGCCTCGACCTCGCGAAACCCTTTGAGATTGGCGGTAATAGAGTAGGAGCCCGGCATGACGGTGGGAAATCGGTAAAGTCCGGCGTGATTGGTCTCAGCAGTTTGCTCTACGCCGGTTGCCAGGTTCCGCGCCACAACTGACACTCCGGGCACGACCGCTCCGCTCGGGTCGGTGACCCGTCCACCGAGCGCGCCTGTCAAAACCACATTCTGAGCGGCCAGCATTACGCAGCTCGCCAATACCCCCAAAACGCTGCACACCGCCAGACGATTGGCCACTGTCATTCTCCCGCTGAATCGAATGACGGATTGCCTCAACGTGGTTCCTCCAAACGATTTCCACTGCCGAACTCCGAGCCTGCTTAACCTAACGCGCTTCTACCGCGTTATTTACGATCTCAGATGAGGGATATTGGAATCCCGTAAGCCTTGACTCGGGCCAGCTTTGGGAAGCCAGCCCGACCAAAGCTCGAGTATCAACTGGGACTGACCTTCATCCCGTGGGTTGAAGGAGTTGGTGTCTGTGAGAAACCCTCTCCCCGGTGATCGGGGAGAGGGCCATTGCGGCCGGAACGCGATTTATTCGCCGTCGTCGTCGTCGGCATTGGTGGGTGCAGCCTTGTTGAAGTCGCTCGCCGGACGAACCGTCTTCTCGCCGGGGAAGGGGACCCTAAACCCGGTGGCCTCGTACCAGTCGAAGTGGCTGACGGTGTCCGGGTCTAGGGAGTCGGGCATGTGATATTTGGCAGCGAAGATCTCCGCCTTCATTTTGAGCCAACCATCCCGCAGAGCTTTGACTGCAGGGCTATCCTGCAGGGCCGCGGTTACGGCTTTGGGGCAAGGGTTGCCGTTGGGGTCCAAATACCCGGAAACGCCGTAACACAGCGGGACCTCGCTCGGCACGTGCGACCACGGGAGGAAGTGTTTTTTGGGCGGATTGTCGACGAAGAGCGGAAACATCGGCGAGGCCACCAGGTCGTTCTGATTCATAGGCTTCAGACCGAGGATCTGCTCGATCGTGCGGGTTATGTTGACCTGCGTGTAGAAGGTGCTGTCTGCGGTTACCCTAGTTCCGGTGCCGTTGGTGGGGTCCACGTTCTGCTTGACGTAGGGGCTGATGACATAGCCCGGGCTGCGGTGACCGTCGACGTGGTCGACGCCGTTCTGCGCGTCGTCTTCCTCGATGAAGATCGCCGAAGTAGACCACACGTTGCTGTGGCTGATGTAGTCGACAATGCGCCCAATGGCCAGGTCGTTATCGGCCTCTTCGGCTGTCGCGTTCGGCGGGCCGGTGGTGTGGTCTTGCATGATCCAGATGAGCTCCAACTGGGGCACCGTACCTTTGGCCACGTCCTTGGCGAAGTCCTGCTTCCAGATATCGACGCGGTACTGGTCGGGGATGCCCAGATCGAACTGCGGGAAGTTCTGGACCGTGTGGCTGATCAGGTTCGGGAGCGGGGAGACCGAGCCGATGACGTTGTAGTACTTGAGCTGCTTCTCGTGGCCACTCTCGTATTCCAATGTATCGTTGTAGAAAGCGGTCCAGCTCGGCTCGCAACTGTCCGAAACAACAAACGGTAATGGAGCGGCATAACCGGGACCATTATAGCCGTTTGCTTGCGTCAGGTTAGTCGGAACGCAACCCGGCACGGTGAACGTGTTGTACTCGATGAACTCGCCGTAGTTTTTGAACGAGACGCCAGCCGCTACAGCCTGGTCCCACAGAAAGCCCTTCTTCTGGTAGGCAATCGCATCGCCGCCGTTGGAGGGATAGTCGCGGAGCCAATCCGGCGACTGGATGTCGTCGGAGTAGGGCGCGATGGCCTGCGTGATCCAGTTATGACCGTCGGCCGACTGGCGGCTCGGATCGTAGAAGTTGTCCAGAAGCGGGAAGCGCTTTATCAGCGTGTGCGCGTTGGGCGTTATGTGGGGGTATTCGGCGTAGGTCGAGCTGTCGCCAAAAACTGCCAGGGTCGGGTCGCCATTGCCTTCTGTCACATCGCCCAGCATCTGGTCGTAGGTGCGGTTTTCACGGATGATCAAGAAGACGTGCTTGATCTTGGACGGATCGCCGATCTTCGCCGGGATGGCGACCGGCTTGGCAAACCGGTCGCCGCCGGAGGCGCTAAAGATATTCTCGGCCAGATCCCAGTGGTTATTCTGGAAGACCTGATGCGTCATCGCCTCCAGGGTTGTGCGGTTCGGAATGGGAACGATGCTGACGGTGCCAAGGTCCTGGTGGGTGTTGAAGTCGTGCACGCCGTAGTATTTTGCGTACGAGTTTTCGGCCGTATTAGTAGGAGGCGGTGCTACAGCGAAGCCCGTGGTGCCGATGCCCTTGTCGTTGGCAACGAGCAGCGCATTGTCCGCCGCGTCCAGCACGACCGAGCTCGGCGCATAGCCGACCGGGATCAGGCCGAGGGCCAGCCCGAAGTTGAGGTCAACCACGGCAACCGCGTTGGCATTGTAAAGCGCGACGTAGGCGATGTTGTTTGTAGCATTGACGGCGATCGAGTTCGGCCCGAGGCCGAGTACTCCCCACCCGATCGGCAGCCCAAGGTGGATCGTGCGCGACACCCGGTTGGTGGTAGTGTCGATGACCGAGAGGCTGTCGCTATAGGCATTGGCGACCAACAGGTATTTGCCCCAGAAGGCCATACCCGTCGGGTGCAGACCGACGCTGATGCTGCTCGTGACCGTGAAAGAGGCCAGGTCCACCACGGAAACCGTGCCGGTGGCGGTGGAGCCGGTCGGATATTGGGCGACGACCGGAGTGCCGTTGGAGTATTCCTGGAAGTCGCTCGACTTAGCAATCCGGCCGGCCTCGTTGGAAACGTAGGCGGTCGTGCCATCCGGCGAAATCACAACGCTGTGTGGCACGTTGCCGACGCGGACCTCCGGGCCCTCGACCGGTTTCGACGCGGTCAGGTCGATCTTGGTCAGCGTATCGTTGTTGTCCAGCACGACATAGGCGGTGTTGGCGTCCGACGAGATCGCGATACCCATGGGATAGGACGTCAATACAGCATCTGAGAAAGCCGAGACGGAGTAGCCGCAGGGGATATAAAAGCTGCCCGTGGTTCCCCCCGGACTATTCGGGAAGCAAGTGACGTTGCTCAGATAGCCGAACTGAGGGGACGGGGGGACTGTATAGATGGAGTTGAGGACGTCCATCGGAACGTTGACTTGGGCGTAGTCCGAGAGCATGCCCACCGGACTGACTTTGGCAATGCCAACGAAGCCGCCTTGGAGCAAGGTGCCATAGTAGGAATTGCCGTCCTGGCTAAACAGCAGGTACTTGCCGTCCGGTGTATAGCTGATGCCGGTGCTGCTGCCGTCTGAATCCGTGTTCCCGGCCGACGAGTAGGTCTGCAGGATGGCGCCGGTCTTGGTGTCGAAAATGGTGACCGCCTGGTAGGCGCCCATTTGAAGGACGGCGCCGGTGTGGGTGCTGGTATTAGGGTTCAGCGCGACGGCCTTGGCGCGGGTTGTGGTGCCGAGGTAGACCTGGGTGCCGGCGGGGGTGATGATGGTGCCGTCGCTGACGACCCACGGGTTGGACAAGGGCTGCGAGTAGGTCGGGCCGGTGGTCGCGCTCGTGTTCTCGCCGGGTGAGTAGGTCGGGAACGGTACGGACTGCGCGAGCGCCGGAATGCTCAAGCCTATCGCCAGCAGGCCGGCGAGCAGATGCTTAATTCGAGACTTATTTCGAGAGTCATTTCTAGATTTTAGGGACATGTGCGGTCCTCCTCCTGGATTTTTTCGTCCCACAACCGTGATCGGCCATGCGACATTGGGGTGGAAAGACATTGCGGTGGTGGAAATACGGGCGCGATAGTAGTAGGCAATTGTTACGGGCTTATTACGGGTTAATGAAGATCGTGTGAAACTTCTGTTACAGGGGCTGAACTTCTTCTGGTGGATTGTGACGCGCGCTGCTCCGCGTTAAGCAGAGTCTGTTTCGCGGATATTGTCTTCGTGTATTTCCGGTGAGGTGGTCTGCTTCAGCCCAATCATGATCGGGCGATACGAGCGTCCAGTTCCGGCCCGTCGACGACGAGTGAGCGCAGGAGCCCCAGCCAGGGTTCGTAAAGGCGACTAACAAATGGATCAGGACCAGCGGCTCGTTTGATGGCGTGATTGATTTCGACGCGGTTTTACGCGATCCGGATCATCCCAGCAGACTGTTGCCGCGCTTCGCATCGCCAGACCATCTCCATCCTAACGATGTTGGCTATCAGGCCATGGCCGACGCAATCGATCTCGCTCTTTTTAAGTAGGGCCGATTGCAGTCCCTAGTCGTTTGTTTCCAGCTTCTGATTCGCAGCACGCTTTTCTCAACGGCCGCTTCGGCTGTCTTAACTCCGGTTAGTCGGATTACCAGGAAACTTGGGTACTGGTCTCCACTTTTCCGGTTACCGCGTTTACCAGGCACTAGCGCGTTTTGGTGAGCGCTCTGAGCTCCGATTCCCCATCGCGGAATGTTAAAACCTGTAAGCTACTTGTTATCAGGCGGAAAGAGAGTGGTACAATTTGCATCCCCCTTCCTGGTTTTCTTCTGCTTCGCGAACGCGTGTACTTCGGGCCGCCCGTTTTACATCTTTTTACAATCCTTTGCGATGGCTTGACACACTCGGCCTGACGGGTCTTTATAGTCTCGCTAGGCTACGAAGTGAGTGAACGATTTGGAGAGGCTCAGAATGTCCAAGAAGTGGCGATTGACGGACCGCACGCGAACGCTCCTCACGCTGGAGCTGGCCATCGTCCTCCCCGCGGCAGCATTGATGGCCTTCAGCATTTGGAACCTCAAGCACATTCAGCGCGACCAAGCCATCGAAGCCGCCATCCAGCGCGACTTTACCTATGTTCTGAAGATTGCCGAGAAGAAGAGCTGGGAAAAGGCCAGCGAGCTAGTTGCCCCCGTGCGCAAAGAGTATCCGAGCCCCGACGACGGCCCCAAAATCAATGCCCAGCTCGACCGGGTTCTGTCCGAGCATCCCGAATTTGCGTATGCGGTTCTCTACGATAAGAAGAACAAACTCATGGTGAGCCGTATGCAGCCCAGCCGCGACGGTGATGACGATTTCTGCGCGCGCATGCAGGACGAGATCAATCTCGTGCAGAGCTGGGTGCCTGTGGAAGCACCCACCATGGACGAGAAGCTGAGAATGATGGCGGAGAAGGGTGACCCGTCCGTGGCGTTTTATGGTGAATGGGGGTTCAGGCGGAATCAGCATGTGTACTCGAACGTGGCCTACTTTATCCCTCCGAATGTCTCGGGGGATCGGGTGAGCCTCGGCGTCGTCTCTTTTGATGACGACTATCTGCAGAAGAGCTTTTTCCCTGCCGTGATGAAGGACGTATTGAACAGCAAGAGCAGCGCATTGAGGGCCGATGCAAATCCACCGGCCATGATGATTCATTCGACTAAGGATTCCACTCCCTGGGCGGTTTCTGCAAACTGGGACGGTGGCAAACCTGAAGTGGAGCGCCCATTCGCTGATATTTTTCAAGGCATGGTTTGGGGAATTAAATATCCAGGCACCACCATCGCCGACATCGGAGCGAGGCTCCTCAGATACAACTATACCGTCCTCGCTGCGCTCTCCCTGCTGTTGGTTGGTGGGATCTTGCTTAGCTATCGAAACGTGTCCAGGGAAATGAATCTCGCTCGGCTGAAGTCCGATTTCGTCGCCAACGTTTCTCACGAATTGCGTACCCCCCTGGCTCTGATCCGTCTCTATGCCGAGACTTTGGAGCTTGGGCGCCTCACCGCAAAGGAAAAATACCCGGAGTATTTCCGCATCATTCGCGAGGAGAGCGAGCGACTCACGGCTCTCATCAACAATATCCTCGACTTTTCCCGCATTGAGGCCGGTCGCAAGGAATACGAGTTCAAGGAAACCAATCTCGCCGATCTCGTTCGCTCCACGCTCGACTCTTACCGCTTCCAGATCGAACAAAACGGTTTTGCCTTCGAGGAAAACATCTCCCGCGATATTCCCCCGGTGAATGTGGACCGCGAAGCCATCGCCCGCTCGTTGCTCAATCTTTTGAACAACGCCCTGAAGTACTGCAAGGACCAAAAGTTCATCGGTGTCAGCCTGTACCGCTCCGACAGTTGTGTGAAGCTGGAAGTCCGCGACCATGGAATCGGCATCCCGCCCGGCGAGCAGGAGAAGATCTTCGAGAAGTTTTACCGCTGTGGTGATCCCCTGGTACACAACATCAAGGGTTCGGGCTTGGGTCTGTCGCTCGTTCGCCATATCGCCCGGGCGCACGGTGGGGACGTGCAGGTCGAAAGCGTCCCAGAGAAAGGCAGTAAATTCACGATCGCGTTGCCGTTGGATCCGTCACGGACGGGGGCCGCAATCGCATGAGGACTTCGGAGTGTGGGTGGTGCCATGTTCCGGAAAAGCCATAAGGGAGAGGTCATGGGCGCAAGCAAAATTCTGATCGTTGAGGATGAGCCAAATATGGTTGCCGGCCTACGCGATAATTTCGAATACGAGGGCTTTCAAGTTATAACGGCGCTCGACGGAGTCGAAGGGCTGGAGCGCGCCCTCAAGGATTCTCCGGACTTGGTCGTGCTGGACGTGATGATGCCCGGCATGAGCGGGCTGGATGTCTGTAAACAGCTAAAGGCCAAGCGCCCCTCGATTCCCATCATTATGCTTACGGCGCGCGGCCAGGAAGTCGATAAGGTCGTTGGTCTCGAGCTGGGTGCCGATGACTACGTCACCAAGCCCTTCTCCATTCGCGAACTCCTCGCTCGCGTCAAGGCCGTTCTGCGACGCTCACACACGCTTCCGAAAGAGCAGGACAGTTATGCCTTTGGCGACATCGAGGTCAATCTGCGCAGCTACCAAGTCATGCGCGGGGGACAGCGCGTCGAGTTCTCTGGTAAGGAGTTTGAGCTGCTCAAGCACTTTCTCTGTCATTCCGGAGAGACGCTGAGCCGCGAGCGGCTTCTCGACGAGGTCTGGGGCTACGAGAATTTCCCGACCACCCGCACCGTGGATGCCCATATTGTTCGCATTCGCCAGAAACTCGAACCCGTTCCCCAGGAACCTCGTTACTTTTTGACTGTGCACGGAGTGGGTTACAAATTTATAGGATGAAATGAACATGATGGCCTTGACTGAACGAATGCTGGACAACACGCGAATCGCAATCGGCAAAAAAATGGCAGCTCCATCTTTACCTGCCACCGGAACCGATCTGAGGGACAACACCCAGTTCCTCTCGGACGAACTGAACGCGCTCCGCCGAGAGCAAGCGAAACTGCAGCAGGCCATCTTTGAAGCCGCCCAGGTGCAGCGGCGCCTCTGTGCACCGCGCGAACTGAGCTGGGGCGAGTTCGAGGTTGCCGGAGAAATTTTCCCGGTCCGTCATCTCTCGGGTGATTTTTTCAAGGTGATGGAACTTGGCTCCGCCCTTGGAGTGGTCTTGGGCGACATCGCCGGCAAAGGATTATCCGCTGGCATTTGGCTGCCCCATCTCATGGGCCTGATCCAGCGTTCTGCACGTCGGCATTCGGACCCAGCCGATGCCGTCGCTGAGGTGAACCACGAGCTCTGCCACGACGACGGGGCGCCGCCGCTGACTGCACTTTTCTTCGCCCGAATCGATCCGCGAGCGAATGAACTCGCTTACTGCAATGCTGGCCTGCCAGCACCTCTGCTACTGAGGGACAACAAGACGCTGGAACGTCTGGAAGAAGGTGGTCCCCTGCTCGGCGTTGTGAAAAATGCCGCCTTCCACACCGGAAGTGTCACTCTCAACCCGGGCGATATGCTTGTCGCTCACTCCGACGGCCTGACCGAGTGCCGGAATACGCAAGACGACGAGTTCGAAATGGAGCGGCTAACGGCCGCAGCGAGAGCTGTCTCCGGCGCAAGCGCGAGTAAAGCCCTTTTCTCTTTGCTCGGAACCGTTCTCGATTTCGCGGACTCGTGCTCAGCGGGCGACGACTTGACACTTTTAGTGGTTCGTCGCCGCGACGCGATCAAAGGTGAGCCCCGTTCGCGCGCCAAAGGTTTTTCGGCTCCTCACCGGCGGCCGGCTTCGGTCTCGCGGCCGAAGAACCCCGACCGGGGAGGGCACAGTTCCAAATAGTTGAGGTGTGGCACACACCGCTTCGGGAAGCATGAACTCGGGCATCGATTCGATTGTTAGGAGCCGCCATGAACGTTCCTTCGACGCCACCAGCCAAATCGCCGCTATTAGCCTGCTCGCGCCGCGCCGCCATAGCGTTCGTGGCCTTCGCCACCATCCTCGCACCGACTTTTTCCCCCACCGCCTCCGCCGCCCCCCAAGCCTCTACTCTGGTAACCCTCGCCAAAATCCGCGAAGCCTGGGTCCAAGACCTTCGCACCAAACAGCTCGAACCCATTCTGAAGTTCTATGCCCCAGACGCCGTCTTTCTCCAACCCACAGGCGAACGCATCACTGGCTCCGCCGCCCTCCGCACCCTCTTCCAAACCGTAATGGCCACCTTCGACAGTGACCTCACTCTCTACAGCCAGGACCTCGAAACATCCGGCGATCTCGCCTACGACAGCGGCGACTTCCAGGAACTCCTAACTACCATTGCCACCGGCGCTAAAATCACCGCCAAGGGCAGTTACATAATCATCTTCAAACGCCAACCGGACGGCAGTTGGCAAATCGTTCAGCACGTCTGGATCGGTGCCCCACCACCTGGCACATGAGCTTCACTGGTTATTCAAACGGGCCGCAAGAAACGAGTGCGAGGGCACTGCAACGCGAAAATGCCGGCTTGATACTTTGTGGTGATAAAAAGGAGACTTCTATGACACTCAACTGCTGGACGTTCAAAGGCTGGAAATCTAAGGGATGGACTGTTTGCGCCATCGCCCTGGTTTCCTTTGCCGCTGGATCGCTCATTACTGCCCGCCTGGTGCACATTAACCAAGTCAGGGCCGATAACAATCGCGTCTTTGAGCTTCGCGTTTATCACACCGTTCCGGGCAAGGTACCGGCGCTGGAGTCACGGTTTCGCGACACGACATCAAAGCTACTCGCCAGACACGATCTGAAGGTTGTGGGTTACTGGGTACCCGAGGGCGCTCCCGCTTGGGACAACACATTCATCTTTCTCGTGGCTCACTCCAGCCAGGAGGAAGCGAAAAAGAACTGGGATGCGATGCGGACCGACCCAGAGTTTCTAGAGGTGATCAAATCCGAGCAGGCCAACAAAACGGTGGAAAAAATAGACGTGACGTACATGCGGCCGACGGATTTTTCGCCGATGAAGTAGTGCCGGATTTCGCGAGATTCGACTCGTCGCGACAGTCGAGTTCAACGCCAGCGGAACTCTGATTCGCGGGAGGGTTTATACATTGGTTAACGATGACAGGACTCGGAGGCCGAATGGCAAATACATTTGGTACAGATATTTTGATTCAGTCGGAAGACCCAATGAAGGCTGCTGACTTTTATGTCAAGGAACTTGGCTTTGAGATTACGGATAAGAAATCGAATTTAGTCAGCCTCCACGGGAAAAATATCAATTTGTTTATTGAGCGAGGTCCGAGTCTTGGGCCTGTTTTGGAAGTTACTGTCAAAAGCGTGAAAGAGGCCAAAGTGAGTCTCAAGAAAAAGGGCTGCCAAGTCATCAAGGATGAGCCTGAGTTTCCAAGATGTTACGTCAAGGACCCAAATGGGCTGATCTATAACCTGACGGAGTGACCGGGCTTCTGAGGGCACCGCGAAGACAGGCGCGAAGCGATTCTACCGGGCATTGAAACTTCGCTGGAGTGACGGCAGCGCCGATTGAAAGGTCAGGCAGGGTGGTGCCGTCACTTTTCCCGATCGAAGGAGTGGACCGAGGCATCCAATATTTTGAAAATAAGTCCTTTAGGCTCTAGATTTTGGCGGCTAGATACCCCATAACCCCATGATTCGAAAGATCAGGGGGGAGGGGGGTAGTGGTAAACACGGGTTAATATCTTAAGAGTGAACAAGCGGAAATAACAGACCGGAAGCTGGCGGGCTCGGCAGGCTGGCTCGCGCAGAGCGTCGGTCCCTAGACGGCTTGATTTTGACTGAGAGCTGATAGCGGAGAACTGAGAGCTGCTCTTGCGCCTACTGCATGTCTCCGCCCATCGGCACGTAGCGGAACTTCTTCCCATCGAAGAACAAGGCAGAGCTGCTGCCGCTGTCGCCCGCTTCTTCAATGTATACCGCTTCGATATTTTTCTTTTTCAGGTGCATTTTTCTGACGGAGATCGTCCGATACGGCAAATTCACAATTACGAACTTCGCTTTCGGAGTCGCCGATCGCCATCCCTCCGGCCCCGCGCCATGAATGATCAGCACCACCAGACCCCGCCGCTCCGGAACGCCCTCGCTGAACGTGGTCGTCATCCGGGGATCGCCATACCCAAAAAACTCATTGAGGGGATCCAGCACCGTGTAGTTGTGCTCCGCTTGATCCAGCATCGGATTCTTGCAGCGCGCCGCAATCGCCACGTCTTCCACGCCATCGCCGTCCAGATCGCCAAACGCGGGCGCAACTTCGGGCAGTAGCGTGAACTGGTCGCCAAACTGCTGTTGCACGAATTCGTTATCGATCTTGCGAGAGGGAGACGGCCCCTGCGCGAAAGCTGGAATCGACATCGCGACACTGAACGCCAGGAGTAAAAATACTTTTCTCATGCGTCCACTCTAGCCTCTCGCCGTCACCGTCGGCAGGTAACGAAAGTCACCTCCTGGTGCGGTTGCGGAAAAATTTCGGATGTCGAATGCCCAGCCCCTAAAGGGGCATCTCATTTCGAAGACTTTCAGCGTCGCTGAAGCGATGCCCTGATACGAAACCCTGAAATTACCAAATTACAAAATTGCGAAATTACCAATTCCCCTTGAAGTGTTCCCATCCCCCGGCCTTGAGCGGCTGCGCTCTCCCGTCCGCCCCGATCAGCCGCATCCCCGCAGATCCTGTGATCCTCCCGATCCGCGTCACTCGAACTCCCGCCACGTCCGAGGGAACGGCCGCCGCGGATGTAAAAAGCAGTTCGTAATCGTCGCCCCCGTGCAACGCGAACTCGAGCGCGACAGGCTTTTTTCCCGGTTCTTTTTTTCCTCGTCCAACCCGCGCCCGCGGAATCGCCTCCGCCTCGATCTCCGCGCCCACGTGGCTTTCCTGGCAGATGTGTTCGAGGTCGGTGGAAAGACCGTCACTCACATCAATCATGGCCGAAGCTACTCGCCGCTGGCGCAGCCACTGGCCCACCGCGACCCGCGCCAGCGGACGAGAGTTCCTGGAAAAGTGCCGGAAATACTCCGCTCCCACGGGCTTCGATTCCCCGAGGCGCGCCAGCGCCGCCGCGGACCCGCCCAACTCCCCGGTCACATAAATCTGCTCGCCCGCCTTCGCCCCCGACCGTAGCACTGCCTTTCCCTTCGGCACCGAGCCCACCACCACGATGTCCGCCTGAATCCCGCCTGCCGACTGCGCCGTGTCCCCACCTGCCAGCGGAACCTTGAATTCTTCCGCCAGATCCAGCAGTCCCTTCAGGAAGCGGTCCACCCACTTCTGCGGAACGTCGCTCGCGACGGCCAGCGATAAAAATACCGCCAGCAGCTCGCCGCCCATCGCCGCGATGTCGCTCAGCCCGCGCGTCAGGCAGCGCCGTCCCACCAGCTCTGGACGTTGCCAATCGCGCCGAAAATGCACCTTCTCGATGGTCAAGTCGGTGGTCACCAGCAACTCGTGTCCTGGAGGAACGCGCAGCACCGCGCAGTCATCCCCAATGCCCGTCACCACCGATTTGTCTTTATCCCTGCGGGCAAGGCGGCGAATCTGCCTAATCAGATTCTTTTCGCTAAGCGGCATGCCCATCACTATACCGCGGCTCCCGTACCTAGGCTCCCACACTCCGGGGTGCCCCGCTCTGTCATCGGGTTGCGGCCGCCTGACCCCTTACCGCAGTAATCTGGCCGGATGGGCACCGCCAATTACCCTGCCTTGGTAACCGTCCAAAAGGGCGTAGTGAGGTTGACACGGGGAATCAGGTTTGTTACCTTCTAATCGCCGTTCACATATTTTGCCGAACCAACTGCTGCAACGTGAATCGGTTGCAGCGAAATTGGATTTCGGCTTGCCTGGTTCCGTGGTTTTGGAAAGAGCCAGCCTGCTCCTGATGCGGCTGGTGGAATCAGGATTCCGAGCCCGAGCATGACAGTTCCGCTCCGGCAGGATTCCGAAGCAAAATTCGTTCTCCGGAAAAGGGATATTGCGTAAACGTTTCTACATATTTTTCGTAGCTCGCGACGAAGCCGGACAGCTTCGCAAGATCTCCATTCCCGTCCAATACCTCTACGTTCTTGTGGCCGGGTTGGCGATCGGCGCGCTCTGTCTCACGGGAATCGCCAGTTCTTATACCCGGATGCTGCAGAAAGTCGCCCACTATAACCAGCTCCGCACCGAGCAAGCCCAGCTCAAGGACCGCTATTCGCGTCTGGAACAGGTCGCCAAGGAACGGGACATTCAGGTAGCTTCTCTCGGCTCGCTGGCCAGCGAGGTCTCCGCACTTTACGGCCTCAAGTCCGATCGGGCGATGGTGGCTGCCTCGACCGAGCAGATTCAAGCAGCGCAGGTGAATTCTTCGCTCGACCAGCTTTACGCGTTGAAGCACACGGCGCTAAGCGGCGCAGCCAGCGTCGGCATCTCACTCGGCCTCACCAAGAATTCCACCACGGCCGACTGGGTCCGCGCCAACTCGGCTCCGAACCTCTGGCCGGTTGAAGGCCAGATCACCGGCTCGTTCGGCGAGCGCATCGATCCGTTTAACGGAGAAGGCGCCTTCCACTCTGGCGTCGATATCTCCGCCAATGTCGGCTCGCCCGTGATCGCTCCTGCCGATGGCGTGGTTACCTTTGCCGACTTTTTGGGCGGCTACGGACGCGCCATCATGGTCGACCACGGACACGGCATCTCGACGCGCTTCGGCCACCTTTCCAGCTTCGCCGTCACCGCCGGACAATCCATCCACCGCGGCGACACCATCGGCTACGTCGGGTTAAGCGGACGCTCCACCGGCCCGCACCTTCACTACGAAGTCCGAATCAACGACGTCCCGGTCAACCCCTACAAATATCTGCGGCTCACCATGGCACACCTCGGCGGCTTTGCAGCCGGCTCGTAATCTCGAAATCTTTTGAGGAAAGTGCGTCAGGAAAAGCGTAGCGCGGACGCTCTCGTCCGAGTGAACTGTTTGCTTGCTTGAGTGGGTGCCCCAGGAGATTACTTGCTGTCGTTCCTTGAAACTTTGAAACCCTGAATCTTTAAAACCTCCCCTTACCCCTTCGCCTTCTTCACTTCCTCGATCAGCGGCGGCACAATGTCGAACAAGTTTCCGACGATGGCATAATCCGCAATCTCAAAAATCGGCGCCTCGGAATCTTTGTTAATCGCCACGATGCTCCGGGAACCCTTCATGCCGACAATATGCTGGATCGCCCCCGAGATTCCGAGCGCCAGATACAGCTTCGGGGCAACGGTCTGTCCCGACGATCCGACTTGGCGGTCCATCGGCAACCATCCGTTATCGCAGATCGGACGCGACGCCGCGAGCTCACCGCCCAGCGCGTCCGCCAAGTGCTTTGCCATTTCGATATTTTTCTGCTCCTTGATCCCGCGCCCCACCGACACAATAATCGCGGCCTGCGTCAAATCCACCGCCTGCTTGGCTTCCTTGAAAACTTCATGCGGCTTGTTCCGGATAAC
Source organism: Terriglobales bacterium (assembly GCA_050012595.1). Lineage (GTDB taxonomy): Bacteria > Acidobacteriota > Terriglobia > Terriglobales > Acidobacteriaceae > Acidiflorens. The sequence continues at coordinate 51,562 of JBEKGW010000020.1, forward strand.
GCCGTCTGGAACATCGACATTTACCGTCTCGACCGGCGCCGCCGCTGACCCCGCTTCGACTTTATCGGCGCGGAACGAGCCATTCTGAAAGGTCACAAAGCAAGGCCCCGAGCCCGCAAAACTCACGTCGGCCACAAACTTTCCCTGAAACATTTGCCGCGTGAACAGCAACTTTCCGCCTTCATACCTGAACCCGATCACGTCGCTGATGGCCGTTGTATGCAGGGCGGTCGCGAGCTTCGGCACAAAATCCCGCACCTGGTACGTATGCGGCATCAACACCAGCTTCGCCGGATGCTTCCCCAAAAACTCCTGCAACGCACGTGCAAACGCGTCTGGGGTGTAGGGTTCGAGCCTGGCCGACTCGATGTCATATACCTTGGCGACCTTCTTCTCCGCCACCTCGCCCGCGATCGCAGCTACGCCCGAGCCCACCACCGCCGCCTCCAGCGTCCATCCAGTCTGAGCAGCGATCGCCTGCCCAGCCACAATCGTTTCCCATGAGACGCGGTTCAGTTTTCCTTCGCGCTGTTCAACGACTACAAGAATTGTATCCATAAGATCGGTTCTCAAATTACCCGCATTTCATTCTTCAGCTTTTCCACCAGCTTCTTCGCCACTTCCGCCGGAGGCCCTTCTAAAAACTCAGTGTTCTTCGTTTTCTGCGGTACGTGCAGCTTCTCGATCTTCTGCAAATTCCCCTCCATGGCTGACTGCACCTCGGCCATCATCACCTTGCGCAGCGGCTTCATCTTTGCCTGTTTGATCCCGATCAGCGTCGCATAGCGCAGCTTGTTAATCCCCGACTGAATCGTCAACACCGCCGGCAAAGGCATGTCGACAAACTGAAAGAATCCCGCTTCGAGTTCCCGCTTCACTCGGATGCCACCGTCACTTTTTTCGATCTGCATAATGATGGTCGCGTGCGGCAATCCCAAAATCTCAGCCAGAATCACGCCCGTCTGCGCATAGCCGTAATCGTCCGATTGCAAGCCGGTAAAGATCAGATCAAACTTCTCATCCTTGATCGCCGCCGCGATGGCTCGCGCGGTGTTGTACGCATCGAGCCCGACAAAAGCATCGCCCTCGAGATGGATCGCCCGGTCCGCGCCTTTCGCCAGCGCCTCGCGCAACACCTGCAACGCCCGCGCCGGCCCCGCTGTGACCACCACCACCTCGCCGGTGTGCTTTTCCTTCTGCCGCAGGGCCTCTTCGAGCGCGAATGCGTCCGGCTCATTCACTTCGTAGGAAACATCTTCGCGGATCCACGTCCCCGCATCATTCAGCTTCAGCGGAGCGTCTTTCTGCGGCACCTGCTTCATGCAAACCAGAATCTTCACGGATCGACTCCCATCCCTTGCAGCGTCAACTGGCACAGACCAAACTGCCTAGTATAAACGAATGGATGTGGTCCCGGACATTCCTATCTGCACCACACCTCACACGCACTACCGTAACCTTGACCGCGCTCTTCCCGCTTGCCATGCTGAGACTTATCGTGAAAAAGTCGCAGAAGTCGCGCAACAGCCCGCGTGCCCCGCGCATCCGCGTTCCCAATAGCGAGCGCGCGCTATTTACCATCGACGATGCCCGCTTCGTCGGCGTGCTTCAGCGCCTTTCTCTTACCGGAGGCTCCGCCGTCCTCTCGAAAGGCCCGATTCCCCACGGAACCATAGGTGAGATCGCTCTAAATACCGTTTACGGCAAAGTCAGCGCTCATATCGAATTCCTTCAAACCGGCGCCGATGGCATCGCGCTCGCCCAGGCCTTCCGCTTCCTCGCCATGGAGGATACAAGTTCCAAGCGCTTCGCCGCCGCCGCAAAGCAAATGGAAAGGGAAGGCTACAGCGACGCTCCGCAAACCAAACCATCTCCCCTTTCGGCGCCGGCCTCCGAAGCGCTAGGCCAGCTCCTCCACAGTGTCCGCCGCCTCGCTGCCACCCTCGTTGCCAGCCATTTCTCCGTCAAGAGCTAACAGTCATCTGGTTCGATCGATTTCCAGGGATTCTCCAGCAATGAATGGCAAGCGAAAGGTGTCTCCGCAGAGCGCGGCGACAAAAGTGAGGGGCGAATAGTTTGCGAAAGGCGAGCCGGGAAACTACCGGGCTACGTGCAACGCCCGATGGAAATATCGTTGGTCTAGTCGATTCTAGTCGATCGAGCGCTCTTTCCGATTGGGACATGCGGAGACGAAACGGCCGGCGACGCCTACTCCAGAAACGCGACGCTCTGCACGCCGGCAATCTCAAATCGCTTGCGGCAGCGCATGTTCTTGCACATCATCATGTCGTCTCGCCGCAACATGTAAGACCGCGCCTTGGCGAACTTCGCCCGGTCGCGATCGTCCGCCCGCGGCGGCAGACTCTTCTTCTTGGTGCGCACCAGCCACTGGATCTCATACTCCGCCGATTGATGGCAGTGCGGGCAACTTAAATTTGCCGGCTTTTTGTCCGATTTTTCATCAAAAAACTCGCGCTCATCCATAGATTAGGGCTCTCGGCTTTCGGCTAACGCGACGCGTGCTCCCGCGCTTCGCGTATTAGCGAAAAGCTGGAACTCGACGCCAACCTGAGATTATTGCACCTTTGGGCATCGAATGTGCGAAGATGCGAGTGCCCTTCGATCAGAAGACGAGCCCGTTTTCTTTGAGAAGGTTTGGAAGTTCCGGAAGCCAGCATCACGACCATGCCGCGCAAGCGCAAGAAAAAAGTCTTTTCCGCCGCCAAGATCGTCCGCGAAATGGCCCGCGAACGCGTCGGAAGTCCCAAACCCTCGCGCCTCGTCCCCGCCAAGAAGACCAAGCCCGAGAGGCACAAGCCCACCCTGGGCAAGCTGCTGTCGGAGGAGTAGCGGCAGAGTTGTTCGCGCGCTCAGCTTGTTTGGAACGTCGCTACCAGCCCAACTCCGCCGACTGGGATGGTGACGGTGCAGACGTTTCCACTAGTCGTGGTGCAGCCCGTCCAAGTTAGAAAAGAGTAGCCCGAAGCGGGCGTAGCCGTGAGTGCGACCGAAGCCCCCACCGGGACCACGGCGATGCATGTAACCGACGGGCAGTTGATGCCGTATGTCAAGCTGGTTACCGTCCCACCCATGCTTGGTGTGATCTGCACGCTTAGCGTGGCTTCCGTGTTGCCGCCCGGGCAAGTCGCCACGGTCGGATTGTCCACCGTTACGGTTGCATAAGCAATCACAATGTTCGACGCGCCGCCGGTGCCCTCAGGAACACTTGCTGAGATATTTCCCCCACCGCAATAGCCCGCCGCCGGAGTGAACAAGCCGGGAGTCGACATTGTCACCACTCCGTCATCAATCTTCCAGGTCGCTTGATTGGTGAGATCCTCCGTTGCCGGAGGGTGGGTATAGGTGCCGACCGCGGTGTACTGTTCCGTTCCCGTCGGATATGGCTCCAGGAAAGTAAACGACCCCGGATGAATCTCGATGCTCACCAGCTGTTTGTCGCGCCCGCAACTCGGCAGGATCAACGCCGCTCCCGCCGCCACCAGCGCGCCCAAGGCGAGCCCAATATAGCTCCGCTTCATACCCGTCACTCCTCGAGGCAAGTTTCGGCCTGCCCGCTCGTCCAGATCATGCTCGCCAGATTATGGAAAGATAAAAACTAGCGGAAGCACGCGCAAAAAGCAAGAAATGGAGAGTTCCATCTTGGCCTTTCACGTCAGTTTGGGATTCGGCTGTAGTCCTCGCGTTCGCCTTGGCTAAACCTGCTTTCGGGAAACGATAACCCAAACCGTGCCGCCGCCATCGCAGTAGCGGCAGCGTTCCTGGCCCAACGACCTTCCCGTTCCGTGACATTCCAGGCAGTTGGCGACAATATTCAGTTCCTGCAATGAACTCTCCGGAAGCTTGGCCGGGTCCTTAAAGGTTTCGGCATGATGGGTAGCGCGCAGCCAGAAGACCAGCTTGCCTTCAAGGATTTCGCGGTCTTTGGCGCTGAGTCGTGCGCGGCATTGCGGCCACCATTCGGGAATATCGCCGTAGCAAATCAGTTCTGCCGGTATCGAACAGGGCGCCAGGATCAGACCGGCGAAAGAACCTCTTACACCAGGAACCTCCTCTACACGCGGGTCGGATTCCTCGGGCATGGTTGGCTCCCGTCAGCAAGATGTAAGCGTTCAGGATACACAATACAGCGCCCAACATAAGCGATTCCGCGCGGATCTCAGTCCCCAGTACCCGGAAAAACTGGGATCTGAGTACCGGCCACTGGGTACTGAGTACCGGGTACTGATAACCGGTCAATCCACGTGCTCGCCCACCTCGAACCCTTCTTCGGCTGCGGGCAACACGTCGTGGTCGCCGGCGAACCACACATATAAAGTTGGCAAAAGAAAGATGCTCATCACTAAGTCGGCAATCAAACCGCCGACGATGACGATGGCGAAGGGCCGCTGAGAGTCGGAACCAATGGCGTGTGAGAGAGCGGCTGGCAGCAGCCCCAGGGTTGCGACCAGCATGGTCATCATGATGGGGCGGAGTCTCAGTACAGCGCCCTCAACCGCGGCGTCCTCGATGGAGTAGCGTCGCGCTCGAAGCTGGTTGATGTACTCCACCATGATGACTCCGGTCTGCACGGACACGCCGAACAGCGCCAGAAAACCCACGCCGGAGGAAACACTGAAATTCGTGCCAGTGACTAGAAGAGCCAGGAGGCCGCCGAAGCGGGCCATGAAAACGTTGGCTAGGATCAGCAATGCCCATTTGAACGATTTGAACATCGTGTAGAGAAGAATGAAGATGACCAGGATGGTAATCGGGAGCACGATGAGCAGCCGCTCGTCCGCCCTCTTCTGGCTTTCGTATTCCCCCTCCCAGTCGATGCTGTAGCCGACGGGCAATTTGACCTGCTCGTTCACCTTCTTGATTGCCTCTTGCACGGTGCTGCCGAGGTCGCGTCCACGGACGCTATATTTGATGGCAACATAGCGCCGATTGCCTTCACGATAAATTTCGGACGCTCCGTCGCTCACGCTGATTTTGCAGAGCTGGGCGAGAGAAACACGTTCTCCGGAAGGCGATAACAAACGAATGCTCTCAATCGCTTCCCTGGTATCACGGTATTTTGGGAGATAGCGCAGCGTGAGGTCGTAACGCGCCTCGTCCTTGAGGACCTGGGTGAGTGCGTTACCGCCGACCGCGGTCTGAACCGCATCCTGCACGTCGGCTACGTTGATCTGGTAACGAGCGGCCGCATCGCGGTCCACAGTAATGTTGAGGTTGGGCTGGCCGAGCACATGAAAGACGCCAAGGTCTTCGATTCCATTGACACCGCGCATGATGTTGACGATCTGGTCGCTTTTTTCTTCCAACAGCTTCAAGTCGTCGCCGTAAACTTTGGTGGCCAGCGCGCCTTTCACTCCGCTCACAGCCTCTTCCATGTTGTCTTCAATGGGCTGGGAGAAGCCCCAGACGACGCCGGGGATCTTGTCGAGTTCGCGCTGCATGGCAGCGATCAATTCATCTTTGTTTTCGTGAAAAACAGGCCGCCACTGTTCTTTGGGCTTGAGATCAACGAAATACTCGGTATTGAAAAAGCTGGTTGTATCCGTGCCGTCATCCGGGCGTCCCGTTTGACTGGTGCATTGCGGGACCTCGGGAAAAGAGCAAAGCACGATTCGGGCCTGGTTGGATACCCGGATGCCTTCGTCGGGCCCGGTGCTGGGTGCAAGCGTTCCACGCACCCACAGCGCACCTTCATCCAAGTGGGGCAGAAATTCCGAACCGATAACGTTGCCGAAGACGAGGTAAATCGTGAAGAAGAGCCCGATTACGCCCACACCGACTGTGAGCACGCGCCGCCGAATGGCCCACCGAACCGCAGTGCGGTAGTGGCTGATCAAGAATTCCATGGCTGGATTGCGCCATTCCTTCGCTCCCTTCTGGAAAGCGAAACTTGCCAGGACGGGTGCGATCACAATCGAGAAGATCAATGCTCCGAGCAGGGCAAAGGCTACGGTCCAAGCCATGGGATGAAACAGGCGGCCTTCGACACGCTCCAGGGTAAAGATAGGCAAGTAAGCAGTAATGATGATGGCGATGGCGTAAAACACCGGACGCTGGACTTCGTGCGCGGCCTCACCGATTTTTTCACGCGCTGTCTTGACCCCGTTCTGGTGGCCCAAATGGCGCACGATGTTTTCGATCATCACGACCGCGCCATCGACCACCATGCCAAAATCCAACGCACCCAGAGACAGGAGATTGGCGGGAATGTGTCTCAAATCCAGGCAAATGGAAGCAAACAACAGCGAAAACGGAATGGTGGCCGCAACGATGAGGGCGCCGCGCACGTTGCCGAGGAACATGAAAAGAATGACCGAAACCAGGATCATGCCTTCCGTGAGGTTGCGCAGTACTGTGTGCGTCGTAAAGTGAACCAGATCGCTGCGATCGATGAAAGGAACTATCTTCACGCCTGGAGGCAGGATGTGATTGTTCAGTTCCTCTACCTTCTTGTGGATTCCTTGCAGGGCGGTATCGGCCACTGCGCCTTTCCGCAGGAGCACGATGCCCGACACGACATCGTCGTTATCGACGATCTTCCCGTCATCGCGCTCGATCGCACCGTTGGGACCGTAGGGACAAGCAGTGCAAGCCCGCGCAAATTGGCCCAGTCGAATCTTTGGACCTTGCGAAACGACGGCAATATCCTTCACCCGGAGCGGCGTGCCATTCTTGGTGGTGATGACAGTGCGTTCGATGTCCTGGGCGCGATCCACCAATCCGACGGAGCGCACGTTGATCTGTTGCAGACCCTCCTGGATGAAGCTTCCGCCAGCGTTGATGTTGTTGTTGGTGAGTTGCTGTTCGACCTGTGCCAGGCTGAGGCCATAGGCAACGAGTTTGTTGGGGTCAACGCGAACCTGGTATTCGCGAGTGGGGCCGCCGAAGCTGGCCACATCCACAATATCGGGGACCGATTTGAAGTTCTTTTCCACGACCCAGTCTTCAATGGATTTCAGCTCCATGGGGTCGTAGGCGGGGTTGGTGCTATGCAGGGTGAAAAAATAGATCTGTCCGACCGGACTCCAGTCGGTACCCATTTGCGGCGACACACCCGGAGGCAACGTAACCTGGCTCAGCCGCTCCAGAACGCGTTCCCGGTTCCAGGCATTGTCTGATCCGTCTTCGAAAATCAGCTTCAGGTCCGAGAGCCCGAACAACGAGAACGAGCGCAGGTGCACGGTCTGCGGGATGCCGTTCATGGCCACTTCGAGCGGAATGGTGACTTGCTGTTCGATCTGTTCCGCCGAAATTCCCGGCCATTGCGTAATGATCTCCACGTAGTTGTCGGCGACGTCGGGATAAGCCTCAATCGGCAGCCGCTCGAACGAAACGATGCCCCCAGCGAAAAGCAGCAGGGCGAAGCCCAGAACGAGCAGGCGGTTGTTAAGAGCAAAATCAACGACTCGGCGAATCATTTATTTGCTCCCATCTATTGCTCCAAAGTGTTCTGCAGCGGAAGAGCGTTGGAAACGACTCGATCTCCCGGCTTGATGCCTGAAACAACTTCCTGCATGTTGCCCGGAAGCATATTTCCGGTGACCACTTCCAGGCGTCTGAAATGGCCCGCATTGTTCGGAACTGGCGTGTATACCCATTCGCGATCGTGCAAGTGCAGAATGGCGGTGGCGGGAACTGCGGCCCTGACTTCGGCTTGCTTACCGTAAAAGGTGGCTGTGACGAACATGCCCACCCGCATCATTCCAGGGTTGGCGACTTCGAGCCGAACTTTTGCGGTGCGGATCGTAGGATCGAGAACCGGCAGGATGTTGTCGATCCGCCCTTTCAAGACCCGGTTGGGATAAGCGGTCAGGCGGATATCCGCGAATTCGCCCACGTGCACGGCGTCGAGATCATTTTCGTAAACGTCGCAGATGATCCAGACATAAGAAAGATCAGAGATGGTGAAGGGATTAGGGGAACCCAATCCTTGCACGCCTGACGCGTTGGTAACTTGCTGGTCGGTGATCACGCCCGATATCGGAGCGGTGATGTCGACGATTCCCGATGGATGATCCTTGTCAATGCCGAGAAGCCGCAACTGTTCGGTGGCGGCATCCAGACCGGCTTTGGCGTCCTGTGCCGTGTCCTCCGCTTGTTCCAGGGCGCTCTTGGCGATGGCGCCCTTCTCGTAAAGAATCTGCGCTCGTTCGAGTTGTATGCGCGCCAAGCGCTCATCGTTCTCGGCCTTGCGATACAACTGGTAAGCTCCGGAAACGTCGTTGCTCTGAACTCTCAGCAGTAACTGGCCCTTCTTCACGGTGTCGCCCAGCCTGGACTTGATTTCCACGACTCGTCCTGCGGCCAGCGAGATCACGGGCACAGCGCGCGCGATATCGGGCTGCACCACGCCGGTGACATTCAGCGCGGGCACCGCTTTATGCTCAACCGCCGTCACCAAGGGAAACTGGTCGGGGTGGTCAACCTTGAAGTTGTTGGCATCCAGGTCAGGCTCCACGATTGCCTTGGGCGGGGCTTCGGCCTTCGGGTCCGCTTTATTTTCGCCGCAACCGGCGAGGGCACAAGCAAGGGCCACAGCCAGCGCCGCCCCGGCTAAGGATGCGAAACATCGGTTCTTCATTGAATCACCTCCCGGCCCACCGCCATATTCAATTGCGCCGCAGCCGTTAAATAGGAGCCAACCAAGTTCACGTAATTCAATTGCACGCTGCGGTACTCCGCCTGTGCGTTCAGGAAGTCCAGTAGCGATGCCCCGCCGTGCTGGTAGGAAAACGTAATCGTGTCCCGCACTCGGACCGATTGCTGCAGGTATTTGGCCTTGTAAGGCCGCAACAGAACCAGGTTGCTGTCCACCGTGGCGTAGCTGGAGTCGACGTCACTGAGCACTTGTGCTTCGGCGGCGTCGCGCAATCTTTCATTGCGCCTGATATCGAGTTGCGTGCGCAGCTTCTCGCCCTGATTGCGGTCGAAGATGCGCAACGGAATGCTGACACTGACGCCGACCGTATTTATGGCAAACGGGTTATTGGTGGAAGAGTTGTGCGTATACCATGCGCTCAAGGTCGGATCGGTTGAGCCGTTGGCAACCGCGAGTTTGTGATCGGTCTGGGCCTTGTCCACAGCTTCAACGGCTGCCCTCAGGTCCGGCCGCGTGTCCATAGCGATCTTCCGGAACTCATCGCGGGGCATGAGTTGGTCGTTGAAGTCGTACGCTCCGGTCACGTCGAGTTGTTCAATCGGGGTTCGATCGTTTAGCAGAGTCAGCAGTTGAATCTTTGCGGTTTCGAGATTCTCCTCGGCAGCCTGCAAATCCGATTCATACTGCACCCGTTGCAGTTCCAATCGGTCGAGATCGATTTGCGCGATGTCGCCGGCACTGAAGCGAGTTCGACTGATATCGAGCACGCGGTCATAGTAGGCAATGTTGTCTTTTGCCAGCTGGAGCACCGTTTTCGCCTGCAGAGTTGACACAAATGCGCCGCGCAAGTTGAAGAGCAGAGTTCTCTCCAGGTCGGCATGAGTCGACTCGGCAATCAGGGTTCCCTTCTTTGCGCTCTCCAGGCGTAGCTCCCGCTTGTGCCGCCGCTCGTGCAGATAGCTGATGCCGGGCGTTTCAAAAGTGCCCGCGAACGGCCGCCAGACGCCTTTATTGGGTGCGATTTGGGTCCCATCTGCCGACAGAGTGAACTGTGGATTCGGACGCAGAAACGCCGTGATCTCCTGCGCCTTCGATTCGTCAATGCTCAGCTTGTCTGCCAGCAGCGTCGGGTTGTTCTGCTCGAACCGGTCTTTCACGTTCTCCCAAGTCAGGCTTTGGGTGGGTTGTGGGGCCGGCGGCCGCGGTGGCTGCTGTGCGGATGAAGCTGCGACGCCTCCGAGCGCCAGAACCAGAAGACGCCAGAAACATCGCCGGACTTTTATGCGCATCCAGTCACTCCGTCAGAGCCTCAGGGACTTCCCGAAGGCTTGGTTGACATGTGGCTTACTATCCCTGTGGGATGTCCGCCATCTTATGGAAGCGGACCTCTCTCAGTATGTGGGTTCCCTCGTAAGAATTGCGTGAAGATGAGGGAAGTCGCCGTCAATTCTTGAATGTAACGGATCTTGAATGCAACCGATCGGCGATTTAGCGAGCTACCCGAGGCGGGAGTATGGAGGAGCGCGGCTGGCGCGGAGGATCGAGGGAGCCACGGGCACCGAAAGAGGTGCGATGAAAAGTTCCAGCCGGCCCTCGCTAGTGAGTCCGAGCGAGGCCATGGTTGCGACCACAGCGGGCAGATTCTGCCAGGGGCTGTGCCAGACAGAAGCCTTTTCCACGGCCGCCTGGCCGACACCACGCTTACCGGGCGAGGATTCTTCCATCTCGGATCGCATGGCGTGCAGGTCGTCGCTGGCCGAGATCACAGGGAACAACAGAATGAATGCGCAGCCGAGAGCGCACACGAAGACGAGCGGGCATGCTGCTGGACGATCCGAACCGGTCGAAGAATTCCGTTGCCGCCACAGCAGCCAAGCAGGCAGCAGCAGAGAGAGCCAACAGAGATTAAGAAAAAGCTCCATACAAAATGCCCAGGCCCCTTGGTGGACACACTACGGCCATAACTGGTGCAACTGCCTCAAGATAATCAGGATAGCACACACACGGCAAGTGACTTCCGTGCTTGCCGTGGTGGGGCTGGGGGGCAAAGCCGCTACGGACCCTGCGTGACCTGCAAAGGTTGAGGGGTCTGGAGTCGCTGGCGAAGGATGGCTTTCCGGTTGGGGATTTCAGCAATCGCATCGGCATGGATCACGTAGGCGCCATGGGGTAGAGTGTTGCCAAAGGGAATTTGAACGCTGGTAGCGCCGGCTTTCAGCGGGAAATGCTCGTAGCCGATGGCCGTCGCTCGCCCGTTGTCGGCAACGGCCACGATGATGACGGTCAGATCGAAGTCGTCCTTGGAACCGTTCGAGAGTTGGACGACGCCGTCAATCCGATTGTCGCGGACCTTTGGAGGTTGAAGCCATTCGATCAACAGAGAAGCGGCGACCACGGCCCGGAACTCCTTGTTGATGCTGTGCGCGGGATGGCCGGAGTCTTCGACTTTTAAGGTGAACTCGAAAACCCCGGGCCTGGTGGGGCGGCCAGCCAGGAGGCCTTCCGGGGTGAGCGTGACACCTTCGGGAAGATCGCCGTTGGCTATGCTCCAGACGTAGGGCAGAACGCCGCCGCTGGCATGAAGAAGTATGTGGAATTCGACGCCTGCGTCGAGTGGGGGCAGAGTTTCGTCCACAACGGCGAGTGGAGGGGCCTGCCCGGCCAGCAGACTGCAGAAACAAATCAGGATCGCAAGGAGCCGCATGATTTGGGTGGAATCCATCCTGGTTCGTTTGATTTTACGCTGAGCACGGCGTAAAAGAACTGCAATATGTCCTATCGTGTGTCGCACGTTATAGTTGGCGTCTTACTCATCTGCTTGCTCGTCTGCTCGATTGTCTTCTCAATGACTGCGGACGCTCTGGCGCAGGCCGCAGCTCCATCCAAGCAGAAAACGAATAACGCTAACTCCGAAGAGGCCGCCGTCTTCGAACGAATCTTAAATCGTGCCCACTTTGAAAACGACGGAACAGAAGTGAGCGAGACCGAGGCCGTGGTGCGGATTCAGAGCCAGGCGGGCGTGGAAGAATTCGGCCAACTGGTTTTCGGATACTCCTCGGCGACCGAGAAGTTGGAGGTCGAATATGTCCGCGTGCGCAAGCCGGACGGACAGGTAGTTGTGACACCGGAGTCGACCGCGCAGGATTTCGCTCCCGACGTTCTCAAAGAAGCTCCGATGTACAGCGACTATCGGCAGCGGCATATCTCCGTGGCGGCGCTGCAGCTCGGGGACACGCTGGAATACCGCACCGTGACGCGGGTTCTCACACCACTCGCCGCTGGTAACTTCTGGTACGAATATACATTTCCAAAAGGTGTGGTGGTCAACGAAGACCGGCTGGAAATTGACATCCCGAAGGCGCGCGAGGTGAAACTCAAGACGCCGGCGCGAAAGCCGGAGATTCAGGACACTGGAGACCGCCGCATCTACACCTGGGTGGTAAAGGACATCCAGCCGGAACGCGACAAAGAAAAAGACGAGGCGGACGAGGAGGCCGGCCCGGACGTGCAGCTGACGACTTTCACCGACTGGAAGCAGGTCGCCGAATGGTACGCCAAGCTGCAGGGCGAGCGCATGACGGTTGACGACAGCGTGCGAAAAAAAGCCGAGGAGCTCACGAAGGGAGCGGAGACGCCCACGGAGAAGGCGCGACGGCTCTACGATTTCGTGGCGCGGAATGTGCGTTACGTGAGTATCTCCCTCGGAGTCGGGCGCTATCAGCCGCACTCGGCCTCGGACGTTCTACAGAATGGTTACGGCGACTGCAAGGACAAGCACACGTTGCTTTCCGCGCTGCTGCGGGCGAAGGGAATTCAGAGTTATCCGGTGCTGATCGGAAGCGCGCGCAAACTGGACGTGGACGTTCCCTCGCCGGCGCAGTTCGATCACGTGATCACGGCGGCACGACTGGGGACGGGAACGGAGCTGACCTGGCTCGATACAACTCCGGAAGTGACGCCCTTCGGGCTGATTCTCTACCAGCTGCGAAACAAAGAAGCAGTGCTGGCGTCGGAAGATAGCGAGGGAGGCTTGCAGCGGACGCCAGCGGATTCGCCGATCAAGACCTTCATGCACTTCACGCTCGAAGGTAAGTTCACCGAGTTCGGCGCGCTCGATGCGACGCTTGAGGTCACTGCTCAAGGAGATCGCGATTGGCCGCTGCGCGCAAGCTTTCGACGATTCCCGCAGGCGCAGTGGAAGGACTTTGTGAAAGCCCTTTCTGCGAGTTGGCGCTTGTCGGGCGATGTCGATGATGTTCAGCTCGATCCCATCGAGGACACGAGCAAGCCTTTTCATCTGAAGTATCACCTGCGCCAGGATAAGTATTTTATAGTGCCATCGGCGAGCGTTGATTTTCGTCCAATCCCGCCATTGGGGATGCCTGCGATTCGAGCGTCGGAGAAGACCACGGAACCCCTGGACATCGGTCCCGCGGGTGAAATGGACTACCGGGTCCGCTTGCAGTTTCCCTCCAACTATACAGTGCGCACGCCGACTGCGGTGAAAATGACGCGAGATTATGGCGACTATTCATCGACGTACTCGCAGAACCAGGGAATTCTGGAAGGCGAGCGGAAGCTTGTCGTGAAAACGAACGAACTGGCGGCGGCGCGGCGCGCGGACTACGAATCATTTCGCAATGCAACGCAAAGCGATCAGGACCAGTTGCTGTCGTGCACCATCCTGACGCCGTCGGGGCAAGGCGCGGAGACGGCGGCGTCGAAAATGGAAGGGACTCCCGCGGAGCTGCATAAAGCGGGAGTGAAAGCGCTCCAGAGCAAGGATTATCGCACGGCGATCGACCTGCTGAAGCGCGCGGTGGACGCGGATGCGAGCCCGAGTCCGGGCCTAAAAGACGGCTGGTATGACCTGGGACTGGCATACGCCGGGGCCAACAATCATGCGGAGGCGATCGGCGCCTTCCGCAAGCAGATCGAGCTCGATCCGAATCACAAGCGCGCGAACGGCGATTTGGCGATGGAGCTGCAGCAAACGGGAAAGACTGACGAAGCGATCGCAGCTTATCGCAAGCAGCTGGAGACGGCTCCGTACGAGAAAACGGCGCATAAGAATCTTGGCTTGCTGCTGGCGCAGTTGGGTCGGGATGCCGACGCGCGCACGGAGTTGGAAGCGGCCGCCGCGATTCCCCCGGATGATCCGGAAACGAAGATGGCGCTGGCGCAGGTGTATGCGCGGTTAGGAGAGAATGCGCAAGCGCAGGAGTTGATGAAGGGACTGACGGGCAGCGCGGGCACGGATTCGGGACAGGATATTTTCGCGTCGGCGCTAAGATACGATATTGATCCGACGCAGACCGAGAACGATGCGCAGCAGGTTCTCTACGATATTGGAGGGCAGTTCGACTCGGGCGAATTGGACCGGCTGGGGCCGTCGGCGTTCTCGTCGATGCGACTGGTGGCGCTGGCGTGGGCGCGGATAGGATGGGCGAAATTTCAGCGCGGCGAGAATCTTGCCGCCATGCAGTTTCTGACGTCGGCGTGGCTCTTGAGCGAGTCGGGGACGGTTGCTAACCGGCTGGGGCAGGTGCTCGAAAAGCAGGGGCAACTGGAGAAGGCGCGCCATATGTATGCGCTGGCCGTGGCGGCCGGCAGAAGCACTGATGAAGTGCAGGATTCGCGGGCTCGGTTGACGAAGCTGGCGGGCGATCCTGGCGTTACAGAGAAAGGCGCGACGGAGAAAGATCTCGCACAGGCTCCGTCGGAGTTAGTGCAGGCGCGCACGGTGAAGCTCGGGCCGATCGTAACTAGTAGCAAGACAGTTTCAGCGCGGTTCAACCTCGTGTTCGACAGCTCGCCGCGTCCCGAGCGAGCCGAGTTTGTGGACGGCGACGAAAGCCTTCGCTCAGCGGCCGAGCAACTGCGCGGGAAGGATTTCCCCGTGAGATTTCCGGATGTGTCGTCGGTGAAAATCGTCCGCCGGGGGCAGCTGAGCTGCGGCGGTCTGGGGTGCAGCATTGAGCTGCTGCCCATTGAGATGGAATCTTCTTCGGGAACCGCGCCGGGTTTGAAAAAGTGAGGCCGCGTCCCCTCGACGCATCTGCATCGACTCCGATAATCTAATGAGTCTTGTGAGGGAGGTCCTGCCCATGCGGGAGGCCGTCGAACGTCTGTGGCCGGAGATTCAGTGGATCAGCGATTCCAAGCTTCGGGAGCAGGTGACGCAAACCTGGATCAAGGCGCTCGAGCGCAGTCCGCTGAAGCCGGATGACCTGAATCAAATTCCTTTTACGCTGCTGGTTCCGAATTGTCCGATCACCTTCATGGAACACAAGCGCTGCGTGGTGCATATTGCGCGCGAGAGTGCGAAAGCGATGACCGACTTCATGGGCCGCGCTCTGACGATCGACACCGACGTGGTGATTGCAGGTGCGATCCTGGCGGACGTCGGCAAATTGTTGGAGTATGAGATCGGTCCAAACGGGAAGAGCCGGCAAAGTAAACGCGGAGAAGCGTTGCGACATCCGTTTACCGGAGTCGCGTTGGCGATGGAGTGTGGCGTGCCGGACGCAGTCTGCCACGTCATCGCGGCGCACGCGGCCGAAGGCGATCTGGTGCAGCGCACGACCGAAGCGTTCATCGTGCATCACGCCGATTTCATGGCGTTTCTGCCGTTCAAGAACCCGAAGAATGTGAAAGTGAAGTAAGGTCTCGCGTCGCAGGTCGCAGGATTTTACTGACGACTGAAAACTGACAACTGATAGCTGCTTCACAGAGGAGATGTCCTTGCCGACACAACTATCTTCCACCAAAGAAACCATCACGGCGACCATGTCCCGTTGGGCCGCGGGGCTTCAATACGAGCAACTCTCGCAGGATGCGGTATACCAGGCCAAGCGCTTTCTGCTCGATTCAGTCGGCTGCGCGCTGGGCGGATATCAGCAGCATGACGTGATCATTGCGCTCGAAGTGCTGCATGAGATTGCCGGGCGCGGGCCGGCGACCGTGATCGGCACGGGCGAGAAGATGGATGCAGTTTCGGCATCGCTGGCGAATGCCCTGATGATCCGCTGCATGGATTACAACGACATTTACTGGAAGCAGGATCCGTCGCATCCCTCCGATATTTTTCCGGCAGCAATGGCGTGTTGTG
This sequence comes from Terriglobales bacterium, assembly GCA_050012595.1. Lineage (GTDB taxonomy): Bacteria > Acidobacteriota > Terriglobia > Terriglobales > Acidobacteriaceae > Acidiflorens. The sequence goes on from JBEKGW010000020.1 coordinate 67,290, forward strand.
AGCGCGCCAAGAGCGATGGCAAGGAATTGATCGTTGGACTTGTGCTCGGCCACGAGTTCGAAATGCGATTTTGCGAGGTGGCGTTTCCGGGCATCCGCGAGCGCGGCTGGCATCATGCGACGCTGACGGCGTTTGTCTCGCCGATCGTGGCGGGGCGCGCGCTGCATTTGAGTTGGGAACAGATTCAGCATGCGATCGGAATTTCGGCTTCGCGGCATTGCACGATGGGCGCGGTGACTGCGGGCAAGCTGACGATGATGAAGAACACCGTCGATCCGCTGGCTACCCAGAGCGGCGTTCTGGCGGCGCTGCTGGCCGAGCGAGGCTACAGCGGTCCCGAGCACGTGATCGACGGCAAGGAAGGATTGGTGCAATGCTTCGGTCCGGAGTGGAAACCGAATGTGCTGACTGACGGGCTCGGCGAATCATGGCGCATCACGCAGTGCGGTATGAAATTTTTCCCGACTGAAGCACTAACGCACGCTCCGATTTCGGCGATGCTTGACCTGGTCAAGGGCAACGACCTGTGTCCGGATGAAGTGGAGAAGATTCAGATTCGGTCGCTGGCGCGCGCGGCTGACATTCTTTCCGACCCGAGCAAATACGATCCGCGCACCAAGGAGACAGCAGACCATTCGCTGCCTTACGTAATTGCGGCGGCGCTGGTCGACCGGCAAGTGACGCCGGCGCAATTCGAGATGAAGAAGATCATGGACCCGGCGATTCGCGCGCAACTGAAAAAAGTGGAAGTCGTGGCGGACCCCGAGATCGAGAAGGTCTTCCCGGCGCAGCAGCGAGTGATTGTGAACATTACGACCACCGACGGACGGAAATTCTCGAAACAGTTGGACTATCCAAAAGGCGATCCCCGAAATCCGTTGAGCGATGCGGAGATCGAAGAGAAATTCCGAGCGCTGGCAGAGGGCGTGCTTTCGGCGAAGGCGCAGGCCAAGCTGATTGAAGCGATTTGGAATCTCGAGAAGTGCGCGTCGATCACAAAGCTGATGGCGCTGATGAAGGCGGATGTGAAAAAACTGAACGAGAAAGCAGTCAAGAAGGCCAGCAAGAAACATCGCTAGCGAGCAAACACGTAGGGACGGCCGCCCTCGGCCGTCCAGCCGGACGAAGTCCGGCAGCGTTTGGCAGTTGAGTCGAATCCGGCGGATAGGAGTAGCCTATGACTGATCTGAAACAGACGATTGCGTCAGACCTAACGGCCCGTTACACAAAGCTGGCGGGCGTGGTCCGCGAGCTGGCGGCGCCGTTGAGCGACGAGCAGTTTTGGGCCAAGCCCTTCGCGTTCGGCAATAGCTTTGGCCACCTCGTACTGCATCTCACGGGCAACCTGAATTACTACATTGGAGCGCAGATTGCCGGAACGGGCTATGTGCGGGATCGTCCTTTGGAGTTTTCCGAAACGACACGTCCATCTAAAACAGAAGTATTGAAGAAATTTGATCAGGCGATCGAGATGGTACTCGGCGCGATCAGCCGCCAGTCGGCGGAAGACTGGTCAAAGGAATACACCGCTGTCGGTGTGGACGAGCGCGACCGGTTCGCCGTGGTGCTGCTATGCGCGACGCATCTGCATTCTCACATCGGGCAGATGATGTATCTGGGATTCGAGTTGAAGCGAAGAAGCTGAGTTACTGGGAGTAATCATGGGTCAAACCATCGTTGAAAAAATCGCGCAGAAACACATGACCGAAGGGCCGACGCGCCCGCTTCGGACAGGGGATTTCCTGTCGATTCGTCCGCATCGCTGCATGACACACGACAACACGTCGGCGGTGATGAGCAAGTTCAAGGGCATCGGCGCGAAGAAAGTGAAAGATTCGCAGCAACTAACGTTCGCACTCGATCATGACATCCAGAATCAGGATGAGTCGAACCAGAAAAAGTACCGCGCCATCGAAGCGTTCGCGAAAGAGCAGGGAGTGGATTTCTATCCTGCCGGATCGGGCATCGGGCACCAGATCATGGTGGAGCGCGGTTATGTGGTTCCCGGTTCGTTCGTGGTCGCATCGGATTCGCATTCCAATATGTATGGCGCGCTGGGCGCGATCGGAACGCCGATTGTTCGCACCGATGCAGCCGCGGTGTGGGCTATGGGCGAATTCTGGTGGCAGATTCCGCGTTCGATTCGAGTCGTGCTCGAAGGCAAGTTGCCAGACGGCGTCACGGGCAAGGACGTCATCATCACTTTGTGCGGGCTCTACAACCACGATGAATGCTTGAATGCGGCGGTCGAGTTCACGGGGCCGGGAGTTGCGTCGCTCTCGATGGACGCGCGGCTCTCGATTTCGAATATGACCACGGAGTGGGGTCCGCTGGTGGGCTGGTTCCCCGTGGACGAGGTGACGATCCAGTATTTGCGCGGCGTTCACCAGCAGTTCAAAGCGATGGGCACGAGCATGAGTAAGGACAAAGAGCGGTTTTCAGAAAAAGACATCGAGAGCTGGGAGAAGAATCCTCCAGCGCCGGATGCGGATGCGGTCTATGCGGCGCGGATTACGCTCGACCTCGGGCAAGTGACGCCCTACGTGTCGGGGCCCGATACGGTGCAGGTAATGCAATCGGTGGCTGAAATTGAGAAGAACAAAGTTGCGATCCAAAAGGCGTATCTGATTTCATGCGTGAATTCGCGACTGGAAGATCTGGAGGCGGCGGCGAAGGTGCTTAAAGGTCAGAAAGTGGCTTCGCGCGTGAAGTTCTACTTGAGCGCAGCCAGTAAGTGGGTTCAGGAAGATGCTGAGAAGCGAGGCATCTGGCAGACGTTGATCGATGCGGGCGCGCATCCGCTGCCATCCGGCTGCGGGCCGTGCATCGGGCTGGGCGTGGGATTGCTTGAGGCGGGCGAGGTCGGGATCTCGGCGACGAATCGGAACTTCAAAGGCCGCATGGGATCACGGGATGCGAAGTGCTACCTGGCGAGTCCGGAAGTAGTGGCGGCGTCGGCGGTTGCCGGTTATATCCGCGGGCCGCATGAGTTCGCCGATCGCGCACCGCAGCGCGCCTACACCGAATTGGCATCGGCGTCGGCGCTGGGCACCGCGGAGAAAGTTGAAATCCTGCCGGGCTTTCCACAACGCGTGAAGGGGCGGCTGGTTTTCATGCCGCAGGATAACATCAACACCGATGCGATTTATGGCAAGGACTACACCTATCGCGACGACATGACTCGGGAAATGATGGCGAAGGTGGTGATGGAGAATTACGATCCACAGTTCGCCGCGCGCGCGAAGGCGGGCGACGTGATCGTCAGCCAGTTCAACTTCGGTACGGGATCGAGCCGCGAACAGGCGGTCACGTGCCTTAAGGCGAAAGGGATTCCGCTGGTGATCGCGGCCAGCTTTTCGCAGACTTATCTCCGTAATGCATTTAACAATGGCTTCTTGTGTATCGAGGTGCCAGGATTTGTGGCGCGCGTGCGCGAGCAGTTTGCGAAGGAGATTGCGGCAAAGCAGAAGACGATCATTCCCGGGGATGAGATTGATATCGATTTCACATCGAGTACGATCAATTGGCGCGGAGAGAAGTTTACGTTCCCGGCGCTGGGCAGCGTTCCGCAGTCGCTGGTGATTGCCGGCGGAGTGGAGAATCTGGTGGCGAAGCAGTTGGGCGTGGCTTGAAGCTTTAACCGCAGAGGTCGCAGAGTGCATGGAGAAAAGATGGCGAAATTCACCCTCATCCTCGAATTTCGTGGAGATATCTCCATTCGCCAAGTGGAAGCGGCGTCGCCCCAGGCTGCGCTTAGAAAGCTGGTGCGTCGCACTGACGCGAAGACGAAGCTCTTCCGTGTGTTGGCTGACAAGAAGGCAGTCGCGATTGAAGGACTGACAAACTGCTGGTACTCTTCTGCGCCGGACCGAGGGAAATTTGCGGTGATCATTATTGTAAGAACAGACGAATGACAGCGAGGCGTTCTCTGCGTCTCTGCGGTTGATTTTGATCCCAAGGAGCACTCGTGGTGAAATATACAGTTATTACCATGCCGGGAGACGGCATCGGAAACCAGGTTCTGCCGGAGTCATTACGGGTTTTGGAAGCGGTCGCCTTTGACGCTGAGTACGTTCATGCCGATATCGGATGGGAGTGCTGGCGCACGCAGGGTAATGCGTTGCCGGACCGGACGGTCGAGTTACTAACCAGGCATAAGTTAGGTTTGTTTGGCGCGATTACATCGAAGCCAAACAAAGCGGCGCAGGCGGAACTCAAACCCGAGCTGCAAGGGAAGGGTTACGTTTATTACTCGCCGATCGTGACCATGCGGCAGAAATTCAATCTCGATATCTGCGTGCGGCCGTGCGTAGGGTTCACGGGCAATCCGTTGAATTACATTCGGAAGAAAGCGGATGGCGGCTACGACGAGCCTGGTTTTGACGAACCAAAGATCGACACTACCGTATTCCGGCAGGGCACAGAGGGCATGTACGCAGGTGTGGAGTGGACGAACCCTCCGGAGAACGTGCGCGCCGCGTTGAACAGCCATCCCAGGTTCAAGGCTTTTGCCAACGTGCCCGGGCCGGAGCTCGCGGTGAGTTGCCGCATCATCACTCGCACGGCGGCCCGGCGCATCGTGACCGCGGCTTTCGAATATGCGAAGAAGCGCGGTTTCAAGGGCGTCACGATTTGTGAGAAGCCGAATGTGGTGCGCGAGACTTCGGGCATGATGGAAGAAGTGGCAAAAGAGGTTGCGAAGGATTATCCGGGGATTGCGCTTTGGTCGACGAACATTGATGCGCAACTGATGTGGCTGAACAAAAATCCGGAGGAGTACAACGTAGTCGTGTCCTCGAATCTTTTTGGCGACATTCTTTCCGACGCGTTCGCAGGACTGGTGGGTGGACTCGGGTTCGCGGCGTCCGGCAATATCGGCGATGACGTAGCGGTATTCGAGCCAACCCACGGATCCGCTCCGAAGTATGCCGAGCTGAATCCGCCCATCGTGAATCCCATTGCCATGATTCTTTCGGCGGCGATGATGCTCGATCATGTTGGGGAAGGCCACAAGGCAAACCGCATCCGCAAGGCGATCGCGGATGTGGTGCGTGAAGGGAAAGTCCGGACCTACGATATGATGCGTCTTACCGGTGGTCCGAAAGTGATCAGTCAGGGTGCGGCATCGACGGTGCAGATGACGGACGCAATTTTGGAAAAACTGAAATAAGCGCCAGTTGGAAATCCCTGAGTTGAGGATCTCGAGTTGAGGAAATTATGAGCAGCGCTGTCGAGACTACGTCCCCGCGTTCTGCCGAGGCAGGCCATTGGGGCCAAGAAGTTCGTTCGGATGTGCACGTCGCCTTTGAGGCGTGTGACAGCGGCGGGGTCGAGATCTCACTGGAATCGCGGGTCGCGCCCTATTACGGCACGGCGATCCTCGAACAAACGCGAGAAGTTCTGAGCGAACTCGGAGTGAACCACGCGCGGGTTGCGATTCATGACGAAGGCGCTCTGCCTTTTGTTATCGCCGCTCGCATCGAGGCGGCGACAAGGTGCGCAGGGATCGCACTCGGCAAACGCTCGCTGCCGGAGCAGCATCCGCTCGCGCCGCCGTCGCCAAAGGACCGGCTGCGTCGATCGCGTCTGTATCTGCCAGGCTCTGAACCGAAGTACTACATCAACGCCTCATTGCATGGGCCGGATACGGTGATTCTCGATTTAGAGGATTCGGTGCATCGCGGAGAGAAAGATGCCGCCCGCATCCTGGTGCGAAATACTTTGCGGACGGTCGATTTCGGATCATGCGAGCGCATGGTGCGCATTAACCAGTTGCCGCTGGGGCTCGAAGATCTGGCGGAAGTGGTGGGCGAGAGTCCGGATCTGATTCTGATTCCGAAGGTCGAGGAGTCCGAGCAGGTGCGGGAAGTGGATCGGATGATCGGCGAAATCAAGACGCGCCACGGAATTATCCGGCCGATCTGGATCATGCCGATCCTGGAGTCGGCGCTGGGGATCGAGAACGCATTCGCCGTCGCGACGGCAAGCGAAAATGTAGCGGCACTGACCATTGGGCTGGAGGATTACACGGCCGATCTCGGCGTGGTGAAGACCGCGGAAGGGTGTGAGTCGCAATATGCGCGGTCGCGCGTGGTCAATGCGGCGCACGCCGCGGGAGTGCAGGCGATTGACTCGGTCTTCAGCGATGTCGCCGACATCGACGCGCTGCAACGCTGGGCGGAAGCCTCGCGGGCTATGGGATTCGAAGGCATGGGATGCATTCATCCCGGACAGATTCGCGTGATCCACGAGGCGTTTCAACCGAGCGCAGCCGAGATCGAAAAGGCGCGGAACGTGGTTGCGGCTTTTGAGGAAGCGCAGAACAAGGGATTGGCCGTGGTGAGTCTGGGCTCGAAGATGATCGATCCGCCGGTGGTGCAGCGGGCGCTGAAGCTGGTGGAGCGGGCAAAGGCGATGGGAGTGATTTCGTGAGTGTGAATGCGAATGCGAAAGAAAGAGTAGAACTGGCGCATAACGCGGCAGGCCGTGCGGTGCCGACGATGGTGAACGGCAAGCCGCAGACTCCGTTTCTGGGCGTGGGGAAATACCAGCCGCGCGGGCGGAAGGCGGCGCCGGCAATCTGCTCCAATAAAGATTATCCAGATAGTGGCGATAAGCGCGTGGCCGATCTGGAGACCGCGCTGCGCAAGTGCGGGCTGCGCGATGGGATGGTGATCTCGAACCACCACCATCTGCGCGACGGCGATCGAGTGGCGCTGATGGCGCTGGAGGCGGCGGCCAGGATCGGCGTCAAAGATCTGATGTGGTTCCCGAGCGCATCGTTCCCTTCCCAGGAGAGTGCGATCCATCTGATGGAAAAAGGCGTGATCCATCACATCGAAGGCTCGATGAACGGGCCGCTGGGCGACTATTGCACGCAGGGAAGGATGCGCGGCATGGGTGTGCTGCGTTCGCATGGCGGCCGCTACCAGGCGATCCAGGACGGAGAAGTTCACATTGACGTCGCCGTGATTGCCGCGCCGACCTCCGATTTTTTCGGGAATGCGGATGGCTCGCATGGCAAGTCCGCTTGTGGCTTGCTTGGTTTTGCGCTGGCGGATTCGATCTACGCCGACCGCGTGGTCGTGGTCACCGATAACCTGGTGCCGTTTCCTTGTGTGCCCTGGCAGATTCAGGGCAACAACGTGGACTTTGTAGTGGAAGTGGAATCGATTGGCGATCCGGAGAAGATTGTTTCCGGCACGACGCAGATCACGCGTTCGCCGGACCGGCTGCGGATCGCGGCGTTGGTGGCGCAGTTTCTGCAGGCAACGGGAATCATGAAGAACGGATTCTCATTCCAGGCGGGGGCGGGCGGAATCGCGCTGGCATTCGTCGAGTATCTGAAACAGATGATGAAACAGGATGGAGTGAAGGCGCGCTTCGTTCGCGGTGGATCGACGAAATTCTTGGTCGAGTTGCTGCAAGAAGGGCTGACAGATTACATCCTGGATGGGCAGACGTTTGATCTCGACGGCGTGAGGTCGATCGCGAGCGATCCGCGGCACGTGGCCACTTCACCGTTCACTTCGTACAACTACCACGGCAAAGGGAACTTCGCTTCGCTGGTTGATGCCGTGGTGTTGGGCGCGACCGAGGTGGACGTGAACTTCAACGCCAACGTGGTGACGCACTCCGACGGGCGCTTGCTGCACGGCATTGGCGGATGGCAGAACTGCCTGTTTGCCGGATGCACGATTCTCGCGCTGCCTTCGTTCCGCGATCGCATCCCCGTGATCGTGGACGAAGTGACGACGATGACGGGGCCGGGCGAGATGATCGACGTGGTCGTGACCGAGCGCGGAATTGCAATCAATCCGCGACGCACGGACTTGCTCCATGCAGTAGCAGTGCAGGGATCGACGCTGCCAATTCGTCCGATTCAGGACATCAAAGCGGAAGTTGAGAAGATTTGCGGCAAGCCGGCACGGCCGAAGTTGGGCGATCGTCCGTGCGCGGTGGTGAAGTGGGTGGATGGGACGGTGCTGGATACGGTGTGGCAGGTTGGCTGAGGTCGTCGGGCCCGCAGCTGTCTTGTTAACCAGACCGCAGAGCGCGCGGAGAAACAGCTTCAGCCTGGACTGAAATATCCTCCAATCTTCGAAGCCTGCTGTTTTTGCCCGATTTTCTTTTGTGGAGGCACGAGTGCGCGGGCTGAAAGCGAAACGAATTCTGATCACCGGCGGGGCCAGTGGCATAGGAGCGGCCACGGCAGCGCGATTTCTTGAAGAAGGATCGGTGGTGTGCGTGCTCGACCGTGATGCTGAGGCGCGGCGGAAGATCCTGCGGGAACTGCCAGATTTGGCGGGAGCGCTCGATGCCGATGTTTCGGACCTGAAACAGGTGCAGGCTGCCTTTGCCGAAGCGATTCGCCTCATGGGCGGCGTGGATGTGCTGGTGAATAACGCGGGCATCAGCATCCGTCATAACTTTCTCGACATCACGCCGGAAGAGTGGGACAAAGTGATTGCCGTGAATCTCACCGGAGTGTTCTACGTCGCACAGACGGCGGCCCGGCACATGATGGAGCGCGGCAGCGGCGTGATTCTGCAAACGGCGTCGACCAACGGCATTATGGGGTATCCGTTTTATGCGGATTACAACGCCACCAAGGCAGGCGTGATCGAGCTGACGAAGTCGATGGCGCTGGAACTGGCGCCGAAAGTCAGGGTGTGCGCGGTGGCTCCGGGATACGTGCTGACGCCGATGCAGCGCGCCGAGTACACCGATGAAATGCTCGAAGAGGTCAACCGGAAGATTCCTTTGCGCCGTCATGCTCAGCCGCAAGAGATTGCGGCGCTGTTCGCCTTCCTCGCTTCGGACGATGCGCAAAACATCACCGGCCACGTTTATACGTGCGACGGCGGAGAAACCGCGGGAGGGCTGGCCAGCCGGTAAGCCATGCAGCTTGCAGGGCGAGTTGCGGGGAAGGTTGCGCTGATTACCGGCGCCGCATCGGGCATAGGACGCGCAACGGCACTGCTGTTCGCGCGCGAAGGAGCAGCGATTGCCTTGGCGGATTTGAAAGCGGATGCTGGCCAGCGTGTTGCTGACGAGATTACCCAATTCGGCGGGCGTGCCTTCTTTGAGCCCGTGGACGTGACGCGAGCCACAGATTGCCAGCGCCTCGTCGAGCGCGTGATTCGCGAGTTTGGCCGAATCGACATTCTGTTCAACAACGCCGGCATCATTCGGCGGGCGACGGTTCTTGATCTTAGCGAAGAAGACTGGGACCGGGTGATGGCGGTGAACGTGAAGTCGATCTACCTGCTGTCACGCGAGGTGATTCCGCATATGCAGAAAGCGGGCGGCAGAACGATCATCAACACGGCCTCAGGATGGGGACTGGCTGGCGGCACGAAGGCTGCGGTTTACTGTGCTTCGAAGGGTGCCGTCGTGCTGCTGACGAAAGCGATGGCCATTGACCATGGACCGCAGAAGATTCGCGTGAATTGTATCTGCCCCGGCGACACCGATACCGGCATGCTGCGCGAAGAAGCGCAGCAACTCGGAGAAGAGAACAGCCGCTTTCTTGCCGAAGCGGCAAAGCGTCCGCTGGGCCGGGTGGGGACGCCACAGGAAATTGCGCAGGCCGCGCTGTATCTGGCAAGCGATGCGTCTTCGTTTGTTACCGGCACGGCGCTGGTTGTCGATGGCGGAGGGCTGGCGGGATCGTTTTGATTGATGCGTCTCGAGAACAAAGTTGCTTTGATCACGGGTGGCACGTCCGGCATCGGCGCGGCGGCGGCCGAACTGTTTGCGCGCGAGGGCGCGAAGGTTGCCATCACCGGTCGCAATGAGTCTCGCGGCCACGCGGTGACGGCGCGCATTCTTCAGTCCGGCGGGAAGGCAATTTTTCTCCGCACCGACGTTCGCAAGGCCGCCGAATGCCAGCGGGCGGTGGACGAAACGGTGCGCTCCTACGGGCGGCTCGACATTCTGTTCAACAATGCGGGAGTCTTCTTTCCGCAGACAGCGATCGAGTGTTCCGAAGAAGAATGGGATCTGCAGATTGACATCAATCTGAAGGGAACGTTCCTGATGTCGAAGTACGCGCTCGGGCCGATGATCGCCCAGGGTGGCGGAGTGATTATCAACAACAGTTCGGGCTGGGGGCTCGTCGGTGGCGACAAAGCGGTGGCATATTGCGCCTCGAAAGGCGGAGTCGTTCTGCTTACCAAAGCAATGGCCGTCGATCACGGGCGGCAGGGCATCCGCGTGAACTGCATCTGCCCGGGCGACGTGGACACTCCGATGCTGCCCGAAGATGCGCGACTGCGCGGCCTGGACTGGAAGACCTATCTGGCGGGTTGCGAGAATCGGCCATTGGGACGGATTGGGACCGTCGACGAGATCGCGGAGGCCGTATTGTTCCTGGCATCGGACGATGCGTCGTTTGTGACCGGAGCGGCGCTGGTGGTGGATGGCGGCGGTACGGCAGATTAGCGATCGAATTCAATTTCGTAGACTTAAATTTCAACGACTTCAATTTTCATGATCATGAAAACAACGACGAAGACGAATAGGCGCGAGCGGTCGCGCGCTTGGTATGAGCGCGCGCAGCAATCGCTGATCGAAGGCGTGAACTCGCCGTCACGCGGCGCAGCCGTGTACTCGCCGGGGCCGGTGGTGCTGGAGCGTGGCCGCGGATCGCGCGTCTGGGACCTTGACGGAAACGAGTACATCGATTTCATGATGTCGTTCGGCGCGCTGATTCAGGGGCATGCGCATCCGAAAATTGTTGAGGTGGTTTCCGAGACGATGGCCGGCGGTTCGCATTTCGCAGCTGCCACTCCCGCGGAGGCGGAAGCCGCCGAGCGCTTCCGGCGCATGGTGCCCACCGCGGAGGCGGTGCGCTTCACCAACAGCGGCACTGAAGCCACGATGCTCGCCTTGCGCCTCGCCCGCGCGCACACGGGACGAACAAAGTTCCTCAAGTTCGAAGGCCACTACCACGGATGGTACGACCCTTATTGTTTGAACGGGCATAGCCATCCAGCCGACCAACTGGGGCCGAGAGAGAATCCCACTCGATTTCCGGATTCGGAGGGTATTCCGGCGTCGGTGTTCGACGATGTGGTGCTCGCGCCATGGAACGATCTGGAAGCGCTTGAAAGTATTCTGCGCCGGCACGGGCGAGAACTGGCCGCTGTGATCACCGAGCCGATCATGGCAAACATGGGTTGCATCCTGCCGCGCGATGGATATTTGCAGAAAGTCTGCGATCTGGCGCATCAGTTCGGCGCGCTGTTTATTTTGGATGAAGTTGTGACCGGATTCCGCTACGCACCCGGCGGATGCCAACAGCGTTACGGCCTGAAGCCGGACCTCAGCACATTCGGCAAGGCTTTGGGAGCGGGGTTTCCCATTGGCGCCGTGGCGGGTCCGCGCGCGATCCTCGACCGCATGCGCTGGGGCAGCGGCATGGTGCTGCACTACGGAACCTTCAACGGCCACCGGCTCACTATGCGCGTAATCGCGGCGAATCTGGATCTGCTCGCGGCGAACGATGGTGCGGTTTACAAGCAGATATATGGGGTCGGGGACGCCGCCATTGCCGGTCTGCGGGATGTTTTTCGTCGAAGAAAGATTGACGCCGTCGTTCAAGGTTTCGGTCCCATGTTTCAGATCTACTTCACCGGCCGCTACGCGATCCATGATTATCGCGACTACTGCCAGTACGCCGATACGGCAAAGTACTCCCGATTCATCCACGGATTGCTCGACCGCGGCATCTACATGACGCCTTCGAACGGATTGCACTGGATTATTTCGACCGCACATACCATGCAGGACGTGGAGACGCTCTTGCCAGCCGCTGACGAAGTCTGTGCGGAGATGCCATGAGCACGGTCGTCTTCCTCGGCGGGGGGCGGATCACCTCAGCGATGCTGGCGGGGCTGCGCCTCGGCAAGACCAGGCACCGCCTCGTCGTGCATGATCGCAATCCGGACAAGTTGCGTGATCTGAAAAAGCGTTACGCGGTTGCGGTCGAGCCCGACCTGAATCGCGCAATCCAGCAGGCGGACGTGCTGATCGTCGCGGTTCGCCCGAGCTCGGTGCGCGAGCTTCTTCAGATGGTCGGGAAAGTGATCGGGAAAGTGAACCGGCCATCGCCATCAGTCGGGGGACAGACGCTCGCGGTCAGTCTGGCCGCAGGTGTGCCGCTCCGCGTACTGAGCAAGGTGGTCGGCCCTTTCGTACAGTGGGCCCGTGCCATGCCGAGTCCGGTTTGCCGCAGCGGGCGCGGCCTGACGGCGGTGACCTTTCCCCGGACTTTGCCGCGCGCGGATCGCAAACGCGTCCAGGCTCTTTTCGCCAGCTTCGGCCAGGTCGTCGAAATCCCAGAAAGCAAGTTCGATGCGTTCACCGTGACTTTCTCATGCAGCCACGGCTATCACGCGCTCGCGACTCTGGCGCGAGCTGCGCAAGCGGCCGGTCTTGATCGAAACACGGCGCTGCTGGCGAGCGCGCACGCGTTGGCGGATGGGATCATCGCCTGGCGCGATGGAAAACATTCCCTGGAGTCGCTGCTGGAGGAGGCGGCCACTCCCGGCGGCATTGCGGCGGCGACTGCGATTAAGATGGACGCTGCCGGATACGAGCGCGCAGTGCGGCAAGGCATTGCCGCCGGAATGCGACGGACCCATGCGAACGCGGGTATATGATTTCTCGGGAAGTGATCACCATCCGCTTGCGTATTCGTCTAACAGCACAGACCTGTCTTTCGTGTGCGGCTCAAAGCCAGCAAAATTGTCTTCTTGAGTTCCAATGCGATTTTTGATCTGTGTGCCAGCGGCCGGGCATCGACATCGGGCTTTTTACGCAACCTGTTAAAGCCCTGAATCATGAAGATATACGCCACAATTCCGGAAGCTCGCGCTGCCTGCCGCGCTGCCCGCGCGAGTCGCAAACGCCTGGGCCTCGTTCCAACCATGGGCGCTCTGCATGAAGGTCACCTGTCGCTGGTCCGCGCTGCAAAAGCGCAGTGCGATGCCGTTGCCGTTTCCATCTTCGTGAACCCCACCCAATTTGGCCCGACAGAAGATCTGTCGAAGTATCCGCGCCAATTCGATCGCGACTGCCGGCTGCTGGAAAATGAGGGTGTCGAGATCCTCTTCGCGCCGCCGGTCGAAGAGATCTATCCCGATGGCGAAGTCACCTGGGTGCTGGTCGAAGGCCTGAGCGAGAAGCTTGATGGACGCTCCCGCCCCGGCCATTTCCGCGGCGTGACCACGATCGTCGCCAAGCTGTTTCACATCCTCGAGCCCGAGGCCGCGTTCTTCGGACAGAAAGACGCCGCGCAGCTAGCCGTGATCCGTCGCATGGTCGAAGACCTGAACTTCGCGGTAGAAATTGTCGCCTGCCCCATCGCGCGCGAATCCGACGGCCTGGCCATGAGCTCCCGCAACGCGTACCTGAATCGAGAAGAGCGCGGCCGCGCACTGGTTCTGCAACGGTCGTTACAGAAAGCTCTGCAGCAATTTCAAGCCGGAGAAAGATGCGCTGCCAAGCTGATCTCCGCCGCTAAAGAAGTCTTGGCCGGCGAGCCGCACGTCATGCTTGATTATTTCGAAATTGTCGATCCGGACACGCTCGATCCGGTCGAACAGATTTCGCAAAAGACGCTGGTCGCCGTCGCCGCCTACGTTGGCTCCACTCGTTTGATTGACAATCTGGTTTTGAATCCCTGAGCAGAAATAGCTGGCGACACGCCTCAGTGGGAGTCCGAGAAATTGCAGGAGGCAACGGCGTCTTCGATTTTCGCGCCTTTGACGTCGCTTAAGTCTCACGCGCTCGCGTGAGCTTAGTCACTGAACTGCGGAATGAACATCCCTCATACTGAAACGATGACACGGGGGAAAGAATGAACTATCCCGTTTGGCAACTTGGATTTCCTGGCGGACTGCTGATCGCCGCTGTAGCCGTGCTTCACGTCTTCATCTCTCACTTCGCGGTCGGCGGCGGCGCCTATCTTGTTCTAACCGAGCGTCGTGCGTACGCACGAAACGATTCGGAGCTATTGGGGTACGTGAGGCTTCATTCCAAGTTCTTCGTGCTGCTGACTGTCGTTCTTGGGGCGGTCACTGGCGTAGGCATCTGGTTCACGATCGGATTGGTCAGCCCGGAGGCAACTTCTTCGCTCATTCACACCTTCGTTTGGGGATGGGCGAGATCGCTGCCGCTCTCATCTACGCCTACAACTGGGACACTCTGGACCGGCAAACTCATCTCATCGTCGGCTGGATCTACTTCGTCGCTGCCTGGGCGAGCCTGGTGGTGATCAACGGCATTATCACCTACATGCTCACGCCCGGACGCTGGCTTGAAACCGGGAACTTCTGGGCCGGCTTTTTCAACCCCACTTACTGGCCGTCGTTGTTCATTCGTAGCGCAATGGCAGTGGGTCTTGCGGGTATTTTCGGGCTGGTCACCGCGATGTGGGAATCTTCTGCTTTGCGGGAACGCGTCGTGCGTTGGGCGGGCTGGTGGCTCGTGTTGGGAATTGCATCTCTGCTTCCTTTGAGCCGTTGGTATTTCCATGACTTCCCCGCGTACTCGCGAGGGTATTTCAACGGGATGTACGTGGGTGTTCATCATGCCATGCTCGGAGCGGAAGTTTACGCCGGGGTCGCACTGCTACTTGCACTGGTGTTCGCGCTTCTCCGGCCAAAGCTGATGAACCCAGTGGTCGTGGCCGTGCTGCTGGTTGCCGGGATTGGCATCATGGGCGCAGGCGAATATTTGCGCGAGTTCAGCCGCTATCCCTATGTCATCAACCGCTATATCTATGCCAACGACATCAGGGTAGGGCAGATAGAGGATATCGTCGCGAATGGTGTCGCCAAAACTTCCCCGTGGGTCGAAGGCAGCGCTGCCGACCCCCATACCTACGGCCGGCAACTTTTTGCCATGGAGTGCGGGTCTTGTCACTCGGTCGCGGGTTATCGCGCGATGCGCAAATTCGCGCGCGGATGGGATGCGAAATTGGGCAGCGAGATTCTGCTGCACCTGCCGGCAGTTCGCGAGACAATGCCGCCATTTGCCGGCGATGAGCATGACCGCGCAGCCTTGGGCAGCTATCTTGCCTCGCTGGCGCCGGCAACACCCTCTGGCGCGAACGAAAAAGAACTTGGGCAGCAGGTGTTCGCGATCCATTGCGCCCTGTGTCACAGCATCGGCGGTCAGCGGCGTCCGCTGGACTTCAAAGGAACCGATCCCGAGGCCATTGTAGGAATTATCGGAACGCTCGGGGACATCAATCCAGACATGCCACCTTTTACCGGCACCGACGCGGAAGGTCATGCATTGGCCGTCTACCTGAGCAATCCCAGGCAGTAATCACCAGTAGGCAGAAGGAGGATTCATCGTCATGAACTTGCCCATTCCTCTTCCCGATCCCATGCCTTTGCCGGCGCCAGTCTGGCTTCTGCACACGCTGCTCCTGCTCACATTCTTTCTCCACGTCGTGTTCATGAACTGCCTGCTCGGAGGCACAGCCGTCGCCCTGGTGTGCGCGATGCGGCGCACGAGTTCGGCATTTTCTGGGCGGCTTGCCGGTGATCTCGGCCGCCTCCTGCCCTCGGTTTTCGCCTTTACCATCACCCTGGGCGTGGCGCCGTTGCTGTTCCTCCAGGTGATGTATGGGCAATTCCTCTACGCCAGTTCGATTCTGATCGGGGTGCCCTGGCTTGCCATTATTGGGATGGTTGTTCTCGCGTACTACGGCGTCTACTTCTTCTCCATGAGGGGGCACGAGCCAAACGGCAAGACAACGGCAGTTCTGGCTCTGGTGGTGCTGTTGCTTGCAGCCGTTGCCTTCGTCTACAGCAATAACTTCACCCTGATGCTGGCGCCCGAGCGCTGGCTCGACCTCTATCGCGCCAACGCCAGTGGCTGGAACCTGAACTGGTCAGAACCTTCCCTTCTGCCACGGTACCTTCATTTTGTGTTAGGAGCCTTGGCGGTTTCCGGACTGGGGTTGATAGTGATGGCTCTTCGCCAGCAGGAAGACGGATATCGCCAGTGGCTCATCGAACAAGGATCCTTGCTGTTTACTGGCACTACCCTGCTCAATTTTGGTATGGGGTTCTGGTTCTTGGTGAAATTGCCCGGTCCCGTGCGACTGGCCTTTGTCGGTGGCAATGGATTTGCGACCGCATTGTTAGGAGTTGGGCTGCTTCTGCCCCTGGCTGCGGTTGCGCATCTCATCCTGGCGAAAGCTAACAAGTCTCCGAAGCGGCAACTGGCGATCGGCATAAGCTGCGGCTTGCTGACCGTGGCAGCTATGGTCGTCATGCGCGACGTGCTGCGCAACCTTGCGCTCGCGCCCTACTTCAGCCCCAATCAACTGCCGGTTGCGCCGCAGTGGAGCATTATTGTGCCTTTTGTGCTTTTATTCGTAGCCGGGCTGGCAACTTTGTATTACATGCTGCGTAAAGTCACGATCGCAACCAGGGAGCAGGTGGCAGCCCAAAAGCTTCAGTAGATTTGAAAAAAGAAGCGCTACGACCTTCGCCCCGAAACGAACGGATTTCCGGCAATGAAGTAACGCAACAGCTGCTCGGCGGACTTCACGATCCCGATGCGCGGCGTGACCGTTACGCGGCGCATGCGATAGCCGTCATCGACAATGCGGAGGTCCGAGCGCGCGCTCACCAGGCTTTTCCCGTTGTCCCGGGCGCGCGTGATTTGGAGAGCGTCGGCCATGCGTCCCGGGCCGGAAGAAATCTTTTTGAGAGAAGAAATCTTCTTGCGATTGGTTTCTTTCGCTACCTCGTCCGCTACTTCGATCCCTCGCGCCTCCGCCATTTGCTCGATGCCCGCCACTGGCTCCAGAGCCCGAAACAGCACGCCTCCGGGCACTCCGTCGGGCAGGCAGGAAACATTCAGGCAGTAGTGACTGCCATAGATGAAGTACACATAAGCGTGACCGGGAGGGCCGAACAGGACGGAATTCCGCGCCGTCCGGCCCGCCGCTGCGTGCGCCGCCGCATCGCCTTTGCCAAGATACGCTTCGGTCTCGACAATTCGCCCCGCCAGAATTCCGCGAGGCGTTTCCCGGACCAGCAGTTTCCCCAGCAACGCCCGCGCCACCCGCTGCGGATCGCGGTTGAAGAACTCCGCCTTCAGCAAAGTAACGCGGCCAAGCGAATTCATGCCTGCCAATCCCGCGTACCTCGTCAGGCCGCGCCCTTCAGGTATGCCAGCACTTCTTCCGCGTGCCCTTCCGCCGTCACGTTCTTGAAGATGTGCTTGATCTTGCCGTCGGGTGCAATGACGAAGGTCGTACGCGCGATCCCTTTTATTTTCTTGCCGTACATTTGCCTCTCTTTGGCCACGCCGAACAAACTTGCGATCTTCTTCTCCGCATCGGCCAGCAACGGGAAAGGCAAACTGAACTTGGTCTGAAATTTTTTCTGCGCGGCCGCCGTGTCCGCCGAAATTCCGAGCAGCACCACGCCTGTCTTCTTGATTTCCTCGTAGGCATCGCGAAAGCCACACGCTTCCTTGGTGCACCCCGGCGTGTCGGCCTTGGGATAGAAATAAAGCACCACGGTCTTGCCGAGAAAATCTTTTAAGGCAACCTCTTT
This sequence comes from Terriglobales bacterium, assembly GCA_050012595.1. Classification (GTDB taxonomy): domain Bacteria; phylum Acidobacteriota; class Terriglobia; order Terriglobales; family Acidobacteriaceae; genus Acidiflorens. The sequence continues at coordinate 84,884 of JBEKGW010000020.1, forward strand.
CCCGTTCTCGTCCGTCGTACTGAAGTCTGGGGATTTATCATTAACTTCCATGGGATTGTCTCCTCGCCGCTCACCGTTATATCGCAACGGGCTGTTCGCCGTCACCTTGGCCGCCTCGACCTGGCTCGCCAGCTCATGGCTTGTCGCCCAAGGTCCCGTGCCGCAGTACGGGCATAAGCCGGCTTCCACCAAAGGACCACGCGCCCTTGGACTGATCCAGCTTTCGCCCAAGGGCAAAGGCCGCCTCATTCCCATTGCCATCATGATGGACGGAAAATTTTATGATGCAGGCTCATATAAAGCGGCGCCCGTTCCCATGGCTCTCGACTTCGGAATCGTCTACGAAGGTTTTCGCAGCGGCGTGTCGCAGGGCATCTTCACCATCACGCAACCTGGACAACTCAACCACGTTTGGATCGCCGAAGGCACGTGGCTTCCTGCAGGAGCGATTGACCCCAATAAACGCAAGAAATACACGCCACCCGTGATCGAAGACGAAGACAAGGGCGGCCCACCCGTACTTCACCGCCGCAGCGAGAAGTCCAGCTCAGAGAGTAGCTCCGATAGCAAGGATAAGGATAAGGATAAAGACCAGCAAAAGCCCGCGACCGCTCCAGCGCCGCCGACTGCCGCGCCGCCCGCCAGCACGCCGGCTCCGCCGCCGTCGCCGGATACTGCCAAGGCGCCTGCGACACCAGAGCCCGCGAAGGCATCTGCGCCTGCTTCTGCGTCAGAGGAGCCGATCGACGATCCGAATCGGCCCAGGCTGCGACGCGGGAAGCCGGACTCAAGCACGCACCGCGAACCCTTTACTACGTTCGACGCTCTGACGGACGCGGTGCCGGCGGGCACAGCGAAGCCCGATGCAACTGCAAAAGATTCCGCGGCGTCTGCGCCGCAAATCACCTTCATCCCAGCGATTTCCGATGCCGGCGGCCCTGATCCGCGTCCCTACACCTACGATGTGAAGCCCGCGGAAGAAGCCATCTACCGCAACAAGATGCTTGATCTCGCCGCCACCCAACTTCGCCCCCAGGCAGGCGCTGCAAAAGAAGCTGCCACCACGCCCAAGAAAGCGTCTGCTGGCAAATCGGCGAACAAACCCGCCGGCAAGTTGCCCAAGCTTGCCTTCGATGATGTGAGCTTGCACATTTTTGATCTCTCCAATTCGAATGAGCCGGTGCTGGTGCTCTCCGCGAAGACTCACCCGCCTGCTGCCGAAACCTTCGAAGAACCAAAGGAGATCACGCTGATCGCCCGCGCCAACCTCGAAGGCGAATTGCGAAAACTATTTTTCTCGCAAACGGATTCACGACATCTCGGCGTCACTCCGCGGATGGAACTGATCGATGCGGTCGATGCCGATGGCGATGGCCGCGGCGAATTGCTGTTCCGGCGCACCTCCGATGATGGCAGTGCCTACGCGATCTACCGCGTCACCGCCGACCGGCTCTGGCCGCTGTTTGAGGGCACACCTTAAAGGCAGGTCAGGTGTTAGGTGTCAGGAAACCCTAGCCGCGTGATAGGTTCTGCTTTTCCTGAGACCGAGACCTGACACCTGAGAGCTTTCCGTTTACAATTTCAGGCTCGCAGAGGTGAAACCCATGCGCACAACTTCTCGAAGCCTTTTCCTGTCTCTGATTTTGTCTCTCTCTTTCTCCCTTTCGGCCTTCGCGGTGGATGGCAAAGCCGTTTCCTACAAGTCCGGTGAAGACACCGTCAATGGAATTCTCTACACTCCCGCCGGGAAAGGACCGTTTCCAGCACTCATCGTGATTCACGAGTATTGGGGATTGAACGACTGGGTGAAGCAGCAGGCCGAGAAGTTCGCCGGCCAGGGATACGTCGCGCTGGCGATCGATCTGTATCGCGGCAAAGTTGCCGACAATCCAGACCTGGCCCACGAACTGATGCGCGGCTTGCCCGAAGACCGGGCTACCCGTGATTTGCGAGCCGCCTTCGACTTTCTGGCGACGCAAGCGAGCGTGAAAAAAGATCGGATCGGCTCGATCGGCTGGTGCATGGGCGGAGGCTACGCGCTCGATACGGCGCTCGTCGAACCGCAATTGGCGGCAACCGTGATCAACTACGGGCATCTCGCGACGGAACCGTCGGAACTCAAAAAGATCAATGCTCCGATTCTGGGGCTTTTTGGCGGCCAGGATCGCGGCATCACCCCGGAAGACGTGAAGAAGTTTCAGCAATCCATGGAACAGCTGGGCAAGAAAATCGAGGTGAAGATCTATCCGGACGCGGGACACGCGTTTGAAAATCCCAACAATAAGCAGGGATATCGCCCTGAGGACGCCGCTGATGCGTGGCAGCGCACGGTCGATTTTCTGGCCGCGACACTGAAGACCCGACACTGAAGACCCGACACTGAAGAAATGAGCGGCGGCGACTCGGATTTCTGGTGAGCGTCCGGGACCGGGCGTGCCGTCCAGTGCAAAATATTTCTGCGGTCAAAAGCTGTCCTCAGGGCCTAAAAAGCCCGCATTTTAGCGGTCTTCAGTGGCACGGCTGAAGCCGCGTCGTTCCCGAAAACATTGCCGTGGCCTTCCTAAAAGCATTCACGAAACCAGTTGCAGCGAGGACGCAAGGAATTTCCACTTGCCAGACGGTACTACTCTGGTTACTATGCACCCATCTTTATAATTGGCATTCAGTCTTACGATTGAGTTAGTCGCTTATCTATGAATATCGGCGAGACCATCCGCAACTTCCGGCTCCAGCGAAACATGTCACAAGGCGACATCGAAAAGCGCACCGGCCTGTTGCGCTGCTACCTGTCGCGCGTTGAAAACGGCCACACCATCCCTTCGCTGGACACGCTCGCCAAGATCGCCGGGGCAATGGATTTGGCGTTGTCGCAATTCTTTGACGAGGGCCGCAGGGACGGCCATAAGGGGCTGCCGCAGCTCTCCGACGACGAAGTCCGCTTCCTGAGCCAGATGCGCCGCTATTCCGCGAATCTGAACGACAGCGACCGGAAGCTGGTGCTGGCAATGGTGAAGAAAATGGCATCGAGCACGTCGAAATGAGTCTTTCACCGGTTGTCGGCTTTCAGTTTTCAGTGGAACCGCTGAATGAAAACTGACAACTGGTGGCTGATTACTGCTCTCTAGGTACTTTCGTACCATCCCTGGCGTGTCCGGCGGGAACCTCGCCAACCCCATGCTGAGAACGCTAAGCTGTTGGCTGGGGGATCTTTGTGACCACTGATGAAGAACTGGATCTGCTCGATCAGCAGCTTCGCCGGCTGAAGATCGAGTACGAGATTTTCTTCAATAATCCAGCCAAACGGCCTCCCACCGACGTCGAATGGAAGGTTCTCTCGCTCATTCGCAAGTTCAGCGATGGCAGGTTCAGCGAAGGCTCGCGGATGAATTTTTCCCAGCGCTTTCGGTACAACGAGATGGCGCAGCGCTACGCGATTCAAGCCGACCTGTGGCGCAAGAAAATGCGGATCCGCGAAGAAGGCTATCGCCGCCCACAGGATGCGCTCCTCTCGGTGCAGGGCGTGCGCGTCAACAAAGAGCGCGAAGCGAAGCATCCTGTGTATGGCCTCAGCCGCCACCCCCAAACCGCAGGCGCAGATGCGCCAGGGGGCGGTCAGGGAGGCGATCAACCTTTCTCCGTGCAGTGCTCGGGCGCGGCCGCCGAGCGGGAACAAGTCGCATCCCTCTACAAGGCGCTTACCGAAGCCAAGCAAAAGTCGGGAGAAAAAGTTTCCGGCGACTTCGATTCCTTCGCGGCGTTCGTCAAGAAAAAGACCAGCGAGATTCGCAAGCAGCACCGCTGCGATGCGGTGGTGTACTCGGTCGAGATGCAGGGTGGACAGGTGAAGCTTAAGGCCAAGGCGAAAACGTAGAGGCACCGAGAACGCCCACCCAAGCTGCTAGAATTTCCCTTCGCTCCCGAGGGCCTCATGTCTAAGATCCAGCGCGCCATTCTCAGCGTCACCGACAAATCCGGACTGGTAGATTTCGCCCGCAAACTCGCCGCGTTGGGCGTGGAACTGATTTCGACCGGAGGCACGGCCAAGCTGCTGCGCGATTCCGGCATCACGGTGAAAGATATTTCCGAGCTGACCGGTTTCCCTGAAATGCTTGATGGGCGCGTCAAGACGCTGCATCCGAAGGTTCACGGCGGCATCCTTCACCGCCGTGAAGACAGCGGCCATCGCGCGGCGGTCGCCGAGCATGACATCCCGGCCATCGACATGGTGGTGGTCAACCTATACGCCTTCGAAAAGACCGCCGCCAAGCCGGGCGTGCACTTCGAGGAGCTGATCGAAAACATCGATATCGGCGGCCCCTCGATGATCCGTTCGGCGGCAAAGAATTTTCAGGATGTCGCGGTCGTGACTTCGCCCGCCGATTACGGCGCGATCGGCGATGAAATGGCGCGCTCGGGCGGCGCGTTGTCCAGGGAAACGAAGTGGCGGCTGGCGCAGAAAGCGTTTGCGACGACTGCAGCCTACGATTCGGCCATCGCCTCGACGCTCGAACGTGTGGGCGGCGACTTCAAGTTGCACCCATTCGAGTTAAGCCCAGCGGAACGCTTTCCGCAAAATCTGCGGCTGTCTTTTCAGAAGGTGATGGACCTGCGCTATGGAGAGAATCCGCACCAGAAGGCCGCGATGTACGCGGACGGTTCGGGCGCCGGCGTGGCGAACGCACGCCAGGTGCAAGGCAAAGAGCTTTCCTATAACAACATTGTCGACCTGCAAGCAGCGTGGGATTTAGCGCAGGAGTTTGACGAGCCGGTCTGCGCCATTATCAAACACACCAATCCCTGCGGAACCGCGACCGGCAAGACGCTCGCCGAGGCTTACGTGCGGGCGCTGGAATGCGATCCGGTCTCGGCGTATGGCGGAGTGATCGGAGTGAACCGTGCGGTGGACGTGCTGGCCGCAAACGAAATGGCTAAGCTCTTTCTGGAAGTCATCGCCGCGCCCGCGTTCGATGAAGGCGCGAAAGCAGCTTTTGCCGCGAAGAAGAATCTGCGGCTGGTAGAAGTTCCCGCCGGGCGGCAAAACTGGGTTCTGAAAAATATTTCTGGAGGCCTGCTCGTCCAGGATGCCAATCTACACAAGCTCGCCGAAGCCGATCTGAAGGTTGTTACCAAGCGGCCGCCGACGCCGGAAGAAAAACGAGCGCTGCTTTTCGCGTGGAAGGTTTGCAAGCACGTGAAGTCGAATGCCATCCTCTACGCCCGCGATGGGCAAACGGTGGGCGTCGGCGCCGGACAAATGAGCCGCGTCGATTCCTGTAAGCTGGGCGCGATGAAGGCCCAATTGCCCCTGAAAGGCACGGTGGCCGCCTCCGATGCCTTCTTTCCCTTCCCCGATGGCGTCGAGGAAATCGCCAAAGCGGGAGCTACCGCGATTATCCAGCCCGGAGGCTCGGTGCGTGACCAGGAGGTCATCGAAGCCGCGGACCGTCTCGGGCTGGCTATGATCTTCACCGGGGTTCGGCATTTCAGACATTAGTCGCCCAAAGCCCCTGTACCTCCGGCTATAGTCCCATCCGGTTCTTTCTCGTCGCCGAATGGCCGGTGAAGGGTAGAATAAGAAAATACGGATAGTTGCGGATCAGCATCTAATCGGCGTGGCTGTGCGATTCACAGGTTGCAGGATTTTCATGAAAAAACAGTTTTGGATTGTCAGTGTCGTCCTTACGGGCTCTTTTTTACTGGCCCAGAACCAGCCCGCTCACGTCACGGATTCCCCGGCTGCCGCTGGCTCCCAGTCCGCCGCCAAGGGCAAGACGCCCGACCGCGCCGCCGCTTACTACCACTTCGCCCTCGCGCACATGTACGAGGAACAAGTGGCCACTTACGGCCGCAGCGAATTGGCCAACAAAGCCATTGACGAATACCGCGCCGCCATCGATGCGGACCCGACCTCCGCGTACCTGACCTCCGGCCTCGCCGAACTCTATGCTAAGACCGGCCGCATTCGCGACGCCGTTGTCGAGGCGCAGGACATCATCAAGCGCAATCCCAATAACCTCGAAGCCCGCCGCCTGCTCGGAAGAATCTATCTTCGCTCGCTCGGCGACATGCAGGCCGGCAGCGGTTCGGAGAGCGTGCTGAAACTGGCGATCGAGCAGTACGAGCAGATCGTCCGCCTGCAGCCCGACAGCATGGACGACCACCTGCTTCTTGGGCGCCTGTATCGCCTGAACAACGATCTGCAAAAAGCGGAGAACGAATTCAAGACTGCCGTGAAGCTGCAGCCGAACTCCGAAGAGGCGGTCACTACCCTGGCCTATCTCTACAACGACCTGGGCGACACGGCGCGCGCCACTCAGGTGCTCAGTTCGATACCGAACACGGAGCGCTCGGCTAAGCTCTATTCAGCGCTCGGGTTCACTTATGAGCAGCAAAAGCAATATAAAGACGCCGTCGAGGCATATCGGCACGCGATTGAACTGGACCGCGACAATCTGGACGCCATTCGCGGCCTCGCTCAGAACCTGCTGAACGATGGCCAGACCGATGCCGCTCTCGAACAATACAAAGTGATCGCGGACGCGAACCCGGAAGATGCGCAAACCTACATTCGCATCGGGGAAATCTACCGCAAGCAGGGCAAATATGATCTCGCGCTCGACAGTCTGAAGAAAGCCGAGTCCATGGTGCCCGACCTATTGGAGGCCCCCTACGAAATGGCCGCCATCTACCAGGCGCAGGGCCGTTACGACGAAGCCATTCCGATCATGCGCGACCTGCTGAAGAAATCGGAGAAGCCCGACGGCAAGTACTCGAATGGCGAGAGAAGCAATCGGGCCGTGTTTCTCGAGAGGCTGGGCATGATCTACCGCGACCAGGGGAACAATCAGGCCGCCAATGCTACTTTCCGCGAGATCGTCGCCCTGGGCGGCGATGAGAACATCGAGCGTGGCTACCAGGAGATCATCGATACCTGGCGCGAAGCCAAGGAATGGCAGAAGGCTACCGACGTTGCGAAAGAAGCGGTGCAGAAGCTGCCCGGCAGCCGCGATCTGAAAATGGTGCTGGCGGCGCAGCAGGCCGACATGGGCGAGGCCGACAAGGCGCTCAAAGACGTCCACGCCATGCTGAAGGGCGACTCCAGCTCCAGCTCCAACTCCGATGACCGCCAGGTTTATATCACCCTGGCGCAGATGTACACGCGGCTGCGCCGGTTCAGCGAGGCCGAGCAGGCGCTCGACAAGGCCGAGCAGTTATCGAGCAAGCCGGACGACAAGAAGGAAGTCCTGTTTCTGCGTGGCTCCACTTTTGAGCGTGAGAAGCGCTACGCCGAGTCTGAAGAACAGTTCAAGAAAGTGCTGGCCAGCGATCCGCAGCATGCTCCGGCGCTGAATTATCTGGGCTACATGCTGGCGGACCAGAACATGAAGCTCGAAGAAGCGCTCGGATACATCAAACGCGCCGTGGATCTCGATCCCACCAACGGCGCCTACCTCGATTCCCTCGGCTGGGCTTACTTTCGCCTGGGAAAGTATGAATTGGCGGAAGAGAACCTGCTGAAGGCTTCCCAGAAAATCAATGCCGATCCCACGGTCCTCGACCATCTCGGCGACCTGTACCAGAAAACCGGACGTCTGAAGCTGGCCGCAACCAACTGGGAGCGGGCGCTCACCGAGTGGAACCGCACCATTGCCGCTGAGGTCGATCCGGCAGACGTGACGCGGGTGCAGAAGAAGCTCGATTCCGCGAGGATGAAGCTGGCCAAGGAAGAGGGCGCGAAGCAGTAGATGCTCTAAGCGCTTGTATGGGGACGGGCGCCCTCGCGAGCCTGCCCTGAGCGAAGCCGAAGGGTCCAGGCCGAGCGCAGCTCGGCAGTTGCCCGCCGCTCGCAGCAAGTCTGGATTCCGCTGTAAACTCTTTTCATGTTCGCCGACTATGCGGTTCGCGTGGAGCAGTCCCGCGGACGCCGCCATCCCGAGCCGCCGCATCCCTACCGCAACGACTTTCAGCGCGACCGCGATCGTGTCGTCCACTCTCGCGCCTTTCGCCGTCTGGAAGCGAAGACGCAGGTTTTCACCCGCCGTTACTCCGACCACTTCCGCAACCGGCTGACTCACACCATTGAGGTCGCGCAGATCTCGCGCACCATCGCCGCGCAACTTGGACTGAATACCGATCTGGTGGAGGCGCTCGCCCTGGTGCACGACCTCGGCCACCCCCCTTTCGGCCACTCCGGAGAAAAAGCGCTCGACTCCGCCATGCGCCAGCACGGGCTTTCCTTCGATCACAACCTGCACGCGCTCCGCATTGTCGAGGACTTCGAACTCCGCTACGCGTCTTTCCGTGGACTGAATCTTACTTTCGAAGTCCGCGAGGGCATCATCAAGCACTCGCATGATTACAACGCCAAAGACCATCCAGACCTCGCCGGGTATCTGCTCGATCAGCGGCCGCCGCTCGAAGCGCAGCTCATCGACCTTACCGACGAGATTGCCTACAACACTGCCGACCTCGACGATGGCTACGAAGCCCGGTTGCTTACGGTCGAGCAGATTGCGGACAGTGTGGATGTGTTCGCACGCCATTATCGTGAGGCAAAAAGTCGCTACCCGAATACCGCCGAGAAGCTGATCTTTAACGAGGCGTTGAAAAGCATTTTTGACGGCTTTGTCGGAGACCTGATCACGAACACGGCGCAACGCGTGCAAGCGGCAGGCATGCATTCTGTTGAAGCTGTCCGCCGCCACACCGAGCGGCTTGCCGCCTTCAGCCCGCCTGTCGAAGAGGAGCGCCGCCGGCTGAAAGACTTTCTCCACGAAAATCTTTACTACAGTCTGGCGCTCGCGGCAGAGAAAGAAGACGCCGAGCGCATTACCGGAGAGCTCTTCGCCCACTGGATGGAGGAACCCGACGATCTGCCGCGCAACTACCGCGAAAAAGCCGCCCAGGAACCGCTGCCCCGCGTCATCTGCGACTACATCGCCGGCATGACCGACCCATTCATTTACCAGCAGTATGAAAAGTATTGCGCGGAGTAGGGCCATGGGGCCCAAGCCTGAATGCTAAAATCTTGGTGAGGTTCAGCGGATACGTTGACTGACGCTGAGCTTTCTTCATTTTTTTCAATGATTCCCCGAAAGGAAAGCCCCGTACGCAGTTTTTATACCAGTTCCGCCAAAATTACCGCCAGGCGCGGTGCGCTGCAGGGGAACGATAAGGTACAATATATATGAAAAGAAAGCACTTGCATTCCACGCCCGGCACCCGGGCATTTGGCACGCAAACTGTTTATAGAAATGCAGGCCGCAGTGATACGGCCGGCTTTTTGAGGCATGCTTTTTGAGGCATCCGTGGCGTCGGCGCTTGCCTTCTGAAGTTTATTGGGATTCGCATTGAAAAGACGCAATCAAAATCGCGCCGATAGGCGCCCGGAGTGGCTCCCCCACTCCCACTTGGAGGAAATTTAAAATGAGAAACCGCACCCTTTTCGCTCTACTGCTAGCCGTAATCCTGGCTGTGCCAGTTTTCGCGCAGCAGACTTCGGCGACCCAGACTCAGCCCGCGACGACGCAGCCCGCGGCCCAGACGGCCACCAAGGCCGACAGCGCCACCGGCAAAGATCCCTTGCAACCGGAGACTCGCGAAGGCTTTTGGGGTCACATGAATCCGTTCGCGCGCAAGAAATACATCGCGCGGCAGACCCAGCCGATCCGCGACCGCATCAATGAGCTCGATGAGCTGACTGCCGCCAACACCAGGGCGATCAAGGATACCGATGCGCGGGCGCAGCAGGGAATCCAGCTCGCTTCGGCCAAGGCCAACGAGGCCGATCAACATGCCATCGAGGCTGGCAACAAGGCGCAGGCCGCGCAGCAGACCGCGCAACAGGCTCACACCCGTCTGAACACGGTCGAGCAGGTGGTCACCAACATCGATCAGTACCAGCCCACGACCCAAACCGAAATCCTTTTCAAGCCCGGACAGACGGTGCTGAGCCAGAACGCCAAGACCGCTCTCGATGAAATGGCTACCCCGCTGAAAAGCCAGCGTGGCTACGTCGTCGAAGTCCAGGGCTTCTCCTCCGGTCATGGACAGGTAGCGATCTCCAACTCGCAGAAGATGGCCGAGTCGGTCGTCCGCTATCTGGTGCTGAACCACGACATTCCGGTCTACCGAATTTACCTCGTCGGCATGGGCAATGCACCGGTTCCCGCTGCGGCCTCCGAGGGCGAAGCCAAGCCGAAGCGCATCACCGGTGGCCGTGTTGAAATCAGCCTCCTGAAGAACAATCTGGAACAGCTTGCTTCGACGAGCACCACCCCGGTGTCGACGCAGGATCAACAGCAGCCGAAATAGCAGTACCCTTCCCCCTGGAAAGCCTCCCGTGTAAACGGGAGGCTTTTTGCGCAATTTCGCCTGAGTTCCAGAGTCAGACATCAGTCAGACATCATGTTATTCTCCAACTCGTCATGGAAACTCTGTTCTACGTCCGCACGCCTTCGCCCGTCGGCCCACTTTTCCTCGCCGCTTCCACAAAAGGATTGGTGCGACTCGAATTCGAGAGTCGCATGCAGAAATTAAATCCAGATACGAATCAGTTGCGTGAGTCCAAGCCAGCCCTCGCACCCTATCTCCGCGAACTCAGCGAATACTTCGCGGGCGAGCGTCGCGAGTTCTCGCTGCCTCTCGATCTTCGCGGAACCGGGTTCCAACTCGCGTGCTGGCATGCCCTGCTCGAGATTCCCTACGGCGAGACCCGCAGCTACCGCGACATCGCTCAAGCCATCGGCCACCCGCACGCCTACCGTGCCGTCGGCATGTCGAACAACCGGAATCCGGTCGCCATCGTCGTCCCTTGCCACCGGGTGATCGCATCGAGCGGCTCGCTGTGCGGTTACGGCGGCGGTCTCGACATCAAGCGCCAATTACTCGACCTTGAGCAAGCAAACGTTCGCCCTTGTCTTCCGCTGGGAATCGGCGCCTAGATTTCCCGTAGAGACGCGACTTGCCGCATCTCCCGCCATGTCCAAAGAAGACGGGGCAAGCCCCTTCTCTACAGGCCGGAAGTTCGGCTACATTCCTGTACACTAGCCGTTCTTCATCGTGAATGCCCCCAGCTCATCAATGACTTCCACCGCCCGCAAGGCCAGCTTTTTCTATTTCGTCTTCGTGATGTTTTCCTACACCACCGGAGGTCCGTTCGGACTGGAAGGGATGGTCAGCTTGAGCGGCCCGGGCATGGGCCTGATTTTTCTGCTGGTCATCCCGTTCTTGTTGAGCATCCCGGTGTCGTTCGTCGCCGCCGAACTCACCACCGCCATGCCCGTAGAAGGCGGATTCTATCGCTGGACCCGCGCCGCCTTCGGAGACTTCTGGGGATTTCTCGCCGGATGGTGGAACTGGACCGCCTCATTCATCCTCGGCAGCTCCTATGCCGTGATGTTCACCGACTATCTGACTTTCTATTTTCCCGGGATCAGCGGGTGGAAGCATTGGCTGGTTTCTTTCGCGCTGATCGTCGTCATCACCTGGCTCAATGTCCGTGGCATCCAGATGGTGGGCAAAGCGGCCACTGTTCTCGAATTGTTTATGTTCATTCCCGTGATCGCCATGGTCGTCATTGGTTTTGCCAAGTGGCATCACAACCCGTTTGTGCCGTTGGTCCCGCCGCATCAGCCTTTTTTCAAAGCATTCGGAGTTGGCTTGGCCCTGGCCATTTGGGGTTACGCCGGATACGAGCAAGTCTCGAGCGTGGCCGGGGAGGTTGAGAACCCGCAGCAGACTTATCCGAGAGCGCTCGCCCTGGTCATTCCACTTTCCATGGCAACGTACTTTCTGCCCGTGCTCGCCGGGTTGGCCGCGCTCGGAAACTGGCAACAGTGGAACGACGGATACTTCTCCACTGCCGCTCTGCTCATCGGTGGCCCCTGGCTCGGCCATCTGATGGCGATTGCCGCCATGGTCAGCACCGTGGCGCTGCTCAACAGCACCATGCTCACCGCTACCCCCATGCCCTTCACGCTCGCCGAAGACGGATACCTGCCGCCATTCCTCACTCGCCGGCATCCGCGTTACGGCACGCCCTGGATCGCGATCCTGATCTCCGCCGCCATCTACGCATCCCTGGCGCTGCACTCGCTCGGCGATTTGATCAGCATCTATGGCTGGCTGCGGGGCGCCACCACCATGCTGACCGTTCTCTCCGCCTGGGGACTGCGCCGCAAACAGCCCGATTTGCCGCGAGCTTTCCGCATTCCCGGCGGCAACCTCGGGCTGATCTACGTGATCGTCCTGCCGTTGGCGATGACCTGCGTTGCCCTGGCCAACAGCCCTAAGATTGCGAAGCTCTGGGGCCCGTGCGCGCTGGCCGCCGGTCCCATGGTTTATTTTGTGGTGAAATGGTTCGCCAAGCACGCCGCGCAACAGGCACGCTAGATTCGTATCAGGGTATCGCTTTAGCAATACCGCAAGCCCGGCGAGAATTGCGCTTTCAGGCGCTGCGTCTGCATGAATCAGTCTGGTCGAGCGAGGATCTTATGCTCTTTACCATCAGCGAACTGAGCCAAAAAATCCGCGATCGCTCCATCTCTCCCGTCGAACTCACTCACGATTGCCTCGATCGCATCGAAAAGCTCAACCCGAAGCTCAACGCCTTCATCACCGTTACCGCCGAATCCGCTCTCGACCGAGCCCGTCATGCCGAGTGGGAAATCTATCACGGAACCTATCTCGGACCTCTTCACGGCATCCCTATCGGACTTAAAGACAACATCGATGTCGCCGGAGTCCGTACCACCGCCGCCAGCGCACAGTTCAGCGCGATGCCCACCACGACACCCAGCACTCCGCAAAAAGATCGCGTCCCCACCGAGGACGCCCAAGTTGTCCGTCGCCTTCGCGCCGGAGGCGCAATCATCTTAGGCAAGCAGAATCTGCACGAATTCGCCTACGGCGGCAGCTCGATGATCGGTTTTTTCGGAGAGGTCCACAACCCATGGGACCCGGCGCGTATCGCTGGTGGATCTTCGGGAGGCTCCGCCGCCAGCGTCGCCGCCGGTCTCGGATTCGCCGCCGTCGGCACCGACACCGCCGGTTCCATACGCCTGCCTGCTGCCTACTGCGGTGTCGTCGGAGTCAAGCCGACCTACGGTCGCGTCAGCACTCGCGGAGTCGTGCCGCTGTCATCGTCCTACGATCACGTCGGCCCGATCACAAACTCGGTCTACGACGCGGCCTTGATGCTGCAGGTGCTGTCGGACTACGACTCACCGAATCCCTGCGCTGATAAACCGGCGCCGAGTCTCGTCTCCGCGTTCGACGACCCTCCAAAGAAATTGCGCATCGGTGTCCCACGGGCGTTTTTCTTCGACGATCTTCATCCCGAGATTGCCAACGCAGTCGAAAAAGCGATCCAGATCTTCGCCGGCCTCCCGGCCGAGATTCGCGACATCAAACTCGAGGTTCCGACCGACCGCACGCTGGCGAACGCCGAAGCCTATGCCTATCACAAGGAATTCGTCGATCGCTCACCCGAGCTTTACCAGCCCGCGACGCTGGCGCGCATCCAGTCCGGAGCCAACATTTCCGCACCCGATGCTCTCCGTGCCAGCCGTGACCTCCAGGCCAGCCGTCATGCCATCCAGGAAATATTTCACGAAGTGGACGTGCTGCTGACGCCGACGGTTCCGATCCCGCAGTCGCTGATCGCCGACCTTCGCGAGCATCCCGACAACCTACGTTCGCAAGAGTTGTTCATGCTCAGAAACACGCGCCCCTTCAACGTCTGGGGAATTCCCACGATTTCCCTTCCCTGCGGATTCACAAAAGAGGGTCTGCCAATCGGCCTGCAATTAGCCTCCGCTCCCTGGCATGGGATCGTCCTGCTGCAGGCGGCAAATGCCTACGAGCAAGCGACAGGCTGGCACAAGCAGAGGCCCGAGCCGCTCCGAATCACATAGGTCGCGGACACGCCAAACCGAACAATTGAGGTGTGAGCAATGTCACTGTATTCAAACCTATGCCCTGTCACCTTATACACTGTCACCCTGAGCGGAGGTGGCCGTTCACGAAGTGAACGACCACCGTAGTCGAAGGGCCCCTATTCCCTCCCATGCCTAACGAGCGAAGGACGTACTGCACGTACATCATGGGGAGCCTGTCGGGAACTCTCTACATCGGCATGACGGGCAACCTGCGTAAACGTGTTTTTGAGCACAAATTTCACCGCATCGAAGGATTCACGGACAAATATCAGGTCGAGCGTCTGTTGTACTGGGAGTCGTTCGATGAGGTTCAGAAGGCGATCAACCGCGAAAAGCAGCTCAAGGGCTGGAGGCGATCAAAGAAAATTGCGCTGATCGAATCGGTAAATCCGCATTGGCTGGATTTGGCGCGGGAATGGTTCCCCTGGATGACAGATTCCGGTGAGCGAACCCTTAGCAAAATGTCATCCTGAGCGGAGCCATTCCGCTCGCGAAGCGAACGCGATGGCGGAGCCGAAGGACCCCTACAGCGCCAATACTATTGACCAATCGCAGTCCGACAGCCAGGAGGGAGTAGGGGTCCTTCGACTCCGCAGCCGGATTCGCATTCGCGAATCCGCCCGCTCCGCTCAGGATGACAAGGGGAACCAGATATAAACAGTGAATGTAGGGCCTAAAGCACGATGCTAACTCTTGTTAACTTTCTCCCGACCGACAGGACTAATTCTCCCGGAACAAACATCGAAATATGGGGAGTCGAGACCACTTCCCCGTTTGCCCTGACGGCGCGCTCCTTGCGCTTACGCGCAGCTTCAGTTGTAGACGTGGCTAGGCCCGCGTGAACAACGAGCTTATCTGTTCTGATAAAGAGTTTCTGTGAGTCAGGGGCCATTCGGTGATTTCCAGCATCGAGGTCGAAGAATGGTGCGGAAAAGGCATCCCCCTCCCCAGAACTTACGTAGACGTCTCCATACTGAATGGTCTTCTTCGCCGCATTTTCTGGCACCTCATCTTTCTGAAACTGCCTTGCCCAATCCTCGCCTGCCTTCTTAGCCGCCTCCGCCGAGTGAAAGTCCGCCACGATTCCCCGCGCCAGCTCCTTCTTCAGCGCCATCGGATGCGCCTTCCCGCTCGCAGCATCCGCTTTCATCGCGGCAATCTGCTCGGATCGCACATCCGTCAGCAGTTCGTAATAGCGCCACATCATCTCATCGGAAATCGACATCACTTTGCCATACATCTCCAGCGGCGGCTCGTGAACTCCAATCGCGTTCCCCAGCGACTTCGACATCTTGTTCACGCCGTCGAGCCCTTCGAGGATCGGAGTAGTCAGCACCACCTGCGACTCCTGTCCGTAGGCGCGCTGCAGTTCGCGCCCCACCAGCAGATTGAACCTCTGGTCGGTTCCACCCAGTTCCACATCCGCTTCCAGCGCCACCGAGTCGTATCCCTGCGCCAGCGGATACAGCAATTCATGCATGGCAATCGGCTTCTCGTCATGGAAGCGTTTGTGGAAGTCCTCGCGTTCCAGCATCTGCGAGACCGTGTACTTCGCCGTCAAGCGTATGAAATCCTCGGCTGAAAACTTCGAGAACCACCGGCTGTTGAAGTCCACCACCGTTTTCTCCTTATTGAGAATCCTGAAAACCTGCGCCTTGTAAGTCTCGGCATTCTCCGCAATCTGTTCCCGCGACAACGGAGGCCGCGTCGCCGAACGCCCCGTCGGATCGCCGATCATCCCGGTGAAATCTCCAATAAGAAAGATGACCGTGTGTCCAAGATCCTGAAAATGCTTGAGCTTCCGCAACAGGACCGTGTGCCCCAGGTGCAGATCGGGCGCGGTCGGATCAAAGCCCGCCTTCACCCGCAGCGGCTTGCCCGAAGCGAGCGAGCGTTCGAGCTTCGAGCGCAGTTCGGATTCCTTGACGATCTCCGCCGCGCCCTTCTTGAGGTATGCCAGTTGTTCGTCAACCGGTGGAAAGTTAGACATGTCGTAGTGATTATAGCGATCTCGCTAGTGGAGAGCCGGGCGTCCCCGCCCGGCCGCTGAACTGCTGGACGGGCGAGACGCCCGTCGCCCCATCGATCGCCGCCCGCGGCGCTACTGTCGCCGATAAAAGCTCAGCGCCGCGTCTCCCTGCACCAGCATCCGGTATCGCGGCAATTCCCCAAACACCTCTCCCGGATCAAACCTTTTCTCATGCTCCGCGATCACCGTGCTCCACTCGCGCAGCAATTTCGATTCCGCTAAAGCCGCCAGCGTCTTCGCGTATTCGTCCTGCATCGAGTATGGCGGATCCAGAAACACAAAATCGGCAACGCTTCCCGCCGCCTCCAATTGGCGCAAAGCTTTCCCGGCCTCGACCTTCACGATCTGGAACCCGCTCGCAATCCCCAACGACTTCAAGTTCCCGGCAATCAACTCCGCCGCAGCTTTGGAGGACTCGACGAAGTACACCATCCGCGCGCCGCGGCTCAGCGCCTCAATGCCCACCGCGCCGGTCCCCGCATACAGATCGAGCCACGTCGATTCTGCCAGTGTAGCCGGATTGCCCGCGCACAGCACGTTGAACAGCGTCTCGCGCAGCCGGTCCGCCGTCGGACGGATCTCGAGCCCGGGCAACGACCGCAACGTCCGGCGCCGGTACTGTCCAGCAATCACTCTCATAATCTCGTGTAGAGACGGGGCTTGCCCCGTCTTCTCCGCTGCTGAGACGCGGCAAGCCGCGTCTCTACAGGCTAGGCTTCGTGCCCCTTCCGGCCCAGCCCTTCCGATTCGCCTTTTCGCATCTCCGCGGCATCAATCGGTGTCTAAGTAGATAGAATACTGGTAGGCATGTCGATGCGCAGTTGGTCCATCCCGGTCGGACGTCTCTTTGGAATCGAAATCCGCATTCATCTGACCTTCCTGTTTCTGCTCGTCTTCGTGTGGAGCCTCGAAAAGGGAACTCAGGACAGCACCGCGGCTCTCCGCGGTCTGGGCCTGGTCGGAATCATTTTCGGCAGCGTGATCCTGCACGAATTAGGTCACGCTCTGGTGGCCCGCGGCTCCGGCATTCCGGCGAAGGGCATCATCCTGCTGCCGATCGGCGGAATCACCATCCTCGACGAGGCGCACGCCATTCCGGACCCGATCAACGACTGGAAGCGTGACATCCGAATCGCGGTTGCCGGACCGCTGGTGAATCTCTTCATCGCCGGTTTATCCGCACTCATCCTGCTCGCGGTCATACCCGGTTTTTCGCTGACCACGCGGCCGCTTCTCCATTCGAGCGCCCTGCTGCGGAGCATCGTCTGGTCGAATCTCTACCTCGGATTGTTCAACCTGCTGCCGGCATATCCTATGGATGGCGGGCGCGTTCTGCGCGCTCTATTTTCGCGGCGTGGAGATATGGTTCTAGCCACCCAGCGCGCCGTCCGCATCGGCCACGTCTTCTCCATTCTGTTCATGATGATCGGAATGCTCACGAGCGACTGGTGGCTGGTGATGATCGGATTCTTCCTCTTCGTGGGCGCACAACTTGAAGAGCGTTCGGCGGTATTTCAATCCGTCCTGCAACGCGTCCGCCTGGAGGAAGTCATGCTCACCGACTTCGCCACACTCTCGCCCGCCGACACTCTGGAGGACGCGCTCGAGAAAGCGGTGCACACGCTGCAAGACGATTTCCCGGTAGTACGAGGCAGCGACATGGTTGGCGTCGTCTCCAGGCAAAAGATTCTCGAAGCACTGCGCGCCGAAGGCAACGGCTACGTGCAGGCTGTCATGAACCGCATTTTCGACGTTGCCGCCAAGCAGGAGTCGCTCGCCTCCGCCTTCCGCAAGCTCTCTGCCCACAATCTCAGCATCATCCCGATTGTCGACGAACAGCATCTGGTCGGGATCGTCACCCTCCAGAACCTGATGCATTCCATGTCGCTCTTGGCCGAAAGCCGCAAATTGCGCCGAGAAGGGCTGGACTCCTAAAAGCTTTCCACTCTTAGAGGCTTGTCATCCCGAGCGGAGCGAGGGATCTGCAGTCTTCGCCCGGGCGTAAACTTCCTGCGCCGCGCCCACGGCGCATCCAAACTCGACCGCTCTCCCCGTGGCTTCCGCGATTACATGTTCGAGTGCGCCCAGCACTCCCACCGTGTCCAGATAATCGTAGTAGCCAATGTGGGCGATGCGGAAAAGCTGCCCTTTCAACTCTGCATTTCCGTTGGCCACGACCGCGCCAAAATGCTCGCGGAAGAGTCTGCAAATAACCGTGGAATCGGTGCCAGCCGGCGCGGCAACGGCAGTCAGCGCGGCCGCCGGAGAACCCGGCGCGAATAACTTCAGTCCCAGCGCTTCGACGCCGGCGCGCGTCATCGCCGCGCACAACTCCGCGTTCGCGATCAGCGCGTCGCGCCCCGCCGCGAGATTCCCGTCGCCCATTTGACGCACATAGTCGAACGCCGCGGCCAGTCCGGCAAACAGAGCGGTGGCGGGCGTGGCGGCCGATTCCGCCTTGGCCGCCGCTTTTCGCTCCTTGCGCAGATCGAAATAAAAGCGCGGAGACTTCGTCCGCTCCATGCGCTGC
>JBEKGW010000021.1:0-102356 GCA_050012595.1 Terriglobales bacterium
GCATCTACTGCACCCCCGGAGTCTCGCTCGAACACCAGCACCTCGCCAGCCGCTATGTACTCCGGGGCGTGGAGTCAGGCGGCGCGGTCTCCGATATGGGCAGGGCGTGCGCTTTCGTCGCGCCGGACGGATCGCCGCTTACGTGGTTACAGTCCCTCCACTCGATTGCCGTCAATGGCCGTCATGCCATTTTTCTTGCAGAAAGCCTGGTGCGTCTGGAGATGCTGCGCAGCGTGCAGTGCTACGAACTGGCGATTACGCTCCACACCGTGTCACCTGCGCCAGGGCGCAAACGCCCACATATTGCCTCGAAGCTGCTCTTTCGTGGACGTGACGGTGTGCTTCCATTCGATCTTTGGAAGGAGGAACACCGCGCGCTCCGGGGAAAGTTGACTCCCATCTTCTACGACCGCGCCGGCGAAGTTCTGCCGCTACCGCCGCAGTTTGAAGAGGCGATCAGAGAATTGACGGCGCACGTTTGTTGCATCGGGTGCAAGCACACCCACCTGGGCGTGCCTCCAGTCATCGGTGGATAGAGACTATGGCGCGATTTATTCGAGCCCCTATTACCGTCGGCGAGCCGAATTGGCCTCCGCTTGAGCTGGTCCTTCCGGCGTGGGAGCTGGAGAACTTTATGTACATGGGCCGCGCCGGCGAGATCGAGTTGTACAAGCACCGGTCCACGCGCCGGTATCTCAACATCAGCGCGGACGGCCGCAGGTTTTACCACTATTCCGACGGAATGTATGTCGAGGTCAGCCAATCTTCGGCGCTCGACTATGTACGAGACCTTTAAGAAAGGAGCATCACCGTGGCAAAGAGTGTCAACAAAGCGCTGTTGCTCGGATACGTTGGCAACGCGCCTGAGATCCGTTCCACCGCCAGTGGGACGCTGGTCGCCAGCCTTTCTCTGGCCACCGCCGAACGGCAAGAGGACCGCCAGGGGAATTGGACAGACAGGACCGAGTGGCACAACCTTGTCGCTTACGGCCGGACAGCCGAGATCGTCCGCGACTATGTGAACAAGGGCACGCACCTCTTCGTCCAGGGCAAGATTCAGACCCGTTCCTGGGATGACAAGGAATCGGGCGAGAAGAGGTACCGCACCGAGATCGTAGTCTTCGATCTGACACTGCTAGGCGGCGCCCGCGGAGAAAACGCAGGCTCCGGCTACGGCAATGGCAGAAGTGAATCCCGGCAAGACGCCGGCCGGTCCGAGAATCAACGACAAGAAATGGACAGCCAGTACGGCGACGAAGAACTTAGTCCGGACGAGATTCCGTTCTAATACGGGGTTTGCGAGGTACGACCAAGGCGCTCTTCGGGGCGCCTATTTCTTTGAGGAGCTACGACGATGGCGACCAATGCAGCGAAGACGAGTTTGGATCTCGACGCTCTGTTCACGCAGTTGGCGGAGCCGTTCGATCCTTCCCAGATCAAGTGGCGCGTCACCCACAAAACTCAGGATGGAAGCCGCGGAGCCGTGATCGCATACGCGGACCCACGGGCCTACACCGACCGTCTCAACCAACTATTCACTCCGAGCGGCTGGACCAGGAATTACGACGTTACCACGGTTTCAGCTGTCAGCAGGGTGAAGCGGGACAAGATCATCCAGACCGGCAAAGTGTTGGTTACGTGCACGCTTACGATCGCGCGAGTTGGAACTCACGCAGGAAGCGGAGAGCAGTGGGCGGATGAGCAGAATGCGATGACGGCAGCGGAAGCGCAAGCTTTCAAGCGCGCCGGCAGTTGTTTTGGTCTGGGCCGTTATCTGTACAACCTGCCGGAGACTTGGGTATCGCTTGACGGGCAGGGCAAGCCGACTCGGCTTCCGGCACTTCCCAACTGGGCGCTTCCCAAGGCGAATCTGGCGACCGGAAAGACCAACCCGGCCTGCGGTCCACGGCCTCCGGTAGTGCAACGCGGCCCCATCGACCAGGAGACGACGGCGAAAATTGAGGGGTTCCGGCGCACCTTGGGCGACTCCATTTGCGGGGAGATCCTCTGGCGCGTCGCACGCGCGCGGAGGGCGAACGATATACCGAACGCTCAGCTTCAGACCAACGTTGCTGAGGCGATGGAGCGTGCTTCCCGGGGAATCCGCAAAGTGCGCTCGCTGGCCGAGTCGATCGGTGATACGCAGTTTGTCTCCGTGCTCGATCGGTTGCACATCGGGTCAATGACAACAATCCGCAATCTCGAAGCACTAAGGCATCTGGTCTCGGAACTCGAAGGGCTGGCTGGGCAACCTGCCGCCTGACCGCAAGCAAACGAGGGGCCGACGCTAGGAGGTTCTATGTGCAATGTACGGATGATTCGAACGGAGCCCGGTCTGGTTTCGATTCCTCTGGAGAAGGCCGTCTATTGTGAGAACTGTAAGATGGTCTCGTCGTCGGCCCGGCAGCGGTGCGGTCTCTGCGGGTCAGAGAGGATCGTGGGACTGGCGCCTCTCTTCTCCGGGCCTTCCAATCCCGGATCGCCGCCCGCAGCTTCATCCGCTGCGGCTCTCCGGCTTGCCGCATGAGCAACGGACGACTATGTTGACTGAGATTTCGGGGAACTGTACAGTTGAATCAGTTGAAATGGAGAGTTTATGCCTACTGCAACCACGAGGGGGAACGGCGCAATCGTTGTCTCTGCGCTGAGTCTGCGCACCAACCTCGGGAAGATCCTCCGCCGCATGGACGTGGAACGGCGGTCCCTCGTCATCGAAAAGCGGGGCACACCCACCGCGGTTCTTCTGAATATCCGCGATTACGTGAAACTTGCCGCGCCGGAGCCCGAGATCCTAAAGATCATAGGCGATGAGGCTAAGCGGAACAAAACTGCAACTCTGACTTCGCGTCAGATTGATCAGGTCATCAAGGCAGCCAGATTGGAAAAGAAGAATCTCTGATGCTCGCATTGCGCCTCGTGATCGACACGAACGTCCTGGTCTCCGCGGCACTGAAACCCGACGGCCTTCAGCGAACCACATTTCTTCTGGCGATTACAAAACCAGGACGTCTATACGTTTCCGCGCCGATACTTGAAGAATACGCGGATGTGCTGTCCCGCCCTGAATTCTCCATTCGGAAAGGGTTGCGGCTGCAATTGCTTCAGCTCATCAAGAACCACGGTCATTTGCTTAGTCCCGCGCGCCGGATCGAAGTGACGAGCGATCCAGACGACAACATCTTTGTCGAGTGCGCCGATGCGGCTCGTGCCGACTTTCTGATCACCGGCAATCGTAAACACTTTCCGGCGTTCTGGAAGAATACGAAGATCGTCACGCCACGTGAATTTGTTAGTCTGGTTGCGCCGCATCTCATTCGCTGATGCGGTGCTCCGCGGACTTCCGACTCGTCTTAAAGCCCCAAAATCCCAACTGGCGAGGTGAATCCATGCGGAATGTCGCGCGCCTGAAAATGGGTTATTACCCATTGCCGGAGGCCGAGGGAGTGAAACTTCGCGCCCTGCTCTCCTTCGCTGAGCTGGCTTCGGTGATCGATCCTTGCGTTGGACAAGGCACTGCGTTGCAGCTCGTGACGAGCGAAGCTCCCGTCCGCCGCTATGGTGTCGAACTCGATGCCGAACGTGCGCGGATTGCCAGCGCCAACGGCATTGAGACCATTCAGGGCAACGCCTTCGACGCGATTGCGCGGCCCGAATCTTTCTCGCTCCTGTACCTGAATCCGCCCTATGATTCCGAAATCGGTTCCATTGCGAATCGCCGCATGGAAGCCGTGTTCCTGGAACACACCTACCGCTGGCTGGCGATGGGAGGCGTTTTGGTTCTGGTGATCCCCTTCGAGCGGTTGCATGATTGCTCGGGCATCCTCGGTTCTCACTTCGCCGCATTGAACGTCTTTCGCATGACCGATCCAGATTCGGTTCAGTACCGGCAGATCGCGGTGCTTGGCGTACGGCGCGACGTCAGAGGAGCCGCCGTTGAGAACAATAAGCGGCAACTTCAGAGCATCGGCCTCTATGGCAGTTTCCTGGGACTGGCCGAGTTGCAGCCGGGCGTATGCCCGCCTTATTCGGTACCTCCTTCTGGCGAAGTCGCTCTGAGCTATCGCGGCCTTCCCTACGACTTGTTGGAAGACCTGTTGCCGCAATCGGGCGCATGGAAACAGGCCGCGCCACTACTGATGCCGCATGAGGACGTTGCAACTGGCCGGCCCATCACGCCGCTGCATGGCGGCCATGTTGGGCTTCTGTGTACCGCGGGGCTCCTGAACGGCGTCTTCGGCCAGGGAGACGACCGGCACATAGCCCGCTGGCGCTCCGTCAAGCATGTAACGACGTTCGTGGAACAGGACGGAGACGCCGAGATCATTCACCACCGAGAGCGGTGGGCCAATGAGTTGTACCTGGTCTACTCCGATGGGAGGACGCTGAAGCTCACCGAGACACCGGCGAAGAAGGAGGACGAAGCCGATGGAGAATGCACACCTGCGGTTCGGGCTGCTTGAGTACGTGTGCATTACGGAAAAGGCCTCGACCCGCATTCGCCTGCGGGTCGATCGGTATATAGGGGAAGATCGGCAGGCGCATCTTTTGAGCGTCTTCGGCAACGACTCGGATGTCGGCGCGATCACGGCGGCCGTTCACGAGAAGGCCGCCTTCAGCCTGACCTTTCCCGACGGCGAGACAAAGGATATCTCGTTCGGCGAACATGCCTCCTGCTACAAAGGAGCCGTGACTCTGCCAGGCCGGAAATATCCAGTGCGTCATTTGCTAGCGGTGTCCCAGGAACTCCACACCAATGGGAGCGCGGGGCGTACGATTCTTTTGCGATACCGGCGCGAAGAGGCGTGGGCCGCTCTGGTGAGCTTCCTGGGGCTCCCGGCCGTTCCCACATGGGCGGACTACATCCTTGGAATCGTCGAGGGAAAGAAGAAGATCGAGGAGATCGAGGGTATCGGGTGCCAGCCTGTTTTGATTTCAGCGACGACCGAGGAGATGATTGAGTGGATTGGTGATGGTCTGAGTTCTCGGGCGCTGAAATTTCCGGACAACGATGGGCCGATCGTCTGGCCGCGATACGCACTTATTGCATCATTGGGACAAGGTACGATGATTTGAAATGGCCAGCGGCTTCACCTACGGCTGAAATGTCCACTTCAGCCCGCCGGTAGAGGACCAGCGGTTGAAGAGAGTCCCCAAGGATCAATACTGGCTAGGGCGGATTTACGGTCTAATATTTAGATTGTAATGGAGGCGGATATGCCACGGCGAGCGCTGAAGCTGAAACAAGCGAGTGCGGTTCTAAAGGTCCAGCCGAAAGAGTTGCAGAATCTCGTGCAGTTTGGCGTAATCAAGCCGAAGAGGGTGTAGGGCCTAAGCAGAGCGGACATCTACCGCGACATGCCACGGGGGCGGAAGCGTGCTGGATGGAAGAAGGAGTTCATGGAGTCTCTTTCTGAAGCAGCCAAGGATCTAGGGGAGATCTCCGAAGAGGAGATCCAACGAACCATTCGCAGTTACCGTGAGGAAAGGCGCAAGCCGGAGATCACCCTTGCGGCTGAAATCTAGGAATTGAATACGGCGGGCTGTGGTGGACTTATCTACCCGAAATTCGTGAATTCCCGATCATCCTATCCCAGTCGAGGCGCCGATCTACGCAAAGGCGAACCCGCAAAGAGGTCGTCTCCGGCGCCGGAGCTTCCCTAGAAGTCTTACGGTCTCGGTTTCCAAGAAGCGACTTCATGGCTCCTCTATAGGAGGCTAGGAGTTTGCAGAAAATACTGATTAATGAAGACCTGAGCCCCTCGCTCGCAAGCGATGCCCAGGAGAGGGGCTTTCTTTGCTCTCACGTGAATCACCTCGGAAAAACAGGCACGAAGGGCTGAGAACTCAGAGTCTTGCTCTTTCTAAAGTGGTCATAATATAATGGACATATTTAACGGAGGAAGTCCTGTGCAGAAGATTCCAGCCGCTCAATTCAAATCTCAGTGTCTCGCCGTGATGGACCAGGTCGCCGAAAGCGGTCAGCCCGTGGTGGTCACAAAGCACGGGAGACCGGTTGTTCAAATCAACCGCGTCGTGTCCAATGAAGAAGACATTTTCGGCTTTCTGGCAGGAAAAGGCCGCATTGTTGGAGACATCGAGAACACGATTCCTGTTTCGGATTGGAATCTGCCCGAATGATACTCCTCGATACTCATATCGTCATCTGGCTTGCTTTTGAACCGAACAAACTGTCGAAACGCGCGAAGGAAGTCATCCGCGCCGCTCGTCTTCAAGGCGGACTTGCGATTGCTGGAATTACCCTTATGGAGTTGGCCTGGCTTGCTGAAAAAGGGCGAGTAGAAACCACTCTCAGCGTAGAATCCTTCGTCCGCCTGTGCGCTTCCAAAATGACGGTGCTTCCCATTACGCCGGAGATCGCTGCTCGCGCGGTCAGCTTCCCCGATTCTTATCCGAAAGATCCCCAGGACCGATTGATTGGAGCTACCGCGCTGGTCGAAGGAATCCAACTCGTCACGCACGACAAGGTGATCAAGAAGTCAGGAATGATTCCGACCATCTGGTAATGGATTCACAATTCACCGCATTGCAGCAAGTCTAAGCAGGGCGCTCCTCAGGGAGCGCCCTGCTTATCTAGCGAGCCCTGCCCCTCTCATTGTCACTCCGACGAGGTATCTCCATGGAGACGACCTTCGATTATCTGCGTCAATTTGGCCCCGCATTGGCTGAACGCATTCTCGAAACCTACCCGCCACTGCAGAACTTCAAAGACCCCGTTGCACCGGCACTGGCAGCTCTTCTGCGCAGGGCGCTCCCGGCTCAGGCGCTTGCCATCACCGGTACAGCCAAATATCTGCGCACAGCAAAAGCTGCGCGCATCGTCGCTGAATGCGGCGCGGGCAAAACCCTCATGGCGCTCGGCACGATCCACGTTCTCACGGAGGGACGCCCCAGCGCCACGCTGGTCATGTGCCCCTCGCACATCACGCACAAATGGGCGCGCGAGGTCCTGCTCACCATCCCACGCGCACGCACTTTCCTGATAGAGGACATGCGCAATGGCGGCGATCCCAGCCGGCAGCATGGCATCTGCGAGGTGAAGTTCAGCAAGGGCAGGACGGTGTACGAGGGCAAGCGACTGGCGTTGTCCGATATGCGGCGCATGGGCCGCAAGGAATGGCGGAAGCGCTTCCCTGGGCCGACGTTCTTTATCACGGGCAAGGACAGGGGCAAGCTGGGTTACTTCTGGGAGCACGTCTACCTGAAGGCAAAGTCCGGACCGAATCTGGGCGGCGTCGTCAATCCGGATTCCGGCGTTGCCATCCTCGACTCCGAGATGCAGAAGCTTACCGCGCTTGACTTCACTGACAAACTCAAGGTCTCGGAGGCTTTGACCGCGCCCCGCGGCGGCACTACTCGCTTCTCCGCACTGTGGCAAGCTGACCGGACGCGCATTCAACGCATGGCGCCAATCGAGTATGTCGGGCGCTACATGCGCGGGTGGTTTGATTTCGCCATCGCCGATGAACTGCACCAGTTGGCTGGCGACACGGCGCAAGGCAATGGCCTGGGCGTGCTCGGACGCGCCGCACAAAGGTTGATCGCGCTCACGGGAACTCTGATGGGTGGCTACGCAGACGACCTGTTCAACATCTTCTACCGCATGGAACCGCACGCGATGGTGCGCGAGGGCTTCGCCTACGGAGGGCAAGGCCGCCGAGACTTCCAGGAGCAGTATGGCGTTCTCGAAACCATCGAGAAGGTGGAAGAGTCAGACAACGCCTGTTCGAGGGCCACCAAGAAGACGGTCCGGGTTCTGCGAAAGCCCGGAGCCTCGCCCATGCTCTTCGGTAAGTTCCTGATGACCACTACGGCGTTTCTGTCGCTTGAGGACATTTCGGACAATCTGCCGCGATACGACGAGAGCGTCATTTCGGTGGATATGGACGACGCCCTGCAGCAGGCTTACGAGAAGCTGGAGGAGGATATTCGCTCCGCGATGAAAGCGCACCGCGGCAACAAGAGCCTGATGAGCATCCTGCTCAACACGCTCCTGCTCTATCCCGATCATCCCTACGACTTCGATGAGATTTGGGCGCGGGCCTTCGATCCGCAGACGAAGGAGTATGTGAAGTTCCTGGTGACCGAGCCGGAGAACCTCACGCGACAGGCTCTATACGCGAAGGAGCGCGCTCTGATCGCCGACGTGAAAGAGGAGCTGCAGCAGGGACGGCGCTGCCAGGTGTACGCCACCTATACGGGCGAGAAAGACGTCACTCTGCGATTGGAGGCTGTTCTGCGGCAAGAGGGCATCCGCGTCGCCATCCTCCGCTCATCTGTAGCCACCGATAAACGAGAGGATTGGTACGACCGGCAGTTGAAGGCCGGCGTCCAGGTGGTGATCTGCCATCCCAAGCTGGTCGAGACGGGATTGGACTTGCTTGCCTTTCCAACTCTCTATTTCTACGAGACCGGATACTCGCTGCATACTTTGCGTCAGGCGAGCCGCCGATCGTGGCGCATCGGACAGAGACTCCCAGTGCGGGTGAAGTTCGTGACTTACTCCGGGACGATGCAGGAGATCTGCCTCCGATTGATGGGCAAGAAGATGCTGGTCGCGCTGATGATGGAGGGCAAGTTCTCGGGCGAAGGATTGCAAGCGCTCGACACCGACGAAGACCTGATGAGCGCGATGGCGCGGGAGTTGGTCGAAAAAGCCGGTGTCGGAGAATCCGCCGATGCTGTGTGGCGGGACCTCGGCCACGAACGCGAGAAAGTGCTGCCGCGCCCGGCAGCTGCGGAACTGGAATCAGAAGAGGAGTTCACCGCGGTGCTCGACCTGCCGGGCGTGATCGCCGCGGAACCGGCGCCGGTGCCATTCGGCATTCATCTGCTGGAGCCGAGCGCAT
This sequence comes from Terriglobales bacterium, assembly GCA_050012595.1. Classification (GTDB taxonomy): domain Bacteria; phylum Acidobacteriota; class Terriglobia; order Terriglobales; family Acidobacteriaceae; genus Acidiflorens. Next base: position 8,868 of record JBEKGW010000021.1, read on the forward strand.
CAATAAAGAAGCGGAAGAAAGCCGCGCTTTGGCCGACGGCCAGCGAAACCAATGTGCAGCTCAGTCTCTTCGATTGAGCCGACACGCTTTTAATTTGAGAGGTGGCATCATGAGCGAGGAACGGGAAAAGGTTCGTTGCCGCAGTTGCGAGCTTGTCCAATGGAACGATAGAACGAATTGCCGGCGCTGCGGCACAGCGCTGCCTCAGCCGATAGTCAGAATTGTTGAGCGAGTGGTGGAGAGGGTCGTGATCCGGCAGGACCCGCAATGCCTCCAGAAACTCGAACAGGCCTCCAGATTGATCTCCACGGCAACAGAGCGGTTGACGCAGCAGTGCGTGGAGTCAGTAGCTCCAATCGTCTTAGCGCAGGTTCCAGAGACGGGAGTCTTTCCGACTATGGCGGAGGTGGAGCGAGCGATGATCGTCGCAGCCTACGAGAGATCGAATCGCAGGCCTCTTGAAGCTGCACGGTTACTCGGAATCGGCAAGACCACCGTGTACCGCAAGTTGAGGGCGATGGGCGAAGCGGCGGCATGACGGCGATAGAGCCATCAATCTCCCCTGAAACCGCTGGTCTTCAGCATGTACGGGTAATAGCGTATCCATTGGGAGAATATTCCAGCGAGACCGTTATGGTCTCAACCAAGGCAAGGAAGAGGGTCGGCTGCGGCTGGCCCTTTTCTCTTGCGTGGAGATCATGATGCCCAAAGGGCCATTTCTCCCATCGGACTTCACAGCCACGAAGTTTTCGACCGCTACAGACAAGGCGGAATTCGGAAATACTTTGCTGCGCTTTATTGAATCGGAGTGGGCGTCGGCGCTCTTCACCAAGCGCTTCTACATTCGCCTCTCCATGTGCTTCGGGCACATTGCGCATTACAACCGCACTCAATTCTACGAGGAGTGGTTTTCATCTCTTGCCGCTCAGGTGCGGTTTCTGAAACACGCACTGCGATTCCCCTGCTACGGGGATCCGGAATACACGTTTTCCGATGTCGAGAGGGCAATCCAGCGAGAAATAGTCAACCGCAACTACCTTGCGCGGTATGAACTGCGGCTGGCGGAAGCGCACCAGGCAACCGATCTTGCGCTGCTCAGGCAATTGGAAAGCAAGTACAGGACGTCGGTGGTAGAGCGGGATCAGGAACTCCAACTTGCTGCTCCACCAGTGGATGAGACTCCTGTCACGCCAATTCAGGGCTCGCTGTTCTGAAGCCGTCTCGAACTCCAACTGAGCGCCTTCCGGGTCATTTGACCGGATTTCTGTCTGGGGGTACAAACCCCTCAATGACGCGGCTGGACGAGCGGGGCCAGTTTCCCCGCCACCGCAGGAGGCCAGAGATGGAAACCCTTGAACCGACGCCCCGAGAGTTCGGTGGAGAAGATTCGAAATCGTCCGACCCGGCCAGTGATGATCATCTAAGCAAGTTGACAGAGCGAGCGCCGGGAGCTGCACCTGACCTCTTGGGTCCGCCGGCGGCGAATCGCCACAAATTGCAAGATGAGCGTTCGGCCATCACGCATCACTTCGCGTTCGGGGGACATGAAGGCTATCTGACGGTCGGGTTCTACCCGAACGGTCAGCCGGGCGAGATCTTTATTCGCATGGCGAAGGCCGGATCAACCATTGCCGGTTTGATGGAGTGTTTCGGGACCGTGGTTTCAGTCAGCCTTCAGCACGGGGTGCCATTGAAAGTGCTCTGCGACAAGCTCTCGCATACACGCTTCGAGCCATCGGGCTGGACCGGCAACGCGCAGATCGGGTACGCAAAGTCCATCATGGATTACCTTTTCCGCTGGATGGAGCTGCGGTTCCTGTCTGGGAAACAACTCCCGCTCTTCGGTCTAGGCGGCAGCGGGGATAGCGATGGCAGAGAGCTGAATCCCGGCCCGGTCGACGGCTCGCAATTCCTTTGCGACATCGGCGACGTTCCAGCTTGTGTAGCCTGTGGTGGGCTGATGAGACCCAGTGGAACCTGCTATACGTGCGTCAATTGTGGTCAAACAAGCGGTTGCTCGTGAATGCCTGGGTTGCATTGACCCCGACTAGATCAGATCATGAGGTGAGATGGTAGTGCTGGAAACGCGCCTCCGCCTGTTAGCAAGAGCCGAGGTCTATGCCTGGATGCGAATGAATGCCGGCCGGTACTGATCTACGAGGTCACCTGTTCGAAGCCGGTTGACTTGGTGCATGGCCTGCGCCGCCGTCGCTTTGGGGGCGGCAGTACGAATCTCTTGGCGGGGTCGACAGAGCAAGGTACAGAGCCGTAGTGGCAGCGATAAGTCCAGCCAAAGCTTTCATAACGCTGACGAGTCCAAACAACCAATGTCCTTTCGAGGTCTTACGCATTGCCGCGCTCCGGATAGATTTCTTTGTAATACTTGGCTTGGGCGATTCGATTCCGCTCGGGGTCGGCTTCCCGCCATCGCCGGGCTTTCGCTCTGCTGCGGCATCGGTCCCCACAGAATTTTCGCGACGCCTTGGTATGTTCGAACACCTTGCCGCATTCAGCGCACTCCCCGCGACCCGACGCCGCCAAATCGCATATCCATAGCCCCGCCCCTTTCTCTTCGAGCAGCGCCGACAGCTGGGCGAGATGGTATTTCTCGTGCAGTACCTGATACTCGGCGGGAGACGGTGTTTTGAGAAACTCGATCCCCCGTTCAGTGACGTTAAAGTCAGGAGTCCGTAGCGGAAATGTCTCTCCTTCGTTTATGGTGTCCTTGAACCGCTTTAAGGTACGATCCCAACTAAGGTCGCTTAGAGTGGTTACGCCCTCACGCCACCCGCTGCTCTGGAACGAGACCTCAACGCTGTATCCTTGTTCAATTTGCGTTGAGAACTCCTGTGCGGTTATCAAGCGGCACCACTCGTCGACCCAGCGGAGTTGGAAAAGCTGCTTACGCCATGCCTTCTGAATCTGGGGAGTAAGTTCGCTTTCAGTGTGTGTGGAGACCTCGTTCCGTATCCACCTCCACAACCGCAGCTTCTCGGCCGCCTCTCTCTTTTGAAAAGCGATCTGCTCGGCTGGCAATGGAAGACCTTCGAGGTTTGTGTAGTTCACCTCTTCCTCGAAGAATTGGGCCATTTCGGTTGCCCGGCGACGGAAATGCTCGTAATCATCGAGATCAAGGCTGTCATAGGCCGGCTCGTCAGTCACCGCGCCCTCTAGATAGCTGTTCCAATCGCTGAAAATATGACGGAGTTCTTCGATGGGATAACGGCCACTATCGTGCAGCTTCTTGGCGATGACGGCTTGGTGCTCCGTGTAGATCAGAAACCCTTCTTTGCCTGTGGGCGACTTCCACCGCCGCAGCAAGCCCTCACCTATCATCCAATCAAGTTCGGCGCGCGTAACTCCGGAGGACTCGACAGCCGTCGCAAGCCAATCTTCCTGGAGGTTCTCGCAGAATTGGATGTCAAACATCCAGAGTTGGAGCGGTGCACCCGTTGTTCCAACCGAAATTTCATACAACTCGTCAACGAATTCCCATCCTACGCTTTTCTCTTTCGCTTCCATGCTGTTCCTCCTTAGGGAGTCAATATTGAGAGCATAGGGGCTTTTCGCTGAAGGCGAAACAGTCTTCAAATAACCCTCAGGGGCTGTCCGGCTTGTAGGGATTTATTCCAACAAACGCCGATATCACTGGGAGCTGCCCTCGGTTGCCACCAAATCGCCAACCCGCGCGTTGACCGCAATCCGATAACTGGCCATTTTTGCTCGAACGCATCTTTGAGTATGCAGCGCAAGATACACTCTTACCGCCTCTGCGATTGGTCCTCAACAGCGGACCGAACGGGGTCCGCGCCTCGGCTATACCCCACACTCCCCATTCCACTTTCAACCCAAATCCACCAAGGAGATGTTGATCCATGAGCTGCCTGACGGTGAATGCCTTGCGCCGCGAGTTCTTTTACAACGGAACGCGCATACCCGATCCCGCACCCAACTTGACCGTCGAACAAGTGCGAGAATTACTAACGCCGTCCCACCCCGAAATTGCCACGGCGACACTGGCGGGGCCGGAAGATACCGGAAGCGCCCTTCGCTACACGTTCAGCCGGGCAATCGGCAGCAAGGGCTGAGAGAGGCGCTTTCCACGGCATCTCTACTCTGCGCTCTCACGTGCGCCAGTGCGACCTGTGCACCGCAAGGAGAGGGTCACTCCCGAATCAACGAAACAAGGCGGCACATCATGAAGAAGACGAAAGCCGATCAGACCCAACTGCTCACGGAACTCCGTCGGCTTGAGTGCAGGCCGCCCAAAAGAGCCGACCGGCTCGTCGCGAGGCATCTGAAATGCGAAGAGTCACAAAGCCTGACGCACGCCGTCGCGGAAGCAGCCAGGAGATCGTCGTCCGGCACGATGCCGGTTCTCGAAGCCCCAAGCGAACTGCTGCCGCCACTGATATAGCGCTGCTGGGACAGGGCTGCGGTGAAAGCCTTCCGTCCCTCCGCCGCATCCCCACAAGTTATCACCTGGAGACAAACGGCGAACGCCTCTACCGCCTGTGCCTGGCGCTGGTGAAGCGGAATTTCGCCGACGCGAAGCTTTGGCAAAAAAGCGGCGAGGTCGCCGTAGTCTTCGCGCGAAGCGCCATTCAGAGGCTGATTGAGGAGTTCGCCGGCGACGCGCTCACAGACAAGATCGACTATTGCTTCGAAGTCAGGGACGACCTTGGGACAGGATACTGGCGGGACAAAGCTCTTGGCGAAGGCAAGCTGATGGCCATGTTGGAACTCCAAGCCTGCGGCTACCTCAAGATCGGAGCCGCACTGGACGAACTCGAAGAGCAGGAGCGATTCCTCGGATCGGCGTTCTACTTCCTGCTGCGGAGTTCGCTCTATCGGTGGATTCGCATCTACGACCACACGGACGCCGAGTGCTACAACGAACAACTGCATGAGTGGATGGAGCAGGACGAACCCGAGAGCCGGAATGCATACGAGTTCCCAGAGGTCGATGAGGCGATCCCGGAATCCGTCCGGACCGCGAAGGACTGGACATATCCCAGCGCACGAAGACTGCTGCGAAGGCATCTTCATGGGCCGCACTCTATATGGATTCAGAATCTGCTGAAACTTCATCGGCTGTCGCGGTTGAAGGGCCAGGTCATGCGCTTCGAGGGGGAATACGACGACCCGCCGGTGCCGAGCCTCTTGCTGGTCTTCCGTGAGAATGACGCGATTCAAGCCTGCTTCGATCATGAATCAGAACGCTATAACGAGACCACCAATGAACCTTCTTGCGCGGTGTGCTTTCGGCCGGAGGTCGGCGACGAGTTCGACGCGGCAATTCGCACGATGGCGATCTTTCTCAGAGTCAACATGGAACTGGCCGGTCTGATTACCCTGCTCAGCGACCGTGAGGAGAAGCATGAACGTCAACGTGAGCATCGGACAGAACCATCACTACGCGCTGCGTGAAGCCCTGCTGATTTACCAATCGACCGAACACCAGAACGGCCATTTCGGAAATACATTCATCACCCACCATGAAGTGACCGCAGACAACCGCGCCAAGCAACCAACGCTCGGTCCGGCAAAGACGCTGACCATCGAGTTCGTCCAATCGCTGGTCCAAGCCTTGGGCGGCCGGGTGCAGGCGGAATTTCTACCCGTGAGCGTGATCGCGCGCACCGAGCGGCTTATTGCCTGGTGGACGCCGCCACAAAAGCGCCAGATGTTCTTCGGAACGACGCAAGGCGACATGGCCGGAATCAATGGCGCGATCTTTCCGCATCCCGCTCTGGTCTGGATGGCGATGGATCATTCGCTTTCGGTCCGGGCGTTGAAGGAGAACCAACGCCCCGTGGCCGATACCAAGCTCTGTGTGGCACCCTACTGGAACCTCTATGAGACGGGAAGCGTCTGTCTGGGATCGATGCGCGCGCCGGATGCCTCCACGGTCGCCTCCATCCCGCAGTGGGAACGGAGCTTCTATGAGAGCGAGTTCACGCATGGCAACGTCGGGAGGCTTACGCGCCATCCCGGCGGCTTCGAGGGACTTTGGAAAGAACTCGCCGGCAAAGAGGAGTTTCCACTCGATTCGCTGATCGAATTGCCGGAAACGGTGGAGGAGTTCTTGTCTGGAAAGAGGCGCGGTCATGATCGTTGAGCACGCTCTCCCGAAAGCACTGTGCCGCAGAGGTCAGCCGCTCCGCGTGCTGGTTGTTGGCGCGGGAGGCAATGGGAGTGCGGTGCTGCTCGGCCTACCCTATCTCCACCAGGCGATGAAAGTTTGGGGCCATGCCGGAGGTCTCCACGTGATGTTGGCAGATGGGGATCTGGTCTCAGAGACAAACTGCGTCCGCCAGCCGTTTGCGTCGGCCGATGTCGGACTGAACAAAGCAGTCGTTTTGATCAACCGCGTCAATCTCTTCTGGGGCCTGAGGTGGCAAGAGCACCCCGAGCACTTCCACAAGGATTCCCTGAGAACCAATTCGGCAGGCCCTCACCTGATTATTGGCTGCGTCGATACACGGTTGGCACGGCAAGCCATCCTATCCGCTGTCACCCAAGCGAATGACAGCACCGTTTACTGGCTCGACCTTGGCAACAACGCCAGCAGTGGCCAGTATGTGCTCGGCCAGCCGTTGAACGCTGCAAACCGGCGCAATACAGTCCGGCTGCGAACCGTTGCGGAACTCTATCCGGAGATCGCGGATGCCGAAGCGGGCGAGGACCCGCTGCCCAGTTGCAGCGCGGCGGAGGCTCTCGAACACCAGGAGCCTTTCATCAATCAGGTGCTCGCTACCAGTGCGCTCGCGATGCTGGCGCGGCTCTTTCGCCACGGTACCCTTACTCATCACGGAGCCTTCTACAACGCGGAAACAGGGCGAATGGCTGCCTTGCCCGTCGACCCGCGGATGTGGGAGAGTTTGCGGCGGCGCAACCGGCATGCGTGAAGCAGGGTCGAGAACAAGTCAAGGTAAGTTACATCTCCAATGGAGGCTCGCCGGATTGTGCGGTGCTCCAACTTTAGCGGCCGACCACGGAGATCAACTTGTACCAATTCCAAATAGTAAAATTCACTACGATGACCCCTACAGCAAAACCTCAGAGTGCCGCGCTTCAGTCTGCGCTGCGTGCCGCCCGTGAAAATGAAAAACGATGGCGGGAGATACAGGCGGATTTCTCGACCGACAGTGACGCCATGGAGCAGTGGGCCGCAACGGCCAAACTCCGGCGCCTCGAAGTCGAACGGCTTGAGGCGATCCTGGCTGCGGCTGAGAGAGCATAGTTCGTCTGACCTGCGCCGAGCCCTTCGGTTTCAGGACTACCCACCATCGCTGAACGATCCGGCCCGTCGCCCTCCACAGGAGATGCAAAGATTCAAGACACATTCGCATGGACGCTGTATGGTTGGAACCTACCAGAGGTCCCCATGACGATGAAGTTCGATCCTTCCCTCGCAGCGGAAGCGAAGGCGCTGGTCGCCTTGGCCTTTCGCAACGGTCCTATTGAGGATCTGCACGCGGGAAGGGCTTGCGCAGCTTGCAATGGCAATCCAGAGATCTCCCACATCTCCGACGAAGAGATGAAGAAGATCATGAAAGCAGCCGTGAACAAGGTCTACTCGCTGCTATGGCAGAGAGAAAACGATAGCGAAGCATATTTGAAGTCGCTCGCGCTGGGACGGCGATACAGCCACAGCTGGGACGATCCCGACCAGTAGCCCCCGTTCCAAAACCTGATTCCAATTCAACAGGAAGGTGCATCCATGTTCAAAGAACTGGGTCCGCTGCTCCGGCAGAGGACCGTCGTCATGATCCTGACGCGCTTGGAGGACGACACCATCCGCGTCAACGTCATTCCCCGAAAGCTCAACGAAAGCGAAAACGACGCGCTCACCACTCCGCTTAGCGTGGCCGGCACGGCGGAAGAATTGGACGCCCAGCTGCCTTCCGCACTGGTCCAGTTTGTTGGCGCCCATCTCGAACTGAAGAACACGCTCGAAACCGCCAAGGAGCAGATGGCCGAGGCAGCCAAGGCCGCAAAAGCGGAGGCTCGGTCGAAAACGGCAGCGAAGACTGCGACGGCCAAGACGGAGGCGTCGGTGGTTGAGACAAAGAAGCCCGCTGACCAAGCGCCCAGGCCCGCCGAACCGCAGAAACAAGAGGCGCGCAATGCCAGCCTGTTTGATACGGGACCGGCACCAGCGGCGGCTCCCGTCCCCGCATCAGATGTGGATGAGGATGAAGAGATTCTTGCCGAAATCGCCGAAGGTGAGCCAACGGACGAATCCGACGACTTTGACGAGGCCGCGTAAGCGCAAATCCTGGTCCAGCTAGCCTTTCCGTTCTTCGGCAACTGCTTTCATCGTAACCGCGTTGCCCCAGCGCCTTGTCGCGGTCAACCACCGACCCTTTGAGAGGCTGAAGTCCACGCCACGAGTTCCGGTTGCGAACGGGTCGATACACGTTTTCAAGACCGAAAGCACTCGAAATGAGCATTGGCGATTTTGCGTGAAACCAGAATTCCTCCCGGCTACATGGGCGTTTTCCGGGACGAATCCCAAGGTGCCATCACTCCTCTGTAGGAGCCATCGTCTGCATCAGTCCTATCATTTCATCCCGAATCATTTCTATTCCCCACGCGAGGGCGTCATGCAACGTCTCGGTAGATTTCAGAACCGGCGTGAGATCAGGCCCTTGGAGCGCTATGTGAGCCCGATCGTACGGGTATCCCGCAACAGCCATGTGAAGGTGAGGGCCCCGCTTGTATTTTGCATGATCCGCGTCTGCGGAAAGTGAGGGATCGCAGTGGAGACAGACAATCTCCTTTTCGGATGAGCCGTTCCACCTGTAAAGATTGAGATACGCCTTTTCGAGGATAAAGCGGTCTCGCGATTCAAGCGTCCAAAGCTCAAAATACATTGCAACAAATCCTCTTGCATTGATGGAGAAGCGCCAGTCGCGGTAGTCGCTGCTCGGCCGAGCTTCGTCGTGTGTACCAATGATGATCTGCGTCCCGCCTCGCGCTAACCTCGACCATGCAGGCCCTGTTTCTCTCAAAGAAATGGGGCGAAGCAGCTTGCTGATGCGAGCGCCACGTCCAACTAATTCTTTTTCCGAGAGTCTCATATCAGTGCTGAATATCCCCTAGTCCGAGCGCCCTTCGTTCGTTCGCCGTCAGACCATAGGCGTCACCGATGAAGAGATCAATTTCAGCGTTTAGCGCGGCGCGTCCCTGCGCATCAGCCTTCAGTCGCCTTTCGACTAGGCTCAGCAGTCGCGACTTCTCGCTCGAACTCCAAAGATTGATGTCCGGAACGGGCGTTCTTGCTAGGGTCTTGTTCTCTAGCATCGTGTAGCCATGGCGGTAAACGTGTGAATGCGTCTGGAGATACCAGAAGCACACACTTGAGTTCAGGACCGCGAGCATTAGTTTGAGAATGTTGCCCTCTTCGCTAGGCATGCGCGCGATTAGGAAGGGAGAGCGGGATACTGCATAACGACCTCGAATGTCGAGGGCGAACCGTGGCATGATGACCAAATGCGGGACAACCAGTTTCGGCCGAAGGAGGGTGTTGGGCTCTCGGGGCCACATCGGCTCCCACCATCCCTTACGATATCTGGAGAGCGACGCCCGATTCTTTAACGAATCACGATGCTCCGTCAGATATGCCCAAGTTTTCGGAAAATCGCGGCGCAGCTCCTTCTCCTTAACCTTCGTGCCTTTGTAGTAGGGAAAGAAGACGCTTTGCGACGTCCGCTTTGGAACTGTGTATGCCTCCATTTCGCGATCGTCGAGAAGTGGAATGAAGAGGGATGGTTCATCGTTCGGAACGGCCCTTGAGTCGATGATAAAAATGCTGTCAGCGCCGGTAACTACGCCTTGCCGCACTTCGAGGAAGTCTTCCAAGGCAGGCAGGCTTCGAATTCGTTTGTCCATTGCGGACTCAGTGGGCGCGAGAACTAGCCAGCCCTCCGATTTGAAGCTGGATTGCTCCACTGAGTGGATGCTGTAAAACTTTCCCTCGATCCTTTTACCTTCAATTGCGTCCTGCAGAGCTTGGCCAACTTGATCCTGGCACTTGATGATCGTTGCTTGGACCTCGGGCAGGTTGTCACTCTTCCGCTGGACGATCAGCAAAATGACGTATATGTTGGTGTCTTCGAAGACACGTATGGCTGACAAATCAGCGAGGCAGTGCACCCAGCATTGCTCAAGCAGCCAGTCGCGAACGCCCTGCGCGCTCTTACTGAGCAGAAAGCTGTGAGGCAGGACAAAGAGACCAAACCCTCCGCGAGGGAGCCGTTCAACAGCATCCTTCAGGAATGCCAAATAAAGATCAACGCGCCCCTTCCCGTGAGCCCCGAGGAATTTCGCAAGCAGCTTTCGGGTGTCTGCGTCTTGCACCTCCGTAGAAACGAAGGGGGGATTGGTCAGGATTGCGTCGAAAGGGGCGTCGACACCAGGCGGTGGGGTCGAGTCCTCGAAGAAGTCCCTCGTGAACAAAGAGAGATTCGGCGGCAGTCGGTCGGTAAGAACAAGATGCAGCAAGGAAAGAGATAACTGCGCAGCTGCCACCGCATTCGGGTCTCGATCCAACCCAAAGGCGTTCTCAAAGGCTGCGCCGATAATCTCAGGGGGCAGTGAGTCGTTGGTGGGATCACACTGGAACTCAAGCAGAGTCCGAAGGAATATACCTGAGCCGCATGCCGGGTCCATGCTACGAAGTCTCTTGAATTGGTACGGCGGAATATGCTCGCGCAGGAACCGAGCAAAAAAGCGTGCGATAAAGAGGGGGGTGTAAACAGCCCCATAGGACTTATCGGCAAACTCGGAGGGGAGTTGGGGAATAAGGCTCAGCTGCGCCGATTCATCCTGCCTCAACAGGGAAACGTACTGTTCATAAATCCTGCTTAGCGCGTGCTTTGAGATTACGGCGAAATCGTAGCGATATGGGGCGAAGCGATTCTCGTAGAAGTCGAATAGGAGGCTGTGAACTAAGCCGCGGTCGAGATGGTCAAAAACTTTCAAGTCCTTTTCTTGAAACAGAAAGGCGGGGATATCCTGCTTCGCTAATTCCGGGAGGGCGGCTGTCAAAAGAGCACGGAGAGTTGCGGGCGGGTTCGGGTCCCTCCATTTCTCTAGTAGTAGGTCGTTGGCATTGTCACTTAGGCGGCGGCGCTGGTCCTCAAGCGCCCGAACAAAGATCAGCGAATTGAACAGACGAGCGAGCTGCGCGTTGCCGACTTTGTTTTCTAGCTCTGCGTTGAGGTTCCTTTTCCAAAACGAAATAGTTCTGATCAGAGCGTCGTCGAGCGCGGGGATATTTGGGCTTGGTCGGCGCCCAACAACCTGTTCGAATATTTCGCTCCGTAAGCTCTCGTAGTTTTCTCGTGATACCTCGTGCCGCGCGACAGATGTTGGAATCCTTGTCCGGACGTACACAAAGCTAACCCCGGCGCCGTCAATTGCGACGTGCCAATCAACGAGGTTGTTGTACGACGTACTAAGGAGGGACTGCCGCTCTTCCGATGACAAGGTCGAGTATTGCTTTGGATTCCGTAGGAAGGAAACCACGGCGCTGTTCTCGAGGCCGTGTTCAACTAGCAGCTGGGCTCCGGCGATTTCCCGCAACGCTGGGGTGTCGAGGCGATCCGTCGGCCGCCATCCGAGCTCGCGCGAGAACTCCTGCAACCGTACCAGGCGCTCTGATTCGGGGAGATAGCCGGATGTTAACTGAGCCACAACGTCAAATTGGTTTGCCATCGCCTGTTCGCCTTATCTTCGCCTGAATCGTAGCACGCCAAGCTGAGAAACTCAATAGTTTCGCGCTGGGACATAAGGTCCAGAAGAATCAAGAGGATTCTAGCAAATTTGGTGCGGATGGCTTGGGGCACGGGCGATCCTCCTGCGATGTCAAGGCCTAGCCCGCCTGCCGCATTGAATGGGTCCCGTGAAGTCGGCAAGTGTTCGCCGATCTGCCTGGACATGATCCTGGGTTGACGAGAATATCAGGAGGCGCTCAGCTAACCCATCTGGAGTTCAAATCGCGCTTTCCAGGCGGATCGTCCGATCCAGAAGCTCACCAAATTCCAGCCCGCTAATTCACGTGAGCAGAGGTTCTTTCCCGCACATTTCAAATCAATCGAGGACATGCCATGAAACCATCGAAACTCTATGAGGCGCTTCACGCGCTGATCGGCGAACGTGTGCCCCTGCACATCTGGGGCGCATGCGGCGTTGGGAAATCGCAGATTGTCTCCCAAGTCGCCAGTGATCTCGACTACGACTTTCTTGACGTCCGGGCCGTGCAGCTCGACCCGGTCGATCTTCGGGGTCTGCCGCGGATCGCCGAAGACCAGACCGAATGGGTCCCACCCAAGTTTCTCCCGACCACAGGCAAAGGCATCCTCTTTCTCGATGAGCTGACTTCGGCGCCGCAGATGACCCAGGCGGGCTGCTATCAGTTGGTGCTAGACAGGAAGCTCGGCGAGTATGTGCTGCCCGACGGCTGGGTGGTCATCGCCGCCGGCAATCCAGCATCGGAACGCGGCGTTCACTTCGCCATGCCGCGGCCGTTGCGCAACCGGTTCGTTCATCTGGACCTTGAACCGGATCTCGGCGACTGGTGCCGGTGGGCGGTAAAGGCACAGATTCGTCCTGAGATCATTGCCTTCCTGCGCTTCAAGCCGGACCTGCTGCACACGGCTGATGTGACCGCGGATGCCAATGCGTGGCCCACTCCGCGTTCCTGGGAGATGGCGTCTCATGTTTTGTCCGGCATCGCCCAGCGCCAGAAAACGCGCCTGCTCACGGGAACGAGCGAGTTCGAGGCGCAACTCTTGGATGGCACTGTGGGGTCGGCGGCGGCTTCGGAACTGGTCGCGTTCCTGCGCCTCTTTCGCGAATTGCCGTCGATCGACGAAATCCTTCTCAATCCCGCAACAGCTTCGGTTCCTTCGGAGCCCTCGGCGCAGATCGCAATCGCTACAGCTTTGGGCAGGGTCCTGAGCGACAGCTCTGTCGGGAGAGGACTCACCTATCTCGACCGGATGCCGACCGAGATGCGGGTGATGGCCATGCGCGATGCGGCGGCACGGGACACCGCCATCACCCACACTCCGGAATTCGTTCGCTTCGGAGTGGATTACCGGGAGGTCATTCAATGATTACGGAACGGGCAATGCTCGCCGCCGTCCATATCAGCATCTGGACGGCCGTCAAACACGACCGCAAGGTCAGCCGCGATGTCGCCGATCAACATGGGGCCCACCAGGGCGCGGGCCGCTATAACAAGCAGCTTCTGCGCGGAGCGGACAAACTGGATGAGTTACGCACGCTGGCCGGGCAGATCCGGCAGCACTTCTACAAGATCACGCTGCCGTGGTCGGACGAGGGGTTCCGGCTTCTTCCATCCAACTTCTACTTCGATCTCATGGAGCGCATGCGCGAGTTCGAGGCCGGTTTTGAACAGGGAGTGGAGAGTTTTCTCCGCGTCTATCCCCAGTACATTGAGCAGGTGAGGCCGGAACTGAACGGGCTTTTCCGCGAGGAGGACTACCCGGCTGTGGAAAAGCTGAGGAAGAAATTTGGCGTCAAGCTCGAGGTGCTGCCCATCCCGTCTGGCGCGGACTTCCGTGTCCAGATGTCGGCCGAGGAGCAGGCGCGGGTCTCGCGCGAGATCGATGCCAACGTCCGCGAATCGTTGATGCGCGGAACAGAAGACCTCTGGAAGCGGCTGCGCGAAGTGGTCGCCCACATGGTCGACCGGCTGAACGAACCGGAGTCGCGCTTCCACGGCTCGCTGGTCACCAATGTCCTGGATCTGGTGGAGATCCTGCCGCGGCTCAACGTCAATGACGACGCGGACCTCAACCGCTTTGCGGAGCAAGTCAAAGAGCGGCTGTGCAACTACTCGGCTCAGGACCTCAAGAAGCACGGCCTGCTACGTGTCACCACAGCGGCCGACGCAGCCAACATCGTTGCGGAGATGGACGGCGTGCTGCGCGACCGCGAAACCGCGACGGAAGCCGCCGCGAGGCCGACCGCAGACGACATCTTTAACCACATGTCCGCGTACATGGAGGCGCCCGCCGCCGCATGAAACATGAGACGCCAACCTCGTTTCGCATCCAGAAGGCGCGCACCGCCCTGGTGCTGGACCATCCCTTCTTCGGCTCGCTTCTGTTTCGCCTGAAGGGGCGGGAGAGCCGATCCGTCAAGACGATGGCCACCGACGGCGTGTCGCTCTACTACAACACCGACTTCGTTAAAACCCTGAACGCGGCGACACTGGCCGGAACATTGGCTCACGAGGTCATGCACCCGGCGCTTCACCATCATGTGCGCCGCTCCGGGCGCGACCCGAAACGGTGGAACGAGGCCTGCGACTACGCCATCAATCCCTTGCTCGTCGACGCCGGACTCAGCCTGCCCGAGGGCGTCCTTCTCGATAACCGCTTCCGGGGGATGAGCGCAGAACAGATATACAACCTCCTTGAAACAGAGTCGGAGCAAGAGCCAGACGCCGGCAGCGAAAACGGACAAGGGGGGACCGGAGCAGAGGGGCCGAGCAATGAGCCGTCGTCACAAGGCGATGTCAATGAGCCCTCCGCCCCCGAGACAGAGGGAGGAATCGGCCAGGTCCTCGATGCGCCTCCCCCGGATGATGAGATCCCGAACATCGAGGAACAGGAGAGGGAGTGGAATGTCGCCGTCAACCAGGCCATGACAGTAGCTCGGCAGGCAGGCAAGGTTCCGGCGGGGCTCAACCGGACTTTGGAGGGAGCAGCGGAGGCCACAGTCGACTGGCGTGAGCTCTTGCGCCGGCTCTGGTCGGAGACGAACCCGGCCGACTATAGCTGGATGCGGCCCAACCGCCGTCATCTCTGGACGGGTCTCTATTTGCCCGGAGTCATACGTGAGGGCGTAGGTGAGGTCGCGATTGCCGTCGATTGCTCCGGCTCAGTCAGCGCGCGGCAGCTGCGGCTCTTTGAAGCCGAGGCGCGCTCAATCCTTGAAGGCCAGCGGCCCGAGCGGGTCTACATTCTCTACTTCGACGCAGCGGTCCACAAAGTGGATACCTACGAGGCGGGACAACGCATTGACCTCAACCCGGTAGGCGGAGGAGGCACGGAGTTCGGTCCATGCTTCGAGTGGCTCGATGAGCGCGGCATCCGGCCGCAGAGCCTGGTCTTTCTGACCGATCTCTATGGGTCATTTCCATCATCTGCTCCCCCCTATCCGGTCCTGTGGGCTTCGACCGGAGGCCGGGAGGCGCCGTTCGGCGAAGTGATTCCCATGCATGCAGCCTAGCCCGCGGGAGGCTAAAGCCCTATGAGATGCCCGCTCCGGAGAGAGCCAGCTCTTGAGCTTGCTCCGGCAATTCGTGTGATGGAGGTTTTCGGTGGATCAGACATATCGCATTTTCACGGATGGCTCCGCGATCGGCAACCCCGGACCCGGAGGATGGGGAGCTGTTCTGATGCAGGGAAACAAGCGTTGGGAGATGTCGGGCGCCCGTCCCTGGACGACGATCTCTGAGATGGAGCTTGTCGCAGCGGTCCAGGCGCTTCGGTCGTTGCCAGGCCGGGCGCGAATCGAACTGTACTCGGATTCGGAATACCTGATCTATGGAATGCGCGCCTTCGTCTTCCATTGGCAACGTCGCGGCTGGCGGAATCGGCGCGGAAGCGAGTTGCGGCACCGCGAATTGTGGGAGGAACTGATCGTGTTGAATGCGCGGCTTCGCATCCGCTGGACCTGGATCAAGGGGCATAACGGGCATCCAGATCAGAACCGCGCTGATGCGCTGGCCTATCAGGCCGCCCGTACTCTTTGGGTGCGGGAGAGGGCCGCAGCTTGATGCTGGCCCAGATTTCATATCGTCGCTGAAGGAGAAATGTTGATGGCTTCAATTGCGGAAGCAAGTTCGTTGTTTGAGATCGATATGGAACTCGATGGGCTTCTCGAAGAGATTGGGGAGCAGGTCGAGCCGGATGGGCAGGCCTCCGAAGACGTAGTGGCTCGGTTCGAGCAGTTCTGCGAGGCGCACGGCGAGAAAGTCGATCGGATTGGCCGTTTCCTACGCATTATGGAGGCGCGCGAACAGTTTTGCCGCGTCGAGGCCGCCCGCTTGACTGATCGGGCCCGCGCTGCAGCGGGCAAGGTGGAACGCACCAAGTACATGGTCCTTTACTACCTGCTGAGCCGCGACCTCAAGAAGATCGAAGGCTACCAGTTCACTTTTCGCGCGCAGAAGAACAGCCAGGATTCCGTGCGAATTACCGACGAAGCCGCAGTGCCGAAGTCCTATTGCAGGATTGATGCGCGGATTGATGGAGTTCTTTGGGAGACAGTCCTCTCGCTACTTCCAGACGAACTTTCGAAGTCTTTGGAGTCGTCTGTTCAAGAAACCCGGCCGAACGCGGACGCGATCAAAGCGGCTGCGATGCGTAATGAGCAAGTGCCTGGTGCAGAAGTACTGCGAGGTTCCCATCTGAGAGTGGCCTAACAAGAGCTTGGGGTTGTCGCATCTCCGCCACGGCTTGGTATCCATGAATTCGTTCATGAATAACACCCTCTGAAGCCCGTGTAGAACCCATTCTCCACTTCAACCCGGTGTGCCGGCCATGAGGCGGATGCACTCAAACGCCCGATAAACGATTTTTCCCGGGCACTGGCATTCACTGGACCGTTGCCGACTTGAACGGGACCTATCAGAACTCGGTAAATGATTTGGCGATCTATCATTCACTAAGCCCCCGAAGGAAGAAACGAGCGGGAATGCTCTCCTTTTGCTTGGCACCGAGAAAAGTCTTTGAGTTTTCTTAACCCGCACCGGTCTAGAGCTGTTACGACCATCCAAAGCGGTATAGTAGAAACGAATTCGAGGAGGCGTTTCGATGGACAGTGAACATTTGCTAACAGACGCCCAGCAGTTTCGACTCGATGTCATTGAAGCCCTCTCCGCAATTGACACAGAGATCGACGCTCTACAACAGGCCATCGAAGAGGGGAAAGTCGTTACTCCTGCCCGATGGAGAGAGCTTCGTGCGAATTCTCGGCAGCGCATTGGAAGTTTCCGGGATTACCATTCGCAGAGAGTCGGCCTCCTCTGAATGAATTTGACGCTACGAACAGCCAGGTATGGTACCTGGTAATTTGAATGCGGAAGGCCGCCTTCCGTCCAGTAGGCCGAGTGAGCGGTATTTGAACTAAGGGGCACCGATGACTTTCAAGTACGATGTAGCTCTTTCGTTTGCAGGCGAGCAAAGAAAAGAGGTCGAGCAAGTCGCCAGTTGTCTGAGGGCTGCAAGTCTCGAAGTCTTTTATGACGATTATGAAAAGAGCAATCTCTGGGGCAAAGACCTTTATGTTCACCTCAGCGATGTGTATCAGAACCAGGCGAAGTACTGCATCATTTTCGCTTCGAAGGAGTATCAGGAAAAGAACTGGACAAATCTTGAGCGGCAAAGTGCCCAGGCACGAGCGCTCAACGAGAAGGGCAACGAATACATTCTCCCAGTGCGCTTCGACGACACCGAAATTCCGGGAATTCCACGGACGATTGGCTACTTGGACTTTCGCCGTGAAGGTGCCCAAGGGGTTTGTGGAGCATTTCTTGGGAAGATTGGCGCGCCTGCGTCTCCACCACATTTGACCCGGAACAATGTCTGTGAATCATCGCCCCGAGCCATAATCCAGTCCATTCCATTGGACACAGTCGCTTTTCCGCTTGTTGCCGAGCTGTCGTGGACGCAAGATTCTGCAACGATGGTAGTCGAGCCGGATGAGAAGACAGATGGCCCGTTTTTCGATAGCCTTCGTCAGCGCCCCAATCACGTCATCGTCGCATATTCCAATAACGCGGGGGTCGGGGAGGTAGCGAGTGTTGAGCATATCGTTATGGCTGGTAAGCAGAAATGGAAACTAGACTTCAGGCGCCTGCAAACCGAGTTTTCTTCCAGAATGGAAATGGGAACCTCCGGTACAACGGCAGAGCAGTTTGCGGAGATGCGCGCAAGGCGCATCCTTCTTGACGAGAATCGGTACGAGCAGACAAGCGATTACAACAAGATTATGCGGGAGAGCCTTGTCCAGGGGCTCGACGCGCTACTAAAGATCGAGAAATCGCCGTTCGTTCCGTTGTATCGAGCTTATGGAGGGGACCCCACAAAGTTCTTGGAAATAGCGTGGATTACGGCAGCGATGCAATTGAAGATCGGCAGATGCGTTGCAGATTTGGAATTGCTGAGTCTCACGCTTAAAGGCGCAACATTGGCTGTTGTTTGTCACGGGAAACGGGCAAGAAAATACGTCAATGTTGATCCCTACATCATTCGAATCGAAGGTCACCTAGAATTGCATCCCTAAATCTCATTGGCACGGATCACTTGGAGGGGTGATAAAGTTGTCACGCGCAGGTTTGACTGCTTTCGAGGTGTCGAGATGCCAATCTCTGTCCACATCTATCCATTGAGTAAACTGGTCCACGCTTCGGCAGGAAGCTGGGAGACCCAACTTCGCGAAATTGAGGAAGGCAAACTGCACGCCTACCGATATTATTTGCCTCTCAGAGAAGCCGTGGTCCACTACTGCAAGTCGCATGGCAAGAAGCTCGATCAAATCTTGCAACAGTTGCACAGTTCCGCGACTGCGGTGACCGCGCACCGAGGCGCAAACCCCCTGAGGGACAATCGAGCCGCTTTCGATACGTTTATCAATTCGTTCTACCCCAGGATTGGTGCTTTCGCGCAGAGCTTTCTTAGAGAGGAAACAAAACCAGTCTGCGCCTTTGAGGACTTGCTCCTGAGTGGTCAGCCGCATTTCAGCGTGAAAGACAAAAGCGGCGAAACGAGATTCGTATATCTGCACGCTTCAAAGTGGGATGAGGATGATCTCAAATCATACCTTGAGCTGCTTTCGATTATTGTCGCCGACCGATTCAGCGCGCCTTCAACCAGTATTTGGTGTATGGACTTGCGAACTGGAGCGGACTACAGGTGGAAAAGCTCGCCACGCATTCGCACTAGATGCGTGAACGCTGCGCGTCTCTTTGCTCGGCTCATTGAGGCAATGCAGCGAGGGGAATAAGCTCTGGCCGCGATAATGAATCTCGTGGAGTTAGAAAGTCAACCCCTTAGAGAAGCTCACCCAGGACTATAGCTTGACTGTTGCACTTCGATTTGCTGCTGCGTTCCGAAAAGAGACCCGAAACAAGCGCGCAAAACTTGGCTACGGTTCGCCCATCCGCCTGGGCGTAAAACTCGGTTGACGTCAACAGGCAAGTGCACGTTTCCAGGTTGGGTTCCGGAAGATCGGTCCCCATAGACGCCCCAGAGTCCGGGAATGAAACTACGACGATTGAGCGCCTTCTTCATCCGATTTGCACCTCCTACCGAATGCCCGTATCCGGAAAAATCATGTTCCCGGGCACTTGCGATCAACCGAATCGGTGCCAACTGATTTGCCCGATCAGCGACACTTCCTCGTGAACGCTGCGCAAATTTGCCTGTGGACTGCGCTTTCGGGTGGCAGATGTGCGCTCGCGCCGAATGGTTTCTCAGGGAAATCCGTCGTGCAATGGCAAGCCGGGAGGCGATCTTTTCGACCGATCACCTCCTGAACGGCCCGCCACTTTTCGGCACACTTTCTGCGCACCGGCCGGGGCACGAAATTGCGAAACACGCAATCAGACGGCACAGGCTGGCTGATGCCGGATCAGTAATCCTATCCACCATTACTACTGTCGCTGTACGAACTCGGTGATGTATTGCGCCAGGGTAGCGGTGAAGAACGCGTAAGTTTGATGCTCCACAACCAGATTATTCTCCTGTTCGATTATGCCTACGACAAAACCCCGCTCGCTGATCAATGGCCCCCCGCTGCAGCCTGGTCGGGTGATGCTCGACACCACGAGTTTGCTCCTGCCTCGATAATCGGTTGGGATGGCATGAATGGTTGCAACTGCATGGAAGAGCGCGGGCTGATGGTTGGCTATGGGCGGATAGCCTAGGACCAAAACTTGATCCAGAGGCCGAATCTCCTCGGGACGCCACTCGATCTGAAGGGGTTTGACTCCTTCAGGTGTCAGGCATTGAATGACTGCGATGT
Source organism: Terriglobales bacterium (assembly GCA_050012595.1). Classification (GTDB taxonomy): domain Bacteria; phylum Acidobacteriota; class Terriglobia; order Terriglobales; family Acidobacteriaceae; genus Acidiflorens. The sequence goes on from JBEKGW010000021.1 coordinate 28,944, forward strand.
CGATCTCCTCAGAAGCAGCCCGGATTTGAAAAGGCCCCCTTGAGAGGAGGTTCCCCCTTGAATCCTCGATGCGCAGCATTGTACGTCCATGAAGAACATGAGCGGCAGTAACGATGGAGTTCTCGAAGTCACCACTGAAGAATCCGGTTCCTCCGCGCTCCCCGGCGGGCCCATCAACGATGATATGGACTACTGCCGGTCCAAAAGTCTCGCTGATGTACCTCGATCCGAGAACCAATGCGGCCACGGAGCCTTCGTCGTTTGCCACTTTACCAGCCAGTGTGGAATAAGCGATCCGGCCATCTAGGGATAGACGAACCAGGCCTTTCGCTCCCAGGGCGCGCAGTGTCTCATCCACCACAGCCGCGTCGAAAGGCGCCGCCAAAGCGTAAATCTCTTCGACGGGAATTGAGTAAGGCGCGCCCTGCGAATAGAAAATCGACGAGACGGCCAAGAGGCTGGTGAAATCCATTCAGAAGTCCTACGAAACGGCTCTCCCAGCTACGAGCCAATCCATGAGAAGTTTACGCAGGATCGCCGCGGACGCCTCGCGCAGCATTTCGGCGTATTCGATGGAACCGGAAAATGCAGGTCTACTTGTCTTTTTGGCCCACGCGTCGGGAATCCCGCCACCGTGCGCGAGCCGATTGCGAAGATCAAAGACGTCGCGAGCGACATCGCCAACCCGCACCGTTGCGCCCATGAACTCTTCGATTCCGGAATCTTCGTAGATGTTCCATTGCGGGTGGATCACATCAAGCAACTTGTCTTGCGTAACCGGAGGCATGGAAGACTCCCCGTGCGAAAGCATTGCTTCAATGCCTGCAACCCACATCAGAACTTGCGCAATGGGCTCATAAATTTCTGAATATCCGATTAGGAAATAGCGCGCAGCTCGTAAGACATGGTCTGGCCCATCTCCCGCGAGGCGGAGGAACGGTTGGATCACTTTCTGCAACCGCGCGATATCCTCTTGCCGAATTCTATTCAGTGCATCTGACTGAGGACCATTGGGCGGGTTGTCATGGGGATGGGTGAAGCGAAAGACATCGACGTTTCCATCGGAGAGGTACCTTAACTGAATTGTTTGAAATCGAGCAGATGTCGGCCGAACGATCCGGAGACAAGCAGTCACCCCGTCGAGTAGCGACTTCGATTCCTGTTCCTCCTTGCCAATGTGGCCCGCAGATTCGAAGCGATGAATCAGCGCCACGTTTGCTGCACTCAACTGCGTCCGCTGGTTCTTCGATAGGTTCTCTTGCCACAACTCGAAGTTTCGCGGCGTCAATAGCTCGCGAATGTCCTCAAGGAAGACGCCTCTGTCCGGGAGGATGGGAAGAGGTCCCATGCTATTCACATCCCAACTTATGGGGAGAATCGGGACGATCGTTGCCTTTTTTGTCGCCGAAGCAGTGGACTCCATATCAAAGTCATCATATTCCACGACGAGGCCTTCCTAACAGTCCTCGTGATACTTGGCATTCGGTGGAGCGGGGTTGGAATACGGTCTGGCAAATGACCTTCGCCCGCCGACTTTCGCAGGCAATTCGAAGATATGCGGCTTCCGATTCCGAATTAGGTTGAACTCGCTCCGTCAGGGACGCATGAACCGCAAGTACATACCGATCTATCAATTGGGTCTTCGTCAAACGATCTGTCATACAAAGTCGGCATGGCGACCGGGATATCGCATCCTCCGTTCCGCTGAGGGCTCCCATCGAAAAGGGCGTCTTTCGGGACCGAATCTCTGAGCGAGGCTCACCGGCTTCCGGGTCAATTAACTCGACGTCTCGCGTTAGAAGCGGAAGAGCGATCGGTGCAGTGCCTCAACGCGAGCAATGACCTCGCCCTTATCCTCTAGATGAGCGAACCCAGTGAGAAGTCGACTTGTCTCGACTACGGCATTATGCAGCTCAAGATTTACTTCCTGAATAAACGATTTGTACGCTTCGTTGAGTTTGGCCGAGGGAGATTGTCTGGTTGCGAGGCAGTCATCACACGCAACATGGATAATGAAAGGGAATTCCTCCGTGCTCTTCGGAACATTCGCTCCGAACTCGTCGGGCAGCTCAACTTGCACATTGTCGCGAATCGCCTTTTCGATCGACACGGGATCGACTCCTACATTCGCAACCAAAGCCTCCAAAAAGGCCTTATCTATGGCAAGATCTTCGTTAACGCTTGCGCGGACGCAACACGCTGGGTAGGACAACACGTTGCCGGCTGCAGCTTTGGTAAGCTGGACCCCCTTCAACTGTACTCGGTCTTCACGCGTGGAGCACAGCCAAAGGGCACTTCGAGGTTGCTCACGATTGCGATTGCGATGCAAAACTGCCAGTAGATCCGCTCGGGGGAAATCTGGCGCCGGTTCCCGCACGGTCCAAACTGCTTTGGTGACCGATGTGAACAAACCATTGTTGATGACAGCGTCCTTTACGGGGGACAACTGTAGACCCTCGCCTTCCAAAACTCCGACAGGCCTCAGCCCACCAGCAACCGTGAGGAGCGAGATACGATCCGTGTAATCGAGAGGCGGGATCTCGGATAGCCGAAGATGTCGTGTAGCGTCATAGACGGCGCGTGCCTTCTTAATTTGTGCTTCAGAGTCGGGCATCTGTTTATCGTGTTGGCTTCGCTCTGATTCTACCCTGTGGTGTCCGTTCGTCTCCGCGCAGCATCACCGATTTACCAGGCCTTGGTTCTCCGCTGCGATGCGAAGCATTCCCTGAACCTTGATTTCGTATGGCGGCACGTTGACGTATTTCCGGTGCCGCTGCCCGGCGAAATCAACAGCCATCGAGTCTCCGTCGAGTCCCAAAGCAAGATGGTGAATCTGCTCAACAGCAGCCGAGAGCTTCAAATCCGTCACTGCGCCGATCCAGGCGATCTCGAGGAACGACTGCGGATCGTGGCCGAAGTCGGGATAGAGATCAAGGAAAAGTGAGCGTTCGATCTTGACAACGGAATTGAGGCCCTGTACCAGGCTCTCTCTCATCGCTTCATTGGCCACCCCGACGAAGTCTTCTTTGGGGGAATTGAAGGGCATTGGATTTTCATTCAGCAGCAGCCGGCGAACGCGCTTCTCGGCGAACTCGTCGGCGGTGGTGCTGGACGTTCCCACTTCCCTGTCATTACTGAACTCCGTGCGAGACGGCTCAAAGCCCGCCTTCCAGAACGCCTTCCCGCCGGAAACGACTCTGTTCAGGGAAGCCAGTTTGGCAATGGCAACATCGAATCCGTTGGCAACTACCAGGTGTTCTTTATGCCCACGGAGCCGCGAGAAGATCGCTTCGACCTCACTGGTGTCCGCGAGGACGGTGAGCTCAATCGTGTCCGACCAGTTCGACTCCTGAACCAATGGAAAGGCTCGCATACCGAGTTCCTTCGAGGGCAGCTGTCAACCTAACCTCCGCTACTTTCCGTCTGGATTTTACTGACCGATCCTTCGTCGTGCTGGGAGAGATCGAGATCTCCAGGAGCTGCTTTGGAAGGCCTTGCAGGACACAGATAATCCGAGTGAGCATGGCAGCTTTCTGCCCTTGCTGGTGTCAGTTCGAGAGCTCACCCCGAGCCTCCGGGAGTGGTGCCGCAACCAGTGCGATCGACCGCCAGATTCGATTGTCGCTTCCAAGGGGGACGGATATCGATTCAGGTCTTGAGCGGCCGGCTCGCGATTTCTCTGCGGCTGCCTTGCTCGAGAACATTACGAGATGAAGCCTGTTTCGAAGAGCGGCGATTCTGAACTTCGTGTCTTTCGGGCTGTACCTTCATTATTGGAATGCAGATAAGTCCTGTGAAGTCAGCATTGCGACGGGAATCTTACCGCGGGGTACAAAAGCGTTGATCGCCGTCGCAATCGGCGTTTTCGGGGACTAATCTCGACCAGATTCGAGCATTCGAATCCCTCAGGGAGTCTATAATGGCAGTCCATGCCTAATTTGCGGCCGAAAATGAGCTCGTCAGAGTGCCCGGCCAGTCATCGTCTGCCCCGAGGGGAGGACGGCTTCATCGCGCTGGATGTTGAGACCGCGAACGCAGACATCTCTAGCATCTGCCAAATTGCGTTGGTGTGGTTCGCCGCCGGACAGCCGGTGGATGCTTGGCATTCTCTAGTAAATCCTAGGGAGCCATTCGCGTCGATGAATGTCGCCCTTCATGGAATCGACGCGGCTGCCGTTCAGTACGCCCCTGATTTCGCTGGAGTAATGTGCGCCGTGTCGGCCCTGCTCGCGGGTAGGGTGGTCGCGAGCCACATGCCCTTCGATAGAATCGCCATCGAAAGAGCATGTTCCCAGCACGGTATCCCTCCATTGACGTGCATCTGGATTGATACTGCGCGCATAGCGCGACTCGTGTGGCCTCGGTTCGCCAAGAAAGGGTATGGCCTCAGGTCTCTGGCGTCGTGGCGCGGCATCGACTTTCGCCACCATGACGCGGTCGAAGATGCTGGCGCCGCCGGTCGGATTCTCGCCCACGCAGTCGCGGAATCCGGTATCAGCCTGGAGGGATGGCTGAGCTATTCAAAAGCTTCGAAGTCTAGCAGCCGAAAAATCGTCGATAACGATCGCGCGAGCGGCAATCGTTATCGTCGCCCCCCGTCGAGATACGCGGCTGGGACCGCAGAGCGTTCGTCACAGCTAGGCCGTGCCTTCGAATCTGAGCCAAGACAATGCGAAACGAAATCATAAGGGCTCTTCGAAACATCGGCTCACATGGCGACACGGACGTATTTCCGTTTCCCTTTGAACGTTCGCTGTTCCAAGAACGCCTTGATGCCTGCGTCGACCATGTGAAGGATATTGACGAACACTTTGAAGCCCGTCTGGCCGACTCGCCGCCTCTTACGATCGAGATGTTGAGTCAGGTTGGCTACACTGGCTTCCGCCGCGCGACCCTGATCGAGCCCTTCTGGAATGCGTATTACCTCGCCCTGGTCATATCAATCGCAGATAGAGTTGAATCCCAGCGAATTCCCGAGGGCGAGAACACGGTCTTCTCTTATCGGTACGGCTGGGACGATACTCGAAGCAGCCTTTTCACTGAAAGCACTTGGAATAACTATCGGCGAGAATCGCTATTACAAAGCAAGAAGTTCGATTTTGTCTTGCAGACCGATATCGCCGACTTCTATCCTCGTATAAACCATCACCGCTTAGAGAACGCCCTGAAGCGCCTCGGGGTCAGTTCTGACGCGCCCAATCGGCTAATTAAACTTCTGAGCATTTTCTCGGAGACGGCTTCATATGGTCTGCCAATCGGCGGTCCAGCTTCTCGGATCCTCGCGGAACTTGCCCTGAACGACTGTGACCAGCATTTGCGAAATCGGGGGATTCGGTTCTGTCGCTATGCGGACGACTACTGCATCTTCTGCGATTCAAGGTCCGCGGCGTACTCCTTAATCGTGATGCTCTCGAACAAGCTGGCGAATGATGGGTTATCTCTGCAAAAGCAAAAAACGAGGATCCTGGCCACGGAGGAGTTCGCGGACATCAACCGGCTTCTGGATCCCCTTCCCATCGACGATCCCGCTGCGTCAGAAGAGCAAAAGCTTCTGAGCATATCGATCCGATTTGATCCATACTCACCCACCGCTGAGGAGGACTACGAGGAGCTCAAGAGCACGATAAACGAGATCGACATCGTTGGCATTCTCTCGAGGGAGGTAGGGAAGGCTGCGATTGACCAGCCCGTCGCGAAGCAAGCGATCGATGCACTCAAGGCTCTGGATGGACCAATGCAGGAGCAGGCCTTGCAGATCCTCTTGGATAAGGAGAATCTCTTGACCCTTTTGCCGGTGTTTCCTACTGTTATGCGGGCAGTGCGCGGGCTCTACCTTGGCCTCAGTGAGGCCGGTATGTTGCGCGTCGACAAAGCGCTCGTGGACGTGTATCAGGGCCACAGTCCCCTTTTGGCCGTGGAACTCAACGTGAGCTACTTCATTCAAGCATTGTCATTGCGGCATTCAAATACCAAGGAACAGATCCTGCTTGCGCTGTTCGAGCAAAATGCCACCAGTCCGTACTTGCGGCGTCAAATTATCCTTACGATGGCTAGGTGGCAACGGCACTATTGGCTTACGGACGTGAAGAAGGGATTCAAAAGCGCAACGGAGTGGGAGCGTCGTGCCATCATCGTGGCGTCTTACAGGCTGGGTGATGAGGGCGATCATTGGAGGAAGAATAACAAGCGGTTTTGGCATCCGGCTGAGTTGCTGGTACGCGATTGGGCAGCCGATCGCGCGCAGGCGGGCAGCCTTGACGGAATTGTATGAATGAACGCGACATCGCGAATGGGTTCTCTGCCGTTTGGTCAGAGTTTTTCCCGATGCTCTCGCCTACCTTTATTGTGGCGTTCAACGAAGCCTTTGTGCGTCCCATACTCGGAAGCGGCGGAATCGTTCAACCAGTCTCATCAAAAGTGAAGACCGCTCGTCCAGACGTCCTCGCGGAGTTCGGCTTCCGGCTCGCGTCAACAGCAATTCAGGCAGGAGTGCCCGTGAGGGCTGCGGCGCGTGACAAGCTAATGTTGGATGCCGCTGACTCGGCGGCAGCGAAGCGCATTCGAGAATTCAGGCCAGAACTGCCCCTAGACGAGCTTAGATTGAACGAACCGGAACAGCAGGAGGGTGTCCGTCTCGCCGCTGTCTACGAGGAGTTCTTGGGGCTGTGGCCAACGGAGGCGGCGACCTTCTCACCTATGGTGAGGGGAAATGGACTTCTAAGCTCCTGCTTCGCTGATCTGTCGGTGGGCAGCACCCTTTTCGAGGTGAAGACAGTGGCCAGGCCGTTCCACTCGCGGGACCTGCGACAGTTGTTGGTTTATTTGGCGCTCCAATCTGCCACCGGGGAGCGACGCTGGGATAACGGCGGTCTCTTCAATCCTAGGCTTAGTGTGTTTTGCACCTTCAGCATCGACTGGCTTGTCACTCGCCTGAGCGGAGGACGGCCGCCCAAGATGGTCTTCACGGACTTTGTGCAAAGCCTCGCTCGCGATCTCGTGCTTGATCGTCGCTTTTGAACGCAGCCATTTATTGGTGCCAGCGTTCCCATTCCTCTGCCGCATTCTCCCAGCAGCTTGATTCACGAGCGCGATCAGTTCCGGTAAATCGGCATGGCGACGGGAATCTCGAGACGTGGGTGCCGTTCGTGGTCTCCGACGCAATTGGCGTTTTGAGTGCCTATTCAGCGAGCCCGTTAACCGCGACGACGACGAGTTTGGAACCGGCGAAGCCGGGCAGATGGACGTTTTCTCTTGACCCTCTTTAGATGAGATCCTAAAGTTCCGCGTTGAGAGCTACATCAAGCTGGAAAGACAAATATTGAAATAGCGGGGGAAACGGTCGAGCTCCTCACGCAGGGCGACAGTGGAATTCCTAATACGCCTCCTCATACTTCGCCCGTCTGCTGCGGAGACGATTGGACGCAAGACTTGTACGACGACCCTGTCTGCGAAGCCGAGCTCATACAACGCGATCTCATCAGGGTCCGCAATCCCATACTTCAATTGCTTCTGCAACGTTCCCAAGGCCCGGACTCCTTCCTCAGCGTCATCGATTTCGAGAGCGACCAACATCTCTCCAATCGCAGCCACAATCAGGGTGCTCTGATAACCGATCGCATTCTCGCAAAGTTCGTCGATATCCTCCATCTTCGTCTTTCGGGTACCTTCTCCGTACCGGATCGCGCCATCGTTGTCGCTCCAGACACCCATAATCTTCTCGAAGGTGTCGCCACGCACCCAGGAATGGACTACCGCAAGGACAGCAGCGGGAGGAAGGTATTTGCTGAATATCTCGTCCAGGACTTCTATAACGAAGGGCCACACGAGTTTCAGCAGCTCGTCAGTGGACTGTATCGACGCCACTAGGCCCGCAGCGTTCGCTGTGACCCAATCCTTGACTTTTTGGGAATCAATCACACCGAGCATGGTCTTGCCATACGCGGCCTGGAGATCGATTTCCGGCTGATACTCTTCGACAAACTCGGCGAGCATTCTGAAGAGTGCTACGAGTTGCTCCTTCTTTTCGGCAGTAGCGAGAAAATAGGCTAATGTTTGCTTTGCCAGCTCTTCGGTCTGGGCAAGGAAGGTCGAAAACGGCTCTGTGCCGCGATTCGACATCAAATAGCTCTCAACCGCTTCCAGCAGTTTCAGCCGCTTCTTGAGCTGCCGATGAAGGCCCTGCTCCGAGAACTTGTGCTCTTCATATTTCTTTGACAGCCGACTCATCGACTTGAATGCCTTCTCCGGCGAGCGCACAGCGCGTGACAAGAACGGAACGATATCTATGGTGATGGTCAGTCTGCCATTGTCATTCGAGAACGCTGCCAAGATCTCAAGCAGTGAACTCTCGGTCGCTTCAGCTCTACTTGGGTCCAACAAAGCTGTGGCCGCGTCCCATCTCCAGCTGTCACGTCCGTATCGAAGGTCGTACAGCTTCGGGTCGGAAAAGATGATCGTCCCTTCTGTATGCATGCCCGCACGGCCTGCACGACCGATCAAGTTATGAAAGTCTCGGGCCTTGATCGTCTCGCTGCCTTGCATGGTTCCCGAAACGATGAGGTAACGGATCGGGAGGTTGACGCCCTGGGCCAACGTTGAAGTGCACACGACGAATTTGGCGAGGCCCTCCTTCATCGCATACTCGACAGCGAGTCGGATTCCTTGGGGTGTGTTGCTGTGATGCGAGAAGACACCTTGTCTTGCTGCGAGTGTTGCGGATTCGGATTCCCCGAAATGAGCAGCAATCAAATCTCCAAGCGCTTTTATTTCTGCGGCATCGCTTACTCTGGCTGGGGAAGGGAGATTTACTCCCCGGTCATAAATTTCCGCGATGATATCCGCCAATCCGCAGGCCGTCGCCTTTGTTCCGCAAAACACAGCAACACTCCCGTTGCTCACCGCCTTTAGCCCGAGGTACAAAGCGACGGACCGCGGATTCGATTCTGGAAAGAAACGGTCTTTCTCTCGTTTGCTTTTCTTCTGAAGGGGCAGCGCTTCGATGATCCTCGGAACGAAGTAGTCAAAATGGTTGGGATCTTCTGGCTTAACAAACTGCAGTTGACCCAACGCCGTCGTCCAGCTCGCGAACGCGATGGCTCTGTCAGTCATCGACAAGTCGTGCCCGTCGACGATCACTGCATCCGCCGCTATCAACCATTCGCCGATCGCCGCCGCATTCTTAATCACCGCAGATATCAGCACGATCTGCGTTTCCTTGGGGATAAGGCTCTTCAGGGAGGTGAGGAGGAGCTCGTAGGTAACGCCGCGTTGCCCCGTATCAAACTGATGCCCTTCGTCATAAATGACGAGGCCGATTGCGGCAGCTAGCTCGGGACTGTGGCGGAGAACGTAGAGCAACTTCTCGGGCGTTACAACAATCACTTGCCGTCGGGGAGCCAGTTCGAATCCCAGTCCATCGTCATCGTCTTCCAACAGGTCGTCGAGGAGCGTGGAGTAGTCAACGAGCATCGCATCAGAAAGCTCGTTGAGGACTACATCATCGCCGCGAAACGCATTTCGCAAAAACGCTGTGATCTCACTGCAAAGCGCTCGGAAGGGCGCGACAACAACCGCGAGATCGGCTCTTTCCGCGAAGAACGCGCTGCGGATAACTAATTCGATCGCGCGAGTCTTGCCGGCGCTGGTTGGCATTTGAACGACCGCTGACCGCCCTTGGAGAATTCCGCGTTCTCCGAAGATGTGTTGCGACGGCCAGAGCTCTTTCATGAACGTGGGCTTTTCGATCGTCTTCATCCAGGTCTCTTCGGAGAGCTGGCTATAGATTGGCAGCACATGCCGAGCTGCATTCTGCAGGCGCTTTTTAATGACGGCTACAACTACATCTACGTAGAGCAGATCTCTCGCAGATCCCGCAGAGTAAGCTGTCTTACGGAGTCGCGTGCAGGCTGCCAGCAGCTCATCGCGGCGAGCCCCGCTGACAAAGTAAGCTGATACGTCTGATACGATAACCGTTTGATCTTCGCTGTACATGGACGCGGCGAACTTGAGATCGGAATCCCAGTTTGCCGCGATCAGCCAACGTAAGAACTCCTGCCAATGATCTTGGGCGGAGCCCGATGCTGTTGCATCATGCAAAAGCACAGACGCGCTTCCCGCCAGATCGCACAGATAGTACGCTGCCGCGCTGAGCACAAGGAGCTCCGGCGCCATCTCTGCTCCGAAACGCGAAGTCACGTAAGCGTGAAGAAATGCGGCCGCGAAACGCAACGCGAACGCGTCCTCTGGAATGATGCGTGGCGTTGAGGAGTTGGCGGTGAGATCCATATCGCCGATGCGGCCGGCTTCTTCTCCGAGAATTCCGATGACGAGTGGAAACAGGTGCGAGGGATCATTGCCGCGAATGTCCACGTGCAGTTCTTCAGGAACGTTGAACTCATACATGCGCGACTTTGCGTGCGTCATGCCTTGCAAACGGAGAGAAGCGGATTCAGGCCTCACTGGCTGCCACCTCGTACAACTGGTTTACGAGCTGCATCATATTGTTGCCTTTGACGAGCAGGAGGAACAACTTCTTCCTTTCGGGATGTTTGTCCGTTGTTGCATCGGTCACCGCCGATTCGGCGAAGTTGGTGACGCAATGGAATGCGGCGGCGGTATACCGTGCTTGGTAGGGCCTGTCGGCCAGATTCTGAAACCGCTCGACCAACTTTGCGTTCGCCTGATCGGATTCCGCCTGAAGCCGTCTCTTCATGGCATTGAGGGACATCGCCTTGCGGAACTGATCCTTTGCCGAGTCATTGATAGCATCCTGTAGTCGAGCATTGGCCTTCTTCCCAGAGAATTGCGCCTTGACCTCAACGCTCATGAGAATGTCCTTGGGTGAGTAGACCTTCTTTTCGAGGTTTGTCGTCTTGGTGAGACGGAAGGCCAGGATATCGGTGCCCTTAGTCGATTCGTTAGCGCTGGACTTCATGCGATAGCGAGTTCGAGGAACCGTCCAACCTTGCACGTACTCGATGTAATCGGCAACCAGTATCTCAGCGAAGTCTCCGACTCGCGTGCTCGGACCCGGAGCCACCGACTTATCGGGGAAGACGAGTTGCGTGAGGTAATCCTTCCGGGAAAGGCCCGTGCCCTCACGGGCTTCATCCAAGAAGGCGTCCAGACAGTAGTGCTCGCGAAAATGTTTGGCCCATCCCGAAAGAATGGTCTTGTCTGCGGTGTGTGCAAATTCCAGAATTTGGACTTCTTCGCCTGTGGCGGCTGTGAGAGTCTGACCGGTGTCCTTCAGCCACGCGATGTGAGGCGGCGACGCCATATCGTTGGTTTTCTCCTGAGGCGGCTCGCGCGTTTATCAGTCGGAGCAACAGCTGCTCACCATTACGGTAGGCTTCTCGCATCTGGGACAGATGAATGGGCCGTCGAGCGGCGCTATTCTGTTGAGGTAGAGAACGGTCGTAGTGAAAACTTGGTTCTCCAGCTCACAGCCCTTCGTGGTGCACTTTACCTTCGTAATCACGGTTTCCTCCTGAAACTCTGCGCCTTGCCCCAAATACAACAAGAGCCCTCCGCAATGGAGAGCTCTTGTGCCGTAGGCGCTGATAGGAATGGTGGACTCCGTGGGGATCGAACCCACGACGCACGGTTTTCTTTGGCCTACGGTCTTGATGCAGACCGTCGCTCTACCACTGAGCTAAGAGTCCATCAGCTAAGTACATTATATCATATAGCTTACGACATTGTCAATAGGTGGAGGGATCCGCAATGAAGGCGTATATTGTCGGCTACAAATCACGCGAATCGGCCAACCACGGAATCATCGATTACTGGTTTTCCCTATCGTCTAAAGATGCGATGAAGATACCCACCCGAGAATGGGCGCAAATGGAAGCAGGTCGATTTAACCGTGGAATCACCATCAATGAAGACATCCAGCGCCCTCATGTTCTAGATGACTTTCAGGTCGAAGAACTGGAGGGCGAGTTTGTCGTTTGGTGCGATGGGCCGTTCGTGGTGAGGGCGCGTGGTGAGGGCACAGTTCAGAATAAAGCTGAGAGTACGCCTGAGAACCCATCCTAGCCGCTGCCCTCAACCGCCCGTGTTCAGTCGCGAAGGGAGCACTGCTTGGCGAATAACGATGAAGCTCAAATTCCCGCCTTGAAGCTCCTTATACCAGGGAGCGGATGGGAGCAGGAAGTATTCATCCCGGCCGAATTCGTAGAATCCGTGATCCTGCCAGCGGTCGAACATGAGGTCGGTCACATCGTTGCGGCAGCGCACTTTGGGGCAGTGACGTTCGGGATTGGACTGGGCCCCATATCGGAAAGAAGTACCGATGGGTGGTTGTTCCAGGCAATTTATGGATGGGAAGTATGTCCCGTCGAAACCAAGTGCATCGTCATGGCTGCAGGGCCCGCGGCCGATCTGCTTTACAGAGGTCGGATAGATGATAAAGGTGCGAGTGGGGATCTCAATGACATCGAGGCCCTCACTTCCGTGCGGTCGCTCGAGCCGTACCTGAGCCGTGCAACAGAACTGCTATCGGGCCATCGAAATGAGATTGGTTGGGTCGCGGAGCGGTTGCGCGCCGCCCTGTTAGATGGCGAGTGGCGCCGCATGATCCGCCTACCGAATGGGCGGATGGCTGCGCTGTTCATCGATGAGGCTAAACTTCGGGAGTGTCCCTAGGACCAACTGCCGCCATTGTCCTGCCGTGGGAGACGAGGCTCACAGGTTGCCTACCCCCGGTTCGTCTTGGGCCGGGTCAGGGTGCGCCGCCAAGTAATTTCGTGCGAGAGTCATCAGACGATCATCCTCGGCATTCACCCCGATCCTCTCCGCGACGACGGTTACGTCAACTTCTTCCGACTTGAGAAGTTGAGAGAGGCTTTCGATGTGAGCCTGACCGCAGATAAAGAGAACGTCCTGAGCGAGCACCTCCGACAAGCACTGGAGCCAGTACCTTTCCCGCATTGGAAAATAGGTCACCATTTCAATTGCACCGGCCCTTCCGCAGATGACGTCCTGAGGTGGAACATCCCAGCTGTGCGTAAAAATCTCAATCTCCAGCTGGTCGCGCCCTTTGTATCCCATTTTTCTTCGTTCCTCCATCGGAGGATCGCAAAAGCGATGCTCGAGTTTGTATTCGCCCGCAAGCCACCGTGCGATCGAGTGGGACTCCCCTAAGGCTTCGCAGCTGTGCTCTTCGGCAATCACGCGTGGTGAGAAACGGACGATACTTTTCCGAATCACCTCGGCCAGTTCGGCTTGGCCGTCGTTGAGAGTCTCGGAATCGTCGAATTTTTGTACTCGATGCGCGACGCCGATCAAATAGAACATGGCAGTTTCACAATTCTAGCGAGTCGGCCCGTGCCTCTGGAACGCTAAGTTCGCGACTGGTCTGCCGGCGGCTGAGGAAATGCGCAATGGGTCGCCAAGGCGCTCCCCGGCCGCCGATTACTCCTCAAAAGTTGGCAAATGTTTAGGAGCCGATCCCGAGGAACCTTCTGTCTTCGGCATGCTCGTGGTGAGATCCGGCGCACCTGAAGCACACCGCGACCGGCTCGGCATCGGGAGTTCCGGTTCATCCCGACCAGTGTCGGCTGATGGCCAGTCAGCCTACCGCGGGGATACCGTGTCCGTTCAGTAGAAGAAATGGTTCAGGCCTTGGCTGCGTTCGTAAGGTGCACTTTGGCCGGACCGCGAAATGCTCTGCGCTTATCTTCGACAGGCTTCACCGACCCATATCGTCGAGGAACTCCGAAGGCGGTTCCGTGCTGGTCACGAGGAGCTGGTCACGCGAGCGCGTACAGGCAACGTAGAGCAGATGCCTTTCGGTGTTGTACACGTCCTCAAGGTCGCTCTCGTCCGAGACCGTCTCTATACGCGCCTGGAGGGGAACTACCCCGTCGTCGCAGGCCATGACCACTACTGCCCTGAACTCCAACCCCTTCGCCAAGTGCATCGTGCCGATGGAAACCCGTCCCTGCACCGTCTCAATCTGAGAGTCGAGAACCGTGCTGTCGAGGCCCGCCTGCTGAACGGCAGCCTTCGGACGGTCAATCTGCTCCCTGGTCCTGACAAAGATGGCTATCTCGTCGGGCTGCATTCCGGCCGCAATCAGGCCCTTCAGCCATTCGGCCACTTCCCGAATCTCAGCCTCCGTCGTCGGCAGCACCTTGATTAGCGGAGGCGGGCCGTTCAGAAGGGAGACGGTTCCCTTGCGTTCTTCCGTGTTCCCGTCCACATCGCTCAACTCGGCGTCCAGCAACCTGTCAGCCTGGCTGCGAATCTGATGCGTCGTCCGGTAGCAAATCTTGAGCACTGTGGATCGCCCTCGTACATCCACACCGACCGCTTTCCAGGAAAACGGTTGCTGAAAGATGCGCTGCCCAAGATCACCGGCGAAGAAAAGTCCGTTGGGCCGATTGCCCCCGATGGCCGCCAGAAAACGGAGTTGCGCAATGCTGATGTCCTGGGATTCGTCCACCACTATGAAATCGAAGGGAGACGCCGCTCCGTCGGCGTATAACGCCGCAAGTGTGTTGAACATTGCAGCTCGTGTAATCAGTCCCTTTTGCTGTAACCCCGAGCGCACCTGCTCAAAGATGCCCCAAAGCGTGCGCCTGTGCGCTTCCGTCAAACGGACTCGCCTCCCCAGTCGCGGCACATCCCGATACGCCTCCCAAGTTGTCAGTTGCCAGCTATCCACCACCTGGTCCCACTCAGAGGCAAGGAACCGTGCTGAAAAGCTATGATTGCCCGCTGCGCTGCTCGCCTGTTGCAACAAGTCGTTCAACTGTTCAACAGGTGCTAGCTTTGCCCTCCCGTACTTGGCCCCATACAGGCGTCGTCCCACGGCATCCATCGCTTGAACCTCGATCGATTCGCCGAGCCTTGGCTCACTGCTGATCAGCACACGCAACCTTGCACGCAGCACATTGGCCAGTGCCTCAGAAAAGGTGGTGAGCAGCAGACGGCATCCGGGACTCTTGCGCGCCAGGTGCACCGCGCGATGCAGCGCGACAATGGTCTTGCCGGTTCCAGCAGAGCCGGAGACCCGCGCCGGCCCACTAAATTCTTTCTCTACCAGCTGTCTCTGGCCTGGATGCAGAAACACTGCCCAACGCTCCCAGGGGTATTCGAGCGCCGCCGCCAACTCTTCCACGTTCTTCATCACTCTGAAGCGGCGCAGTGCATCTGGGTGATCGAACGGATCAGTGCCAGCAGCCAAGGGTTCTGGCACCGGGGGTTTGATTCCCGTTGCCAGATTTAGCAGTGCTTCGGCGGCTTCTGCAGGCAGATGGCTCGCGATCTCAAGCAGTTGATCTTCACTTGTCGCCTGGCGGGCATCTGCCAGCCATTCCTGCGGTACTCCGTAGGCAAGCAGCGTGCCTTCGGAGACGTACTGGAGCAACGGCGGCTTCGTTGGTGCCGCAAAGATAGGTCTAGCAGCCTTGAATGCTTCGGGATACCGCGAAGAGAAATCCTGGATGCGCTCTCGCAACTCAACGAGCTGAGCCGCGCCGGTCTTGGGATGGACCTCAAGCCGCCGCCGCTCGGCCCACTGGTAGGCGTCATCGTGATGGGCGACGTAGCAGAGCAGCAGGCTGGTCCCCGTGCGATGAACGATGATGCGTAGGTCGCGGGTTACCCGGATGGACCAGAAATTCGGGTCCTTTGCCTTGTCCAATTTGTGGAATTGCAGGCTCGGTGTTGCCGGATTCAATTGCAGATCGAAAGCGGTCGTCTTTGCGACCTTCTGCTCCTCGCCAGTCAGCTTAGCGAGGCTCGATGTGAACGTGTCCGCAATCCGGTATTCCATCGGCCAGTCCTTCACTCCACGCGGAAGACTTTCATCACTTCGTCGCCAAGGTGGTTGATCACTTTCACCGCAATGCGACCCTTCTCAGGCTTGTCGAAGGGCCGTGAGGTGTCGCTGTGCAAAGAAGCCCATGCCTCCTCGTTGATCTCGGCCTTCAGCGTCGTCTTCAGCGCCTTGTAGGGATCGTTCGCGCCCAGAAAGTACGCGTGGCGGACGTAGAAGCTCTCTTCGTTGTAGTTGGTGTCGATAAACCAGCAGGCGATCTCGTCGGGCTCGTTGCTGCGTACCTCGCCCGTGCTGGGCTGGAAGACATCCACGCCCTTCACCTTCACTCGGATTTTGCCTTCGCCCGCGTCCTGAATCTCGATGTCCGGCTCGCCGAAGATGACAAAGAGGTTGCCCCGGCCAGTGTTTTTCAGCGTGTCAGCCATGTGCAATTCAGCGTTCATGCGCGCCTTCAGTACTTGAATCCGGCCCAGCTTGCTGAACTCTGCGGAGTGGGCATCGTAGTTAAAGGCACACGAGATGAGCATGTCGAATCCAGCATCGCCAGCCTCGCGTGCTGCCGCCACCAGGTCCTGGCGGGCTACTGTGCCGAACTCCGGCCCCACAAGAATAGCGGCGCGACGTTCGGCTCCCGCCGATTCCTCGTAACGGCCCTCGGCACAGATGTAGCGTCCGGGCCAGGGCGACAGCGAGGTGAATGTGATGCGGTCTTCCTTGTGCGCCTGCTGAACGCCGGCCATCTTGAGCGTGTCGAGGATGACCTGGACAAAGTCGTTGGCGCTGCGCGGCTCGCCTTCCACCGTGCCGGAGACATCGATCAACTCCTCGTCATGATTTACGGCCAGCACACGGTGAGGCGAAAGACTTTCGACTGTGAACGGGCCAGCAACGCGCACCGTCTTCTTGTCGTCATACGGCTTGTCGTACAGGTACTCGACGTCGGCCTTGGCGGCGATGGACGCATCAATCGCCCTCTGTCGGGCGATGCGCTGTTCCCACCAAGCGGCATGCAGCTCTTTCGCCCTGGTGGACCATTTCTCGCCAACCTCGCGGGGAATTTCCCACTCTTCCCACTTCTCGCCCAAAGCTGCATTCAACTCTTTGCGGAGTGGTTCCAGAGCGGCCTGGTACTCCTCCCAGATCACGTCAATCTCGGAGTTGTTGGCAATAGTTTTGAGCATGATGTGCGGTACACGCTCGTAAACAAAGCCTTGCCGAACACTGCCGTGCGTGGGTGCCCCTGAGGAAGCTTTGCCCCGAAGTTCTGCTTCCTTGACCTGACCTTCGGGACTATCCGACAGCAAGTAATACGGGTAGCGTGCGCCCATGACGCGAGCACGAGCAAGAGCTAGAGCGACACGGGAGGTGTCGATGGTGATCCAGCGGCGGCCCCATTGTTCAGCAACGTAAGCCGTGGTGCCAGAACCACATGTTGGATCGAGAACGAGGTCGCCTGGATCAGACGCCATCAATAGACACCTTTCGACTATCTTTGTGCCTGTTTGGACGACGTAGATCTTTTCATCGGTAAAGTTCCCGGTTCCGGTGTCTGTCCAGATATTAGAGTGGGGAATCACGGCGAAATCGGAATGGAAGCGTCGAAAACGGAAGCTATTTTCGGCCACGTGCAAGCGCTCACTGAAGAGAATGCGATTCAGTCCCACTGGATAATTCGCCTTCCAATGCGAGTTCTTCTCATAGGGGTCCTGATTCACTCCTCGGTATGAAAAGGGTTGTCGCTCAGCAGCCCTCCCTTGAGAGATCAGATTGTCGGGAGTATATGGCTGAGCACCCTCGGGTATCGCTGCTCGGCCTTCTTGCTCCGCTGCGCTTACACCTCGATATGTGAAGTCAGAGTTCATAATCCATGATGCATTTCCCTTCCCGAGTTCGTAGGGCTTTTCCCGGTATAAGGGGCTTGCCTTGAGAGCTTGGCGATGCTTGGCATACCAAAGCAAATAATCTGAGACATTCGAGATAGCATCTGAGGAGAATCCATATGTCTTCTGAACCACAATTGCACTCACAGCGTTTTCTTCGCCAAAAACTTCATCCATCAAGGACCGGATCCGATGCACGTTTTCATCTCCGATCTGGACAAAAATCGAACCGGAATCTGCAAGCAGGTCCCTCGACACAGTAAGGCGATCGCGCAAGTATGTTAGGTACGAGTGAATTCCATCCCGCCACGTATCCCGGAACGCCTTCACCTGCTCAGGCTCGCGTGTGATGTGATCGACGTTGCCGTCTCTAACGTCTCGGCTCGTTGTGGACCATTGGAAATTGGAGTTGAACTTGATGCCGTAAGGCGGGTCGATATAGATACACTGCACCTTGCCCCGCAGTCCTTCGCGCTCCGCCAGGGAAGCCATCACCTGCAAACTGTCGCCCAGGATCATGCGGTTGGACCAGTTCGCGTCGTGCTGATAGAACTCCGTCTTGGCTGCCTCGCTGGGCAGGCCGTTGAAATCGGCAAAGAGATCGAACTGATCTGCGCCCTGGCGCTTCCGCTCTTCGGCTTCGCGGCGCAGATCGTCAATGAGTAATTTCGGCTGCACCTTCTCCTGGATGTAGAGCGGTGGCGCTGGCACTACTAGGTCCGACCAGTCCTGCTCATCCTTGCCGCGCCATACCAGTTGCGGGTCCAGATCACGGTTGCGGCGTTCGTAAGCCACCTGCACCGGCGTCATCTCGTCTGGCCGCATCACGGACTGATACTCCGCTGTCGGCAGATTCTTCCGTTTTGCCTCGCTGTGTTTCAGAGCCGCCACTTCCTTGTGCGGCTTCGGCGTCTTGCCATTCTTTGTCATTGGGTATGCCAGTCCTCTTGCGAAAGGGATTCAAGGAACTTCAGAACGGCTTCAACTGCTCCGTGATCGTCTGCCCAAGCTAGGTGCGTCAGGAACCGTTCCCGCTTCTGCGCGTCTGTGGAATAAGCCCACCCGGCTAGTATGAGAGGAACTGATGGCTCCCAGCCATTTCCTATTTGCCGCTTTTCCGGGAGCATTTCCCATAAGCGATTCCATGGTGCCGGATTTGGACAAATCCACCCTTCCCGGTCCATTTGGGCAACAAACGACCGCAGCACCTCTGTCATCTGGCGTCCTGCACGACGATTACTGAGCTTATTGCCTGGTTGAACTGCTCTTCGACCTTGGCCGCGAAGTCCGCTTCCATGCCGTACACCTCAGTGAATTCGGCAAAAGCCCACCGCCCAAACCGTCCGCCATTGTTTACTCCTGGAACCCAGAGGGTTTCCATCGTCTGCTTCTTATCTTTGGCGTCTTCGCGCCGATAGCCCTTGATCTCTACCACCAAATGAAGCAAGTCCTGTTCCCCGTGTCCGTCTTCAACAAGCACGATGAAATCGGGCCGGTACATCCGACTTACGGAACCGCATTGATACGGCACTTCAAATCCCAGATTGTAGTTCTTGACGTAGGCCCTCACCCGTGGGTGATTCTCAACCACACGGCAAAGTTCACCCTCCCAGTCGCTGTCGAGTATCACCCAATTGATGTGGCAACGGCGAGGGTCCGTCCTCCAGCGGAGGGTCTTTGAGGTGAGGAAGTTCACGTGAATCGTCGAGCCAATGGGGTTGTAGGGATCGAGCAGTACCTTGATGAGCGATCTTTCTTGTGCCTGCCGCGTGATCGCCGCAGTGATGCGTTCGCAAGCCATGTCAGAAAGGTTTCGGTGGAGGATTTGCGCGGGATAGGTCCCGCCTTTGCAGATCAGGTAGGTGTCGAGCCACTCCTTGGTGATCCGCTTGAGCTGGCCGAAGAGGTTCATTTGCGGTTCCTGGCCGGGATCGCGCCACTTGGTGGTCAGCAAGCGATTTGTAAGGTGATAAAGAATGGTGGATGGCCGAGTCTCGCGCAAGTGCTCGACCGTGAGATTGACGCCTTCGCCGATGATTCCCTCATTCTGCGTGACGGATGGTCCAGTCATCTCTGGGGTCAGAACCAATACGGAATCTTGGGTGAAGCGGGCGCTGAGTCGCTCATTGGGTAACTCAACCCGATAGCCTAGTACGCGTGGGAACTGAATCTCTAGCGCGTCGCGGTCTGGACGGACCGCCATGACCTGGATGGTTTGGCGCGGCGGCTGGGGTAGCGCAATGACGGGCTTGGCCGTGAAGTCAAATGGGATGCCGAGCACGTCGGCATATTCCACGTTGAATCGCTGGTCCTCATTCAGATCGTAGGATTGGCGGCGCAAAGCTCGGCCAATAACCTGTTCACACAACAGTTGCGTACCGAAGGCGCGAACGCCGAGCACGTGTGTGACTGTATTTGCGTCCCACCCTTCCGTGAGCATGGAAACCGAGACCACGCAGCGGATTGATTCGCCCATCCGGCCTGTCTTGCCGACGGTATTCATCACTTCGCGGAGAAGGTCTTCGTCGGTCAGTTTTTCGGCTTGCTGGCGATCTCCCGTGCGGGCGATGATTTCGCGGCGGAAGCGTTCAATCTCATCTGAAGCGGCATCACGAAACTTGGGGTCCAAGGCATCACCGGACTCCAGTTGTTCACTATCGATGAGAAGCGTGCGCGGACGGGGATAGGGGTTTCCGTGCTCGTCGAAGTTCCGGAAAAGCTCCAGATGGCCATTCTGAAGTTTCTGCTTGTCGTCCTCCAACGTGCGATAGAAGCCTGAGACGTACTCATAGACCAGCTTGGAGACGGACGTGTTCTGGCAGACGATGATGAAACATGGGGGCGTCTCGATGCTCTTCTGCTCCCAGGCTTGGTACGTTTTGACGTAATGACCGTAGAGAGCGTCGAGTGCAGTCTTGAGAAGGGTAGGCAGGTCCAGCGGGTCGAGTACGCCCGCCTTTCCTCGCCCTTTGCGTGGCATCTTCGGGCGGATGTGCTCCCACAGGTTACGGAACATGGGAACGTCGTGCCCCGGAATGTTGTCGCTGACGGGAACTCGCGGTAGTTTGACGATGCCGCACTCGATGGCGTCCATCAGCGAGAAGTCGCTCATGGTCCAGGGGAAAAGCGTTCCCTCGGCATAACCTGAGCCGCGCAGGAAAAACGGAGTTGCGGAGAGGTCGATGATGCGCGTGAGGCCCAGCTTACGTTGAACTGACTCCAGGCCGTGAATCCACAACCGTGCCGCCTCCCGATTGCGCTCAGCCTCGTCCTTTTCCTCGGTTGCCAGGGGTGGCTCATCTTCGCTTTTGGGCTTCTCCTGGTAGCAATGATGGGCCTCATCGTTGAGCACCATGATTTTCTTCAAGCCCATCAGCTCAGGCATGACCCGCTGGATCATCTGTCCTACGGTTTCCAGCGTGTTCAACGGCTCGCCACGTCCCTGCAAGAGCGCCCGGTTCCCTCTGGAAAGTTCCTCTCGATCGCGCAGCTTGAATGCGTGATAGTTTGTGATGACGATCTTTGCACGCTGGAGGTCCTCTAGCATGTCCTGGGGAACCAATTCGCGACTGGCATAGTAGCTGTCTGGATCGTTGGGCTGGAGCACACGGAGGCGCTCTTTGACGGTCAGGCCCGGCGTGACCACAAGAAATCCGCGGGTGAAGTTCTGGCTACTTGGCCGGCGGACAGCATTGATCGTCTGCCAGGCAATCAACATGGCCATCACGGTCGTCTTCCCTGCGCCGGTTGCCAGCTTCAGTGCGAGTCGCAGCAATTCTGGATTTGCATCAGCATTGGCCGCGGTAAGGTGATCGAGGAACTTCTTTCCCCTGTTGATCTTAGAGGCTACTTCCGTTAGCCAAATAGCCGTCTCTACAGCCTCAATCTGGCAGAAGAACGGGCGGATCAGTCCAAATTGGTGATGGCGCCAGTGTTGGAGTAAACGGATCGTCTCGGGGGTGACCATCCAGGAATCGGGACTCGGCAGAGCCCTCCACTGGTCTACCTGCTGACGCAGTTCGTTGATGATAGGGATCGGGTCATACTGCTGCCGCGCGGTGGAAAGGCCGGCTCCTTCGTCGAAAACGAAGCCCGATTGGGTGTCGGCGTCTTTGCGCTTCCGGGACTTAGGAATTGGGACAATATAGGATGCCGGCCGCCGAGTTTCCTTGGTCCTGTGGGTCGGTTGGCCTGCTGCGTCAAGCTCCCAATGCTGGGAGGGGTATTCATATGGCGAGTTGAGGATTGGCCTCTCAAAGAAGTCGTTCGACACGTTTCGGGTAACCCTCCCCCATCGCTAACAAGAATACTCCCCGGCCGCAAGGGGATCGGCTCGCGGCCGAAGTAGATGCAGACCAGCCAAGTGCTGGATCCGCGGCCGATAATCTGGCCAGTGTTGCGGGCCATTTTGCCGCCTAAATGAGAAAAAGCGGCACACGCGTGGCACACGTGGCCGCTGTTTAGGGTTGGTTTCTATTGGTGGATCGGTAAAGGGGAAGACTGACGGGGGTTCAGTACCTGTTGTTCGTCTCATCAGTTGGAGCAGCGGACTGCTCCCTCTTGCATCCGAGCGGATCCCTGCCCGGCCTGCCTCTCCGACAATTATAGATCTCACCTCGGAAAATCCTAGCCTTCCCCTTCAACACCCTCGCTTGCAAATCTGCTATTCCGATCCCCTCGGAACTCCGCACAACTGTGTCTCTTGGAAAGGAAATCCCCCATGCATCTTCCTCCCTATACTCTTGTCCCTAAACCCGCCAGCCTTGAGGAACTCATCCAGAAGGCTAAGACTTTCGTGGCCGCAGCCAAGGCCCCAGCAACACTCAAGGCTTACAGAAACGACTGGCGCGACTTCGAATCCTGGTGCCGTGATCACCAGTTGCCTTCGCTTCCATCGACACCCGAAGCCGTTGCCCTATACATCGCCGACTGCGCATCCACATTGGCATCGGGCACCATCGCCCGCCGGCTCACCTCGATCACGAAAGCTCACCAGGCCGCAGGCTACACCGACTCTCCTGCCACGACCCGCCACTTCGTCGTCGGCGAAACCCTCAAGGGCATTCGCCGCATGATCGGTGCCGCGCAGCACGGAAAGGCCCCGCTTCTCTCAGCAGACATTCGCCGGATCGTCGCTGCCCGGCGTGAGGACCTGCTGGGACTCCGAGACGCAGCTCTGGTTCTAGTAGGATTCGCAGGCGGCTTCCGGCGCTCTGAACTCGCCGCCATCCATATATGTGACCTTAAGTTCTCCTCTGACGGCGTCGTCATTACCGTCCGCAAGTCGAAAACGGACCAGGAGGGCGCCGGACGCGAGGTGGGCCTGCCCTTCGGATCGAGCTCCCAGACATGTCCAGTCCTGGCGCTGCGCCAGTGGCTCGACAGGGCCGGGATTCAAGAAGGCCCGGTCTTCCGGGCCGTTCAAAGATACGGTCATGTCTCGCGACGCGGCCTGCACAGAGACTCTATTGGAAAGCTCCTGAAGAGGGCTGCTGCGCGGGCCGGAATGAATGTTGATCCGCTCGGCGGGCACTCGCTCCGCGCCGGATGCGTCACGCAGGCGGCGATGAACGGCGTGCGGGAATTCATCATCATGCGCCAAACGGGTCACAAGACGGTTGCGACGCTGCGGCGCTATATCCGGTCAGGCGAGATCTTTCGCGAGAATGCGGCGGCAGGTCTGGGGATCTGAGCATTCCGAGGCCCGAGAAAAAACACTTCCCGGGCAGTGGCGAGCGGGCTGCCAGGCACAGCATCTCCAGCCTTCTTTCAAAATGGTCGCCTCGGTGCTCGCGGGAAGCGTCGGAATGGCCGACTTGTGCGCCGCACATGATGGACACACTTTGGGGAGGTGCTCGCATGAAAACCCCATCAGATTGCCCCACTTCTCACGAGAGACATTGATCAACGCAAATCAGCGTTAATTCCCCCCAAATCCAAACTGGAGGAAACCATGAGACTCCGTCGAAATCAACTGTGCCCAATTCACCGCTCTCGATTCTGCTGCGGCAGGGAAGCGATCCCGAGAGAAAGACGCCAGCGCCAGCTTGGAGTCCGTCGCATCGACGATCCCCAGCACCCGCGCGGATATCGGGAGATCCGCTCGAACGCCGAGATGCGGAAGCTGATGGATAAGAAGATTTTGGCCCAGAGCAGCGAGTGCGGTATCTGCCATGAAAAGTTCGCAGATTACGGCGACATCGTACCCGACCATATCAGTCCCAGAGGCATGGGCGGAGCGTGGAGGGACGATCATCCCGACAACATCCAGGCTGTCCACTGGTGGTGCAACGGGGAAAAAGGCTCGTGCAGAGTGTGAATCGCCAGCCCGAGGGATGTCTGTTCAATCCGAATAATTCTGGCGGCTCCAGAAGTACCAGTCGCCGCCCTCAGCTTCCCGGAATCACTAAGAGACTATATATCAGCTACATACAGAACAAAATATGGCAGGGGAGAGTATTCCAACTCCCAATTATGTGACAGTGTCAGATAAAAGAAAGAAGAATAGTTGACATTGTCATATCGGTGCATCAATATAGATGTCATCGCAGAGGCAACTATGCGCGACGGCATTTATAAGAGCCTGAAACTCGGACAAGGTTGGAAATCCTTGCTGAAGTCGTGTGAACGCGAGAAAGAGCGCGGTGGAACGGCGTCGGGCAAGGCCCGTAATGCGATTGCCAAAGATCTCTACATCGAGGTGTCCGCCGTATTTGTTCATGAACTCTTAGTCAGAGTGCGTCCTACGGACCTCCTGCCCGGGTTTAGGTCAATTGATCCCGAACTCACTTGCCGGGATTTGGGCGGCAACAATTCACCGCTTGAGAATGATGTACTTGCAAGTGCAAAGAGACTTGAAGGGCTGGGCATCCGGGGCCGAGCCATTGTCGACCAGGCCTTGGGCGAAAGCCTCAAGCGGCACAAGCAAGCCAGGGTACTTCAGATTGAACAACATTGCCTAAATGAAGCAGGTTTGAAGTCCCGGCCAATCATAGAGGCGGCACGCCAAGCGCTGCTGCATACGGAGATCCCTGACGTGATCGAAAACTTGCTCCAAGGCAAACGCCTTAAACTGTCGCGACCGAAACGGCCGATTCATCCTGATGAAAGCCTGGAAAGTGTCAACTGATGAAGACACAAGGATCATGGCGAGGCCTCATACCGTCGGTAACGATTGATGTCTCTGAGGCGGGTGTGCGAGCTCGTACCGCGGATCATATCTGCCGAATCGGACGCGATTTGATTATCAATCTAGAACGCCTGAGTCGCTACTGTTTAGTTGATCTGCAGCCTATCGAAGACGACCTGCTGCTTGTCGCAGGTGCCGTTGCATTTGCCGACAGAGTTGTCGCTCGGCGGTCGTCCATCGCCTGGCGCCGCAATCTGCATGTTACGATCCCAGTCCATGATCCGGATCAGTGGTCAGAGCGAACACTCTACAGGAAGCTGATATCGACCCTCGATTACGTGACGGGAGACAATTGGGAGTTCTCGTTCAAACGCCGCCAAAATCGGACGAATGTCAAACCGCAGGCCCGCCTCGCAATGCCTAACGAGGCGTCACTCGTAATGCCCTTTAGTGACGGCCTTGATTCCTTCGCTGTCGCTCGCCTCATCAATGCCGAACATCCGAACACTCCTCTCATCCTTGTTACTACCGGCAATCAGAAGAACCGCGCGTTGGACCTGAGCAATTCTGAATTGGGTAGGATGCTTTATCGAGTTGCAATTCCGTTCACTCTATCTTCGAGGCATCGCAACGTGCGATTTCGTGAGGCAAGCTATCGATCGCGCGCGTTCGTGTACGGAGTCGTTGCAGGGATTGCTGCGCATCAGCTCGGAGCCAATCAGATTTATGTAGCGGAGAGTGGCCAAGGCTCCTTAGGGCCGTGGTTAACTCCGGTCGGTAACGAGGCTCCTGACGTTCGGATGCACCCATCATTTACGACGCGGCTATCCTCGTTCCTGAACCATATCTTTGGGGGTTCACTCTCTCACGCGCATCCCCGGCTCTGGAAGACCAAAGGCGAAACGCTGAGGAAGTTGAAAAATCTCGGACTTGCTGACCAATGGTGGCTAACTTCGTCTTGTGCCAGGGATCAACGGTATGTGTTCTTAGATAACAAGAAGATTCAATGTGGAGTCTGCGCAGGATGTCTTCTGCGCCGGCAGTCACTCCTGGCTGCCGAGCTTAGCAGCGATTCCGATAGATATCTGTGGAGCGATCTACGTGCACCAAAACTCAGCGAGGCATTGACTAGTCGCGACACAACGCAGAACGACGAGCACCAGGCTCTTTGTGCAGCTCTTGAAATGCAACAGTTTGGCGAGATCTCTCACGACTCCAAAAAGATTTCCATCGCAGCTGAGGAACTGTCGCCTTACGTAAATCAGAATGCGAACGCTGTTATTGTGCAGCTTCAGCGCCTAATCGCAGCTCATGCTGCCGAATGGCAGGTGTTCCGTTCGAGTATGGGATCTCAATCGTTCATCAACCAATGGCTGGACATTTTGAAATGACTAATCCTCTCGATAGAATCGATCCAAATCAACTTGGCGAACGGCTCCGCAATGCACGAGCCAGAGCAGGGCTCACTCAGCAAGAAGCTGCGGAGAAGCTAGGGATGGCCCGCACGACGTTGATTGCACTCGAAAAAGGGCAGCGTAGACTGCGTTCTGAGGAACTCAGGGAGATTGCTGAGTTGTACGGCAGTTCCGTGAACGCTCTCTTGCGCGCAGAATCAGTGTCCGTCTGTTTAGTTCCGCGTTTCCGATCCATTGCTCCTGATGAGGAAGATGCGGCGGACGCTGCATCGCTCCTCAACGATCTGGCAAGTTCTCAAGTTGAATTTGAAAACATCTTGGGAATTCCAGCGCGGCCCAACTATCCTCCTGAGCGTCCCATCGGTCCCGGGGATATAAGGGACCAGGCTGAGGACGCTGCACTTGAGACCCGCCAGAGGCTTGGAATCGGTTTAGGACCGATTTCGGACATGGTCAGCTTACTGGAGCTCGAATTTGGCATTCGTGTGTTCATCCGCCCCCTCGGCGCAGCGCGGATTTCCGGCCTATTTGCGTTTGATGAGCAGATTGGCGCATGTATCCTCCTGAACAAGAATCACCCTAGAGAGCGCCGTGCGATGACGGCTGCCCACGAACTCGGCCATCTTATAGCGACGAGAACTCAAGCCGATGTTGTCGATTTCCATACTGCGCCGCAGTCGCGAGAAGAGAGATTTGCTGCAGCATTCTCGTATTCGTTCCTCATGCCAGCCGCATTTGTCCGAAGAAGATTTGCTGAACTGCGACAGGAGACGGGGGCGTTCTCACCTCGGCATCTCATACTGCTCGCACATCAACTCTCGGTGTCTGAAGAGGCATTATGCCGGCGCCTCGAGGAGCTGAATCTGCTACCAGCCGGAACCTGGGACTCTCTTCGAGATCGCGGCTTTTCGGGCGAATTGGTCCGCCGCGTTTTGGGAGATCGGTCCGCTCCGGAGGAAAGTGCCGTTCCGCCGCGCCTCTGGTATCTCGCAGGAGAAGCATACCGCCGCGGCTTACTATCTGAAGGTCAGATCGCCAGAATGCTCAAGACTGATCGGGTCGAATTGAGGGCGATGTTTGACGCGTTAGGGGCAGAGGAGGGCGTTGAACTTGACTCCCTCTAGGTTAGACGATGGCCACAAGAAGCTCATCCTTGATGCCAGCATTCTGATTAACATTCTTGGAACCGGTCTCTCTGAAGTCGTCTTGAAGGGACTAAACCGAAAAGTCATGGTCGATGAAGTTGCGTTGCGTGAGGTGACGATCGACCCCTTCAGTCGGAAGGATCCGGCTGAAGTACTCTTTGGCCTACGTAAGAACGGACTCATTGAAGTCATCAGCATGGAAAGTGAAGCTTACGATTTGTTCATTGGCCTCACTGGAGGGGACCCTCCGGATGACCTTGATGATGGCGAGGCGGCAACACTCGCGCAAGCGGCCTTTGGCAATTATGTCGCAGTAATCGATGAACGAAAAGCAACGCGCATCGCAGGACTACATTTTCCTGGAGTTGCGCTTCTAAATTCACTTGATCTGCTCACCTCACGTGATTTGCTACTACAGAATGGTCGCGATGCTATTGCCGATGTCGTGTATCTAGCCTTGCGCTATGCCCGGATGAGGGTTGCACCAAGCGAGCGCCAATGGATATTCGACTTGCTTGGAGATGATCGTGCGAGGGAGTGTCCGAGTCTCGGTTTCCGTGGCCTGACGGTGTAGAGACGCTTCGCTTACCCGCTGGTACACCTGACCATGTAGGTCACTAACTGTGAGCCGGGTTATGGCTTATGACAGACAATGCGGGTCCTACCAAAGCGTCTCCTCGCCACTGCTCTGCAATGAAATGTCATGGAGACTGCGAGGAATCAATTAGCGGTTCGAGAAGATGGGGGCCATTCCCTTGCAGCTTTGCCACCCGCCGAGCTTTCATTCCTTCTGACGAAAACGTTCGAACCAGATCAATCGGCAGATGCGACGGTTCCGTCGGCTCTCGCTCCGACAGGGCGTTGAAATCAACATCAATCACGGATCCTGTCTTTTCTGTCCTAGCGCACGGAGGATCCGCTCTCCTGAACGCCATAAGAACTTATCTATTTGCCTGAAGGTCAGGCAATCTAGGCCATAATACTCACGAAAGGCGGTTACCGTCGCGACGAATTTATCGTAGTACCAAAGATCCTCGAGGGTAAATTCTTTGAACGGCTCTTGTTTTGCGGCCGTCTCCTGTTCCTTGTAGGACCAAAGACATTTAACGGCATATCTGTCGTAGATGGGGTAAGCCGCGGGTTTGTGCCAGCTGCAAAACTTGGTGGCAAAAGAATAGTATTTTCTGTTCAGTCCGGGACAAACGAAGATTCGATCGACGGCGCGGAGCGAGCTCTGTTCGAGAAGCAGGTCGATCTCAAGCCCGGCTATGTGCCGAGCGAGGGGCTCTACGTGAATTTCGAGGATCCGAGTGTGGTAGAGCCTATCGAGTACCAAAACCTTCAAAAGGACGTGAGAGACGACGGTATTCTTAGGGAACTGCTCAAGAAGTTCCTTGAGCGCTTTGTCGCCCAGTTGGTTGAAAGGGTCCTCGTCGTATAAGCGGCACTCCTCTTTTACGAGGTCGACTGTAGGGGTGGGCAGCATAGAGGCAATATACAACGCTGGTTGGCCTGGTTGAACCGGTAGCAGCGATCGGCATGAGCGCCACTGACCAGCCCCTTTTCTTCAGTCCGATCCGCAGTTCATGCGAGGTACTGGACGCGCCGTCAAGTCCGGGAGGCATATGGTCGGGATGCTGGCGCAGCCACTCCTTCATCGGGTAGACTTCAACCCCACCGTCCTCTTTAGGTATCAGAACATTGAAACGCTTCATAGCACTTCTCCGAGCAGGGCAGTGTATCGCGAACCAAACTCCGCATCTACAGGCTAAGTGGAATTATCACGCGCCGAAGTTTGTGCTCATACGGCTAAACAAGGGCCTCGCAATTAAGGGAAAGCACTCGTTCAATTCGACCGGTCGTTACAAACACCAAGAGGCCTACGTGCCCGCCCGTCACAGCAAGGTAGTCGCGCACCTGCTCACGATAGACATCTACGGTCGCCGCGCTTGGCTCGATGTCACTTTTCCAATCGACAACGACATCAATTCTCTTGTCCTCGTCGAGTGCCAAGGCATCCGCGACACCACCAACGAAGGTCATGCCCTTCTCGATTTGATCTGCGGCAAATACCGTTACCTCTGCCAGCAACCGGGGTCTCAAAGCGGCGACCTCTGGGATCTCCAACCCGCGCTTCACAGACGCTGCAATTTCGGGAGGATGTGGTCCTTCGTCGGCGCGCTGTGTTTCAGGAACACCAAGTTCGGAAAGCAGTGTTCTTGCTCGGCTCTCTAATGCACCAGCGTCTTCTCCAATCTCGCCCGTTAACACTTCCTCAAGCAGCTTGTGTACCACAAGCCCGCGCTCTCTGCCGCCCTTGATCGCAATGCGCCCGTCATCTCGCTTTGTCGTTGCTGGGGTACTTTCACTCGACGCGCCTTCAAGAACAAACACATCTTCGTCTAGCAGCACTGGCTCATTGCCCACCGGCCCGTCGTGACGGCTTGGACTCCTCCAAACAATCGAACGCCGGGTTGCCGCGATCACTGCCGCCTCTGCATCCCATGTAGCCTGAACCTGACTGTTGGTGAACTCGTCCGCTGCGGTTATTGTCGGAACGACAAGTGCCTCAGCATCGAAGGTGGGAATCTGAGTTAGGTTAGGGCTTAAGAGACTGAACCAGTCGTTTTGAACACGTTCACTCTGCCGCGGCAACAGTAGCAGGTCACATGCGCGCGTGAGTGCAACATACCAAAGCCTGACACGTTCTCTACGAAGCTGACCCCTCTCTTCGGTTTTGACAACATCATAGTCGGGTCCAGCGAAACCCATGAGCTTGAAGTGAACCGTGTTATCCGACCGCCGATGCAAAAAATCCATCGACTCATCGAGCTCAGTCGGCGAATTTATCGGGATCACGATTGGCCATTCGAGCCCCTTGGCCGAATGCATTGTCGAAAGCGAGACGGCTTCCGCATCGGCGTCGGGGCGGCCCTCAATGTGCTTCTGTGTGTCGTCCCAGTTCGTCCGGAGGGCATCCGCAAAAGCAACAAGACCTCGGGTTTCATAGGCGCGGGCCATCTCCAGAACCATCTCTACATTTGCTAGCGCTCGCTCGGCGCTGCGGCGGTAGCGGGCTCGCAAGATCGGCCGAATGTGTAGCTCCTCAATGGCCTCGGCCAGCAAGTGATAGGGTGTTGTCTGGCGCGCTTTTCGTGCGAGATTTTGCAGGACTTCAAGAGTGCGTTTGAGGACGGGGTTGGTGATTATCTGGCAATCTGTCCAAAGGTGAAGATGCGGAGGGTGGCGGTCATCGCGGGGAGGCAGTTCGGTGATGGCATCGGCGATCTCCTCTTCCGTTAGCCCAACTAGCGGGCCGCGGATCAAGGCTCCGAGCGCTAGCGTATCGCGTCTATCGGCAAGTGCGCGTGCAACCGCGATCATGTCCTGGACTTCCTGGCGCGTGTAGAAACTCTTTCCAGCTTGCGAGGCTATCGATATTTCGCGCTGTTCTAACGCGCGCTCATAAATCCATAGATTCGTGCCCGTAGGGGCGAGTAGCGCAATATCGCCGGCCCGGCAAGGCCTCATGGCCTTCAATCTCTTGTCCCAGACCTGATACGAACCGATCAAGCGGCTAACAAGGTCTGCGACAATGCGCGCTTCCTCACGCCGCACGAGATCAACCACAATCTTTCCCCTGTCGCTCTTGTGAGCATCACCGATGGTCACGTCGAAACAAGCGACCGCAGGCCGTCCATCTTGCGGAAGCCTCGTCGGCTGCAATGCCGTGAACCCTGGCTGCCCGTTTTCAGGGGATAGCAGTCCTCGAAACTGATCGTTCGCGAATTCGATGATCTGCTTCAGAGAGCGAAAGTTGGCGACAATTTCAAGCACGGCAGCGGGATCTTGTGCGATGATTGCGCGTTTGGCGCTGAGGTACGTGTCAACGTCAGCGCCACGAAAACGATAGATTGCCTGCTTCGGGTCACCGACGACAAACAGACTGCCAGCCCGCAGCTTTCGCTCTATCCACGGCGCACCCTGGTCCGCCTCCCCGCAAAGGCGCCACAGAATCTCTGCCTGCAGCGGATCGGTGTCCTGAAATTCGTCAACAAGGATGCGCGGATAACGCTTCGCTAGCGCTTTTCGCACATGCTCGTTGCCTGCCAGCAGATTCCGCGCATGATAAAGCAGATCGTCAAAGTCCAGAAGCGCTGCCTGCCGCTTATAGTCGGCGTACAGTTCTGCAAGCGGTTCGAATTCGGCGACGAATCGTGCGAACGCACTTGAAGCTACCGCAGCTACGAAGGCGGTATATGCATCACTGCACCGGTCGTAATATACCTGCGCAGCATTAGAGAGCTGTGCTCCGCGTGGTTTGCCGAGGCCCCTAACTGCCGCTGCACTTTCCCATTTTCCTTTTTTCCTCCAAGCAGTGAAACGAGCTTCGATTCCGTGCTTGCAATCCGGGGGAACGTGAAGAAGGAGCTTCGCTAGACCCCTTCCAGTAAGCGGGCCTCTCGTCGCTTCATCGAGAAGACCCTTGAATTTATGTAGATCGTCGATGACCTTCGCAGTCTCCTCTTCCTCGACGCCACATTGTGCGTACCATCGCGCGAACGCTTCGATTTCACGTGAGAGACCGTCGAGAATGCCAAGGTCAATTTCCGCAGGAAGCGCCGTGGCCGTTCGGGCCTTCCTTAGAAACGCCGCAGTCTCTTGAATGCGCTTTATGACCTGATCGGGCTCATCCACCAGGAGTTCTGCGAAGAAGTCCTGCTCGCCGAGCGCTGGCAACGGAGGAAGCCGGCCGAGACCCTCTGCACCGCGATCGCGTCCAAAGCGGGCCGACAACCACGCTTGCACCAAATCCTGATAAGCAAGATCGGCTGCCTCGGGATCGATGATTGTGGCTCCTGGGTCGATACCAGCTTCAACCGGATATGGTATGACGAGCTGCTGACAGAACCCGTGAATCGTTGTGCAGGTCAGTTCATCAAGGGTTTGGCTGGCCACGGATATCGCTGCTGATTGCTCGTCGGAGAGACCTTCGGGCAGAGCGACATCTAATTCATCCGGGATGTCAGCTCGCGCTAGACGGTCAACAAATCCCTCAATGCGCTCGCGCAACTCGGATGCAGCGGCTTCGGTGAAGGTAATGGCGACAATTTCTCGCGAGGGAACGCCGGCCGCAAGAACCAGCGCCACACGTCCCGCCATCAGCGCTGTCTTACCGCTCCCTGCTCCCGCTTCAACGAGCAGTGTTGTGTCGTGGTCGAGCAGCGCACGACGCCGAGCGGGCAGGTCGGGGAGAGCAGCAGCCTTGGACATCACTCCATCCCCCATAAAACCGAGAGATCGGCGAGACGTTCAGCAATCAGATAACCCTTCACTTCGAAGTAGTTCTCCTTCGCGCCGCCCGGTAGCGCAAAGGCGAGATCATTGTAATCATCCTGCGCCCCCGCCCCAGGTAACACATTTCCTGCCTCTACGTAGCGATGGGCGGCGGTCACAAATCTGGCCAAATTTGCGAGGACTGCCGTGGAGTCTGCGAGTGCGTAGAGGCCCTCAGGTTCCGCCCTAGGGAAAAGAAGCCGCGTTTGAATGTCTTTTGCAGCAGGGACGAGTGAGCGAACCGCATAGGCGTAGAGGCAACGCTGCAATTCGGCTCCACCCTTGAGGACCGGTTGTTTTTTCCCTGGCGGCCTCCCCGACTTATAGTCGGTTACGCGCGCAACTGTGCCGGCTTCATCGAGGTCAAGTCGATCGATTGATCCGCCGATCACAACCGTCGTTTCGGGAATAACCACTGGGGTCGTCGGGTCCCACGGCAACAAGGCGCGGCGGTCTTCGGTCAGATCCTCCACACTCAAATCTCCGCCAAATGGGATTTCGGCCCAACTTCGCTGCCCCGGTAGTGATTCCTCTCGGTATCCCAAGGCTGCAACTGCAAGAGTGCGAATGTCGTGTAGCTTGCGTTCCCATATTACCGGCGGCGGTACGGGGCGCGTGCGCTCCCATTTCCGCGCAACTGCATCGAGAGCCTTGCCAACCGCGTCAGCAATCGAAGATTCGTCAGCATTGCGAAATCCTCCAGGCTTCGCCAACTCAAGGTCCGAAACTGCACGTTCTAACGTTGCATGGAGAATGCCTCCAATAGCTAACGGATCAAGCTGTAGCGGCTCTTCTGTCTCGCCGGGTTCCTGCCATCGAAAACCGTAGGTCCACAGATACCCGAGCGGATCGCGCAATAACTTTGTCAGTGATGTGGCAGATTGCCGTCGATTGAGTGAGGCAACGATGAGAGGGTGATTGGCTCTCATCAGGCCGTCATGGGCCGTCAGTCGTTCTGTCTGCCAATCGATCCAACAGGAGCGCGCTGAACGAGCTAATGGCAAGCCGTCGAACTCAGCTGGTCGCGCGAACAAGCGATCAGACCAACCGGCTGCGTGCTCCGGGATTCGGGCGCGTTGGCGGTAGATCTCATTTTGCACCTTTGGATACAGTGGTGAAACTCCGTTTATGCGCCCTAGCGTATCGCGTCGCGCGCGTGAACACACGACTTGTCGGGATGTTGTCTTGAGAATCGTATCGAAATCGCGCCTATCGGCTTGATGTACCGGCAGAGGATCAAGAAGAGATGAATCCACGATATGGTTTGGCAGAAGTGCATCCTCGGCCTGGTGACGTGGCCAAGCGCGCGAAGTGAGCCCAACGAGCCGTACCCACAGTCGAGGGGCAGCCGCGAGCCACGCCGCTGGAGCCCAGATGATATTTGCCTCTTGAGCCACCTGGTCAGGCAATCTGAGAGATACGAGTGTTACATCGAGTGCTTCGGGAGGGCCCTCTGTCAGTGCTTTCTCCCAAATTGCAAGGCTGCGGCCACTTAAGAGGATGTCACCGATTTCACCTGCTTTCCTTAGTCCGAGTGCCAGTGTTTCGACGAGGTGGCTAAGAACCCTAACCTCAGCTTCAGAACTTGCGTCATCCGGTTTCACCATCGCGGCCAGAACGCCGCGCCATGAGGCTGCGTCAAGCAATGGTGCGTCCTCCGGAAGTGCTCGCCACCAGTCTCCGTTGACGACCTTAAAATCGGGATTCTGTGAACGCAATAATGCGATCAAGCGTGTCATACGTGCCTGGCTGAAGCCCCGCAAGAGCACCTCGCCAATCGCGGCCGCGAGCTGGCCCTCCTGTGTTGATACTGCTTTGCGACCATGGACGAAGTGCAGATCGATCCCAGCCATATCACTTAAGGCCTGAAAGTGATCGTCCCACTCTGCCGGCCATGCGGCGGCGATCGCAATCTCTTCTGGTTCGGCTTGCCCACTAGCAAGAAGAGCCCGTGCCCACCGCATTGCTTCCAGAGCTTCGTGGCGTGGGCTTGCGCAGGATTCGGTCTTAATTTCAGGATTTTCTGGCGCTGTCTCAACGACAGCAATTCCGAATGTGCGCACCCAAGCAGGCACTTGGCGTGGCCCCGCGACCCATTGCACGTCCGTCACGTCCTTCAGCGCTGCAAGAAATGGACGCCAAACCGGCGACATTTCTGTTCTGCCTATTACACGGATTGCTCCGAATAGAGCCCTCGCGTATTGTAGGCGCTGAAGCGCAAGGGCGACCAAGTCCGCCGGCCTGCGCATGAAAGCGGGTAACCGTTCCAGCACACGCGCCTCGAGTTTGGTGACTGCGTCAATGCGCGCGCGAACTAGAGCATCCGACGTGTTGGCGAGTTCATTGAATTTAAGGCCAGCGGCCCAAGCTTTCTCAAGTGTCGACGCCGCCGCTCTTGGAAAGCCCGGGAGAGTTTTGATCTCATTTAGTTCTCCAAGGTCCAAAGCGACAGCTTCGCCAATTGTCTCCTTGAGGGAGTCGGAATCGATCGGCTGTAGAAATCCGCCCGCTAGCCGTGCGACTAGGTGCTCGATCGCAATTGCCTGTAGTCCGTGCTGCCGCTTGGCAGCAGCCGCTCCGCGAACCTGACGCCTCGATAGCCGTGAATGTATAACGAACGTCTCACGCACGAGGACCACCACCTTGAAATGATGATATATCCGTCCAGCACGGCGGGGGCGCAACGAGAATCACTGATCTCGGAATCGCCAAGACTCGGGTTGTCCACTGGTGGTGCAACGTGGAAAAGGGGTCAAGCAGACGATGACTTCGGGTCGGTGCGTAATCGGCCGCGGATCCGATAATGCCTGTAGGTGATCGGAAGCGCAATTCAGAATCACTACTTTGCAGAGCTTGTTTGAGAGAGTTCCGAGGAATTAGAAAAAGGTTCCAACAGATGCGGGCCATTTCCCTGTAGCTTGGCCACTCGCCAAGCTTTCATTCCTTCTGCCGGATATGTTCGAACCAGATCAATCGGCAGATGCGACGGTTCCGCCGGGGTGAGCCACCGCTCATAGTCCTCCGGCTCGATGATGAGCGGACAACGGTTGTGGAAAGGCTCCAGAACTTCATTCGGATCCGTCGTAATGATGCTGAAGCTCTCGACGACGATTTCGTTTTTGTTTTCGTCCTGCCCTTTCCATCGATCCCATATCCCTCCGAACGCGAAGAGGTGATCATCTGAAAGCGATACTGCCCACGGCTTGCTGAGCTTCTTCTTCTCGTCTTCCTTAGTCAGTGGCTCCCATTCGTAGAAGAAGTTGGCTGGGATAAGGCAACGACGGTGCTTCCACGGTTCGCGCCAAGCGCCGCTGCTCTCGAGTTTGTCGGAGCGCGCATTGATGGAACTGAAATTGGCCTTTGGAGTCTTCGACCAGTAAGGAACGAGACCCCACTTCATGAGGGCAAGAACGCGTTCGCCGGTGTCGCGGTCGAGTCGGACTACCGGCTGAATGCTTTCCGGGGCAATGTTATAAGACGGCGCAAGGCGGGTGCTGTTGATTTCGTAATACTCGTCGTTAAACACATCTGTGTTGTGGGTATGGAACCACTCCGCGATTCGCTGCTTGTCCGCTCTCCGCCCGTACCGCCCGCACATAAACCGAGGCTACCACCTCACTATCGACCCACTCGATCCAAAATCATTCGCGCCAGGCTCACGCTCTCGGACACTACAGTTGTCAGACGAGGAGACGGCCGGCTTATATCAGGGTCCCGGGCCAGACGAACGGCCGCTATGATAGCGGCGGCAATGACCAACGTCGACTTCATTCGCATCTGCTCTTGCATCTTCTCCACCCAGGCCTCCCGCTCCCGCGCAATTGCTCGCTTCATTTCACCCATCGATGCACCACTGGCCGCACGGGCTTAGAACCAAGTTTGTACGAGAGCTTGCCTCGAAAGATCTCGGATGGAAGATAGTTCCTCTTCTCGTCGCAGAGCGGACACTGTGCGGCAATCCAGGTATCCGGCATCGTGCCAACTGGCGCCGGGATGTTTTCACCGCATTTCTTGCAGCGGATTGTGAAATCGCAATGCCGAATTGGCGGAAGATTGAACACGAGGGTCAGTATAGGAGAATAAAAGGCGAAATTCTAATGTGGATTTCACTGGTCAGAGCCAAGTAAAATCACGGCGAAAACATCAGAAGGATCTAAGCTTAACAATTTTAATGGTTTAGCGCGACGTGCGTTGATCTGGCAAGGGTGATTTGGCGATATGGAGGTCAAAGTGAACGGACCGCCGTGCGAATCGCCGTCGCCCCCACCCTTCGCATCGCTTGCGGGTTGCCGCTGGCCATCCTGCTGGGTGTCATCGAGAATTGAATGCCCCGGCGGAGACCTGACGGAAGCTGAATCTGCAACTGCTCAATACCGACGAATCGACCGCCAACGGGCATCTCCTCGACGCAATCTGCAGCACAGAGCAACAGTTCGGCACCGGTGCGCCGGCAAAAGAGTCACCACCCACATCAGTACGCCTTGGCGAACTGCAAGATGATTCGCGTTTTCGAGGCGGTTGTTCGACGCGGCTCGATAGAGCGGTCGCGACGGCACGATGCAAGACTTATTTTTCGTCACCGGTGCGAATTAATCACCCTTGCAGAATTTCATCTGCCGTCAATCCCTTTCAGAAATTCGCTTAGTGACAGTTCGAAGGCTGCCGACAGCGCCGCCAAATGCCGTAGTCCTACTTCGCGCACCCCCCGTTCAAGATCGGAGACGTGAACCTCATGAATCCCGGACTGTTGGGCCAAGTCGATTTGTCTCCAGCCCCGCTTCTTTCGAAGCTCTCGAATTCGTTTGCCGAGCTGGACACATACATCTGGGGCCATTCATCCAGCATTGACTTAGCGGAAACACTATATTTAGTGGATGCACTCTTTCTCGCGAACTTCAAGTTGCGTACAGGATTCCGCTCTTGCCACCGACCAGGTTGCCTCCTGCAACGCACCGGCAGCGGACGGATTTCCGTTGCTGATAAAAATCTGACGATTTCCTCAGGGAGAAGCAGGACTATGCCTACACGTCGTGATCTGCTTAAAGGTTGGGAAAAGCAATGATTCCATGCAAAGAGCTCAGCGGCAAAGTGGTCCGCGTCGTCACCATCTACGAAGACGGCACCTATGGTCCAGAGGTGCACATTGAATTCACCGATGGCACCGTCTTCTCCGCTTGTCTGAAGACAAATGTTTCCATCGAGGCGAAGTGCATTCGGGATGAAGGTGGAGAACCGCGCGTCCTTCAGGACTACTCCTGCCCGGCGTTTCCGCGCTGAAGATGGCCGCCTTTTCGCATGGCTTCTGCACAAGCAGGAGGGTTACCCTTCGTCGGTCTTGATCACGCGCAATCAAGGATGAGAGTCGTTGACGCCGGCTACGTGCAGGCCGCGTCAGGCCAGACGTCGGTTCTGCGGGATGAAATACGCCCCTCTGGAGTGGCCGAGCGATTCACCAGCCCTTCACAATTTTTTGGAACAATGAACCGACGGGACACGAAAGGCATGATGGAGCTAGCAATGATGATCACGCCTCGTGTCGTCAGGCCGGCTCTTCAAGAGACCGTCGGTCCAATGCTGCTGTTGCCGCAACACTGGGATAGCATCGTAACAAGGACACTCAAAATGGATGCCCAACAGAGAGACACGAGCGTAATAAAGCGGTGGGATGCCGCACACAAATGCCCGCGGTGTTGCCATGCCCTCAGATTGGCAGATTTTGACCTTAAGACCGTCACAACTGGGATTGTCACCTGTCCCAATTGCGACTGGTCGGGGCCGATCGATATCGAGATCATCGAAAGCGGGAAGCCGGAGGTGTAAACCTCACACTGCTGTGAGAAGAGGGAGATGCTTGGCCTTGCTCAGGCTGGAAATCTTCCGCATGAAGGCTCTCACCAATTCACTCACGACCTTGGATCTGTTATCCGCGCGGGATGCTAAATAGGTTTTCAAGGAAAGGGACCTCTCAATGAGCGGCCGGACGGTGACGCCGTTGCGAGCGATCCGCAATGCACCCGCTTTCACAAGAAATGCGATACAGGAACCATCGGCCACGAATGGGAAAGCCTCCTCTGGGGTTGTGATGTGTTGAATATTGGCGGGACGTACCTTTCGCTCCTCCGCGAGTTGCATCACGGAATCATAGAGAGGCGGGTGGAGCCGGCGTTCAAATAAAATCCAGCACCGATCGGCCATCTCTTCGAGCGTAACGGAAGCGTTTCCCGCCAGTTCATCATCTTCTGACATCGCAATGTAGAAAGGGGACTCGGCCACTTTGACCATTGTCAGAAGCGGGGATTCGGGCGGTTCTGTCGTAATCGCCAAGTCCAGCTTACCTGCAAGCAGGTCGTGAACGAGGTCATAGGAGAACTGGCTGCATAATTCAATCCGCAACCGCCGGAACAGCGGTAATTGGATCGAAAGCAAAGTGGAGACCAGGAAGGGGTCAGTGTACGGCGATTTGCCCACATTCACCACGACACCCGCATTCTGCTTGACTGTACGAGCCGCCTGCAAGGCCCGCTCGCCATAAAGGAGCGCCAGGCGCGCATGTTCGACGTAGGCTCGACCTGCATCGTTCAGACTTACGTTCCTGCGGTCGCGCTCAAAAAGTCTAAATCCGAGACCTTCTTCCAACTCAGCGATATTCCGCGTGAGCATGGGTTGGCTGATGTGAATCTTCTGTGCCGCGCGAGTAAAATGCAGCTCCTCGGACAGTGCGATTACAGATTCCATGTATTTTATTTCATTGCGTGCCATAGTCCCTCCCGGCTTCTGCTGAGCGATCCCGTGGGATGGGAATGGCAGAATGATTCGTCGGCGCCCTCGACCTTCCGGTGGCTTTGCAAATCCACTCTCGACAAGAAGCTTTCATGGGAAATGCAGCAAACAATCGAGAAAGTAGTTGTTCGCTCAGTTGGCGACGAAGGCCATCCCCATCCCATCGCAAGGTGCTCTATTTTAGACGCAATTGGATGGAACTTAGCTGCTTTTGCGTGACGTCCGGGACTCTCTTATTCCAATTAGTAATAAGAGCTTACAGAAAATGAATTGGACACCGGTAATTCGAAATAGAATCCTGTTTTCAACAGTGCGGCCGGTCGGGCCGCTCCAGAGCCAACTACTTTCACCTCATTCTAGCGAGAATTTAGTCGCCATTTGACGGCTCTCGTACCACTCGCTCAGGAATGGTTGCACGGAGCAACAGCCGGTCGGAAATAAATCGGTCGGTTGTTTCATCGGATCCAAACCTGTCAATCATGACTGAACCTCGTAGGCGACGGATCGGCCGCCACTAACCAGTAGAGTCTCTGGGCGCTCGTCTGTGGATGTTTCAGCGCGTGGTACGCCGAGGGGAGATTGCAGGGCCACAGGTCGGCAAACTGCGGCAACTCGCGTTTTCCAAGCCTGCAAAGTGGTTTTCAACATTCGATTTCACCCTTGTCGCTGGCTTTGATGATGTAAAGGCGCACATGGCAACCCTTCCTCAATTGCCGGAGCGGTCCCCGCAATGGAGTGCTGACGCTATCGCTATGGCTGCGCAGGCCAAAGTGCTTTCCGGCCACAAACTCGAACAGCTCGCAGTTCGTCTTCAGCGCCACAGCGGGCGCCCAAAGGAAGCGTGCTGGCGCTTGATCATTCAGCACGGAATCAAAGGACGGCAAGATTACCGACGATGGACGGAAGCCGAATTCGAGACGGTCCGTGAAGAACTGGTGAAGCGATCGATCGAAGAAGTCGCGAAAAGGGTCAATCGGACACCCAAAGCGATCCGCAACATGCTGAAGAGAAATCAGCTCAGTTTGCGCGAGATCCGGTGTGATTTGTTTTCGGTGGAGAGCCTTGCAAGCGCCCTCCGCGTTCGAAAGGCGGAGGTCGTCTTTTGGATCGAACAGGGATGGCTTCAGGCATCAATCGCCTGTCGCGGCAAGCGCAGATCCTACACCATCACGTCCGAAGCGCTCATGAGCCTGTACAAACAGCATCATGCCGATGTCTTGAAGCGCGGCATTCCTAATCAGGCACTCTTCGAGGCATACGTTCAGTACTGCTTTTCCCCGAAACACACGGTTGGAGAACAGCTGCTGACCGTCAGGCGCGACAAGCGGGAGCGGGCGGCATTTGCGGCAGCAGCTAAAGACGAGATGGCCAGCGATCAAGAAAAGGAGGAGGAGGAGGAGGACGATGAAGGCGATGATCGACGCTATGGCATCGCAATTGCGCAAGCAAATGGGACTGCACAAGACCCTGGGAGCCAGGAGGGTTGAGGATTGTCCTCGCTGCGGAGCAGAAATCACTCCGCCTCGATTGTCTTTTCGAGAGATCGTCCTCTCTGCTGCTTGCGGAGGCCTCTTGCTGTCCATACTCATACCTAGTTGCTAGACAACCGAACATTGGAGTGAGCGGCAGCGGCATCAAATTCTGGATCGCATGACCTGGCACGAGCCGGTCCAAAGCTGGAACCAATGAACGAAGCGGCTTTGCCGCCGAGCCGGATTTGTTTGGCACAATTTGGACATCGGAATGGTGACAGCTTCGTGGTTCGCGTTCGCTTGTCAGAGGACAAAGATTTTGCGTTTGGGCTTACTGTCCATTTCTCGCGGAATTCGGTTACATCCGGTAGAAACCATGGAAACAGGCGAAAGAGTGGACAGTAAGAAAAGATAGCAAAACCTGCAATTTGCGGCAAGTTGACCCCACTGAAGCTTTCACTTGGCATCACGCCTAAAAAGCCGAGAGCCCAATTCATATCAGTTTGGAGACTGAAACGCACATTCTTATAGAAAGTTTGCGAGACTCTCAACTATTCTGCCCAAGTATCGAATAGGAGTAGGGACAGGGTCGATTGATTTGGCTTTATTTTCCGCTGTGGCCACGCAGGCGCGCGCGGAAGCAATGTCATTTACATCGCGACGTCAAAATAAACAACCCTTCAAGGATTGGTGAACGAGGCCCAGGATCCCCTCATGCTTAGTATTCACAATCACATTCTCGCTGTACTTCTGTGCGTAGTCACGATGATCGGTTGGGGATCGTGGGCCAACACGCTAAAACAGTCCGCGCGTCGAGGGTGGCCTTTCGAGCTCTATTATTGGGATTACGCGCTAGGAATGGTTGTAAGCTGCTTAGCGATCGCGTTCACATTTGGTAGTCATGGGACCACCGGTATTGGCGTAGTAGCAAGTATCGCGGCTGCATCGAAGACATCCATCATTGCGGCACTGGTAAGTGGATTGCTGTACAACCTTTCCAGTGTCCTTATTGTCATTGCCACCGATCTCGCTGGCATCACCATTGCATTTCCCGTGGCTGTCGGACTGGCCGTTGTGATTGGCACGAGCGTCACTTATGCGCAAAATCCTTCTGGGCGCGCCCTGCCGCTATTTTGCGGCCTTGGTCTTCTGGTTGGCGCCATGCTACTGTCTACGCTCGCGTCGAACATGCAGACCGGATCGGCGCGTTTGCGCAGTTTGCGAGGGTTGTTCTTCGCGATTCTATCGGGATGCATAATGGGGTTCTTCTATCCGCGGCTGGCTGCTTCGATGGCGCCCGGTACCGAGTCCGTACTTGGCCTGCTGACGCCATACGCAGCGGCAGCCGTCTTTACGGCGGGTTTTCTGATCAGCAATGTGATTATAAATTCACTACTTATTTGGGTTCGCGGGGAGAGCTATGCGCGTTTTTTCTCGGGCGACTTTCGGATTCATCTGGCGGGCGTTGCCGGGGGGGGAATCTGGATGCTCGCGCTCATCGCAAACCTAGTAGCTGCATCTGTGGCGGGGCCTGCGGTGTCCTATGCTCTTGGTCAGGGCGCAACTCTCGTCGCTGCAATTTGGGGGGTAGTTTTTTGGAAGGAGTTCAGTGGCAGTGCACCAAAGGTGTACATAACCCTGGGCCTGATGTTTCTAAGTTACACCTGCGGTCTTGTCCTCATCGGAGCCGCGGCATTCTGATTGTTGCTGGATCATTTGACGGCTCTTTTTAAGCAAGGAAGGCAAATGAATAGTGCAAAAGTGCTCCAGATTAACAGTGCCGACCAACTGGTTGGACTTTTCGATCACGCCATTCTTCATCCGACGATTACAGACACTGAGATGCGTGTGCAATTGCAGTCGTTGCGGAGGTTTCCGATAGCCTCTGTCTGTGTCAAGCCATATGCTGTCCGGGTTGCAGTTGAGGCGTTGCGTGGCACCGAAATCGCGGTTGGTACCGTGATTGGATTTCCTCATGGATCGTCCCTGCCGGAAATCAAGGCGGCAGAGGCCGACGCTGCCTTCAGAGATGGCGCTCTCGATGTCGATATGGTTGTGAACGTAGGCAAGGTGCTTTCGAAAGACTGGCAATTCGTACATGCCGATATAAGCACTGTGTTAGGAATCGCGAGAGCGCGCAGCGGAATCATCAAGGTCATCTTTGAAACGGATTTTCTAAAGAATGATGAAGACAAGATTCGATTGTGTGAGATCTGTAGCGATCTGAGGGTTGACTATGTCAAGACGTCTACGGGATTCGGATTTGTGAAGCATGGGGACAGCTACAATTACCTCGGAGCGACGGAACACGACGTGGCGCTCATGCGGCGGTACTCCTCAACTCAAGTTGGGGTGAAGCCTTCAGGAGGCGTTCGGACACTCGACCATGTGCTCCGTATGATGGAACTTGGGGCCACAAGGATCGGGACGGCTTCCACTGAGGCGATTTATGAACAGGCAGTACATAGGTTTGGAAGATAGCGCATGAAACGGATACTTGTCATCGGAAGCGCGAATGTGGACATGGTCATGGGTCTTCCGCGGCTGCCTCTGAAAGGAGAGACAGTGACCGATGGAGTATTCTTGCAGACATTTGGCGGTAAGGGCGCAAACCAGGCTGTGGCCGCAAAGAGATCGGGAGGCGAAGTTAGCTTTCTCTCCTGCCTAGGGAATGACGATCATGGGAACGCGATCGAACGCGCTCTTTCTGCGGATGGAATCGATCTGTCATGGACAGTGCGCACCTCCGAGTGTGCGACAGGATCGGCGCTTGTGATGTACGACAAAGATGGAGCGAATTACCTGGCTGTCGCTCCAGGATCAAATTACAAGCTTGAGCCGAAAG
Organism: Terriglobales bacterium; assembly: GCA_050012595.1. Lineage (GTDB taxonomy): Bacteria > Acidobacteriota > Terriglobia > Terriglobales > Acidobacteriaceae > Acidiflorens. The sequence continues at coordinate 72,737 of JBEKGW010000021.1, forward strand.
ACATAGTCCGATGCGTGCACGGGATTGCGGACCTGGCGATGATCGTGCTTCAATACGAAATCTCTGAAGCTGCGCTTCACGAGGCATTTCGTGTTGCCAACCTGGCTGAGGTACCGGTGCTCTTCAACTATGCGCCAGCGCGCAGTCTCAAACATGCGGTTGTTCAAGGGACGAATTGTGGAATTGTGGTGAACGAATCCGAAGCCGCCGCTTTGTCTGGAGTGCAGGTTTTCGATACAGTTTCTGCCTTTCAGTCGGCGCGCAGCTTGCGTGTGCTTGGATATAAATTCGCTATCGTGACACTCGGGGAGTTGGGGGCATGCCTTGTCTCAGATGAGGCTGAAGCGCACATTCCAGCAATACCAGTCACCGCGGTGGACTCGACGGCTGCAGGGGACACATTCTGTGGCGCCCTTGCCACATCGCTGGTTGAAGGCACCTCGCTTTTAGATGCAGTTCGGTTCGCCACCGCTGCGGCCTCGTTATGCGTTCAGAGAGTTGGCGCACAGCCTTCGATCCCGCACAAACTCGATATCGATAAAGCACTTGGCACTGAAACCGGGACTTAAAATCGAAGCAAGTAGAGCACGCCCGGCATTCTCAGCTGCGAATCACTAGGGAACCTCTGCACAAGTCTGCAACCTGCATGGTATTTGAATAAACTGGAAGCATGAAGCGAATGGCGCGGATTCAGCAGACACTGGCATCGCAGGCGAGTTTTGAGAAGCATGGGCGCAAGAGCAAACGGGAGCTGTTTCTGGACCAGATGAACCAGGTGGTTCCGTGGTCTGAGTTATTGGCGCTGGTTGAGCCTCATTATCCCAAGGCGGGCAACGGGCGACAGCCGGTCGGTCTCGCGATCATGCTGCGGACTTACTTTCTGCAACAGTGGTTCGGCTTGTCTGACCCCGGCATGGAAGAAGCTTTCTATGAGTCGCCGGTGCTGCGGCGCTTTGCTGGAGTGGATCTGGGCGTGGCCGCCGCGCCGGACGAGACGACGATCCTTCGCTTTCGCCACCTGCTGGAGCAGCACGATCTGTGCGGCGAAATGCTGATGACGGTGAACCGCTATCTGGAAAGCAGGGGCATCCGCATCTCGACCGGCACGATTGTAGACGCGACGATCATCCATGCGCCCTCGTCGACCAAGAACTCAAGCGGTCAGCGCGACCCCGAGATGCATCAGACCAAGAAGGGCAACCAGTGGTACTTCGGCGCCAAGGCGCACATCGGCGTGGACAGCAAGGAGACAGTGGTGCATACGGTGATCACCTCGGCGGCCAGCGTGGCGGATAAACATATGCTGCCCGACTTATTGCACGGCGAAGAGCGCAAGGTGTGGGGCGACGGCGCTTATCAGGGCCAGACCGAGGCCATCCATGCTGCCGCGCCGCAAGCGCAAGACATGACTTCGCGCCGGACCAAATACAAGAACTATGTGGATGAGGAAGCCAAGCGCAAGAACACCACCAAGGCCCGCGTGAGAGCCAAAGTCGAACATCCTTTCCGCATCCTCAAACGGGTCTTCGGATTTACCAAGGTGCGATACTGGGGCATCTGGAAGAATCACCAGTGGCTGTGCGCGGCCTTCGCGCTGGTCAATCTCTACATGCATCGCAACCGGCTGGCCCCGCAAGGGGCGTAGTGTCTCCGGAGGCCGGAAAACGGCCTCAAGAGGCCAAACGCACAACCGTAAACCAGCACTTCGCGACAGAAAACTACTTCATAAACCAGAGAACCACCAGAAGCCGCGCCGTCGCTAAGAAATCATGCACCTGCGCAGAGGTTCCCTAGCTTGGTTGAGATAAGTTGTTTGATTGCAGAGGAAGAAACATCAAAATGCCGTTGCTTGACTACGCGCACTGCTACGGAGACCATCTCCGTCCATGGAATCACAATCGCGCTCAAATTGAGCCACCGCGCGATAGGGGCGTCACCGAAGCTGACCAATTGCGGCTGCTTAATACCTCTTTCTATGCAATTACAAACCATGACTTCCGCGAGGCGAAGGCGCAACAAAAGATGTCGTCTTTTCCGACAGCAACGACTTTGTCGGCAAGTGTCAAAGCCCTTTGGTAATACCAGGTGGGAGACCGGTATATGGTCGCCAGTACGCGCCGGAGGAAAATTGGACCACGTGGCGCCGCGCTAGCGGCGTGACGTGGCCAAGCAAAAGTAGACCACCGCCAGATTCTGGTTTCACGGGGAAAAAGGACTGTTCTGGGGCGACGAACAGGGTTCGCTGCCATTGAGGAGCCGTGTGTGCCGTGGGACACCGGAGGGATGTACAAGGTGGAACTGTATGCGCGAGTGCGGCGGGCGGTGGCCAGGGAGTTTGGTCTGGCGCGGAAGACGGTTGAGAAGATGCTGGAGTACGCTCTTCCGCCGGGGTATCAGCGGCAGAAGCCGATCCGGCGGCCCAAGCTGGGTCCGCGCGCGGTCGCCGCCGTTGCTCCCGGGTTGTGTGAACTAGAAGCAGTCAGGAGAGCGCTTGAAAACGCGTCTAACGCTTCCAGCCAGGACGAGAAAGAGTTTGTGTGGAAAGGTGCGCACTATAATCTTCATAACTGAGCGCGGGTTCTCGCCCTGAATGCTCCAGCCCAGGATCATATTGTTGGAAAGGATGTAACGAATCCGTGAAAAGAATCTGTGGGCGGTTGAAAATTTCGGTCGTTCTCCTCACGGGTCTTTCGGCCGGTCGAGTATGCCTGGCAAAAGTCACACTTCCCTCGCTTTGGTCGGATCACGTCGTGGTGCAGCGAGGAATGCCAGTGCAGGTGTGGGGCATGGCAGGGCCGGGGGAAAAGATTTCGGCTCATTTTCGCAATGCGACTTCTACCGGAACGGCAGACAATCTGGGACGTTGGGAGATTGACTTGCCACCTGGCGAGGCCGGCGGCCCTTTCACCATGGAGATTCAAGGAGAGAACAGGATCATCCTGTCGGACATTCTGGTTGGGGATGTGTGGGTGGCTTCCGGCCAGTCCAATATGGAGTTCGGCACCAAGGGCGTTCTCAATGCCGAAGAGGAGTTGAAAGGAGCAAACCAACCGACCATTCGCCTCTTTCATGTCGATAAGAGGTCCTCTGATTTTCCGCAGGACGACGTATTGACCAAGTCATGGGTACTCTGTACGCCAGAAACGGTGGCTGACTTTTCAGCGGTTGCATACTTCTTTGCAAGGAATATCCAGGCGGATCAGAATGTCCCGATTGGTCTGATTGAGGCGGATTGGGGTGGTACGCCAGGAGAAACGTGGACCAGCTTGAAGGCGCTCTCTCAGGACGGATCGCTTATGCCAGCATGGGCGACCTGGGCGGACTTGAGCGAAAACGAGTCGGCTGCTCTCCTTGAGCAGGCTCAGGAAGATCAGGAGCGTAAAGCAGCACTGGCCGCAGGCAAACCGGAACCAAAATTTCCCTGGCGTCCAGAGCTCCGATCCTGGCTGCCGGGTGGCGCGTTCAACGGGATGATCGCGCCGCTGGTGAAGTTTCGCGTTCGCGGCTTCCTCTGGTACCAGGGGGAGAGCAACGCTGAAATAAATCGCTATTTCTACTATGACCGGCTTCTGCGCACTCTCATTCAGGATTGGCGCCAGCGATGGAATGAGGGCGACATTCCTTTTCTCATTGTCCAGTTAGCGAACTTCATCACGTCGAACGAAGCTAAGTGGCCGGAGTTGCGTGAGGCCCAGCGCCGCACGCTGAGCGTGAATCAAACGGGCATGGCCGTAACCATCGACATTGGCGACCCCGATAACATCCATCCCAAGAACAAGCAGGAGGTCGGCCGCAGGCTGTCGCTTGCCGCTCGGGCTCTTGCTTATCACGAAACGCTGGAGTACTCTGGACCGCTGTATCGCACAGAAATGAGACAAGGGAGCACGATTCGACTCTACTTCGACCACGCTGACAGTGGTCTGGTAGCGAAAGGGGACGCGTTGAACGGATTTGAGATTGCCGACAGCGATGGAAAGTTTGTTCCGGCGCAGGCTTCTATTGATGGCAAGACCGTTGTTGTCTCATCGCCTCAAGTGAAAGATCCTCGTGCTGTGCGCTACGGATGGGTAGACAACCCACTATGCAATCTATACAACAAAGATGACTTGCCCGCATCGCCGTTCAGCTCTCTTTAGGAGCGCCAGGACCGCGCTTTCTTACATTGTTGAGAGCTACGGCACAGTAGAAAATTGCCGAAGCGCACTTGGCAACCCCGTGCGCTTCACTGGCAGGAAAGCGAATGTCAAAATGCCAGTACGGTTGCAGGCATCCCAACAGAGAGCAACTCCTTGCTCAGTTAGGGCGGATTTTCTCTCCAGTTATCGACGACATGCGTTCTATTTCATGGCCTTGCGTTCTGAATTTGTCATGAAGTTTTGAATGAGTTAACGACTCTGAGACGGGGCGTTTCTTGGCAGGCCCCGATAGCGGATCCGATCGAACCCAAATTGCCCCTTCATAACTCGGAAAGTGATACTGCTGCCAGTTGGCCAATTACGGAGAAGAACGCCTACAAATTCGTCACTGCCCCGATGGCATGAATGTAGGGGATTCCCCATACCTCCTGAGTATTCCACTCGATCAGGTTCGAGGTCTCAAGATACGGTGAGTCGTCCGGACGCCCTGCAAATCCGTTCACCACCGCCTCTGGAATCTTCACGTTAACCATCGAATAGCCCACTGGATGTTTCCATCCGATACCGGTAAATGTACTCAGGCCCGTGGGGTTGTGGCCCATGCTCCACTGCAACAATCGCTCTGCATGACGGCGGTAGAGTGGCTCGCCGAAATACCGGCCCGCACGCGCCAGGAGTTCCGCCTGATGCATGAGCACCCCATTGGTCCCATGGACCATGAATTGGTCGTTGAAAGGATGGATGAATGTTCTGACGCCGCGCCCTCTTCCCGCGTCACGATATGTTTGAAATTCAGGCCACACCATCCGCACGTATGCGCCGTATGGGGTCAAACCATAAGCATTGCTGTGCGTGTCGGGCAGCAGAAACCGTTCAATATGCAGACGCACTGCTTTCTCGGCCACAGGCAGAACCGCTTCGGTCCCAGGTAGTTTCAGCTCGCACAGCCGCAGCAATGCGAGTGGCGGATCGCATGAGAACCCAATGCTCCGGTATGCATCTTTCCCATCCTTCTCAAGAAAGTAATGAGATAGTCCTTCCATTCCTGTGTCTTGGCGCTCCATCAACTCCTGAGCAAGCAAGACCAGTTCCTTTGGGGCAACGGCGCGGCTATTTGCACACAGCAACTCGGTGCCCGCCCTTAACTGACCGCTGACAAACATAGTTCGCCGGTCGTGCCCGAGTTTCACTCCGGTTTTCCATGCTTTTGCTGCTAAGGCCAAGCACTTTGCGGAATCGGTCTCTTGAAGTACCCGAGCGACCATCGCCTGCTGCCGCACAAACCCGAATTGTATCCAGGGATTATAAGCCGTACGAATTCTGCGTTCGTCGCCGCTCATCGGGATATTGTCGGTGATACGATTACCGGAATTGTCCGAGATGCACCCTGGATGGTTCTCATTCCACCATCCTTTTTCATAAGTTATACCCCCGCGGAGTTCGCCTGCGCCTACGTCCTCCCAGACGTTTCCTTCAGGCGCCATCATGGCTTGTACCCAGCGGTTCCCCCAGGCGATTTCGTCCCGTACCTGGCTGCGATAGGTCTCGGTAAACTCGTATAAGTTAGCCAGCGCTTCCAGATGGAACGAAGTCAGAGCCATATTCTTGCTGACGTCGCCGGCATCGAACCACCCTCCTGAAACCGGTACATACGTTCCATCCGTATCAAGCACGCCGTCGTCGGTGTTTTCCGCAGGCCGAATTCCTGGCACCGCAAATCCCGCCCGCTGTGCGTAAAGGTAAATCAGATATCCGCGTAGCACCCGTTCGTAGATTGCGTCGCCAATCTGGAAGGGAACCGTAAAGTTCTTCTCAGTCTCGATCTGAAAGATTCCAGGTTCTTGGAACGCCGTGAAGTTCGCCTGCCATACGGTGCCCCACCGGTCTTCCTTCCGGACTAGTTCGCCACCATAGCGCGCCTGCTCTCGGCGGCTTTGCTCGGTGCCGGACCACGGCGCCGATTCGACGTCGAAAGGCCAGTCAAAAGGAGATTCCTTCCATATCTCCGGGACCACACAGCGACGCGGCAAGACATACCCAGCCAACATTACGTAGAAAGGAATCCGCGAGGGAAATTGCGCTGGGTCTCCCTGTGGCACAAGCGTCAATGTTTTAGGCGAATCGGGGCGGAAGCCTAGCTGGCTGCACGCCAGCATATATTGCAATTTGGCCTCGGGGGCAATCCGGACTCCGAACGCTCTCCTTCCCATCGATCCCGCCGCAGTTACCGGGAACAACTTGAGCAAATCTCTTCGATTCACGCTCATCTTTCTCTCCTTTGGTGGCGTCTACGGCCCACCACGAATTAACCAGAATCGACGGTACTAACGGTACTGTTACATATAAGTGCCGATCTCCTCATGCGTCCTGGCGACGAAAAGAACCGTGCGGTTTGGTTCCGACATGAGCGCCCGATAGGCGGATTGGCACAAAAGCGGCAGGGCAGAGAAGATTAGCTAGCTTCTTTCGAGAGCGCGAGGTCGAACGATCTTAAATTAAATGCTCTTTCAAACTCCATCCGTCCAAACCGTCCTTACTCATCGACTCGACAGCTGATCCTGCCTTGCGAAGCGCCAGGAGTTCTTTTGGCTCTTACGGCATTTTGGTAGTTGTCACTGCCTTCGTAACCCCGCGTTCATTGACCGCGTCAACCGCAACACAATAGCTGACGCCGACGCTTAGGCTTCTTATCTCTGCGCTGGTGGCGCCGTCGTATATCTGGTAGTTCTGGGTAAGCTCATTTGCATTTACGCCGAGACGAACCACATAGAACTCGGCTCGGTCAGCTGCCTGCCAGTGAATGGTGGCATGCCGTGGGTCGGCTGGATCTCGGTCTATCGTTACGCCCGATACCTGATCCGGCATAGGAACGTTGCCCTTCCCGAAGACGCGAAGATCACTAAGCGAAAATTTCGCTTCATTTGGAGAATGAATGTTGCGGATACGCACGTAGCGAGCGGTCAGCGCTCGCGGCAGAACTTCAAAATCATCCGGCGAATCCCTACCCGTGTCTCCGTGGTCGATCGCAATGGACCAAGTATCTGCGTCCCCCGATACTTCCAGGATGTATTTGTAGACATCCTGGCTGCGGCCGTGTGCCGTGCTCCCTTCGTCAGCGAAGTTGATCTGTATCGCTTCGATGACCTTTGGCCTGCCAAGATCGATCTGGAACCATTCACCGGGATTGCCCGTTTTAGCCGACCACCAGGTCCGAATGTCCTCATCGACTGCCAATCCAGGCGCGTGCCCCTCTATCGTGGAAGAGGCGCTTGTCGCCTTCTTGCGCGACAGAAGCATCCATCCCGTTAGACCCCGATCGCCCTCAACGTAATGAGGGTAGTCTCCGAGATACGTGTCGGTTACCAACGCACCCTCCTTCGTGAAATGCGCCGGGAACATTCCCAGCCGCCGCTCGAATGGTTCACGCATGGAGATGCTCATCGTCGAAAAATGCCAGAAGCGGCCATCGAGCCCCGCGAACGTGCTACTATGCCCCGCGCCGGAAATGAAACCTGCGGGCTTGAAGGAAAAGGGGCTATAGTCAGCATAGGAAAATGGTCCCGTTGGTTCTCTGCTCGTCAAAACGCCGTCTGCATATGTCTTGAACTCAGTTCCGGGAGCTGCGTACTGCAGATAGTAGCGGCCTTTGTATTTGTTCATCCACGAACCTTCGATCCAGGGCTGTGACTCGAAGTTTGTGTTGGAATCACCCGGAACTTCCCAGCCTCTTGTAGCCGGCGAACGGCTTTCCGGCACCGACACTGTCCTGATGGCTTTGAATCCGTCCTTGGGGTCGAGTTCCGTGATATGAAGAACATCTTCGCCAGAGAGGCCGTAATACATATACAGCCTCCCGTCGTCATCGAGGAACAAAGCCGGGTCGTTGTATTCTCTCCCGAAGTCGGCAGCCTCCTTCCACCGGCCACTGAGAGGATCGTCTGTCACGAAAAGTTTTGTCGTGTGGCCCATCGTGAGATACACCTTACCATCCATGACGAGCGCGGTTGGTGCGTAAGCCTCAACCGGATATCCTTTACCCTCGATGAAACTCCAGTGCAATACGTCTTTCGAGTGCCAATAGCCACCGGACACCGAAGGGAAAAGCCAATACTCACCCCGGAATGTGATGACTGTTGGATCAGCTGCTTCTCTGCGACTACTTCCCGCAAGCTGGAACCGGTACGGCAGATCGACAGGGTTGCAATATGTAGCCTGACGCTGTTCTCTCCTGACCGATTTGTGTGTGGCGGCCGTCAATTCTGTGAAACTGAAAAGCCAGACAACCAGGACTAGGGCTATCCACTTTTGAAGATTGTGCTCGAAACTGGCGCTCATGGTCTTAGACCGGAATCTCCTTTTTGGGGATGAATGCCAGCAGTTATGGTGTGCCTCTGAGTCCATTTGATGATTGTCGGACAGAAATTCTGCGTTAGCAACCATTTATTAAGTTATCATTTTGAAATCGGATCGTCTGTTTAATCTGACCTGAATGCTGCTGTGGGGTCCTTTTGCATTACCATGACACTGGCACCGCCGACATTGCTTGGCACGCCGGCTTGGCTGGGCAACGTGGGTGCTGGCCAGCGGGCACGAAGTTGCGTTCCTCACGCACCCGAACTTACACCGCAGGCTGCTAAGTGAACCGGGAGCGGGGTGCTGATTCCGATATGTTCATCTGGTTTAGCTCGGCCCGTGGAGCGATTGAGAGCTCACCATAACCGGCTCACGTCTGCATCGCTGTGTTTGCCCTCACGCTGGGCAGGCCGGAGGGCGGCCGGCCGGCCGGGGCGGAAGCCCACTCTTTGTTGGGCTGGCTCCCCATTCGGAAAAGCAACTCGCCGTCGGCAACGATTTCTCTATGGGTCAACCAGGAACGGGTCAGTTCCTTGCCGTTCAGCTCCGCGCTTTGGATATACACGTTTTCCGGCGAGTTGTTCCCGGCAACGATGGCAAACCTGGCGCCCGTGACCGGGTTATGGATGGTCGCCCGATTCACAAGCGGGCTGCCGATAACATAGACTCCCGTGGCGGCGTTTACCGGATAAAATCCGAGCGCCGCGAAGACAAACCAGCTCGATAACTGGCCGCAGTCGTCGTTGCCGGGTATCCCGGCGGGTGAATTGCGGTAGAGCGCAGCCACTTTTCGCACCCAATACTGCGTCTTCCATGCCGCGCCCGCGAACGGAAACAGGTAAGCGTTGTGGTTGCTGGGCTCGTTGCCCTGCGCATCCTGACCCACCATTCCGGTAATGTCGGGGTGGGAATCCAGGACAAGGGATGGAGCGGTGAATAGAGCATCAAGCTTGGCGATGAAAGGCGCGTCGCCGCCATGCAAATCGATCAACCCTTGGATATCGTGCGGAACGCTGAAGCTGGCTTGCCAGGCGTCGGTTTCTACGTAGTCGTCGTACTCCTGGTCGGAGCGAAACGGCTCGCGCCATTTGCCATCCTTCATTTTGCCGCGCATGAACCCGGTAGAGGCGTCGAAAACATTCTTGTAGTTCTGGCCGAGCTTGTAGAACATGGTCGCGTCGTCGTGTTTGCCCAATAAGTCGGCCATGGCTCCGGCGCACCAGTAATCGTAAGAGAGATCGAGAGTGCAGGAGACGGAGCCTGACTGCAAATCCATAGGCACATAGCCGTATTGGCGAAACATCGCCTGCAGCTCTCGATTGCCACGAGCTTCCGCGCCTGTCAGAGCCGTGTCGCGGATCGTGGCGTAGGCGACCTCCGCATTGAAGCCGCGAAATCCGCGAACGTAAGCGCCGAGGATCATGCCGGCGGCGTGAAAGCCGGTCATGCTCCAAGTTTCATTGCCCCACAACGGCCACATCGGCAACGCGTGTTGGTCAAGCTGGCTGTAGTCGGCCAGCAAGGTGCGGATGATGTCGTTAGTCCGATGCGGCTGCATAAGCATGATGAAGGGAAACTCGCCGCGATAGATGTCCCATATCGAGAACGTGGTGTATTTCGTGAAGCCGGGATTGGAATGGTTCTGACGATCCTGTCCGCGATAGGTTCCGTCCACGTCGTTGAATGTGGCAGGGGCGACAAGGCCATGGTACGCGCCGGTGTAGAAAGTGTTTGTCAGCGCCTGATCCGGAAGGGTGGCATCCAGGACGGCCAGCACTTTGGTCCAGGCCTGGCTGGATTCTTGAACCACGGCGTCGAAACTCCAATGCGGAATCTCGGCAGCCAAGTTCCTCGCGGCCCCGTCGATGCTTGTCGAGGATATGCCAACCCGAATCACTAGAGGTTCTGCCGCGGGCGTAAGGCTGAGGATGGCTTTGATCTCTTCGCCTGAAAATTGGCTTCCATTCGAAGCCACAGCGATGTTGCCATCCACGCTAACTTCAATCGATGCTGCGGGGCGGGAGAACTCCATCACAAAATAAACTTGCTTATCGCGAGCCCACCCGTGCGTGAATCGTTGGCCGCTGATGCGGGAATCGCTTTTAACGTTCAGTTCCGCATGGTAGACCTTGCAGCCTATGCCATGAACCAGGTCCAGAATCACTCCGCAGCTCGCGCCCCAAGCTAAGTCAGGATATGTGTACCTGTGCATCCCGCAGCGTGTGGTCGCGGTAAGTTCCGTCTTTACGCCAGGGGTGTCAAGGTACACGCTGTAATAACCGGCGCGCGCCTCTTCGCGATCGTGCGAGAAGAACGAGCGATAACCGGGCACGGGCTTATCGAAGATCCATCCGGAGTTTTCGCCGAGGGCCTCCTCCTGCATCTCGGCCAGAGGCGGGGGGGTGCCCGGGTCCCATGACCAGTTCTTACCTTTGACCAGCGGCATGAGAAGCACGTCGCCGAGGTCGGCGCCTCCGGTGCCCTGAAGGTGGGTGTGGCTGAAGCCAACTACCACATCGTCGGGATAGTGATAGCCCGAGCAATGGTCCCATCCGTACCAATCACCCTGAATGTTCCAACTTGGCTCCGGACCTCCGCTGGTGTCCGGGCTAAGTTGCACCAAGCCAAAAGGGGCAACTGCACCGGGAAACATGTGACCATGCCACCCTGTACCGATGATCGGCCGCACGTCGTGTAGACGGTTTTGGCTGGACTGAATAGCGGCGGGAGGCGCGGCCTGTTTGGCCGCCGCGTTTACCGCTTCAACGAAAGCGCCAGCTGACGCCACTGTGCCGGCCGTCGCCGCCGCACATGCTTTCAGAAAGTCGCGTCTTCCTAACTTCGACTTATCTCGATTCATTGTTAAACTCTTCCTCTCAATCCCGCCGGTCTAGATGCTCTAGTGTTGGCATCGTGTCGCGAGGGCGTTGAGCCAGCCAAGCCGCAAAAGTGAATACATAAGAATGACGAGCGCAGTGGCTGCTAGCTTCGAATCACGAGCTTCGTGGATATCAGTTGCGCCATTGCCGAAGAAGTAGCGTCAAACTGGCGCTGCTTGATCACGCGAACCGCGGCGGAAACCATCTCCATCCAAGGAATCGCCATAGTCGTCAGATTAAGCCACTGAGCGATTGGCGCATCATCAAAGCTGACCAACGGCGGACGCTTGATACCCTTCCTGATGCACCTGCGGACGATTGCCTCTGCAAGGCGATCTGCGCAACAGAAGATGCCGTCTGTCCCAGCGGCAACAACCTCGTCAGCGACCTTCACAGCATCTTCGTAGTTCCAGGTCGGAGAGACAAACACAGTCGCCGGTGTGACCGAAAGAAAACCATTTACGCGCGCGGTGCTGCGGATGTCGTCGGCTGGTCCAGATAGGATTGCAATCCTTCTTGCCTTTCGAGATTGGCCTCTAAGATATTGCGCTGCGCCCGCACCTCCTGAAAAATCGTCGACTGACACGCTGTCGATAAAGGAAGAGGCCAATCCAGGCGATGGCCGGTAGTTAAGCAAAAGCGCATGCCGACCCAGTTGCACTGCGCGGTTGACCACATCCGGTCTTTCCCAGATGACCGGGTACCTTTCCTTCGGCAGGCCCTCGGTACGCAGACTGTGCTCGGTGGTCCAACTCATACGCCAGGAGATGCCAGCGCGGTCCAGATGTGTTTTCAGTTCCTCAAGAACTCTCGAGCCAAAGCTTGTCTTCCTCTTTGCGCGTGAATTGAAGATAAGCAGAACCCCCGATGTCTTCTTTTGCCCGCCAGGATAATAAGTGCCGGAAGCCGGACGCCTCTCCAGTCGTCCTTCCTGAACCAGTTCGCGCACAAGATTGTCAGCGGTCTGATAACTGATATGAAATCGACTGGCGATCGTCCGGTTCGACAGGAATTTCTGTCCAAGGCTGAAACTCTCTGCCTGGATGATGCTCAGCAGCTTCTTCTTTACGGATTGTACGCGTTCGCTTCTCGTTCTTGGCACGTCGTGAATCATACCAAAACTCCGCTCATGTAGCGCACATTCGACCGCACAATTTGTTTGGGATCCGGTGCGACAGGGGTTTGTTGCAATTCATTCCGGGCAAACCGAGAATTATGCCTGTCAAGTCTCTGTCGAGAGAAGGGGATGGCAGTTGTTCAGACCACGATCCTGCATTCGTCCAATTCTCGGCGAGCGTGCACGGCACCGTTACAGATCCAAACAGGGCGGTTGTGGTTGGAGTGAAGGTGGTTTTGACAGACACGGATACAAACGTGAGTCGGACTTTCGTGAGCAACTTCGCCAGCCAATCCAACTTTAGCCACCTGGCGCCGGGGCCTTATACGTTCACGGTGAGCGCTACTGGCTTCGAAAAGACGATTCAACCGGTGATCGTCTCGACCGACCACACAGCAGGCACTGACATCCGCCTGAAAGTCGGATCTGCCGCGAGTTCGGTGACCGTCACCGTGGAGGATCAGGAAGCAAGCCTGAATTACGCCACGCGGAACTCGCACGCCTTGGATTGGCGCTCACTTCAGGAATAAGAAACTGCAGGCGTCGATTGAACCTCATCACCCGGACAAATAGCCCCTCGATCTGTTCATCAAATGTTGATATTTGAAAGACTCAAAATGATAGTCATATCAGTATCTGAACAAGGGAATACTAGTCATATCAGTGACGCAAGTCGCGCGTGAGATTCTCTGGTTCATCACTGTGCGTGCATTCTATCGTGTCTAGTGCGGAAAAGTCCCTGATGGACAGGTCTGGACCGTCCAGGACAGCCTTTCTGCGAGCGCCGAATCACTGAGGAGACAAACATGAAGTTCCCCCTGCCGCGTATGCTCTTTACACACCTGTTCATCGTATTGCTGGCATGCTTCGCCGAAGGGCCGATCAACGCCCAGGACGCTGATCTAACTGCAAAGTATCAATGGAAACCGGTGAAGATTGGGGCTGGCGGATGGATGCGTGGGTTGGCGGTGGCTCCAACCGGCACGGCTGCGTATGCTCGCGGCGATGTCGATGAGGTGTATCGTTGGAGCAGTTCGGCTAGGCAGTGGTACCCCACCAAGATCTTCAGCGCGTTTCCAGCCACGTACACGGGTGCGCCAGTGAATGCAGGTGGCGGCGCAATCGCCATCGACCCATCGAATTCCAATCACGTGCTCGTCGTCTTCACATTGAGCGGCTCTGCCGACCTCAATAACTTCTGGGGCATGAACGTTTTCTATAGCACTGACGGGGCAAAGACCTACCAAGCCGCCAACCTCAGCCTGAGTGGCAGCCTATCGCAGGAAACGACGGGCGAGCGCCTGGTGATCGATCCGAATAATGGCAATGTGGCCTATCTCGGGCCTCCGGGCGCGGGAACGGGAAATGGCAATCCTGACGGCCTGCAGCGCAGCCTGGATAGAGGGGCAACATGGATCCAGGTTGCGGGCACCGGGCTGCCGGTCTCGACAACTTCGCTACGTTACGAATTCCAGTTGCCGCGTATCGACGGTGGCTCCGGCACAACGATGACCGGTGGTCAAACAGCGAGCAAGATTGTTTATGTGGCCTACATCAAGCACGATGAAACGAATAACGACAACGTGATCGGCGGCGGCGTGTTGAAGAGCACCGATGGCGGTAACACATGGACTGACATAACCGGCGCGGTTCTAGAGGCAGGTACTTCGACCGTCGGCTTTGCAACGATCGACACACTGGGAAATCTATGGATCGCGGACGAGGGCAACAATAACCTCTATGAGTGGACGCGGGTTGGGTCCACTTGGACAACCTCGTACCCAACCTATGGCGGCGGTGGAGGCATCGCAGTCGATCCTAAGAATCCGCGGCGAATGTTTGCCCAAGGCAACAGTTCCATTTCGCGTTCTCTTAATGGTGGCGCCAGTTGGAGCGATCTTGGTCCGATGCAGTTTGCCTCGGACCAGACGATCTCCTGGTTGGATCCCGCGTCATTCCGGCCGCAGGGACACTATGTTTCTGTAAGCGGTCTCTACTTCGACGCCTCCGGAAGGCTGTGGGCCGCAGGTGCGAATGATGGCATCATGACCTACACTCCAAGAAACTCCGACACATCGACTACATGGACCAGCATCTCGGAGGGAATCGAGGAGGCAGTCGCAGAGCCCAGTGTTATTCCGCCGGGCGCGAACCCTGTCTTGACTGTTGAGGATGAAACACTTTTTACCATCAAGGATCCGGACACGTATAACGCACAGCACTTTCCGATCGATACCTGGGATGACAACAACGGCTTGTCTGATGCGACTGATAGCAGTTACTCCCCCAATCAGCCAAAGGATGTTGTGGAGTTATCCGATAACCTCGATGCGGGCAATCCGCTGGTCCAGTCGTCGGAATTCAGCGGGTATAGCACGAACGGTGGCGAGACGTGGAATTTATTTCCGTCGATCGTGGCCGGAACCCATCCGTGTATTCTTTACGGCGGCAGCATCGCAGTATCAGCCCGGCCCGCGGGTCACGAGAACGATCCGGCAGGTGCGGACAATCTAGTCTGGATTCCCAGTAACTTCAATGACTTCGCAGTATTCGGCCAGGGACCTGCTCCGTTCTACTCCCTGGATGGTGGTGCTACGTGGACACAGACTGCGTCATTCAACTCAGCCCCTGGAGCGTCGCAACGTACTGAGTGTCCTTCTTCAACGTCCTACACATATATGGGCTTTCAATGGGGCCCATGGATCTTCGTGCTGTCGCAGCATCTGCTTGTCGCCGATCCCGTTACGCCGGGAACATTCTATGTCGATATGACGGCTGGCGGCTTCTGGAAGAGCACCGACGGCGGAGTGACCTGGACTCAGGAAGCGGGAACCAATGCTCCCGACCTGCCGCATCATGGAACGCTTGCTGCGGTTCCCGGAGTCTCCGGTGATATGTGGCTCGTCGATGGTCATGAGGGCGCAACCACACATGGCCTCTTCTACACGCGCGACGGCGGAAAAACCTTCACGCGCAGTCCTGCATTTGATTACGCCTGGACTCTGGCCTTGGGTAAACCTGCGCCTGGCCAGACTTATCCGGCAATCTATGTCGATGGACTCCGTCACGGCGATTCGAAATGGGGTATATTCCAGTCAACCGACCGCGGAGTTATTTTCAATCGAATCGCATACTATCCTTATGGCATACTCGACATACCCAACACAATGACAGCCAGTTGGGATGTCTTTGGAACGGTGTATATCGGCTTTGAAGGCAACACCTTCTACTATGGAACGTACGATCTGGAGGCTGACACGCCCTAGTGGTCGGTAGTTCCGTACGACAGCAGGTGACACAACGGTCAATCTCAGCTACCGTGTTCGAGGCACCAACACACTGACGAGTTTCGGTCCTGACCGTTGGACCCGCTCGGGACAAGGAATAAGCGACGCCGCTCAGTACGTTCGAAAGTACGGCTGATTTGTATCACGGCATCGTGCGAATCAATGGCACGATACAAAAGCCGACACGACGTTAAGCTGCCAACACGATCGCCGAGAAGGGAGTTATGGAGGTATGTTAACACGCCGGCGTTTTGGCATCGTGTCTGTTGCAGCAGCCGGAGCATTCATGTTAGATCCGCTGAAGGTGTCAGCAGCAGCAACCCGCTCGGGGATTGCATTTGGCGTGCAACTCTACATGGTTCGCGACATGGTGAAGGATCTCGCGAGCACGTTTCGCTTGCTTCATGAGATTGGCTACTCAAGTGTGGAGACCTTTCCAGTTGTCTACGATCTTCTCGCCAGAGAACTGAAAGTGTTGATTAACCAGAATGGATTGACGGGGCCCAGTGGCCACTTTGACTACGAGACGCTGGAAGAACGAGTGGACTATGCCGCTGAGTTGGGACTCGAGTACATGATTTGCCCTGCGATTCCCGTATCCCAACGAACTTCGATAGACGGATTTCATGAGGCTGCGAAGCACCTAAACCAGGCTGCAATGAAGGCACAGTCATCCGGACTAAAGTTTGGATACCATGCGCATAACTACGAGTACAAAGTGTTGGGGGGTGAAACCGGCTTCGACGTGCTCATGCGCGAACTTGACCCTTCCGTAAAGCTCGAGTTGGACATCTTTTGGGCCGTTGAGGCTGGCCAGAATCCTCAGGAAATGATGCGCAAGCATCGCGACAGGCTGGCCCTCATCCATATCAAGGATCGCAAGCCAGTCAACGGCTTCACCTTTGTCCCCGATGAGCATGCTGCGCATTTTACCGAGGCTGGCGTAGGCACAATCGACTGGAAGACGCTTCTTGGCGAGGCCAAGCGATTAGGCGTAAGGCAGTTCTTCGTCGATCAGGACGGATCCGATCTGCCGATTGACCAGAGCCTGCTTATCAACTGGAACTACCTGTCCCGGCTGAGTTTCTGACGGAAAGAAACGGGGCTTCCCATCCAATGAATGGCCACGATGCCGCTCATTGAGCTGGCGTCCCGTACATGAAGCCACGGCCGTCGAGTGTAAGGTAAAGCAGGTTCTTCGTCCTCATATCGCCTTCCATCTGCACCACGTCCATCATCGGCGCGACGTCTGGGTCGGTGAGCCGAATCCATTTGGCTCCCATGTCTTCCGACTTGAAGATGGCATCGCGTTGCTGACCATCGAGCCTCCCCAGCATGTAGAGAAATGGAACTTCCGCATCGTTGCCGCGGCCAAATGCGATCTTGTCGCAGAACTGCACGCCGGAGACTGTGGCAAACGTCTTGCCTCCGTTCGATGAGTGAAACAGCTTGGTGCCCTTCACGTAGTCTCCACGTCCGAAGGCAACCCACACATCGCCGGTTTTTGCAGGATTGGAAACCACCGTCACGTTCACTCGGTCGGATGGAAATCCTGTGTTGTAATTCTCATACCAGGTGAGGCCGCCATCACGGCTTGTGTAGAAGTTTGAACCATCGACATAGTAGAAGGTCTTTCCCTGAGGATCATTGCGGTCTGAGGCGAGAATCTGCGTGCTTACCCAAGGTTGTGTCGCATTTTGCGAAGAGCGCGGGAGCGCCCCGTAGTGAGCCTGATCAATGTTGTGTGTAGCCATCTCGCCGGTTCTTGATTGAGATTGTGCAAGCCTGCAAAGCCGCCATGTCTTTCCACCATCGAAGGTGACGTGGGGCCATGGGGCAGATGCAGCGCTTCCTCGAATGCCATCGAACGTACCCCACGTGGGCGCCCAGACAAAGTTCAGCGGGTCTGCGGAGGACATCGCAATCTGTCCGCCGATGGGAATTGCGAGTCTCTTCTCGCCGTTATCCCAGAGCTGTTCCTTTGGCATTGACGGGAAAGCCTTCCATGTCCTTCCGCCATCGTTGGACAGTCCGTAAACTGGCCAGTAGAGCCATTGCAGGTGGCCTACAAACGCCATCGTGTCCGGATGTTGATAGCTGTAATCCAGACTTGAACCCATGCTTGTGTATGGCCATGGAACCGGATAGGCGTTGGGTCCAAAGAGTTTGGCCTGCCACGCAAAATCCGGCCGTGGATTCAGCGGTACACCCGACGGGCTGATCTTCGATTCAGGAACCTTGTCCCGGTCTTCAATACGAAATCCGATCATATCCATAGCCATGGCAATCAGATCGGCCCCGCCCTCAGCCTTCGACTTGGGCGGAATGCGGACCATCACTGCGCAAAGTTCTTCAAGATTGCTCATCTGCCATGCCCAGAAGGGCTGCGCGGCAGTCACGTCGTCGGTCCGCGCCGCTCCCCATCCGTTGATCCACCAGGCGTGCAGTGGATTCTCGGGATCGATCATCACCGTGGACACACCGCCGGAAGCACCATCGGTATTGCTCAGATAGTATGCCGGCGCCGAGGGATTAGATCCAGGCGCGAATGGATCGTGTCTGTGCATCACCATGTGTTGGCCAGCCCATGCAGAGCCTGCGGAAATGGAACGCCACACCATGTCGTCGCGGCCCACCATCACAATCGCCGGGCTTGTCGGATCCACAGTGATGCCCGTGTACGGCCTGCTCTTGTCGCCGGGCGTGATGTCGGTCCAGGTGCCACCGCGAAACCTTCTGACACTTCCTGATGCAGGCTTGATCGTGCCAAAACTGACGTAGAGCATCCCGTCCGATGCGACGGTTCCGCGCACAGGGTTCTCTGCTCCGCCGATGTTTGCCCACGAGCGCCCCGCATCCGTTGAACGCCACACGCCTGAGGAGTGGACGCCAACGTAGATGGTCTGCGTGATACCATCCCGCGCAGTTCCCGGCGCAAATAGAACGAAGGTGTCTCCCGCTGGATCATTCGTCCATGCTCGCAGACCTCCATTCACCGAGGTCCACTGATAGATGTTGTCCGGCTGCCGTATGCCCTTCCACAAACCGTTGCGTCGTGAGGCAAAGTACACAATGTCCGAATCGGCTGGATCGACCGCTAGCCGTTCGCCTGTTTCGACGCGGTAGTCGTCATTTGATCCTTCATACACATCTTTCTCGACAAACCCGGTGCCCCGCCAATGGATTCCGCGATCTTCAGAGAGCATCACCTCGGCAGCGTATTTGAACTTGCCGTCCTCAACTGAGCGGACCCTGTTGATCACGGCGTACACTCTGCCGGCATTCTCCGGATCGATCGCGATGCTCTCTGTGCCCACGCCCGCCTGCGTCTCCAGAGAGTCCAACAGGGGAATCCATCGCGAAGCCGTGCGGTCGAACCGATAGCTTCCGCCCACATCGGTCCGGATATAGACGTCGTAGGGAGGCATGGGCTGAATTACCAGCCCCGTTACCCATCCCATTCCTTGGATGTTCACACTTTTCCATGCGAAGAGTTGAACTTTCTCCGCGATGGCGAGTGGGACGCTCGAAAGAAAGAACAGGAAAATCGCGAATCGAACTGCGGCCTTTTGCCGCGCTGCTCTCATCCGCGTCAAGGCTCGCATCGAACTGAGCACAGAGGATGGAGTCGCTTCAGTGTCTCTCGAAGAAGTAAAGCGGGAAGGAAGATATGTTCCAAAAAAGATCATTGCCATTCTCAGAGAATCAAGGATGTGGGGCTAAGTAGCGAGCGAGCAATCTGTGAAGGCAATCGTTGCGCGACGTCTTCGCATATGCGGGAGCACTCGTTCGCAGTTTACACGAAATGCCGACATCTGGTATTGTGGCTACGCCACTTTATATCGACTCTCAGAGAAAGAAGTACCGTTTGGTGAAGGAAGACTCATCCGGAATTTTCGCCGGTATCGACCTCGGCGGCACCAAAATAGCGGTGATTCTCGCTGATTCGCGCGGCGCCGTTGTCGCGGAAGGTGTCATTCCAACTCTCGCCGAAGCTGGACCTGCTCAGGCCGTTCAACGGACATGCAGTCTTCTGAACGACCTCTGCCGGGAGTACTCAGTGGACTACCACGCGATCGGCATCGGACTTCCAGGACTGCTGGATCGCGAGGTAGGCAAGATCGTCTTTCTGCCCAATCTTCCCGAGGCGTGGCGCGACTTCCCAGTTGCTCGTGAGTTCGCATCGTATACCGACAAGCCGGTTGCCTTGCTGAACGACGCCCGCATGGCGACGCTAGGTGAATTCACCTTTGGCAATGGCCGCGGCTCGCGGAACATGCTATTTGTGACGGTTGGTACTGGCATCGGCGGAGGTTTCGTTCTCGACGGCCGGTTGCACTTTGGCGCCTTCGGAGCCGCCGGCGAAATCGGGCACCACACAATCTTTCCTGACGGACCACCATGCGGTTGCGGAAGCCGAGGATGCCTCGAAACGCTGGTGAGCGGCCCTGCGCTGGCGGCTGCGGGCAGGGCATTGATGAGTGAGAATCGTGCGCCACATCTGAGTGAACTTGTAGCAGGAGATCCCGGCAAGGTAACGGCAACCCAGATGGTTCTAGCGGCTGATCGCGGTGACATCGCGGTCGGGGAGGCCATCCGCGCAGCCGCGGAATACCTCGGCATCGGAATTGCAAATGCCGTCACGATCAGCGCAGTCGATAGTGTGATCATCGGTGGCGGTTTGGCAGTTCTTGGGGAGTTGCTGCTTGTACCCGTTCGCCGTGTCCTTCGGGAGCGTGTGCGGATGTTTCCCGCGGAAGTGGTGCGTGTAGATTGCTCTGTGCTTGGAGCGAAGAGCGGAGCGCTCGGCGGAGTTGCACTCGCGATGGAGGAATACAAGGCGAGTGCATGCAGCTTCTCAAATTGATTCTGGAGGCAAGATATGACGGATTCCTATCATTATGAATCCATCGCAAAGATGATCGACCACTCGCTGCTCAACCCCGCTCTCACCACGCGAGAGCTCGAAGACGGATGTGCATTGGCGGTGCGCTACAACGTAGCGAGTGTGTGCATTCTGCCCTACTATCTCACTCGCTGCGCGGAGTTGCTGGCAGAAATGACCATCCAAGCCAGCACAACCATTGGCTTTCCCCATGGCGGCCAGCGAACAGCAATCAAGCTTGCAGAAGCGCGCCAGGCCTTGAAGGACGGAAGTCAGGAACTGGATGTGGTGATCAATATCAGCAAGGCCCGCAGCGGGGATTGGCAGTATATCAACGATGAATTGTTTGCTCTCACTGAGACCATCCACGCCGATGGCGCGAAGATCAAGGTGATTTTTGAGAACGCGTACCTTGATGACCCGGCAAAGATTCGCCTGTGCGAAATCTGCGGCACGATTGGCGTTGATTGGGTTAAAACATCAACCGGCTATGCTTCAAGCGGTGCAACACTTGCGGATCTCAAGTTGATGCGTAGATACTCTCCGGAGCGCGTGCAAATTAAAGCTTCAGGTGGGATTCGTGATCTCGACGCGTTACTGGCCGTCCGCGCTCTCGGAGTCACTAGGGTCGGTGCAACACGTACGGAATCGATGCTGGAGGAGTGCAGGAGACGGCTCGGCCTCCAACCCATTACTCAGCCTTCCGCTTCAACGGCGGAAGCGTTAGCGGAGTATTAGCCATGGCAATTGCATACGCAAAGCGGCTCGTCCGTGAACCCATGTACCAGCAGATGAATGAGATTCTCCGCGAGCTATTGAAGACCGGAGAGTTCGCAGAGGGTGACCAGTTTCTGACCGAACGGCAGATTGCCGAACGGTTCCAGGTGAGCCGGCCAACTGCCAACAAGGTGCTGGGTGGAATGGTTGCCGAAGGGTTGCTTGAATTCAGAAAAGGAGTCGGCACATTTGTCTGCCCGCCTCGCCTGAATTACGACATTCAGAAGCTAGTCAGCTTCACTGAGAAGGTAAAGCAAGCGGGAAAAACACCCGCGACCCGGGTCTTGCGGTTCGAGAGGATCAAGGCTTCAGATGTGGAACCCGAAGTTGCGTTCAAATTGCAGGTCGAACGGGATCGCGAACTCTTTTCCATCACCAGGTTGCGTCTTGCCGACGGCGTTCCGGTCATTCTTGAAAAGCGATGGGTTCCAATCAGCATCTTTCCCGGGCTCTCTCGCCAGGAGCTTCGCGGATCCTTCTATGCTCTCTGCCGCCAGAAGTACAAGCTGCGCATTGCGGAATCAGACCAGACCATTCGCGCTGTCAGGCTTTTGGGAAAGGACGCAGTAACGCTTGAAACCCGCAGCGGATCGCCTGCATTTCTTGTTTCGGCCGTTGGCTATTCCGGGCCAACAGCAACCTGGTGGGAGAAGACCCTCTACCGTGGCGATGCATACGAATTCCATCGCGCGCGGTCTTCCCCTGGGCGGCTCATTCAGCTTCTGGCGCATTGAGTCAGCCGTGCACGCTGAGCTATGCAGCCGCGCCGGAAATCAGGGAGTGAGAGAGATCATGGCGATCAATCGACGGACATTTCTTCACAGAATCTTGGCTGCAGGTGCTCTTGCGTGTAAATGCGGGCCCGAACTGCTAAGCGCACTGGAGACTGCGCCGCCTCCAAGAGGTATTTTGCAGGCCAGTGGCCGGGAGATTGTTATTGACGGCCGTCCCATTCGTCTGCGCGGCGTGAACCTCGGCGGCTGGATGCTGATCGAGGATTACATGATCGGCCTTCCATGGACGGAGTGGAAGATCCGCGAGCAATTCCGGAGGATTTTAGGAGAAGAGTCCTATTCCGCATTCTTCGACGCTTTTGATCGTGCCTTTATTGCTGAAGAGGACATTGCCTTTCTCGCACGCACTGGCTTCAACATTGTCCGATTGCCCTTCAATTACCGGCACCTTGAGAACGATCTTGCGCCGGGCCAGTGGCTCGAAAGCGGCTTCAAGCAACTGGACCGTGCCGTAAGCCTGTGTCGCAAGCACAACCTTTGGGTCATGTTCGATCTTCATGCCGGAGTGGGAGCCCAGGCGCGCGATCAGAATGCAGGCAGCGCCTACGGCGAAACCTACTTCTGGAACTACCGCAACTTCATTGACCGGACTGTTGCACTGTGGGCAGAGATCGCGCGGCGCTACACGGGCGACAAGATCATCGCTGGCTACAATTTGCTTGGCGAGCCGGTCACTTCTAACGTGCCTCTGCTCAACGAGGTTTACGAGACGACTATTCAAGCGATCCGGAAGGTCGATCCGGATCATCTCATCTTTCTCGATCCGAACCTTTGGGCCAGGGACATTGCAAGCTTGCATCCGGACCTGCTTGCCGACCCTCAGATTGTTGTTGCCATTCATCCATATTTCCAGGGAGATACTTGGCTGACGAAGCTGACAAACTATCCGACGGTTGTAGACGGGAAGACATTTGATCGGTCGACTGTGGAGAAGATCATTGACCAGACTTATGATACGGGGCGGCTGGCTTGCCCGATTATGGCTGCCGAGTTTGGCGCATTCCGCAGTGACCCGCAGCCGTTCGCGGTACAACTGGCAATTGTGCGAGACCAGGTGTCAATCTTTGAGCAGAAGGGATGGAGTTGGTCCATGTGGTGCTACAAGGACCTCCGGAACATGGGCATTCTCACGGTGCGCCCCGATACGCCTTGGCGCCGCTTCCTCGATTCGCCTGAAATCACTTCTTTTCTAAATAACTACAAAGCTCTCGAGACGCCATTTACTGAAAATGTCGGAAAGCTTCTGTCTGGAACAGATATCGATGACGATACGCGCGAACAATGGGCCCGCGAGGTTGCTCGCGACTTCGACGTTCCTGCGCTCGATTTTGTTCTGCGGCGCCTAGCCAAACATCCTCCATCCGAACTGGCGGAGATGGCTCGTTCCTTCGCATTTGCCTCCTGCGACATTCACCAGGATCAACTCGCGGTGCTGAAGCCGTTTCTGACCAATTCATAGCCAGCCGGTTCCAACCATGTCTACGGCATGGAACCGATGGACGACAGGATTGAATCCGCGATGTTCCCCGAACCGGGATATTGCAGTTCAGCGAAAGGTGATATTGCTGGCATGATCGTTGGTGAAGAGATAGATATCGTCGCCGGAGCTGGCCGGTTTGCCGTTCATGCAGAAGTTCTCGAAGGCGACATGATCGACGGTGTGGCCTACATCGCAGCCTCCAATGACGGAAACCGTGTAACCGGGGTTGAATTCTGAGACCGTGACATCGATGTTGCGCAGCGTGATGTTGCGGACCTGCCCGCGCTGCTTGTCCTTGGACCAGCGGCTCTCGAAGATGCGGAACTCGATGAGCTTGTTGTAGTGGTGCTCGACTCGAATGTTCTCATAGAGCACGTCGCTGATGATGGCATGGTCGGAGTTATGGATGCCGAAGGGCGCTCCGTATTGGCGCACTTCGAGAACATCACAATCGTGATAGTGAACGTTTCTCACATTGGCGGTGCGCAGCTCGTGGCCGATTTCAAAGATCTGCCCGCCCAAGTCCGTCATCAAGGAACAGCCGGTAACCTCGATGTCTTCCACGTCGTAAGTGAAATCAAGCGTGGCATCTTGATTATGCCCGCGCAGATCGAGCGACTTGAGTACGACGCAGTCGTCGCCATTGCGGAAGAAACAGTTTTCCACCTGTACGTGGCTTGATCCGACTATATCCAACCCATCACCGCCGCTGATCAGACCGAGTTCCTTGACATTGCTCACCGTGATATTCTGGGAGGCGCCGAGCACGAACATCCAACTGGATGGCTCGACCATGATGATGTCCTCCACGCGAGAATCGCGGCAGTTCTCCAGAACGATCGAGCGGTGCCCATCGATGCCCTGGCGGTAATAGCTGCCATCGAGCACGCCCTGTCCACAGATGCGCACATTCTTCGCGGAGGTTGCCCGAATGCAGCCGCGCAACACCGCTCCTCCTTCGATGTAAAGGGTCTCATTGTTCTGAAGACGAAGCTCGCCCACCTCATAAACTTGGCCCGCCTTGAAACAACGCACTTTGGAATCCGAGGGCGACGGGGTTGACTTTTCGATTGGGTTCGCGAAAAAGAAGAACTGCTCCAGGTCGTCGATTTCGATCAGAAGATTCACAGGTTGCAGTAGCTTGAAGCTGATGCGATTTCGGTCTATCTCCGGCTTGATTTTGTGGCGCGCCGGCGCAATGCGAACGTTTCTGATCTTGCCGGAAACTTCGATGGAAACTTCGACCGGACCCTCGCAGGCAAAGGCCGCAAAGGGTCCGACTGATGTCTTGATTACCGTCACGTCGTGGCCGCCGGCCGTTACTTTGAAGACGGGAGAGACCGGCATCATGCGCGGATACGCGTATGGGATGACACGGCCGCTCTCCAGGCTCGAGGCGTTCGGTGCTTGAATCGCGGAGTCCGGCAGCGGCTGAGAGGCGGGGTCCGCAGCTTGTCCTTCCGCGCGAATGCTTCCCAGGATGGGCAATGCATTGAGAGAAACTCCCGCTAATGTGCCTGCCTTGATAAAATTGCGTCTATCCATTGGTTCTCCTTGGTTTGGCGCACACTCAGCGTGAAGATGCCGCGCTCACTGCCGCACAGTGAAAATGCCGCAGTTTTGCACCAATCCACGATGCCGCTCGTCATTCGGTCTTCAAAATCGAATCGAGTCCATGATTGGAGACATCGACATCATCCTCGGATTTGCCTCCGCTGAAGGCCGCGATCCAATAGCCATTTTTTGCTTTGCGAATCACGCTTCCCGACCAGCCCGCTTCTCCCAGCATCAAGGGGCGCCCGGAGCTTGCGCGGGAACGGCGGCCGATTCATCAGGGAAGATTCTCAGGGCAACGCCTCCGCCACCGCGCATCCCATGCACCACGCGCACCCATTCGGCGCTGCGGTCGACCTCGGTGGCGACCTTGCCGCTCAAGATGTCAACCCACTCGAATCGCCAGTTGCCCGCGGGAAGCAAGAGTCTTGGTTCAATCGGTCCATCGCCAGGGAACCAGATCGCATAGGCGTGCCCATCCCAGGTTAAAGCCCGCCATTCATCTGCGCCACCTACAACCACGCTGTTATCCGGAGTCATGCTGGCAAACGGAATCGAATTCATGAAATCAAGAAGGATCTTGAGTTGCCCGCGCAATGCCGCGCTGCCTCCGGTATCGTAGGTCTTGGTGGTGAAGCGCGGCTGCGATGAACCATCTTCATGCCCGACCGAAAAGCTGAAGTCCAGATTGTCGTAGATCCCTCCGCCGGAGAGCATGTAGTTCCAGCCCTGTGTCCGGTACTGCTGATCTTCAACCCCGTTAAATCCGGTCTCATTGAAGCTGAAGACGCGAGAAATATTGGGGTTCAGCCTTAGAGAGTCGGCATTGTCGTCATAGTGAACATTGAAGATGGATAAGCGCGCATAAGGCCCGTTCAGATCTTGGTCAGAGATAACCGGACCCTGGTTTGAAATATCCGCGCTGATAACGTGCTTCTTGGGCAGCTTCGATTCTTC
Source organism: Terriglobales bacterium (assembly GCA_050012595.1). Taxonomy (GTDB): domain Bacteria; phylum Acidobacteriota; class Terriglobia; order Terriglobales; family Acidobacteriaceae; genus Acidiflorens. Next base: position 98,956 of record JBEKGW010000021.1, read on the forward strand.
GTCGGTAATCCAATCGGAGACTTTTCCGATCCAGAGCTTGGTCGCATGCGGTGGCTGCGAGGCAAAACCGGGGTGTTCTTGGTTTTCGTACCACGGCTCATTCACAATATTGAAAATCACATTGTTGTACTGGTTCAGCTCTCTGATCAGTTTTCGGCAATACGCTTCCTGGCGGGCCAGAATGTTGCCGTTGTCCAGGGTAAGGTAGTGCAAATGGTCGACCGGCGTGGTCTGATTGATATTGTTTCTGGGGTTGAGCGGAAGTTCATCCCACTTGGGCCCTACAAAGAAAAAGACCACTTCCACAATGATGTTTCTCTCTTCGGCCTCGTGCATGAAGGCGTGCAGCCGCTCAAAGTAGGCAGGATTCCAGTGGTCGAGATCGAATTTAGTTCCTCCCAATGCATAGCCGGGGACGCTGCTCCGCGCCCAGGGAGCCAGAAAATGACCTGGGGCGGGAGCCAGCGGATTATCGACCATGCCGAAGTCTCCCTCCTCTTCGGCATAATCGCCCAGGAAGATGCGGGTGTGGTTGAGTCCAATGCTGCTCACTGTTGCTAGATAGCGCTTAAAGTCAAAATCTGGATCGATCACCGAAGAAAAATGCTCGCTGGAGCCGACCAGCACGGTTGGCTGGTTCTTCCATAGGAGGTAGTGCGGATTCTTGGGATCAACTGAGATGGGCTGGCCGGAAGGCTTTGCTTGCTGCCCGAACGTGCCGATCGTTACGGCCATCAATAGAAAAACAATTTTCGAGAAACAATAACCTGTCTTATTCGTCATCGATTACCTCAGCCTAATTGGAAGTGTCGGTTCTGGGCCTCGCGGCCGGGAATAACAAACCGCGCTACAGATTGGGCGGGAACTGCTAGGAGCGCGAGTCGCGTTCCGCGGGCCCCAGGTCTTCTCCACTACCCACGCCGGACAATCCTCAGCAAGATTCTGAATCCCTGCTTTGGGCAACCATCTGCCGCGAAAGCACGCCAGGCAGGCCGCCACTCTGTTGCCATTGAGAGCCATATCCGCGAAAAGGCTCAACCGGAAATCCATGCCCAGAGATTCGCTCCAGTGCAGCACGGCAACAAATAGCGTAGCCACAATACCATGGCGTTCTTTTAAGCGTAAAGTGTCAAGGCCAGGTGTTTCCAGTAGTATTGTGGCTAAGCCAAATGGAGAGAGGACGATGGGCCCACGCAGAGTATCGCGCCGTGAATTGATCAAGGGGGGCATGGCGCTTGCCATTGTGCCTGGTTTTGGACACGCGGAGCTTCTGTCCGCCGGTCCAACCAGCATGGTTGCCCGCAAGGGGAGAATACGACAGTCCGTTTGCCGCTGGTGCTACGGAGCGATTCCGCTGGACGAACTCTGTGTCTTTGCGGCAAATATCGGCTTGAAGGGCATAGACCTTCTGCAGCCCGAGGAATGGGGCGTTCCTCAAGAATATGGGTTGATCTGCACGTTGGGCTACGCGGGGGGCGGCGAAATCTCCGATGCGTTGAACCGCGTGGAACATCATGCGGCCATCGAGGCTGCGTTCCGCAAGAACATCCCACTTGCCGCGAAAATGGGCGTTACCAATGTGATCACCTTTTCCGGCAATCGAAAGGGCATGCCGGATGACGAAGGTGCGCGCAATACGGTGATTGGTCTCAATCGTCTTAAAAGGATTGCCGAAGACAACGGTGTCACGATCAACCTGGAGTTGCTGAACAGCCGGAAGGACCATCATGACTATATGGCTGATCACACTGCGTGGGGTGTCGGAGTCATGGAGCAGGTCAATTCTCCGCAAGTGAAACTGCTATACGACATCTACCACATGCAGATCATGGAAGGCGATCTGATCCAGACCATCCGCGACAACATCCGCTGGATCGGCCATTTTCACACCGGCGGCGTGCCTGGAAGGCACGAGTTGAACGACCAGCAGGAAGTGCAGTGGGACGGTGTGATGCGGGCCATTGCGGCTCTCGACTTCAAAGACTACGTCGCACATGAGTTTGTGCCCACCGGCGATCCTCGGACGAGTCTGCGCCAAGCTGTCGACCTTTGCGATGTATAGGTTGGCGGTAAAAATTTAATGGAGAGCACCGATATCATGCAAATCGAAAGGGGTTCACGATTATCGGATCAAGGAGATTCGCGCCTAAACCTGGGGATGGCTCCTGAGCGGCAGCCTGCCCTAATCTTCGACCTCGATGGAACCCTGACACACTCAAAACCTGGTATCGTTGGCTGCCTGCGCAAGGTTCTCGATGCCTGGAGCCTGGACCCTGCTGGGCCGCTTGACCGGTTTGTAGGACCGCCGGTAGAAGATTGGGCTTTGGAACTTCTGCCGGACGCCAGTGATGAAGACCGTGCCCAGTTTGCGCGCGACTATCGCGCCTGTTACGACCTTGAAGGGTGGAGCAACAACTCCGTCTTTGAGGGCGTGCGAGAGATGTTGAACGGACTTCATCAGAGTCGATATCTTCTCTTCGTCTGCACTTCGAAGCAACAGCGATTTGCTGTCTGGATTCTGGAGCATTTCGGGTTGGGAGGTATGTTCACCGGCATCTACGGGGACAGACCGGAATACCTCAACCATGGGAAAGCGGATTTGCTCGCAACAATTCTGCGCGAGAATCTGATTGAGAAGAATACGGCAACGATGATAGGCGACAGGATTCACGACTTTCACGCTGCCCGCGCGAATGGCATCCCATGTCTTGCAGCCGGGTGGGGCTATGGATCTGCGGAGGAATATATGCTCGCAGATGCACTCGCCCCGACTCCCGCAGACGTGCCAACCTTGGTGTCTTACAAGCAGTATCAAAGATGGCGCCAGGAACCCGGGAAAGGCCACTGCCGGGCTCGGTAAATGCGGCTGCGGGCTGCGCGCACCTCCGCGTCGTACTTCATATTCGAATAATCAGTTTGGTTGAGATTATTTGGGCACTGGCCCAGCAAGTGTCGTCAAATTGCCGCCGTTTGATCACTCGTGCGGCTGCCAGCACCATCTACTTCAAAGGAATTGCCATCGTTGGAATGTTCAGCCACAGGAGTACAAAGCCACACGTCTATCTATTACAGCCTTAAGGCCGCGAATTTGTCCAGCATGCCCTAGGAACTTGTTGAAATAGGTACCGTTCTGCATCGGGGCGAAGGTGTCGCCCGTCTATTGGGTATGCGTGGAGATGAGCGAGTTCAGGATGGGATGTTCAGCTATGTTTCATTGGAGCAGCGGGTACCTCAGGATCATCCGTTGCGCGCGGTTCGCAAGCTGACGGACACAGTGTTGCGGACGTTGAGCGCGGAGTTCGATGCGTTGTATGCGGACTCGGGACGGCCTTCGATAGCGCCTGAGTACATTCTGCGGGCGCTGCTGTTGCAGGTGTTCTACTCAGTGCGTTCGGAGCGGC
>JBEKGW010000022.1:0-98428 GCA_050012595.1 Terriglobales bacterium
GCAAAGGGGATGACACGATCGGAAGCGGCCTGGAAGTCATTTGGACCACGACGCCTACGAAGTGGAGCAACAACTACTTCGAGAACCTGTTCAAATACGATTGGGAACTGACCAAGAGCCCGGCTGGCGCGCATCAGTGGACACCGAAAAATGGCGCTGGCGCCGGTACGGTGCCGGATGCGCAAGATCCGTCGAAGCGTCACGCGCCATCCATGCTGACCACTGACCTCTCTTTGCGGTTCGACCCCGCTTACGAAAAGATTTCACGGCGCTTCTACGAGCATCCGGATCAGCTCGCAGACGCGTTTGCGCGGGCGTGGTTCAAGCTGACGCACCGCGACATGGGGCCGATCTCGCGGTACCTTGGCCCGCTCGTTCCGAAGGAGCACCTGCTTTGGCAAGACCCTGTTCCCGCCGTGGATCATAAATTGGTCGGGGAGAAGGACATTGTTGTTCTGAAGGCGAAGATCCTCAAATCCGGGCTGTCGATCTCCCAACTGGTCACGACTGCCTGGGCATCGGCGGCGTCGTTCCGCGGCTCCGACAAGCGCGGTGGGGCGAACGGGGCGCGCATTCGCCTCGCGCCACAAAAGGATTGGGAAGTGAACCAGCCGGCCGAACTGGCGAAAGTTCTCAAGAAGTTGGAGGCGATCCAAAAGGAGTTCAACAGCTCCCACTCTAACGGAAACAAGTCCAACGGGAACAAAGCCCGGAACAAAGGAAAGCAGGTCTCGCTTGCTGACCTGATCGTGTTGGGCGGCTGCGCAGCCGTCGAGGAAGCGGCGAAAAAGGCCGGGCACAAGGTGAAGATTCCTTTCTCGCCGGGGCGCACGGATGCTTCGCAGAAACAGACCGACGTGCACTCATTCGCCGTAATGGAGCCGATCGCGGACGGGTTCCGCAACTATCTCCGCACCGGGCAGATCCTCTCGGCTGAGGAGCTGCTGGTGGATCGGGCGCAGTTGCTGACGCTGACTGCCCCCGAGATGACAGTACTCATCGGTGGCCTGCGCGCCCTGAATGCTAACTTCGGGCATTCCAAACGCGGCGTCTTCACCAAGCGGCCCGAGACGTTGACGAATGATTTCTTCGTCAACCTGCTCGACATGAATACGAAGTGGGAACCCTCCTCTACATCCGAAGGCGTGTATGAGGGGAGCGATCGCGCGACGGGCAAAATCAAGTGGACTGGCACCCGTGTCGACCTTGTCTTCGGTTCGAACTCCCAGCTCCGGGCAATTGCGGAAGTCTTCGCGTGTGACGACTCTAAGGAGGCGTTTGTGAAGGAATTCGTGGCTGCGTGGAACAAGGTGATGAACCTTGATCGCTACGACCTTGCCTGAGCTCGGCGGAGAGCTGTCAACCTCTGCTAGGGTCTTAATCGCTGAAGTCAGTGGTCGGTTGGCTCTACGAAGCGTCGATTGTCGGTAAGGTTAGAGTGCGCCCTTAAATTGCCGGTTACCTTGACGGAGAAATTTTTGTGGGCCGGTACCCCGTCCAGTCCGTCCACTGTGAGGCGGATTGTGAACTCCCCTGCGCTGGTGTAGGCATGAGATACCTTGGGGCTATCCGCGCTCGTGCCGTCGCCGAGGTCCCAGTGATAAGCGACTGCGGGCACAGCGCCAGCTTCGGCCTGCGCCGAAAGCGCAGAAAGAATGATCGTCTCACCGGTATTTGCCGCTGCCGGCACCTGCGCCGTCACGGTTGGGGCAGCCGCGGCAACGCTCTTGTCGATCAGCTTGATCACCCTCACCGACTGGGGTGGCTGGTTCTCCAGCCGCACTGCGCCACTCCCGAGCGTGACCGTCTCATTGTGGTTCAGCACATCCGTCGCCGCAAACGTGTGGCCGGCAGGCAGGCCGAGGTCCGCCAGTCTTAGCGTGTGCGAGCGCACCGTGTTCGTCCAATTGAAGACCGTCAGTACGGCCTGTCGTTGATCTTCCCGGAGGAAGAAAGTACTGGGCTGTCCATCCTCCGGCTCGTAGGTCATCAGGTCTAACGGCGTAGAAGCTCGGCCGACTTTGGCCATATTCAGCAACTCTCGGTTTTCAACCAGCGCCAGCCGATCCTTCTCTGAGCCCAGGACCAGCATGTCATCGCCAATCTCATACATGCCGCCGGACACTGCGGAGAGCGCGATCGACGCCTCCGCCGCGCCCAGCGAAATCGAAGACTGTTCGTTCGCATTCTCCATGAGATGCGTTGCGGTGACGTTGAAGGCATCCGGATCATTGACGAAGAAATTACGCTGCATATAGAAGCGGGCAGCGATGCCAGAGGCGGCATTCTTGGTCCTCTCAAAACTGTGGCCCGTATCCGCGGAGATCCGGCCCGTATCTACCAGCCCCACTGGGTTGAGCATGGGACTTCCGTCTTTATCCAAGATCACTTCCTCGCCCACGGCATCGCGGATTACCTGGAGGCCAATGCGTTGGGCTTCCAGGGCTGTGGTATTGGGGCGGTAATGGTAACCCTCGATCGCAGTGGTATCCATGAAGTCAAGTTTGATGAACCGGACCCCCCATTCGCGGACGAGTGTCCTGTAAGTCTGACGCATATACTCCTGGGCGCCGGGATGGGTTGTGTCCAGCGCGTAAAGCACATCCGTCTTCTGGTCCCAGACGTCGCCAAGGGGGACCGGATCTCCCTTGGCATTGTGCACCAGCCAGTCCTTGTGGTGCTCATAGATCCAAGCCCGGCTTGTCACCTCAAACGGCGCCGTCCATAGGCCGAATGTCAGGCCCTCTCCAGTCAGGTGATGCCCGACAAACCGCAAACCATCCGGAAATTGTGTCGCATTCGGAGTTGTATATTCGCCGCGGGCGTACTGATAACCTTCATCAATTTGGAAATACTTATAACCTAATGACTTCAGATGTTCGGCTTGCCAGTCGCCATTGGCCAAAACCTCGCCTTCGTTGATGGCGCCATAGTAGACGGTCCAACTCCACCAACCGATGGGAGTCTCACTAGAGACGCGCGCATGGTGCAGACGACGAACCGCATCACCGTAGGCTAGCAGTTGATCGTGGTAATCCGGTCCGGCCTCGAACATCAATCGCTCTGAAACCATGTCTTCCCCGGATTTAACGGGAAGGCTCAATTCGACCTGGTCGGCCGCGGGAGAATCCTTCTGATCGAAATCCTTCTGGATTTCCGTGGTTCCGGTGGATTCAACGGTATAGGATGCTATCTTGGCCTTCGCACCCATACCCTCAGCTTTCAGATGCATCAGGGTCAGAAATCGGTCTGAGGTGAGAGCGCCAAGAAATAAACTCTGCTTACTCTCCCGGTTGTAAATGAGTTGGCTCCCTGCACCGCGATGCATCCCGCCGTGCACTCCCCCGAGGTCGTAGAGAGCCAGGTCCGGCCAATCTTCGCTGAAACTGTCGGAGAGAACCCGGTTGGCCGATTGACCGCCACCCAGATTTATGATCGGCTCACCCATGGCCTCCACACTCCGAATGGCCTGAACAGTTACTTCCTTCCCCGAGCTGTTTTGCACCTTTACCTGGACGGTGCCGTAAGGCCGCTGTTTGTAGAGCTGTAGCACGTAAACAAGATCGGGTTTGCCGTCCAGCCCGCTGCAAGTGACTGTGACCTCTCGGCCGGGGCCGAGATCATCTTCGAAGGTAGACTCCGAAGCCTGGTGCCGCGGGTAATCGCTCGAGCGAAGCCACTGGTGGTCAACCTGTGCTGCCACACGGGACCTGAGCACGGGCTGACCATCATGCAAAGACAGTTGGTACGATCCCTCCTGGGCGTTGACCGTCAGGGACAGCTCGTCGTTCGTCAGTTGCTGGGCCACACACGGCAGCGCGACCATCAGTATTCCAGCAGTAAGCGCTAGTCCGACTCTGGAAACCTGTCTTCGAGTTCTTTTCGGCACGGCAGCAATCTCCTTTAATGTGCATGATCGTCATCGCATACTACTTCATTGGGTCAACCTCAGTGAAGCGAATGCTCAGCTCAAGAATCTATAATGCGAAAGCGATGGATGAGAAGCCTAATCCCGTCGAGACGGATCGCCCCACCGTGGCCGAGGGGCCGAGTGAATATCTACGAAGCGTCGTCCAACGAAATCGCGGCGGCGAGTCTGTCGGCAGTTACGCAGTTTGCTCCGCGCACCCGGCAGTGATCGATGCAGCCATTCAGCAAGCGCTCGAAGACGGCAACTGTCTTCACGTGGAGTCGACATCCAGCCAAGTTAACCAGTTCGGCGGATATACGAGTATGACGCCGCAGCAATTCGCCGATGCAATTCGCGTTGCTGCCGCCTCAGCGGGATTGCCAGCAGGTCGCGTTCTGCTTGGAGCTGACCACCTGGGTCCGTTTGCTTGGCGCCATGAACCGTTGGCCGAGGCCATGGCGAAGGCCTGCGATCTGGCTCGTCTTTGCGTTCATGCGGGATATCAGAAGATCCACTTGGACACGAGCATGCCATGTGGGGACGACGTGAAGAATCTCGATGAGAAGGCCGTCGCGGAACGCGCTGCCATTTTGTGCCGGGCTGCGGAAGAAGCTTGCGACGAGATGCCGACCGGTTCGCCGAGACCGCTTTACGTCATTGGAACGGAGGTCCCGCCTCCGGGCGGAGAAGTGGCAGAGGGGGCATGTCCAGCCCCGACGATGGTCGAAGATGTTCATCGCACTTTGGACATCTTTCGCTCCGCATTCCGAGCACATGGCTTGTTCGCCGCTTGGGAGAACGTCGTCGGGTTGGTCGTTCAACCTGCCGTGGAATTCGGCGACACCAGGGTTTTCGACTACGATCGCCAGAAAGTGCATGCGCTGTCGGCAGGATTGCCTGCAAGTCCTGCGCTTGTCTATGAGGCCCATTCTACCGATTACCAGTCCCGCGCCGCTCTAGCAGAGATGGTGGAGGACCATTTCGCAATTTTGAAGGTCGGCCCCTGGCTTACGTTCGCCTATCGGGAAGCGATTTTTGCACTGAGCGGCATAGAACGCGAGATCCTTGGCCACAAGCGCGAGGTGAGATCGTCGCAAGTGCGGGAGGCGCTGGAGTTCGAGATGCTGCGCAATCCGGCGTACTGGCGTTCGTACTACCGCGGCGGCGACGACGAATTGCGCCTCTCGCGTGCCTTCAGTTTCAGTGACCGCTGTCGTTATTACTGGCCACAGCCCTCCGTACAAGAGGAAGTAAAGCGCCTGCTGCACAATCTCGGCCTCTTTTCATGCCCGCTGACCCTGCTGAGCCTATATCTCCCGATCGAATACGAGGCGATTCGCCAGGGTGCACTGGAGAATCATGCTGCGGCTCTCATCGGCCACCACATTCGACGGGTTCTTCGATTTTATGGTGCCGCCTGCGGTGCACCGGCAAACTTATCTGGGGAAAAATCAATGGTGAAGAGTCTGGCTCGCAAGGCAAGAGAAAATACGAGGAATTCTTCGTAGGAACTGAGCGGCAATTTGGAGAGCAAACACGGGGAGAGCAGAACGTCGGCCCCGGCGCTCCGGGCACTCCGGCGAAATGAGAGGATTGCGATCTCGAGTGCAAAGCGAGAATAGCCTCGTCGCTGGAGGCCATACTGGAGGCCATAGAGGAGTGCGCGCCATGTCTTGCTCTACATGCTCGGTTTCCAGCGGCCAAAAGCTACTGAACAAACTACTCCATCTCAAACGCCAGCCACTGCAATCCCCCTCCCCGCTCCACCTGCAGCACGACCGGATCGCGCGGCTTGATCTGATTCAGAACTGCGCGAAGCGAGCTCAAAGAGTCGATCGCTGTCTGATTCACGCTGTGGATAACGTCTCCCGTTTGCAGACCAGTCGCGGAACTCATGAAATCCGCGACGCGTCCCACTACGACGACGCCGGAAGGGTTACGCAAATCGCCCAACAAGGAACGCAACTCATCGTTCAAGTCGAGGGCTAGTATCCCCAGCCGGGAAACCAGGTTCTCGCGCGCATTGGCTAGATCCGGCAGAGCGTCCATGGCGTCTTTCATTTCCAGCGCCACAATAAAGAGCGTTTTGCGCTCGGTTTCCCGGAGAATTTCGAGCTTCAGCGATTCATCCAGAGGATGCAGGTAGAGAGCAGCGGTGAAGGCGGGCAGCGTACCGATGAGGCGGCCATCGGCGCGTACCACAATATCCCCGATCTTCAGGCCACCAGCTTCGGCAGGGCCTCCAGGTATCACATCATCGATCACGACTCCCCAGCTTTGCGCGAGCCCCAATCCTTTAGCCAGATTGTCAGTGATGGTTTGAGCGCCCGCCTTGACCTCGATGCGATGCACGTGCCCATACTTGCGCAGGCTCTCGTACACGAAATTCACGATTCGCGCCGGAATGGCAAACCCCAGCCCCTCGCTCCCACCCGCTGCGGAGAGAATGAAAGTGTTAATCCCTACTACGTAACCGTCAGAATCAACCAGCGGGCCGCCGCTATTGCCCGGATTGATGGGAGCGTCAGTTTGAATGTAGACCATGGGACGGCTCGGATCTGCCTGTCTTGCAACCGAACTTACTACGCCCATGGTCACCGAGTTCTCCAGTCCTTCGGGACTGCCCATGGCAAACACTAACTGTCCTTGGTGCACCGGCCTGTGGCGGCCCAGCGAAAGTGTGGGCAAGCCGGTCTGATCAATCTTGAGCAGGGCAAGATCAGTCTCCTTGTGGAGGCCGACGAGCCGTGCCTCAACAATCCGCTGCTTGCCCACTGGCGCCATCCGTTCGGGAATGTCCACCGATGGCATGGGAAGAGCCACGTGGATACGCTGCGCCCCCTCGACCACATGGGCATTAGTGATGATGTAGCCGTCGGGGTCCACGATCACTCCGGAACCAATCGCATGCTCGCGGGTTATGAGCGCCGTTTGGCCGTGGCTGTTCTCTTCCAGAGCCCCATAGCCGGTGACCACGATTTGAACCACCGCAGGAGAAATCCGCGCGGTAAGCTGCTCGATCGCGGAGTTAAGTTGCTGCAGCACCGCGGGCGCTTCTGCCGGCCGAGTTCCGATCGCCTTCGCCTTATCATTATCAGCCTTCGCCGCTTCACTACCAGCGACGGCGCGGGTTGGCGGCGCCGTTTGCTGGCCAAAGCTCGCCGCCGCGAAACCCAGGCAGCAAAGCGACGCAGCAAAAGCAAATGGCGAAATGCGAAATCGACCTTTCAAACCGCAAGTTGGGGAGAACATGACGACACACTCCTTGAACCCACCTCTATCGGGGTACGACCCAGATCATGATTATGCCGGAACGGATATCGCCATGGCGACATTGGCGAATACAGTTTAGAAGAGGAGAGGCTCGCAGGTTTCCCGCGCGCCGACGCGCAGGAGGCGACCTTTTGGCTGGAACGTCACTTGCCCGACGTGCGGGGTCCGCCGCCACGTTCAATAAGAGGCGCGTAAACAGTGCTAAGTGTGTCTGTCGCCACAGTACCGTTCACAGCACCGCGGCGGGATTGGTGTTTCGCGACCGGTACCGGATTCCACTGCCGGATTCACCGGCGCCGATCGCTGTTGTGTCGCGGTGGCTCACCGGCCCTCTTGTGCCACTGGCGTTGACTGGAACGCGACTTCCCTCCAGTCGCCTCCCTGCTTCACATACACGAAAGTTGCGCGATAATCGCCACCGACCGGCTTGCCATTGGCGATCATTTTGACGGAGGCCACGGAGTTCACCACAGCGGTGTTCCCATACGTCTCCACCTTCACGTCGCGTTCGTCAATGGAGTTGTACTTGATGACGCCTGACTTGAAGTCCTGAACCGACTCCGCCTTCGTCCTCAACCTTCCATCGCCGCCAATTCCGAAGTAGCCAGCGGCCAGGTGCTTCTCAAAAAAGCCGGCATCACCCTTTAACGCCGCCTGCCGGCCTTGATCGTGCAAGTTCCTGATCTCTTGTTCGACATCTCTTTGGGCGCTCAGTTCCACGAGAGTGACGCCGTGGCCCGAAGTCTTCCCAACTTCCTTGGTGTCGGCTGGTGGGTTCTCGCCTTGGCCCCAAGCGGGCAGCGAGCCTACACAAAGAACCAAGGTTGCGATGAAAATGGAAATCGTCAAAGCTACTGACCTTTTCATGGTTGTCCTCCTGTGAAAAAACAATATATCGTTATACGATATAATTGTCAAATCGTATCCGGCGCCATGCGGCCTGGCATTCCCAGGGACCGTTAAGACGCCGGAGAATCCAACGGTCGCAGCGCCAATGGTCGTGAGACGATATACTTTGCGGTATGAAAAGGTCGCGTACCTTAGCTGACTACGCATCACTGGCGGAATTGCGTTATCAGATCCGCCGTTTTCTCCACTTCAGTGAGCAAGCTTCCCGCATGGCTGGTCTTGAACCTCGCCAGCATCAGCTCATGCTTGCCTTGAAAGGGCTGCCCACAAATGTGCGCCCACGGATCGGAGAGTTGGCCGAGCGGCTGCAGGTTCGACATCACAGTGCGGTTGAGCTGGTAAACCGGCTCTCTGCCGGCGGCTATGTCCGGCGACACCGCGGTGGTGAAGACGGCCGCGAAGTATTGCTTTCCCTGACTCCAAAGGGTGAAAAGGTGCTGAGGGAGCTTTCTTTACACCATCGGGCAGAACTCCGCATGCGCGGACCCGCTCTCATCGAGGCGCTGAGGCGTGTGATTCATGTAAGCAACAGGGGCAACAGAGTCCCAGCCAGGGCAGCTTCGCGAGTCAGGAGAAAAACCCAAGGCTGAGCGCAAAACTCGGCTTAACAATTTTGGGACAACTAAGCCAGGCTGGTTGACTCCAGCTCCTGCTCACAAGTTCTCGAGCACCAGCTTAAGGTAGTTCCAGAAACTCTCCACCGACGATATCTGCACCCGTTCGTTCGGGCTATGTGGATCCACGATCGTCGGACCGAAAGACACCATCTGCATGCCCGGATATTTCTCGCCAATGACGCCACACTCCAGGCCAGCGTGCATGGCGATCAGCTTTGCCGGTTCGCCGAAGAGTTTCTTGTGCATCTCCTGGAGCTTGTGCACGATGTCGCTGTTTGGCTCCGGTTTCCAGCCGGGATATTTGCCTCCATGCTCCACTTCGAATCCCGCCAGCCCGCATACCGTCGCAACCATGCGGGCGGCAGCCAGCATGCTATTCTCGATCGCACTTCGCTGGCTGGTAACAATCTCCACCATATCCCCCTTGATACTGACAGTCGCCAGATTCGTAGACGTCTGGACCAGGCCGGCAACGTCGGGGCTCATGGCCAGAACGCCATGATGCAAGCTCGCGAGCAGCGCCACTGTTTGTTTCGCGTCCGTCGCATCCAGCACCTTTCCCGGACGTTCGGCTTTCTCAACCGTGATCTGCAGTCCGGAATCGAACCCTCCCAAGTCGGCCTTGTATCCAGCTTCGGCTGTGGCGACAAGCGATTTCAGTGCACTCTCGCGAGAGGGGTCCAGCACCACCAACGCCGCAGCTTCGCGCGGGATCGCATTCTGCGCGCTTCCACCGTTGATCTCGGCGATTTCGATCGGAAGGCGATCAAGCAGGACCTGAAGGACGCCACCCATGATCCGCAGGGCATTGCCGCGCCCTTGATGGATATCGACACCGGAGTGGCCACCCTTCAGGCCAGACACTTTGATCCGCCAGGCCGATCCTGCGCCCGCAGGACGAAGCCTGACTTTACGTCGAGCAGTCGTCTTGACACCACCTGAACAACCGATACAGAGCGTCCCCTTTTCTTCGTTATCAAGGTTGAGGAAATATTTTGACTTCAGCAAGCCACCCGGGAATGCCGCAGCGCCAGTGAGTCCGCTCTCCTCGTCAATGGTGAAAACGAACTCCAGCGGACCATGCGCAATGTCATTGCTCTCCATCACGGCCAGTGCGGCCGCCACGCCAACTCCGTTATCGGAGCCCAGCGTCGTACCATCTGCCTTCAGCCAGTCGCCGTCTCTTACCACCTTGATAGGATCGGCGTCGAAGTTATGAACTGTTCCCTCGTTCTTCTCACATACCATGTCGAGGTGGCCCTGTAAGAGAGCCATCGGTGCTCCCTCGCGTCCCCGCCGTGCCGGTTTCCGGATCACGAGATTGCCGACATCGTCCTGCACGGATTCCAGACCCAGTTTGGTGGCCAGCGCCCGGACGTAGTCCCGTGCGGCGGCCTCTTTTGTGGAAGCGCGGGGAATAGCCGCCAATCTGTCAAAGTGCTTCCATATCGGTTCAGGTTCCAGGTTCGTTAGTGCAGGTATCATGGCACGCTCCATAGGATCAAAAGCTACCGGTCATGGTACAGCGCGGACGCACTGCTGGATACCCGCTTAAGCAATGGATAGCGATCCGTAGGATCTGGATTTGCCCTGCGATGAGATTCGGGTTTGCCTTACCCCGCATACATCCCAATCACCCGCTCAATCGCGCGCCGGCACACTGCACAGAACGCTCTATGCCGCGTGAACATGATGCAGTCTATTTCCGGACGGTAGTACCCTTTCGCCTCGTAGTTCGCGCCTTCGAACGCTCCGACTTTCCCGGCGTACTTCTCGGAGCCGAGCATCGCATCTTCCTTCTCGCGCTGTTTGCGGAAGAGTTCATCGATCTCCGCCTCAGACTTTCCTGCCGCTCGCAGCTCTTTCCGCTGCCGCTGGATGTCCCGCTCAAAGCGATCGAACTCCTCTTTATCCCACGGCGTCGGCACCGGTGTCCCCGGCGCGACCAGATCCTTCCACTTCAAATTTGCCGGATCGAGCAATGCGGTCACATTCGGCTCCCACGGCTCCGTCTTGTTCTCCGCCGGCAGATACGCCACATCCGACGTGTAGTATTCATCCGCCAGCCCGGCGAACTGGTGCCCAAACTCGTGCACACCCACATACCCCGCCCACAGATTGTCGATCGCCACCGTCGCATACTGATTGAAAATTCCGCCGCCACCGTAAGTCTGCCCATTCACCAGAATTTCAATAAACTCATACGGCGCGAACGACGCCACATCTCGCAGCGCCCGGTTCTCAGTGGTCAACACATAGCGCTCGGTGCCGAACGTGTCATACGAAGCGCCCACCGGCGACCGCCGATAAATTCCGCTCGAAGGCCGCGACACGCCCGACTCCTCCGCCGCCGGACACAGCCCCCACACGTTGAAATCTTTCTGATGCTCGCGAAACGGCGATGTCGAGAACAGCGCCTCCATGAACCGCCGTGCGTCTCGCTCAAACTTCCCGCGCTCCGCCGCCGTGTAACCGTCGCCCAGCACCAGCAAGTCCACCTTCGTCGCCGGATCGCCCATCTTCTGCAATTCCAGCAACGCCCCCGGCGAAGGTGGACGCGACCGGTCCACGAACTTGTCCTTAGGATCGACCACCGTCTTCCATACTTCTTTCCAACCTTCGCCGACGCCGCTACCCGGGCGCTCTTTCAGCGACACGTCCACCGGCGCCTCAGGACTCGGGAAGCGCAGCGACTCTGAAAACGTCCGGTTCCCATGCAGCGCCTCTTCCGTCGTCTTCCACTCTCCAAACACGGAATTGAATCCGCGCGAGTACACCAGCTTCCCGCTGCCTCGCTCGCGCACTTCGAACCGATAGTCTCCCAACTGACTTTCATCGATGGCTTTGTTCAGATTTCCCGGCCACTTCAGCGGCTCAAGCACCACCCGATCCAGGCTGAACCATTCTTCGTGTGAGTTCCCGCTGTGGTAATAATCCACGCGCAAGGTGCGTGGTGCGGGAGAACTTGCGGGGGAACCAGCGGCAAAACTAAAACTGAACAGGCAAAATAAAAATAGAAGAGAAGAAACAACGACGCCAAGCGTTCGTTTCATGATCGGCATTGTAGCTTACAATCCCGGCTTGATCTCAACCGCCTTGTCGTTTTGATAGGCGATCACCAGCGGCTTTCCGCCATTCGGGTAGCGCAAAGTTCGCGATCCATAATCGCCCGAACCCTGCGGAATGCCCAGTCCAATCGCGAAGCTGGCCTGTAACTCGCTCATCCCGGCCTGCACTTTATGAGCATCAATCTTCTTCCAGACATCCGCACTCCAATGCTTATAAAGCCCGTGTGGATCTTCGATGAAGAAAATGTCATCGGAGTAAATTCTGAAGTCGCCGCCCTTTTCCGCTCCAATCGGAACCGCATAATTCTTGCCATTTCGCTCCAGCGCAAAGCACGCCAGCACCTGCTTGATCCCCGGAGCCAACGGAGAAACATCGGTCACCACGTCCTGAATCGCAAGCTTCTGCAAAGGCAACAACATTCCCGCCTCGTGCCCGAAATCCGTCTTGTGCCGCCCAAGATCGTATGGATAGTACGTGAGTTGATAACCGACCTTCACCCACACTGGCTGCTCGGTCAACTGACGCGCCGACTTCAGATCATAAGGATGCAACTTCTTCGGCGTAACGTAGTAGTCCGCCTTCAGGAGAGTTTCCTGCTTGGGCTTCAAGCTGTCCTTCATCGCCTCGTGCCGCTCGTAGACAACGTAGGCCGCGCGTCCGCCCGCCAGCACAATGGCAGCGACCAGGAAGACTTGCAGTTTCTTCTGAAATTCGGGATCAATAGCCATGATTTAAGAGCTCGTGTGGGGACGGGAGTGTGGGGACGGGTGCCTCGCCCGTCCAGCCGAGCGCAGCTCGGCACTCGCCCATGGTCCCAGCAAACCCGGATTCGCTATAGAATATGAAGAAGCTTCCCAATGGTTCCGTGTTCCGCAAAGGAAACTCATGCCCATCGCCCAGGATGACGTCCTCAACGCACTCAAGCAGTGCTACGATCCCGAAATCCCCGTCAACATCGTCGATCTCGGCCTGATCTATGACATCCGCTTCGACGATGTACCCGAAGGCCAACAGGATGTCACCGTCAATATGACCCTCACCGCCCAAGGCTGCCCCGAGCACGTCAACATCAGCGCGCAGGTCAAGTCCCGCGTCGAGCAACTCCCCGGCGTCCGCAACGCCAACGTCAACGTGGTCTGGGAACCGCCCTGGACTCCCGAACGCCTAAGCCCAGAGGCCCGCAAACAACTGGGAATCGAGTAGCCGAAAGCGGTCAATACTCTCCCAGTTCCTCAAACGCCCGCGCCGCACGCCTTTCCGCCAACTCCCCGATCTTGCTGCCAATCTGCATCGCCAGGTCCAGAAACCGCGTTCCCGTTCGCACATACGAAGGCAGCTCTTCGCGAATCCGTCCAAACTGATCCGGATACTCGGACGCCAGCACCGCGAGTCCCAGCCCTCCCACCAGCACCGCCGCCGGACGTCTCCCCTTCATCAGCAACATTGCCGCCGCGCCCACCGATCCCGCAATCACCGCCCGCTTCCAGTTCTCCATGTCGTCTCCTGACTTCATTCATTGAAGCCATTTCCTGGCGTCCTGTCCCAACCGCAACTACTTCTTCTAGCCGGATTCTAAACCAACGCCTTCATGCTTTATACTGCCGCCGACACCCATCTATCGAACTGTCTTATCGAACTAGCGAAAAACACCTATGATGCGATTCCGAATATTCCCGTTCCTGACCGTACTTCTCTACGCTCTTCTCGGTGCCGGCAATCTCGCCGTGGCCCAAACCAAGCCGCGTGCCCGCGACCTCGGCGTCCCCTTCGACGGCACACCCGGCGCGTACAACGCCATCACAGACGTCCACGGCGTTGAAGTCGGACACACCACGCTCATCTCCGGCAGCGGGAAACTCAAAGTCGGAGAAGGCCCGGTCCGCACCGGCGTCACCGCCATTCTTCCCCGCGGCAAAGAGTCCTTGGATCCGGTATTTGGCGCTTGGTTTACACTCAACGGAAACGGCGAAATGACCGGCACCACATGGCTTGAGGAATCTGGCTTCCTCGACGGGCCGATCATGATTACCAACACCAGCAGCGTGGGTGTGGTGCGCGACGCGGTCATTGCGTGGCGCATGAAGAAGGGTCCTCCCGACCCCGAGGGCTATTTCTGGTCCCTGCCAGTCGTCGCCGAGACCGCCGATGACGACTTGAATGACATGAATGGCTTCCACGTGAAGCCTGAGCATGCTTTCCACGCACTCGATACTGCCCATGGCGGTCCGGTCGAGGAAGGCAACGTCGGTGGGGGCACCGGCATGATCTGCAACGAGTTTAAAGGTGGCATCGGCACTTCGTCGCGCGTCCTTCCTGCCGAACTCGGCGGTTACACCGTTGGAGTGCTCGTGCAATGCAACTACGGAAGGCGCAGCCAGTTGCGCATTGCTGGTGTTCCCGTCGGGCAGGAAATCTCCGATCATTTGGTTCGCGACGAAGATATCGGATCGATCATCATCGTCGTCGCCACCGACGCGCCGCTCATTCCGACGCAACTGAAGCGCGTGGTCCGTCGAGCCACTCTGGGACTCGGCCGCGACGGCAGCTTTGCCAGCGACGGCTCCGGCGACATCTTCATTGCCTTCTCGACCGCGAATCCGGGAGCAGCGGGCGCAAAGGGAGTACACGATCTGAAGATGCTGGCCAACGAGCATCTTAATCCTATCTTTCTGGCCACCGTTCAGGCGACGGAAGAAGCCGTGATCAACGCCATGGTCGCCGCCGAAACCATGACCGGCATCAACGATTTCACCGTCATCGCTCTGCCGCACGACCGTCTGCGCGAGGTCCTGAAGAAATACAACCGCCTGGCAAAGTAGCGCCGGTGGAGCGACGGGCGCCCTCGCCCGTCCAAGCTCGCGTAGGGACGGCCCCGCCCTCGGCCGTCCAAGCCGAGCGCACCGGGGCCCCCGACAAGCCCGGTGTTGGCTTGTCGGGGTGGAGCAGCTCGGCAACTGACTGTGCTCTCGGCAAATCCAGATTCGCTATTGCGTTACTTTCGTTGCTCACCCAACGCTTGCCCGCCTCTGCTTGCCCGAGGACTACAATTCAGCTAGTGAAAGCCTACGGAATCCAGCGCATCAAGGGCGGCATGAAGTTCACCTGCACCCAGTGCGCACACAGCGTCAGCACGCTGGACTTCGACGCCAAGGCCGGCAACCTCCGCACCCAGGCTGCAACCGCGATCAATGATCACGCCACCAAAGCGCACCACGCGCCCCTGACAATTTCCCCCTCCGATAGCCAACAGCGCACCTGGCGCTAATCTCTGACGTCAGTTTTTCCGCAGCCCGTTTACTCGTTCACTGCCTTATCCGTAATCTCCAGTCCTTTGTCGATGATCGCAAAAGCCTCCCGCAGTTGCTGCTCGTTGATGCACAGCGGAGGATTGGTGAAGAAAGTATTCCAGCGAACAAAGGTATAGAGCCCGTTCTCCCGGAAGAACTTCCCGAGCGCGACCATCTCATCGGAAGTGCCGTTGAACGGAGCCATGGGCCGCCGCGTCTTGCGGTCCCGGATCAGCTCGACGATGCCGAACAGCCCGATCGAACGTACTGCGCCCACCGACCGGTGTTTCGCCTGTAACTCCGCGCCCAGCGTCTTCATAATCGCGCCCATCTTCCGCGAATTCTCGATCAGATGGTCTTCCTCGTAAACGCGAATCGTCGCCAACGCCGTAGCGCATCCCATCGGATGACTGTTATAAGTAAGTCCTCCATAAAACACCTTGTCGTCGAAGTGCCTCGCGATATGTTGCCGCATGCCGACAGCGCCCAGCGGAATGTAACTAGAAGTTAGTCCTTTCGCCATGCAAAGCAGGTCGGGAACAACCTTCCAGTGATCGACCGCGAACCACTTGCCGGTACGGCCAAAGCCCGACATTACTTCGTCAGCGATCATCAGAATTCCGTACTTGTCGCAAAGTTTCCGCACTCCTTCCAGATATCCATCCGGAGGCACGAGAACGCCGTTCGTCCCGGTCACCGGCTCCAGAATGAACGCGGCAATCGTGTGCGAGCCTTCCAGTTGGATAGTCTCCTCGATCATGGCCAGCGAGGTTTCCGCCGACTCCCATCCCCGCTCAATGCCGTGATAAGGATCGAGCACGTGCACCACGCCCGGAATGCCAGGCTCAACTGCCCATCGGCGAGGATCGCCCGTAAGGCTGATGGCGCCCGCCGTCGCCCCGTGATACGAGCGATAACGCGCGATGATCTTGTGGCGTCCGGTAAAGAAGCGCGCGATCTTGATGGCGTTCTCGTTAGCTTCAGCGCCGCCGTTCGTAAAAAAGAACGTGTCAATATCGCCCGGAGCGATCTCCGCCAGCTTCGCTCCCAGCCGCGCCCGCGGCTCCGTCGCCATGAACGGATTGGCATAGGGCAGCACCGATGCCTGCTCGGCAATGGCCCGGATGACGCGCTCATCGCCGTGTCCAATGTTCACCGACATCAACTGGCTGTTGAAGTCGATGAAGCGCTTCCCCTCCGGCGTCCAGAAATAAATGCCCTTTGCCCGGGCCACCGGGATAGGATCGACCTTCGATTGCGCCGACCACTCATACAGTGTGTGTTTCTTCGTGAGATCGACCATCTCGCGGCCGGTCATGGCAGGAACCGTAGTTGCGGTAGTCATAAAGTTTTCAGAGCTTGCTCAGAACTCAGAACTTGCGCGAGTGCTCCTTGGCCCAGCGCTCGACGACAACTTTCTTCTCGGTGTAGAACTCGATCGCGTCGCGACCCTGTCCGTGCATGATGCCGAAGAAGCTGTCTTTCCAGCCGCTGAACGGAAAGTATGCCATGGGCGCGGCCACGCCCACGTTAATTCCGATATTCCCCGCGAGAGTTTCATATCGGAAGCGACGCGCCGCCGACCCGCTCGACGTAAACAGCGATGCCTGGTTGCCAAATGGACTGCGGGCCACCATGTCCATGGCTTCGTCCATTCCGCTGGCGTGAACCAGGCTGAGCACCGGACCAAAGATTTCCGTGTTGGTCAGTTCGCTGCTCCGAGGGACGCCATCGAGCACAGTCGGCTTCACGAAATTCCCCGCTTCATACTTCGCGACCTTGGGATTGCGTCCGTCGATCACGATCTTCGCCCCGTCCCGTGCGCCGACGCCAATCAGGGTCTGCACTCGTTCTTTACTCTGGCGCGTGATCACCGGCCCCATCTGCACACCTTCGTCGAGTCCATTGCCAACGCGCAGGTTCGCCGCAGCTTCGGTGATCGAGTCGCGAAACGTTTTTTGCGCTTCGCCCACCGTGACTGCGACCGAGACGGCGAGGCAGCGCTGTCCCGCACATCCGAAGGCGCTGTCAGAGATGATCTGCGTCGCCATCTGCATGTCGGCATCGGGCAGGACGATAACGTAGTTCTTCGCGCCGCCCTGGCATTGCGCGCGTTTGCCATTCGCGCCCGCGCGAGCATAAATGTACCGGGCGACCGGCGTCGAACCGACGAAGCTGATGGCCCGTACCGCTGGATGATCGAGCAGCGTGTCGACGGCAACCTTGCCGCCATTGACCAGGTTCACGACGCCTTTCGGAAGGCCCGTCTTCTCCAGCAACTCGAAGGCGAGCTTCATGGTCAGCGGCACGCGCTCCGAGGGCTTTACGATCAGCGTGTTCCCGCAGGCAATAGCGTAAGGCAGAAACCAGAACGGAATCATACCCGGAAAATTAAAGGGCGTGATCGCCGCCACCACGCCCAGCGGCTGGCGAATCATAGTCTCGTCGATACCGCGCGCCACATCTTCCAGGTTGTAGCCCTGCATCATCATGGGGATGCCGCAGGACACTTCGACGTTTTCGATGGCGCGTCGCATCTCCCCTTTCGCTTCGGCGAACGTCTTGCCATTTTCCTGCGTGATGATGCGCCCGAAATCGTCGAGGTGCTCTTCGAGCAACATCTTCAGCTTGAACAGCGGCTGGATGCGGTCTTCAGCGGGAGTGCGCCGCCATTCCGGATAGGCCGCCTGCGCCGCATCAATCGCACGCGTAACCTCAGCCGCATCGGAAATAGGAACGCGGCCAAGGACCTCAGCCGTCGCGGGATTGACGACGTCCATCCACTCAGAGGCTTGCGATTCGATCCACGCGCCGTTAATGAATTGAGGGATCTTCGTGGCGGGAGGTGCAGCGACGGTCATATTGGTCAATACCTTTCGCGATCGCGAAGAATAAAGAAACACGGAGGGACAGCCAAGAGCCTGCCCTGAGCTTGCCGAAGCGGCGCCTGCCGCTACGTGAGCTGCTCCGTCAACACACCTTTCTTCTCGGCAACATGAGCCAGCGCGGCTTCGAGCACGTCCAGCGCTTCGTCCATCTGCGCGTCGGTGATAACCAACGGCATGAGCAGGCGAATCACGTTGCTGTAAGATCCGGCGGTGATCGTCACCAGGCCATGCTCGTAACAGTATTGTGACACTTGTTTGGTCTCTTCGTCAGCGGGCTGGCGTGTCGTCTTTGAGCGCACCAGTTCGAGCGCTTGCATCGCGCCAAGTCCCCGGACATCGCCGACCAGTTCCCACTGCGCCTGCCACTTCGCCGCACGCTGGCGAAAACGCTCGCCCAGCACGTTGGCGCGCGCGCAGAGGTTTTCTTTTTCGATGATATCGAGCACGGCCAGCGCCGCTTCGCAGGCCGCGGGATTGCCTCCGAATGTGCCGCCAAGCTGCCCCGGGCCGGGCGCATCCATGATTTCGGCGCGTCCCGTGACGGCGGCCATGGGCAAGCCGCCAGTCAGCGATTTGGCCATCGTGACCAGATCGGGTTCGAGTCCCATGCGCTCGCAGGCAAACATGGCGCCGGTACGCGCGAATCCAGTCTGCACTTCGTCGGCGATCAGCAGAATGCCGTGTTTGCGACAGATTGCGCCGAGCGTTGGATAGAACTCGGCAGGCGGAGTAACGAATCCGCCTTCGCCGAGAATCGGTTCGAAAATCACCGCCGCCACCGATTCCGCCGCCACTACCCGCTTGAACGTGTCTTCGATATGCCTCGCGCAATGCACTTCGCACGACGGATACTTCATCGAGTACGAACAGCGAAAACAATACGCATAAGGAATGCGATATACATCGCTCGGGAACGGCTCGAATCCCGCTTTGTAAGGATGCGTCTTACTGGTTGCGGCCATCGCCATATAAGTGCGGCCGTGGAACGCGTCTTCAAAGCAGATGATCGCCGGCCTCTTCGTGTAATAGCGCGCGATCTTGATGGCATTCTCGACGGCTTCCGCGCCCGTGTTCACGAGAATGGTTTTCTTCGGACCCTTGCCCGGCGCCAGCGCATTCAGCTTTTCACAGACGGCGACATAGCTTTCATAGGGCAGCACGTTGAAGCTGGTGTGCAGAAAACGATCGAGTTGGCGGCGCACGGCATCGACCACAGCCGGTGCGCGATGTCCGGTATTGAGGCAGCCTATCCCGCCGGCGAAATCAATCAGGCGGTTGCCGTCAACATCTTCAACCACCGCTCCTTCAGCCTTCGCAACGAAGACAGGCGTCGCGTGATAAGCCGCCTGTACCACGGCAGCATTGCGCCGCTTCATGAGGGCTTGCGAGCGAGGCCCGGGAATCGATGTGCGCAGTTGAATGGTGGACATGACTAGTTCTCGGTTCTCAGTTCTCAGTTCTCAGTTAATGTCTGCCCGCGCCAAGGTCGGTTCTACTGGCAACTGACCACTGGCAACTGGCAACTGCTTCTCAGTACCAGCCGATTGGAGCTTCGTTCAGATTGATATATACCTGCTTGGTTTCAAGATATTCTTCGATGCCCCACGGCCCAAGTTCGCGCCCAAAGCCCGACTGCTTGTAGCCGCCCCATGGCGCTTCTACATAAGTCGGTTGCATATGGTTCACCCACACGATGCCAGCGCGCAGCGCCTTTACAGCGCGCATGGCTTTGAAAATGTCGCGCGTCCAAACGGCAGCGGCCAGCCCGTAGGGCGTGTCGTTCGCGATCTTCAGCGCGTCTTTTTCGTCGTCGAACGGAATTACGGCCGCAACCGGGCCGAAAATTTCTTCGCGCGCGATGCGCGCGTTGTTATCCACGTTATAGAAGATAGTCGGCTGCACATAGTAACCCTTCGCGAACTTATCGGCGCGCCCGCCGCCCGCGGCTACTTTGGCTTCTTTCTTGCCGATCTCGAGATAGGAACAGACGCGGTCGTATTGCTCTTTCGAAACCAAGGATCCCATCTTCGTTTCGCGCTCGAGCGGCGGCCCAATCTTGATCTTCTTCGCTTTCTCGGCCATGGCTTCCACAAACTTGTTGTAAATCGATTTCTGCACCAGGATGCGGCTGCCCGCCGAGCAGACTTCTCCCTGATTGATGAAGACACCGAACAGCGCTCCATCGATAGCGGCTTCGAAGTCGGCATCGGCAAAAAAGATGTTGGGCGACTTGCCACCCAGTTCGAGCGTCACGCGCTTAACCGTATCGGCGGCTTCTTTCACGATGATCTTGCCGACCGCAGCCGAGCCGGTAAACGCAATTTTGTTCACATCCGGGTGCTTGACCAGCGGCGAGCCGCAGCTTTCGCCGAAACCCGTGATCACGTTCACCACGCCCTTCGGAAGGCCGACTTCGTCGAACCACTTCGCCAGTTCAAGCGCGGTGAGCGGGGTTTGCTCGGCGGGTTTGAGCACGCAGGTGCAACCCGCAGCCAGCGCCGGAGCCAGTTTCCACGCCGCCATCATCAACGGATAATTCCACGGAATGATCTGGCCAGCGACGCCCATCGGTTCTTTCAGCGAGAGGCTCATCGCATTATCGGGAACCGGATTTACGTAGCCGACGACTTTCGTGGCCAGCCCGCCGTAGTATTCGAAGCACGTAGCCACGTCCGTGATGTCGAACTCCGCCTCAACGATCGGCTTGCCCGAGTTGCGGCATTCGAGTTCGGCGAGCATGGGCAGGTTCTGGCGCACCTTTTCGGCCAGGCGGAAGAGAACGCGTCCCCGCTCCTGCGCCGTGGTGGTCGCCCACGGACCCTCTTCAAACGCGGCTTTGGCAGCCGCGACCGCGCGGTTCACGTCGTCCGCATTCGCGTCGGGAACTTGGGCGATCACTTCTTCGGTTGACGGATCATAAACTGGAAACGTCCTGTTCGTTTTGCTTGCGACCCACTCTCCGTTGATGAACATCTGATACGTCTTGACGTCGGTCTTGACTCCACCAGGCATAAGGCCTCCTGCGAATTACGCTAAAGCAATACTGTCGAACTTCGCTTGCGCTCCGGTTAGACCCGAGCGGTTTGCGGTTCTTTCAGCCGCCCGTACACGAAAAAGAAGAACGCGGCCAACACTAGAAAAAACAATGTGAAACCGAACATCTTCGCTTCATACCTCCAGAGCGAAGTAATCTGCTTGGCCGGAAAGAACGCCAATGCGATTCCAAGCGCCGTAGTCACGAAGCCGCAAAATCCGGAAATAATCAAAGTGCCGCGGCTGTAGCGCCCGCCAGCCAAGTCGCCGCCGAAAGCAAACTTCAGCAGCGCCGCAAACACATACAGAAACGGCACCAGTTGCAGAACTACCGCCAGCGATAGCATGGTCTGGAAAGCTTCCTGCACGCCGCCCGATGCATAGAAATTGATGACGATCAATACAAGCGAGACGATCGCCTGTACAATCAGCGCCGCATAAGGCGTCCTATATTTGGGGTGAACTTTGCCGAGCCACGCGGGCATGTAGGAATCAAGGCCGGCGACGAAGGGAATGCGCGCCGATCCGCCCATCCAGGCCGAGCCAATCCCCGCGATCGAGAGACTCAGCATCAGCGCAAACGGAGTGATAATCCACGCCACGCCAACTTTGCCGGCCATATGGCTGACCGCCTGCACAATCCCCTGCAGCACGCTGATATCGTTCTTGCCGACCGCAACCAGCAGCGTCAGCGTAGCTCCGATATAAAGCAGGCCGGAGATCACGCCACCCCATGCCACCGCGCCCGGCAAGGTTTTCTGCGGATCCCGGATTTCGTCGCCCATCACCGAAGCCAGTTCAAGCCCGACCAAGCCGAAGCAAATCACGCCGAACGAATTCAGAACGAACCTCGGGTCTGGCGGAATCCGAAAATCAGCGGCTGTTACGGTCGCGCCAAAATGCGACCAAACCGTGAATCCCAGACTGATCAGAACCACCGCCGCGACAGAAGTTCCTATGGCGCCCAGGTTGTTCAGCCACTTCGCGACTCCCAGTCCAACAATATTCAGGATCGTCAGCAGCGCCAGCAGCGCCAGAGAAGCGGCCATCGCGAAGTTCTTGTTGTCGGCGAGCGCCGCGTGGCCCGCGCCCATCGCAAACACGGTTACGCCCACGAAATACAACATCACCGTCGGCACGTAGAGCATGTTATTCGTCCAATAGCACCAGCCGGAGAGAAAGCCGTGGAAGTCGCCGAACACTTCTTTTGCCCACAAGTACACGCCGCCTTCGCCCGGGTAGCGATGCGCAAGTTCGATCACCGCGATCCCCTGCGGCCAGAAAAACAGAAGCAGCGAGATGATCCAAAGCCAGATCGTCACGCCGCCGTTGGCAGCGATGCTCGGGACCACGTTGAGATTGAAAACCGCGACGACAAACAGCAACACCAAGTCAAAGCGTCCGAGAACGCGCTTCAGGTGCGGCTGGTGGTCGTCAGTCGTCGACAAAAGGTACTCCTGATGTGGCGAGTTTCTCCAAGTTCGCTGGTGGAGAGCCGGGCGTCCCCGCCCGGGCTGGACGGGCGAGACGCCCGTCCCTCCACCGTATGACTTAGCACGTTTTTCACAGCGCTAGTGTGCGACTACCGCTCCCAACCGCTCATGCTGCGCGGCGGCGAGAGACGAGGAGATATCGGCGAACGCTGCCAGGTGCTTATCGATGTCGGCCTCCGTATGCTGCACGGAAATCGTCCACTGCTCGTCCCACCAGTAGGGCTGGCACATCACGCCGCGATTCACCATGCCGAACCAGTAATGCCGCCACAGGTCCACATCAATCGGCAGCCAGTCGCGGTAGTTGCGAATCTCCTTCGGATACAACATCAGCGCGCCGTTCGCACCCGCGCTCGCAATGTAGCCCTGCAAGCCAACTTTGGCGATGGTCTTCTTATATCCTTCCACCAGCTTGTTGCTGAGCTTGTCGATGATCCTATAGTTCGCCCGGGTAAGCACTTCGCGGAAAGTTGCCAGGCCGGCGGCCATCGAAATCGGATTCGTGTTGTAAGTGCCGCCGTGGAAAACTTTGTGGTCCGAGATCAAACTCATGACCCGCTTGTGCGCACCGAAAGCCGCCAGCGGAAATCCCCCGCCGATCGACTTCGCCAGGCAGATCATATCGGGCATCACGCCAAAGTATTCCGAAGCACCGCCCCAGCAGAGCTTCGCGCCGGTCTTGACCTCATCGAAAATCAACAGCGCGCCATACTTATCACAGAGCGCCCGCAGACCTTCCAGAAATCCCTTCTGCGGCATGCAGAGGCCAACGTTCATCATGATCGGCTCCAGGATGATGGCCGCAACCTCATTGGGATTTTCTTTGAACCGGCGCTCCACCGTTTCCAGATCGTTAAACGTCGCAACCAGCACGTTTGCGATGCTCGCCTTCGGCACGCCTGCCCCGGCGGACACAGGTTTCGGATTCTTGATGTCGCCGAAATCGTCGGCGGGCGGATGCGGCTTCACGCTGACCAGCGCCGCATCATGCAGGCCGTGGTAACCGCCCTCGAACTTGATGATCTTGTCGCGTCCCGTAGCGGCGCGGGCCAGACGAATGCTATGCATGGTGGCTTCGGTGCCGCTGTTCCCGAAGCGGCACATCTCAAAGGGAAACCGCGTGCAGATTTCTTCCGCCAGTTCCCACTCCATGTTGTGCGGCATACCGTAAGCGGTGCCCTTGTGCAGGCGCGCTTCCACCGCCTTGATCACCGCCGGATGCGAGTGTCCCGCCATGAGCGTACCAAAACACAGGTTGTGGTCGACGTATTCGTTGCCGTCGAGATCGCGGAACTTGCTGCCCGAAGCTTCGGAAACGAAGATCGGATAAGGATCGTAGGCGCGATAATTGCTGGCCACGCCCAGAGGCAGGCGCTTCAGGTTCTTCTTATGCGCTTCGGCAGACTTCGGAGTGCGGCGCTCGAACGAGTCGAGCTCTTTCTGCAATGCGGGGTACATCGTGATCTCCATTAAAACTCAGGCCGGGTAGGCCGTTAGATTAGGCCCCGAGCGGCCGAAGCCGTCCGGGGGGTTCGGACATGTCTATTTTATTCTTCCGAACTCGTCTTCCGAACTAGAAGTAAAACTTCAAGGCAAACTGCGCCAGTCGCGGGGCTTTGACCTCAGTGACCTGGCCAAACTGACTACCGTCGGTGATGTTGCCATCTGGGTTATAGAACTGTGTGTGATTGAAGATATTGAATATCTCCGCTCGAAATTCGAAGTGAGTCCTTTCGTTGACCGAAATGTTCTTCATGAGTACAAAATCGGTCTCGCTGATTCCCGGCCCACAGCAGATCGTGCGTGGCGCGTTACCGACAGTACCGAGTGTCACGGAATTACTGAAAATCGAGCTGTTATTAAAATAGTAATTGTCATTGGCTTGCGGCCTTTGCCAGGAGAAGGCTGCGATCTGATTGGGTTCGCCCGGGTATTCAAAGTCGTCACTGTACATCAGCTCATTGTCGGAGGATGACGTGATACGGATCGGGAATCCGGTCTGGTAGGTCGTGATACCCGAGACTGCCCAGTCATCGAGAATTTTCCCGGCAAAGCCGCTGTATTTTCTTACCGGCAGCCCCCAGTAATAACTGATGACGAAGCGGTGGCGTGCGTCAAAGAGCGAACGCGCGAAGTTATCAGCGCCCGGCAGTGGATTCAATATCCCCTCGAAGCTGGAGGCCTCGTCAATCGACTTACTGTACGTGTAAGCGGCGGTAAATTGGAGTCCGTGGGCAAAGCGTTTCTCCAACGAAACCTGCAGCGAGTTGTAGGATGAGCTCGCAATCGTGTCCTGAGCAAAGATGCTGGTATACACCGGAACGCCGTCCCCCGGACATCCGGCAGTGGTAAAGGGATTGCACTGGGGCGACGAATAGGGGCGTAGTCCCACGAGTTCCATCCCGGCAAGCGACGTTCCGGCCGGGAGAACGGTTGGGCCGTTCGGCCCGTAGGGAAGATGAAACCCGCCTGCCGGAGCCACCGCATTTGCGGGAAAGACGAACTCCGCGTCTTCGGTGAATGGCCCGCAAGTCCCGGAACCAAGGACTGAATCAATATCCACGCAGGTCTGGGGGTTCGAGTAGTTAATGTCATGCGTCGCCAACAGGCGGTGCCCTTGCGATCCCACGTAGCCGACTTCCAGCTTCAGGTCCCTCGTTAGCTCGCGCTGCACGGTGAGGTTGTACTGCGCGGAATACTGCGCACGCAGATGCGGCTGAAAATCGCCGTACAGATCGATGGGCTCGAATACCGCCCAATCCTGAGGAGTTCCGCGTTTCGCGGGTAGGACTCCGTTAAACGGATTCAGATAGGTAGTAGCGCCGTCCTGGCCCAAAAAAGGCAGGTTGAACTGCGTCTCGGTAACCGTGGTGCTCCCGCCAAACGGAGGCTCAGCGCCGAATTGTGCCAGCACCAGCTGTTCGATCGGGTTATAGAACAGTCCCCAGCCCGCGCGAATGCTGGTCTTGCCGGAACTACCCGGACTCCAGGCAATGCCGATGCGGGGAGCAAAGGCCTTGTAATAGGTTGAAGTCATGCCCGCAGGAACGCCGGGGTCACCCGGAACCACCAGCCCGACCGCATCTTGGGACGGGCAATCGGTGTTAACGGTATCTACACACGGGTAGACCGTGGACGATTGGCCCGGGCGGAAGGTCTCGACGTGCTGGGCCTTATCCGCCAGGGGGGTGTTCAGCTCCCATCGAAACCCATAATTCAAAGTGAGATTCGGTCTTATCTTCCAGCTGTCTTGCGCGAACAAGTAGAGTCCGGTGTTGCGGATCTCTTCGCTTTGTGCCGAACCTTGGCCGAATGTATCGGGAAGGCCGAGAAGAAAGTTCGGATAAAGGTTCTGGCTACCGTCTGGGTTGAGGGCATCGGGGTCGTTCGGCCCTCCCCCGTAATAGTTAAAATCTCCGTTCACGTTGTAGTAATAGAATTGGTTAAACTGCTGGCGACGAATATCCACGCCGAACTTGAGGGTATGATTGCCTGCAATCTTGGTTAAGCTATCTGCCCACTGGAATGAATTCCCCGTCTGCGGAAGCTCTCCTTCCCAATCGTTGCCCATCAAGAATCCTCCCGAAATATCGATGTAGGGGAGTCCCTCGCGGCTGGCGCCAAGATACGGATGTATTCCGTTGACGTTACCCGGAACGTCCCCGTAAAAACACGGAGGTGGGCCGGTAACCGATGTAAGCCAGGTGGGAGCCGTGGGGCAGGAGTTCTGCACCAGTTCGGTATTTGCCGGATGCTGAAATGTCTGTTGGCCTTCGCGATTGTAATTGAAACGGAATTCATTCACCGTGCTGTTGTTGATAGTCCAGGTGTGAGTAATGTTCCACTGCTGGAAGCGTTCCGCCACAATGTCTCCGAAACCGGGGAGATCGGCCCCAGCCAGTTCGAAGTTGGCAAAAGGGTTGTGCGTGCGATCGTCGTTGAAATAGTAATAAATGCTCAGGTTCTGCTTATCATTCAGCCGATGATCAATTTTGACCGTGACCTGATCGCCGCGTATGGCCTCGGTCGGGACCGTGCTGATCAGAAAACCTCCGCCTGGCGGGGTGGGAACAAACTGCAGCAGATCAACCGCGGTGGGGTCCATGCACGCGAGTGGGATCTGCCCGCCGGGAAACAGAGTGGCGTACGGGAAGGGACTGGGGGTCGCAGGTATGCCCGTCGGATAACCGACAGCCTGGTCGCAACCTGGGCGGTTGTCGAGCAGCTGCGTATTGCTTAGTCCTCCCTGAAAGGGCGAGGAGCCTAAATCCGAAAAATTAGAATAAGCCTGGGTTGCGCTTGGCCGCTCCTGGGCCGAAGGCACAGTGACGGCAGGAGACTGGATGCCCTGGCGGATGCGGCGTCCTTCGTAGGAGGCGAAGAAGAAGGTTCGATCCTTCTGAATTGGCCCTCCAAACGTGCCACCAAACTGGTTCTGGTTGAACTGGGGTTTGCTGCAAGAAAGGTCCTCGGGAGCGGCCGCGGTCAAGCAGTAGTTATTGGCATTGAGCACCTTGTTGCGGAAGAACTCGTAGGCGCTGCCATGCAGGTCATTGGTTCCTGACTTGGTCACCACATTGACGACCGAACCCGAGTTGCGCCCATATTCCGCGTCGAAAGTATTGGTGAGAACACGGAACTCCTCAATGCTGTCGGGCGAAGGTTGCACCGTAGGAAGGTTGGCGAAGAGGTCGTTGGCGTCGCCTCCATTGACGCTGAAGTTATTAGAGCGCCCCCGGCCACCATTCACCGACACCGCACCTGCATTGTCGCTTCCATACATGAGCGTATTGCTCGAGCCGACGGTGGACATCACGCCGGGCTGCAGTTGCAGCAGTTGATAGGTGTCGCGAGTGTTGAGTGGCAGGTTCGAAACCTGCCGCGCGTCCATAATCGCGCCCAGCTGCGTGGTGCTGGTATCGACCAGCGGCGCTTCCGAAGTCACCTCGACCGTCTCTTTCGTTCCGCCGATTTGCAGCACAGAATTGACGGTCACGACCTGGTTGAGATCAACGTTCACGCCGCGCTGTACGCTCTTCTTGAAGCCGGTGAGATCGAATTCCAAGCGATACACGCCAACCGGGACCTGGGGGAAGCCGTAGTCGCCGTTAGCGTTAGTGGTGCTTTCGCTGCTCACGCTGGTGGCTTCATTTGTGAGCGTAACTTTCACTCCCGCCAGCACGGCGCCGCTGGAATCGGAGACGCGGCCGAGGATGCGGCCGCCGGTGCCCTGGGCGGACACGAGCGTGGAACAGATCAGGCATAGGCTCACAACCGAACTCAAAGAAATGAGCCAGCAAAACATCCGGGACGGTTTCGACGACGGCATGGAACAGATCCTCCAGATCGGGGGGCAAATTTGTTAGATCCGAATTCAACTTGCGCGCAGGATCAACCTTGCTATAATCGCGCAAGGTTAGAG
The DNA here is from genome assembly GCA_050012595.1 of Terriglobales bacterium. Taxonomy (GTDB): domain Bacteria; phylum Acidobacteriota; class Terriglobia; order Terriglobales; family Acidobacteriaceae; genus Acidiflorens. The sequence continues at coordinate 27,902 of JBEKGW010000022.1, forward strand.
ATTCCGCCGCCCCTTGTCAAGCGGAAAAGTGCAGTCCCGCGGCGCAACCAGCAGGCACATTCGGAAATCATGTCGAGCGACGCACAAGTTTATCTCAAAATCGGTGACGTAGCGCGTGCCGTGGGAATTTCTCCGTCGGCGATCCGGGGATGGGAAGCGGTGGGGCTGACGCACCCCCACCGCACCAAAAGCCAGTATCGTCTGTACACCAACGACGACGTGCGCCTGCTGAAGAAAGCGCGCTACCTGCGCAAGGTCCGCGGACTGAACGCTGCCGCCATCGTGCAGATGCTGAAGCGCGAAGGCGCCATCAAACCCGCCGCCAGCAGCGGCGCCGCAGGAACCGCCGCAGGAAAAACGATTGGCCCTCGACTGCGGCGGTTGCGTACCCAGCGCAGCCTCAGCCTTGCCGAAGTCGCCTCGGCGGCGGAAATTTCCATTGGCTTCCTCAGCGCGCTCGAACGCTCGCAGATGAGCGCCTCCGTCGGCACACTGCGCAGGCTAGCACGCTTCTACCGCACCAACATCCTTGATTTTTTCGATGCGACGGAATTGAATGCCCGATTAGTGCGCCCGGCCAAGCGCAAAGTGCTCGAAGCCGGTCCGGGCGTGCGCATGGAGTTGCTCGCCTGGGGCAACAAAGTCATGGAGCCGCACCTGTTCCGCATCGCGCCCCAGGCCGGCAGTGGCGAGTCGTACGCCCACGAAGGCGAGGAGTTTCTGTTCGTGCTGCGCGGAGAGCTGAAGATCGCTCTTGACGGCGAGGAGTACCATCTGAAGCGCGGCGACAGCTTTTATTTTGAGAGCGCCACGCCGCATCACTGGAAAAATCCCGGAAGGAGCGAGACCTGGCTGCTGTGGGTCAACACTCCGCCGACATTCTGAGGATTAGTTAGTGGAGCGCCGGGCGTCCTCGCCCGGCCAGCAGAAATTGTAAGAGCCGCATAACCGGCTTCGATCGAGTGGGAGGAAGAAGGTGGGAGGAAGAAGAATGTTCCGCAAATTGACTTTCGCCTCGTTCGCCGCGCTGCTAATCGCACTCGGCGCATCCTGCGCCAAGAAAACTCCCACGCTGAACCTGCTGGTGTGGGAAGGCTACGCCGATCCTTCTTACGTCAAGGCTTTCGAAGAGCAGAACCACTGCAAAGTATCGGCTTCCTACATGGGATCGAGCGACGAACTCGTCGCCAAGCTGCGCGGTGGCAGCGCGGGTAACTACGACGTGATCTCTCCGTCGAGCGATGTGGCCACCATGATTGCGACCTCCGGTCTCGCGGCGCCGCTCGATCTTGGCAAATTGCCCAGTTACGGTCAGCTTTCGCCGCAGCTCACCTCGCTGTCGCTGGTCCGCGTGAAGGGCGACGTCTATGGCGTGCCGTTCATGTGGGGCCCCGACCCGATGATCTACGACACCACCGCATTTCCCCAGCCTCCCGCAAGCTGGAACGTCATGTGGGACCCGAAGCTGAAAGGAAAAGTTTCCGTATGGGACGACCTTTCCACCGTCTACATGGCGGCGCAGGTGCTCGGCTACGACCAGCCCGATTCCGGTCATTTATACAATATGACCGACCATGAACTCGACGCCGTCAAAAAGAAGCTGGTCGAGTTGAAGCCGAACATTCGCAAGCTGTGGTCCACGGGCGGAGAACTCACCAACCTTTTCCAGAACCACGAAGTGGTAATCGCCATGGGCTGGCCGCTCATGACCAACCAGTTGCGCAAAAGCAATTTTCCGGTGGGCGAGACCATTCCGAAAGAAAACACCACCGGCTGGATCGATCACCTCATGATCACCGCCGGCAGCGAAAACAAAGATCTAGCCTACAAGTTTCTCGAGTTCATGATCCAATCGCAAACCCAGAAAAAAGTCACCGACGTGACCGGATACACGCCGGCGAATCCCCACGCCGCGCAGTACATGACGCCGGAAGAAGTAAAGAATCTGCACCTCGACGACGTAGACAACTATCAGAAACGCCTTTACTTCTGGCAGAATGTTCCGCGCCGCGCCAAGTACAACGAGATCTGGAACGAAGTAAAAGCCACCCAGTAGCGGCCTGTGTAGCGCGGACACTCCTGTCCGCGAAATGCAAGCACCAAAAAAAAAGACAGCCATGGCAACGACGTCAGAACCCGCAATCGCAACCAGCAGCCAACCAAGCTCCGCATCCCTGCTCTCCATCCGCAATGTAGCCAAGCACTTCGGCAAGAACATCGTGCTGCGCGACATCTCGCTCGAAATCGCCGAAGGCGAATTCCTCACCATCCTCGGCGAAAGCGGCTCGGGAAAAACCACGCTGCTGCGAATTCTCGCCGGCTTCGAGCAGTCCACCTCTGGAGAAGTCTGGATGTCCGGCGAGCGCCTGGACACCGAGCCTCCCTATCGCCGCCGCGTGAACACCGTTTTCCAGAGTTACGCGCTCTTCCCGCACATGACCGTCGAACAGAACGTCGGCTACGGATTGCGGGTCGCCAAACGCCCCGCCGCGGAAGTTCAATCCCGCGTGACCGAAGCGCTGGCAAAGGTCAAAATGTCCGCCTACGCCAAGTCAAAGCCCTCGAAGATCAGCGGCGGACAGCAACAACGCATCGCGCTAGCCCGCGCCCTGGTGAATCGCCCGCGTCTGCTGTTGCTCGATGAACCGCTCTCCGCGCTCGATGCCAACCTGCGCCGCCAGATGCAGGTCGAACTCAAAGCGCTGCAGCGCGAAGTGGGCATCACCTTCATCTTTGTCACCCACGACCAGGACGAAGCGATGGTGATGTCCGATCGCATCGCGTTGTTGCGCTCCGGCGAACTCGAACAGGTCGCCAGCCCGCGCGAGATTTACAGCCGGCCCGCGACCTCCTACACCGCGCAATTTATCGGACACACAAATCTGTTGCGCGCCGAGGTTCGCCAAGGCACAGCCAACTGCGGCGCGCTGCAATGGCCCACTTCCCTGCCCGATGGCCCGGCGCTGTTCTCGCTGCGTCCGGAGTGCATTCGCCCGGCGAGCGCTTCATCTTCGGCGAGCAGTGCGTCTCCGATAAATGCCGCGACCGTTCGTTTCCGCGCCAAGCTTCGTGACCAGGCTTTCCACGGCGCCACCGAACTTCTGCGCGTCGAATCCGATGGCCGACTGATCCTTACTATCCGCACCGCCAGCCGCGATCTGCCCAATTCCCAAACCCCGATCGACGATCCGCTTGAATTCGAATTCTCCGCCGCCGATGCCATCCCGATTCGCGAGACCAGCCTCACCTCCAATTCCAATTCCGGTTCCAACAATGAGGACGGCGTCTGATGTTCTCCCGCGCCTACCGCACCGCTGTCACGGTCCCGCCGCTGGTGTGGGTCGCCGTGTTTCTTCTCGTGCCCTACCTGCTGATGTTTTGCTACAGCTTCTGGTCCGTCTCCGACTCGCAAGCCATCGTCCATTCCTGGAATCTCGACAACTATCACGAACTCCTGACCAAGCCCGTCTACTGGCAGACGTTGCTGCGCTCCATGTGGATCGCCGCCCGCGTAATGTTCTTCTCCATGCTGCTCGGCTACCCGCTGGCCTATTTCCTCTCGTTCCAAGCCGGCGGCAGAAAAGATCTCTACTATCAGCTCGTCATCATTCCGCTGTGGGTAAGTTATCTGGTTCGCGCCTACGCCTGGAAGACGATTCTCGGCACCGACGGCGTCCTGAACACGCTGCTGCAATATGTTCACCTCACCCGTCATCCGCTCGACTTCCTGCTCTACAGCCCGTTCGCCGTCGTGCTTACATTGACGCACATCTATACGCCGTTCACGTTCCTGCCAATCTACGCATCGCTCGAACACATTCCGCGCAATCTGGTTGAAGCCTCCGACGATCTCGGAGCCACGCCCGCGCAAACTTTCTGGCGCGTGATCCTTCCGCTCTCGATTCCCGGAGTGCTCGCCGGCGCAACCTTCGCCTTCGTCCTAAGCCTGGGAGACTTTCTAGCGCCGCTGTTACTAGGCGGCCCCAGCGGCATCATGATCTCGAATATTGTGGTCAGCCTCTTCGGAGCCGCCTATAACTGGCCACTAGGCGCAGCCATCTCGCTCTGCATGTTAGCGCTGGTGCTCGGGCTGATCTTCTTCTCGGAACGCTTAGAGAAGAAATGGAGTTTCTCGTGAGTACCCTTGTCATCCTGAGCGGAGCAAGGACTTCACGAAGTGAAGTTCTTGCGGAGTCGAAGGACCCCTACCCGCTCCTTCCCCTTCACAATTGCGTCCAGGCGTTCTCCCTGTGCATGGGATTAAACAGATGAAGGCGGCCCACCATCCGCGCTGGCTAACCGCTCACGCCCTAGCCGTCTTCGCCTTCCTCTACCTGCCCATCGTCATCCTCATCCTTTATTCCTTCAACGGACAAGGCGTAGGAGGATTCCCCCCGCGCGACCTAACCCTGAACTGGTATCGCATTCTGTTCAACGACGGTCCCATCTGGGATTCGGTCTTAAACAGCTTGATAGTGGCCTTAGCGGCCATGCTAATCGCTCTAGTCTTCGGAATCCCCGCCGCGCTGGCGCTAGATCGCGCGCAATTTCCCGGCAAGGCGCTGTTCCGCCGCCTGGTGCTTTTGCCGCTGATTCTACCCGGCATCATCACCGGCCTGTCGCTACTAATGCTGTTCCGAGTAGCCGAAGTAAAACTAAGCCTGCTCACCATCGTCCTCGGACACGGCACCGCGCTAATCTCCGTAGCCACCACCGAAGTCTTCGCCGGATTGCAAAAACTAAACCGCGCCCAGGAAGAAGCCTCGCTAGACTTAGGAGCGACTTACTGGCAAACCTTCTGGCGCATCACCGTCCCCAATCTAAATCTCTCCATCATCGGAGCCGCGCTCCTGATCTTCACCCTTTCCATGGACGAAATCGCCGTCAGCTTCTTCCTGATCGGCCGCGACAACACGCTTCCGCTCGAAATCTGGGGACGCCTGCGCCGAGGCATTACTCCAGAAATCAATGCCATCTCGACCATCATCTTTGTGTTTTCGCTGATAGCAATTGTGTTCTGGTATCGGCTGCGAACGCGGGCGGAAGTGACGCCAGAAATCGGCGCGGAGTTTGTCGAAACCGCGGAGCGCTAGCTTCGTCGCGGAAACCCGCAAACTTAATCCTAAATTGTCATCCTGAGCGAAGCGAAGGACCTATGCATTTTGCCGGCGCCAGGAGAATGCTGGGTGCCCCACCCTTCGTTTGTTGAAGGGTGGGATTCCGCGGGGTCTCGCGCACGGGTCTTTTCATTGGGACCTGCAGTACCCAAGCCCATCGCGTGCACCGGCGACGCCATCACCCAGCCTTTTCGCAAAGTACGCGAAAAGGATGGGGCACCCGGCTTATTCACAAATCTTGACCCTATGGCGCGACCTCGAAAACATCGGTGATGACAAAATCGTCGGCGATGCCAGCTTTTAAGGCTTGCGCCGGTTGCGCTCCCGACTTATTCAGTTTGTACATCGCCTCCAGAGTACGCAGGATATTCACGTGATTGATGCCCTTCCCTTCGGCGTATTCGCCAGGCTTTATGTGAGCCCCGGCAAAAATTGTGGCGATTTGATTCCTTTTATCTGGATTCTGATCCGCAGGATTGGTCGAGCCCCCCAATAGCGGAGCGTCACCGCTCTCGTCAAAAGTAAGGATCAGCAGGCTGTTGTGCTCCTTGGCCCAGTTGTAGTAGCCGTCAAGGTGCTCGCGCAACCAGAGGTCGCCAGCCGCGATGCTGAAGGGAGCGGAACCATTGTGCATGTCATTGACGAGGTTTGGAATCACGAAGGAAACCGTGGGCAGAGAATTGTAGTCAGAGGGAAAGTCTTCCTTGAATCGGAGGTTTGAGGAGTCGGCAACCGTTTTGCCGCTGGGTAGATTGCAGAAGGTGATCCAGGGAACGTGTTTACGGGCATAATTTCCTTTACTGCTTTCGACGAAGCCGATCGCTGGCAGATCTTCAGAATACCCCTTAAACGAACGTCCAGCGCGGATCAACTGCTCTCCCAAACTGCTTGTTGTAGAACATTTCGTGGGGACTCTGTCAGTAAACCCAGCGTTCTGGTTGCTGCCGGAAAAGAGCCAGAAATAGTCACCTTCACTGTGGTGCTCCTCAGCATACATCCGAGTGAAACTTGCTCCCTGAGCCCTCAGTGTGCCGTTGATATAAGGCGCAGCCGGATCATTTATGATTTGCCGGTAATCCTTATTTTCCTCGATGACGATCACGATGTGGTCGTACACGGGGAGACCCTCCGGCCATGCGATGGGTGCCGGGGCGTTCGTCTGGAAGGCCAGCGCTGACTTAGGCGAGAGCTGCAGACTAGCGCTGCATAAGAAGACTGCGAGGACAAGTCCAAACACTTTCATCTTCATCCGTGAAACTCGGCCCAAGCGAATACCCTCTTCCTCATGCTCGTTGACTGCGCGGCGAGTGTCAACCATGGGATTTTTCCGAGCCTCACCCCAGGCGCCCCAGGCATTTGATCTCGCTGACATAAATAACACAAGGGGTGCCCCATCCTTCGCGCACTTTTGCGAAGGGTGGGAGTGGAAATGTCCGCACAACGGAACGAACACATGTCGTATCGGCAGCATCGCTACCCGCCCTTGCAAAGGACGCAAGGACGGGTCACCCACAGTTGTGTCAGTAGAGAGGAAACCAAAGGCCGGGCCACCCGCCGGAAGTGACGCCGGAAATCGCCGCTGAGCCGGTGCAAACTGCTGGCGAACGCTAGGTCGTCATTTCCCTTTTTTCTCGCCTACTCCCCGGTTAGCAACCCATACTTACGAGCACCCGCTTCCACCGGGGCAAGAACGTACTCGCTTCGCCGACCTCGAAGGGTATACGCTTGCCTGTTTCCTATGCGCCGAATTCGCACATGGTTGAGGGCTCGACTAGAAGCTTTCGCCCTCTTGCCGGAATACGGCAAGGCAACCGCAAAACAGTGGATGAATATTCTATTCGGAGAAACCGTGCTCGGGGTAATATTCCTGATCTGGTGGGCCCTAGCAAATCCGAAGAATCCGCCGCTTATCTTGATCTTCGTTGCAGCCGTGATCATTGCTGGCTATTTCGTGTGGCGAGCAGATCATATACGGTTAATTCCGAAGTTCGCAGTAACTGAACTAGTCATCCAGCCGACCGAAACAGAAGCGAATTCGATGAACCTGTTTCTCCAGATTATTCCAGAGTGCTTGAATGATGCTCCGGTATATGAGTGTCGAGGACAACTCTTGCGAGTCTGTAAACGACATAGCGATTCGGATGAATGGGTTGTGACTGGAATGAATGCGCCTCTATTTTTGGGGTGGGACTATTACGGGATTATTCCGTTCACACTCGAACCTGGGATTAAGAGGCGACTGAACGTCTGCTGGTGGAATGACAGCGCAATGTTCATTATCCCGGCCGTAGAACCACTTCCTTCAAAATTTAAGACAGTATTTAATTCAACTGGAACCTTTAAATTCGACATTAGGCTTACCGCAAGGGACTGCTTGCCGGTGGATGTATCTGTGACTGTCAACCTCGACGCTCGCCTGTGGGATAAACCGACAGTATCCCTCATTCAAGGACATGGGAGGGGTGGGCCACTTTGACGAGGGAGGCGGGCCTGTCCGTGAACATGGATCGAAACAACTGGGGGGCGCCACTTCTCGCGTTTTTCGAGAAGTGGCCTGCCGAACTGCCGACGCATAATTTTTTCATCACATTTTTCCAGTACGGCCATCACAGACCTGCACCATAATCGGTGCGATCATTCCCCGACAGTGCAGCATCGAGAACTTGCGCCCGTCTCCAGAGACGGACCGATATCCGCCGCAAAACCATCTTCGGCGGCTCTTTGACAAACCCCAAACTCCACCGCTAAGTCCTGATTTCTGAATACTTTACAGTTAAGTTCTTTGGTTATAATACTTTAGCGAAAATCAGGGAGGGGGGGTGGGGTGGGATACCAAACCTAAGCGCAATTCATTAATTAAAAAATACCTGCGCCAAATCATTCGCCCAAAGGAGCAAACATAATGTCATCTTCTTCCGACAAACCCCCACTCAAAATTTGCGAACAACGAAAAACCAACGGAGATCCCTGCCAATCTCCCGCCCTTCACGGCGAGCGGTTTTGCCACTACCACAAGGTAATGGGCCCATCGCCGATCGACGTCAATAATTCCGACACCATCCCTTCCACTCACATCTATCTTCCTCCACTCGAAGACCCCGTCTCTATCCAATCGGCCATCTCGGAGGTTTGCGAGATGATGCTCCACCGCCGCATCGAGCCGAAAGAAGCCACCGCCTTGTTCTACGCCATGCAGGTCGCGTCCACGAATATGGCGTTCCTGAATGCTAATAAAAATCAAAAGCTAAATTCGGAGACCAGTTCAGTTCCCTCGTCCGACCCCAAGCTCCTGCCACCCGGAACGATTCAGGCATGTGAGCAGCCGCGACGACGCAAGCGCCGCCTGCGTGCTTGATCAGAAACGAAAGATCGGATCGCTTCGCTCAGCCCTCGAACCTCCTCGCCATAGTAAAGTAGTTAGTAGAGCCGGTTTCATAAATGGGTTTTGGGGTAGGGCACGGCTTCAGAGCCTGCCCTGAGCGCAGCCGAAGGGTGCCGTTCAGGCCCCGCAAAAAATGCGGGCTTTAGCCCCTGAGGGACGCGCTTTCTAAGCAGTAAGGCATTTATGCCTGAGGAGTTTTCAATCTGAATCCGAGTATTCGCAACATCGCCATCATTGCCCACGTGGATCACGGCAAGACCACGCTGGTAGACGCCATGCTCCGCCAAAGCGGCACGTTCCGCGACAACGAGACTGTGGCCGAGCGCGTCATGGACTCGAACGATCTGGAACGCGAGCGCGGCATCACCATTCTTGCCAAGAACACGGCCGTGTTTTATGCGGGCGTGAAAATCAATATCGTGGACACGCCCGGCCACTCCGATTTTGGCGGCGAAGTGGAGCGCGCGCTCAAGATGGTGGACGGCGTCATGCTGCTCGTTGACGCCAGCGAAGGCCCGTTGCCGCAGACTCGCTACGTGCTCAGCAAGGCGCTCGAAGCGAACCTGAAGCCGATTCTCGTCATCAACAAGATCGACCGTCCCGACGCGCGTCCGCAGGAAGTTCTTAACGAGGTTTACGACCTCTTTATTGATCTCGACGCCAAGGAAGACCAGCTCGACTTCCCCGTCCTCTATACGAACGCCAAGGCGGGAACCGCTGCCGTGCATCAGGGAGCGGCGGGCGAGGATCTGCGTCTTCTGTTTGAGGCGATCATCGATACCATCCCCGCGCCGCAGGGTGATAAAGACGGGCCGCTGCAAATCCTGGTCGCGAATCTCGATTACAGCGACTACCTCGGCCGCCTCGCCATTGCCCGCGTTTTTTCTGGCACCATGAAGACTGGCGAAGACGTCGCTATCGCCAAGCGCGACGGGTCGTTTCATAAGACAAAAATCACCAAGCTCTTCAGCTTCTCCGGGCTCAAACGCACCGACATCACGGAGACATCGCTCGGCGATATCATTGCCGTCGCGGGCGTCGAGGGCATCACCATTGGCGAGACGATTACCAGCGCGGAGAATCCCGCGCCGCTCCCGCCCATCGTCATTGACGAGCCGACGATTGCGATGCTCTTCACCATCAACACTTCGCCTTTTTGCGGACGCGAAGGCAACTACGTAACTTCGCGCAACCTGCGTGAGCGCCTGGAAAAAGAGCTGCTCACCAACGTCTCGCTGCGCATGGAGGAGACGGGCAGCACCGATTCGTTCAAGGTTCTTGGCCGCGGCGAGTTGCAGCTTTCCATTCTGATCGAGATGATGCGGCGCGAAGGTTATGAACTGATGGTCGGCAAGCCTGAGATTGTCACCAAGCACGACAAAGATACTGGCAAACTGATGGAACCGGTCGAGCACCTCACCGTCGATATTCCCGAAGAATTTGTCGGCGTGGTCATGGAGCACGTCGGGTCGCGCAAAGGCGAAGTCGCCAACATGCACAATCACGGCTATGGCCGCGTGCGCGTCGAATTTCGCGTGCCCAGCCGCGGGCTGATCGGACTGCGCAGCACGCTTCTCACCGACACGCGCGGCACCATCGTCATGAACGCTTTGTTTGACGGGTATATCGAGTGGCAGGGCGAAATCCCGCATCGCCCGACCGGCGCGCTGATCGCCGACCGGCCCGGGCTTACGACCTCCTACGCTCTCTACAATCTGCAGGAGCGCGGCACGCTTTTCGCCGGCCCCGGCGTGGACGTTTACGAAGGCATGATCATCGGCGAAAACGCCAAAGACACGGATCTCGACGTCAACATTGTGCGCGAGAAGAAGCTGACCAACATGCGCGCCTCAACTTCCGACGAAGCGATCCGCCTGGTCCCATATCGCAATCTCAATCTCGAACAGGCCATTGAATTCATCGCCGACGATGAGTTCGTCGAGGTCACGCCGAAATCTTTGCGCCTCCGCAAGAAGATTCTGCAATCGAACAGGCGGAAGAAAGGTTCGTTAGCTGCGGTGGAAGGGTGAGGTAATGAACGCCAAGGTTCTATTCATCTTCGGACTCATTTGGCTCGGCATCGTAATCCTGTGGCTGTGTTCCGACTATAGCTTCTTCCTTGGCCTAGGGCACGGAAAAATTGCTAAAGCAGTAGCTTATATTCTTCCTTACGTGATGCTGCTCCTTACAATCGGATGGATCGTTCCTGTTTCGCTCGGAGCATATCGTCTTCTCAAGAAGCACTAAATCAAAACTGAGACACGCCCGGCCAACCGATGATTTGAAGGCGGTCCGCGGAGGTTGTAAACTCAACATACGATCGCGCGCGCCCGTAGCTCAGCTGGATAGAGCGGCAGCCTCCGGAGCTGTAGGTCGGGAGTTCGAATCTCTCCGGGCGCGCCAGTTTTCAAGTCACACCCGTGTCCCCCTCAGATCCCTCGCTCTGCTCGGGATTTCGCCTGCGGGCTCCCGCTTCGCTCACGCCCGCAAAACGGCTCAAGTTCGAATCTCTCCGGGCGCGCCAGTTTTCAACCTTACGCTCGCCAACTGCCAGGCTGAAGCAGAAATCGCGCCAGTTCCTGCGCATCGAAAATCGGCGGCTGGCACGCGAACCCCGAGCACACAACCGCAAACGATCGTCCGTCAAATGATCGTCCGCCCAGCTGTGGAAGATTCGGGATCGTCTCCGCCAAAGCCGGTGGCAGGTTCTGCGCGACACCCTTATCGGCGTCCAAGCGCACAACCGCTGTATTCAAGCTCAGCGGCCGCACCGCTGCCCGATACAGCTCCGCAGCCGCTTCATCCTTCCCGACGACCACCACTTGGGTGTGCGGCTGGATGAAGTGGACCACCGCCAGCCCGTAGGTCGCCGCAAAAATGCCGTGCTGTCCCGCGACCCTGGCATAGACCTCCAGCGTCTGCTCGGCTCGGTCGCGATACGACGCATCGTGATTCGACACATCGTGATTCGACACATCGCTGGCGTAACCGTGCAGACGCAGCAGCGCAATCGCCGCCGCCGAATTTCCTGCCGGAGTCGGCGAATCCTGAAACGGCTTCCGCCGCGTCCCCAAAATGCCGAGCGCAGTTTTTTCGTTCGATGCTCCGTCCGCCTCGCGGCCCGTCGCCCCGCCGCGCGTATCAAAGAATCCGCCCGCCACCGGATCGAAGAACCCTGCCACCATCGCCTCCCCAATCGACCGCGCAAAACGGAAGTAGCTCAGGTCCGCTGTCGCCTCATAACCGTCGAGACACGCAATCACCGCGAAAGCATAGTCATCGAGCACGCCAGAAACGGGAACGGTGACAGCGACGTCGCGCCGCTCCGCCCGACCATCCGAGAAAGCCTCCGAGTAGGCAATCACATGCTTCATCCCGCGCTCCGCATTCCATCCCTCGGAAAGCAGCCGGTCGAGTGAGCGCAAAGCAAAGTGGCGCGCATCCGCCAGATCAAGCACCTTGGCCGCTCCCAGATAAGCCGAAACGCACATCGCGTTCCAACCGGCGTAAATTGTCTTGTCCACATACGGCGTTGGGCGCAGTAGACGCGCCGCATACATCTTTTTCTTCGCCGCAGCGAGCAGCGCGCCCGCCCGCTCTTCCTGAATGTTCAGCCGCCGCGCAATTTCCTCCACCGAGGTTTGGATGTGGAGCACATTCTTCGCCGGATTGTGGTGCATGTCCCCGACTTCCTGGATGCCGTAGTAAAGCGCCGCCACCGCCGCCTCGTCTTCCGTCAGCGCCGCTTTTGTTTCTTCCAGCGTCCAGGTGAAATAATCGCCGTCATCGTCCATGGAGTAATCGGCGTCCTGCGAAGCATAAAAGCCGCCGTGAGCACGGTCGCTGAGCCATTCGTCCATCCAGCGAATGATGTCGCGCGCCACAGCCGCGAAGAATTCATCCCCTGTCGCCTGATAAGCGTGCACGTAATTTTTCAGCAACTCCGAATTGTCGTAACACATCTTCTCGAAGTGCGGCACAATCCAGCGCTCGTCCACCGAATATCGATGGAAGCCACCCGCCAACTGGTCATAGACGCCGCCGCGCGCCATTTTCTCCAGCGTGCGGACGAAAATTGTGCGCAGTTCTTCATCGCCGGTACCACGGTCTCTCGTGCGAACGTACTGGTCCATCACCAGATCCAGCGCCGGCGGATGCGGAAACTTCGGCGCGCTCCCAAATCCGCCGTTGACCTCGTCAAACATCTTCCGCGCCGATTCCACGATCGCATCAATCACCGTTGCGGAGACTTTTCCGCTGCCTCCCGAAAAAGATTCCGCCCGCGAGATCGCGCTCTCTACCATCTGCGCCTGCTCGAGAACCTCGCCATGCTTGTCGCGATAAGCCTGAGCAATCGACAGCAGCACGCGCTTAAAACTGGGCCGCCCGTGAGCGTCCGCCGGAGGAAAGTAAGTCCCCCCATAAAATGGCTTGCCGTCGGGAGTAAGAAACGCCGTAAGCGGCCACCCGCCCTGCCCGGTGAGCGCACTCACCGCCAACTGGTACCGGCTGTCAATATCCGGACGCTCATCCCGATCCACCTTCACCGCGATGTAATGCTCGTTGACGATCGCCGCCACCTCGGCATCGTCATACGACTCGCGATCCATCACATGACACCAATGGCACCAAACCGCCCCGATATCCAAAAGCATCGGTTTGTTCGCCAGTCGAGCCGCCGCAAAAGCCTCCTCCCCAAACTCATGCCACTGGATAGGCTGATGCATCGCCGAACGCAGGTAGGAAGAAGAAGCGCCAGCCAGGGAATTGTGCGAGCCGGTAGTCATCAGCAGAGTCTACCGCGAGAGCGAGCAAGAATGGGACCTCTGCGACCGAAACATGAACCAATTGCCCGGGCCGCAGACTGTCAAGTACAAATGGCAGGCAAAGACGAACACCGGGGATATGCCCGGAAGTGACTTTCCGCCAACTGAGGCCGCTGCCTAGAATCCAGCGAGACCCAACGAGACAAAGACCGCAATTCCGGGTTTACTATGAAGGAGTTTCATTCTGCCGAAAGGCTTATCTAGAGGAGACCATGAAAACTGCACGACATTGCGCCGTACTCTTGTTCTTTGTTGCTGCCTGCGCCGCGCTGACCTTCGCCGATGAACCGGGGAGGCATCCGGCATACCTGCACGCGCTCACCGACCTGCGCTACGCTCGCGCTCATCTGGAGCGCGGGACATGGTCCGGCCGGATGGATAGAGAGGAGGATCACGCCATCGCCGAGATCGATAGAGCCATCGGAGAGATCAAGCGCGCTTCGATTGATGATGGCAAGAATTTGAATGACCATCCGCCGGTCGATGCGCACATGGGACACCGAGGCCGCTATCACCGCGCCCTGGAATTGCTCAACAAGGCGCACAATGATATCGCCCGCGAAGAAGATGATCCGTCCGTACGCGGTCTGCGCAATCGCGCCCTCCGCCATATCGACGAAGCGCACCGCATTGTCAATCACCTGATCATGCAGGCTGCCGGCGACTAGAATGTGTCTGGCCCTCGTCGGTGCCCCACGTCTCGCGATTTTCGAGACGTGGGACTCGTCGGCGGGCATCCAGCCGCCGAGCATACAAACGAGCCAAGAGCTAACAGCTAGGAGCTGAGCTTTCTCGCCATCGAACAATAAATCTCCACTGCTTCCAGTAGCTGCGCTTTCTCCACAAACTCGCCCTCGGTGTGCGCCACGTGAATCGAGCCTGGTCCCAGCAGCAACGGCTCGCCCCAGTTTGAAAGCGACGGAATATCGGTGGTGAAGGCCGCAACCATCGTCGGCAGGCCGTCCAGCGTACGCAGCCGCAGGAACGGAGTCTCGCGGGTGAAGCGAACCTCGGCGAGCTCGCCGACGGCGTCGGTAATCTCGCGGCGCAGTGTGTTCGCCGGGCCCACCAGGCGATAGAAAAGATCAGCCTTGGCAAAATCAGAAATCACGTTTGGAGCGCGCCCGCCCTGAATTGAGCCGACGTTCTTCGTGCATGAACCCACGTCTGCATCTTCAGGAAGTTTCATCGCGTGCAGCCGGTGCAGCGCTTCCACCAGCTTGTCGATCGCCGACTCGCCCAGCTCCGGATACGCCGAGTGCGCCATCTTTCCGCGCGCCACCAGTTCCACGTGCAGCGCTCCCTTGCTCGCCAGCGCCAGTTTGTTTTCCGTGGGCTCGCCGTTGATCATGAAGCGCGAGCCGATCGGTTGCCGGTTGGCCACTTTCGCGCCGATCGAGTCCCGTTCCTCGCCCACCAGAAACAGCAGCCCGGCGAAAACGCCTGCCCCGCGCAGCTTCTCCGCCGCCAGAATCTGGGCCGCAATAATCCCCTTCGCGTCGCACGAGCCGCGCCCATAAATGCGCCCGGCGTTTTCCGAAGAGGAGATGAACGGCGGCACCGTATCCATGTGCGTGGAGAAAACAATCTCCGGCCGGGCATGCCCCGGCCACGCAGCCAGCACGTTCGCTCGCGCGCCCTCGACCAGCATTTTCCTAGCTTCCATCCCGCGTCGCCGCAGTTCGTCGCAAAGAAAATCTCCCACCGCACTTTCATTCGGAGTGATGGATTCGATATCGATCAGACGGCGGGTAAGCGCAAACAGGTCCATGCAGGAAAAGGGTATCAGTCGCTGGTCGCTGGTCGCTAGTCGCTGGCAGGCAGATTCTCTGCAATACTAGCGACCAACGACTAACGACTAACGACAGCCCGTGCTCCCTGAAACTTCCAGCATTCGCTCCCTATTCCTCGCCGGACCCGCCGGACGTCTGGAAGCTCTGCTCAATGCCGGATCGCCCGACGCGACGCACTCCGCCGTGGTGTGCCATCCGCATCCGCTCTACGGTGGAACGCTGCACAACAAAGTCGTCTTCCATGCCATGAAAGCGCTCAACAGCTTCGGATTCCCCGTGCTCCGCTTCAACTTCCGCGGCACTGGCCTGAGCGAAGGCGAACACTCGAGCGGCGTCGGTGAAGTCGAAGACGTGCGCGCCGCCCTCGACTGGCTCGAACGCGAATTCACGCTACCCGTAATCTTCGCCGGTTTTTCCTTCGGTGCCGTCGTTGGATTGCGCGCCGCCTATACCGACGACCGTGTAAGCGCGCTCATCGCTCTCGGCCTGCCCGCCGTCCCCGTCGAGGACCGCAACGAAGACCGCATCTACGATTTCGAATTTCTGCGCGTCTGCACCAAGCCGAAGCTCTTCGTCAGCGGCTCGCGCGATCAGTTCGCCCCCAAGGGCAAACTCGAAGCGCTCGTCAGCACCTTCGCCGACCCCAAGAGACTAGTCCGCATCGAAGCCGGGGACCACTTCTTCGAAGGCCGACTCAAAGAGATGCGCACAGCTATCGAAGAGTGGACCCGGGCACAAAACCCGTGATGAACCCGGCTTGCACGAGTCCTGGGAGGACTGCCCAGTGGGGATTGGTGCCTGGGGCCATGTATGAAAACGAGCTTTCATATAATGGTTCATCCCAAGAAACCTGCGGGGTAACCGTGAAAGAACTTTTGCTCGTTCTCAAATTCATTCCTCTAGGGTTCAGCGCGCTCCTCCCTGTCATCAACCCGATCGGCTCGGCCGTGCTGTTTTTGGGCCTGGTCGGGAACGTTGACCGTCCGACCATGAAGGTACTGGCACGAAAAATCGTCATCAATACAATTTGGTTCCTCCTAATCGTGCAAATCGCAGGAGGCTACATACTTCGCTTCTTCGGGATTTCTCTGCCCATCGTGCAAGTTGCTGGCGGTCTTGTACTCGCCATCATGGGTTGGGGTTGGCTAAACCAGCAAGAACCCGAAAGCAAGACTGCGACTCCGATCGCAGCATCTCCCGAAAGCCTGCAAGACAAGATCTTCTATCCGCTCACGTTTCCCATCACGGCCGGCCCCGGAACCATCGTCGTGGCGCTAACCCTGGCCGCACACGCGTCCACGCCATCGCTGCTCAATTCGGCGCTCGCGCACCTCGGCTTGCTTCTTGCTACGCTCCTGATCGGTATCGTCATTTACTTCAGTTACGCATATGCGGATATGATGGCGGCCAAACTCTCTCCCACAATTACTCAGGGCATTCTGCGCGTGATGTCCTTTATTTTGCTTTGCATTGGCGGTGAAATTATGTGGAACGGTATCCAGAACCTGCTAAAGAAGTAGCCTCGGCAGACTACGGTTTCTTGCGAAATGGTCAATCGATGTCCGAGTTGGCTGGCTCCAGCGAACACGGGGGCAGTTCCCTTTTTGCTGGCGAGTTCGTTGAGTCCCCTGTAGGGCAAACTTCTGAATCGGCTTGAACGCAATAGTTTCGTGGAGATAAGAGCGTTGATTTTCGCAGAGCGCCCTGAGTTTAAGACTCTCGAAGATCGAGCCGCATTTGTCGAAGTTCGGTGGCCTGCTTTGGGTCCATTCCGGGCCGCAGATCGGTTTCCTCCAGGAAATAGCGCCAACCCACTTTTCGATCTTCCTGGCTCTGACACCAATCGGAATCATTGAGAGTTCTTTGTGCGGCCTCAATTCCCTTGATGACGGCCACAACTCCGGCCGACTGGTAAGTTCGCTCGTTAAACCGAATGACCGCGAATGAAGACTCAGATTCGTCTGTCATGTCGCACCCCACGGCGTTGTTGGCGTTGTTGTTTCGTCATTGTGAGCGAAAAAGGGCGCGTTTCGCCTGCGCCCAGAGTTTTGGGTTCATAGACTGCGCACGACAAAAAGAATCAACAGAACCACGACAATTGTTCCTACCAAACCGTAACCTAACATAGTCCCTCCTGGTACAAAATGTGTGAGATCTAACTAATTATGCTGAAAGGTGATCAGTTTTCTCTGCTCAGTTTTGCTCACCGCTGCTGATTTGCGAGAGCCCGGGGTTCACTGCTTTCGGGCCGGGGTTGAGTTGGCGTCGTGAGCTTTATAGCTCAGACGCTCAGCTCCCAGCGGCGTATCGTGTCCTAATGCGGCCAACCTCTGTCGTGACCAACCACAGTGCTGACGTTCCCTCAGTTTCCGAAATCTGCGCCCGCGTTCATGATCGTGTTGCGAGTGTCATACTTGAGCGACGGAAGAAAGCATCCATCAACAAGTCAGAAGATCAAGATCGGGGCAAGGGCGCGATCGAACAGGACTCGCATAACCATGGTGGCAACACCAGTATGCAAGGCCAATTGGGGCACCGCGATGAGGATGCAGAATTGAAGAACGCTGATTCTGATTTGTCGGGATGAGACCCGCCCTACGCTGCACCACCCTTACTGAGGCAACTCCGAGTGG
This sequence comes from Terriglobales bacterium, assembly GCA_050012595.1. GTDB lineage: Bacteria > Acidobacteriota > Terriglobia > Terriglobales > Acidobacteriaceae > Acidiflorens. The sequence continues at coordinate 45,653 of JBEKGW010000022.1, forward strand.
TTACTGTTGCAAAATCGCCATGTCACCAGCAACCGCGGCTTAGCGCATTTACGAGATGACTTTTAGCAACCAGCAACTGTCTCTATAATCCCGTCCATGTCCGACCTGACTCCCGCGCGCGACCAGCAATTCCGCCGCATGCGCGACGTCGCCCGCGAGATATTCACCAACGCGCTGAAGAACGCCTCCATCGAAGCCGCCTTCGCCCGCAACGTGCACTGCGAGCGCCGCGTCCTGCGCATTGGCGACGACCTGCACGATCTCGATTCCTACCAGCGCGTCTTCGTCGTCTCCATCGGAAAGGCCGCGCACACCATGGCCGCCGCTCTCGAAGCCCAACTCGGCAGCCGCAGTTTCGAAGCAGGCATAGTCGCATCCTCGGTCGAGCCCGCCAATCAAGTCCGCGGTTTCCGCTATTTTCGCGGCGGACATCCCACGCCCACCGCCGAATCCATCCGCGCCGCCGACGCCATCCTCAAGTCGCTGACTGCTCTCGACTCCACTGCGCTCGCCATCTTTATGATCTCCGGCGGCGGCTCTTCCATTGTCGAAAAGCCCGTAGACGATGAAATCTCCCTGCCCGACCTCGCGGCTACCTACCGCACGCTCGTTGATTCCGGCGCGCCCATCGCCGAGATCAACGCCATCCGCAAACATCTCTCCGCCGTGAAGGGCGGGCGCCTGGCCCAAGCCGCCTATCCCGCCCACCAGGTTTCGATTCTTGTCTCCGACGTGCCCGACGATACACCCGACGCGCTCGCCTCCGGCCCCACCATGCCCGATTCCACGTCCATCCACGACTGCGAGCGCATCGCCGCTAAATACAAGCTCGTCGATCAGTTCCCCAAATCCGTTGCGGATCTCTTCCGGCAGCACGCCCTCGACGAGACGCCCAAATCCGACGACCCCGCTTTCGTCCGCGCTCGCTGGTGGACCGTGCTATCGAACAAAGTGGCCATCGATGAAGCCGCCGCAGCCGCCACCCGCGCCGGTTTCGCCGTCGAAGTCGATAACTCCTGCGACGACTGGCCCTACGACAAAGCCGCCGCCTACTTGCTCAACCGTCTGCGCGAACTGCGCCGCTCCGTATCGCGCGTCTGTTTGATCTCCGGCGGCGAGGTGACCGTCACCGTCCGCAACGGTGGCGTCGGCGGACGCAACCAGCAGTTCGCCCTCGCCTGCGCCGAACCAATCTCGGGACACGACATTACCGTGCTCAGCGCCGGCACCGACGGCATCGACGGCAACAGTCCTGCCGCCGGCGCCATAGTCGATGGCAGCACCCTCGGTCGAGTAAAAGATCGAGTAAAAGATCGTGTGGGCGCCCGCGCCGGCGGTGCCGAAGCCGTAGGGCACGCGCTCTCCAACTTCAATGCCTATCCTCTCTTCGACGCGCTCGGCGACACCCTCGTCACCGGACCCACCGGCAATAATCTTCGCGACCTGCGCATCCTGCTGGCTTACTAATCCGCCAGCGATCTTTCGACTGACAAAGAATCTTCGCCAAACATTCGCCGTATATAAAGGTGTACGCTTCCGCAGCTCGAAAGCTTGCGTTGCAATAACACCCGACAGTTCATGGTCTTCCGGCTACCGTAAATTCTTGTAAATCTCCCTCCGCCGCGGCAGCATCGCGGCTTTAGTCTGCATCCAATCTGTTAAAATCCTAGTTCCCCGGAGGTTTCGATTGAAACGGACATTGCGTCTTGCTGTCCTCTTATCTCTTGTCTGCGCTGCCATGGCAGGCTTCTCGAATTTCGCGCAAGCCCAAAAAATCGATATCGGTTTCGGTGCCGGCACCACCCTAGCCCCAGACGCCAATTCCGTGACCGGTGCCCCCTCGCTTAAGGGCGGTACCTTTCTTGGCTTTAACGGCGATGTGCTGTTCTGGCACAACCTCGGCTTCGGAGCCGAAGTGTTCTGGAGGGCCAGCAGCACCGACTGCGCAGTATCCCTCTGCGGCTTCGATTCGGGCATCACCTATCGTCCCGTGTTCTACAACTTCAACGCCGTGTACACGCCCAAGCTCGCACCCCATGTCTACCTGGAGCTTGTCGGCGGCATCGGCGCCCTCGATACCCATTACTCCGCTTGTACCGGGGTTGGTGCGTCGTGCGGTGGCAGCCAACTGATCTCATCGAGCAACCACTTCGACGTAGATCTCGGCGGCGGCATCAAGCTTTACCCGCTCCACGGCGGTTTCTTCATTCGCCCCGAGGCGCGCTTTTACTGGGTCAACAACGGCACTGCCGACTACAGTGCGAACCACGCCACCCGCGTCGGCGCCACCATCGGCTATACCTTCAGATAACCCTCTTTCCGTCTTGCTTGGGGACAGCCGCCCGCGGCTGTCCCGCCGAGCGAACCGGGGGTTATGCCACAGTCCCGTTTTTGTGGATTGTTTGTCCCCTCCACTTGCCAGTGGCCCACTCCACCCGTCCCGCATTATGATAGAGCTATGAATTTCGGCTTCTCCGGCGAGATGATCTTCCTGTTTTTTCTGGTGCTGATCCTGTTTGGCCCCAAGAAAATGCCGGAGATCGGACGCCAGGTCGCGCGCTTCCTCAACGAGTTCCGGCGCGCTTCCTACGAATTCCGCTCTCAGATCGAGTCCGAAATCAATTCCCTCGATGCCAGCGGCAACGCCGGCCATAGCAGCCCCCGCCAGCAGATCCTGCCGCCCCTCCAGGCCCCGCTCGGATCGCTGGCCAACCGCATCTTCAATCCCCCGCCCGCCGAAAAGCCAGAAGTTGCGAAAGTTGCCACCGAACCTGCCGCTGCCCCGGCCGCCGCCGCCGAACCTGCGCCCGTTCCCGAGCCTGCTCCCGCTCCGAGGGTTGAAGCTCCGAAGGTTGCGCCCGATGCCTGAAGCGGCCGCCTCCTCGCCCGTGAGCGAATCCGCCAAGGAGCCAATGGCCGCCATGGGCTTCCTCGATCATCTCGAGGAACTGCGCAAGCGAATCGTTTATTCCATCATCGCCATCGTGGTCGGCTTCTTCGCCTGCTGGTTCTCCGCGGCGCGTCTGGTCGGCATCATGCAGCGTCCGATCGTCGACGTTCTGCATAAGTACAATCTTCCGGAAAAACTTGTCTACCTAAATCCGGTCGACCCCTTCAACCTCTATCTCAAGGTGGCCGGCGTGGCTGGCCTTTTTGTGACCTCACCGTTCGTGCTCTACCAGATCTGGTTGTTCATCGCGCCCGGCCTCTATCGCAATGAGAAGCGCTACGTCATGCCCTTCATGCTTTCGAGCGTGAGCCTCTTTCTGGCCGGAGGATATTTCGGCTACCGCGTGGTGTATCCCCAGGCCCTTACCTTCCTCATCGACTTCGGCAAGCAGTTCCAGCCGATGATCACCATCGAGGAATACACGCAGTTGTTTGTCACCATCATCCTCGGCATGGGCCTGATCTTTGAAATGCCCATCCTCGTGTTTTTCCTCGCCCTCATGGGCATCGTCAGCTCCGGCTGGATGTGGCGCAACATCCGTTATTCGATCCTTGGAATCTTCATCGTCGCCGCTATCATCACTCCCACACCCGACGTCGTAAACATGTGCATCTTCGCCGCGCCCATGTTGGCCTTGTACGTCCTAAGCATCGCCATCGCCTGGCTCGTGCATCCCAACCAGCGCAAAAAACGCGCGGAGAAGAAAGGCTCCTAGCCACAGAGGATCGCAGGGATACCCATGAAAAAACGTGCAACTAACATAGAAATTTGTCAGGCCTTTCCCTGTGTTCCCCGGTGTCCCCTGTGGTTAAAGGGGTTGCTGTATCTCCTCGGAATAGTCACGCTTGTTTCCTGCTCGCGTGGGACGAACGCCCAGCCAAAAGAAACCGATTCTATTCAGGCAGAAGCCTTAACGCGAACTGTGCCTCCCGCGCCGCCCGAAGCCCCACCCGACAAAGCCCCACTCCCCCACATCGATGCCAAGCGCGCCTTCCAGTACACGCGCGAGGTCACCGCCTTCGGCCCGCGCTACATGGGCAGCGAGAATCACAAGAAACTCGAGCGCTACATCATCGGACATCTTCAGGGTGATCAGGTCGAAGACGACGCCTTTACCGCCGACACCGTGGAAGGAAAGTTTCCCGTCCGCAACATCATCGCTAAATTTCCCGGCACAAAGGATGGCATCATCGTCATCATGGGTCACTACGACACCAACTACCCGCTGCGCAATATCGGATACGTCGGCGCCAATGACGGCGGGTCTTCCACTGCGATCCTGCTCGAATACGCCAACCAGTTGCGCGGCGGGGGAGCCGGTAAAAGGCGCGATGGCTACAGTGTCTGGCTCGTCTGGACCGATGGCGAAGAAGCGGTTAAGACATGGTCCGACACCGACAGTCTTTACGGCACCCGCCATCTAGCCGAGAAATGGGAAAAAGACGGCACGCTAAAGAAGATCAAAGCGCTCATGGTAATGGACATGATCGGCGATGCCGACCTGAACATCGACCGCGACACCAACAGCACACCTTGGTTGCTCGATCTGATTTACGCCGCCGCCGAGCGCATAGGCTACCAATCGCACTTCTACTCCCGCGAGGGCCCGATCGAAGACGATCACATCCCCTTCGTCAAGCGCGGCGTCCCCAGTGCCGACGTCATCGACCTCGATTACGGCTACAACAACGTCTTCCATCACACCGCGCAAGACACCATGGACAAGCTCAGCCCCAAAAGCCTGGAAATCGTAGGCGATACGATCCTCGGAACCATCCACATGCTCGACCAGCGCTAGCGCGGATCTAGCGACAAACAAGGGCAAAGCGCTGCCGACCGAACGCCCGAAGTGACGCTACGACAGCGCTGCCCGTGCCAAGCTCAAACTGACTTCAGAATGAGTGACCGAAGCCAGGACTTCAAGTAATTGTTTAGGTACCCGAAAATAACAGAAACCCAGCCCTATTCTTTCCCCGCATTCTCCCCCGCATTCCGAGCGTCCTCTGCGGTCAGATGCTTCTCCGGCCGCAGCAACGGAAACAGAATCACATCGCGAATATTATGCGAGTCGGTGAACAGCATCGCCAGGCGATCTACTCCCAAGCCCACCCCGCCCGCCGGAGGCATGCCGTAACTCAGCGCGTTTATATAATTTTCATCCATCTGGTGGGCTTCTTCGTCTCCGCGCTCGCGTTCTTTCAGTTGCGCCTCGAACCGGCGCCGCTGATCTTCGGGATCGTTCAGTTCGCTGAAGCCGTTGGCGATTTCCATTTTCCCAGCGAATATCTCGAAGCGCTCGGTCCAGTCCGGCTCATCCGGCTTCTGCTTCGACAGCGGCGAGACTGCGGTGGGAAATTCGTAGATGATCGTCGGTTGCATCAAGTGTTCTTCCGCTATCGCCTCAAACAGATTCGCGATCGCCTTGCCCACCGGCGCCGCCGCATCGTAGCTCAAACTAATCCCCGCGCCGCGCACTCGCTCGACCAGCGCCTCGACCGGCTCGCGCGCCGCGAAGTCGTTGCGCTCGGGCTTTGTGCCCGCTTTCTCCGGCCAGAAGCGCACGATCGCCTCCCGCATCGTCATCCGCCGCCAGTTCGCATGCGACCAGTCAATCTCATGCTCGCCCCACTTCGTTTTCGTCCCGCCCGTCACTTCTTTCACAGCCTGCTCGATCGCGCCCTGCGTCGTGTCCAGAATGCCGAGATAATCCGTGTAAGCCTGATACGCCTCGAGCATGGTGAACTCAGGATTCCATCTCCACCCCAGCCCCTCGTTGCGGAAGTTGCGGTTGATCTCATAGACGCGATCGAATCCGCCCACCGTCAGCCGTTTCAAATAAAGTTCCGGAGCGATGCGCAGAAACAGATCCATATCGAGCGTGTTGTGATGCGTCTTAAAAGGACGCGCCACCGCCCCGCCCGCGATCGGCTGCATCATCGGCGTCTCGACTTCCATGAACCCCTGCGCGTCGAAGTACCGCCGCAACGATTGCACCAGCTTGCTGCGCTTCAAAAACACTTCGCGCACTTCCGGATTCATGACCAGATCGACATAGCGCTGCCGGTAGCGCAACTCAACGTCGGTGAGCCCGTGAAACTTTTCCGGCAACGGCAGCAGGTCTTTCGAAAGAAACGTCAATTCCTCAGCATGAATGCTGAGTTCGCCCGTGCGCGTGCGAAACAGATATCCGCGAACCCCGATGTGATCGCCCAGGTCAAGCAACTTCCACAGTTCGAATCCGGCATCGCCGACCGCGTCTTTCTTGACGTAGATCTGCAGCCGCTGCCCGTCCTGCTGCAAGTGCGCAAACCCGGCCTTGCCCATCAGCCGGATCGCCATGATGCGTCCCGCAACCCGCACCGTCACCCGCGGAGATTCCAGTTCCTCCGTCGTCTGCCCGCCATACTCGGCCAGAATCTGCGGCACGGTATGGCTGAAGTTGTACTTCCGCGGATAAGCCGGATGCCCGAGAGCCTCAATCTTCTTCAGCTTCTCGCGCCGGATTTCATAAATGTTTTCGTCGAGTGCCAAGGAGTGTCCTTGCCCAGTGAAAAGTTAAAGGCTGGAAGGAGCGATTATAAACAAGCGGTAGCCAAATGGAGTTCTCGCCGGGTAGCTTCCTGTTTACGTCCTGCGATACTAAACAAGTCTCGATTGAGGCAGGGACGAGAAGGGCACGACTTCCAGTCGTGCCACTAAGCCGAAGAAAGAAGTCCGGCTTCAGCCGCTGAGGGCCACGGGGCCAGCCTGAATCCGGGAAACGCCGGGAAGCCTTCTTGGGCTGGCGGCGAGGCTGAGTTCGCAACTAAACAAAGTCCCGAACGGGACATGGCGTGGTATCCCACCCTTGCGCACAGGACGCGCAAGGATGGGGTACCCGGCCGACACGGTTATCTAAAATCAGCCTAGCGCAAACCGTACTGGAACATGATGGTCGACCCGTCGTTCAGCGTGATTGTGTACATATAGGTGCTGCCCGCCGTCAGATTTGCCGTGGTGATGTTGAAGATCCACTGCAGACCAGTCGGATCCCACCGAAAGGCCATATCGGGAACGTTCGTGTCCACGACGTCTTCCACACTTTTCGTGACCGTTCCTGACTGTACTCCCGTGAGAAAGAAACTGGAGACGACTCCGGGCGTTCCGATGGAGACGCCGTTGGCATCGCACACGCTGAATTTGGCAGGCACCGTCCTGCCCTGTTTGTAGACGCTCGAACCATCGGCGTTTATGGGCGGAAGAATCTGATGTCCAGCACCTCCGTTGCATAGGGTGCCCGCTGGTTCGTACTGCACGAGCTGGCTTAGCACTGTCGAGGCGCCGCCGCTGAAATTCGAGTCGCCCGAATACGTCGCCGTTATCGAATGAGAACCCACGGCGAAGGAGGAGGTCGAGAACGTCGCTTGCCCAGCGGCGTTGATTGCCACCGTTGCCAAGACGGTTGCGCCGTCTTTAAAGGTGACGCTCCCCGTCGGGATTTCAATGACGGCGGCGCTCACAGTCGCAGTGAGGGTCACCGAACTATTGAGAATGGACGGATTCGCCGAAGATCTGACGGCCGTTGTTGTCGAAGCCGAGTTCACCGTGACGCTCCCCGCTGCGTAGCTGATGGTGTAGTTGCTGTCCACCGCGCCTGAGCAGCTGCTGGGGTACGTGCCCACCGGGCTGGTGTTAGTCGCTTTGGTTGTGCAGATTGGTTGCGCGGTGAGGTTCGCGAACGTGTCCCCATTCACAAACCCGCTGTAGCTCGGGTTGATGGCCGGCACGGACCCGCCGTAGGTCATCGTGCCACTGCCGGCGGTGATGGTCAGCGTCGGGGGAGGCCCAATCTTTGCCACAAAAGCGTTATAGTTGCCGCCATTGGTTGGCTGGATGGCATTGACGACGGGGAAGTTGGTGGAATCAGTCGCGCCCGTCACGTAGGCGTTGCCGGAGGAGTCCACGGCAATGCCGGAGCCCACGTCGTCGCTGCTCCCGCCCAAGTAGGTGGAGTAGACCAGCGCGCTCCCTGCGGCGTTGACCTCGGCCACAAAGGCGTCACGGCCGCCGCCACTGGTTGGCTGGATGGCGTTGACGACGGGGAAGCTGGTGCTACTGGTTATGCCCGTCACGTAGGCGTTGCCGGAGGAGTCCACGGCAATGCCGTGGCCGTAGTCGGGGCTGCTGCCACCTAGGTAGGTGGAGTAGACCAGCGCACTGCCTGCGGCGTTGATCTTGGCCACATAGGCGTTCTGGCTGCCGGCCAGGGTTGACTGGATGGCGCTTGAGCTGGCGCCCGGAAAGTTGGTGCTAAGGGTCACGCCCGTCACGTAGGCGTTGCCGGAGGAGTCCACGGCAATGCCGTAGCCCTGGTCGGCGGCGGTGACGTAGTTGTTGCTGCCGCCCAAGTAGGTGGAGTAAACCAGCGCGCTGCCTGCGGCGTTGATCTTGGCCACAAAGGTGTTCCAGTAGCCGCCATTGGCTGACTGGATGGCGTTGACGACGGGGAAGTTGGTGGATTCAGTCTCGCCGGTCACGTAGGCGTTGCCGGAGGAGTCCACGGCAATGGCACTGCCGTTGTCGCCGCCGCCGGGCGCCCCGCTTGCGCCGTTGCCGCCGAGGTACGTGGAGTAAACCAACGCGCTGCCGGCGGCATTGATCTTGATCACATAGGCGTTCTGGATGCTGCCGCTAAAGGTTGGCTGAATCGTGCTTGAGCTGGCGCCGGGGAAGCTGGTGCTACTGGTTATGCCCGTCACGTAGGCGTTGCCGGAGGAGTCCAAGGCAATGCCCTCGCCCTCGTCCTCCGTGTTGCTGCCGCCCAAGTAGGTGGAGTAGACCAGCGCGCTGCCTGCGGCGTTGACCTTGGCCACAAAGCTGGCAGAGTAGCCGCCATTGGTTGACTGGATGGCGTTGACGACGGGGAAGTTGGCGGATTCAGTCTGGCCGGTCACGTAGGCGTTGCCGGCGGAGTCCACGGCAATGGCATTGCCACCGTCGTTGCCGCCGCCCAGATAGGTGGAGTAAACCAGCGCGCTGCCTGCGGCATTAATCTTGGCTACAAAGGCATTCTGGCCGCCTGCCAAGGTTGACTGGATGGCGCTTGAGCTGGCGCCGGGGAAGTTGGCGCTACTCGTTGCGCCGGTCACGTAGGCGTTGCCGGCGGAGTCCACCGCAATGGCGCCGCCACCGTCGTTGCCGCTGCCGCCCAGATAAGTGGAGTAGACGAGGACCGGGTCGATCACCAACGACGTGCTCGCATCATAAGCACCCACGGCAAAACCCGCCCGATGCGCGCCCTTCAGCACATAGCTGCCCGAGATCTCTCGTCGCGCACCACTCACATCCTGGTAGACCCGCGGCTTCTCAAACCGAACTTCCGTCTCTTTTACTCGGAGGACGAGGCGGCCCTGAGCGTCGAGAAGTAATTTCTCCGCGCCAGCGAAATTCAAAACAATGGACCTCGGGTTGGCGCCTGGAGCAACGACGAAATCATGTTCCAGTTGGCGCTGATTCCCGTAGTACACCACGTCCACGCCAGGATAAACCTCGCGGTAGCGCACCTTCCCGTACGTCGGCACGTTCGTTTGCCACTTCTTGGGGTCGTTGCGGACGAAGTAGTTGGCCTGGCCCGGCAACTGGTCCAGTCCTTCCCCCGCGGCATGGTTCTTTTCTGCAACAAGCCTCATACGCACGACTGCGGGCGGGCCCACAGGGTCACGTTCAGGCGCGATAGCGGCGGTTGACAAAGCTGCCGGCCGAAGCGCGCCGCGCTTGGAATTGCTCCCGTGCAAGACCAGCACGGCCTCGCCGCCGCGAGTCAGAAATAGCGTGTATCCACGCCCCCTAGAGAGAAACTTTACTTGGGGGTCGGTCTGGCCCTGGTTGGCCTCAAAACTCAGTGGGAGCGCGCCGTACGCCTTCACAATTTGTGGCGTCGCCGCGCCCGGGCGTTCAGGCGTGCTGGGTGGTCCGCTCGCGGGCGAGAGTTGCGTCCGATTCTGTGCAAAGACTGTAGTGGTTCCAACTAGCAGAAAAGCTACCAGGAAAAACATCCCCGCGTGTCCGGCCTTCATAGTCTTGTTGCGGCTTGACATGTTCCGCCTCCTCTTTTTTGAATTTGCCTGATATTGCAGGGGTCTGGCCGCCCCCAACGGCGGCCTGCAGCGTGGGGAAAGGGGCTGCGGACAAAACTTGTACGCCAAATTCCTACGAGGCGTCAGTGATCGAAATCACTAAGACATGTGACGTTAAGGCGGGCAGCGCCCGTCTCGCGGTTTTCGAGCCTTGGGACGCTGCGGATCCTCACACCAGGAATCTGAGGTCCGATTTTTTCATCACAACCGGCCCGTGATCCCCATCACAGACGACCAACCCCACCAAGTGTGACAATGTCCACTGAATTGGGGCAGCGAAAAGTGTGCCGGTCTCCCAAGACGGCCCTCGAAGCTGCCCCAAAGCCGTTTTCAGCGCTCTTTGACAACGTAAGTCATTGATTTTGGAAGACTTTACCCGCAACCCCTTTAAACTCAAAGATCTAGCGGGGAATTCTTCCTAACTCCATGATTCCAAACGGCAGGGGGGAGGGGGGGTACCCCCCATTGGCAATCTTTGCCAACCCAGCGCGGGGGCCGAGGAAGCTCGATTTGGGGGTCGGACCCTCAAGTGCCGAATCTCTCCGCGGCGCGGGCCCTGGCCTTGGCGGCTTCTTCTTCCCGGTTCTTCGGCGGCGCGTTCGTGTCGAGCGCATGGAGAAGACGAGCCGAGACGCCGGCGATTTCATCGATCGCGGAGAGGAACGCAGCTTCATTCGCCTTCGACGGCTTGTTGAAACCCGTGATTTTTCTCACGAACTGAAGCGAAGCCGCTCGCACCTCTTCGTCGGTAACGGGCGGATCGAAGTTGAAGAGGGTTTTGATATTCCGGCACATACAGCACAACCTCCCAGCGTGACCATTTTCTCACGGGCGCTGGGTGAGCGACTCCTTCCAGGAATTGTCATCCCGACCCTGAGCGCAGCCGAAGGGGAGGGATCTGCATCTTGCGGCAAACTGCAGATCCCTCGCTTCGCTCGGGATGACAAAATGGGTTGCGGTTATGTCTGTACCATGGTACATTGGTACCATGATGAATGAAGCAAAGATCAACGAAGCGAAGATCAACGAATCGCAACTCCTCATCGAACGTGTCCAGACCGGCGTCCGCATGGAAAAACGCCTCCTCAAAGTTCTCAAGGCGCTCGCCGAATATCACGACCTGTCCCTCGGAGACCTGCTCGAAGGCATCGTGCTCCACGCCTTCGACGGCAAGACTCCGTTCAGCGCCTCATCCCTCAAGCGCATTCACGACCTGAAAAAGTTCTACGCCCTCGATCTCGATTCCAGCGCCAGCCACCGCCTCACCGAGATAAAGCGCAGACCCGCAGGAAAGAAGGCCGCCTCAGGGAAGATAACCACAGGGAAGAAAAAATGAATGGCGACCGCCAGCGCGCGGCCTGTGACCGGCTCCATCTGATTGAGGAGTTCGAACCGGACCAGGTTTCCGGATTCCGGTCACTCCCGACCACGCCTGGCGCGATCCGCGTCCGTGATATCACACGTCAGTGTTTAGTTGTCCTTGAAGCCGCGGCGCTTCGGCGTTAGTATTCAAATTCGCTGTCATCGCGACTGCTTCGAGGGCTCATGCCGCAAAATTACGTTCCCATCTTCCTCTTCCTCGCCGTCGTCGGCATCCTTATTCCAGTCACGCTGGTGGTAGCCAGAATCATCCGCACCCAAAGTCCCAACCGCGTGAAGCTGATGCCCTACGAGTGCGGCATCGATCCCTACGACAGCGCGCGCGGACGCTACACGATTCGCTTTTACATCATCGCCATACTGTTCGTGGTCTTCGAAGTGGAAACGATTTTCCTGTTTCCCTGGGCGGTGAAGTTCAAGGCCCTCGGCATCTTCGGGCTGAGCGAGATGCTGGTTTTTCTCGGCATCCTGATCGTCGGCTACGTATGGATCTGGAAGAAGGGCGCGCTCGAATGGGTGTAAGTTCGACGCGCCCAAATCCCGCTGCTTCCGAGGAGACCTTCAGCGCGAGCCGCTGGACCGCGGGGAACCTGTGGTTCCCGACGCGCATCGTGGTCAGCCCGCTGCGCGTGAGCCGCGTGAAGAGGCGTCTCGTCGGCAGCAACGAGGAGAGCATCGCGATTTCCCAGGTAGCTTCGGTGAAGATCTCGACGGGAATCCTGTGGTCGGACATTCGGATCGAGTCCACCGGAGGCACCGATCCGATCACCAGTCACGGTCACCGCAAAGCCGACGCGTTGCGCATCCGCGACTTGATCGAAAGCTTTCAGGCGGCCCGGCACTAGCGCACCAGTGAATGTGACCATGGTCGTTCTGATGACGGGCATTGTTTTGACGGGCATGTGATGTCGGTCATTGACGGTGACGCAACCAGATGTTAGAAGTGAAAGTTTCCTAATACTTGCGCGGCTTTTGTAACGACAGACCCTAGCATGGCCGAGGAAGTCAAAACGCCTGCTCCACCACCGCCGCCCCAACCCCAGCCGGCCAAAACCGGGCCGTCTGGGGGCCCGGAAGGTGAGAAGAAGCCGACGGCGGCGGAAACCCCTCCCGCAGCAGCGGCGTCTGGCGCGCCTGCAAAGCCTGCCGCGCCTGCGAAGCCGGCGGCTCCGGCCAAGCCCGCTGGTCCCGTCCCGGTGCCGTGGACCTCGCCGCTGGTTGAAAAATACCGGAGCCAGTACGGTTCGGGCGTTGACGCGCAGACTTATCTTGGACAGAACTACCTTACCGTTGACCGGTCGCTGATCCCCGACATCCTGCGCCTGCTGCGCGACGAAGAACAATTTGACTACTGCGTCGATATCACGGCAGTGCATTATCCGAAGCGCGAGAAACAATTCGACGTGGTATGGATCCTCTATTCTTTCCCGCGCAACGAGCGTGTGCGCGTGAAAACGCAGATTGCCGATGGTGCTTCGATCGCGTCCAGCGTCTCGATTTGGGCGACCGCCAATTGGCTGGAGCGTGAGGTCTACGATATGTTCGGCATCCAGTTCGACGGCCATCCCGACCTGAAGCGTATTCTGCTGCCCGACGGCTGGAAAGGGTTCCCGCTGCGCAAGGACTACGGCATCCTGCAGCAAGACAAAGAATGGGTGCAGATCAATCTCGGAATCGAGAGCGGACAATGAGCGACCGCACGAACGACGTCTCGGATCGCTCGCTTTCCCACCTCGATCTCGAACCTCGCGAGAAGCCGTATCTCGATTCGAACGAACTGATCATCAACATGGGGCCGCAGCATCCGGCGACGCACGGCGTGCTACGCGTCATCCTGAAGCTCGACGGCGAAAAAGTTCTCGGCACCGAATGCGTGATCGGATACCTGCACCGCGGCGTGGAAAAAATCGCCGAGAACCGCACCTACACGATGTTCAATCCCTATGTAGACCGGATGGACTATTGCGCCGCCGTCTCAAATGGGCTCGGGTACTGCGAAGCGGTCGAGAAGTTGATGAATGTGGAGGCGCCGGCGAGAGCCAAATATATTCGGGTGATCCTGACCGAACTGAACCGCATCGCCAGCCACCAGCTTTGGCTGGGGACGCATGCGCTCGATATCGGGGCGATGACGCCGCTGTTCTATACGTTCCGAGATCGCGAGGAGATCCTGAAGATTTTCGAAAGGTACTGCGGCGCGCGCCTGACCACGCATGCCTTCCGCATCGGCGGCTGCCAGTATGAGACGTACGCCGGCTTCGAAAAAGACGTAAAGAATTTCCTGGCCTTCTTCGCACCGAAGATCGACGAATATGAAGCGCTGCTCACCACTAACCGCATCTGGCTGGAGCGCACAAGGAATGTCGGCGTGATCTCGGGCGCCGATTGCATTGCGCTCGGCGTAACCGGACCGGTGCTGCGCGCCAGCGGCGTGAAGTGGGATCTGCGCAAAGCCCAGCCCTACGCGGCCTACTCCGAATTCGATTTCGAAATTCCGATCGGCACAAACGGCGACACCTACGACCGATACCTGGTCCGCATGCAAGAAATGCGCCAGTCGATGCGCATCATCGAGCAAGCGGTCGACGGCATTCCCGAAGGCCCGATCATGGGCAAAGTGCCCAAGGTGATCAAGCCGCCGGTGGGCGAAATCTATCATTCGATCGAAGCGCCGAAAGGTGAGCTCGGATACTTCATCGTCAGCGACGGCTCGACGCAGCCCTACCGCTTGCGCGTGCGCCCGCCATCGTTCGTCAATTTGCAGGCGCTCGACCTTATGGTGCGCGGCCTGCTTGTTGCCGACGTGATCGCCGTCATCGGCACGATTGACATCGTGCTCGGCGAGGTGGACCGCTGATGCCCAATTTCATCATGTCGTATCTCGACCCCAAGGTGACGGTGACGCCGGGCTCTGCGGGGAACCAGTTCTGGGCGCTGATCTACGTGCTCATCATTTTCGCGGGAGTATCGGTGGCCGTGATTTGCATGAACTGGATTGAGCGCAAGGCGCTGGCGCACTTCCAGGTTCGCCTCGGCCCCATGCGTGTGGGACCGCACGGATTGCTGCAGCCCATCGCCGACGCGCTCAAGCTGATGCTCAAAGAAGACATCATCCCCGCCGAAGCCGACCAGTTTGTTTTCTGGGTCGCGCCGCTCATCGGACTGCTTGCGGCATTCACGGTTTATACCGTGATTCCGTTCGGCCCTTCGCAGGCGGTGAGCGACATGAACATCGGCATCTTATTTATGCTCGGTGTCTCGTCGCTTGGCGTGCTCGGCATCGTGGTCGCTGGGTGGGCCTCGAACTCGCACTATCCGCTGATCGGCGCGCTGCGGTCGAGCGCGCAGATGGTATCTTATGAAGTCGCCATGGGACTGGCCGTGGTCTCGGCGATCCTGATGACCAGCCTGAACGCAAGCGGCACGGGCACGCTGAGCATGATCGGGATCGTCCAGGCACAACAGCAGCAGGGCGTCTGGTTCATCTTTAAATTCTTTCCCCTCGGCTTCATCGCGTTTGTGATTTTTGCCATCGCCATGGTCGCTGAGACCAACCGCGCGCCCTTTGACATGGCCGAAGCAGAATCGGAACTGACCGCCGGATATCACACCGAGTACAGTGGGCTGCGCTGGTCGCTATTCATGCTCGCCGAGTATGCGGCCATGATCGCCGTCTCTTCGATCGCGGTCGCGCTCTGGCTCGGCGGATGGATGCGTCCGTTCCCGAACCTGCTGCACGCGCCGGCTTGGGACTTTATCTTCTCTTTGTTCCCCGGACTCACATTCGGAGGGCTTGCGGCGATTGCTTTTGTTGAAGCGGTTCGGATGCCGACGCAATCATTCTTCAGGATTCAGCGCATCGGGCTTGCAGTTTTCGCGGCGCTGCTCGGCTTCATCGCGCTGCTACTGCTGGTGATTGCGGTCGCAGGCCGTTCCGCGGACATGAGTGTGGCAGCGAGGTTCCGCGAAGGCATCGACTACGTGTATTGGTTTGTGCTGAAAGTCGCCGGTTTCATGTATCTGTTCATCTGGTATCGCGCGACGTGGCCGCGTTACCGCTTCGACCAGTTAATGAAGATCGGATGGAAAGTGATGCTGCCGATTTCGCTCGGCGTGCTGGTCGCGACCGCCATCGTGGGGGTGATTTTTTCATGAACCCCGGAATGACCGCCGGTTTGACCTCGGCTGTTAATGCCGGCATGACCCCGGTTGGGACGCCGTGGTTCTTCTATGTGCTGGCGGGACTGGCCGTCGCCAGTGGCGTAGCGGTCATCACGCGGCGGAACGCCGTGCATTCCGCGCTGGCGCTGATTGTGACCCTGCTCGCGGTGGCGGGCCTCTACTTAATGTTGTATGCCCCGTTCGTCGCTGGCGTACAGATCATCGTCTATGCGGGCGGAATCATGGTGCTGTTCCTGTTCGTGATCATGCTGGTGAACATCGATCGCTCGTCGAAGGAACGGCAGTTCAATCGTATCTGGCCGGTAGGATTGGCAGCGGCGTGCGCGTTGCTGGCGTTGTTCGTGTCCACGATCGCGAAGGGCAAGGCGCTGTTTCCGGATCGCCTGATGACGCTGCCCGAGTCGTCGAATACGCAGCAGATCGCCACCATGCTGTATGGAGAGGCTGGCAAGATGGGTCAATATACGTTTGCCTTCGAGATCGCTTCGCTGCTGTTGCTGGTGGCGATTTTGGGGGCGGTAATTATGACGAAGAAGAAGATTTAGACGATGGAGGGACGGGCGTCTCGCCCGTCCGCCGGGCGGGGACGCCCGGCGCTCCACGGACTGAGAACCGAGCACTGAGAACTATGGTTCCGATAACAACACTTCACTATCTCGTCGTTGCGGCGGCACTGTTCGTGCTGGGTGTGATCGGTGTGCTCACACGCCGCAACGTGGTGATTGTGCTGATGTCGATCGAGCTGATCCTGAACGCAGTGAACCTGAACCTGGTGGCGTTCTCGCGCATGTGGGGAAACCTGCATGGGCAGGTGTTCGCCATCTTTATTACGGTGGACGCCGCTGCCGAAGCCGCCGTAGGCCTCGGCATTTTGATCTCCTTCTTCCGGAATAAAGAGACGATCAATGTGGATGAGATTGATTTGTTGAAATGGTAGAGAGCTGCGAGCTGCGGGCTGCGAGCACCGAGCAGGCGCTCTGGCTACTGGCAAGCAAAGGCGAATAGCGAACGACTAACGACCGACGACCGACGACATGTTCTTTCTTAACCACATCTGGCTGATTCCGCTGTTCCCGGCCTTTGGGGCCGCGATGATGTTTTTTTTCGGCCGGCGACTGCAGAAGGCCACGGTCAGTGCGGTCTGCGTTGGCGTGGTCGTCCTCGCGTTCCTGTTCGCCTGCTTCACGGTCGTCGAGTACACGCACTTCGCGCATGGCACGGGACGTCCCTTCGAGAAAATTGTTTACACGTGGCTCGGCAGCGGCGATGGGCATCTGAATTTCGTTAATCGCGACGGGAGGCTCGCCTCATTCAACGCCGACGCGGGATTCCTGCTCGATCCGCTCTCCTGTATCTGGTTGCTTTTCGTGACTGGCGTGGGCATGGTGATCCACATTTACTCTGTCGGATACATGGCGCACGAAGGGGGTTACTACCGCTTCTTCGGATACATGAACCTGTTCATGTTTACGATGCTTTTGCTCATCCTGGCGAATAACTACATGCTGTTGTTCGTGGGATGGGAAGGCGTGGGCTTGTGCTCGTATCTGCTGATTGGTTTTTACTTTCATCGCAAGTCGGCCAGCAATGCAGCCAGCAAAGCGTTCATCGTGAACCGTATCGGCGATGCCGGATTTATTCTTGGCGCGCTTGCGCTCTCCTGGTATCTGGGCTCGTTTCGCTTCATCGACATTAACGCGGCGGCGCGCAGTGGACACTTCGCGATTGGTGATCCCGTGCTCACGATCGCCGCGCTGCTGCTGTTCGTTGGGGCTTGCGGTAAGTCGGCGCAGATTCCTCTCTATGTCTGGCTGCCGGATGCGATGGAAGGACCTACGCCGGTTTCCGCGCTGATCCACGCCGCGACCATGGTGACGGCGGGCGTGTATATGGTGGCCCGTTCGAATGCTGTCTTCGTGCTGGCGCCGACGGCGATGAAAACTGTGGCCATCATCGGCGCGCTCACGGCCGTGTTCGCTGCGTCCATCGCGCTGGTGCAGAACGACATCAAGCGGGTGCTTGCCTACTCCACCATTTCGCAGTTGGGATACATGTTCCTGGCGCTCGGCGTCGGCGCCTTTGCGGCGGGCGTTTTCCATGTTTTCACGCACGCGTTCTTCAAGGCGCTGCTCTTCCTTGGCTCGGGCTCAGTGATTCATGCCTTGAGCGGCGAGCAGGATATGAAGTTCATGGGCGATCTGCGAAGGCGCATTCCGACTACCTATAAGACGATGTTCGTTGGAATGCTGGCGATCGCCGGCATTCCCGGGCTGGCAGGATTTTTTTCGAAAGACGAAATCCTGTGGCAGGCGTGGTCATCAGAGGGCGGTGCATATCGGATCCTCTGGTTCATCGGCATTGCCACCGCGCTGATGACCGCCTTTTACATGGGACGTTTGATTTTCCTGACATTCTTCGGCCAGCCGCGCATGAGCCATGAAATCGAGCACCACATTCATGAGTCGCCCAAGTCAATGACCGTCCCGCTCGTCATTCTGGCGATCTGCTCGATATTTGCCGGCTATCTGGGGCTTCCGCACAGCTTAGGTGGCTCGAACCGGTTTGGAAAATTCCTGGAGCCGGTTTTTGCGAAGGAAGCGCCCGTCATGGAGGCGGAAAGACCGGCTCAGTTTGCCGCCGGGGAAAAGGAAGAGGAGCACACCAGTCCGGTGGAGTACGGCCTGATGGGGCTCTCGGTCCTGATCGGCCTAGCCGGCATCATGTGGGCGTACAGCACCTATGCCCGGGCGGGGAAGGACTACATCGAGCCGATTTGCGAGAAAGCTCCACCGCTCTACACGGTGCTCTATAACAAATGGTTTGTCGACGAGGGCTACGACTACGTTTTCACCGGACGCCGCAAGATCGGCAAAATTCGCCTCGGTGTCATGGGCGCGGGCGAGGCGTCGTCATGGTTCGATGCCAATGTCATCGACGGCGCGGTCAACGATGTTGGCTGGGTTACGCGCGCTGTGGCGACGCTTTCGACCTGGTGGGATAAGTGGATCATCGACGGTCTCGGAGTGAACGGCCCGGCCATTCTTGCGCGGATGATGTCTTATCCGGCACGCCTGTTCGAATGGGGACTGGTGCAGTGGTACGCGCTGGTTATGATCGCGGGACTGTTGGGATTTGGCGTGTATTACGTATGGAAGTGAAGCTGCGAGCTACGAGCTTCGGGCTACGAGCAATCGGGCCAGTGGTGGCGCAGTAAATGGGTTACTCGAAGCTCGCGGCTCGAAGCTCGTAGCTGAGATTTTCTTATGCAGAGTCACATACTTTCGATCATTCTCTTCACTCCGCTCTTGGGCGCGATTGTTCTCCTGTTTGTTCCTAAGGAGAACAAGGACGCGATCCGCTGGATTGCGAACCTCTTCGCGCTCGGCGGGTTCCTGATCTCGCTGCCGCTGGTGCCGATGTTCTGGGCGCTGCGTTTCGACACGACGCAGCAGTTCAAGTTCCTTGAGGGCACAGCGAACAACTGGATCCCCTCGATTGGCGCGGGTTACAACCTTGGCATTGATGGCATCTCGTTTCTGCTGATCATGCTGACCACGCTGCTCGGCTGGATCTCGATTCTTTCTTCGTGGACCGCCATCGAGATCCGGGTAAAGGAATACTACGTCTGGTTCCTGGTGTTGCAGACCGGGATGCTCGGCGTCTTCATGGCGCTCGATTTCTTCCTCTTCTTCGTTTTCTGGGAAGCGATGCTGGTGCCGATGTATCTGCTGATCGGCATCTGGGGCGGACCCAACAAGCTCTACGCCGCGATCAAGTTCTTCCTCTACACACTGTTGGGCTCCGTGCTGATGTTGCTTGGCATCCTGTTCTTGTACTTCCATCACCACACAGTTACTGGCGTTTTCACGTTCAGCATTCCAGAGCTTTATAAGACGGCGCCGCTGATTCCATTCCATTACGCCATCTGGCTCTTCATTGCTTTCTTTATTGGATTTGCCATCAAAGTTCCGATGTTTCCGTTCCACACGTGGCTGCCGGATGCGCACGTTGAAGCGCCCACCGCCGGCTCCGTCATTCTGGCGGGCGTTTTGCTGAAGATGGGGACGTACGGATTCGTGCGCTTCTCGCTGCCCTTCTTTCCCGCGGTTGTGTCGCGTCCCAAAGTGCAAAGCTGGATGATCGGGCTCTCGCTGGTTGGCATCATCTATGGCGCGCTGGTTTCGCTCATGCAGAAAGACATGAAAAAGCTGGTGGCATACTCGTCGGTCAGCCACCTGGGCTTCTGCACGCTGGGAATCTTTGCGCTGAATTCGATGGGATTGAGTGGCTCGGTGCTGCAGCAAGTCAATCACGGCATCTCGACCGGCGCGCTGTTCTTGATTGTTGGCATTTTGTATGAGCGGCGGCACACGCGTGAGATCGCGGAGTATGGCGGCATCTCGAACGTGATGCCGCTCTACGCGACGATCACGATGATCATGTTCCTCTCGTCAATGGGGTTGCCGCTGCTGAATGGCTTTGTCGGCGAGTTCACGATCCTGCAGGGAGCATTCACCGCGAACTGGAGGTGGGCAGCGTGGGCGGCTCCGGGGGTGGTTCTGGCCGCCGCTTATCTGCTCTGGCTCTATCAGCGCGTCTTCTTCGGGACGGTGACGAATCCCAAGAACGAAAAGCTGCACGATCTTACGCCGCGCGAAATTCTTACGTTCGTGCCGCTGATCATTATGGCGTTATGGATCGGGCTTTATCCGAAACCGTTTTTCCAGATCCTCGAACAACCCGTCAATCAGATTGTGCAGACGATTCATAACAACACCAATGCGAACGCACCGGTGAACGCGCAGGTTGCGCCCGCGCCAGCTCGGCAGGCGGCCGCCGGCGGATCGAACGTCGTCGGACAGAACGTCGCCGCAGCGAAAGCGAGTAACTAAGTGCGAGGCCTCTCACCAACTGAATACCGGTTGATGTTGCCGATGGTGGAACTTACCATTTTCGCGCTCGGCATTCTGCTGATTGACCTGATGGTGCCGCGGGGATGGAAGTGGATCAACGCGGCGGGCGCCTTTGTCGGCGTGGTGTTTGCGGCTTTGTGCGTATGGCAAATTCAGTCGATGCTGCCGAGGGGCGCGGCCGGATTTTATAACTCGCTCTTGGTCGACCACTTCGCCATCTATTTCTGGTATCTATTTCTGGCGGGAGCGGCAATTGCCATCCTGATGTCGGTGCACTATCTCGACCTTGAAGATGAACACCACGGCGAGTACTATGCTTTGCTGCTGCTTTCCGTGGTGGGCATGATGTGCCTGGCGGCGGGAATCGACATCGTGCTGCTCTTCATCGGGCTCGAGCTGATGGCGATCTCCACTTACGTGCTGGTTGGTTTTTTGCGCCGCGACCGGCGCTCGAACGAAGCGGCCTTGAAGTATCTGCTGCTCGGGGCATTTTCGTCGGGCATCTTTGCCTATGGGCTTTCGCTCTTCTACGGACTCTCCGGCAGCACCAATCTGGCGGTCATTGCGCGCGCGGTCTCGGCCCAGAATCCGCACAATCCGGTGGTGGTGATCGCGCTGCTGACGACGATGGTCGGATTGTTGTTCAAGATTGCCGCCGTACCATTTCATCAATGGGCGCCGGACGCTTATGAAGGCGCACCCACCAGCATTACCGGCTTCATGTCGGTGTCGGTGAAAGCGGCGGCTTGGGCGCTGCTGCTGCGCATACTGCTGTTTGGGTTGTGGCCGCTGCGCTCGGTTTATACCCCCGTGATTGTGGTTGTCGCCATCGCGACCATGACCGGCGCCAACTTCGCGGCGCTGACGCAGACGAACACCAAACGGCTGCTTGCCTACTCCTCAATTGCGCACGTTGGCTACATGCTGCTGGCGTTTGTGGCCATGGGAACTTCGCAGCCCGGCAGCCCTGGCTTTCAGGACGGCTTCAAGGGAATTCTGATCTACTTGCTGGTCTATACGTTCATGAATCTGGGTGCGTTCGCGGTGATCACGTCGTTGCGGCAGCGCAACGTGATTGGCGACGAACTCGACGATATGGCCGGGCTGTATAAGCGCGCTCCGGTCGAAGCGACGCTGATGCTGCTATTTCTGCTTTCGCTCGCCGGCATTCCACCCGCCGCCGGGTTCCTGGGCAAGTACTACATCTTCCTGAGCCTGATCGAAAGCGGACATTACGGACTGGCCTCGCTCGGCGTGGTGTACTCGCTGTTCGGACTTTATTACTACTTGAAGATTGCGAACGCCATGCTGATGCGCGCGCCGATGGAGAGCGGAAGACTGCCGGTGAGTCTCGGAATGCGTTGCGCGGTGGGCGTGACAGCGCTGGCGACGATCGTAATCGGAGTTTATCCGGAGCCGTTTATCCGCGGCGTGAACTGGTCGCTGAATATTGCGCAATCGCCGCATGTGGCCGCGGTGTTGAAGTGAAGCTACGAGCCGCGAGCTTCGAGCAAACAAAAACGACCGCGTGCCTGGCAGGTTTGCCTTTTGCCTGCTCTGTTCCTGGCTCGTAGCCCGGACGGGCTCGGCTCAGGTTGCTCGTAGCTCGTAGCTCGCGGCTGATTTACAATTCCTTCGCATGCCTGAGCGCCCCAATCCCCCGGAGAAAAAAGATCCTCTCGTCTCGTTGGCTCAGTATTCCGAGATAGGGTTCATCATTCCGGCAGCGATCTTGCTGGGCTTCTTTTTGGGCAAGCTGGCCGATCACTGGCTGCATACTAAGTGGCTCTATCTGGTTGGGCTGTTGTTTGGCGCGGTGGTTGGATTTTGGCAGATGATCAGCATGGCCATAGGCGCTTCCAAAGATAAATAATGAATGAGCGTGAGCATTTCGACCGGCCTGCGGAAACTCTGCCGGCAGAGACCCGCTCTGAACCCATAAGCTATGAGCGCATCATCCCTCGCGTGCTGCGCAATATGGTGGTGGCTGGCGTTCTGCTGATCGGGCCGGCGTTCTGGTTTTATCGCTGGGCGGGAGCGATTGGGTTTGCCTTCGGGGCCGCGGTTTCCTACGTCAATTTTCGTTCGCTGACGCGCGGCGTTGAAGGACTTGCCGATCGCATCGTCAACCGAAACAGCCGGGAAAAAGGCGGCCGGATCGTCCTGCGTTTCGTGGTGCGCTACGGGTTGGTGGGAGCCGCTGCCTATGCTATATTCAAGAGTTCTTCGTTGGCTTTTCGCGGCTTTCTGTGGGGCCTGTGCGTGCCGGTGGCAGCCTTGATGGCGGAGGCGGCATGGGAAGGGTACACGGCCTTCCGGCGGGAAGCGAAGGCCCGTTGAAAATTTGTCATCCCGAGCGTAGCGAGGGATCTGTAGTTCTTCAATCGGCAGCGAACTGCGGATCCCTCGCTTCACTCGGGATGACAATCCTTAATAAGTGCCGACAAATTCTAAATAAGTATTGAAGTCTGAAAAATGGAACAACTGGCTTTTACCGCACTTCTGAATCGTCTGTTTGGCGCGCCGGTGCTGGCATTGCTGCTGAAGCTGCACATTCATCCGAAGTATCCGGCGACTCCGATCACGAACAGCTTCGCGATGGAACTGCTGGTGGTGCTGCTGCTGACGATATTTTTTATCGCCGTGCGCACGCGGCTTTCGGTGGAGCGCCCAGGCACGCTGCAACACACGATGGAAGGGATCTACGGATTTGTCAGCGACATGGCCAGCGAGACGATCTCGAACCATCCGGAGCAATTCGTCCCGTATCTGACCACGCTGGGGCTGTTTATCCTGAGCTGCAATCTAATTGGGCTGGTGCCGGGACTGGAATCGCCCACGGCGGTGCCGATGGTGCCGCTCGGATGCGCGCTGCTGACCTGGTTCTACTACCACTATCAGGGAGTGCGGGTAAATGGTCCGTTCGGATATTTGACTCACTTTATCGGACCGCAAGAGGGAATGCCGCTGGCTGTCCGGGTGTTCTTGCCGGTCCTGTTGTTCCCGATTGAGGTGTTCAGTCATGTGGCCCGCGTCCTCTCACTGACCGTCCGTCTTTTCGCGAACATGTTCGCGGGCGAGATGGTGACCCTGGTATTTTTTTCGCTGGTGCCGCTGGGCATCCCGATTATTTTCGAGGGTCTGCACATCGGCGTATCGTTCATTCAGACGTATATTTTCATGCTCCTCGCCTGCGTGTATCTGGGAGAGGCGACGGCGCATGAGCACTAAAATCAGTACCCCAGTAGCCAGTACCCAGTGAGCGGTTTTTCTGGGTACTGGGTACTGGCAACTGGTAACCGCCTTTCAGCGTGAGGGCGCTGGCTTATTCGCACAGCGTCAACCACCCACTGAGGGCAATTCATTCAAGGAGAAACAAAATGCGGAAAATCGTGATGTTGTTGTTCGTGATGATCATGTTCTCGGTCCTGGCTGTCCCGGCGTTCGCGCAGACGGGCGCAGGCGCGGCTGGTTCGACCAACTGGGTCGCAATCACTTCTGGTTTCGCGATCGCCATCGCATCCGGGTTGGCGGCGCAGGGCCAGGGGCGCGCCGCGTCGGCGGCATGCGAGGCGCTCGGACGCAATCCGGCCGCCCGCGGGGGCATTCAGGTGGCGCTGATTCTTGGCCTCGCCTTCATCGAGTCGCTGGTGTTGTTCGCGCTGGTAATTATTTTCGTGAAGGTGGTATAAGCGAGTTGTCGGTTTCTTGAACTTGATCTGTGAAAAAGCCTCTGCGGCGGCAGGGGCTTTTTCTGCAGCAGAACCGGTTTGCGGGAGCGATGGGTGCGGGGACGCGACAATCCGGGGCGCGCTCTAGCGCGAATCTAGAGTTGTTGTGGCTGCACGCAGTTTGCCGAGGTGCGCTCGCTTGGACGGGCGAGGGCGCCCGTCCCTACACGAGCTATCGCTACGTTTTTCGTTCGCCGTCCCAGTCGGCGGAGCGATTGTCGGGAAGTTTTTGCAGGGCCTCGACCAGGACGCGGCGGAGGCGGTAGCGGCTGTCGAGGTCCATGCTGACGAACTCGAAACCGATTTCATTGACTCGGGCGCGGCGGAGCAGAACCTCGCCACGGATTTTCTTTACACCCAGAGAGATTTCAACGTGGGCTTCGGAGCCGACCCGGAGATTGTCGCTGCGCGTGCCCATGCCGCCGCCGAGACTCATCTCCCGCATGACGATGTTCGACTTTCCCCAGGAACTGGAAAGAGTGGCGGAGAGAGTGCGCGGCAAGATGATGCGTTCGTAGCGCCGCTGGCGGACCCAGGGACATCCGGGGCCGGAATCGAGCGGAGCGATGGCGAGTTCGCCGGCCTCGAGGCCGCTGTCGGCGAGAGCCTGGGTGCCGTAGCGGGGATCAATCTTGGAGAGCGCCTGAATGGCGGCGATTCTCAATTCACGGTGCTGGCTGTAGCCGAAGAGTTTCTTGTTGTCGACGATGGAGCGCAGAACGGGGACGGCCTCGATCTCGCGCAAACGGCCAAGGGACTCGATTGCTTTCAGTTGCACGAACGGGGGACGGTTGTGAGCTTCCCCGGCGGTGGCGAGCGCAATCAGGCTGGAACAGGCGCTGCGGTCCTGGCTCATGCCGATTTCGTCGATGGCCTCGGGCAGAATTAGGGAATCGAGCAGTTCGAGCAGTTCGACCAGGGTGCGTCCGCGGTCGGGTGCGGCGCCGTAGGCGACCTGGCGAACGATGACATCCTGATAGAAACGATTGAACTCGCCCATGCGGGAGGGCAGCAATTCCAGCAGCGCGGTCACCCCGAGGCGGCTCAACAGGCCGACGGTGGCGGCAGCCTGGCGGGGCTGGCCGGTGCGCAGAATGTCGCGCAGATCATCGATGCCGGGTTGTCCGAGTTCGCCGACGAGTTCGACAATGCGATCGCATTCGACGCGTTTCTGCGAGCGGAAGAAACGGTCGGCAAGGTGTTCGATGGAGTTTCTGGGAAGCTGCTGCAGGACGTTGACTAAATCCTCGGGTACCAGATCGGCGTTGATGGCCTCTTCGATCATTTCAGGCAGGCGATTTTCGATGCCGACGCGGGAGCGGAGATCCTGCACCATGGCAGGCCGTTGGCGGCCCACCTTTTCGAACGAGTAGCAGAGTTCGGCGACGGCTTTGTATTTTTTGCGGGTGCAGGCCTCCTGCCCGAAGCGCGCGAAGGCAGCGCTCAACAGGCTCTGGATTTCGGGATCGCTTTCGTTAGCCAGGTTCTGGCCGATCATGGCGAGGGCATTGGGCATGACTTCATCGGGCGCGGTGGCATAGAGGTCGGCGAGTTGAGCCAGTCCAGTAGCGGTTTTGCGGCGGGGCTCGGCATCCTTGGCGTCCAGGCAACTGCAGTAGTTGGAGAGAATCTTAGAGGCGATCTCATTGTCGTCGCGCTCGAAAAGGATTTCGACGAACTGGCGAATGTTGCGGGGGGGCACGCAAGCGGCTTCGCCCGAGAGCAGAACGCTTTTCTTTCCAGCTTCGGGAATCTCAGCCCAGAACATGCGGTCGAGAATGTCGGCGTGAGATTCGACCAGGATGCCCGCCTTGGACATTTTATCTTCCTGGACGCGCAGGATCTGGCGAAGCGTGTCCATCTGCCGGCTCAGGTGCTCCATCATGTCGTGGACGGCGTTGACCTTGACGTCGCCGCGCTGATAGCGGTCGAGAGCGAATTTGATGGCCATGCTCTCGGCGGCCTTCATCAGCAGCGGGGTGTCACTGCGATCACTGGCGTTGTTCTGAGAGGTCTGCGCGGCCAGGCTTTCGAGCAACTGGGCGAGATTGACCTTGGCGCCTTCGGGAGCCTTGCTGAGTTCGACCTTGAGAGTATCCGGGGACGCGTCGGGAGCCTGCATGGCCTCGCCAAAATGAGTAAGCAGGCGAATGGTCTGGATGACTTCCTCTTCCTGCAAGGGAACGACGCCACCGGTCCATGTTCCGGACGTTCCGGACGACTTTCCGGCAGAGGCTCCTACCGCGCCCGTGCCGATGCCGGCGGGAATGGGGACAGTGGGGACGCTGCCGAGGGGCGCGCCGCCGGGTGCGCCGGACCCGCTGTTGCTTGCTCCCTGGGCGGCGGCGATCAACTGCAGAAGTTTCTGAGGGTCGTTGAGCCACTGCCTAGCTTCGGGGCCGAGGGCCTGGGCGGCGAGCTGGGCGGCCATGGAAACTTCGCCGGTGGCGGGATCGGCGGCTACAAACTTGACTTCATTGATGCGGATGGAGGAATTCTTGTTATCGCCGAGGCTTTCCTTAATCTGCTTGGCGAAGTCCTGGGCCTTGGAGCCGCCCATGGCAAAGGCGCGGACCAGACGGGTAAAGTCGTCGAGCGTGACCTTGTTGGAAAAAAGGATGCTGGAGAGTCCGGCTGCGGTCAGCAACTGGGCGAAGCTGCGCTCGGCCTGTCCGGCTTCGAGGGGGATGCCATCGAGAAGAAGTTTGTTGTCGGAGACGCCGAGCAGAAAACCAGTGTCACCGCTTTTGGGCAACGCCTGCTGGAGTTCGCTCCAGGCGGTCTCGAACTGGCCCACGGTGCGCTTGTGGTTTGCTCCATACAGGCGAGTGTACTTGATCAAAATATTGAGGCTGTGGAGGAAAGACCGAGCAGACGCGCTGCGGCCGGCGTCGGTTTGAGCGGCGTTAACGATAACAGCCTCCTTCTCGGTGTATGGAGTATTGGCAATAAGACTAAGCGGGAAAATGACCTAATGCACGATTACGGAGGTAATTGAACCAAACGGGAGGATGGGGCAGCGAGCGAGTACCCGGTCGGACAGGTCCTTTGGGATGCGGGCGCGCTACACTGAGGGCGCGAACCCAGTTGCCAGTACCCAGTACCCAGATGAAGCTCGAAGTACTTTTTTTCGGAGTTTTGAAGGATGTGCTCGGACGGTCGAGCGACACCGTCGATCTGCCGGAAGGGGTGCGGGTGCGGGAAGTGCTCCTCTATTATGCGCGAGAATCTCCGCGGTTTGAAGCGATGGTACCGTCGCTGGCGATTTCGGTGAATCGGGAATATTCGGGAGCGGACCGCGCGCTGCGCGAGGGCGATGAAGTGGGTCTGTTGCCGCCGGTGAGCGGCGGGTCGGCGGAAGACGGCGGCAAAGTCCAGGGCGAAGTTCGGAGTGAAGTGCCGGGCGAAGTGCGGATGGTCCGCGAGCGGATTGATGCCGAGGCTGTGGTTGGGCGGTTGAAGCGGCCGGCGGATGGCGCGGCGGTAATTTTCGAGGGCGTGGTGCGGGACAACACGCGTGGGCGGCGCACGCTTCATCTCGACTATGAAGCCTATGAAGCGATGGCGCTGAAGCAGATGGAATCCCTGGCGGTGGAGGTGCGGGCGCGTTTTGGGGTGCGGGGAGCGTCGATCGTTCATCGGTTGGGACGACTGGAGATTGGGGAAACGAGCGTGCTGATCGTGGTGGCGGCGGCCCACCGGGGCGCGGCATTTGAGGCCTGCCGCTGGATCATTGACACGCTGAAGAAGACGGTGCCGATCTGGAAGAAAGAATACTTTGCAGATGGAGCGGTTTGGGCGGACGGGGAGGCGTTTCCCGAAGAAATTCGGCGGCCGGGAAGCACAGCGGGAGAGCAGCCTGCATCTAAATGATTGACTTCTGCATGAAGCGAATCCCACAAGTGCTGCGAGCTGCGAGCTACGAGCTGCGAGCAAACAGTGTCAGGTTTAGCTCGTGGCTCGAAGCTCGTAGCTCGAAGCTCGTCGCTTGCTTGATGGTGTGTGCTGTCTTCGTTGCGGCCAGCGGGCGCTTGCTGGCGGAGGAGCCGGAAACCACAATCAAGGTCGACGTGAAGCTGGTCAACGTGTTCGTGACGGTGACGGATGCGCGCGGGGCCCCGGTGGCGAACCTGCAGAAAGAAAATTTTCTCCTGAAGGAAGACGGCAAAGAGCAGAAGATTGCGATCTTCAGCCGGGAATCGGCGCTGCCGCTGTCGATTGTGCTTTCGGTGGATACAAGCCTGAGCACAAGAAAGGATTTGCCGCTGGAACTGATCTCGGCGCGCAAGTTTGCGCACGCCATTGTGCGGCCACAGGACGGACTGGCCGTGTACAAATTCAGCGAGACCGTGAGCCAAATGGTGCCGTTCACGTCCGATTTGAAAAAGATCGACGCCGGAATCGACCGCGAGCGCAATGGTTCGGCGACGGCGCTTTACGATGCGATTTTTCTGGGATCACAGGCGCTGAGCCGGCGGCAGGGAAGAAAAGTGATGGTGGTAATCACCGACGGCGGAGACACGATGAGCCAGGTGAACTACAAAGAGGCGCTGCGCGCGGCCCAAGAGGCGGAGGCGATTATTTACAGCATCATCATCGTGCCCATCGAAGCGGATGCGGGACGAGAGGAGGGCGGCGAGCACGCGCTGATCCAGATCTCAACCGACACGGGTGGAAAGTATTATTACGCCACGTCGCTGCCGCAACTGGACGACGCGTTCCGCCAGATCAGCGACGAACTGCGAACGCAGTATCTGCTCGCGTATTATCCGTCGCAGCGCTATTCGAATTCGGAATTCCGTCAACTGCGGGTGGACCTGGCGAACGCGCCGCCGGGAGGACCTTATCAGTCGCACTATCGCGCGGGCTACTACACGCACAAGGGGACGTTCTGACACAGGCTACGAGCTACGAGCTGCGAGCTGCGGGCAACCGGTTCTTTCGAAGCTCGCGGCTCGAAGCTCGCAGCTCAGCGGCACGGGATTAGCCCGCTAACAAAACGCTTACATCGCGCCGGAGAAGTGGGCGCATCTAGTAAACTGTTCTATTCGATTTCAGTAGAAAATCATTGCAGCGGAAAAACAGGATCCTTAGACGCGGAATCGCTTCCAGGTTCTACTTGAGGCTCCGCCCCCAGGAGAGTGGCATTTTGTTCGATTGCTCTGGCTTCCAGGTTCGTCGTTCTCTGCCGATTGGCCTATTGCTCATCGTTGTTGTTGCGCTCGCGGCTTCGCTGTGGGCGCAGGAAATGACCTCGGAAAATCCGACAACCGGCACCATCCAAGGAACGGTGCGGGATGAAAACGGCAACGCCGTGGAAGGGGCGCGAGTTTTGTACAGCTCGCAGGCCACCGAGACCAAGGGCGTGACGCGCTCCGGCAAGGACGGGGCGTATGTTTCCGAACCGGTACCGCCGGGTGCTTATGTGGTGCGGGTGGAAGGCCGGGACATGCTGCCAGTCGAAAGGAGCGTGACCGTCGTGTTGGGGGCGGCGGTCACGGCGGATTTCAAGACGGAATGGATCAATCCGGGACCGCTGCGGCTGGAGAGTAAGTTCAATGGCGATGTTCCCGACCGGCTGCCAATTGACGGACGGAACTACCTGAATGCGGGACAGCTTGAGCCGGGTGTGCAGGCGGTGGATGGAAGGATTTTTGGTCCGGGGAAGAGTGGGACCCAATCGCTCTCGATCGAAAGCCAACTGGGACGAACGACGCACTACGACATTGATGAAGTCGAGGCGATGGATGAGACCAAGGGCGCATCCACTCTGAACCTGCCGGCTGAGGCGGTGCGGGAAGTGGTCGTCTCGCGGGTCACGCCGGATGTGTTTCAGTCGCTCAACGCCGCCGGTGCGGTGCGGGTTACGACGCGCTCGGGTGGAGATGAATGGCACGGCAATCTGTTTGGAAATTTGCAAGACCGGGTCCTCGGCCTCGCGGGGTTTCCGTCAGGGAATGCGGGGTACAGCCGGCAGCAGTATGGATTTGGGGCGGGCGGCGCAGTGATCCAGGACAAGGCGTTTCTATTTATCGGCGGGGAACGAAGCAAGCAGGATGGCGTTTTGCCGACGATGCTCGGGTTTCCAGCGTTCAACGAGACCAGCCTGCGGGACGCTTATTTTCGCGAGAACATGCTGACGGCGCGCCTGGATTACAACTTCAGCGATGACATGAAGGGATTTGTGCGGCTCAGCTACGACAACGCGAACCAGATCGGGCCATCGGACAGCCTGTCGAATTTTCGCAATCAACTGAACGTTCCGGCTGCGGTTTTCGGGCTGGATTGGAACCATGGATGGTTTGTGAACAGCGCGCGCTTCGGCTATCAGAAGATGGTGAATGCGATCAATCCGGCGCTGAGCGATTCGACGATTGTGGCGGGGGCGCCGTTCCACATGCAGATCGGATCCTATGGACTGGGGCCGAGCGTGGCGGGTCCGCGACAGACGATTCAGCGCGACCTTTTCGGGCGCTACGACAGCAGCACGGTTCATAACGTGTATCACACGATACGCTTCGGGGGAGCGATTCATCGCATCGCGCAAGGAGATTTCTATGCGCCGGGAAATTATGGACCGTCGGTGACGAGTTCGAACGGACTGGACGTGATCAATGCCATCAATGGCAACCCGAGCCTGATTGGAGGGGCGGACAATCCGCTGAATTATTCGGTCGGCACGGTTACGATCTTCAACGGCCTCGGAAATTTCAGCGAGAACTCGGCATTCAACCGGTCGACGGGCGGACACTTCGATACGCGCCTCGAGGGTTACGTGGGCGATAGGTTCAACCTGTTTCCGAACCTGAGCATCAGCTATGGCATGAATTATGTTCGGGACAGCGGGCGCACGGACAGCGACTTGCCGGCGACGCCATGTTCGGCGATCAATACAAAGATCGTGCAGAGTCCACCGTGCACGACAGGTTTGATTCTCGATCAATTCGGTCTAATTCCGAACCCTGTCACGGGCGGCCTCACACACCAGTTCCTCGGCCAGAGCGTGAACCAGCCGAACTGGAATTTTGCTCCGCAATTAGGTTTGGCGTGGGATCCGGGACACAATGGTCGAACGGTGGTGCGGGCAAGCGGCGGGCTGTTTTATGACAATTTTTTGCTGCAGAATGCGTATCAGGATCGCATCAACCGCTTGTCGAATGGGCAATACAACCGCAGCCTGACGCTGTGTCCGACGGGGGCGGTGCTGTTCCCGAATGGATCGCTAGTGGGTTCGGTGGATTCGCTGGATATTGCGACGCAGATTTGCGGGCAGCCAATCGGAACGGTCTCAACGGCGATTCAGGATCTGCAGACACAGTTTATGGCGGCGCAGTCGGCGGTGACGGGCGGGCAGAATGTGTACTCGCTGGCAAACAGCTTGGCGAATTTTGGGGGCCTGCTGGCGCCCGGCTTCAGGACGCCCCGGGTGGTGCACATGACCGCTGGAATTCAGCATCAGATCGGCGGGCGCGGCATGTTCTCCGCCGACTATGTACGCGAGATCGGCACGCAGTTTCCGTTGGGGATTGACACGAACCACGTGGGAGACGCGGGCTTCATGACGGACGGCAGCAATATAAACCCGTTGCTTAATTCCTATCAGGCGGAGCTGGATGCGATCAATTTGACGCTGGCGGCGAATCCGGCGTCCGTGAAGGCAGGATGCCCGCAGGCGACGTTCGCGGGCAGCAGTTCGCAAGCTGCGGTGAACTGCTATTTGGCGGCCGTGCCGGGAGCGAGCATCACCGATTTCGCGCGGCAGGGTCTGGATTCGTCGAATGCGTTCTGCGGGCCTTTTCCGTGTTCGGTGCTGCAAAAGCAGAACTTGGCGGGTAAGCCGCTGCAGGCATCTTTCGGCGGGATCAATCCGGCGGTGGGATCGAACATCATGTACTTTCCGAGCGGGCGGTCGCGGTATGAAGGTGTGCACCTGGCATACCACGGGGTCAGCGGAGAGAACCCGATGCGGCGCTTGCGCCGGCTGGAGATGGCGATTTCGTACACGCTCTCGCGCTATAGCAGCAACATAGCGGAGCCGGACGGCAGCGGCGGAGATTATTCGCTGATGAACGTGGCGGAAGATTACAACCGGCCGCACCTGGGACATTGGGGAGCCTCGGGGATGGATCGGAGGCACCAGCTTACGTTCACTCCGACGGCGGATTTTCCGCACGGGCTGCGGCTTTCGATGATCGCACACCTGGCGTCGCCGCTTCCGCTGAGCGCTTATGTTCCGCAACAGGCCGGGGGCGGGGTGGCGGGGGAAATCTTCCGCAGCGATGTCACCGGTGACGGCACGGTGGGAGACCTTTTGCCGGGAACGTTCATTGGAAGCGCGGGAAAATACTCGGCCAGCAATTTGACCAAGGCCATCACGTATTACAACACCAACTATGCCGAGCAGTTGACGCCGGCGGGTCGGGATCTTTTGAATAGCGGCTTATTCAGCCAGATTCAACTGCAGAAGCTGGGCGCTTATGAGCCTGTGATTCAACCGCTTCCGGCACATTTTGCTTCGGCGACCTGGCTGAAGACAATGGATCTGCGCTTGAGTCGCCCGTTTCAGGTTGGAGAGCGGGTGAAGCTGGAGCCGAATGTCTCCGTGTTTAACGTTTTCAACTGGGCCAACTTTGGGGGAGCGGGGAACCAGTTAAGTGGCGTGCTGAACGGCGCGCCCGGCAGTTCGCTGAATAACGCGAGCTCGGCGGGATACTGCGGCAACTCGACCGCTTTCTGCACTTCGCGGCTGGACCGGGTTTTGGCCGGTTCGGGCACATATGCGATCGGGGCTCCGCGGCAAATCGAGTTTGGAGTGCGGATCACATTCTAAATTCAGGACACTACCGAGGGCTGAAGGCATTTGACTCCGCATTGACGTACTGCCATGATGTCGTGGTGCCAGACCGGAAGCTCAAAATAGTCCGATTCATAGGGAGCACTCCGAACACCGCGTATTGCGATGTGTGCAAATTAGCATTCCGGACGCGACCGGAATTTGTCACTGACGCGGACAAAGCCAAACAGCAACTTCAATCCGATTTCGACAAGCATGAGTGCAGGCCCGAGGATGGCGCCGTCAGTGACGCGTTAGACCACATCCGGTAAATGGCGGCACTCCGCCGTTTCGAATGGCTTCTTGATGAAGCTGCATCCCGCAAACTGGCTTTGGCATCTATGATTAGTCGCACGGACTGAAACACGGAAGCGCCGATGGCTTTGCCACTCGGTTGCTGGCGAGCAGGTTGAAGGATCTGATCCCATGGCATTGCATGCTGAAAACACCGCGCCGCAGTACATGAACTACGCACGCGCGGATTTGAATCCGCACAAGGATCTCCCCCAGGGGTTCTTTGATTTCCTGTTGCCGCTCCACAAACAATTCACTCCCTGGCAACAGAAGTTGGTCGCAAAACGCGCCGAGGTGCTGCAGTTGTCGCATCGCGGGCAGCCGCCGAACTATTTGCCAGCCTCGGAGGCAACAACCTCCGACTGGCGAATCGAGGTACCCGACTGGTGTGCGGATCAGCGCAACCAGATGACCGGCCCGGCCGACGACGCTGAGTTAACGGTAAAACTGCTGAACTCCGGATCTCCCGCCGTCATGGTGGACCTGGAAGATTCCACGGCGAACGCATGGGAACACATTATGCTGGCGGCTAAGAACATCATCTCCGCCTACAAGTACGAACTCAGCTACGATGACCAGAAGCGGAACAAGAAGGTCACAGTTCAGCGCTCGAAGACTGTGACCTGGGTGCGCCCCCGCGGGCTGCACCTCAGCCAGGGTGGGGTTGTCAAGAATGAGATTATGTCGGCTTCCCTGTTCGATCTCGCCTTGATCTGGTATCAGATCGATCCCGCCTGGTTGCCGCACAACTTCTCCGTTTACATCCCCAAGAGTGAATCTCCGAACGAGGCCTTGTGGTGGCGCGACCTCTTCCAGGCTTTCGCCAAATCCAAGGGCTTACCTAAGGACTACATAAAGTGCATGGCGCTGGTGGAGGCACATCCGCTGGCCTATCAGATGGAGGAATTCCTTTTCAATCTGCGCGACCACTGCCTCGGATTGAACCTGGGACGGTGGGATTACATGGCCTCGCTGATCGATTTCATGTTCGAGGATCCCAATTGGATTTTGCCTGACCGCAACACCATCCCGCACGATGTGGCATTTTTCCAGAACTTCCGCACGCTGATGCCGGACATTTGCCACAAACACGGAGCTCACGCGATTGGCGGCATGACTGCGCTTTATCCCAGCCGCACTGACGCGGAATTGAACGAGCGCGCTCTGAAGGTCCTCAAGGAAGATAAAAAGAACGAAGCCGATTGCCTGATGGATGGAGCCTGGACCGGCCACCCGGATCAGAACGAGATCGCAGTTGCACAGTTTCCGTATCCCAATCAGATTGCAAAACGCCCCAAGCTGCCAAACCCCCATCCCGATCTGCGGCCAATCCCGAAGGGCGTTGGCGCAACAACTCTGGCCGGAACGCGAGCGGCCGCGCGCACCGTGATTCGCTATCGCAACGGGGTGCTCAACGGAAAGGGCGCCAGCCTGCTCGATGGCTATATGGAAGATCTGGCTACCGATCGCATCTATCGCTTGATGATTGCGCAGCGCGTGCGGCACAAGGTCAGAGTGCCCGGCGACGATGGCAAACTGGTCGGACACACTCCCGATTTGGTGACCCGCGTGTTTGACGAGGAACTGGCGAAAATTCAACAGGACTTGCCGGCAGAGATTGATCGCAAAGCGGCAGCGACGCTCCCCGAAGCGCGTCGCATTGCGGAGGCGATGATCGTTCAGGGACACCACTCGCCGATTTAGGCTGACCGAACCTTGGTTGGACGAATTCAAGTTGCACAAGAAACTTGTAACGAGAAGAACGGATCGAACCGACCAATAGAATTAGAATTAATTTGACGGCACTTGCGTCATCGGTGCTCACTGTCAATCTGCATCGCATCCTGAACGTGACATTTCGGGTGGGGTTCTGGAGATTGTCCGCTCCGTGCCGTAAAATCTAACTATCTCTGAAGAGAAACGAGGACGAGGACTATGAGCGCCATAGAACAGGAAGTTCCCGCACTTAATTTGTTTCCTCCCTTAAATCCGCCTCGCCGTTACCTGTTCGGGCCGGGACCCAGCATGGTTCACCCGCGGGTCTACGAGGCGCTGTCGAAGCCGATTGTCGGGCACCTTGACCCCTACTTCATCCAGGTGATGGGAGACGTTCAGCAATTGCTCAAAACCGCCTTTGGAATAAACGACGGCGCCACGCTGGTGATTTCCGGCACCGGCAGCGCGGGCATGGAAGCTGCCATTGCTAACTTCTTGGAGCCCGGAACCAAGTTCGCGGTTTTCGCCAATGGGTATTTCTCCGATCGGCTCACGGAGATGGCGAAGCGTCACGGCGCGAGCGTCGTACGCTTTGAGAAGCCTTGGGGTGATACCTACACGGACGATGAAGCTCGAGAGTTCATCCATCGCGAAAAGCCCAAGGTTGTGGCTTATGTTCACGCCGAGACATCGACCGGAGCATTGCAATCGGGCCAGGCAATCTGTACCGCCGCTCACGATGCTGGCGCTCTGGTGATCGCGGATTGCGTCACCTCGCTCGGCGGAGTGCCGGTGGAGTTCGACCAAACCGGCATCGACGTCGCATACAGTTGCACGCAAAAAGGGCTGAGCTGTCCGCCGGGCTTGTCTCCGATGGCTATTTCGCCACGGGCCATGGACTGGCTGCGCGCTCGAACTTCTCCAGTACGCAGTTGGTATTTTGACCTCAAGCTGATTTACGACTATGCCACTGTGTCACACCGCTATCATCACACGGCGCCGATTTCCATGTTCTACGCCTTACGCGAGGCGCTCCTGGTCATCGCCGAGGAAGGCATCGAGAACCGCTGGGAACGGCATCGCCGTTGCCATAGGTCCTTTGTCAAGGGCATAGAAGCGATGGGTCTACGCATGCACGTTCCCGAAGAGCATCGAATTGCGACCTTGAACACAGTGTGTGTGCCGGAGGGGGTTGACGAGGCCAAAGTGCGCCGACGCCTTTTGGACGAACCTGGCATTGAAATCGCCGGCGGTTTTGGGCCGCTCGCGGGCAAAGTGTTCCGCATTGGGGTGATGGGCCCATTGGCCACTGAAGATAATGTGCAGTTTTTTCTGAAGGAGTTCAAAAAGGCCCTGAGTACAGAGGGCTACTCAATCTAGATTCATGGGATCTTTCCCGCGCGCGTGACGACAGGGCTGGAGAGTGCGGATCCATTTCCTTCGTTTTGCGAACCGCAGACAGAATTGCTCAATCCTCCAAGAACCCCGGGGTAGAGGCGACAACGAATGACACTGAAGTCCGTAGACACTCTTCTTGACGTTTTACATTTCGCTGACAGTCACACGGCAGTTATCGTTCCCGAGCTTGAAATCCGTGTCACCTACGATTCGCTCCGGCGACAAGTTCTCAACATGGCGAACGCTTTGGCCTCCGCCGGCATTCGCCGTGGCGATGCCGTGGCGATTGCATTGCCGAACGGGTTGCCCGCGATTGTGAGCTTTCTGGCTGCCTCCATCGCCGGAACCGCAGCCCCTTTGAACCCGGCGTACCCCTATGAGGAGTTTCTTTTTTTTCTCGGTGACACCAATGCTCGCATTTTGCTTTGCCCCCCGGTAGGCGCGGAATTCGCGCGCAGCGCAGCCGCGGATCGCAAGATTCCGGTCTTCTCGGTGGAAATGAGCGAGGGAGGCAACGTTCACCTGATCGGTGCCCCCACGGGTGTTTCCGCAACCGAGCCCAAGGGGGACGACATTGCCCTGATCCTGCACACCAGCGGAAGCACCGGGCGGCCCAAGCGCGTGCCCTTGCGGCATTTCAACCTGGCGGTCTCTTCGGCAAATATCGCGAATACATATGCGCTTTCCGAGGAAGATGTTTCGCTGTGTATCATGCCGCTGTTTCACATTCATGGTTTGATTGGCTCAACCATGGCCACTTTGCTTTCCGGGGGTGCCGTGGTTGTTCCCATCAAATTCAACGCGCTATCTTTCTGGCGGACGGTGCGAGAACATCGCGTGACCTGGTATTCGGGAGTGCCCACGATGCATCAGCTTCTACTCGCCCGCACCCGCCACAAACCGGTAGAAGCTGCCTCTCTGCGCTTCATCCGGTCCTGCAGCGCGCCTTTGTCGCCAGAACTCATTCACAAGATCGAGGATGTCTTTGGCGTGCCTTTTGTCGAAGCCTACGGAATGACCGAAGCGGCCCACCAGATGACCTCGAATCCTCTACCCCCGCGACACCGGAAAGCAGGTTCTGTCGGCGTAGCCACTGGACTGCGCATCAGCATCATGGACAAGGACGGCAATCACCTCGGCACCAACCAGCGGGGCGAAATCGTCATTCAGGGAGCCAACGTATTTCGTGGATACGAAAACAATCCCGAGGCCAACGCTCGCGCTTTTGTGCATGGATGGTTTCGCACGGGCGACGAAGGATTGCTTGACGAAGACTGCTATTTGCATTTGACGGGCCGGATCAAGGACATCATCATCCGCGGAGGCGAGAACATCGCGCCGCACGAAGTCGATGAGATTCTGCTGCGGCATCCCGCAGTCGCGGCGGCGGTCACGTTTGGCTGCGCGCATCCCACGCTGGGCGAAGAAGTGGCTGCCGCGGTGGTCTTGCATGAACGCCATGGCGCTACCGAGTCGGCACTCATCAAGCACTGCCGCGAGTTGCTGGCAGAATACAAATGTCCAACGAAGATCTATCTGGTGGATAGCATCCCAACCACCGCGACCGGAAAAATTCGCCGGCGCGCAGTCGCCGCCGCGCTCATGGATGACCAACTATGAGATTCCTGATCGCGGGAGCGGGCGCAATCGGAGCCTACATTGGCGCGCGCATGGCGCAGGCCGGGTTCGATGTCACGCTCTTCGCCCGCGGGCCGCATCTTCGCGCCATGAAGGAGCGCGGCGTGCAGGTGAAAAGCATCGAGGGAGATTTCGTGGCGCGGCCCGCAATCGCCAGTTCCCTCGAAGAAGTGGGACCGGTAGACGTTGTCTTTCTTGGGGTGAAGGCGCACGGCCTGCCGCAACTTGCGCCTCAATTAAAGCCGGTGCTGGGTCCACATACCACAGTCGTCAGCACACAGAATGGAATTCCGTGGTGGTACTTCCAGGGTTTCGGCGGTGATTGGGAAGGATTGCGCCTGGAGCGGGTCGATCCCGGCGGCGTGATTTCCTCGGCCATCGAAGCGCATCGGGTGGTCGGGTCCATCGTTTACTTTTCGACCGAGATTCCCTCGCCTGGCGTGATTCAACACATCGAGGGCAACCGCATTTCTCTTGGCGAACCGGATGGCTCGCGCTCCGATCGCTGCCGCCGAATTGCCGAGGCGCTCATCGCCTCCGGCTTGCGCTGCCCGGTCACCACTCGCATCCGGCACGAGATTTGGGTAAAGGTTCTGGGCAACGCGTCCTTCAACCCGGTCAGCGCCCTGACCCGCGCCACTCTGGTTCAGATGGTGCGCGACCCGGGAGTTTCTTCGGTGATCCGCAACATCATGCAGGAAGTGGAAGCGGTCTCCCGCAAGTTGGGCATGGAGTTACCTGTTTCCATCGAGCAGCGAATGGCAGGGGCGGAAAAGGTTGGTGAGCACAAAACCTCAATGCTGCAAGATCTCGAAGCGGGCCGCCCCATGGAACTGGAAGCACTGGTGGGCGCGGTCGTGGAGCTCGGAGAGCGAGTAGGGCTTCCCATGACCTGCACCCGCACGGTGTACAACTGCACCAAACTACTGGCGCAATGTGCCACTTCGCAGCCGCCGAAGTGAGCGGTGCCCGCGAGATGCTCTAGTACCGCGACCACGTGATTGTTACTGCTGTCGATCCAAGCTTGCAGGTGGAGAGCCGGGCGTCCCCGCCCGGCTGGACGGGCGAGACGCCCGTCCCTCCACTGACTATCTGCAGCGGGTCCCCAGCTGCCCTGTTTCGACTTCCGGCAGGCTCCCTCGCCTTTTTTCATCCATCCGATAAAAAAAATTACTGGTGGCTTGACAACGGGGGTATACTGCATTCGTTGTGTGGTCCACTTATCGGACCACTTGGAGCCCCCGGTTGCCCACGGCCATCAAGCTCGACTTCGAGGTTGTCCGAAGGAACAAGGTCTACGAAGAAGTCGCCAAGCAGATCGAACGCCTGATTCTGAAAAAACTGAAACCCGGTGACAAACTGCCCTCGGAACGCGAACTGGCAGAGCTGCTGAGAGTGAGCCGCAGTTCGATTCGGGATGCGATTCGAGGCCTGGAGCTGATGGGTTTGGTTGAGCCCCGGCAGGGCGCCGGGACGATCGTTCGCGAAACCTCAGCCGAGTCGGTGGTCCATCCTTTTGCCAACGCGCTGAAGCGGCGGCGGGAACTGGTGAGCGAGCTTCTGGATTTCCGCAAGATGCTCGAACCGCCGCTGGCCGCGCGCGCCGCCACCCACGCTTCTGCCGAAGAAATTTCCGAGATGGAAGAGATTCTGCAGCGGCAAGAGGAAAAGCAGGGTCAGGGAGATGCCGCTGTGGCTGAGGACACGGAATTCCACTACAGCGTTGCTCTGGCTTCCGATAACAGTGTCGTGCTGAAAGTGCTCGATATTCTCATGGACCTGCTGCGCGACACGCGGGAACGCTCTTTACAGGTGGAAGGGCGTCCGCAAAAGTCGCTCGCCGGCCACCGGCGGATATTGGCTGCCATCAAGCGCCGCGATGCCGAAGCGGCAAAGGCGGCTATGCGGCGCCACATTGAAGACGTCGAAGAGATCGTACTTAACAAGTTTTGACCAACGGAGGATTTCGCCATGGGCCGGCTATTCGCAATTGAGATCATCTATCGAGGAATTTTTCAAAAAACTCTGGCCACGAGAATCAGTCGAGCGATCGTGCTCGCCGCTCATCACGAAGGCAAGATGGGTATTTCTTTTGGCCGTTACGGCGACAGTCCCGAGCGCAATGGCATTCCCGCGAAGAACTTTGCGATCGTGGCTACCGACGAGCAGACCCTCCAGGACGGAATGGCGAAGTACGAGCCCAAAGAAGTCGATATCACCATTTGCGTCGACGACACGCTGTGCAAGGGCGTG
Source organism: Terriglobales bacterium (assembly GCA_050012595.1). Lineage (GTDB taxonomy): Bacteria > Acidobacteriota > Terriglobia > Terriglobales > Acidobacteriaceae > Acidiflorens. Next base: position 86,056 of record JBEKGW010000022.1, read on the forward strand.
GAATCGTGGGCATGGTACGGTCTTCAGCCCGTCAATCGGCTGCTGAAACCGGGAGGCACTCTGATCGTGACCTCCCGCGAAAGCCCGGAAGCCATCATCGCCATGACTCACCGCAAAGAGAGCCCTTACCAATTGTCGATTCTTAAGGGTACGGTCAGCTTTTCCGGCTTGTGGGTGTACAAGGACGATCACACCGACGTCCGCATTCTTGGCGCGATTGCCAAGATCCTGCCCGATCTGTTCAGCCTGCAGTCCGTCCAAAAAGCGATTGTCTCCGAGTGGAAGGATGAGCTCAAAGCCACCTCCGCGGCCAGGTCCTATGAACGCACCACCAGCATCACGGTAAAGCCAAACCAGGGCAATCCTGAAGTGCCTTACAAGTTTGACCTGCCCAAGTGGCATGAAATGGGCGAAGGCATTGCCATTCCAAGCATTCCCTTCGGACAGAACATGGAAGATCCAGTCAACCATGCCCACGGTGGATTCGAGCCCGATCGCAATCCCACCTTCAAGAAATTCAGCACGAGAACCATGCGGCCGGTGGTGAATTTCGATACCTGTATCAAATGCACGCTGTGCTGGCTGCAGTGCCCGGACTCATGCTTCGATGTGACTCCGGAAGGTTTGTACGATGCGAACATGCAAGCCTGCTGCGGGTGCGGTGTGTGCGAGGCAGTTTGCCCCGTTAAGGAATGCGTCACCATGGTCAATGAGACGGAATTCAGTGACAACAGCAGTCAATGGGAAGACTGGCGCAAGGATAAAGACGCATATCAGACATGGCTGAAAGACAAAATTAAGTCGCATCCGGAACGGTCCCACGGGTTCCGCTATCGTGGGCAGTATGAAGAGCAGATTCCGGAAATGATCGAGATCGCTCGCGAAAAATAGACATCCGTTTACAGCGCTTTACGAGGAGAGTCTGTCATGGCAGTGGCCACAGTAATCGAGGAACAGCGCAAGAACGAGGAGACAGCCCTAATCACCGGCAGCGAAGCAATCGCAGTGGCTTGCAAGCTGGCGGACGTTGACGTAATCACGGCTTACCCAATCCGTCCCTACGACACCGTCATGCAGTACGTCTGCAGGCTGGTGGCTAACGGCGAAATGGATTGCGAGTATATCGTTGCGGAAGGCGAACACTCGCAGTTTGAAATCGTGAAGCACGCTTCCGCCTGCGGAGCGCGCGTGTTTTGCGGCTCCAGCGGTGTCGGCTGGATGTATGCCATGGAATGTCTGACTGTAACTCCCGCGCTGCGCATTCCCATGATCGCCATGGTCGGGAACAGGGCGTTGGATGATCCTGGCGCCTTCGGCGTGGAGCACAACGATGCGCTGGCGGTGCGCGATCTGGGCTGGCAATTGGTTTGGGTGGACAACGCGCAAGAGGCATTGGACACGGCCCTGATCGCTTATCGAGTGGCGGAGGACCGGCGTATCTTCCTGCCCTGCGCCATCAGTTGCGACGGCGCGTTCCTGACTCACTCGCAAGCGCTGGTCAAGATCCCATCGCAAGAGAAGGTGAACGAATTCCTGCCGCCTTACAACCGCGGGGACCTGCTGCTCCATCCCGATAATCCCATCACGGTCGCACCGCAGGGCAATGAAGACTGGGTCATGGAAATTCGCCGCCAGAACTACGCGGCCATGGAGCGGTCTCATGACGTGATCAAGGAAGCCTACGCCGATTTCGAGCGCATCTTTGGGCGCTCCTATGGCAATCCGTTCTTCGAAGAGTACATGACCGATGATGCGGATATCGTTCTCATGGGAATGGGAACGCTCTCCATCTCGGTGAAGGTGGCAATCCGGCAGATGCGCAAGGAAGGAAAGCGAGTGGGCTTTGTGCGCATGCGCTGGTTCCGGCCGTTTGCCGCGGAGGAATTGGCGAAGTCGCTGCAACGCTTTGCGGCGATTGGGGTCATCGATCGTGACTACTCTTTCGGCTCGCCCTATCTCGGAGGCGTGCTGGCCGGCGAGGTTCGCCACGCACTGTATCCCGGACCCGGCAAGAAACCGCCGGTAGTGGATTTTATTTGCGGTCTCGGTGGGCGCGAAGTCACCGTGCCTGATGTGCAGAGGATGGCCGAGGGAGTCTACAACGCTGCGGAGGGCAGAGCGCAGCCGCTAACCCAATGGATTGGATTGCGAGAGTAATCCGTTTTTTACGGATGGGTTCCAGACATCAGAGAGGATGAAGAGTTATGGCGACTTACGTACAGATCGATCCGACGCAGACATTAGATCCCTTCAAATCCGTTAAGAAGATCCCGCTGGAGGAGTTCTTTACCTCCGGCCACCGCACCTGCCAAGGCTGTGAGTCGGCGCTGGTAATGAAGATGATGGCCAAGGCCGCCGGCCCCAGAACCATCGTGCTGGGCAGCACGGGATGCATGTATGTGGCGAATACGACTTACTACAGCACTTCGTGGGTGCTTCCCTGGATGCACACCCAACTGGGGAGCAGCGGATCGGCAGCGCTGGGCACGGCTGCGGCTCTGAAGGCATTGATGCGCAAGGGAAAAATGAAGAAGGAGCCCATCAATGTGATCGCATTCTGCGGCGATGGCGGCGGGGCCGATATGGGTGTAGGGGCGATCTCGGCCACTCTCACTCATCCCGATTACAACTGCCTCATCCTGATGTATGACAACGAGTCCTACGCCAATACGGATATTCAGCTATCGGGTAGCACACCATGGGGCGCCAATACGACGTTCAGTACGCCCGGCAGAGTGAAGAGAATTATGCATCGCCGCTGGAAGAAGAACATGGCGGGCATGATGGCGGCCGGCCATCCAACGTGCCGATATGTTGCGACCATCTGCATGTCCTACGGTCTGGCGGGAATGAACTCCATGCGCAAAGCGCTGGCGATCGGCGGCCCCACCTTCATTCACTCTCTCGATCCCTGCCCCAAGGGCTGGGACTACGATCCCTACCTCTCGCACGAGATGGGTGAGTTGGCGGTGAATACCGGAGTTTGGCCGCTCTATGAAGTTGAAGACGGTGTGCTGAAGCTGACCGGCAGGACGCAGCAAATCGCCGCCAAAAAAATCCCGCGGCAGCCGGTCCGAGATTACTTACTAAAACAAGGAAGATTCGCGCACTTTACCAACGACGATATCGATTACTTCCAAAGTAAGATCGATGAGATGTGGGAAAAGTGGCTAATTCCGGGTGTGATCCCATTCCGGACAGAGGTGGAGGCCGACGCCGCGCCATCGAGCTAGAGTATTTTGACGGGAAAGTTAGCCGATACCAACGACTTTGCAGAACAAAGTTGCAGGGGGCCGGCGATTTTGGCGGTTAACGGCTAGGCCGGCAGCGATTGGTTACGTGTTTCCGCGGCGAATGGAATCAGGAACAGTCCCAAGGCAAAAGCAATAGAAGTCATCGCGACCGGAGTCCCGAGCGAGCCGAAGTGCCGGACGCCGGCTCCGACCAGGAAGGTGATTCCAGCCCCGCCAAATCGGGCGAACGATGTGGAAAAGGCGAAGGCGCTGGCCCGGCATTCCGTGGGATATTGTTCGGGCAGCCAAAGAGTATAGACGGCGAAGTTGGCGCCGCCCAAACCCAGAAAGAACAGACAAACGAAAAACCATGGAAGCGCGGCCGCTCCAAGATAGAAGACTTTGCCGAACGTGAGGGCAATGAAGACCATCATGAGAGTGAAGTAGACAGCGAGCGCCCCGCGTCGTCCCAACCGTTCGGCAAGCCACGGCATCGCCAGGCAGCCGAGAATCGTAGCGAACGAGACCAGCATGATGCCCCAAGAGGCCAGTTGCGCAGCTTGCGGAGCGGTGCGTCCGCCCGCTTCGGCGACGGCGGTAATCGCCGCGGGAACATACACGGTTCCGGCCCACAGGCCACAGATGGAGGCCAGCATGAGTAAGGAATTCACAATGGTGCGGCGACGCCAGACGGGCGCAAACAGCGTCGCGAGAGGGCGCCAAACGGCCCACGACCGGACAACACTTTCCTTCTTTTTCCAGGTAGCGGGCTCCGTAACCCCGTGCCGAATCCAGGCCAGGAGCAGTGCCGGCAGCCCACCGACAATAAACATGGCGCGCCAGCCAAAACGGCTGCCGATGCCGTAGTTTGCCAGGGCGGCCAGGAATATGCCGACGTAATACCCGGTATGCATCAGACCCGCACCGACACGGCGCCGAGACTCCGGCCACTCCTCGGCAACGAACGTCCCGCCCATGGCCCATTCTCCGCCAATGCCGATGCCCGCAAGCAGGCGAAGAACGGCAAGTTGCCACACCCCGGTGGCGAACGCGCTCAGAAACGTGAATGCCGAATACCACACGATGGTCAGCATCAGCGTGCGCACGCGGCCGAACTTGTCTCCAATCGGCCCCCAAAGAAACGCCAGTCCCCAGCCCACCAGAAACAGCGCGAACAGCAAACCCCCGTACAGTCCGACGTTGCCCTTGGTGGCTGGAATGCCGGAGCGCGGAAGCAGTTCGCGCAGCGAGGGTACGAGGACGAGCGCATAAACAAAGGAATCCATGCCGTCCAGCGTCCAACCACCCCACGATGCCCAGAAACCGCGAATCTGATTTCGGGTGAGAGATTTTGGAGTGTTAGATACAGCTAAGGTCGGGGCAGGATAATTCGCGTTCGCGGCGAGACGGGGCATGACAGTGGGACACTATATCAAAATCCTCTCGTTTCGGAAAAACAAATTTTGAACTCGGTTAGCCGTCTTGCGAATGAAAATGCCTCAAGGCAACTATCGCTTCGCCGCCTGAAGACGCTCCTCAAGAGCCTTCACTTCAAGGTTCAACCCCCGTGGAAGATGGCTACCAAACTGGGCGAAGTGCTGCTTGATCAATGGCACCTCCGCCAACCAGCCCTCGATATCGACGCTGAGCAGTTCGTCCACATGAGCGCCTTTAATATCGAGCCCCTTTGTGTCGAGATCGGCCACCTCGGGAATCCGTCCGATGGGAGTTTCTTTGGCATGCACCTTACCGTCGCGCCGCTCAAAGATCCATTTCAGCACCCGGCTGTTTTCACCATAGCCCGGCCACAGGAACTTGCCATTCTGGTCCTGGCGAAACCAGTTAACGTAGTAAATCTTCGGCAGCTTGGAAGCGTCGGAACTGGCTCCGATCTTGAGCCAGTGCGCAAAATAGTCACCCATGTGGTAGCCGCAAAACGGAAGCATCGCCATGGGATCGCGGCGCAGTCGGCCAACTTCGCCGGTTATCGCGGCGGTCGTCTCGCTGCTGGCGGTTGCGCCGAGGAAAGTGCCATGCTGCCAATTGAACGCTTCGGTGACCAGCGGAATGATTCCGGCGCGGCGGCCGCCGAAGAGGATTGCATCGATGGGCACGCCCTGCGGATCCTCCCACTCGGGAGCGATGACCGGGCACTGCTTCGCGGGAGTGGTAAACCGCGCATTCGGGTGCGCGGCGTACCGGCCCGAGTCTGGGGTCCACGGTCGCCGCAGCCAGTCCACCAACTCGGAGGGCTTCTGATCGGTCATCCCCTCCCACCACACGTCGCCGTCGAGCGTCATCGCGCAATTGGTGAAGATAGAATTCCGGGCTATGGTAAGCATGGCGTTGGGATTCGATTTCACGCCCGTGCCCGGCGCCACGCCGAAGAAACCGTACTCGGGATTGATGGCGTAGAGCCGGCCATCCGCGCCGAATTTCATCCAGGCGATGTCATCGCCGATGGTCTCCACCTTCCAACCGGGAAGGGTTGGGATCAGCATCGCGAGGTTGGTCTTCCCACAGGCTGAGGGAAACGCGCCAGTGAAGTATTTGATCTGACCCGCGGGGCTGATCAGCTTGAGGATGAGCATGTGCTCAGCCAGCCAACCCTCGTCCCGCGCCTGCACCGATGCGATGCGCAGCGCGTGGCACTTTTTCGCCAGCAACGCGTTGCCACCGTAACCGGAACCATACGACCAGATCTCAAGCGTTTCCGGAAAATGGCAGATATACTTGTTCTCCGCGTTGCAGCGCCATGTCTTGTCCGGCTGATTAGGACCGAGCGGGAGACCGGCGGAGTGCAGTCCACGCACAAAATCGCCATCTGCGCCGAGAGCCTCAAGCACGCGGCTTCCCACGCGGGACATGATGTGCATGCTAACGACGACGTATGCCGAGTCGGTGATCTCTACCCCGATTTTTGCGACTGGCGAGCCGATCGGACCCAGGCTGTAGGGAACAACGTACATGGTGCGGCCTACCATCGAACCGGCGAACAATCCCGCCAGCTTCTGCTTCATCCTCGCCGGATCTTCCCAGTTGTTAGTCGGGCCCACCTCTTCCTTGGTTGGTGAGCAGATGAAAGTCTGATCCTCGACGCGGGCCACATCCGCAGGGTCCGACCGGACGAGCACGCTGTTCGGCCGCTTCGCCGAATCAAGCGGGATCGCAGTGCCAGTGAGGACCAGCAGCCGCAGCATCGCCTGATACTCCCCCGGCGAGCCATCGCACCAGTGAACGCGATCGGGTTTGCACATCCGTGCAACTTCTTCAACCCAGCGCTCAAGCTTAAGATGCCGATGATTGTGAGCGGCTGGCTCAACTTCTATCGTGGTACTGGCCATGGTGAATATCTCCCCGTATAACGCATGCAGAAAGCACCGCCTGCGAGTTAACCCTAGGCTGCGGCCACGGCGCACGCGTGTTGGACCGCCGCAGCAAATCCATGCTGGTCTGCCCCTCGCCGGTTTGAGTTGCCCCAGGTAGCGTCCTCTCCGGCAAACACAGACCCGATATTTTCTCTCACTTGTGAGGATTATTCCAGCTCATGATTCAGTCGATGCCATCGCTCGCACCAGCTTGTGCCGCGGCCCTACCGCACAGTGACAAAGTAGTATGCGCTCATCGCCACGCCGACGGCGATCACGACCAGCCGCACCTTCCGGGGATCGGCTTTTTGCGCGTAGTGCGCGCCGAACCAGCCGCCTATCAGAGCACCCGCAATCATCACCGCGCATTGCGGCCAAAGCACGGCACCCGCCAGAATGAATGTCAGCACCGCCGCAGCATTGATCACGACCGCAAGCAAGGTTCTGATCGCGCCCATGGCATGGACGTCACGCATCCCCAACGCCGCCAACATTCCCATGGTCATGAAACCGATCCCCGCGCCGAAATACCCGCCATAGATTGCGACCAGCAACTCAGCCATCGAAGTCACCGTGATCGCCTGCCATGACATCTTCCGCAAATCATCCACCGCGGCAGTCTTGCCGGCAATTGCACGGATCGTGTTGCCGAAGGCGAATAGCAAGGTGCCCCCCAGCAGCAGCCAGGGGACGAGGTGGAGAAAGGTACGTTGTGGCGTCTTGAGCAGCAGCAACGCGCCAATCAGCCCTCCGGCAACGCTGGTCAGCAGCAATGGGACCAGCAAGCGTCGCGGCACGTTCAGCCGTTTTAGGTACGCACCGGTGCTGGCTGCCAACCCCGGCCACAGCGCGACCGTGTTGGTCGCGTTGGCCTGTACCGCCGGCACACCGGTCGCCAACAGTGCGGGGAACGAAATAAAAGTGCCGCCGCCCGCCACCGCGTTTAGCGTCCCACCAATTACCGCAGCGAAAAACAGGAAGATGGCTTGGCTTAAGTGCAAGCGTGAAATTTACCACGGAAACTTTCCAGGACCCAATCGAACGGAAGGCAAACTTACCAGCAAATCGCTGGCGCCGTTGCGCTTCCGGAGGTGACGGTCGGAAAATGGCGCCGATGTTTTGTCCGCTTGAGCCTCGAGGGTCTGCAGGACGCACTTCGTTCCGGTCGACCTCTAAAGTGCCCAGAAATCGCACCGCAGGAGCGGCAGCGAGCGAGCGCGCCCGGCAACCTGAAAAAAAATTCTGAGAAAAGTTTTCTTGACAGATTGCATTTTGCTATGGTACACACGAGCCCGTAACAGGTCCGCTCTTTATTCCGGACAGGAACTTATATACGAGACAGGAACTTATTCACAGTACTCTGTAGATCTCTCGTTTTTCGTCGTCGCCCGAACGAACAAGGCAGCGCGCAGCATGCGTGTTCACTATGCCTTGGAGGCCGTGTCTGTTCTGCAAATCACCCCGGGAGAAGAAATCTATGCGCTCGCTAAAAATGTTTTTCGCGCTTGTGGTGGTTTTCATGGTGCCAGCTTCGCTCGCCCACGCTCAGGGCACGGAACCCGCGAGCAAGACCGGCGGATCGGCCTCCGGGGCCGCCACGAAGGAAGAAGTGAACCAGTTGCGCAGCGAGGTCGCCGCGCAGCGCAAGACCATCGAGGAACTGAAGGCTTTGGTCGAGAAGTTGGCTGCGGGGAAGACCCTGGCCATCGACAATAGCTCGGTCCAGATTCGGCCCGTGGCTGACGCTGCTTCGGTGGAAGCCAATTCGCAGCCGGTTAACGCTCGCGGCGACGGTGCGGTTCATCTGATGAATACGGTTCTCGTGCAGCCCGAGCCCGCGGTATTGGCGGCTCTCGTGGATCAAGCTCAACCCGCCGCTGCTCCGAAGAAGGATGCTCCGCTGACGGCAGGATGGAACGGCGAGCACTTTTTCATCAGAAGCCCAGACGGACAGTTCAGCATCAGCCCCTACGGCTACTTGAACACCGATTACCGCGCTAACCAGGGCGACGGCGCGCCGGCCAACTCGTTTTTCCTGCGCCGCGCACGCTTCGGCTTCCAGGGCAACTATGGTTCTCACTTTGACTTCGGACTGCTCACCGACGCTGCGGCGACTGCGGGCTCGATCGTGCGCGACGCTTACCTCAACATAAGAATTCGGCCTGAATTCCAGTTTCAAGCGGGGCAGTTCAAGACACCGTTTGCTCAGGAAGCGGGAGTCGGCGCCACCAACCTGGACTTCGTAGAACGCGGCTTCCAGGCAATGTTGTACCCGTCGGCCGCATCAGCGTACCGCAGCCCCGGCGTGGTCATTCACGGAGACATTGACGGGGGGGTTATGCAGTACTGGGTGGGAGCGTTTAACGGCAAGGGATATGCCCTAGCCAACACGACCAATCAGCCCGAAGTCATCGGGAGGCTCCGCTTCTACCCGTGGCACAAATCCAAGAGCACTTGGTTCAAGCAGCTCGCCTTTGGCGGATCCATTGACCGTGCGCGTTCGCAGGGTCTCACCCATGATCAAAGTTTCAGCGGCACGCTGCCCGATGGGGCTTACACTTTCTTCCCGCAGTTCGCGATTAACGGACCGATCCAGCGCTACAACGGTGAGTTCGCTTATATCAAGGGCGCCTTCGCTCTGCGCGGCGAATACGATCAACTCAATCAGTCGCGTAACAATGTCGGCTCCGAGACAGTGGGAGGGCTGGGATTCCTGAGTCTTCCGTCAATCAAAGCCAAGGCTTATGACATCAGTGCAACTTACTTGCTGACCGGGGAAAAGCGGCCGGAAAACGGCACGCCCCGGGTGAGCCGTCCAACCTTTGGCCCCGATACGCCAGGCGGCAAGGGACGGGGATGGGGAGCATGGGAGGTTGCTTTCCGAATCACTGGTATCCACGGTAACGAACCGGGTGCCGATTTCCTGAATTACTACACGCCGGGTTTTGTGCCGACATTCGATTACCACACCACCGAGTACACGATTGGGATTAACTATTATCCCAATTATTGGGTCAAGTACATGGTCAATGCGGCCATTGACCAGTTGAAGGACCCGAGCACAATTGGCGCGGTGCCGCAGAACTACTTTGTGGTTATGCAGCGGTTGCAGTTCAGGTTCTAGAGGCGGATTAAGGTGCAAGCTTTCATGCATTGCCGGCCGATGGATTGCCGGGTTTTGCCAGTTCAAACGGAACTGCGCGGCCGCTGGCCGCGGCGGTTCTGTTAGCCAGGGAGGATACTCGATGAGGTCCAGGATTCTGCTTACTATTATTCTCGCCGCGCTGTTTGTGATCATGAGCGGCTGCGGGGGCGTGAACAACTGTCCGATCTGCGGCACCACCAAGAATGGCGCCTACGGTGTCATCGACATTATCCCCGTGCCCGAGCACAATCCCACGGGCGAGCCCGGCGGTCCGTTCAACTCCTTCGACATAAGCTGGATCGCGAAAGCGCCCGGCGGCGCGGGCCACAATTTGGACTACGTTTCCGACCGCATCGGCTTGGCCGTCGTAGTGATCGATACGACCTCCGACCTCGCGGTAAATACCATCCAAGGCACCAATGCTGTTTCGGATGCTGGTAACGGGGCCAGTCCCTGCCTCCAAATCCCGAACCCCGTTGCTGGACAACCACCTGTCGATATCATTCCTCCCATCATCGACGTATTTGGCAATTTCACCCGTTTTGGGTGCAGGAGCGATTTGTCTTGGGAAGGAGGGCCCACCTTCCATCTCGGCTCTGGCTTTGGTGCAAACCATCACTTCGGGGGATTTCCTGGTGCCCAGTGCTGCGCGTCACGCGCCAACGGCGTGAATCCGATGTCCGGCCCGGATGGCCTTGAGGTAAGCGACGATGGCAACACCCTCTTCGTCGGGAATGGCAGCTCCTCGGTCGTGGTTTTCGATTTGAGTTCGATGAACCTGACTACAATTCCCCCAACCCCTCCGAATGTATTGGCCGCTATCCCTACCGGCGTTTCGGCCGATTATGACGGCCCGTTGGGCATCGCTCCCTGCGTATCCTCCTGGAACGGCGAAGCCGGGTCAGCCGCTGACTGCGGCGACGACCGAGCGGATGAGATGTCGTACGATAACGTGCATCATGTTCTCGCGGTCATCAACGGGGACCCCGGATTACCGCTGGTCACGTTTATCGACATGCAGTACATCGTCGGCGCGACGCCACCGAGGACGTCGGCCTCGGACCCGCTGGGGGAGGGAGATCTGCATTGCCTGCCGATTGATCCGGCGTCCGCTTACGGACCCTATGCCGCGCTCTCTCAGCTAGCTGATCTGACTGATTTTCCGACTTTTCCATCCCAAGGATTCTCACAAACTTGGGTGGTAGCGCAGCCCGGCGCCTCGTTCAACCCGCCGAGGTGCATTCTTGGGCAAATCTACTATGACGGGGCTGGGGGACTGAACTCCGGGGGTTCAGGACTCGGATTCGGACTGCAGGCGGGCGTTGCGGTCGACACCGTCGCGAATAATAGCTTCCCCTGCCCAGATCCTTCTAATCCTCAGGTCTTCGGCGGCGTCTCCGGGTCGGCAGCCTCGCTGGTCCCTGGCATCGGTACAACCCCGGGCGGCAAGGCCTACGTCATTCCATGCCACCACGGCCCCATTCTTGATCAAACACTAGGTACATTTACAACCGCTAACCAAACTGCCCCTTGCACCAACTGCGCTGGCGCCATAGCGCCAGCTGGTTTGGGAGGGATGGTTTGGGACACTACCACCGGTCACTTGCTGCAAGCGAATGAAAACGCCATTCCTATCACCAACATTGGAACCGTCGATGAAATCGATCCGAGACTCACGGACACCAGTTGCGGAGGAGTCTCCTGCGGACCATACGTCGTGAATAGCTACGTGATGCCGAATTGCATGCCGACCAGCGTCGTTCAGGGTCCGGGTAACAACTTCCTCATAGGTTGTGCGGACCATGATGGCGAAGCATTTCCACCCAGCGAGTACATAGTTGATCTCACGCCGGGCAATACCATCAGCTGCGTGGCGCCGATGAGCAACTGCACCGAAATCACCAATGTCGGCGGCGTGGACGAAATCTGGTACAACCCCGGCGACAACAAGTACTATCTGGCTGCGAGAGATATGCCCAATGGCCCAGTGATGGGTGTCATCGATGCCGCAGACAACTTCTGGCTGGCAAACGTAACGACCGGCGCCAATTCACACAGCATCGCTGTCGATCCCAGCACTAACCATGCATTTGTGCCACTCCAGGCCGGGGGGCAATGCACGACGCAGAGCAGCAACGGTTGCGTCGGCGTTTACGCTCAACAGTGAGCTCGACGTCCGGGACGTTGAGAGGCTCGAGTTCAGGACGAACGACAAATGCAGGCGAGATACGGGGCGAGTGAACATGGTATATTCGCCCCATGCGCCCTGTCGGTTCTAGCTATTGGGCGACGAGAGCGTGGGGGAAGTGATTTATGGAAACCCTTCGTAGAGCAGTGTTGCTGTGTTGTGTACTGGTCTGTTCAATTCTCATCGCGCTGGGAAACGCGAATGAGCACCCCACGCCAAAACCCACCGACGTCTCCGCAACCGTGATCGCCCACTTGCCTTTGCCGCAAGCGACCGGAAGTCAAATGTTGCTGCAGAAGGAAAACGGGAAACATTACTTGTACGTTCAACAGGCAGGGAAGCAAGGCTTCATGATCGTGGACGTAACCAAGCCGGAGAAGCCGAGCCTTTTGAAACGGACGGCGGAATCGAATCAGTCGACGACGGGAAACCTGCAGAT
>JBEKGW010000023.1:0-92094 GCA_050012595.1 Terriglobales bacterium
GGCGGCTGCTACTCGCACCACTGAGAACAAGGCGGCTGAGAATAAGGCGGCTGCTACTCGCACCACTGAGAACAAGGCGGCTGAGAATAAGGCGGCTGCTACTCGCACCACTGAGAACAAGGCGGCTGAGAATAAGGCGGCTGCTACTCGCACCACTGAGAACAAGGCGGCTGAGAATAAGGCGGCTGCTACTCGCACCACTGAGAACAAGGCGGCTCATGCACAGCCGGCGGCTCATGCACAGCCTGCGGCTCATGCGCAGCCCGCGGCTCATGCGCAGCCCGCGGCTCATGCGCAGCCCGCGGCTCATGCACAGCCCGCGGCTCATGCGCAGCCTGCAGCTCATGCGCAGCCCGCAGCTCGTCCTCAAGCTGCACCTCGCCCCGAGGCTCACCCCGCGACCGCTCCGGAGAAGAAGGCCCCTGGAGGTAAAGGATAGCCTCGTCAGAAGCGAATTGACTGTGAGGCATGGCGTCAGGCCGCTCGGTTTATAAGAAAGACGTTCAAGGTAGTCGATCAACTCTTACATTGGTGCGAGTCCACTCCGTGGGCTCGCGCCATTTTTCCCTTCAGGCCCTACGCAGCGATCGAAAGGGATGTTCCCGCGGCGTGGGAGATGCGATTCACCCGCTATCATCGCCCACATCCCACTAATTCCGCTCTGTCGACCTTATTCTTCACATTGAGCAGTATTGACCAGTAAGAAACCAGCGGAACACCTATAAACAAACTGGTCCTTCATTATGTTGGGTTCCGGTTGCGGACTTGAGGATCGTGGACGCCGCGCTGGAATAAGACAGAATCAAAACCGCCCATTCGGGAAGTGACGTTTGAACGTCGTCTCAGTGCGGGGAAAAGGAGTGAAACATATGCTTGGAACGATATTGATCGTGATTTTGATCTTAGCTCTCTTTGGTGCGCTACCGAGATGGTCGCATAGTCGAGACTGGGGTTACGCTCCGTCCGGAGGATTGGGGCTGATCCTCGTGATCGTTGTCATTCTCCTGGTTGTCGGCCGGATTTGACCGCCGAGTAGGTCTTCACTGCAGATCGCTCTTGGCGTGGGTCCACTCCAGGGCTCACGCTGCTTTTCCTGCCACAGACGATCGCGGGGATGCGGTTGATGTGCCGGGTTTTGAACTCGCGTTTACCTGGAAACTGCAGGAACCTCCGAAACCGCAGCCTGCTGCCGTGCGCAGGCGCAGGATACCCGAGTGGGCCGTGAGTAAAAGAAGCGGCCGCCCCCCTCGCATACTCACATAGCAGACAGGCAGTCGGTTGGCCACCAGTGTGCACTCTTGACCAGAATCGCACGGGTATCAATGCGAGACTGGTATTGGAGATTGTCTGCAATCGCCTGGAAGGGAAACCCATGCAAAGCTCTGGTCTGACTGACCCCAGGCACTCATCGCCGCCGCTCCATGCCACAGCGGCCCGCTGGCGCCTGCTGGGTACGCGTATAGTGACACTTCTTCTCGTCGTGGTGATAGGCAGCGGCGCTTCGTTCGCTTACTCGGTTTTGACCCACGAGGAAATCGTAGACCTGCTCTGGTCCGACGAGATCCGGCCTCTGCTGCTCAAGCGATACCCCGGACTGTCGGAAGATCAGATCAAGGAGGCGCATGCCTACGCCTACGGAGGCGCCGTCATCCAGGATCTGGGTTATTACCCATTCGGCAGCAAAGATTTCAGCAACCTGGTGCATTACGTTCGCAGCGGAGATTTTGTTCGCGAGCTGTTACTGGAAAGCGCAGATGTTAACGAGTATGCCTTCGCCCTGGGCGCGCTGGCACACTATGCGTCGGACATTACCGGGCACTCGGTGGCAGTCAACCAATCGGTGCCTATCGAGTATCCAAAGTTGCGAGCGAAGTTCGGCAAGTCGGTCACGTATGCGGAGGACAAGACGGCACACTTGAAGACCGAGTTCGGCTTCGACATGATACAGGTGGCGAAGAATCGTTACGCATCGCAGCAGTACCACGATTTCATCGGGTTTCAAGTATCAAAGCCCCTGCTGGAGAGAGCCTTCCCGGTGGTATACGGATTGCAGTTGAAAGAGGTGCTCACCCATGAGGATCTCGCCATCGGCTCCTATCGTTTCGCCGTCAGCCGGATGATCCCGGAGATGACCCAAGTCGCGCTACAGACCCATAAGAAAGACATGATGCGCGAACACCCCGACTTCGCGAAAGAAAAGTTCCTGTACCGGCTTTCGCGCTCCGACTATGAAAAGGAGTGGGGGAAGGACTACACCAAGCCCGGGTTCGGAACCCGGGTCCTCTCAACCCTCTTGCGCTACATGCCGAGAATTGGTCCCTTCAGGGCGCTGGGCTTCAAGAACCCGACTCCGCAGACCGAGGACCTGTATTTCAAGAGTATCAATTTGTCCGTCGACCAATACAGGGCCTTTCTCGAAGAAGTGCGCGCTGACTCGCTCGTGCTTCCCAATTGCGATCTTGATAGTGGCCAACCGACCAAGGCAGCCGAATACTCGCTCACCGACGACAGCTATGCAAAGTTGCTGGGGCAGTTGTCGAGAGGCAAGTTCGATGGGATAACTCCGGAGCTGCGCGCCAACATTCTCGACTTTTATTCCGACCTCTCGGCTTCGTTCAAGACGAAAAAGGACCAGAATGATTGGAACAAAGTACTGGCCGAACTGGACCAACTGAAGTCGATGACTCTGGTTCCGACCGCCGCGGGTAGCTCGACACAGTGATCGCATCCGTGTCAGGGATCGCAGTGAGACGGGCAGTTGCAGCCGAATAGCAACAAGTCCCGGCCCATCTGACAAGAAACGACCAGAGGACTACGGGTGAATCCAGAATTCTTGTCTGTAGAATAGCCGAGCTTTCGTGAGCGAGTGGGCGCCCGCGCCACAAATTCATTCAGAAAATACTAGACGCCAACCCGCACGGATACTAACTCTGGGTTGCAGTGAGAGTTTTGCATGGATTTAACCGCATCTTCCGCTGTAAATCTCCCCATCACCAGGGCCAGCTTACGGTTGGTTGTCGTCTGAATGGGTAGCCGATCAATCCGCAGCACATATTGAGGCGCATGAGCGCCGCCGCGGTCCACTTTCACAACAAACTTGATATTTTTCATGGTTCCTTTCTGTTTCTATCGATCTGGACAAGAAAACGAGACCACAAACAGAAAGAAGGCCATAGGCAAGCCGACTCCCTGTTTTCTCACTTTTCATTCGCAATCGAAAACCAGCACTGGACCTCAGAGCAATCGAAGAGGAGACAATTTTCAGATAGGCTAACTTAGTTCAGAGGAGCGAAAGAGTAAGAAAAAATACTGCTCAATTTCAATGTTAGGCTTATGCGCTACCATTGTCAATGTCAAGCTTTCCACGCCAGCCATGCCCAACAGTGTCAATACCGAAGTCGCCTGGAACTACCATGAAGCTACCAAGCATTCCTACACCAGCATCCGCACCAACCCGCATTCCCTGGACTTTGACAACCAGCCCCTGCCGTTCAAGATCTACCCCGCGCTGGAGCCATCGCGCCTGCCGACCGAGGTGTGCCAAACTGGAGTCGCTGCCCTCTCCGCGATCGCCGGCAGCGTCCCCGCCCAGACCCTCGTTTCGACCAAAACCGCGCCGGATTTAGAGGCTGTGGCCCAACTCCTGTACCTTTCCGCAGGTATCACCCGGCAGAGAAAATATTCGGGTGGTGAAATCTATTTTCGCGCAGCGGCGTGCACGGGAGCGCTCTACGAAGTCGAGCTCTATCTCGTTAGCGGCGACCTCGGCGGCCTTCAGGCTGGCGTCTATCACTTCGCCCCTGCCGAGTTCGGCCTGCGCAAGCTGCGTGCCGGAGACTATCGCAGTGTCCTGGTCGAGGCCACCGGCAGAGAACCTGCCATCGCTCATGCGCCGCTGACCATCGTCTGCACCTGTACCTACTGGCGGAATGCCTGGAAGTATCAGGCGCGCACCTACCGCCATTTCGGTTGGGACAATGGCACGATGCTCGCAAACCTGCTGGCCGTCGCCACCGCCTTGGGCCTGCCCGCCAAGGTAGTATGCGGCTTTGTGGACTCGACCGTGAACGGATTGCTAGATGTCGATTCCCAGCGCGAGGTGGCCTTCTCGCTGGTCGCCCTCGGTCACGACTCCGGGCTTCCTGCGCAAACCGCTCCGCCTTGGCAAACCGGTGCCCGAGTGCTTGCAGATATCTCGCCGCTCGGATTCGAAACTGTTCCGCTCTCGCGGGACGAGATTGACTATCCGCTCATGCGCGAAATGCACGCCGCGTCTTCGCTGCACTCGACCGAGGAAGTCGCGAGGTGGCGCGGTCGCACTGCACTGGATCATTCTCCGTCGCCCGCCGGACCCATCGTTCGGCTCCAACCTCTATCTGACGCGGAAATGCCTCATGACCCGATCGAACAGGTCATTCTGCGACGCGGCTCCAGCCGCCAGTTTGCGCGCACGCCGATCAGCCTGGCGCAGCTTTCCACCATGCTCGACCGGGCAACCCGCGGCGTACCTGCCGACTTTCTGGATCCGTTGGGATCTCAACTCAACCACCTCTACCTGATTGTCCATGCTGTGGAGAATCTCAAGTCTGGAGCTTACGTCTTCTACCGCGACCGTGGAGTGCTGGAGTGTCTGAAGCACGGAAATTTTCGCGACCAGGCTGGCTATCTAGGACTAGAGCAGCAGTTGCCTGCCGACGCCGCCGCGGACATTTTCTATCTGGCGGACTTGCGGCCGATTTTGCAGCGCTTTGGCAATCGCGGGTATCGCGCCGTGCAGCTTGAGGCTGGCATCCTCGGCGGCAAGCTGTATCTTGCAGCCTATGCCCAGCGTCTAGGTGCTACCGGCCTCACCTTTTACGACGACGACGTGACTCGCTTCTTCTCCCCACATGCCGAAGGCAAGAGCGCCATTTTCCTGGTAGCCGTGGGCAACAGCGTTAAACAGAAATCCTAGCGGCGCAATCTTAGCGAGCGCCAAAGTGTTTCAAGTGAAACGCTGTGTAGTTACGCTTTTGTAGGATCAGACAAAGCTGACCGAAACCGGTACGCGGTCTCGGTCAGCCACAAAATCGCCTCTCTGACATCTTTCTGATGCAATTACCGCCTGTCTTCTCTTGCTTCCGCGATGTGGGCCTGGTGTCCGGCTTCGGAAACAGCCCTCACAAACGCTACTGCACTTTCTGGAGTTGACGCATGGCCCGAAAGAATGTTGCGGAACATCATGTGTTTGCCATAAATGGCGCGAGTGGAGTCGTTGTCCTGCTCCACTACCGCACCTTCCAACGTCAAGCCGGCAAACACGCCCTTCGAGCGCGAGTAAGTTAGCACTTCAGTATTCAGCAATATGTCAGTTCCGGCGGAAGTGTGACGGCCTACCGGACCCGCTGCCACCGATCCTTCACCGGTGAGTTCGAACTTGCTGGAAAGCAGATGCTGTAAACCGCGGTCGTTCATGACCAGCATAACCAGGTCAATGCCTTCGATTCCGATCTGCAATCCCCAACTTCCACCGCCAACCGAGACGAATGCGGGAGCACTCCAGCCTTCAGGCGTGCGGCAAGAGGCCACTCCACGGCCGTGCTTCGCGCCGAAGATGAAGCCGCCTTTGATCAGGTTGGGCACGATGACGATGCACTTTGCGCCGTTCAACACTTCCTCAGGGATACCTTTGTCGGGCGTCGACATGATGGATTGGAGAACATCCACCGATTTTTGCATGCGTTCAACCGAGTCTTCACGCGCCGAGCCGGCAAACGCGAAGGTTCCAACCAGGCCAATCAAACTCATCAACAACAGGGACATTATCTTTTTCATGAATTGTTCCTTTATGGGATCTGCTGAACTAAGGGGAAACGACTTCAGATGGGCTGACTTAGCTCAGAGAACCTGAAAGAGAGAGAAGAAGTACTCGTCTCAAGCGTTATGATCGCTCAACGCATGGGAGAATAGCTGGTCTAAATTGCTCACCTTTGCCGAGGGTGAGGTGTTGGGTCTAAGTTCTCAGGTCTCAGGAAACCCGAATACTCTCCCTGAGACCCGGGACCTGACACCTGGGACCTTAGTGCTCATGCGCCGTGGCCTCTCCCAGGTGTGAGCAATCTTGCACAGAATACCGAGTCCTGATGTGTCATCGTCAGTTTGGCAGAGATGCGGGGGAGGAAGATCTTCCTTAAGAGCACTTCAAGAGCACTTCGGCCACCAGAGCACTTCGGCCACTTGCCTCATAGCGGGATCATTCGTGCATGGGGAGAAAGAACGAAGGTGGATAGCTATGGGACCCGCTTTTCGTCGGTTGCGCGATCGTTTTAGTAGACGGCTTGCCTCTATCAATGCATCCGTCTCGAATCTGTTTGCGTCGCTTACGCCACCGGTTCGCGGTTACGCATCGCAAAGAATGTGCCCGTTTTGCGGGTTAATCACGTCGCGGTCAAAGTCGTCTTGCCTGGAGTGCGGGAAATCGCTCGTGCCGGCCACGACAAGATAGAAGAGTTTTGTGGGAAGCTCATTTTCGGCGACTCCTTAAATGAGCGAAGGAGATCAACATGCTTTGGACAATTTTCGTTGTGCTTCTGATTCTGTGGCTTCTTGGTTTCAGCCTCCACCTGGGCGGCGCCCTGATTCACTTGCTGCTGGTTATTGCGGTGGTAGTACTGATCATTAACCTGGTGGGCGGCCGGAGTGCGGTGTAAGACCGTCGCTTGAGCTTTCGAGGATCCAAATGAAAAGGCAGTATCTGCACCTCTCCGCTTACGTAATCAACATCGCCTGGGTACGGTAGAACTTCATTGAGCAGTGACTTGTGAACGCGCGCCAGTTTCAGGACAGTCGCGTACGCGCACCCGCAATGCTCAGCGCGATCCCGCCCGCGATCAGCACGACACTGATGATTGGCGAAACCCGCTCGCTGTGACTGGTCTGAACGCCGATATTCGTTTTCCCGACCTTGATGCCCTCCGTCTCGGTGTGGGGAATTGGAACGACCAGGGATGCGATGCCGAGCACAACCAGCAGCAGGCCTGCGAACAGCAGCATTTTCATATCAAGTCCTCGTTATTGAAAAGCGTCTTCCCTTTGCACCGATGATAAGTCATTTGCGACTTGCTCTGTCCGGAACTGTCGCTCATGAACCGCACCTCTCTTGGCAATAGAATACGCGCTAACGCTTCCTCTTGCCGGGTGTGCAGAGGACTTTCCGTTCCAAGTAAGCGCGCCCTGCCGTGCGACCAATAAATAGAGCCGGTCGAGCTTTCGCTCGACCGGCTCTATTCATGAGGCGCTCTCGGCTTACTGTGGCGCTTCCGCCTTCTTCTTTGCTGCCGGATGCGCGGGATGATCCGGAACCGCCTTTACCTTCGTCTCATCGACCAGGGTGGTGGTGTCGGCCCCAGGGAAGGTCGCGCCGGCCGGAACGATCCAATGTTCCGAAGTCGCCGTCCCTGCGTTTCCGGTGCGGGTCTCGATGCGGCTTGGGTCGATGTTCTGTTTCGCCTCGCCTCCCGAGATGTAGGCCTTCACGTTGAGCGCGCGCTCGCCCGCCAGGTTCTTACGCTTTTCCGTCGGACCAGCGTTCCCAACGACCACCAGCTTGGCATCTGGATCCTGCTGCAACTTGAGGGCAACATCGTCCAGCGCAGCCTTGCAGGTGTTATCGACGCGCCACGGCTTCTTGAGGTTGGGATATGCGCACTCGTTCACCTTGCTGGCCTGCGGCGGCGGCGGTGGCGGATTCTCAACCGTCACCAAGCTCGTCGTCGAAGCCGTCAAGCCGCGCGAGTCGGTACAAGTAGCCCCGATCGTGATGGGACCGGACGAGGCGCCGGTGGTGTTCAGGGTGGCGGAGTTTCCGCTGCCGGAAATGCTGCCGCCGCTCGAAGTCCATCCACCCATCGTCACCGGAACGTTATCGGGACTGGTGCAAGTGCAACTGATGGTTGACGAAGTACCGGCCTGGACCATCGACGGGCTCGCCGAACACGAAATCTGCGGCGGGTTTTTCGGCGGTTCCTTCACGATCAATGTCGCCATGCAACTTGCCTCGCCACCCTTCCTCACTTTGGGATCGGAGATATGGGCCGTAACCGTGTAACTACCGCCCGCCACGCCATTGGTGTTAATGCTCGCAGTATTATCCTTACCCGCAATTTGGCCGCCGGTGCTGCTCCATGTGTAATTCAGCGTGTGCCTGGGATTGAAGTTGCTGACAGTAGCAGTCGCCGTCGTGGGCTCGCCCACCATGACTTCACTGGGATTGACGGTGCAACTCGCTGAAACGGGCGGCCCAGGCTGTTCGCCGCCAAACATAAGTACCACGCCAGCTTGCAGTCTTAAGCCTCTCACATCAGTGGCGGGGACAACCGACGACGGGCCATACTGATGATCCGAGTACACGAAATCGGCTCTGAACAGACGCACAGCGAAGTGTCTGCCTAAGTTTGCATCGAGACCGCCACCAACCATAAACCCGGGTGCGAGATCGTTCCCGAAGGCTTCCGACGCCAAGCGATGCTCGCCCCCGAGAGCTTCGAGAAACGGGGAAAAATAGTGCGTGCGAAAAGTTACTTTAGGCCCAGCGGAGATGTTGAAGAATTCGACTTGGTCGATTCTGGCAGCCACCCCGCTCTTACCGCTGCCCCACTGCCCACTGCTGTCGACGGTCAATCCGAACCAGCGGTTAAAGTCGTAGGTGATGCTGGCGCCAACGCCCCGCGGATCCCATGTCAAGCAGCTGGACACCGGGGCCACCCCTCCTGGAAGCAGGCCGTACACCGTGCAGCCTGGATAGAAAGCGGAGTATCCGCCGTAAAGTTCCCATTTGGGAGCAGGCTGATCCTGCGCTACCGCGAGCGTGCCAACGCTGCTCAGGACAGCAACTACCGCCAATAGCATAACTGCGACGCGGCCACAAGCGATATGAGAGTGAGATGACATGTGCCAATTCCTCCGAACTTCAATACGAACTTCAATAGCGTGAAATCATGCTTTTCCAGCCCGCCCGGTAGTGGACCAGCCTCAAGCTGATCTCACTACCGGATACCTCCTGCCGACTACCTTATGGACAGGGTGGTACATTCACCGGATTGCTTTGCAATGTGACTGCGCCCGTCCGGGCCAGCGCCCTGCCATTCAGCGTTGCGCCAGTGTCAAGCGAGATGGACGCCTGAGCCATAATGGTTCCTGCGAATGTTGTGCTGACGCCAAGGGTTGCTGAACTGCCGACCTGCCAGAACACGTCTGCGGACGTGGCACCGCCGCTTAAAATGACATCGCTGTTGTTAGCTGCCGTGGTCAAGGTGGACACGATCTGGAAGATGTAGACACCACTGCCGCTGAGGGTAAGGTTGCCGGTTATTCCCAGCGAGGGCTGGGCGCTGGTCGTCTTATAAACGCCAGGAGCGAGTGTCTCCCCTCCTATATCTGCGGGGAGGACGGCCCCTCCTGGTGCTGCCGCAGCGTAGTTATATGCCGTGGTCAAGTCCCCCTGGGCGGTCCCTGCAAGCGACGTAGCGCCCTCGTATTCCGTGCCCGTCAGTGTTCCCGGCGGAAATCCAGTGATCGCAGTCCCTGGCGACACGCCAATATCCCCAGTTACGTTGGACGGTCCGGTACTGGTGACGGTGGAGCCACCCAGAATTCCGAAACTGCAGGCCGTTCCCATCGGTACGGTGGGAGGGGCTGTACACGCCGTGGCAGATGTGGTGAAGGTCCATACATAGTCAGTTGCTAGTCCAATGCCAGCAAGATCCTGGGCCCCCGTGGTTATGGTAGCGGTGTAGGTGGTGTCCAGTGCGAGGCCGGGAGAGTTTGGTGTGAAGGTCGCAGCATAGCTCGAAACATCGTAGGTAACTGTCCCTGCCACGGATGTACCGCCCGTCGCGGACAACGTAAAGGTTGTGTTAGTGATCGTGGCAGGATTCATCGCCTCGCTGAAGGTGGCAACGACCAGGGTGCTGGGACATACATCGAGAGCGCTAACAAGCGGGGCTACGGAGACCACGGTGGGCGGAGCACATGGGTTGGCGGCTGTGGTGAAGGTCCATACCTTGTTACTCGCCAGCCCATCGCCATTGAGATCCTGGGCTCCCGTGGTAATGGTGGCGGTGTAGGTGGTGCCCACGGTGAGCGCGACGTTTGGTGTGAAGGTCGCGGTTGACCGAGCGTACGTAACCGCACCTGCCACTGCTACGGCAGGACTGCCCGTTGTCAAGGTGAAGGTTGTGGCAGGACTGATGATCGTGGCAGGATTCATCGCTTCGCTGAAGGTGGCGGTCACTGCCGTGCTGGGACAGGCGCCATTTCCAGGGGTCACGGAAAGCACGGTAGGCGGAGCGCATAGTTCGCTAGAGGTTGTGAAGCTCCATACAACGGGACTCGCTAGAGCAATGCCATACTCGTCTGTGGCTCCGGCCGCAATCGTGGCGGTATAGAGGGTGCTCACCGCGAGAGGAGGGCTTGATGGCGTAAAGGTGAAAATCGTGTTTGTTGAATCGTAGGTAACTACTCCTGGCACGGGTGTAGTGCCCGGCCCTGCCAAAGTAAAGGCGACTGTGGCAGGTTGCATCGCCGCGCTGAACGTGGCGGTCACCACCGTGTTGTTGGGACAGACGAGGGTCGCACCAGCAAGAGGGGTCATGGAAATCACGGTAGGCGGGGCTAGAGCTGCGTTGGGGCCGGGATTGCAGCATCCGGGGCTGAAGATGAGCAGTAGGAATGCTATGGACCAGATCTTATGATTGTAGTATCTAGGCATGATCGTCTTCCTTCTTCCTCTCGGCTCAACTGCTTGCCGCACGGTGGAATCTTGCGATTTTGGGAAAATCTTAGCCAGATGGACTGTGACGAATCTGTTCAATATTGCTCACAATTACAAAAGGTGAATCTTGAACTGTTATTAACCGCTTGACGCTGCTCCGGGTCCCGGCATGGGGTTATTATGATTGCCCCCACGCGATCCGCATAAGTCCTCTTTCGGACGGCACACTTTCGTAGGCATCATTGAAAAACGATTCGCATCCTATGGAAGACTTGGAGGAAGATTTCGCATCCATTCCCGAAATGAAGAGGGACCATTCCATCTACAAGCGCGGGAGCCAGTGAGCGCAATGGGACGAGTTATTTGACAGTCGCTTGCGTGGGGGCGCTCAATCGCGCAGAACCTTTAATCGCGCAGAACTATGTGGAGGCGTTCAATCGTGCAGAATTACACCAAGCAGCGAGCTGTGGACCTGCAACCCGCCTTCCGGGCCGCCGGAGTAATCCACGAAACCGAGCTTCCTGAACCGGTTCATGAAAAAGCTGACCCGCGAACGAGTGGTCCCGACCATCTCGGCCAAAGTCTCCTGACTGATTTTGGGGACCACCAGCTCGGGCACACCTTCCTTGCCAAAATGAGCAAGCAGAAGAAGGACGCGAGCCAGCCGCTTTTCGCTGGAGTTAAACAACTGGTCGACCAGATCCTCTTCATAACGGATATTCCGCGCCAGCAAATACGCCACGAACAGATCGGAAAACGCGTGTTCGCGGTGCAGTGCAGTCATCATCGCTTTCTTGTCGATCCGCAGAATTTCGCAATCCGTCATGGCCGCCGCCGATCCCATGCGCAGAGCCTGACCTGCCAGCGCACCTTCGCCAAAGAAGTCTCCGTCAGTTAAAATGCCGATGGTCGCCTCTCTGCCGGTATTGGAGACGACGGTGAGATTCACTTTGCCTTTTTGGATATAGAAGACCGCGTCCGCTGTATCCCCCTGAGCGAAGATTCCCTGCTTCTTGGCGAAAGTCAGGGTCTTCCTGCCCTCGCCGATGGTCGCGAGGAAGGTGCGGGGATTGAACTCGCGGCCTTTCTTATTCGCAGGTGAAGGGGGAGCCATCGCCTTTAATTTTAATCCTGTAAAGTTCGTTTTTCCATAAATTTGTGATGCCGCACCACCGAACTCCTTCTCCGGCTAGCGTTCTCAAAGTGAACCATTCTGCACAGTATTTCGACAGAAAATGGATGAACTTTAAGGCAGCGAGGAGCAGTGAGTCCGTCCAACCAGGCGGCTTGGATCTCCTGCGGAGCCAAGAGTTCCCACGATAAGGTGGGCTCACGTCTTCCATGCCCCAAGAAGTTCAAATCGGAATGATCCTATCTCGGAATGGCCGCAGTCTTTGGGCTGAAGAGCGAGCCTTACTCGGGGCAAGTCGGCAACACTTTAATGGCCCTTTTAATGGCCCTCGAAGTGAGCAGACCCGCTACTCTTTCTCAGTCACCAAGCACCGGGCTGGATGCGGCTCTGTGCGGGGCAGTCCGGTGTTAAGCTCGCACTTCTCTCGCGGCTTGGCGCCGCAAGTGGGGCAACGAACAGCCAAGGCTTGTTTCTTCTCGGCTTTCATGACTGGATGATGCAGGATTGCCCAGCAACAAGCTGTTCAATTGTGACCAGCGCACTTACATCAGAACCCAGCATTCTTGGTTTGGCAGAGTTCGTTTTCCGCCAGCGTATGTGGCGATAATCGCCGATGTGGAATTGCGCATCCAATCACTGCATGGAGGAGAGGGTGTCAATCTTCGATGAACAATATAGAGTTGTCGCCATCGAAGGTGACCGCCTTGTCATCCGGGGAACCATCAGCGGCGATGTGCTGACGATCATCAACCCCGAGCCTGAGACTCCTCTTACACAAGAAGACTATCCGCTTGGAAAATTGATCGCTCTGACCGACCCGTCACAAGCGCCTCTGAATTAAGAGTGTCAACTCCGCTGCCTTGGTGAAGGGAATTCTCATGCTGAGGTTGGCAGCCTCGCAGGGATTCGAACCCCGATACTCTGCTCCAGAGGCAGATGTCCTACCGTTGAACGACGAGGCTGTAGTGTGATTCTAAATCATTTTGCGGCGACTGCAAAACGGCGCGCTCTTGTCGGATGCACGCGCAAGGGACGAGGCTTGCGTTAGAATCTCTGGCAGCGGTGCAAGGAGTTGCCATGGCCAGCAGCCGAACTTTCCCAGAAACTTTTTCAGGAACTATCCCGGTTGAAACCGACTACGCCGAGATGGCGCGCCGTCCACTTGAGGCCGAGCAGTGCGCTCTCATCGTCGTGGACATGCAGGAGAAATTGCTGCCGCCGATCTGGGAAAAAGAACGGCTGGTGCGAAATATCCAGCTGCTGATTCGCCTGGCTGGAATCCTGAAGATCCCGGCGCTGGTGACGACACAATACGCAAAGGGCTTGGGCAACACCGTGCCGGACATTGCGTCCATGTTGCCGAATAGTCCGCCCATCGACAAGCTGATGTTCTCCTGCTTCGGCAGCGAAGCGTTCTGCTCCTCGCTGAAGCGCTTACCGGGCCAACGGACCACCGTACTGCTTTGCGGTATGGAAACGCACATCTGCGTGATGCAGACTGCGCTAGCGGCGCTACGGGAGGGCTATTTGGTGCACGTGGCTTCGGATGCCGTCAGCTCGAGGACAGAATTAAACTGGCGGATCGGACTGGATCGCATGCGCGCGGCCGGAGCTATTCTTTCCTCGACCGAAATGATGATCTACGAACTGCTGCGGTCGTCGGGCGCGCCCGCGTTTCGAGAACTGCTGCCGTATTTGAAGGGGTGAGATGACCGCGTGATAATCGTACGGTGGAGGGACGGGCGGCGACGCCCGGCTCTCCACGAACCTACTCTTTTTCTTTCTGCTTCACCCGCACAACCGTGATTTTCGAGAAGCCCTCCTCGAAGGTTGGAGGCTTCAACTTGCCCGCCATCTTGCGCATGATATCTTCCGGGACCGCGCGGCCACGGCGCTGGTGGCGTTCCATGCAAACTTCCAGCGGCACATCGAAGAACAGGCCCTGCACATCGTAGCCGTAATCCTTGGCCAGTTTGATCCAGCTATGGCGGTCGTGGGGAGTAAGGTTCGTCGCATCCACGTAGTTCATGGGACGGCGGGCAATCAGCCTCGCCTTCAGCATGGATCGCAGATTGGAAAACACGAGGTCCTGAAAGCGCTGCTCCTGCGCGTCATCGAAAAGAAGTTCGCGCAGCAGATCGCTCGAAAGCGGATGAATGTTGTGCCGCTTGAACCACGAACTCTTGCCCGATCCCGGCAACCCGATCGCCAGGACTACGGTTCCCTTGCTGGCGCGGGCGGGAACCGGAACAGCTTCAGCCGGCGACTTCGCGGCAACCGCGGGTTCCGGGGCGGATGCTTCGGCTGCCAGTGCTTCTGCTGCGGATGTTGGCTCTGCTGCAATTGCGGGCGCGGACGTAGCCGTCACCGGCCGCGGACGCGATCCGCCGCGACCTCCGCGGCCCCGACGACGGCGGGACGCTCGCGGTCTCGCTTCACCTGCCGCCGACATCGCGTCGGGTGCCGCGACCGGCGCGGGCGCGGGTTCCGGCACCGGCTCCCGTCTCGGCGCACGCGACTCGACTACGGGAGCCTCGGCTGGAGCTTCGACCGGCGCGACCGGCTCATTATCGTAGAACCTCGGCTGCAAGGGCTCGGGTGCCTTGATTGCTTCCTTGCCGGGGCCGTCTCCGGCCTTCTTGCGGCGCTTTAAGCGCTCGCTCATCCATTTGCGCATATAGCTGCTTGTAGCATACCAGCGCACACTGGAGCAATCTGCGCGTCGTGGCAGCCGGGGTACCCGGGGTTCGATACCAGGGTTCGATATGCGGGGTCCGCCCCAGCCGGATTCAGCTCTGGACAGCACGATTTACAATAGCTGCCAGGGTAAATCCATGAATCCAACGCATCCCGCAACTCTCCCGGTTGCCGCCGGGCAACTCCCCGTTGTGCCGCTAACGCTTGAAGGCTACGCCGCGCTTCACCAGATGATGCGTTTCCGCTGGACCGCATGGCGCTCCATTCCAGAGAAAGATCGTCGCGAAATCACCAACGAAGCCGCAAGACTGCTGGCAGAGATGGAAGGCAAGGCCGATGGCGAGTCTGCGCTCTACTCGTTGCTGGGACACAAAGGGGACCTGATGCTGGTCCACTTCCGCGATAGCTTCGACCAGCTCAACCAGGTGGAACTCGATCTGGCACGACTTCGACTCAATGATTTCCTGGAGCCCACGACTTCGTATTTGTCGGTGATTGAGCTGGGGCTGTATGAGTCGACGCTGAAGACCTACAAGGCGCTCGCCGAGCGCGGCATCGAACCGCACTCGGAGGAATGGAAAAAGTCGATCCAGGAAACGAGCGCGCGCCAGAAAGAGGCGATGAAGCCGCGGCTATTCCCGCCGATGCCGCCGAACCGGTACATCTGTTTTTATCCGATGGATCGGCGGCGCGGCGAAGACAAGAACTGGTACACGCTTCCCATGGAGGAGCGCCAGCGCCAGATGAATGAACACGGGCTGATTGGACGCCGCTATGCCGGAGAGGTGAAACAGATCATTACCGGCTCCATTGGTTTTGACGATTGGGAGTGGGGCGTCGATCTGTTCGCCGACGATCCCCTGGTATTCAAGAAGCTGATCTACGAGATGCGCTTCGACCACGTCAGCGCCGTGTATGCGCTGTTCGGAAGCTTCTACCTCGGATTGCGCTGCCCGGCGAATCGGCTGTACGACTTGCTGGAAGGAAATTTACCGCAGCATGGTCAGTCTGGAGTTTGACTCACTTCTTGCCTGATCGCTTCTTGCTGCGAACGCGCTTCACTTTCGGAAGCTTTGCATTCGGAAAGTGAAACTCGTGCCGTTTCATATCCACGCGCGCCCCGCGAAAGGTAACGCCCTCCATGCGCAGGCGGAATTTTTGCTCGGCGGAATTTTCTCCGCACAACTTGATCGCGCCGCCGGAGCCGACCACGCGGTGCCAGGGCAATCCAGGAACCTGTTGCAGAATTCGCACCACCTGGCGGGCGGCTCCGGGCCAGCCCGCAGCCTTGGCTATCGCTCCGTAGCTCGACACCATTCCCGCCGGCAAAGCCCGAATGCAGCGCACAACGCGGGCACGCTTATCCTCCAGCATGCTTTTCCCTGAGTTGGATTGGGATTGCCGATTCACGGATAAACATCTGACGGACAATCATGTTAACCTAGATTCACCAATACAAAAATTTACACACTCCCGTAAAACCCGGATTACGATAGGTGCATCCTAATGTTCTTGCTCGCCACCAAAACTGCCTTTTGGAGAATACAAATGTCTCGCTTGTTGAAAGCCCTGCCCCTTGCGTTGGCTATTGTGGCCGTTGCGGCCTTAAGCATCATTGCCGCCAGCTGCAATTCAGGCAATACACAGGCTCGCTTCGTCAATGCCATCTCGGATGCCGACGCCTTGGATTTCTATTTCAACGGAACGAAGATATCTTCATTTTCGGACCTACAACCTAACACTGTTTCGTCGTCAAGCTATACGGGTGTGCCGGCAGGCAGTGTCCAGATCCAAGGGTTTCAAACCGGCACCACCAACTCGGCCTTCCCTGTGGATGTCGTTTCTTTGAACTCCGGGTCGTATTACACTTTGGTTGCGGCTGGACTTTCTAAGGGCACGGTCAACATCTTGAATCTACTCGACAACAACACGGCGCCGGCAAATAGCTTTGTGAATTTCCGCGTCATTAACGCATCGACCTACGGACCTACTGGCAGTGGCGGCGCGGTGGATGTTTATATCCTCCCGGAGCCTAACCCCTGCTCGCCCGGTATTGCTGGTTGCACTGCTACGATTCCAAATGTTGCCTCCCAGACCACGAGCGGCTATAAAATGCTCCCCTATAATTCCGAGGGTAACGGTTGGCTGTTGGTCGTTACTGAGGCGCCGGGATCCTCGATCCAATGGATTAACCAGCCCCTCAATGGTGTGGGCAGCGCAACCGAGGGCGCGATTTGTACCCTGGTGCTCTATGACCAAGCGGGTGGAACGCACATGAGTACAACCCAAACGTCTAAGTTGAATGATCTCAATTGCTCCGGCCTTTAGTGGGCGAGTCGGTCGGCCTAACCGGCGTCCAGTTGCAACCTTCGGAAAAAGGAACCGGGCCTCGATGGGGTCCGGTGAGCCACCTGACAGGCTGCTAAAATCCTTCTTGCTCACCACCAAACTGCCTCTTGGAGAATTAAGGATGTCTCGCTTGTTGAAAGCCCTGCCCCTTGCGTTGGCCCTTGCGGTCTTGACCATCTTCGCCGCAAGTTGTGGTTCCAACGCCCCAGCGCAGGTTCGTTTCGTTAATGCCATCCAGGACACTGCCCAGTACGGCACCGGCTTGGATTTCGAGTTCAACGGAACGAAGTATTTTACCAACGTAGAATTCCAAGGTGTTCAGCCGGCCTCGGGCTACACGAAGGTGCCTTCGGGCGGTAACTCGGTCAAAGGGCTTGAAACCGGCACCACCACCGAGGTCTTCAGGTCCGACGTTAGCTTGAACGGCGGGGCGCAGTACACTTTGGTTGCGACTGGATTTGCTACCAACTCCGCCAAAGTTGTCATCATTCCGGCAGCTGACAAGAACGCGGCTCCGGCCAACGGCAACGTGGAATTCCGCGTCATTAACGCATCACCCAGCGGACCTAACGGCATCCCGGGAGCGGTGGATATTTATATCTTTCCCATCGGGTCCAACAGCCCCATCACGCCACCGGCCACGATCCCTAATCTTGCCTACCGGGGTACGAGCAGCTACGTACCGCTTCCCTATAATCCCAACTTTGAACAGGGCTTCAATTACACGATGTTCGTGACTGCAGCGGGGATCCCGACACCAATCCTTATTACCCAGACCCTCAGTGCCGGCAGTTCGTCCGCCGGAGCGATTCGTACCCTGGTGCTCACGGACGAAAAGAATGTAGATCAATTGAATCCGCTGGCGATCGTGTTGAATGACCTCAATTAATCGCACCCAAGCCGCTTCGGCCCCACCGGGCGTTGGTCTGCAACCTTCAGAAAAAGGAACCGGGCCTCGACCAGGGCCCGGTGAACCACGTCACAAGCTGCTAAAATCCTTCTTGCTCACCACCAAACTGCCTCTTGGAGAATTAAGGATGTCGCGCTTGTTGAAAGCCCTGCCCCTTGCGCTGGCCCTTGCGGTCCTGACCATCTTCGCCGCAAGTTGTGGTTCCAACGCTCCAGCGCAGGTTCGTTTCGTCCATGCCATCCAGGACGCCAACGCCCTGGATATCGATGTCAGCGGCCCCAATGTCACAAGCAAGCAGGAATTTACCGACATATCATTCCTCGGTGTCCAGCCGAATCAACCAGGCTATACGAGCATGCCTTCGGGTAGTGATAAGGTGGAAGGGTTTTTGACGGACACCACCACCGGGGTCTTCAGCTACTCGGTTAACTGGGGCGCCGGGACGCAGTATACGGTGATTGCGACTGGATTTTCTCTGACTGGCGCCAACGGCGTTGTCCTCCTGTCTATCCCTGACAACATCCCGACGCCGCCGACGGGCGACGTTGAATTCCGCGTCATCCACGCGTCGCCGAGTGGACCCGGCACAGTGGATGTTTATATCGAACTGAACCCAAGTAGCGGTCCCGGGCTCCCCATTACGATTAAAGGCCTTGCCTACACGCAGGCGAGCAACTACGTATCCTTTGCCTTCAACCCCAATAATGACACCGTTCCCCCGGGTTATACGGTGTACGTTACTGCATCGGGGAGCACGCAACCACCCTTTTTCATTAGCGAGCCCATCTATCCGGCAAATGCTGGAGCCGTACGCACCCTGGTGCTCACCGACGTCCAGGATGGAAAAACAATGAACACGTCTTTCCTGGAGTTGTCTGACCTCAATTAGATCGCGGGCAGCACGCGTCACTACGGGAAATCAGATGCCCCTTTAGGCGCTGGGCATCGAAAATCGACTTTTCCCGCCGCTTCCTAAGCCGCATCTTTCTTGAAGGACAGCGCGGCAGCTTCTTCATCGTCGAACACTTCAAAAATAGTGAGCAGCTTGGTGAGCTGGAGAAGGTCCCCTACGCGCTGGCTCAAGCTCGCCAATTTGACCGCTCCGCCGGCGTTGCGGGCACTCGTGTAAAGCGAAACCAGGGTTCCGAGCCCGCCGCTATCGATGTAATTCACTTCGTGCAGATTCAGCACAACCTTTGGGCTTTGGGCCAACAGTTTCTTGACGGTATCGCGCAAGCTGGCCGATTCTTCACCGAACACAAGCCGGCCGCTGCAATCCACCACCAGCACGCCCTCCATCGATCGTGTGCTCATTCTCAGTTGCATGGGCGACTCCTCCTAATCTTCGCAGTAGAACTCAACGCATGAGCCTACCCCTCTCCACTCCGCCACGCAAGCGGTCGGCTTCGAGCCATCAGCCACAGGCTGCTGATCCTCCGGTTTGCTCAAAGCTCGCAGCTCGTAGCTCGAAGCTCCCCTGTATAATCGAGGATTCCGATGAGCTATCAGGTCCTGGCGCGCAAATACCGGCCGCAGAAATTCTCCGACGTCATCGGCCAGGAACATGTCACCCGCACCCTGCAAAATGCGATCGCGCAGGAGCGCATCGCGCACGGCTATATTTTCAGCGGTCATCGCGGCATCGGCAAGACGACGGTCGCCCGCATCCTGGCGATGGCGGTGAACTGCCGCTCCGCGGAAAAGCCGGTGGCCGAGCCCTGCGGCGTATGCGATTCCTGCACCGAGATTCGCGCCGGTAACGCGGTGGACGTGATCGAAATTGACGCCGCCACCAATCGCGGAATCGACGAAATCCGCGAATTGCGAGAGGCCGCGCGCTATCGTCCGGCACGCGATCGCTTCAAAATCTACATTCTCGACGAGGCGCACCAGATCACCGACGCGGCCTTCAATGCGCTGCTCAAAACGCTCGAGGAGCCTCCCAGCCACGTCATCTTTATGATGGCCACCACGCAACCCGAAGATATCCCCCAGACCATCCGCTCGCGCTGCCAGCACTTCAGTTTTCGGGCGGTGAAGTACGAAGACATAGTGGGGCAACTCCGCGACATCGTGACGAAAGAGAAGATCCCCGCCGACGAGGACGCGCTCGCCCTGCTGGCCGAAGCCGGCGACGGCTCGATGCGCGACGCGCTCTCCATCCTCGACCAGGCCATCGCCTCCACCGCCGATCACCTGACCGCCGATTCCGTTCGCAGCCTGATCGGTTCCGCTCCGGCAGCGGCGCTCGAAACCGTGATGCAGGCCGTCGCGGAAAGCTTGACCGAAAAAAGTTCGAGCCAGAAAATCCTCGTGCTGGTCGACGAACTGATCGGCGAAGGGCACAGTCCCACGCATTTCGCGCGCCAGTTGGTACGCTTCCTGCGAAATGTCACGGTGGCAAAGATCGCGGGCAAGGATTCGACGCTCCTGCAGATATCGTCCGATGAGCGCGCCCGCGTGGGCCGCATCGCCGATCTGTTCAGCGAGGAAGACCTGACGCGGCATTTGCAAATCATGCTGCGTACCTACGGAGAACTCGGATACCGCCAGGAACAGCGCTTCCACCTAGAACTGGGATTGCTGAAAATGGCGCACGCGCAGCGTCTGCTGCCGATCGAGCAGTTGCTGAGTGATGCGGCGCCTATTAAGCAAAAATGCATCGACATAGCGGCATCTGGGGAAGTTCCTCGCCCGGGACTTGCGCGCACCGCGCCCCCAGCATCGGCGCGATCGAGTTCGGTGTCGCCGTTCGCAGCCGACTCGGCGCGAAAAGGCAGTCCCAAAGCGGAGGCGTCCGGCGATACTGTAGCATTCGCGGACAAGCATGCCCTGAGCGCAGTCGAAGGGAGTGTCTGCGCCACACACCCGTCGGGTGCGACCAGCGCCAATGTCGTCATCATGGGATCGGCCGCGCCCGCCGTGGAAGAGTTATCACTGGAACTAGAAGCGCAGCCAGCCGCGCATATCGAAGCGAAGGCTGAAGCGAACGCCGAGTCTCTGCGCGATGCCGTTCTGAACGCGCTGGGCAATCAGCAAATGCTCGTTTCCCTGCTAGAAAACGCGGAGTGGAGGCTGGAGGGAAATATGCTGATCGCAAAAGCAGCGGCTTCGAGCACGATGATCGAAATGTCATTCACCGCCGACGCGCGTCGCGTCGCCAGCGCCGCCGCCAGCGGCCTGGCCGGGAAACCAATCAAGATGCTGGTCGAGCCCGGTGGAGCGCTGCAGGCGACGTCTCCGGCACGCCGGTCTTCATCGAATGGAAGCGCACGCAGCCGCGCCGAACAGGATCCGGTTGTGCAACGCATGCAGGAAAAGTTCGGAGCGGAAATCCGCACCGTGATTGATTATCGGGAGAAAGGATAGAAACATTGTGTAATTTGGTAATCGGGTAATTTGGTAATTTGGAAACCCTCATTGCCGCAGATTTGAAATTACAAGATTACCAAATTACAAATTCCTCTATGTCTGGATTCAATTTGCAGGAACTGATGTCGCAAGCCAAGCAGCAGTACGAAACGCTGCAGAAAAAGATGGAGCAGACCGTGGTCGAGGCCTCGGCCGGGGGCGGCACGGTCACTGTCAAAATGGATGGCCGCAAGCAAGTGCTCGGCATTGTGATCGATCCGGAAGCAGTAAAAGCCGGCGATGTCGAGATGCTGCAGGATCTCGTGATGGCCGCACTGAACGAAGCCGGGCGCAAGGTGGATCAAGCAATGCAATCGAGCGTCGGCGGAATGCTCGGCGGACTCGGCCTCGGGGGACTCTAGGAACATGTCTCGTTTTGCCGAACCGATGACCCGGCTCATCGACGAACTCAAGAAGCTGCCGGGAATCGGCAGCAAGAGCGCGCAGCGGCTGGCCTTTCATATTCTGCGATCGAGCGAGGATGATGCCGAAGCTCTTGCCTCTGCCGTTCGCGATGTGAAGGCCAAACTGCGTTTGTGCTCGATCTGCAACAACATCACCGACGTCGATCCCTGCGTTTACTGCAGCAGTCCTACCCGGAATCAGAAGCTCGTCTGCGTGATCGAGGAACCGACGAACATCGCCGCCGTCGAGAAAACGCGGCATTTTAACGGCGTCTACCACGTGCTTCACGGCTCGATTTCGCCATTGCACGGCATAGGACCCGAACAGTTGCGCATCGCAAACCTGATCAGCCGGGTCGGCCGCGGCGAAATCGAAGAAGTCATTCTGGCAACCAATCCCACGGTCGAGGGAGAAGCCACCGCCACCTATTTGGCCCAGCAACTCAAGCGGCAGGGACTGCGCGTGACGCGGATCGCCATGGGGATTCCGGTAGGCAGCGACATCGAGTACACCGACGAAGTCACCATGCTGAAAGCCATGGAAGGCCGGCGGGAAATGTAGAGTTTGCTACGGCTTTACAATCGATGATGCCAGCGCAAGCCCATGCTGCCCCGCACGCAAAACTGTGCAACACTTTGAAACACTCGGGCGCGAGCATCCCCGGAACGGCTGCGAACAACCCAGCAAACACAGCGGCTAACTAGTATTATTGTCTTTCACTTGCAAAAACAATTGAAACCATTGCGCGGAACCTGACACTGGTCATCCAGTTGCTTCTTCCATTACGTCTGTATCCTCGCTCCGTTTGAACCCTTGCTGGCGCGAGATGTACAAAGCGGACGTGAACCGCGCCCGCACAATTCTCCGGGCCAGTCGGCGCCGTGCCGCGATGTAACCGCATCTCAACCGGCGCTCCCGAAACCGGGCCTAACCGCCCGGTTTCATTTTTTTGTCCGGATGCCGGAATGCGCGGGGCGGAGCGAAGCTCCGCATTCTCAGTCGCCAGCGGTTCCCAGCAAGAATCCGTTGGCTTCCTCCTCCTCGGCAACCAGTCCTTCCGGTAGCCTGCCCCGGTTGTATTCCGCCATGCGGTTTTTCCACTTGAGAAAATCGGTGATGCTCTCGGGTTCAATGCGGATTTCCACACGCCGCAAACTCGCCAACAGAAGATTCATCTCGTTCTGGAACCCGGTCTCGGAACGCAGGTTCTTTGCCGACGCCTTGACCCGCTCAATCTCGCGCCCCCAGACCTCCAGCAGCCCCCAGCCCGTGGGAAGTTCCCCGGTAAGTATCAGACCCCGCGGCGCCAGGTAATACCGCTCACAGCCGACGCCGATCTCCGGCTTCTGCCGGAAGGGCTTGTCGCGATCGGCCAGGAAATCTGCGCGCGACACCTTGCTCTCTACCAGCACCGAATGGCACGCCTTTTTCCAGCCAATGGCGTCCGGCATCTCGCCACTGACGCAGGCCTGCTCGCTGAGCACCACTCCGCAGCGATAGCGCCGCAACCAGTGCACTGCCATCGAAACCAGTTTTGCATGGGTCACACTGGAAGTTTGAAAGGGGAACCTTGTTCTGAGAAGTGTCAGAGTAGCTTCTACGCTCTTATCTTAGCTCTTAGCTTCTGGGCGCGCGTCCCGCGGATTTGCGCCTTTCGCGGAAGCACGTAACGTCCGCACCTGCACTGGCCGGCGCAGCATGGTTTCGAGTAAATGTCGCGACGCGGCGATGCCTTCCGCCGAACGGTCCAGCGCCGAGTATCCCGCCACCCTCACCAGTATGAAACTGTCCTGCAAACTAACCTCGAGCTGCGGAGCGTTTTCGTCTTCTTTCTCACTGCGCCTATGGCGCGTGTCCAGCGCATTTGCCAGACGCAAAATGCCGGCCAACTCCATGGCGATGCGGCGATCCGGCAGTTTCAACTGTTGCATGGTCTTTCCCCGCGGACGCGGCAATGCCCCACGATGATAGCGCGCCACCACCGCCGCCAGTTCCATTTCTCGCGCGCTCCAACCGAGAGGCGGCGTCAGCCCGCGGATCATCCGGTACGAATTCTTTTGGTGATTTTTCGGGCCCCTAGCTTTTCCGACGTCATGCATGAGTGCTGCCGCCTGCAAAACCGCTCGCCAGTCATGATCGAGATTCTGTGCCCCCAACTTCGGATCCTCAAGGTGCGCCGTCACCAGCCCCGCATCCTTCATCCCATCGTACAAAAGAAGCGCCAGTTGAGCCACGCGCTGGGAATGCGGAAAATCGGGATCCAGATATCCCGCCCCTACCCGAAGACGGCTTATCGCCGCTGCGCGCAGTTGCGGGCCCGACGGCAACTGCGCCCGCCAAACGCGCCACAGCGACTGCCGGCCCACCATCTTCTCGCGGTAGCGCGCGGTCCTCTTGGCGCGCTCCACGTTCAACTTCTCGCGCCAGCGGCTCTGGCTTTCCACGTCAGGGAACGCCATAATGTCGACGGCCGTGGCCCACAGCACATCCAGATCGTGCACCTCTCCCAAAAGATCCTGAAGCTCTTTCAGATCGCCGCCCCACAACGCGTGCTGTCGCGGCAGAAAATTTTCCACCGTGTAACGGAAGCGCTTGATGCCGATGCGCAGTTCGTGCCAGCTAACCTGCGACCGCGTCCGCAGGGCACGTTTGTGCAGATCGTAGGCGGCTGTCCACTTTTCGAGCGCAAGATGCAAATACACCACGCTCCCCGGACGCACCCGCGACGCGCGCTGCGGCAAAGTTCGGCTCCACTGGCGCCATTGCTTGCGGTCAAACTGATGGAGATCTTTGAAGGCGCGCTGCTTGCATTCGGCTTCGCGCGCATGCACATGATGGAGCAGCTTCGCGGATACCGGATCACCCGACAAATGATCACCCGCCGAATTGCTTGCGTCTCTCAGCTTCTGGATCCACTCCTGCATCACCTGCATGTCGCGCAGTTCACCCAGCGCCTGGAAAAGTTTCCTTCCCGCCTTCTTCATGTCCTTCCATGAAGAATCGGGATCGAACGTCATCAATCCATCGGCGAGTGAACGGCAGCGCCGCAGGGCTACACGCAGATCGTGCACAGCGTCGGCGTCGAACCCCGCGGCTGCCCGATCGCACTCCACCAGCACGCGCTCCATCCAGGCACGCAGGCCGAGCTTGGGCTTGGGTTTCGGGCCAGGATTCGGGGTTAGGCTGGTTGCCATAGTTGCGCAACCATTGTCGCCTCTTTGGGGGCAGCTGTCAGCTCTCCGCTGTCAGCGAGAACCGGTTCGGCTGGCGTTCATTCCGTCTTCATTCCGTGTTGGGGTTTCTCTGACTTGTTTCCTGTCGACCTGTGTTTGCTGCCATCCCTCTCCCTCGGTCTTGTGGAATCAAAGACTTAGGAGGAAGGAATTTTGGGGTGGTCTTTGATTCTAAAGGACTTAGGCGTAAGGTATTTTAGAATGTGATAGTTAGCGGCTCGATCGGCGGGGAAAATCTTGTCAAGAGGCCAAGCCGCCGCTTTTCGCGCTAACTTACTCCATTCACGGCAGATATATTTTCCTCAAACTTGGCAGTCTTCCCCTCAGAATTTGAAATAATAGATATAGGGATGAAGAAAATCAGCGCGGCCTTAGGGCTGCGTTTTTATTTTGTGGTGGTTATTTTGTGGTGAAGGATGGAGTTATGGCGAGTTATCCAATTGAAATCCGGCGTTGCCGGCACGTCAAAACGAATGGCACGCAGTGCGGATCTCCGGCGCTCAAGGGCAAGGAACTGTGTTACTACCACGAGCAGAACCGGCCCGTGCCCGCCGAACTTTATCTGGACGGAGAACGGTATTGCGACGGCTCGATCATGCTGCCGCCGTTCGAGGATGCGTATTCGATTCAAACCGTACTCCGGCAAGTGGTGCAACTGATGCTGACGCGGAGAATCGAGCGCAAGGACGCGGGGTTGCTGCTGTACGCGCTGCAGATCGCGGCCAGCAACCTGAAAATGATGCAGGCGGAAAAAGCCAAGCCGACGCAGGTGGTGGTGGAACCGGACAAGGCGGGGGAGACGCCGCTGGGCATGACTCCGTGGTCGGCGAGCGGCCAGGGACATGATCACGACGAAGCTGTGGGAGGGGAAGCGGAAGCGCAGAATTCACCCGCTCCGCCTGCGTCGCCTGAGGAGGTCTATGCCGCCATGAGCGTCAAAGAAAGGTTGGCTATGAGA
This sequence comes from Terriglobales bacterium, assembly GCA_050012595.1. GTDB lineage: Bacteria > Acidobacteriota > Terriglobia > Terriglobales > Acidobacteriaceae > Acidiflorens. The sequence continues at coordinate 25,846 of JBEKGW010000023.1, forward strand.
GAGGAGTTCGAACAGAAAGGTCTGGTTCGGCGGGACGAAACCGAAGCCTTTATTTTCTACGGTGCCCCTGATCCGCTCCTGCTGGCGATTAGGCGGCTTTGGGAGGAACGCGAGCGCAGGACGCGGCCCCAAGCCGCGAGTTCGGAAAGTCCAGACGATCAGGGGCTGCCTCCCGGGAGCATACAAGCGTGTCAGGCGGGGAGTGCGAGGATGGGCGAATGCGGGTGAAGTGGGCGGTTCGGCAGGCCTCTTCTCGAAAAGCGCGAGAAGGGGCGCACCCCCCAGTTATTTCGGTCAGCGTCAAAAAACAAACCACGTTATACTTCCCCGCTAAAGTGGCCCGCCCGCCGATTGTCGCCGACTCGGAAATGAGGCGAAATCATTCGTTACCAACCCGTTCTCTTTTTATAGGGCATCGGCGGTAAGCGAAGCCAGATCGCTAAAAAGCTTCTCCAGGGTCCCTTCCCTGTCCGCTTCGGGCAAACTGATTTGTCGTTCCACCCGCGCTTCCATCTCGTGCAGCTGCGCCTCCGGAGCTTTCCCCGCAAGATGCTGGAACAGCAACCTGTGTGCGCTTTTGCGCTGCATAACCTCCAGCCCATCCAGCATCTGGCGATGCGATGTCCCTTCCCAGATCGCCAGGATCATGGCCTCGCGCAGCCAGCGCTCCACGCGATATTCCTGCAGTGTTCCCACCCCGCCGTACACTTCCATCGCCCATTTGGCCGTCTGCACGGCAAACTCTGCGGTCCAGTATTTCGCCAGGTGAGCGACCAAGCGGAACAGATGATAGCTCTCCGAGTACGGCGGCTTCTCCTGCCATACCTTGTCGAGCAGACGCACCGCTTCCCAAGCCAGCCGGGAAGCCGCGCGTAGGCCTCGCAGACGATCCTCGAACTGCCGCCGAAGTAGAGGATGTTCGATGATCGGTTTGCCGAAGGCGGTGCGCTGTTCCGCGAATGAATAGGCATCGGCGATGGCCCTTTGCGCGAGCGCTACGCTGCCCACGCTGTTGGCCACGCGCGAGAGGTTCAGCACTTCGAGAATCAAATAGATTCCCTGCTCCGCTTGTCCCAGCAGCCAACCCTCGCTCTGACGAAGTTCGATCTCACCGGTTGGTACCGAGCGAGTGGCGATCTTGTCCTTGAGGCGGCGTATCCGATAGTTAAACTGCCCGTCTTCGCCGCAACGCGGTACCAGGTACAGACTCAGCCCGCGCACGTTCTGCGGTGCGCCCTCCTGCCGAGCCGCGACCACCGCCAATTCGGCCCCGGCATTACTCGCGAAGTATTTGTCACCGGTTAGCCGCCACTTATTCCCATCCCATTGCGCCACGGTTTCCACCGCCGCGCCCAGGTCGGACCCGCCCTTGATCTCTGTCATCCAGGTCGCGCCCTGCCAGACACTGTCATCGCGCTGCAACATCTTGGGCAAGAACCGTGCCTTCAATTCTGCGTCTCCATATTTTGAGAGCGGGGAAACCGTGGACAGAGAGACCGTATACGGACACGCCAAGCCCGGGTCATAGAAACCAGTAGCATAGAGAAGAAGGTAAGCGGGGATCAGCGAATTCTGCTCAGAATTTCGCGCAAAGACTCGCCAAAGCACGCCTGCCCGGTATCCATGTTTCAGCATGCGCCAGTATTCGGGTGGATAAAGGATTTCATCCACCCGCGCGCCAAACCGATCGAACATGCGCAACCACGGAGTGCCAGCGCGGTCTACCGCGTCTGAAATCCCCTGCCCTTCGCGTTCGAACCACGCCTCGTATTCGCGCAGCCAGTCTTGATCGGCACAGATTCCGACCTGCTGCAGAAACTGCACCGGAGAGCGCAAGGCATCGAAGTTCATAGCCAAAGTTCTCTCACCCCGGCGCGAATTTTGCAAGACTTGGCGAAATGTCCCTCTCAAAGTCGTGGCCGATAGCTGCCATGCTTACGTGATGTCCGACGGCCGGGTACTTCTTCTAAGGGGTTGTCATCTTGACCGCTGAGCTAGCGCGAGGGGAAAGATCTGTGCATTGCGGCGGGCAAGTCACTGCAATGACTGTCATCCTGAGCGAAACGAAAAACGGGTGAAGCAACGTTAAGGCTGGCGTTGTCCTGATGTAGAGACGGGGATTACCCCTTTTTTGAGCGCTGCGGGAGACGCGGCGAGCCGCGTTCCTACAGGAAAAATTTATTTAGGTGCTCAGCACCTTCTCGCGCTCCTCGGCATCCTGGATCTCTTCGCGAGGCGAAGTCGGCAGCGCAAATTCCAGCACCTCGTCAATGGTCTTCACGTAGTGGGTTGTCAATCCTACCAACTGCTCGGGCGTCAGGTCTTCCTCGACGTTGGTTTTGTTCTCCGCCGGCAGAATCACGTCATGTACACCGGCGCGTTTGGCAGCCAGCACTTTCTCCTTGATGCCGCCCACCGGCAGTACGTTCCCGCTCAGCGTGATCTCCCCCGTCATCGCCGTCAGCGGACGCACCGGCTTGCCCGACAGCAACGACACCAGGGCGGTTACGATGGTGACGCCGGCCGAAGGGCCGTCTTTCGGAATCGCTCCCGCTGGCACGTGAATGTGGATGTCGTGGTTGGCGAAAAATTCTTCGTCGATGCCCAACTCCTTCGCGTTCGAACGCACCCAACTCAAGCCGGCCTGCATGGACTCGCGCATCACGTCCTGAATCTGGCCGGTGATGGTCAGCCCGCCTTTGCCTTTCATCTGGTTGGCTTCGACGAACAACACGTCGCCGCCCGAGGGTGTCCACGCCAGTCCGACTACCACGCCCGCGCGCTTGGTACGCTCGGCAATTTCGCCCTCGCTGCGGACTTTGATACCGCCCAGAAACTCCTGCACGATCTCTTTGGTGACTACCAGTTTGTCGGTCTTTCCTTCCGCCAGACGGCGCGCCTGTTTGCGGCAGATGGTGCCGATGGTGCGTTCGAGGTTGCGTACTCCCGCCTCGCGCGTGTAGTGACGGATTATGTAGCTGACTGCCTCTTCCGGGAATTCGATCTGCTCGGGCGTGATTCCGTTTTCGTCGATCTGACGCGGAATCAGGTACTGGAAGGCGATGTGAACTTTCTCTTCCTCGGTGTACCCCTGAAGCTCGATAATCTCCATGCGGTCGCGCAACGGCTCCGCGATCGGATCGAGCATGTTCGCGGTGGTAATGAACAACACCTTGGAGAGATCGAAACTCACGTCCAGATAGTTGTCGCGAAATGTCGCGTTCTGCTCCGGATCGAGCGCTTCCAACAACGCCGACGCCGGATCGCCACGAAAGTCGCGCCCCACTTTGTCAATTTCGTCGAGCATGAAGACCGGGTCTTTCGTCTCCGCGCGCCGTATGCCCTGAATGATCTGTCCCGGCAAGGCTCCGATGTAGGTACGCCGGTGGCCGCGAATTTCCGCTTCGTCGTGCACTCCGCCGAGCGACAGACGCACGAACTTGCGTCCCAGCGCGCGGGCAATCGATTTGCCCAACGAAGTTTTGCCTACGCCGGGAGGCCCGACGAAACACAGAATCGGCCCTTTCATGTTGGGCTTCAACCGCCGCACGGAAAGGTAGTCCAGGATGCGGTCTTTCACTTTCTGCAAGTCGTAGTGGTCGGTGTCGAGAATCTCCTTCGCCTTCAGGATTTCAATTTCTCCGCCCGAAGTCTTTGCCCAGGGCAGGATCGCCAGCCACTCGATGTAGTTCCGTGTGACCGAATAATCCGCCGCCATTGGCGACATGCGCGCCAGCCGCCCCAGTTCCTTCAGCGCTTCTTTCTTCACATCGTCGGGCATGCCTGCGGATTCGATCTTTTGCTTCAGTTCGTCGGTGTCGCGCTGGCCCTCATCCTGCTCGCCCAGTTCCTTCTGGATCGCCTTCATCTGCTCGCGCAAGTAGTACTCGCGCTGCGTCTGCTGCACCCGATCCTGCACCTCCGACTGGATCTTGTTCCGCAGTTGCTGCACTTCCAATTCCTTGGCCAGATGCTGATTGATTTTTCCCAGCCGCACCCGGACATCGCTCGTCTCCAGCGTCTCTTGCTTGTCGGCCGTCGAAAGCGACGGCAGAGATGAGGCGATAAAATCCACCAGCCGCCCCGGTTCTTCGATGTTCATCGCCACCGTTGAAAGCTCGTCCGAGAGCGTCGGCGAACCGGCCACAATCTGCTGGAACAAGGTCAGCACATTGCGTTGCAGCGCTTCCACCTCGGAATCCTTTGGCGGAATCGTCTCCGGAATCGTGGTCACCCGCGCCCGCATAAACGGCGAAAGCTGCGTGAAATCCGCCAGGAGCACCCGCTCCAGTCCTTCTGCAAACACAAACAGGCTCTGGTTCGGCATCTTGACAACTTTGTGCACCACTGCCAGGGTTCCGATGGAGTACAGATCGGTCGGCTGCGGCGAGTCCACGCGCGCCTCGCGCTGCGCCACCACCACGATGGTCTTATCTTCGCCCAGCGAGTTAATCAGTTGCACCGAACTTTCCCGCCCCACCGTCAGCGGAAGCACAGCATGGGGGAACAGGACCGTATCGCGCACTGGCAGAATCGGCAACGACCGCTCTGTGGTTTCGTAAGCAGCGAGCTCGGGAGAAGTAGGATCGCTCATGATTTTTCCTTGAGTGTGTTTCACTCAACTTTGGATGAGCTTAATTGCCAAAAAGATGCACCCTTCATGCTAGGTTGTTGAATTCTAGACCTTCTTTGGCTTTTTGCAAGACACGAAAAGTTTCGGCCCCCGCCCGGGGGCTGGCCCTTCCGGGGACGTGCCTCCCCTCCTGCACGCCCCCAGTCAAATCAGCTACTTTCTCGTGTTCCCCGCCTCCCACTAAAACATGTGACTCGCGAGGTCGCCTTTAAACACCAGCTCATGCAGAACTCGCTCGTTCGCCGCATTCAGGGTGAAAATCTTCTCATCCCTGGTCGCCTTCGCGCCCAGCGGAACCAGCGTGCACTTCGCGCGCACCTCAATCGGCTTCTTCGTCCCTAGCTGCCGGAACACCATGATGTGGTCCGAACCCTCCATCACGTGACGGATCTCGTAGTTCCCTTTCGGCAACAGCGTGTCCGCTACCCGGACTTTCTCTGAAAAGTTCACCTGATAGTTGTCTCTAATTCCCAATTGATTCTCGGCGGCCGACACCGCGCCCAGCACAAAGACACACAGCAAGATAAGAATCCGTGCAAAGATCTGACGCATATTAAGCCCTCCTATGGCTCCGGGCCAGAACGGCCCACCTTCAGGCTAGAACGAAGGTGCGGTCCCCGCAGTGCAGTGCCTCACAGCAGGTTGTGATGAAAGACCGGAAGTAAGCGAACCACTGGCCACTGACCCTGCCTCACGCCTCCGGATAAATTCCGAGCACTTTCACCAGTTCCGCAACCTCGCTCAGATGCCGCAAGGCATTGCGCGAGTCTTCATCGTCGCCGCGCAGCAGATCCACAAAAAACACGTATTCCCACGGACGCCCGCGCAGGGGTCGCGACTCGATCTTACTCAAACTGATGTCGCGCAGCGCGAACACGCTGAGCGCCTTGAACAACGCCCCCGGAATGTTCTTCACGCTGAACGCCAAAGAAGTCTTATCCGCCTTCGTCTTATTGGCATTGCGCGCCGCCCGCGGCTTTCCCCGCTTGATCTTTCCTCGTTCGATCTTTCCCCGTTCGATCAGAAAGAAACGCGTAAAGTTTTTTTTGTCATCCTCGATCCCGGCCTTCAGAATCTTTCCCCCATACACTGCGGCGGCCCGCCGGCTGGCAATGCCCGCCGCATCGCGCAAGCGCTCCGCCACCACATGCTTCACGCTTCCCGCCGTATCGTAGAATGGCACCGGCTCCAGCCTCGGATTCTTCGTAAACAGGTCGCGGCATTGATCGAGCGCTACAGGATGAGAGAAGACGCGCCGGACGTCTCGAAGCTTGGCACCCGGCAGCGCGATCAGGTTGTGAACAATGCGCAGGCGAAACTCGCGGACGATGTGAACGTCGCGACCCAGCAATAGATCGAGATGTTCGGCGACCGAACCCGCCAGCGAATTCTCAATCGGGATCACCGCGCCGTCCACCGTTCCCCGCTTGACTCGGTCGAAAACGTCGAGCGAACGCGCGCACGGCACCACCTTCGTCCGCGGCAACATCGCTTCGGCCGCCTCGTGGCTGAAAGAACCGAGTTCTCCCTGGATCGCAATCTTCATGAAGCCATTACCTCTTCGCACCGCGAATTTCCACTTGTAAAGGCCGGGCTTGTCGCGTCTCGACGGGAACATCCAATGCCCCTTGAGGGGCTGCACACCGCCTAACCCTGCAACTCATCCCACGGGCGACCGCGCCAGCTCTTTCGTCATAACCAGAGCGTCCAGCTGGCCGGAATAGTATCCGGTGACCGTCTTTTCCACAAAGTACCCTTTCTGCTTGTAGAAGCGGATCGCGGCTTCATTATTCACTGGCGTCTCCAGCGCCACGGTGCGCACGCCCGACCGCAGCAATTGATCTTCCGCAGCGCGCAGCAAAGCCGAGCCGACGCCCGCCCGCCTCGCCTCCGCGACCACATCGATGGTAATGATGTGCCCACCCTTGCGGCGAGTCTCCGCCACGATGAAACCTAGAATGCTGAAACCCGGAATCCCCGCCGGCGAACTGCCGTTGCCCGGAACCCCCACGCCTTCGCCTTCAGCCACCAAAGTGAACGACCCGGGCCGGCGCATGTAGAAGGCCATCTCCGGTCGCGAGTATGCCAACTGCGGATCGAAGCATGCCTGGTCAATCCGCCACAGCGTGTCAAAATCGGCTTTCTCAAATTGTCGGATTCGAAACAACACGCCGCCATTGTAGCGGGATTGTGGGAGGAGAACAGCAGGAGAGTAGTGGGAAAGAATGGCCAACTTTCTGCAGCCTCCTTTTTTCGTTTCTTCCCCTTGCGCAGTTGCATCTATAAGAAGTACGATTTCTCACCAGAGGCAGCAGCACCGTGGCCCGTTTCATTCTCATCGACGTGATCGCAGCGCTCGCCCTCTTCTTCCTCTGGTACGCCTGGTTTGCCCGTTACAACCGGCGGCGGGCAGGCAAGGTGCTGCAGTGGGTCGAGGCGGCATGCCTCGGAAAAGGCCGCGTCGTTGATTTGCGATGGCACGCCAGCAACTCCCGGCTGAATGCCACCCTGAATCTTTCCTCTCGCTGGTTTGAGGATGCCCGTCTCACCATTCGCCTGTTGCCGCGCCCGCTACCGGTACAGTGGGCTCTGAGCCGCTGGCGCCAGCAGCAGGAAACGCTCACTTTCGAAGCTGACATGGGATTCCCCCCCGGCTTCCATCTCGACGTCATCCGTCATCGCTGGTCGGGCCACACGGGAGCGAGAAGCTCGGGAGCGAACAGCCTGGGGTCGAAAAGCTCGACCGGCACTCGCGCCTGGACCATCACCCGCCCCGGCCCTGTCATTCTGACTACCAAGGAAGACTGGCCCGCCGAACTCAGCCCGATGGTGAATGCGCTGGCCTCCTGGCGCGACAAGGATTTTGTGGGCGTCCGCTTCAACTCCGCTTCGCCGCACTTTACGGGCACGGTAGCGCTCGAAAACCTCTCTGATCAGAAAGCTGCCGCTGCATTGCTCGGCCTTTTTCGCGAGCTGGCAGCCAGTTCCTCCGCCAAACAGCACTAACAATCCGCTCGAAATTGGCCAATCACTATTTTCGTCGGGCCTGCGAGAAATCGTGTAGGATGCTGGCGTTCCTTTCGTCCACACTCCGGCAACAAATTGAAACTGGTACTTGATGTCACGAGCAAGTGACTTCGATTGTTGCTGGCGTAGTTGAAGTGTGGGAGACCAACCAACCCATCAACGAAAAGAGGAAACGATGAAACGTAATCAGTGGTTATCCGCTGTTGGGATCGTGTTGTTTGTAGCATGTTCGCTGGCCGCCCAGGAAAAACCCGGAACGCTGGCCGCTATTGAGTTCCAGAAACCAAAGAACGGAATGGTGCCGCAGTACGAAGCTGGACGGAAGCAGAAGGCGGCATGGCATAAGCAACAGAACGACCCTCAGCCATTGCTGGTATGGGAGACACTCAGCGGCGAGAATACGGGAGCGTACCTTGTCGGCCGGTTCCGCCAGCATTGGGCGGATTTCGACAAGCCGGCCATTTCAGACGAGGCCGACCTGGCGCAGTTCCAGAAGATTGTGGGGGCCTACGTGGATTCCGTCATCACTCGCTACTATGAGTTCTTGCCCAAGATTAGTAACCCGCCCAGCGGTGCCACAATGCCTCCCAAGTTCTCGGAAGTCATCGTCTTCCACGTGCGTTATGGGAAGGGCTCGGATTTTCGGTCTGCTATCGACCGCATCTACGAGGCGTCACAGAAGACGAAGTGGCCCCTCAATTACGAATGGTACGTGTTGGTGAACGGTGGACAGACAGGGGAGTATGTGCTGTCCCTGCCACACAACAATTGGGCGGACTTCGAGGACAAACCTGACGTGAAGCCCTTCCGCGACATGCTCAAAGAAGCTTTTGGACACGCGGAGGCCGATTCCATTGTCGATCGAATTGACCGTTCAGTGGAGAAAGAGACGAGCGAGATCATCCAGTTTCGTCCCGATTTGAGTTACCTGCCAGGCAAATAGCGGTTCGAGAACAAACTGAAGCGGATTCAGAGTTGCTGTAGTCCCCGGCTCTCGCACAGCTCGGCAGGCGCCTGCGTCACAGCAACTCTGGATTCGCTATAAGTGCTGGGGGATTTTGATTTTTTCTCCTGTGTCTTTATCGGAAACGAACCGCTAGCTACCCGTCTGCGCCATCATCCCGACGCTGGTCAAGAGGGCCGGACTTCTTCGATTGACGATCGTTCACATTTACCTCCCACGGAAGCCAGACGTCACGCCCCCTACTCCGGTTCCGCCACAAACCGATACCCCACTCCCCGCACGGTCTGCAAATGTTTCGGCTGCGACGGATCCTCTTCAATGTAGCGCCGCAGCCGCACTACAAAGTTATCGATGGCGCGCGTATCGGTATCCTCGTGCAATCCCCACACATCTTCCAAAATCGCCTTGCGCGAAACCACGCGACCCGCGCTGCGAACCAGGTAGCGCAGAAACTCCGCCTCCATCACCGTCAAGTGGATCGTATTCCCCAGCGAACGCAGCTCGAGTTCCCCGAAGTCGATGGACTTGCCGCTAAAGCTGAATGTATCCGCTCCAGCTTCCGGCTCGCCGAACGGCGCCGGCCGCGTCTTGTCACCGTGATGGCCATCGCCCGCCGGCTTGGCATCCTTCATCCACACATTGCGCCGCAGCAGGCTCTCCAGGCGGGCGATCAGAATCGCCAGTTCAAACGGTTTCGGCAGGTAATCGTCCGCCCCCGCCGCGAATCCCTGCAGCACATCTTCGGGACGCCCGCGCGCGGTCAGCATCAGAATTGGGACATAATTCTTTTTCTCGCGCAGCAAAGCCGCGACATCGAAGCCGCTCTTACCCGGCAGCATCACGTCGAGAACCACCGCGTCGAAGCGCTCTCTTTTTTCGACCAGCCTCTCCAGAGCCGTCTCGCCGTCCGCCGCAACTTCCACCGCGTGTCCTTCGGCTTGCAGGTTGAAGCGCAAGCCCTGCGCCAGGTGCGCCTCGTCCTCCACCACCAGCACCCGGCTCATGCCACTCTCCGCGGCAATTCCAGGGTCACCGTAGTTCCCTTCCCTGCGCCTTCGCTCTGCGCGAATACCCGGCCGCCGTGCTTGCGCGCGATTGATCGCACGATGAACAACCCCAGGCCCGTGCCCTTCACTTGCGCGAGCGAGCGCTGCGTCACCCGGTAAAACCGCTTGAAGATACGCTTCAACTCCTGCTCCGGAATGCCTACGCCTCGGTCGCGCACCCGCAGCACCACTCGCTTCTCATCGGGAGCCTCCAACTCCACCGAGATGTGCACGCCATCGGGCGAATACTTCACCGCATTGTCCAAGAGGTTCGAAACCGCGGTCCGCAGCTCCTCCGCATCGCCCAGCACGCACGCTCCGTCGACGTTCGGCAGAGATGAAGATAAAGACAAAGACTCGCAGTAGTCGAGATCCGCCGCCTGCAAATGATGCCGCACTCGCGCCAGTTCCACGCACTCGCGCACCAGCGTGTTGAATTCCAGCGGCAAACGCTGCGGCGGGCCTTTTTTGTGCGCGGCCTCACCCGCTTTCAACACCTGTTCCACGGTGTGCAGCAGGCGCTCGGTATCGAGCAGCATCAACGCGTAGAACTGCCGCCGCTGCGCTTCTCCCACTTCGAGCCTCTGCAAGGTTTGAAGGTAGAGCCGGATGGACGCGATCGGTGTCTTCAATTCATGGGTGACCGCGTTGATGAAGCTGTCATGCTGCTCGTTGCGGCGAATTTCGCGGACCAGAAAAATCGTATTCAGCACCAGTCCCGCGATGATGACCAGAAAAAGTATGGCGCCGAAAAAAAGCATCAGCCCTGCACGCCAGTTCAGGATGATCCAGCTGACGTTTAGAGCGACGGCCGCCGCAATCAGGCAAACGCCCAGCGTGATGAAAAAATAAATCGCCTTCTGCCGGCTGATGATGCGCACAAGAAGATTGTAGCGGGGCGGGTGGAAGGTGTCAGGTGGAAGGTCTCCGAGGTTGTGAGTGGGATTTTACGCCAGTTATGGAGCGAGTTGATAATCCAGTCGCTTCGCTCGGGGGTGCCCCCAGTCATTGTGCATATCGCCCTGTTATGCTTAAATCTACTCGATTCGAGTTTAAGTTCCTCACCTCTCCGAAAAGCAGTACCCAGAATGTGGGACGCGGCATCCCATGAGGTGAGTCAGCCCAAGAATCCTCTCTCGGACCGCCACGCTTAATCCGAGTCTTTGTTCCGCGAGGCAGGTCATGGGTGTTCACGATCCTGACGAGAAGTTTGCAACTGCCTTCAGGTGCAGCCCGCAACCTTTTACCCTGTCAACGATAAAAGAAGATCGGTATATCGATGTCAATGACGCTTTTGTACAAAAAACTGGGTGGACTCGCGAAGAGGCGATTGGGCGCACCACTGTAGAACTCGGCATCTGGGAAACTCACGCGGAGCGAGAGAAGCTCGTTAAACGAATGCTCGGGGGAGAAAAGATATCGAACATTGAATGCCGCTTTCGGAACAAGTCCGGTGAAATATTCACTGCTCTACTCTCGGCAGAGCCCGTCAACATTGAAGGGGAACCCTGTGTAGTGGCGAATGCGATTGATATCACTGAGTGGAAGCGTACTCAAGAGGCTCTAGCCGACATGGGTCGCAAGTTGATCGGGGCACACGAAGAAGAGCGAACCTTTATTGCTAGAGAGCTGCATGACGATATAGGTCAACGAATTGCTCTGCTGGCTATGGAACTGGCAAAACTTAAAGGAAGTCTGAAAGAAGAAGGGCTTGCATCCCACACTCAGATCTGCCAACGTCTTTCGGAAATAGGTCGGAACATTCAGGATCTGTCACACCGTTTGCACTCCTCGAAGCTGGAGTACCTCGGGATTACAGTAGCGGCGAGAAGCTTCTGCAAAGAGTTGTCGGACCAGCAAAACGTAGAGATAGGCTTCAGTCATGAAGGTGTGCCCAGAGGTCTGCCGAAGGAAATCTCACTGTGCCTATTTCGGGTTTTGCAGGAGGCCTTGCAGAACGCAGTCAAGCACAGTGGAGTGCGACATTTCAAAGTGGAACTGCTCGCCACATCGGAGGATATCAGCTTATCTGTCCACGACTCGGGACGGGGATTCGACCCGGCAAAAGAAGTCGCCAGCACAGGGCTGGGCTTGGTCAGCATGCGTGAGAGAGTACGCATGATAAATGGAGAGTTGACGATTGAGTCGCGCCCGAACAGCGGTACGACTGTTAAGGTGCGCGCACCCTTGAACTTTGGAGAATCCCTCCGAGGGTTACCGTATAAGTGACGAAATCAGGCGATTACACCAAAAAGGCTCCCGACGCCGACCACCGTGGCCGGTTCGAGAGCCTTTCCTGAGACCTGACACCTAAGACCTGAGACCTGCCCTAATCGTTGCCCGAAGTCGCCGCCATCACCGCAGACGCCTCAACATCGCGAACCAGCGCCGGCTTGGGCGGCAGGTTATCGAGCTCGACCTTGTACACGTGCCGCGCCAATCCCAGTTTATTCAGTGCCCAGATGCCGTACCAGTTCATGTCGACTTCGTACCAGGTCATGCCATGGCGCGCGGAAACTGGATGCGCATGGTGATTGTTGTGCCAGCCTTCGCCAAAGGTCACTATGGCCACCATAAAGTTGTTGGTGGAGAGGTCTTTGGTCGCGAAGCGCCGCGACCCCCACAGATGTGTGACCGAGTTCACCATCCAGGTGGCGTGCAGTCCGACCACGACGCGCGCGAACACGCCCCACAGCAGCCACGGCCATCCGCCGATGGCATAAAGAATGACGCCCAAAATAATGTTTGAGGTGTAGTGATACTTGGTCAGCCAGACGTGAACTTTATCTTTGGTTAGGTCAGGGACGTAACGGGCCAGGGTGGTGGTGTCGTGATGCATCGACTTGCCCATTATGATCCACCCCATGTGCGACCACCACTTGCCGTCGATCGGCGAGTGTGGATCGCCTTCCTCGTCGGAAAACTGATGATGAATCCGGTGCGTTGCCACCCAGAAAATCGGCCCGCCTTCGAGCGCCAGGGTCGCGCACCAGGTCAGGAAATACTCCACCCACTTCGGCGTCTTGTATCCGCGATGCGTCAGCAGCCGGTGATAGCTCATCCCGATCCCGAGGCTACCCGAAATCCACCACAAGAAAATGGCAACGAAAAATGCTGGCCAGGTAAAGAAAAATAGCGCCGCGATTGCGCCCACATGAAACAGGCCCATGGCGATCGCCGTGCCCCAGTTGATGCCGGCGCGTATCGCCCGGTCTTTGCGAAAGCCGGTTGCTTCGTTGTTCTCGCTTGTTGTTTCCATCGTGGTCTCGATTATTGTCTCGCTCGCTGTCTCGCTCATTGTCTCGCGCATCATCCTTCCCCCACAACCGTCCGACTCAGGCCAGCCTAGACAATACCAAGAGACCGCGAACTATTTTGTAATAGTTCTGTAATCCCCGCTCGTTAAAGGGGTTACCAGCGTAATCGTTACCGACCAAGAGACCTAATCTTGACGCAACCGGGAGTCACAGCGTTGCGGTGTCACGCGTGATTCCCCGGCGGTTCCTGGCCTGCAACCTTTTCGTGCACGTTCCCCCTGTCGTGGAGTATCGTTGAATGTTTCAACCGTGTTTCCGAACAGGAGGTGTGTGTTGAAAGGGAGATTGTCGAAAAAAGAAGTGTTGAAGAAAACTCCACTGATCCTTCTCACACTGCTCTTTTTTGTTTTCGCGTTGTGGGCGCAGAAGGATCAGCCCCCCGCAAAAGCGCCCGCCCCCGAGTACAAAATTCCCCCCGAAGCTGCCGCCAGGGTAAATCCCGTCAAGCCGACCGAGGAGTCGCTCGCCAAGGGCAAGAAGCTGTATGGCTTCGATTGCTCGATGTGTCACGGAAACAACGGCAACGGCAAGGGCGACATGGCGACCGACATGAAGAACGTCACTGATTTCACCAATCCCGATGCGTTGAAAAACCGCACCGACGGCGAACTCTTCTACGTGATCCGAAATGGCAAGGGCGAAATGCCCCCCGAAGGCGACCGTGCCAAGGATCAAGACATCTGGAACATGGTGAACTACATCCGCTCGCTGGCAAAGAAGTAGGAGAAGGAAGACATTAGGAGCATCGGCGGCCCTGCCGTCGCGATTCCAGAACGCTACGCGCCGCCCTTCACTTCCACGCCCGCCCACTTCTCCAGCAGCGTGAGTGTCGCCGCGTAGTCCAAATCCTGCTGCCCTTCCTCGGCCGCGACATCGTATACGTCTTCTACCGCTTCCAGTCCGGGCAGGCGCACCCGCGATTCCTTGGCGGCATCGAGCGCCAGGCGAATGTCTTTCAGCATCAGCCGCAGAGGAAAATTGGGCGAGAAGTCACGCTTCAGAATGAACGGAGCTTTGTAGTCCACCACTCCCGAACGCACCATGGAAGCCTGTATCAGCGGCAGCAGCTTTTCCACGTCCACGCCCAGCTTGGCGGCAAGCGTAAGCGCTTCGGCGAAGCCTTCGTAGATGAGCGCGATCTGCAGATTCATGACCAGCTTCGTCGCCTGTCCTTTGCTGGTTTTGCCCATGTGGAACACCTGCTTGCCCATCGCCTGAAAAAGCGGCTGCAGACGAGCGAGCGCAGCTTCGTCGCCGCCCACCATGAAGATCAGGCTTCCAGCTTCAGCCGCAATCTTTGAACCGGTCATCGGAGCGTCCACATAATCAACGCCGCGCACCTTCACGCGCTCGGCAAAGCGTAGCGTGGCGGAGGGCGAAATCGTGCTCGAGTCGGCAATAATCATGCCCGCGGCCAGAACCTGCTCAACGCCGCCCGGGCCAAACAGCACGCCCTCGACCGCCTTCGTGTCGGAGAGGCACATCCACACCACCTCCGCGCCCGTCGCCGCATCCGCGGGAGAAGCCGCGCTGCGTGCGCCTTCCACGTCCTTACCGCCGCTTCGATTCCAGACTGCGACCTCGTGTCCGGCTTTGACCAGGTTAGCGGCCATCGACCGTCCCATAATTCCCATGCCAAGAAAAGCGACGCGCATCGGCGGGTTCCTCCAAACGTATTTCGTCTAAACTTTTTTCGTCTGAACATTGGATTATAAATATGACCAGCAAGGTAACGGTCAAGGAAATCAAGATTGTTTACACTGGGAAATCAACCGCCCAAGAAACAATAACGGAGGAAACTCGCCGCCTGCGCGTCGTTCTTGGCGCCCGAAGCATCTAAACCCACTAGGAACTTGATTAAACAAAGCCGATAATGTAATCAGATGATGTGATCAGTAGTCCGTCGTTTCTGACGGACGGGTCGAATCATAGTGGCGAACTGATGTTAAAGTCCTCATTGAAAAATCCTGCTCTGCGCAAGCGAGCCAGCCAGTTCACGCGCCTGGTGCGGCATTCCGCGGTCACGCCTCGCACCGGCAAGACGCACAAGCCGCAACTGGTTTCAAACGGCGAACTGGGCGTCACCTTCATCGGGCATTCCAGCTTTTTTCTACAAATTGGCGGGCAGAACGTCGTCATCGATCCCAACTTTGCGCGCTGGCTGTTCGTTCTAAAGCGCCTGCGTCAACCGGGATTGAACCTGCGCGACCTGCCTCCGATGGATGTCGTACTGGTGACGCACGCTCATTTCGACCACTTGCATCGCCAGTCTCTGCGCGCCATTGCGCGGCAAACGCGGCGGCAGACCGGAACCGCGCCCACGCTCGTTGTCCCCCATCACTTGTTCGACCTGGTTTCCGATCTCGGCTTTGAAGAAATTGTCGAACTCGAGTGGTGGAACACCTATCGCCATGGCACGCTCGACATCACCCACGTCCCCTCGCGGCATTGGGGAGCGCGTGTCATCAAAGATTCGCATCGCGGCTATGGCGGCTACGTTCTGCGCAGCGGCAAACACTCCGTCTATCACGCCGGAGACACCGCCTATTTCGCCGGCTTTCGTGAAATCGGACGCCGCTTGTCGCCGGAACTAGCGCTCCTTCCCATCGGCGCCTACAATCCGCCGCAATTCCGCAACGTGCACACCAGTCCCGCCGACGCCACCCAGGCCTTTCTCGATCTGAAGGCCCGCTGGATGGTGCCCATGCACTATGGAACGTTTCGCCTGTCGCATGAACCGATCGAAGAGCCTCTCCAATTGCTGGAGCGCGAAGCGCTGAAGGCCGGCGTGAAAGACAAAGTGGTCGTGCTCGAAGAGGGCGTCGCCCGCTTCTTTTGAAGCGTTCTTTTGTCCCTAGGGACCACCTGCGCTTCGCCCCATGCCAGATCGTGCTGATAATAATGCTCAGAGGGCTCCGATGGCCTGCGAGTGTCTTCCTTTGTCCTGAATGTGATTCAACCAAGTGAGGGAGTATTCTTCAGTCATGGACAAGAAGGAGATCAATTCCCCAAAGTTGACCGAGCATTTTCTCTTCTGGGTTTGTGGCCTCGGAGGTTTGCTGTTAGTGATTCTCTTTGCTCATTTCGTCTATCACATTTTTTGAAGCCGGTGGACGTGAGTCGATCAACATCCCCGCCCAAGCAGAGATTGGACGGGGCACCCCTCCGGAGCTCAAGTGATTGCGATAGGTCGGGCCGCCCGCCCACTTCACTTGCCGGCGCTTACGAAAGCGCCGGTGGTCGCGTTAATCACACCGATGCCTTTCCTGTCCGTCTCGCTCGTGCCGTAAATGACATACCAGACGGGCACGTTCTGCTTCCGGTCCTTGAGCAGCACGTACATGATAGGCTGCTGTGCATCCTTCTTCACGATGGCTTCGCCCCCGTGTTGCTGCGCGATCGCGAATGCCTTATCCGTATCGGTTTTCAGCAGGTATTGCGAAAAGATAAGACTGGCGGATTGGGCGTTGTAGGCGCCTTCAGCCCCCTCGGTTGAAACTCCGAACGGCGGCGCATCCGGCCGACGGCTTCCCGAGCAAACGATGGTCTTGGTGGCATGGCGACTGGGCGAGGCAAAGTACCCTCGCCAGACGGTTGATTTCCCGTCCTGGCCGGTGGTTTCCGTGGTGAGAACGGATTCCAACCGAGCCGGCTGAACATCCGGCGACCACTTCATGGCGAGACCGATCATTCGATTGAATGCCTCCTGGCCGGTGTAAAGGATAGGTTGCGCACTCTGCGGCGGTGCGGCGGTGGGGGGCTTTTCGGGCGTGCTCTCCTTCGGCTTATTCTCGGTTGAGCTACATCCTGCAGTCAGGATTGCAATGCTGATTACACTAAGGGCAAATGCGAGACGATATAATTTCATGCTCCGTTCCTCCCAAGAGTATTTTGAACCCATATCCTCATTGATCTCGACTACTTTTCCCGCTCCATCACGGTGTCTTACGACAAGGCAGGTCAGCTCCGCCGTGATCTGGTCCCGTTTAAACAGGAATCTTCTGTCTCAGCTCTGAATCGCCCGAATTGTACTGCTTGTGCGTGCTTTTGCAAGGCCAAAGCTGGGTGCGCCTCAATAAGAGCGAAGGCTCTGTCAAGGGCAAACTTCTCCTGAGGGTGTGAGAGGCACCGCTTGGCGGAAACCGGCCTTCCACCACCAGCTTCGGATTGTGGGCCGCGCCTCGTTTGTCGGTTTTCTTCTGCTTGCGCACGCATGTAACTGGTCACACTGGGAATTTCGCTCCCTATGTTCCTTCACGCATGAGCCTCCCGCAACAGCGTCGCCACCGACGCCGTGAACACCGCGCGCGCGGCCGCCGCATCTTTTGGCAGGATCGTCTTTGCGATCAGCAGCATCGCTGCTCCGTGGACCAGCATCCACAAGGCGGTTAGAAGGCGCGCGTAATTGTCGGGCGATCTGCCGAACTTTTCCGTCAGCTTTTGTCTCATGATTTGCCTGGTCGGCCGGCCCGTAAGCTCGACCCCGGCGCGGATGGAACGGGCCGAATGAAAGAGTTCGTATTCTTGCTGGAAAAGCAGTTCGTACTCGTGAGGATGGCTCAGCGCGTAATCCAGATACCTTTCACAACCCTCTTCCGGAGAGGAGGCGCCTTCCATCTGGGCGGCAATTGCCCGCCGGATCCGCTGCAGCAGCCTGCGCAGAATATCTTCCCGGCTTCGAAACCGCCGATAAACTGAAGGCGTGTTCGTCCCTGCCGCTTTGGCGACCGCCCGCATCGTGAGAGCCTTCGTCCCTCCCTTCTTCCACAGCTTTTGAGCGGCATGCAGGATTTTGCTTTCCAGATCAGGGTCCGGTTGACGCGGCACGTCTCCTCCTCAAGAAAAATGAAGTCTCACATGTTATGTATACAGCGTAAACATAACAATGTACAGGGAATAAATGCACGCCCTACCCAGCGACCGCTAAATAATCCGTGAATTATATTGTTGACAACGTAAATATAACAATGTATACATTACTTAGTAAACGGGCCCCCGCAGCGGTATCCAACTTCAGGAGTTGATTAAGATGTATTCGTGGGAAAACCCCGACGATAGAGTTTCTATCGCCCAGATGAATTCAGAACTTCAGCATGCGCAGCTGGAGTTGCTCAGCGCCCATTGTGCCACTCACCAGCTTCGTCTCCGTTTTTCCGCCGATAATTTGGCCCATTTCGGGCAGCGCAATATCCTGCGCAAGGCCGCCCAGACCGCCACCGCTCTGAGCGAATATTACGCCTCCATCGAAAGGAAAATCCCCAGCGCGGAAGCCGCCTCCGAACCTCTCACCAAGCTGACCGAAGATCGCATCTTCGATGGGGTCGAGCGCGTTTCGTCCTACTTGCGCGAGCAGCGCGAACACTACTTCCCCCTGGCAGCACCCCTGAATAACCACCAGAAGGCTGTCATGCGGCCATATTTTTCTGCCGCTCTGCTCGATCGGGTGAGGATCGTCGAACTCGAAGGATCGCATGTCCCGAATCCGCCTTTTTACGAGGAAGCGAAGGCTTTAGGTTTCGTGAACCTGCCCGAGATCATGCACATGCGCTCCTTGACCTTTCTCGATGTTGTGGTCTTCGGCGAGAAGATCGTCGAGAGGTTCCTGTTTCACGGGCTCGTGCATGCCGTCCAGTTTGAAATCCTGGGAGTCGAACGCTATGCCAATCTCTTCGTACGCAGCTTCGTGAATACCAAACTCCATTTCTTGGTGCCGCTCGAATCGCACGCGTTTTCTCTTGAGTCAAAGTTTGCGGGCGCGCCCGCGAGCCGGTTTTCGGTCGAAGATCAGGTTCGTCTCTGGGTCGAACAGGACCGCTACTAGCCTGATTGCGGCCCAAGAAGATTCTGAAGCTAGCAGTCCATTGGATACGCGGGCCCTCCCCCGTGGAGGTCTCTGGGGCGGCATCAGTCGCCCCGGGAACCTCAACAGTTTGTTCCCCCCTGTTCCCCCAACGGCGAAAGCCTGATTAGATAGCCGTGTCAGCCGGGCGCCCATGCTTCACGTTCCTCGTCAAGGATGGGATTCAACGGGGGTGTCAAACTTGAGACTTTCTTTGAGTTTTTGGAATTTCCAGACAATCCCCAAAAGCCGTCGCCCCGGAGTAACCTCCGGTGGGTTCCAGCATCCAAGTAAACAGGCGCTTTCGCGTGTTATACTGCGTCAGATGGGGTGGCTGGGGTCCCTCCACGTCCCTGCCCGAGGTTTTCGAAACATGGCTGGTAGTTCTCGTCGTTCACTCATCCTGATAGTTTTTGTCCTTGCTGCGTTCGGCTTGCTGGGAATGTTGTTCGCGCAGAGAATCAGCCCGGCAACCACGCCCAGCAGCGACTCCGACGTCCGCGACAGCTTGAAGCAGTTCACCGAGGTGTATGAAAAGGTCGAAGAGAACTATGCCGACCCGGTGAATGCCGACAAGGCAATCTATAACGGCGCCATCCCCAGCATGTTGCACCAGCTCGATCCCCACTCGAACTTTTTCGATCCGAAATCTTATTCCGCGCTTCGGGAAGAGCAGCGTGGAAAGTATTACGGCGTGGGCATGACGGTCGGCCCGCGCAACAATAAAGTCATCGTCATTGCTCCCTTCGTCAACACCCCGGCCTATCGCGCCGGCATCCGGCCGGGCGACATTATCGCCGCCATCGACGGCAAGCCCACCGACAACATGAGCACTTCCGATGTTGCCGATCTGCTCAAGGGACCGAAAGGCACCACCGTCCGCATTACGATGTTGCGAGAAGGTTCCGAGCATCCGCTCGAATTCAGCGTTATCCGCGACGAGATCCCGCGCTACAGCGTGGACCTGCACTTCATGATCAAGCCCGGCATTGGCTACATGCACGTTTCCGGATTCCAAGAAACCACTGAGCATGAAGTCTCCGAGGCTCTCGATCAGATGGGCGATCTGAAGGGCCTGGTCCTTGATCTGCGGCAGAATCCTGGAGGACTGCTGAGTGAAGGCGTAGGCGTTGCCGACAAATTTCTCAAGAAGGGCCAGTTGATCGTCTCGCACCACGGCCGCTCATCTCCAGAAAAGCGATACGTCGCCGCCCATGGCAACGGTGGCAGGGATTATCCGCTGGTGGTGCTGGTTAATCGCGGCACCGCTTCGGCAGCCGAGATTGTCGCCGGAGCCATTCAGGATCACGATCGCGGCCTGATCGTCGGTGAGGTCACGTTCGGCAAGGGCTTGGTGCAAACCGTGTATCCGCTGACCGAAAATACCGGCCTCGCTCTCACCACCGCAAAGTACTACACCCCGAGCGGACGTTTGATCCAGCGCGATTACTCGAATCTTTCTCTCTACGATTATTATTACAATCGCGAGAGTGAGGAGAACAACGCCAGCCACGAAGTCAAGCTCACCGATAGCGGACGCACCGTATACGGCGGGGGCGGCATCACACCCGATGTGAAACTGGCGCCCTACAAGTCCAACAAGTTCCAGGACTCGTTGCTGCAGCACTACGCCCTATTTAATTTTGCCAAGCGCTACGCGATTACTCACAAGATCACGCAGAACTTTGAAGTCGACGATGCGCTGTTGCTGGACTTCCGCAAATTCCTCGACGAAGAAAAGATTCCCTACACCGAGGCCGAGATGATCGAGAGCAACGACTGGCTGCGCTCCAACATCAAGAGCGAACTCTTCGTGGATGCCTTCGGCCAGGAAGAAGGATTGAAGGTACGGGCCGAAACCGATCCGGACGTGATCAAGGCTCTGGAGCTGATGCCGCAGGCGCGCGCGCTGGCTGACAATGCCAAGAAAGTGGTTGCCGAACGAAACTCGGCACCGGTCACGCGCTAGGCAAGCCTTATTTCGATTCCAATTTTAGGCCCGGGCCATCGGGCCCTTTGCTTGGCTCAAAGGCAGCGATGAGAACTTCGCCCTTGAGTGTGGCCTCCGAAAGCCCTAAAGTACAGGAAGCGAAACGCGCGGAGGCCCCTGTCTGCCAGCGGCAATCATGCATCAATCTGGGCCCTGGATTCCCGCGATGCTGGTGGCGATTGGTGCGGGATTTCTCGACTGGCGCTACCGGCGGATTCCGAACTGGCTTACGGTGTCTGGCTTCGCGGCCGGCATCGCGGTCAACACGATTCTCTACCGCTGGCCGGGGTTGAAAGCCGCGCTGCTGGGGACGCTATTGGGCCTCGGGCTGCTGCTGCCGTTCGTACTCTTCCGCAGCCTCGGCGCCGGTGACTGGAAACTAGCCGGCGCATTAGGAGCCTGTCTGGGTCCGCGGCAACTTCTCTCCGTGCTCATGGGCACGATTCTGGTTGCGGGAGTCATGGCGTTGGCCGTGGTTATCTGGAAAGGGCGGCTGAAGCAGACGCTCCTGAACATCGCGCATTTGCTGGCCGCGTTGTTCAGACTGCGGATGCCCGCGTACGAGGTATCCCTCGACGACCCGAAGTCAACAAAAATTCCGTTCGGCGTGGCCACGGCGTTGACGGTCTTGTTCTATGGGATGGGCAGAGCGATGGGGAATATGTAGTTTGTGATAACTGCAGATCCCTCGCTTCGCTCGGGATGACAAATCATAAATGGAATGACAAATTACAAATTACATTTGCTGAGACTCAAACGAATCGCGTGCCAACTCGGAAGCACTGACGGCGCCGAGATCGCTGAGGCCGCGCTGGTGCTGCCATTGGTGTTCATGCTTCTGTTGGGCATCGTCTGGTTTGGAAGGGCCTTCAACATTTATTCGACCATAACGCAGGCGGCACAGCAGGGGGCGATCACCGCGGCGCGGGATTCGTGCGCCACGTGTGGAAATGCCCTTCCTCAACCTGCCACGGTAGACGGTGTGGTTGTGGCGGTATTGAAGGCGTCCAGTCTCGATAGCGGGCAGATCAAGCAGGCGGCCAATCCTGGCCTGCAACCGTGCCCGTCGCCGCCGGCGCCAGCGGGTTCGTGCACACTGACGGGCAATAACATTTGGGTCTGCAGCTCTGTGCTGCTGAATTCCCCGACCGAGCCCGCACAATGCGGAGCCATGGTGAGCTTTCAATATCCATTTACGTTCTATCTGCCTTTCACCTCCCTCAACCTGCAGCAGGTTGTGATGTCGGCGCAGGCGCAAAGCAGGATGGAGAACTAGATGTTCTGCTTGCGAATGCTGTATCGCCGAACGATTAGTCTGCTGAGGGATGTGCAGGGCGCGGCGCTGCTGGAGTTCGCCATATCCCTGCCGCTTCTGGTAGTGTTCGTCGTCGGCATATACGATTTTAGCGGCGCTTTCAACCAGAAGCAGAAGATCGAGCAAGCGGCACAGGAGGGCGCCATCATTGCCGGGGCTCAGCCGATGAGCGACATTGCGTCGAGCAACGGTAACCCCACTTCTCTGCAAGCGGTGTCGACCGCAGTTTTCAACTCGCTGACTGGCAGCGGGGTGCTGGCGAACGGAGCTTGCTCGCCGCCGGGCACAGCATCGGGACCGGTTGGCCTGACTTGGATCTACAAGATTACCGGATGTGACAGCGCCGGCGACAATCTCGTCATTACCATCAACCGCGGATGGGTGCCTGCACCCGGACCACCCGCAGCCGTCGACACCCTGGTGACTGTACAGTATCCATATCATTGGCGGTTCAATAGTGTGATTCAATTGCTAATCCCGGGCGCGAGCTATGCGGCTACAACGCAGTTGACCGAGAGCGCTACTGTCCACAATCAGATGTGAGGTCTATGCGTCTAAAGAAGAACATCTCGGGGCGGAAGAACGAGCAAGGGATCATCATCACGCTGGTGGCGGTCTTCATGCTGTTTGTGGTCGGAGCCATGGCGGCGCTTTCGATCGACGTGGTGACGCTCTACACCGCGCGCAGTGAGGCACAACTAGCGGCCGATGCCGCAGCCCTGGCGGGGGCACGCGTGCTCGCCAACTCAGGGATGACTTCGGATACCAGCGGCGGTTTGACACCGGGCGCGGAGACCCTCGCCAGCACGGTCGCCCTTCAGGTCGGGCAGCAGAACCAAGTTGGAGGAAGGTACCTGATCGCCGCCAATGGTGAGGTAGTGGTGGTTGGTTTTAGCGGAACCGCGACGAATCCTTGTACTGCGCCGACCAATCCATGTATCACAGTACAGGTGCAAAGAACCGATCTGCCAACGTTCTTCGCGCGCATCTGGGGAAGCAAGCAGGTCACGGTGGGCGCGTCGGCTACTGCGGAAGCTTACAATCCTTCGGGCGCAAGTGCCATGGGTGTGGCGACGACCCCGGTCGCGCCCACTTGCGTGAAACCGTGGCTGCTGCCGAACATGGACCCCAGCGTTGCGGGCAACCCCGCTATTTTCGATGCGGCGACTGGCGCCATCTCCGCTGGGTCGAAGCTGCTGGGTTGGTCTTCCCTCACCACCGGAGTGCGAATGCGTGAACGCTGCCCCGGCGGCGACTGCACCGGAGTCCCTGGTCCGCCGGACTTTTGGAGGTATTATCCCGGGGATGATGCAACGACTTTCCCACACCCGACCAGCTCGCTGCCCACCTGTAGCCTGATACCGACGCTCACCAATTACCAGCTGAGCATTGCGGGTTGCATCCAGACGCCTATTTCATGTAACAGTCCTGCCAATATCGACGTGAGCAAATACCCCACCCGAAATACGGAAACCGCTGAAGCGGTGAATTGTCTGACCCATGCGACGACGGGCAACGGCGATACGGTCACTTCTAACGATCCGCCGACCGCGCCCTTCGAATTCGTCGCGGGCTCCGCCAATCCGATTCCCGGCGCGTCGGGAAACGACGTGATGGTCAGTGATTCGCTGGTCACGGTGCCGGTATTTGACACTGGTTCGTTCGTGGCGGGCAACCAGGCCGTGACAATCGTGGGGTTCGTCCAGCTATTTCTGAATCCGGACGGGTTCGCGACGCCGATTCCGCCGGCATTTAATGGCGGCCGTGTGAATACCACCGTGATCAATGTCGTAGGTTGCGGAACCGGCGCCACTGGACAGCCGATTCTCGGCAACGGCGCGTCTGCCGTGGCGGTGCGGCTGATCTCTCCGCCGTAGTCTGGAAATCATTTATGAGGATGAGTTTTAGAAGATGCTGGAGTCGCGGCGGGTCAGGATGACGCGCTCGAGGCTTAGTTCGTTGCCGACAAAAATAAAGTTATAGGGTGAGCCGTTCAGCAGCGATGCCAGCACATCGCGCGCGGGGGCCGGACCCAGATCGGCGACCACTTCTTCCTGCTCGGCGCCGGCCGGGATGGCAATCTCGGCCTGCGTCTGGCGCTGCACTTCGAACAACACTTGCGCCAACGTAGCCTTCTCGGCGCGGATGCGCAGCATCCCGTTTTCAAAGGTCACGGTCACCACCGGCTTGGCCGGGGGCGGTACTTCACTGACGGCGGCGGGCGGCGGCGCCATCGTATTGGAAACGGCGGCAGCGACTCTGGCGGCCACAGCATTCTTGCCCGCTGCAAGCGATGCATTTCGAAGTTTTGCGGCGGGCGCAGCCGGCACATCCTGAGCTTTCGCTCCAGCTGCTGTGACCGGACCCAGCTTTGCCGGACCCAGTTTCACAACGATCGCATTCTGGATCGTCGAAATCCGATACGACTGGGGCTCCACAAGATCGAGCACGATCCGCGTAATCGGAGGGTTGCTGAAAAAAAGTCCTGCGCGAATTCCCTTCAGCGCGCCACGATTGACTTTCAGGGCGCGCAACTCGGCGGCCGGAAGCGCGCCGGGAAAATCGACGACGATGCGATCGGGCCCGGTAATGGCCTGGGTATCGGGCGCGACCGGCGCTCCGGAAGTCTGGATCTCCACTTCCATCGCAGCGCCCGTTCCGCGCACTACGACCTTCTGGACGCGAGCGCTGTTCGGCGCACTCTTTGCCGAATTATTCGGCGCGGACTCCTGCGCAAAGATCGGCGCAGACAACAAGGTCGCGATGCCCAGCAGGGCTCCGACATAAGAGAAGAGTGGCATTGGGGCTCTGAGCAAAGTCTAGCAGTTATGGGACCGGCAATCCGCACCAGAAGTCGTAGCACAAGTTCCGGAAGTCAATACGGCCCCGGCAACGGGATGCAGTCCCTGAGAACCTAGGTGGTGTCAGGGTAGGGGAGAGGCAGCGCCATCGGAAGACATCAAAGAAAATTCCAAGCGTGACACGACCGTGGAATCCCAGCCTTGAGAAGGAACGTCAAGGATGGGACGCTATGAACGCAAAGACAGTTGGATGCGAAACTGGGCTGCCGGGCCGCTACGCCGCGACTGAGCGAGCGGTCCTTCGATAACGCCACAGGATTAACGCCAGGCCGGAACCAATCAGCACCATGGTCGAGGGTTCGGGAACCACTGGCGGTTTATGGCCTTTGGTACGGCAGCCTGGGGGAACGATTCCGTGGTCGACGGGGCAAAGCCCGGAAGGAATCGGCAAACCGACAGGCAGGTACGGGAATAAGATTGGCCCGGCGAAAAGCTGGGGTGGAATCGGTTCGCCACCGGGCAAGTCGGGCGCGGCGAGCAGGGGCCGGATGGGAAATGACGGTCCTGGTTCGAGCTCCGCTACGGGCCGGTCCAGAACATCTTCGGCAGGCTCTTCGTTGGAAACTTCGGGCTTGGCCGTGTCGGAAATCTGGTTGCCGCAACGGGTACGCGCCGTGATTGTGCCGTCGCTCAGCAGCAGTTCACCGAGGTGCAGGCGAATTTTTCTGCGCGTCCAGAAGACTGTGTCACGAACGCGATAAGAAAGATAAACTTCGCGAGCTTCGGTGGCGCGCACCAGATGGGCGTGGCTGTAATCGAAACGGGCGTAATGCCGTCGAACTACAGGGTCGCGTGCCACCGCATAACGAAGATCGTCGGGATCTTTCACGCCTCCGGGCACCACCGAGTAAGGATAGACACCCGGGATCGGCGCGAGAACCTTCGTGGGCCTGGAGGACTGCGCCGCCATCAAAGCGAGATCTTTGCGGACGTTGGCCCGCACCCAAAAAGAGTCGGGCAAAACCTGGGAAGCATGCAAGGAGGGCAAAGAGAAATAGCGCACCGCATTCAGCCAGCAAGCGCCAGCGAGGACCGTCCCGACGACCACAGCGGCCAGGATTCGCTGCAGGCGCAGACGACGCCGATACCAGGTCCGCCTTCTTCGCACGGCTTTTCCAATCGTACCGTCGTTCAAAACAGCACTCCTACCCGGCATTAGGGCCAGTGGGACGGCAGGGGGAGAGCCAATCAATTGTATATAAAGCATTCGGGCGTCCAAAACCGCGTTATGCAACGGGTTCGGACACAGGAACTTAGGCGCTAAAGACAGCTCATTTTACCAGAGTTGTGCAAGGAATTTCATTCAAATGATACTTTGAGTGTCTGGACTTCCCAATTTGGAAGATCTCAGCCGCTCTTCTTTTCCAGTTCGGCCCAGCGCGCGTAGAGGGCATCCAGCGTTTGTTGAGCCGCGTCCAGCGCGGTCTGCGCGCTTACAAGACGCGGAGCATCCATCGCGTTGGCTGGATCTTCTAGTTCCGCACGTTTCGCTTTCACCAACTCTTCAGCTTCTTCAACTCGCTGCTCGATGCCGGCGTATTCCCTCGCTTCCAGATATGAAAGTTTCTTTTTCCCTGGTGCTGCCGGTGTGGAACCGGCCGCCGCCTGCGAAATCGCCACCATCGCCGTTGTTGGCACGTTTGGCTTTGAGCGCTGGGCCTGCCATGCTTCCCATTGCGCGTAGTCGGCAAAGGTATTGGCGGCGCCCTTCCCGTTCAGTCCGAGCACGATGCTGGATACACGGTCGAGCATGTAGCGGTCATGCGTCACCAGCACGAGCGAGCCGGGAAAATCGATCAGGCTTTCTTCCAGAATTTCCAGGGTTGGAATGTCGAGGTCGTTGGTGGGTTCGTCGAGCAGGAGAATGTCGGCGGGCTGGAGCATGAGCTGCGCGATCAGGACGCGCGCGCGTTCTCCTCCGGAAAGCCGCCCGACCGGCTGGCTGAGTTGCTCGCCGGTAAACAGAAATCGTGCCGCCCATCCGGCCACGTGAATTACGCGATCCCGATACACAACAGAATCGCCGTCCGGCGCGAGCGCCCGGCGCAGAGTTACGTCGGGATCGAGGGTCCGGCTCTGGTCGAAGCACACGATGCGCAGCCAATCGGCGCGGCGAATCTCACCGCCGGTCGGAGCCAGGTCTCCTTGCAACAAGCGGAGCAAGGTCGTCTTGCCGCTGCCGTTCGGCCCCACGAGGCCTACCCGCATTCCAGCCGTGAGGATGAAGTTGAGCCCGTCGAACAATTCTCGATTACCCATGGTGCAGGTGACGTTTTGCAGTTCGATTAGTCGCTTGGTCTTGCGGTCGGTGGCTGAGAAATCGATCTGAGTTGTGGTGCTGCGGGTTCTGGCATTCAGGTCGGCAAGCTCACCCATCAGTTCGCCGGCCTTGCTGATGCGCGCCTTGGACTTCCGCGTCCGGGCTTTCGCTCCGCGGCGGAGCCACTCGATTTCTCCGTGAACAAGATTCTCCAGCGCTTCCTGACGCTTGGACTGCGCGTGCAGGAATTCTTCTTTCTTTTCCAGAAAGGCGCTGTAGCTGCCGCGGACGCGGAGGGAGCCATCGGGATAAATCCGATTAAGCTCGACCATGTCGGTGGTGACGTTCTCTAGAAAGTAGCGGTCGTGGCTCACGATGACGCTGGCGAAAGACGCTCCCTCAAGCAAATCTTCGAGCCAGATGATTCCCGGAAGATCGAGATGGTTGGTCGGCTCGTCGAGCAGGAGGATGTCGGGATGCTGCACCAGGGCTTCGACGATTGCGAGACGTTTCTGCCAGCCGCCGGATAACTCGGTCGCTTGCGCTTCGAGATCTTCAAAGCCGGCGCGGCCGAGGGTCTCGGCAAAGCGGGCGCCCCGTTCCGATCCGGAGACGCCGCTGAGATCAAGAGCGCGTTCGATCACCGACCGCACCGTGGCTCCGGATTTAAATCGCGAGTCTTGCTCGACACTGGCGAGACGAGTTCGTTTCCGGAACGATACTTCCCCGCTGTCGGGTGCAATCTCGCCAACCAGAATTCGTAGCAGGGTGGATTTGCCGGATCCATTCGGGCCAATCAGGCCGATGCGATCTCCGTCAGAAATGGTGAAAGAAACATTCTGGAAGAGCGGGTTCGCCCCGAAGGCTTTCGTAATTTCCTGTGCGTTGACAATGGGCGGCAATGATTTGCGGTCTCCGAGATATCGACGTCCTGCTTGAGAGTAACAGTTGCGAGGGGTGCAACGCTGCGCCTACTGCACAATGACTTTTTGCTTTAAATCCTGGGCGGCTTGCGCCACGTTGTCCGGGCTGCCAAGATCGCGCCAATAATATTCATCGGCGTGGAAGGCGAGGATTCTTTCTCCCTGGGCAGCAAGGCGCAAATAGGAGGTGATGATGGAGAACGCGCCATCTTCGATCATCATCGCAAGAAGACGCGGAGAAATAACGTGGATGCCGGAGAAAGCCAGCGTGTGCAGTTCCTGGGCAGATCGAACGAGAGAAGATCGAACAAGTTCAGGTTCCTGATCGCTCCCGGATCGCCGGCCGCAAAGCTGCAGCCGGTCGTCGAACAGCAGGTATCGGGAGGTCTTGCGGTCCTGCACCGCGAGGGTGGCGAGAGCCTGTTTGTCAGTATGAAATTGCACCATGCGCCGGAGATCGATCGTGCTTAGAACATCGACATTGTGCACAATGAAGGGTTCTTCAGAGCTGGGATCCTCAACAAAGAAATAAGCAGCCTTTTTCAGACCACCGCCGGTGTCGAGCAAGACCTCCTCGCGCGAGACTTCAATGCGCATGCCGAAGTTGTTGTTCGCTTTCAAGTACTCCACAATCATGTCGGCAAAGTGATGCATGTTGATCATCACCTCGCGAACTCCACACTTGCGCAAACGAGAGAGCGTGATCTCCAGCAGCGTGCGGCCGTTGATTTCGACCAGCGCTTTGGGACGATTGTCGGTGAGCGGACGCAAGCGCGTGCCGAGGCCGGCGGCGAGAATCATCGCTTTCATTGATTTAACTGCTCCTGCTCGCGATGACGAACCACCACTTCCACTCCATCTATGCCGCGCAAATGTTTCGCCAGTTGCTCGGCCAGATACACCGAGCGATGCTGGCCGCCGGTGCAGCCGAACGACACCATCAAGTGCTTGAAGCCGCGACGCTGATAAGCGCTCACGCTCGCGTCCACCAGCGACATGACGCTGGCGAGAAACTGGCGGACGCTCTCGTGCTGGTTGAGATAGTCGATTACCGGCGCGTCTTTGCCCGTGAGCGTTTTGAAGCGCTCTTCGCGTCCGGGATTCGGGAGGCTGCGGCCATCGAAAACGAATCCGCCGCCATTTCCGGTTTCATCCTGCGGAAGGCCTCGGTGAAATGAAAAACTTAAAACCCGCACCGTCAACTTCTCCGGCTCGGAAGTCAGGCCTTGCAACTTATCCGAGGCCACCATGCTTTTGAAGGCTTCCATCAGCGTTGGCAACGCGATGGGCAACTCCACATTGTGAAGCAGCCAGCGCAAGTTTTTCAGCGCGTACGGCACGCTTTGCAAGAAATGCTCTTTCCGCTCGTAAAAGCCGCGAAAGCCATAAGCGCCCAGCGCCTGCATGATGCGGACATAAACATAGGCGTAGTAAAACTGCATGAACACGGAGCGATCGAGATCGAGGAAACCGGCCAGGCTGTCGAGATAATGATCGAGCAATTGCTGGCGCAGATCGGGGGGCAGGTCGGCCTTGGCGTCGTACAAAAGAGAAGC
Source organism: Terriglobales bacterium (assembly GCA_050012595.1). Taxonomy (GTDB): domain Bacteria; phylum Acidobacteriota; class Terriglobia; order Terriglobales; family Acidobacteriaceae; genus Acidiflorens. The sequence goes on from JBEKGW010000023.1 coordinate 55,577, forward strand.
GATATCGTATTGCAGCGCGCCTTTGCGACCGCCTTGATAGTCCAGGAAAAACGGCTGGTCTTCATTCGGAACGGGGTTCAGAACTTTGCGCAACATGATGTTGCGGGATTGGAAATCGCGATAGAGAAAATATTCGCGGCTGGCGCTCAGCAGGAATTTCGTCAAGCGGCTGAAATCGTGTTCCAGCGCCTGCTCGTTGAAGGGAATGCCGGCGAGCCTGAGAAAGTAATACTTGAAATAATTCAAATCCCACGCGATGGACTGGCGATCGAAGCTGGCGCGCGGATAGCACACTTTGTAGTTCAAATCGCGGCCTGCTTCGACCTGAAAACGCGGCAACACGGCGACAACTTTGCGATAGGACGCGACTGCCTCGGATGCGATGGTCGCGCTGTCACGATGGTCCGAGAGAAACTCAAAAAGCGTGGTGCTGCCAAGGTCTTCTTCGAGATAAGCGCCCTGGCTTAAATCTTCGGCATAGATTTCCGGCACCGGCAGACCGTGCCGGCGAAAGTGCCTGGAAAATTCGAGGAAGGCGACATTTTCTTCGCGCACGCCATACAGAATGCCAATCGCGCTGATTTTGTCGCTGGCAAGCCGGACGATCTTGCGGCCCGAACCGCCGAGTTGGCCCTGCAGCGGCTGCACCCGGTCAACCGGTGAGTGGAAATGCCGCTCAAAAAGTCTTTTGAGAACTTCCATGAATTACGTCACTATCCTCCTAAAGATAACATTGGGCACACACTGTCGAGCGGATTACGGGATATGTCGCTCACCCCTAAAAACAGATTGACAACATATCTCTACTGCCCTAGTATCGTTTCCAACATGACTCCGCTGACCCATCGCCATCACCACCATCACCATGCGATGAGCGTGTCGGCGGGGGACCACGGATAACCAAAGCACTTATAGGAAATCCAAGCCCGCTGGCGCAGACCTCGCCCAGCGGGCTTTTTGCTTTTGTGCGATCTGAAAATCTGGCACCAAGATAGTGGCACGAAGATTAGGAGGGTTCGATGGAGATCGACTTCGACAAGATGCAGGGTTTGGCGCCTGCGGTTATTCAGGATGTGGGCACCGGGGAGCTGCTGATGGTGGGCTTTATGAACCGGGAAGCGCTGGACAAGACTTTGCATACTGGGTTCGTGACGTTCTACAGCCGCACCCGCCAGACATTGTGGGCCAAGGGCGAAAGCTCCGGCAATCGTCTGCAGGTGGTTGCCGCCTTCGCCGATTGCGACCGGGACACGGTACTGCTGCGCGTCCGCGTGCTGGGCGAGGGCAAGGTCTGCCACACCGGTACGCGCTCCTGCTTTACCCAGGAACTTCCTTTGGGAACCGCGCTGGATGGGCAAAAGAGGGCTGCGCGATGAAATTGCGACTGGGTATCCCCAAAGGAAGCTTGCAGGAAGCAACGTTGAGCCTCTTCACGCGTGCCGGACTGCGCGTGTACACCAACGCCCGCTCTTATTTCGCCGCGACCGATGATCCCGAGATCGAATGCCTGCTCATTCGCGCCCAGGAAATGGCGCGGTACGTCGAACATGGAGCGCTCGATGCGGGCTTAACTGGCCTGGACTGGGTGCTCGAAAGCGGCCTCGATGTCGTCAAGGTCTGCGACCTGGTCTATGCCAAACAAAGCATGGGCAGCGTCAAGTGGGTGCTGGCCGTCCCGGAGGATTCGAGCTTCCAGAAGCTGGAAGACCTTGAGGGTCGAATCATTGCCACCGAGCTGGTCAGTTTCACTCGCAATTATTTTGCGAGCCGCAACGTTTCCGTGCGGGTCGAGTTCTCCTGGGGCGCAACCGAAGTCAAGCCACCGCTGCTGGCAGACGCCATTGTCGAGGTGACGGAGACGGGTAGTTCACTGCGCGCCAATCATTTGCGAATCCTTGAAACAGTTCTTGAGTCCAACACGCAACTGGTCGCGAACAAGGCCGCCTGGGCCGATCCCACACGGCGGCAAAAGATTGAGAATCTGGCCGTCATGCTCAGTGGGGCTATCGCTGCGCTGGGGCGGGTCGGTCTGATGCTCAATGTGCGCAAATCAGACTTGCCCGCTGTTCTCGGTCTTCTTCCCGCGCTGAAGAATCCGACCGTCGCGCCTCTGGCCGAGGGCGAGTGGGTCGCGGTGAACACGGTTATTGAAGAACACACCGCCTGGACGCTGATTCCGAAGCTCAAGCAAGCCAACGCTCAGGGCATCGTCGAATATCCGCTGAACAAGGTGGTGATGTGATGCTCAAGAAGGTGATGCGCAAGAAGGTAATGCTCGCTGATGTGATGCGCGATTGCGTGATGGGCATTCTCGAAGGCACCGAGCAAGCTCGTCTTGTGACCGCGCTGGCCGAGCGTGGTGCGACTGACCTGGCAGACGTCGAGCCGGCAGTCCGCCGCATTGTGAGTGATGTCCGGCGCAACGGCGACTGCGCCGTCCGCCGCTACGCTAAGCGTTGGGACGGATTGGGCAAGAACGAGCCACTCCGTGTTCCCGAGGCCGATCTCCACCAGGCTTGGAAGCAAACTGATCCAGAGTTGCAGGACGCGATCAAACAGGCTGCGGGCAATATCCGTCGCTACGCGGAGTGGCAAGCACCCCAGGACAAGGACAAGAATAATAATAATGAATGGCGGCGCGAAATCCAGCCTGGCGTTGTCGTGGGCCAGTTGGTGCGCCCTCTGGAATCGGTTGGGTGCTATGTCCCGGGTGGCCGCTATCCTTTGCCATCAACGTTGCTCATGACGGCGATTCCCGCGCAGGTCGCCGGTGTCAGACAGATTCGCGTTGCGTCTCCGCACCCGGCGCAGGCGACCCTGGCAGCGGCTGCATTCCTCGGCGTGCGCGAGTTCTACCGAATCGGTGGGGCACAGGCCATAGCTGCCCTTGCTTATGGAACAGAAGAGATTCCGCGTGTGCACAAGATTGTCGGCCCGGGCAACCGATACGTGACCGCAGCCAAGAAGCTGGTGGCTTTCGATTGCGGCATTGAATTCCTGGCGGGTCCTACTGAAGCGGTCGTCATCAGCGGAGATGGCGATCCGGATTGCATCGCTTCAGATCTGGTAGCCCAGGCGGAGCATGATCCCGATGCGCTGTGCATCTTCATAACAACTTCACGCACGCTAGCGAGAAAAGTTCAGACGGAAGTGCGGAAGCGCACGCGCACCAACCGGATCGCCGCTCAATCACTCTCCCGTCGCGGAGCCATTCTTCTGGTCGCTTCTCTTGAACAGGCCGTCGAGATGGCAAATCGCATCGCGCCCGAGCATCTCACACTACCGGCGGCATTGGCGCCGGCAGTGCAGCATGCGGGCGCGGTCTTCCTCGACGAGTTCACACCTCAGGCCGCCGGGGACTACGTCTCCGGACCGAACCATGTTCTGCCTACCGCCGGGATGGCCCGTGTGCGTGGCGGCCTCAGCGTGCTTGACTTCGTCCGTGTCATTGCTTGCCAGCAAGTATCTCGCGCGGGAATCCGTCGAATCGCGCCGCCGGGCATTACGCTGGCCAACGCCGAAGGCTTGAAGGGACACGCGGAAGCATTCCGAGTGAGGTGCTCCCATGCTTGAAGCGCGAGCAGCGCTAAAAAGTCTCCACGCTTATCGGCCCCCTTTGGCTGGCCGAACGGGATTGCGTCTCGATTTCAACGAGAGCACGGTGGGATGTTCGCCGCGGGTGCTGGCCCGGCTGCGCTCGCTCGATTCCGAGCTGCTGGCGCGCTATCCCGAGCGCGAGCCGGTTGAGAACGAGGTCGCGGGTTTTCTCGGACTCGATCCGGCACAGGTTCTGCTCACGAACGGCGTCGACGAAGGGATTCATTTGCTTTGTTCCGCGTATCTCGATCCGGGGGACGAAGCACTCATCGTCGTGCCCACCTTTGCCATGTACGCGATCTTCGCGCAGGCTGAAGGCGCGCGAGTTGTCGAGGTGCGTAGTGCCGGCGATAACTTCGCCTTTCCGGAAAAAGACCTGCTCGCTCAACTCAGCCCACGCACCCGGCTCATCGCGGTTGCGAATCCTAACAATCCGACCGGAGCCGTGGTCGGGGGCGATGTCTTGATTCAGATTGCGCAAGCCGCGCCCCAAGCTGCCGTGCTCGTTGATGAGGCATATTTCGAATTTCACGGAGAAACGCTTATAGACCACACCCGGCAGATCGAGAATCTTTTCGTGGCGCGGACTTTTTCCAAGGCATACGGCCTAGCCGGTTTGCGAATTGGCATTCTTGCGGGAGACACCCGGCAGATGGCTATGGTCCGCCGCGTTGCTTCGCCCTACAACGTCAACGCGGCCGCCCTCGCAGTGCTGCCCGAGGCTCTTCAAGATCAGGAGTATGTTGCCCGCTATGTCGCGCAAGTGCTAAGCAGCCGCGAGCGACTGCAGCAAGAACTTGGCAATCTCGGGATGCATTACTGGCCGAGCCGCGCCAATTTTGTGCTCGTCCGCGTTGGCTCAGCTCATGCCGAGTTCGTTCAAGCCCTGCGCAACCGTGGAATTCTGGTGCGTGACCGGCACTCCGACCGTCATTCCGACCCAAGATGCGAAGGCTGCGTCCGCTTGACAGTGGGATCGGATGAACACACAGAGACTCTCATCGGCGCTCTGCGGAACGTGGTTGACCAGCTTCGATTGGGACGTGGGGTGCGGGCGTGAGGAAAGCCAAACTGCATCGCAAGACCGCGGAAACAGAGATTCGAATTGCCCTCACCATCGAGGGCCGTGGGAAGTACGAAGTCTCCACCGGAATCCGTTTTCTTGACCACATGCTGGAGCTGTTCACGCGTCACGGCGGCTTCGACTTGAAACTTGCCGCTGTGGGCGACGTGGATGTGGATCAGCACCACACCGTGGAAGATGTTGGAATCAGTCTGGGTGAGGCGTTCGACCGCGCTCTGGGCGACCGGCGCGGCATCCTGCGAGCCGGTTATTTTCTGATGCCCATGGATGAAACTCTCGGTTTGGCGGCGGTGGACTTTGGCGGCCGCGCGGTGGCCGTGGTTCAAACTAAGGTCCGCGCGACGCGGGTCGGCGATCTGCAGACGGAATTGGTGTGCGACTTCTTCGAGGGCTTCGCACGCGGGGCACGCGCCAATGTTCATGCGCGTGTACTTTACGGTCGCTCCAGCCATCACAAGATCGAAGCGCTGTTCAAAGCTTTTGCGCGCGCGCTTCGTGTAGCCTGCTCCCGCGACCGTCGCCTGGGACGCATGCTGCCCAGCACCAAGGGGCTTCTATGATCCGTCCAAAGATCGCGATTGTGGATTACGGCGCGGGCAACCTGAATTCGGTGAAAAAGGCGTTTGACTATCTCGGCGCCAACGTCGTCGTAACCACCGAACCTGAAACCGTCGCAGCGGCGGACAAGATCGTTCTGCCTGGAGTCGGGCACTTCAGCGCATTAGGCGCTCTCGACAACACGGGCTTGCGAGACGCCGTGCTACAAGGCGCGAAAGCGGGCAAGCCGTTCCTGGGGATCTGTCTTGGAATGCAGTGGCTGTTCGAGGGCAGCGATGAGGCTCCCGAGTTCGCGGGAGCGGGATTTTTTGTGGGTAGATGCCAGCAGTTTCCGTCGTCTGTGAAATCGCCGCACGTCGGGTGGAACTCGCTGGCAATCCGGGAAAACTCGCGCTTGCTGCGTAACGTCGCACCCGATTCCTTCGTCTACTTCACCCATTCCTTTCAAGCGCCAGTGGTTGCAGCCACCACGGGCGCGACCGAATACGGAACGCAGTTTTCCGCCGTCGTCGAACAAGAAAACATTTTCGGAGTGCAGTTCCATCCGGAAAAATCGTGGACTGTAGGACTGCTCATTCTCAAGAATTTCTGTGAGGCCGACCTGTGGGTCGATAAGTGCTGACCAAGCGCATTATCGCCTGTCTCGATGTGGACGACGGCCGCGTGGTGAAAGGCGTGCAGTTCGTTAATCTGCGCGACGCCGGGGACCCCGCGGAATGTGCCGCTGCCCACGCCCGCGACGGCGCAGACGAGATCGTTCTGCTCGATATCACGGCCACCAGCGACAAACGCAATACAATGCTCGACGTCGTCTCCCGCACGGCACGCTGTTTGTTTATTCCGTTCACGGTCGGCGGAGGAATTCGTGAACTCGCCGACGCCGAAGCCGTGTTCGAGGCAGGCGCGGACAAAATCGCCATCAACTCGGCCGCGGTGAAGGACGCAACGTTGATCGGAAGAATCGCCGCACGTTTTGGCTCGCAGGCGGTCGTGGTGGCCATCGATGCCAGGCGGGTTAAAGGTGGGTTCGAAGTGTTCGTTGCCGGAGGACGCACTCCCACAGGCCGGGACGCGATTCTATGGGCGCGCGAGGCGGCCGCTTGCGGTGCAGGAGAAATCATGCTGACTTCCATGGACCGCGACGGGACCCAGGCTGGTTTCGATTGTGAGTTGACGCAACTCGTGGCCGACGCAGTTTCCATTCCTGTAATTGCGTCGGGCGGCGCCGGTTCGGCGCGAGACTTCATTGACGTGTTCCAGAGCGGTCGCGCGGACGCGGCTCTGGCCGCTTCCATTTTCCATTTCGGTCTCGAAAACATAGGACAATTGAAACGCGAACTGCAGGCTGCCAACGTGCCGGTGAGGTGGCCATGCTGATTCCGTCGATCGACCTTATGGGCGGCAAGATCGTGCAGTTGGTTCAGGGCGAGAAGAAGGCACTGGAGTTCGACAACTTCGACTACTGGATCGAGCGCTTCTACCGCTATCCGCTGATCCAACTCATCGACCTCGACGCAGCGCGCGGCGCCGGCGACAACCGGTCCTTGGTCAAACAGATCGTCGGCCGCCTCAACTGCCAGGTTGGCGGCGGCATTCGCAATCTCGAAACTGCACAGGAACTTCTGAGCCTAGGTGCGCGCAAGGTGATCATCGGGTCCGCGTTGTTGACCGACGGCGGCATCAACCAGGAGCACGCTCGCACGCTGGCAGACAACCTTCCAAAGGCGGCGCTCATGTTCGCTCTCGACTCCCGCGGAGTCCGGGTTGCGATTGACGGCTGGCGCAAGCAGACTGCCGTCACTGCCTTCGACATGATTCGCGCGTTGGAGCCCTTCTGCGAAACCTTCCTCTATACCCACATCGACACAGAGGGCTTGATGGGCGGAATCCCGATGGAAACGATACATGCCATAAAGCGCGCCACTCAACGACATCTGGTGGTAGCCGGCGGTATCGCCGAACAACAGGAAATCGACAGCCTCGACGCGTTGGGAATTGATGCGGTGGTGGGAATGGCGCTGTATGCCGGAAAAATTCGCGGTTGAGCCGACGATTCCTATATAAATCACGTTGATCACCCACATAAGCCTGTGCATTCCCATCGCGATCGCCACCGCCCCGACTGTGCTTGCTACGTGTATTGCGATATAACGATCTCCTGGACCGGGTCAACGAGGATTTCAGCAATTTCTTTGCCCGGTGACTCGAATCCTCTTTAACAGTATCCTTCTTGCGACTGATTTTTCACCAGCCTCTACAGCGCTGCCCTATACTGGCGGCATCGCTCGGCACTTTGGATCCAACATCTACTCGGCGTGCGTGGTTCCTTCAGAGGAGCGATCCGGGAGATCGCCGAGGAATGAACACCGACTGGCCTTATCCGCTCAGAATGGACGAACCCGATGGCAAATCTCAGCACAAGAAAAGGTGTGATCGGAATTCTGACCGGGGGTGGGGACGTGCCTGGCTTAAACCCCGCAATCCGTGCGGTGACCATCAGGGCGCTTCGAGAAGGATACCAAGTGATCGGCCTGCGTCGTGGATGGGCCGGGCTCGTCGACATGGTGCGCGACAAGGATTATGACAATAGCGACAACTTTCAAGTACTGTCGGAGGAAATCGTTAACCGGACCGGCCGCACCGGTGGAACCTTCCTGCACAGTTCGCGTACTAACCCCAGTAAAGTAAAGAAGTCCGCGGTTCCCGCGCATCTGCAGGAAGCCTACAACGCCGAGAAAAACGACCTGACTCCAGAAGTGCTGAGAAATCTCGAGTGGCTGGGCATCGACTTCTTGATTCCAATCGGGGGGGATGACACGCTCAGCTACGCCGTGCGCCTGGACCAGGAAGGCGTGCGCGCAGTCGCCATTCCTAAAACCATGGACAACGATGTTCCAGGAACCGATTACTGCATCGGGTTTAGCACTTGTGTTACCCGTACGATCCAGATGACCAATAGCTTGCGGACCTCTGCTGGCTCGCACGAACGCTTCCTGGTGATCGAGGTATTCGGACGTTATGCCGGGTTCACCGCAATGCTGCCGACGCTGGCAGGAGCAGCAAACCGCTGCGTCATCCCCGAGCATAAATTCGACATTGAGCGGCTCGCGGAATTGCTGGTGGCCGATCGCCGCAAGAACCCAAGCCGGTATTCGGTGGTGCTGGTCTCAGAAGGAGCGATGTTCGAAGGCGGGGAAATGGTGTTCGAACGCGAGGCCACGGATGCGTTCGGCCATAAGAAGCTGGGCGGAATCGGCGATCTGGTCTCTGAAAAACTGAAGGAGCTTTCGCCCAAGTACAACGACGGCAAGACTGTAGACACCATCAACCAGAAGCTGGGTTACCTCGTCCGGTGCGGCGATCCCGATGCGATTGACTCCATCGTTCCGATGGCTTATGGCAATCTTGCTCTCGACTTGATCCTCCGCAAGATTCACGGCAGGCTGGTTGTGCTGAAGGACGGCCGTTACGACAACATGGCGATCGACGTAGTGACCGCTTCAAAGAAAGTAGTGAATGTGAAGGATCTCTACAACACCGAACGCCTCCGGCCGCACTACAAGAGTTTCGAGATGAAACCACTCTTCATCATGACGAGCGAGACGCGATAGGGCCACTGGGCACATCAAGGCCGAGAACCTGGCAAACCGTCCTGGCAATCATGAGTTCTTCGTCCGTGCGAATGACGCGGACCGCAACTCGGCTGGCCGCGGCGGAAATCACGCCCTTATTCGCGGCGTTTTCCTTTTCTTCGAGTTCGATTCCAAGAAATCCCAGCCCATGGCAAATCCGGGCGCGGACCGTGGGCGCATTTTCTCCGATGCCGCCAGCGAACACCAGCGTGTCCAGTCCACCTAACGCCGCCGCGAATGCGCCGATCCATTTCTTGACCTGGTAACAGAACAGCGCGACCGCTTCCGCCGCCCGCACGTCCTGCGTCTCGTGCTCCAGCAAGTCACGCATGTCAGAACTGGTTTCGGATATGCCGAACAGCCCGGACTGAAGATTGACCATCTGGTTGAATTGCTTCGCACCCATTTTTTCCGTGCGCGCCAGATACCAAACCAGTCCGGGATCGAGATCGCCGGAGCGGGTGCTCATCGGCACCCCGGCGGTCGGGGTGAAACTCATGCTCGTGTCGGCGGATTTGCCGTCACGCACCGCCGCCAGGCTCGCGCCATTGCCGAGGTGCGCGAGGATGACCCGGCCTTGTGCCGCTTCCAGTCCTGCCACGCGGGCGAGTTCCTCGATAAGAAACGCATACGACAACCCGTGAAACCCGTACCGCCGCACCCCCTGCGCCTCGTAGCGGCGCGGTATCGGCAGCAGTTGCGCCACGCGCGGCAGGTCATGGTGAAAAGCCGTGTCGAAACACGCTACTTGGGGCAGGTCGGGAAATCGGCGATGGAACGCCTCGGTCAATAGGATCTCCTCCGGCATATGGTCAGGATCGAATGGACTGATCCGGTGCAGCTCCGCAACCATCGCCGCAGTGATTCGCTGCGGCTTGTAATACTTCGGCCCGCCATGCAGCACGCGATGCCCCACCGCGGTCAATGCATCATGCCCGCAGCGTTTCTCGATCCAATCCATCAGTGCGCCCACCGCCGCCGTGTGATCCGGCGCCTTGACTGGCCGCGAAAAGTTGTCCGCCTGATCTGACTGATCCGAGCCTTTCACCCGGAAGGTGGCCTCCGGCAGTCCAATCCGCTCAAGTTCGCCCTCGAGAATCCTCCGCAGCGACTCACTCGCCTCGAACAACGCGAACTTGATGCTCGACGAGCCGCCATTGATCGTTAATATGCGCGTCAGAATGCCTGGGTTAGCTGGCGTCATGAATGGCACTTTGTCATTTGTCATTCTGCAATCCGAACGAGGCCAGTTGCGCGCAGGTGGACCTGTAATCCGTGTGAAGAATGCTTCGAATCCCCAAACCTTCCGCGATCTGGACAAACATCGGGGTGTTTTCGATATAGACCACCTGCCCGACCGGCGCCTGGGCGATGTCCAGCGCAAGCCGAAAGATGTCGGCATCGGGCTTGCGGATGTGAACGAAGCAGGAGGAAATGAAAGAATCCACAAACCCGTCCAGCTTGAACTTGCGAATTCGATACGCGTTCAGTTCACGCCCTTCGTTGCTGACCACGGCGATCTTCAACCCGTAACGGACCTTGAGCTGAGCGGCCAGCTCGATCATCTCGGGGTAAGGTTTCGATTGCGCGAACATGAAGCGCCGAAACTGAGCCCGGTTGAACGGCCGCTTTTGGTAAAAGACCACCCGGCCTAAATATTCTTCCAGCGTGAGCTTTCCCTCCTCGTAGGTGTCGAAGTTCAGGCGATGCCGATCCTCCATTTCCGCCCACTCCAGTTTGAAGTTCATCGCCGCCCGTTTGCGGGCGTTATGATCCCACCCGTTGGTGAGCAGGACACCGCCGACATCCAGAAACAAGCAGGTGATTGCAGTCGGTTTCTTCATCGTCTTTTCTTCCGTCGACCAGATCATCGTTGCCACAGAATTAGAGCGGATTCCAGCGGAACCGCCACTCCGGAGCGCTGCGGTATCGCTCGCGCCGTATAGTTCGCTGGCGGGCGGCCCGCAGGCACAGTCGCGCTGTAAACGTAGTCGCCCGGCGCGCCGGCTAGGTGGCGAACGCGTTTCATCTCCTGCCGCACAGGAGCACTGCCCATGACGCCGTCGGCGTAAAGCTCTACCAGCACCGCCTCGGGGTCGAGGTCGTTGAGACAGACCTGAACCTCAAATACGTGCTGCTCGCCACGAGTCTCAACCTTCACTTCGCCGAAGTGCAGCGTGGCCCATTTCTGTTCCAGACTGTGCTGCCAATCGAACACTTGCCTGCCCACTGTGCCTTTGTTCCCAGCGCGCTCACGGTAGGCGGCTGAGGCCGGGAGGTAATGCTGCTCGGTGTATTCGCGCACAGCGCGGTCGGCGGAGAAGCGCGGTGTCAGCCGCGCCATGCTTTCCCGCATCCGCGCAACCCATGCGGTGGGAATGCCGCTCTGGTCTCGGGTATAAAACTCCGGGATCACCTCCCGCTCGAGCAGGTCGTAGAGCGCGTCGGCTTCGGCAGCGTCCCAAGCAGGATCATCGCCATGTTCCTGTCCGTCCCCCAACGCCCACCCCACTTCAGGCGTGTAGGCTTCCGCCCACCAGCCATCCAACTCTGACAGATTGATGCCTCCATTGACGAGCACCTTCATGCCGCTCGTCCCGCAAGCCTCCCAAGGCCGCCGTGGTGTGTTGATCCAGACATCCACGCCCTGGACCAGGCGCTCGGTCAGAAGCATGTCGTAATCGCTGAGGAAGGTCGCATGGGGGCGTGTCTCGGGCCTCCGGATGAAATGCACCCATTCCTGAATCAGAGCCTTTCCCGCATCGTCCGCCGGATGGGCCTTGCCAGCAATAATGAGTTGCACCGGGCGCTCAGAATTACTCAACAAACGAAGCAGACGCTCTGGATCGTGCAGCAGCAGGTTCGGCCTCTTGTAGGTCGCGAAGCGACGCGCAAAGCCCAATGTCAGTGCGTTGGGATCAAATAGATGTTTCGCCTCGTCAATCGCTTCGGGCGACGAGCCGTAGGCAGCCAGTTGCCGGGATAGTCGCCCGCGCGCGTATTCCACAAGAGACCTGCAGGCGTTAGTACGAAACTTCCAGAGCTCGGGGTCGGAGACTTGCCGAATCTTCTGCTCCATAGTTTCCGTTGTCCCCAGCCAACACCCCTTGCCACAGGCTCTCGCCCACAAATCGTCGGACGGAGCCGAGTCCCAGGTTGGCATATGGACTCCGTTGGTCACGTATCCGACTGGGACCTCTTCCTCGGGCCAGTCCGGAAAGAGCGGCTCAAAGAGGTGCCGGCTGACTTTCCCATGCAAGCGACTCACGCCATTCACCGCCCCGCTCCCTCGGATGGCCAGATAGGCCATGTTGAAACTCTCCGACGAGTCGTTCGGATTCTGGCGGCCTAAGGCCAGCAAATCGTGGGGGCTTATGCCGAGTTTCTGCTCGGCATAACGAGCGAGGTAGGGTTCGAGAAGGGCCGGAGCGAAACGGTCAAAGCCCGCGGCCACTGCCGTGTGGGTGGTGAAGAGGTTCCCCGCTCGCGTCACGGCCAGAGCAACTTCGAAGGGCTGGCCGGTCTCTTCCATGAAGCTTCGGGCACGTTCCAGGACGGCAAAGGCCGCATGCCCTTCATTCAAGTGGCAGACTTCGGGCTTGAGGCCCAGCGCGCGGAGCAACCGCCAGCCGCCGATCCCGAGCAGCAGTTCTTGCTTGAGGCGCAACTCCGGGCCACCGCCATAGAGCTCGCTCGTAATCCCTCGATGGATAGGGAAGTTCGCCGCGTCATTGCTATCCAGTAGGTAAAGCTTGACTCGACCGACCTGGACCTGCCAGGCGCGCAGCCAGACCGAGTATCCAGGCAACGCGATCTCCAACCGCAACCACTCCCCGTTTGGGTGGCGCAACGGCGTGATCGGCAACTGTCCGGGATCGTTGTACGGGTAGAGAGCCTGTTGCGCTCCGTCTTTGTCGATCTCCTGGCGAAAATAGCCTTGTTGGTACAGCAGCCCCACGCCGATAACCGGCACACCCAAATCGCTGGCGGCTTTGAGCTGATCGCCAGCCACGTTACCAAGTCCTCCCGAATAGATCGGGAGCGCTTCGCTCAACATGAATTCCATGCTGAAATACGCGACGCAGGTCAAGGGAGCTTGCGGATGCTTTTGCTGAAACCATGCCGGCGCCTCCGCCTCCTGACGCTTGGCTCGCATCAGGTCGTCAATGTTCTTACGGAAGGCGGGATCGGTCAGCACGCGCTTGACCTGGTCGCGCGCGACCGTCTGCAGGACAACCCAGGGATTTTGAGTGAGTTCCCACAGTATGGGATCAAGCGTGCGCCACACCCCGTCGGTGGCATGGTTCCACGACCAGCGCATGTCCAGGGCAAGCTCTGCCAGGGAATCGAATCCCTCGATTTCGGTGGGTAGGTTGTAGATTGAGTGGCTGACGCGGGTTTGGTCGCTCATGATTTTCCCTTCGGCTCCGACGCCGCCAAAGCGTCGCTGACAATCGTCTGGGCTTCCTCCAGGATCTGGCGCAGATGATCCTCTCCCCGGAAGCTCTCCGCATAAATCTTGTAGATATTCTCGGTCCCTGAAGGACGCGCCGCGAACCATCCGTTCTCCGACACCACCTTCAACCCGCCGATCGAGGCGCCGTTGCCAGGCGCGCGGGTAAGGATGGCCTGGACTTTTTCCCCCGCCAAATCCGTGGACCGGACCTGCTCCGGCGAGAGTTTCTCCAGAATCTCTTTTTGTTCCGGTGTGGCAGGCGCCTCAACGCGGTCGTAAACAGGCTCGCCGAATTCGCGCGTGAGTTCGCGGTAGACCTCGCCGGGATCGCGGCCCATCCGCGCCGTGATCTCCGAGGCCAGCAAGGCTGGGATAATTCCATCTTTGTCCGTCGTCCAAACGGTGCCATCCATACGAGAAAAGGAGGCTCCTGCGCTCTCTTCGCCACCGAAGCCCAGCGAACCGTCGAGCAAGCCATCCACGAACCACTTGAATCCCACCGGCACCTCGTAGAGCTTCCGGCCAAGCTTCGCGGTGACGCGATCAATCATCTGGCTGCTCACCACCGTTTTGCCGATCGCCGCTTCCTTGCGCCACTTCGGCCGGTGTTGAAAGAGATAGAAGATGGCGACAGAAAGGTAATGGTTAGGCGGCATCAACCCCGCGCTTCGGGTGACGATTCCGTGCCGGTCATGATCGGTATCGCAAGCGAAAGAGATCTCGAAGCGATCCTTCATGCCGATTAACCTCTGCATCGCATAGGGCGAGGATGGGTCCATGCGGATCTGGCCGTCCCAATCGACAGTCATAAAACGGAAGGTCGGGTCGACGGCATCATTCACGACCGTGAGGTTCAACCCATAGCGTTCCGCGATCGGCGCCCAGTAGTGGACCCCGGCGCCGCCAAGCGGATCGACCCCCATGCTGATCTTCGCGCCGCGAATGGCGTCCATGTCGAGCACGTTGCCGAGATCGGTAATGTAAGCGTTGAGATAGTCGTGTCGATGCGTCGTGGGGGCGCGAAGAGCCTTCTCGAAAGGAATCCTTTTCAAACCCAGAAGGCCATTCTCGAGAAACTCATTCGCCTTGGCCTCGATCCAGGCGGTGACGGTGGTTTCCGCCGGCCCGCCGTTGGGGGGGTTGTATTTGAACCCGCCGTCATGGGGCGGATTGTGTGACGGCGTGATGACGATGCCGTCGGCGAGTCCAGTCTTGCGCCCGCGGTTGTACGTGAGAATCGCGTGGGAAATGGCAGGGGTTGGGGTATATTCATCGCCCTCCGCCAGCATGACATCCAACCCGTTGGCCGCCAGCACCTCAAGCGCGCTGGCAAGAGCCGGCACCGAAAGCGCATGCGTGTCCATGCCGAGAAACAGCGGGCCGTCGATCTTGTTCTGCTCCCGATACAGGCAAATGGCCTGGCTGATGGCGAGGATATGCCATTCATTGAAAGCCTTTTGGAATGCGGAACCACGATGTCCTGAGGTGCCGAAGGCAACCCTTTGTTCCGGCACAGAAGGGTCGGGCACCTCCGTATAGTAGGCCGTGATGAGCCTGGGTACGTTCACCAGCATCGATGCTTCGGCCGGCTTTCCTGCAAAAGGACTTACTTTCATGATGCTCTCCTCAAATGCCGTGGTGACCTTTGTGCCAAGGTCTCTGCAGCACTGGGAGTGCTCACAGGTCTGAAGTTACCCAGCCTCGTCATTTTAAGCTAAGTCCCAGCCTGAACCATGGCGGCGCACGACCAGGAAAACTGTTCCCTATTGCACGGTGAAAAATGCATGTGTGTTCGTTACGGCTCACCGTGACAACTTTCCCGTCTACGATGCCGTCTTCGATCACTCGCTGTTGATCCCAACCCTAATGCCGGGTATTATTCGGCTGATTCCACTTTAATTTATGAGAGGTGCGTATGGCAGCCTTGGCGAACTCTCCATTCGGGGAAAAAGCTTCCCTGGCCAGCGCCGAGTTCCTGGAAGCGCTCCTGGCAGATTGCCCGAAGCGAGATTTTCAGGTTCGTTTCTGGGACGGCACTACCTGGTTATCGGAACGGCAACCGCGCTTTACGTTGGTGCTCAAGCATCCGGGAGCGTTGCGTGCGATGTTCTCCCGCCCCAGTGAACTCACGCTCGGAGAAGCCTACATCTATGATGACTTCGACATCGAGGGCGACATCGAAGTAAGCTTCGAGTTGGCGGATTATCTCCTTCAGCAGGAACGCAGCTTCCTGAAGAGTCTTGATCTTGCTAAACGACGGCAGACGTTGCCGGTGAATAACCGCGCTCATAAGAACCGGGAACCGGCCAATTTCCGCGGCTCGGTTCATTCTCGAGATCGAGACCGGCAAGCCGTCAGTTATCATTACGATCTTCCGGCCGACTTTTACGCGCTGTGGCTCGATCAGCGCATGGTTTACTCCTGTGCCTACTTCGCAACGCCGGAAGAAGATTTGAACTCGGCCCAGGAGCGCAAGCTGGATTACATCTGCAGAAAACTGCGGCTTCGCCAGGGCGACCGTCTCTTGGACGTTGGTTGTGGCTGGGGTGGATTGATTATGCACGCCGTCGCTCACTATGGCGTGGAAGCGGTAGGAATCACGCTGAGCGTGCCGCAAGCGGAACTAGCTCGACAACGAGTGCGCGAATCGGGGTTAAGTGACCGCTGTTGCGTGCAGGTTTTAGATTACCGCGACATTCAGCTTGGCCAGCCGTACGACAAGATTGTCAGCGTGGGGATGTGTGAGCACGTAGGCGAAGCGTTCCTGCCGGAATACTTCAGCCGAATGTATGAGCTGTTGCGGCCCGGCGGGGTATTTCTGAATCACGGGATCGCATATTCCGCCACCTACCGCCGGCAGGGCCCGTCTTTTAGCGATCGCTATGTCTTTCCCGATGCCGACTTGGTCCCGATCAACGTCACCATTCGAGCCGCGGAACTGAGTGGCTTTGAGGTTAGGGATCTGGAGAGCCTGCGTGAGCACTATGCCTTGACACTTCACCAGTGGGTCCGGCGTCTGGAAGCTCATGCACCAGAGGCGCGCCGGATCACGGATGACAGAACTTACCGGATATGGCGCCTCTACATGGCCGGCTCTGCTCATGGATTCCGCACTGGTCGCCTGAACGTGTACCAGACGCTGCTCGCTAAGCCGTGCGGCGACAGTGTTTTGCCACTGACGCGGGAAGACTGGTATCGCGCCTAAGCAGAAGAGACAATCGATCCGAAGGGCGTGACAACGTGAGCGCGACCCCCGCCTTGGAAGAGGGCGCGCCCACGAGCTGCTTCGAGAAGTGCTGACCTTTGACATCCTGCACATTTCATTGAAGGACATGATTTACGTCGGCGATGCCTTGTTCGTGGGAGGGAACGACTATCCCGCCGAAAAAGTAGGCATGGATTCTATCCCAGTTAAGAGTCCCGAAGAGACGAAGATGGTTATACAAGCAATCATCGCTTGCTTAGCAGATTGCAATCAGGCGGCGTGACTTTTCGAGGGGGATTGATGAGTGGGTTTACGTTGCAGCGCCTGGGAATGTTGATGGAGCCGCAGCCGGGCAATCCCCAGGAGGTCGAAGGCGTCCTGAATCCGGCTGCCGCTCGTGGCCCGGACGGCGAACTTTACCTCTTCCCGCGGCTGATTGCGCGGGGGAATTACTCGCGTATCGGCATTGCCCGAGTACGGTTCAATGAAGCTGGCGATCCTGCAGGCGCCGAGCGGCTCGGCATCGCGCTGGAGCCGGAAGCCGATTATGAGCGGCGCCACGACGGCGCCGGTGGCTGCGAGGATCCCCGTATCACGTTCGTGGAACCGTTGCAGCGCTACTTAATGACTTACACTGCATTTTCGCCCCGAGGCCCACGGATCGCCCTGGCACTATCGAAAGATCTCTTCCATTGGGAGCGCCTGGGGTTGGCGACCTTTGCTCCGCGTCACGGCATCGAATTCCGCGACGTGGATGACAAGGATGCCAGCCTATTTCCCGTTGCTATTCCGAGTCCGTCTGGGCATCGCGAGCTCGCCATGCTCCACCGGCCGCTGTTTCGCGGCACTCATCCGGAGGAAATCGTCTGCCTTCCCGCGTCCCGTGAGGTCGATCTCGATCGCGAAAGCATTTGGATTTCTTATTACCCGATGCCCGTGGAGTCCGGTGAATATCGCCTCGGCCAGTTCACTTCTCATCACCGGCTGGCGACTCCAGTTTCGCCCTGGGAGCGGCTCAAAATCGGCAGCGGCACTCCGCCCGTCCTGACCCGGCACGGCTGGCTGATCGTTTATCACGGCGTCAGCGAAATCGAAAAGGCGAGCAAAGACGGACATCAACTCTGTTACTCGGCCGGGGTAATGGTGCTCTCGAAAGAGCAGCCACAAGTGATTCGCTATCGTTCGGCAGAACCGGTGTTGACGCCGGTGCTGCCGCAGGAATGGAACCGGACCGTCGCTCACGTTGTGTTCCCTACCGGCATCGACCGGCGCGACGATCTCGGCTTACCAGACCGCTTCGACGTCTACTACGGAATGGCCGATAATCGGATCGGCGTGGCGCGCCTTGACCTGCCGGACGCCTTGCCGCTGGGAGGAGTTGCCGACTCCCCGGAAGCAAAGGTGTAAGGCGGCCGATTTCAGCTTGATTCAGTAGCGGGTCGCGATTGTTGACAAGAGCTCTCGCTAGCGGTTTCAGGAGAAAATGAGGAGAATGAAAGCTGCCATTTTTGCCTCAGCGCAGACCACGCCTGGATCGTTCCTTCATATCGAGGATGTCCCCCGTCCACAACTCGAAGCGGGACATGTTTTACTGCGGGTCGTCGCTTGCGGAGTGTGTCGAACCGATCTGCATATCGTGGAAAAAGATCTGCCACCGGTCCGGCCGCGACTCATTCCCGGCCATCAAATCGTGGGGGAAGTGGTGGAAGGCCCGACCGCGCAGTTGCATCTGGGAACACGAGTCGGCGTTTCCTGGATGGGCGGCGTAGATGGCGACTGCTGGTACTGCCACCACGGCATGGAGAATTTATGTGATCGGCCTATCTTCACCGGATACACGGTGGATGGCGGCTATGCCGAGTATGCTGTGGTGCGCTCCGACTTCACCTTCCCGTTGCCTCCTGGTTTGGATGACGTACTCGTCGCCCCTCTGCTATGCGCCGGCATCATCGGCTTTCGCAGCTTACGCGTGGCGGGGGTTGAGCATGGCGAGCGAGTTGGACTCTTTGGCTTTGGCAGCTCCGCAAGTCTGGCGATTGCCATTCTTCAATCCTGGAAGTGCGAGGTCTATGTCGTGACCAGAGGCGAATCTCATCAAAAAATGGCAGCTTCCCTCGGCGCCACGTGGGTCGGCAAAGAAGATGAAAAGCCGCCCGTGGCGCTCGACCGTGCGATCACATTCGCGCCCAGCGGAAAGGTAGTAGTAAGTGCCCTCGCGAGTTTGCGTAAGGGCGGCGTGGTGGCAATCAACGCCATCCATCTCGACCATATGCCGGCCTTTGACTACGACAAACTGCTCTGGGGTGAGCGGCAGATCCGCAGTGTGGCCAATATGACCCGGCAGGATGCGCGCGACTTTCTCAAGATGGCTCATGACCTCCAGATCCGCCCGAAAGTCACAGTATTTCCACTCGAAGATGCGAACAGGGCCCTTCTGGCTGTCAAAGAGGAGACTGAGAAAGGATCGGCAGTGATTGTTCCCTGACGCTACGGATTTCAAAAAATCCTCGGGAGCTGTTCGCCAGACAACATATCGAGCACACGATGGCTAACGGTCCCTTCCGAGCGGCGCGTTTCTACCGCCACGGCGCTGTTGAACTACTATCCGCTACCCAATGTCACCGGCCATGCCAACTGTTTCTGATAGCCGTCCCGCTGGCGCTCAGGATAGTTTTCTATCCCTAGGAAGTCACGAATGATCGAAATTTAGCCCACAACCGTCTTCTCGTCCGACCAATCCTCCTGTGGTTGGAGGGGGTCATAGGAAGAACCGGCCAGGCTATCGCTGATCATGTGATCGATCAGTTCGTCCATCCACCCAAATTCCTCTTGACGCATTTCCTTCCGCCACTCAACTTCCTCTTCCCAACTCCAGGGCCACTTGTTAGGCATCATATCGAGACCTCCACGCAACACTAGGAATGTCGTGAAATGGCGCAATTAAGCATACAGATTTCGAGCCGGTGAAATCTGTGACGGCTTATACATTCGTGTGTGATGCTGCCTCGCAGCCCGACGACCCTTTTCACAGCAACATGAACGAAGGCGACTGGCCTGTGCTTGCGAAGTTGCCTCGGCCAGACGCTCAGCAATGATGGTATAAACGGCCGGATTAAAAACGAAGCCGCCGTGCATAATTAGCCTCCAATTGCTGCTATTCTGCGACTCTGGACTTGAGACATTGATCAGTGAAAACTTTCAACGAGGTCTATTCCTCACTTTCGGTTCGGCGCCGTTACGAAGTCTGGTTTGTCCGTCTGGGACTGGCAGATGGCGGCGGGGCGTGGTGGTTCCGATATTTGCTGATAAATCCGGGACGGTGCGGTTGCGCTGAAGGCCCGCAGGGGATGCCCGTCCAAGTGTGGGCCACATGGTTTCCGCGGGATGGAAAACCGCAAAGCTTCATTCAAGGATTTCCCCTGGAGGGTCTGGATCTCAGCGACAGAGGGCAAAATCCATTCCACTTCCAAATCGGCAAAAACGGAATCGGCGAGAACTCCTGCCGAGGAGCATTGGAGCTGGGGGGGCACGCGATAGCCTGGGACTTGCATTACGGTTCCACGTTTCGGGTCACGCTGAGCAACAAGGGCTGGATTGGATTCTCGCGCACGCCGCATTCCGACGCGCTTTTTTCCGGCCAGATCACGCTGGATGGCCGGAGTTTTCAGGGTGACCCTTTGGGGTTCGGAGTTCAAGGACACAACTGTGGATACCGGCACCGCAACTTCTGGACTTGGACGCACGCGTATTTTCCCCGCCCCGACCGTCGTTCGAGTGCAGGGAAAGCGAGCGCGTTAAAGGCGAGTACATTGGAAGCATTGGTATACGAAATGCCATTCGGGCTGGTCTTTCGCAGGGCGGTGCTCTGGCATGATGGGGAGAAGTACGAATTCGGGAATCTGCAGGAGATCAAGAAAGATCCAAATGAATTTGGGTGGAATTTTCATTGTTCCACGAAGGATGGCTTCCGATTGGAAGCAGCGATCGATGGCGCTGGGCCGAGCATTCACCGTTTGCCCTATGTGAAGACCGATTGTAAGGGCAGCTTTGAAGTCGCGAACAATAGCCTGGCGAGAGCGGTACTCCGCTTGGAGCGGCGGGGCCGACCGGCCGAAACCCTAGAGACGAATACCGGGGCCGTATTGGAGATGGTCGGCCGCTAAACTTGTTCGGAAGAAACTCATTCGGAAGATTGCGCCTTTGCCAGGCGCTCGGCGACGATCGAGTACGCCGAAGGATTAAACGCCATTCCAATGTGAGTGCCCGGCACTTCAAAGTCGACCTCAGGCTTCCTGGTCGTGCAATAGCGCCAGTCCACGATGCCGTCATCGCGCGTGTAAATCGCGGTCTCCAGCATCGAGTCCGGAACGTCGCGCTTCAACGAATCAACAAAATTGCACGTACAGCGTCCGGTGTAGCAGTCGGGCAGCACGCCTGCGCCATGCTCCTGCAGGATACGCTGGCGAATGGCTTCGCTAGCGTGGAGAACAGTTCGGCTGGTAGAGATGGAGCGAAAGGGCGCCGACAGCGTAATGACCGAAGCGACATCGTCTGGCCTCTGGGCCGCCACCGAGCGTGCGATCACCCCTCCGAGGCTGTGGCCGATCAAGTGAATTCTCCGTTCGGTCTCGGTCAGGGCTTTTTCTATGGTCTGGTTCAGCTTGCGTTGGATCAGGAGATTCGGGCACTCGGCGTTAATCCCGATGCCGGAAAAATAGGGCCGGTATCCGATGCGCTTCAGCCAGCCGTGGAGCTCCATCAAATAAAGGTCGGTACCGAGAAAACCGGGAATAATGACCACCGCAGAGTCATCACCGCGGGGTACGCCGAAACCGTAATAGACAGGAGTTGCGTGCAGGAAGAGAATCTCAGCCGCGAACAGCGCTTCTGTCCAGGGTGAGATGTCGGCTACCAAATCGGCCCTGTGAATTTGCTTCCGACTTCCCGCCTTCGATGAACCTGTAACCTTTTTCTGTTTGCGCTGCAATCTCATCCTGCGTTTTGTCCGCATTTTAGGCAAATCGCACTAACGGGCAGAAGCTTTCCACTGCGAATTATACCCTTCCCTTTTGCTTCTGACGCGAGGCTCGTTTTCCGCGCGCGCGCTTTTCCAGCCGAGCCTCCAGCTCCGCTACTTGCTTGCGCAGTGCGTCGAGTTCCGGCTCGACTTCGGCCCGCGGCGGGGTTGGCACCGCGGCGGCCAGGAACTTCTTCATCATATCCACCGGCGACAGAATCGCGGACTGGACCTCGCCTAGCCGGCTCTGCACCGAGTCCTGTACCTTCTGAAAAGTATCGAAGGCGGATTTCAAATACCACATGACGAACTCCTGCCGCACCTCGTCGGAGGCGACAATCAATTGGCGCAACAGTTCGAGCGGCAGGCCGGTCTGCTTTTCCTTGGCATCCTCCGTGATGATTTGCGTCAGGGTGACCCGGGTCAAATCCTGGCCCGTCTTTGCGTCGACCACTTGGACATGCTTGCCTTCCCGAACGAATCCCGCAATGTCGTCCAGATTCACGTATTGGCTGTTCGAGGAATCGTATAACCTGCGATTCCCATATTTCTTGATGAGGACGGGCACCGGCTTCATTTTGGTCCTGACCATGCTGCTGCGCACACAATACAAATATATATTGACACAACTCTCTTAAAATCGTACAGTTTAGTTGATGCTGCAATGCAGCATACTTGGAGGTGCTATATGCCAACCGTAAAGTCCGAAACCCCCCGAACTCATTCCGGGGAGCCGCCTTTTATTTCTCTCCTGTCGGGTTGGGCGCAGCAGGGCGTCCAGAGTTTCTTTGCCACGCAACGGATCCTCATGGATCTCGCCATGCGGCAGAATGCCAGCCTGATGCACTCCCTCCGACAACAATTGTCCGATCCCAATCATTCCCCGACGGCCATTCTGGGCGAAGCAACTGCCGAGAGTGTGTCGAACTTCATTGAAGGGCAAAAGGTCCTTCTTGAACTGGGGCAAAAACAGAACGAAATCCTGATGACCGGTGTTAAGGAACGTGTCGGAGACTGGCCTCCGGCGCAGGCTATTACCGACCTACTACAGCGCAGCGTGGAGACTTTCGTCCACATGCAGCAGGAGTTCCTGAAGATTGCCGGCAAGCAAACTCACAACTGGGTGGATGCAGCCAAGGCCGGAAAACCTTACCAGAGCGAGCACGTGGTGGAACTGGCCCGCGAGGCGATGGACAACTTTGTCAAAGCCCAGAAGCACTTCATGGACGTCATCGCCGAGGAGACCGCCAAGGCCACCGGCGGCAAGCACACCAATGGCGTCAAGAAAACCAAGAAGACCGAGTTGTCCCAGCTGGCGCGCCACGCCACGGAGTCGTTCATCGATGCGCAAAGGAAGTTGGTTGATGTAGCCGGGCGACAGATGAACGCCAACGTGAAAACCGCCGGCAAGACTCTGGAACTCTTGCGCCCATTTCCCTTCTTGCCGTTGGGAGAGTTGACTCGTGAAGGAGTGAAAAGCTACGTCGACGCCCAAAAGGAGTTGATGGATGTCATGGTAAAGCCGAACGGCGCGCACAAACCCGCGCACAAGGTCGCACATCGCGCGAAGCGGTCGCCTAAGCGGCACGCGGCTGCGGTCGCCTAAGGCTGGCCGATGAATAATGCCGTTGGCACATGTTTCAGCGGTTGTGTGCCAACACGTAGATTGGGTAAGAGCTAAGTGCGCCAACGTGTCCCTGCCTGGTGGAAGGACACGTTGGCGGTTCGTGCTGGTGCCAATTGCCACACTAACCCCCGAAGCGCCTGGTCCCGCTCATTCGGGGCGAACGCGATTTTCGGTTTGACCGGCCATGGGTGCGCCTGGTCCAGGTTTACGTTCCCGACGCGACATCCCCGTGCGCTTAAAAGATTGGCAATTGACATGACTGCCCGGATACATTTCAGAGGCCCACCTCGCTACCGACTCCGCAGCGCCGCCGAACTGAGCCAATCCATTCTCGAAGCGTCTGCTCGCCGAGCGCTCAAGGGTCCACGTCTGCCCGGTTGGAGCTGGTTCGTAGAACTGGCCACACAAGGGTTGAAGCGGCAGACGCTCGCTGCCTTCCAGATGAGCGATGTGAAGGAAGCACGCCGCTATTTGGACTCGGTCGTGATTAGTTCTCCGGCATTGTCGGAAGTAAGCATCACGCCGGTCGTGCAGCAAAAGTTCAGAGGAAGTTGGTTTACCGGCAAGAACTCTGCCGGTCAGAACACAGAGCCGCGCGTGAGCGTCCTGTATTTTCATGGCGGCGGATACTCCTTTTATCCGCAGGCTTACGCCAACCTTATCGCGCTGATCACGCAGGCTGCGAAATCCAGAACCTTTGCCCTCGATTACCGTCTCTCACCGGAACATCGGTTCCCGGTGCAGCTTGAAGATGCGCTCAACGCCTACCGCTGGCTGCTCGGGGGCGGCACCGATCCTGACCGTCTGATTCTTGCCGGCGACTCGGCTGGCGGCAATCTGACGCTAGCTTTGCTTCTGGCGGCGCGGGAGTCGAAGCTTCCTCTGCCTGCACTGGCCATTGCGCTCTCTCCGGCAATTGACTTTGAAGCCGACCTCACCGGCAAGGGCGAGTTTGACTGGATCGAGAAGCGAATGCTGGAGCAATGGGCAGAGTGGTTCTGCGACTCGGCCGAGCGCCGGCATCCGCTGGTGTCGCCGATATGGGCTGACCTGCGCGGACTTCCTCCGATCTATATCCAAGCTGGCCGCGCCGAGATTCTGTACGCGAGCATTCAAGCCTTCGCGGATCGCGCCCAGAAGCAGGGCGCGGATGTCGTCCTCGAAAGCTGGGAGGACATGACCCATGACTTTCAGATGTTTGGACTCGATTCGCCACAGAGTGCCGAAGCTCTGCACAGGATTGGGCAAGTGATTGATGTAAGAGTTCGACGGCAGAAGAATATAGAGACGGTCAGGCTGTGAATAAAACGATCGCACGAAATATCGCAAGAAATCTGGAACCGAGCGGCGAGGAATCTGTGGCGTCTCGCAACTGCCAATTCGATTTTGACTTCGACTTCATTGTTATCGGTTCGGGCTTCGGCGGCAGTGTTTCCGCCCTTCGGCTGGCAGAGAAGGGGTATCGAGTTGCGGTCATGGAGATGGGCCGGCGCTGGACGCCTGACAACCTGCCGCGCACCAGTTGGTCCATCCATCGCTGGATTTGGCGTCCCAACCTTGGCCTGCGTGGCTTCTTCAACATCCAGTTCTTCAGGCACGCTACCATCTTCCATGGCTGCGCGGTGGGTGGAGGGTCCATCACCTACGCCTGCACCTTGCTTCCGCCTCCTGAGAAAGTGTGGGACGCGGGATCCTGGACGGGATTGGCCGATTGGAAAACGGAAATGCCCCAGCACTACGAAACTGCCGAGCGGATGCTGGGTGTGACGGAAAACAGAATCCTCGGACCGGCCGACCATCTCCTGAAGAAAGCTGCGGAAGCGGCCGGTATTGGGCATACTTTCTACTGCACGAACGTCGGCATCTTCCAGCCTGCGGAGGGAGAGCCGGGCAATCAGACCTTCCCTGATCCATTCTTCGGGGGAGAAGGTCCGGCGCGAACCACTTGCCTCGGCTGCGGTGGCTGCATGATGGGCTGCCGGTATGGCGCGAAAAATACGCTGGACCTCGGCTATCTGTATCTAGCGGAAAAGCACGGGGCCCGGCTCTTTCCCGAAACCAGGGTGGTGAACGTCAAGCCCTTGGGTGGCGCGGGCGACGGCAGCGCCGGCTACGAAGTGGGCACAGTCAAGTCCACCGCGTGGATTCGCCGCCAGCCTCGGCGGTTCACCTGCCGCGGGGTGATCTTCTCCGCCT
This sequence comes from Terriglobales bacterium, assembly GCA_050012595.1. Classification (GTDB taxonomy): domain Bacteria; phylum Acidobacteriota; class Terriglobia; order Terriglobales; family Acidobacteriaceae; genus Acidiflorens. The sequence continues at coordinate 80,949 of JBEKGW010000023.1, forward strand.
CCTCGCTGGGCACGATGGAGCTTCTCTTCCATCTCAAAGAAAGGAGCTCATTGCCGACCATCAGCAGCCAGCTGGGCCAACATGTGCGCACCAATTCCGAATCGCTCATCGGGGCGCGCACACCGGGCTACTCCCAAGATGTGTCGCAGGGCATAGCCATCGGCTCCGGCATCTATATTGACGAGCACACCCACATTGAAGCCGTCCGCTACCCAAAGGGCTCTGACGCGTTGGGGTTTTTGACCACAATCCTGACCAATGGCCGCCCCGGTCCGCAGCGGATTGCGCTCTGGCTGAAGAACGTCATCGTCTCTCTGCTCCGCCACCCGTTCAAGACCGTGCGTGTGCTGCAACCCCTGGGATGGGCCCGGGAGTTTGTGGTTCTCCTTTGCATGCAGGCCCTCGATGGAGAGATCGAGATGCGCTGGCAACGCCCCTGGTTCTGGCCATTCAGGAAATTTCTGGTTAGCCGGGGCGAGAAGGTGCCTACCTATATTCCGAAGGCAAATGAGTTCGCGCAGAAATATGCACAACTTACCGGCGGTTTCCCAATGAGCATGCTGCCAGAGATCCTCTTCAACGTTCCGGGGACGGCGCACTGTATCGGAGGTTGCGTAATCGCCGATTCTTCCAACCACGGCGTGGTTGATTCTCACCACCGCGTTTTCAACTACAAGAATATGTACATCTGTGACGGCTCGGTAGTGGCGGCCAACCTCGGGGTCAATCCCAGCCTTACCATTACCGCGCTGGCCGAACGGGCGATGAGCTTTATCCCTCCAGCGGCAGAGACGGATTGGAACGATAAAGCTTGAAACGACAACGCGCTGAACGATGCCGCCTCAGTCGCCCCTCATGTCTCACCCTGACGCGAGGGGGGACGTCGAACCGGCGGGCAGCAAGCGGTCCAATATTGCCTGCTCGCCCTGCAGCCACAAACGGCTGGTGTAAAGCAAGGCGCTGCACTGCAGCGTAATCCAGTCCCTGGTCTTCAGAGGCGAACGGAACTCTTTGCGATTCTTCATCCAATGCTGGGCAACGTGGCGCGCAATCGTTAAGCCGAAGCCCATGCCGCTGCTTGATCCTCCGACGTCGCCCAGGATTCCATCCAGCGTGAACATCACCTTGGACAACATGATCAGCGGCCCGGGGAACTTGACACCCTTCATTGCAAGGCGTTCGAGGAGCACCATCGCATCCACTCCGCTGGGTGCCACGGGCAGTTCGCCGAGAAAACGCGCGATGAACTCCGCAACCATCTTCCCCCGCGCTGAGGCGCTTCCGATGTGCTGCTGACTGAGTGCCAAGACTTCGTTGCAGGTGCCCACCGGGTCGCGCAAGGTCACCATCAGAAACAAGAGCGCGAGATGACGGCGCTGATCGCGGCTTAAGCGTTCCCTCAGCGCCCAGTCGATGATCGTCAGTTCGCCGGTACGGTTGTTATAGAGCAGATTGCCGGCATGGGGATCGCCGTGAAAAATGGCATCCTCCTGCGCCGCCAGGAGAGGAACCGCGACCAGCGCTTCGATGAGTTGCTCGGCAACTTTCTTGCGCCGCGACTCCGGCAGGCGGGCGGCCGCGTTCGTCACCTTGATCCCACGCTCCTCGGTGAGCGCCGTAATTCTGGATGTACACAGTGGCTGGATCAGCCGCGGCACGCGAATGCCAGGCATGGACTGATAGAGACTCCATGCTTCGAGTAACGTCTTCTGCTCCCGGACAAAATTGACCTCGTGCCGCAGCAAGCGCCGGACTTTCTTGAAAGTATCGGGGAGCAGGTTCCGGGGAAATCTGTAGTTGTGGTGCCGGTCCGCAAAGTATTGAGCCAGTCCCTGCAAATAATCCATGTCCTCCGCAAAGTACTCGGGGATGTGAGGTTTCAGGACTTTGAAAACACCCCGTTCACGCTTTCCGCTGCGCGGGTTACGCCAGGTGAAACGCACCACCGCACTGACACTGGCCTCGGAGAGGATAGTCGGCGCGATGTGCACGGCGTATTTCTTGAGCCGTGGCCCCAACTCCTGTCGAATGATCGCGACTACGTCCTCCGGCCGGACATCGCGAATTCCATTTTCCAGCCGGGCGAGCGCACTCCGCAGAGGCGGACGGAGGTGCTGGTTGCGTGCGATGACTTGTCCCAGTTTTTGCAGGCCGGGGACTTTGGCGATCAGCCGCAGCAAACGAACTTCCGCGGAAGTATTCGACGGGAGCTCAAGTTGTTCCAGGAGCTTGGGGGCGAGGCGCGCGGGCGAGAGGCGCGCCACCACGAACATCATGGCATCGCGAACCGGCGGACGCCAGTTCTCGTAAGCCTGCGGAACTAACCTCTTCACCGGAACGATTTCGTCGACGATCCATCTCGCCATCGCGTCCCGCAGGGCCTCGCCAGCCGGGCTTCGCAGCCCGGCTTCAATGGCGCGGGTCTGCTCCGCAGCCGTAGCCCCTTTGGGCAGGAAGCCAGTAAGGGCGGCGCGCAACTGTTCCGGAGCTAGGCGGCGCAAACCATCTTCGATGAGGGCCGACCCGATGCTAGACGAACCAATGCTAGACAAACCAACGATAGACGAATCGGTGACAGACGAACCCGCCATAGGGGCCACCTGACCCTTTATACGATAGGCCAGCGCAAGTGCCTCCGCTGTGATTGCCGTCACGAGATCATGAGAAGGCAGTTGACCGCTCAGGACCTTTGGGATCGCTCGGTCACGGCCGGAGGCATTGAGGCGGCAATTTCCGGCGGCACCGGGCTGTAGAAGGACCGGGACGCCTTCACGCGCTATCGCAAGCAAATTGACGACCTATACGAGGAAGCAGATGCTGCAACCGTGGCGTAGCCGCGGGTTGCTTGGCCACCCCTCAACTTTCAGCGAGGTGAAGCCAGAGGCCAGCAGAGGTGAAGTTCGTGGGTTGCGGCCATACCCGATCAACGCTCCTCAAGAACAAAAGCGGCTCAGGAGAGAAAAGCTGCCAAGCCGTTGAAGTGTAACAAGATGTTTGGTTGCGGGGGGTGGATTTGAACCGCTCCTATCTATTGATTCTATGCAAGTTATTGATTATATTGAGTAGTATTAGAAGCAACAGAGGCATGAAAGGCGGTATGGCAGTACAAAAACAGTACAAACGGGTTGCGGGGGTTGGTTTCAGACTAGCATTTTCCGCTGGAGACGGCGTATCGCACTTAGCCGGATACGCAATTGCCGCCTCTCGCTGCCGGTTGGGGAGACATCTAGGACACCTTGGTCCTCCCGCGCGGCCCATCTTACCATCGTGCGCTTGGAGACGGCTAGCATGTTTGCGGCCTGGGCCATCGTAAGCAACGGGTCCGGGTCCACTGGGGCCGGATTCAAGTGTCCACGGCGCTTGGTGGGCTGATATTTGACAATCAAGGGCATGTCTTAGCTCTGGGCTTTTCTCAAATTGAGAAATAACTTGTTTGTGTAAATTTAGGATCGGCGGAGGGCTTTGCACAAACAGTGCTCAAGATTTTTGACCCGCCCCTCCCCCTATCGTCCCGTCCATTGCTTCATCGTTGGCGGCTCTACCTTGTCTACGGTGCTCCAAGGTGCAAACATCTTCCCCATGATTTCGCGTGCCAGAGCTTCGTCTTCCTGACGCCACAGTACGATTGAGAATGTGCGACCGGGATTGTACGGCGAGATTCCCCACAACCTAGCCTTGACGCCTTGCGCTACCAGCTTGGCCAGAACGCTGGCTATCTCTTCGTTTGCTTCATATGGCTGCGAGATGACCACCCGGCCTTTGTAGGTTCGCACGTGGTCAAAGCCGGGCTCGCGGTCAAGGGAGTAAATCTGCCCCGCGTCCCATTTCGTACCAAGTGCCTCCACTAACCAGCGCGGTGCTCCGTATTTCAATCCCTTCATCATTGCAAACCTCGTTTCTACCCGGTTAGGCCGGGCACACTTTGTGCAAAATCTCAAAAAACGCGTGCACAAACCCCAGCACTCGCCTCGCGTGGGACTTTGTGCAATCTGCACTGCACAAACTCAGTCTCCGTAGGCCATTCAATCTTTAGGTGTTTGTGGCTTTGTGCAATGCGGAGCATGATGTGCGTGTATGTGTGTGAATATATGCGCTGGCGCACGCGGGGTACGTTGCGCTGCACTAACTCCTCCCCACGAGATTCCACACATACAGCGTGGCGGGCCGCCCATTCTTGCCGGGTGCGCCCTTGATCTTCCTAACTTCGCCAGTTTCAACCAACATGGAAAGCGCGTTATATATGCTCCGCCGAGACATGGCGTGATCCACGAACACACAGATGGTTGCAGCACTCAGGGCCTTGGGGTGTGCGTCACGGACCGCGGCTAATACCACGTTCTCATTGACCGCTTGCTTCTCGCCGCCTTCCTCCACCATGACGGACTGCCGAGCCTCCACGAGATAGTTACCCAACAGAATGGCTTTCTCCGCCACATCAGCCGTGATGGACGTTTGCCCGAGCATCCAAGCCAAGTGCAAAGCCTTCCGTTGCGTGATTACGTTCACGCGCCCACATGCGCGGCCCCACTGTCCTGATGTCAGGGTCTCCCACCATCGGGAAAAAACCGCATCGGCCTCCGGCTCTTGCGTCATGCGGATTGGTCCGGCGTCTAAAGCAAAAAACTTCTGCTCTAGTCGCTCGGCTAAATCGCCGAAGTCCGGCCAGCGGAGTTGCGCCTTGGTTTTGACCGGGCCGGTGACTATCAAGTTGAGGCGCCCGCCAATGCCCGTGCCGTATGCGTCTTTCCCCTGCATCGCATCTCGCCAGATGGAAGGCGTCATGGAACCAAGGATGGACAGGCGGCCCAACGGGGCGATGTCTGTGCGCTTGGATGCAATGCTGAATCCAGGCCGCTCGGAATCGTGGAGGTTGCGTATGACGCCGAGCAGCGATTTTCCCGAGCCTTGAATGGAAGTCTTCTCCATCAGTTGGTCGATCTCTTCCAGGTCAAAGAGCACGGACGCATGGTTGCAAAAAGCGATGTTTAGCCCGGCCTCGGATGCGGCGCGGGCCAACAGAGCCGAGCACGGGCGCGGTAGGTTCGCTTCGCTAAAAAATGTGGAGCTGAGGCGGACGGGTTGCAACATCGTGTCCAGCACCAAATTCTGTGCGCTGCCCTTGCCAGACCCCGCCAGTGCAATCAGCGTCGTGAAGAAGCGAGACGTGACGTTGGACAGCTCACAAGTCAGTTGGTTTGCCACTGCCGCGCCTACGCAAGTCAGCAACGTCTCCAGGAATATCTCCGATGGCACGTAGCAGACGGACGCGGCCCGCAGAGCAAATTCGTGGTAGATGGTTCCTTCCCAAACGTGGAGCGGATAGTCCGGGAGTTTCCGCAGTGCGCCCGCGCCCGTTGCCTCTTCAATTTTCTCTTCGGGCTGCGAGCTGCCAATGAACACCTTACCCTCCGGCTCCGGGATGGGCCACGTAGCGGACGCAGCGATGCTCTTGCATTCATCTTCTACGTTGAAGTCCGTGTCATCAGTGAGGCTGTCTGCGCAGTGTTGGAGCAGGGCCACTTCGATTGCGGCGGAGCCGAGTCCCGCACGGCGCAAGCTTCCGGCTACTTGCACAAGCGCGTTGTGACGGCTGCCGTTGTCCAGAGGCAGCGATTGTCTGGACCCGTCCGGCGACTCTTGCTTCAAACTGCGGTACAGCTCCTCCGCCCGCTCTATCAAGGCATCCGGCACGGGTTTGAATGGCCGGTCTTGTACTATCAGATATGTCTTGCCCGTCTTGTGTATGGAGCCTTCACCCATCCCAAATTTTCGGCGGCTCTTAAACTCAAAAACGTTGTCCGGCTCGCCGGGCACAGCACAGTCAAGGTTGCGTTTCTGCATTGACCGGCTGCGCTCGGTTTGCAGGAATGTGAATTGCCGTCTATCCTCGCGGGCGGATACGCAGTACGTGTCAAACAACGCGGGGTCCCGGAGTTGCTCTGCGAATAGCTCTTGCATCTTCGCCCAACGGTCTGTGTCCACGATCAAGAAAGTGTCATCACCCATCACTCCGCAGTTAGCGTCCGGCCACTTCTGCGCCCACTGTTCTATATGCGCGGGGTCAGTGGTTGCAAGGTCCGGGAAGTTTTTGACAAGAGGCAGTTTCGCGTGGACGGGGAAAACGCGCAACCCTCGGGCCGCGTTGCGCAGTGCGATTTCCAGAAAACGGCTCATGCCGTTTTGTCCACCTTCGTACGGCTCACGGTTGCGCCAAGCACGGCGTTGATGCCGCCCTCTTCTTCCGCCTTCAGTTCTTTCGCCGTGATCTTGGTATTTCTGAGCAGGTTGACAAAGAACGCGGCCAGAGGCCATGAATAGGGGATGGCGTGGAACGCGCGACTACACACGCCTATGTGCGCAAAGGTTATTTGTCCCTGGTCATCCCAGAGAACGATGCCCGTCTCGGCCACGTCAATCGGTTTGTGGCAGGCGTCACAGAAAACCCGTGGAAACATCCCATCGTCGTGCATCTGCTGAGCAATCATTTAGAAATTCCTTCTACGCAGCTCGTTTGCCGCGTGGTTAACAAATTTCTCCCCGTGCTGTTGAAGCACTTTGTCCACGCCGTCCGAATCGAGGGCTTGGATTGGGCTATGGTTGTGATAGTGGACATGCGCGTCCCCATTGTTACCGGCCATGTTGCCATTTTTAGCCCGTTGCTCAGCCCTCCGGTGCGTTACGTCAAGAGGGAAAAGCGGCCCCCAATGACCCGGCCCACGACGTTGCTCTGCCTCGCGGATACGTACCATTCTTCTTTCCACCTGCCTACAACCAACACGCAGCATAGGCGGAGGTCGCCGCTTCGTAAAGTAACCAAAGATAATAGGAGGCCAATTACTTTTTTGCGCTGCTAAGTTGTGGTTCTACGCGTGCCTTGTTAAGTTGTAGTCCACAATGAGTATTGCTAAGTGGCTTTGATAATGTGCATGTAAGTGACAACATAACTTCTGTCTTATATCCTTACCTCTCTAGTTGTATGATCGAGCGAAAGTCCGATACGATACTATTGTTCTTCTGCCATTGTTAGTGCGACCTAGAAAATGTCGGGTGCGACGTTAATAGTTTTAGTTGGAGGCAGCCATGAAAGAAAACGAGCTTTGCGATACTGCTCATCATGAAGCAGGGCATGCGATAGCGGCGTGGTGGTTCGGTCAACTAAAGAAGCGGGACCACGTGACGATCATCCCCGATCCGAAAACCGGTTCCCTGGGACACCTGCGCAACCCGCCGAGGTTCATCTCAGAAATGGAAAAGAGCGGCGGCTACAGTGGGCGAGCCACGCTTCAAGCTGAGAAGTTCGTAGTGGGCTGCCTTGTTGGGAACGCTGCGTCGTGCCGTTACAAGAAAACCAAGAGGCGCTACCCGGCATGCAGCCGTGGAGACCGAGAGCAAGCCGTAGAGATTTTGATTCATCTCGTAGGGAGCAACGAGGAGCTCAGGGCTTATTTTCATCTGCTGCAGATGCGTGCCGAGAACCTGGTAGCCCGGTTCTGGCCGGAGGTCGAAGCAGTGGCCAAGCGACTCCTGAACGAGAAGACCCTCACTAGTGAGCAGATTCGAGAGACCTGCTTGGCGGCGCGAGCAAAGCCATCATCATGATCAGTCTCAATACCGGCTCGACTTCTACTCCGCGACCGAACCAGCGTGAGCCCGACGGAGATGAACCGCTCCACGTCAAAGGCCGCAACATGCGCGCCTCGCGTCAAGATCGAGCGATGCGAATCCAATGGGCCGAGCGGGCTCATGGCCAAAGCGCCGACTCAGCCGGCGCAATTGCAGCAGCGGACTTCCGTGTGCCTAACGGCCGATCAGCTGCAAACCTATCCGAGCACCTTAGATAGCAATCACTTAGCTGGCCGAAGTGCGTCGGCAGTGTGCCTCTTTCTCTGGGGACTCACCAGTTCGGGTGGAAAGCACCGCCCAAAAACGAGAAATCGTTGCCAAACTGCCTCCACTACAATCTCCAGGAATGCACAAGTGTGCGCGGTTCAAAAACAGATGTTTTTGAGCCGGCCCAATCCGCGATGGGAGGTGTGCTCCCCATGGTCTCTGCCCTCGCCTAATCCCAAACAGCCAAACCTTCGCCCGCGCACGATGAACTGGATTGCTTCTTCCAACCGACGACAGCCACTCGACCCGCCACAATGCCTCGTTCACGCCGAACACGAGATTTTGATTTTCCTATACTTCGAGTCTGCGCCTGTTCCAATAGGCATACAGCGGCAGGCCACTCGCTACTATCACCAGGGTACCCACCAAGCCCGGGATGGGCGCCCAAATGAAGGTTCCCCAAGCGAGCACCAAACTGCCAACGACAGCGAGAGCCGTCATGGTGCGCCGGATTGGCATTCGGTACATTGGCCTGTAGTCGGAATTCTTCTCGCATCGCACCACCGAAAAGTAAACTGCGGCGTTCAATAGCGTTTGAATCAGCGTGAAATAGCCTAATAGACTGACCAGATCGGTGATGAAGAGCAGCAAGATGGCATAACCGACCTGGAGCAGGATGGACCAATCGGGTGTCTCAAATCTAGGATGCACATGGCCAAAGGCTTTGAAAAAAAGGCCGCCCCGCGCCATCGCATATTGCAACCGGGGCTGATACATGATGCAAGAGCTGAGTGATCCGAGAATGACGATGATGCCTGAGAGTGCCACAAAACCAGCGGCCACATTGGAAAGACCCGGCACAAAGGTCAAGGCATCGGCCACAGGTGTCGCCGACTGCAGAAGGCGATCAAAGGGCATCACGCCAATGACGGTGACGCTGATCAGCGTGTACAGCACCATCACAAAGAGTGAGGTGCCGACGAGTGCCAGCGGGAGTGTGCGGCCTGGGTTCTTGAACTCGCCGGCCATGTAACACACCGCATTCATGCCGGTATAGGCCCAGAAGGTAGCGGACACACCGCCCCAAAGCGCAGTCAGCAGAGAGCGTCCACCTCTCATCGTGTGGACCGAAATCAGCCAATCGAGGTGAAGGTGGCGCAAACCGATAACCACGAGGATCACGAAAGGGAGGATCTTAGCGACTGTGACCACGATTTGGAATGCACCGCCCTTCTTGACGCTGCGCCAGTGGAGCACAGTCAATGCAACGATGATTGCTACGGCCACCAGACGTCCTGAGGGTCCGTTGACGCTTGGCAGAAAGAACCCAAGATAGTTCACAATTGCCATGGCCATGATCGTGATCGAGGGGGGATCGGTGGCCAGGAAGCTACCCCAGCCCAAGAGAAAGGCGAGAGGACGCAGCCGCGCCTTTTCCAGGTAAACGAATCCAAAACCATCTTCCGGATAGGCTGTAGCGAGTTCAGCCAATACGAACATCTGTGGGATGATGAGCAATCCGCCCACAATCCAAGCGATCACGGCCAGCAGCGGCGCGCCTGCCGCCTTTGCCACCTCGCCGGTCGAAACAAAGATGCCAGACCCTATCGTGGTACCGATTGAAACGGCCAGTGCCGCAGTGAGTCCCAGCTTGCGTGTCAGATCTGCCGGCGCGTTCATTTATGAATTGTTCCTTAAGAATGGGGCGATTTTGTAGCGGATTCTCGATTCCAACCCAGAGAGGCAAGCGTATTTCACGTCGATCGACCGTGCGCCCTTGTAACCCATCGGATTCACTTTTGACATGACGCCTCAATACTGATTTCCCTTTTCCCTCGCCACTGATTCCCCAGACACCGTGTCACTTTTCCAGGTCTGACACAACATTCAAAAGGCGCCTTAAGTCGGTCTCACTCAAAACAGCGCCCGCTTCATTCGACATAAGGCGGTTTCCAAATAGATGCGGGGACAGGCCAAGTTCATCCTGTAGTAGGGTTCCGTCGTCCCGAAGTATCGCCCCTCATACAATGCGACTCCGGCGCGATGGATCAGTCGCTGGTTCAAGTCCGCGACTGGCTTCCCAAACGCTCCAAAATCCAGCCAGACGAGATACGAACCCTGGGGAAGAAACGCACGCACGTTCGGCAAGTGCTCCGAGACGTATTCCTCCAAGAACCGGACATTTCCCTCGACGTAGGCGATCACTTGATCCAGCCAGTCGGCCCCCTGGCGGTAGGCGGCTTCGGCGGCGATTTCGCCGAAGAGATTGCCCTGAGTCATCTGCAGGACACCTAGGTGTCGTTTGAAAGCCGCACGTAGCTCGGGGTCCTGAATGATGAGGGTCGACAACTGCAACCCCGAAATATTGAATGTCTTTCCGGCTGAGATGCAGGTTACAGAACGGTATCCGCATTCGCCGGGCAAGGAGCCGAAGTGGTGATGTCGATTGCCGAACAGGAGCACGTCGGCATAGACCTCATCGGATATGACCAGGATGCCGTGGCGACGACAAATATCCGCCAGTGTCTCAAGTTCCTGCAACGTCCAGACTCTTCCCGTGGGGCTGTGTGGGCTGCACAAAAGAAGTGCCCTCGTATCCCGCCTAATGCAGGCGGCGAGATGGTCAAAGTCGAATTCATACCCGGTCTGCCTTTGAATGAGAGGATTCTCGATGATGACGTTGTTTCTTGCGATCACATCCTCCAGCGGCAGGTAAGCTGGAGTTTGGATCACCACACTATCCCCTTTGGGAGTCGTCAGTCCCAGCAAGATGTCGATCGCCGGGATTATGCCCGGTGGGCAAAATACCAGCCAGTCCTTGTCGACGATCCATCGATGCCTGTTCCGCAGCCACTCGAGGATGGCTTCACTGAAAGAAGGACTGCGTTCCGTGTAGCCATAGATCCGGTGTTCTGCCCTTTCTTTCAAAGCTGCAACGATCGGCTGCGCACAGGGGAAGTCCATATCGGCAACCCAAAACGGCAATACGTCAGGGTTACCGAAGTTGTGGCCATTGCAGTCCCACTTAAAGGACTGTGTTCCCCGCCGGTCGTAAACCGCATCAAAATCGTACTTCATCGAATCCTCGTGAACGGAAGCTTTCATAGCCAGTGCCGACCGAGGAGAGAAGATCTTTTCCTGGGCCGATGGGCATGGCCAGCTCAAACCGGCACAGCCAACCCCTTGAAGGGGTGGCACCTCCTCCTCCAGGTACTCGAAAGGCACGCCTTACGTTATGTATCGCATCTCGGTTAGATACCGGTCCCGGCTATCTGGCGCAACCGTAACCACACAGTCGCCCCGCCCGAGTCCCATC
>JBEKGW010000024.1:0-91492 GCA_050012595.1 Terriglobales bacterium
TTCTGACCAGTAAACTGACCCTGATCGGAAAATCGAGGATGGCCGGCATTCGGCTAAAGCGGTGGTTCGCTCCCCGCGTCGCAGCCTTGATTTACCGAGCCGAGGATGGCTACGTCATCGCTGCTTCAGAGAACAAGGTAAAGATCAAGGTGAATGATATCGCGGTTGAGGGCGGCCAAAAACAACTCGAAGCGGGTGACGTAATCGAAGTCGCAGATATCAAGGCTGTTTTTGCTATATAACTCGCGGAGCACATGCGGAATATTGATAATGTCTTCTCGGGCTGAGGAGGCGAGTTGCATCTTATGTTTGAACCTTGATCTTCTCTGCACTGGTACGCGCTTCCCAGTACCGATCAATCGACCAGCGATTTCTCTCGCAATACGTCAGCAAGACAAAGAACAAAAGCACGTACACCAGTTGATCCCCGGCGACAGGCCAATTTTGTGCCAAGCAGGCGCCAATCTGTAACGTAAGCATCAGAAGGCTCCCTGCAATCAGCGCGAGTGATGTCCAAAGCCCAAGAATCATCAACAGACCTACCGCTCCCTCGCACCACGGCAAAACAACGGCGACAAAATGCACGAGGAATCCCGGCAACGGGGTATTCTGCATCTCCTTTTCAATGTGGGTGGCAAACGCAACATGATTCCCTATCAGTCGAGAGAACCCGTGGAGAAAGAGATTTGCACCGAACGTCACACGCAGAAGCAAATAGGCGATTTCATCCTTCGTCATACAAGAACTCCTCATTTATCCCCATTCGGTCGCTCACTTGCTTTTCACGACTGCAACCTCTTAGACGCTCTCTATCACTTCAAGATTCAGCGGATACGAAGCAGAGGGCGAGCGAGAAGCGTTCACTTCACGGCCGCCCGCCGCAGCATTTCTTGTATTTCTTGCCAGAGCCGCACGGGCACGGATCGTTCCGCCCCAACTTGGAAGCACTGCGTCGTGGTTCACTCCTGTGAGCACTGGGACTGACCTGCCGATGCACCCTGAAATACCGGCTTTTGGCCTTTCACAAGCTTGGGTCCTTCGGGCTGCTTTGGCTCAAAGCGGCTCTCTCGAATCCGCCGGCGCAAAGGTCAAGTGAACCGCGTCTCATTTCACTCTCAGACACCACAACGCGGCGCGAGTGAAAGTGCGCGTCAAAAGCCGGCGTCTGGAGCCGGTGCTAAAGGCGGACGGCAGGAACATCCATGTAAGTACTCGGATCGTGACCGGCAGATCGTAGGGCATTTCCTGGTCCGACTTGGGCGGAAAGAAGCGACTGAGTGCCTCTAACGGTTGCACTCGGAACTGGTCGATCATGGACACCTGGTGTACGCAGGATACAGTGCAATAGGGGGCACAGGGCTTGACGGTGTGGTATTCGCGCTCCAGGTGCTCCGCCCCGTACTGCTCGAGCGGTATGCCGGGAAAACCACGTTGCTGCGAACAGTAATGTACCAGTCCGTTCTCGCAGATGTAGAGATAGCGACTGCCGGCACGACAGTGCCAGTCGTTGGAGAGTCCGCGAACCAGGTTCTTCTGAAACTGGCTGTAATACGCGAATGTCGAAAAGGACTTAGTAACTACGCTCACAATCTCCTGGTAAACCTGCTGCTGTTGTTCGCTCAACGGTCGAAGCTGGCCGCCACCGTCGTGAATGATTCCAACCGTGGTCACGAGACCGAGCTGCCCTGCCCGCCGGGCAACACGAACGGCATCCTCCGGATGGTGGACAGATGTTCCGATCACCGAATTGATGTTAACTTGAAATTCCGCATATTGGGCCAGCCACTGAAGCTTCTTATCCAGTACTTTTAAGCTCTTCTTGGAAACCTCGTCCGGCACGGCGTTGTCAATGCTGATCTGAAGATGATCGAGGCCGGCACGGTTCAAGAGCTTGATGCGGTCTGGAGTGAGCAGGTACCCGTTGGTGATTAGAGTAGCCATGCTCCCCCGACTGCGAATGTGGAGAATGATCTGGTCCAGTTCTGGGTGCAGCAGCGGTTCGCCCCCACTGATGGTGATGACGGTTGTGCCCAGCTCAATGAGCCGGTCCACGCGGCGCAACATTGCGGCGGTTGGAACAGGCTGTGAGAAATCGTCAAACTCGTTGCAGTAAGTGCAGGAGAGATTGCAGCGCCGGATCGGCACAATATGCGCGACGATGGGATGGCGCAGAGAATGCAAGGCCTTTGCGACGACGCGGACTTGCCGCAGCATCCGGGAGATGGCGCGAATTTTACGCTTTATGCGAGTAGTGATTATTGCAAAGTTCGGAGGTGAAGATATCTTAAGTTCATCCATGGGGAATTGCCCACCGATCCGAAGCTGACAGACGATTGCTGTATTCCTACCAAAACCAGAGAGCACCAACAAACACCAGGACAGCGACGAGTAACGCGAACAGCACGTCGGCGGCGTAGTGGTAGCCGCCCACGACCGTCGCTACAGCTATGCTGAGCGCCATCCCAAGGAAGATCAGGCCCACGCGGGGCTCCAATCGAAGCAGAACCAGGGCTGCCGCGGTGGAAGATGCTACGTGAGCGCTTGGAAACGTGATTGCCTGAATGCTCGCGCGGCGGAGTATCCACCGATTTAAAGCCCGGACGCTGTTGGGCGGAATCTCGAACATGTCGTAACCGGTCAACACGCGCGGGGGCAGCGCCGGCACGAACGGCGTCACCGCGAAGCAAGTGTAAGTAGCCAGCAAGACCACCACCCAATAATAATCCGAATTGTGGCGCATACCAGCAATATAGAGAGCAGCAACGCCCAGCGGGATAAGGGGATAAACCATCAGATAGGCAAGCTCCATGTAGAGAGCGCGCAGCGGACCAATTAATGTTTTCGCGGGTTGGATATGCACGGCTCCAAAAAAGGACAGATCGAATGCAGCAAGCCTAGCTTGCACGCTTTGTTTTGGTTCTGTGAAGAACTCACCGATCTGCCAATACGCTACAAGTAGCAACGCAGCAGGAACCCAGTCACGAACAACAGAAGAAAAAAGAGGTGGCGCAAAGAAGGACATGAAACGGGTTGCTAAAATGGCCGCAATCGCCAGGGTTGCGAACGCAGTGACCCTCAGTCGCCGCCGACGTGCGAGGGGATGTCTCCAAGCCGCCAAGACAAGAATCGAAAAAAAGGCGATCTGAATCCACTCAGCGACTCGCATTTATCAATACCGCGGCACCGCCGGTGCTTCTTTTGAAGATGGACGTATCCAGTTGCAAGTCGAAATTGCCAGACTTTACCTGATGCAGTTGCAGTAAGAGCATTCTGCTGTCTGAATAGTAGGTCCCGCCGGTAGCCGTTTGTCCCTTGAAAACTGGATCAACGCAATGAAGGTATTCTTCGTGCGTTACCAGACGTGTGTTGTCCGCCAAATTGCCGGCAATGAAATCACGCTCCGCGTCCACTTGAGGGTCGATCCTGTGAACGATCCTAAGTTTTTTCATCTCGATTTGAATTGCAACGTCGTGAGTTGCGGCGCCCACCCATATAGGAACGCCATCCGTTTCGTAATCAGTCCTCCAGATTCGGAGGTGATGACGCCGGGCCACTATCGAAGCCGGGTCAGGCAGGGCGTAAGAGTAATTCTGTGCCCTCCCGAACACGTAAAGCGTGTCCATGGGCAGCTTGGCATAATGTTTCCGCTGCCGTAACAGGTGCCAGAAAATCGCAGGCTTTGATTTTTCCGTTTTGACCCAGCCGGCGCGCTCGAACGCCCGTTCCAAGTCGTCTCTTTTTGCAATGAAGATCAGGTTCAGCATGTCGCCCTCGCGCCCTTGACCATCGATCGTGCGGGGCGGCAGGAAACTGATCATCTCGCTTAGTTCTGAAACGCCCTCTCTTGCTCCCAACAAGTTTACCGTCTGCACAAGAGAATCACCGTTAATGTACGCTGTCACTTCTGTGCCTTTCAGGACAGTGCTGTCGTGGCCGCGGGAAAGGAGGAATACGGGTGCGGCCGGTAAATAGAACAGCCCCGTAGCGATCATCTCTACCAGCATGAGCTTGGTACGGGAGCCTCCTTTGATTTCTTTGCGAGCTCGCAACGCAACCTCATCGCCGGTGATGAGTTCAACTGAATCGAGCTTGATGACAACATTGCCTCCAATTCCGAGGAGGCGCTTACCTTTGACTCCAACGACCGAACCGCTGGCGAAGGTACCTGCCTGGATAATCGTGAATCCCCCTACCGTCACATCTTTTACGACCACAAAATCGAGGCGATCGCCTTTTTGAGCGTGCGCTGAGGAGATGGTCCGGACCATCTGAAGTTTGACAGGAGTGCCGTTCGGAATGACCAGCGGGGCAGGGCTCTCGGGCACTTCCTGGCCCCAACAACCAGCGGGCAGGAGAAAGAGAAAGAGCAGCGTGTAAACAGACAAACTAGGGTGATTTGCACGGGTCATGTGGGGCAGCCTTCCGTTGGAGGTCAAGCCTCTCAATCGCGAAGGCTCAAGAGGTAGCCGCCACTATGGCGCGCTGGGTCTTCGTCTCTATCGAGTATTGGGGGTTCTGGGGGGCGTTGTCTGGTCAAGATTGCACATGACTTTGCGGCTTGGCGCGCGACGCTGACCATCGAGTACCAGAACTACGAAACCCTGAGCGCGCACCTTCTCCCGGAAACGATGTAGGGGAGTTCCGCATTTGGCTCTGGGTGGGCACTGGTTTGCACCCAATCGGCTAAAGGGCTAAAGAGAATCCTCCCGCTGATTGCAATCTCAAGTTATCATTTCAGCGAGACTAGCGCTGTTACCGCTGATTGCGATCTCGGGAACATTGACAGATCATTGGGGGGAAGGATGGCCATCAACTTTGTGCGGACACGTGTCGGAAGCGACGACTCCATACGCTTGCAACCAATGGAGCGCCTAAAAGTATATTTGTTCGGGGTGACTGTATTGTTCGCATCGTTCGGGATGGGCGAAGCGGTGTATCGGCTCTTGTTTTTAGAGTTTGACGGCGCAACCGATCGCATTCCGGTTGAGGTACTGTGTGGTTTGGTGTTTGCCTGGCTCGCCACTAAGTTCATCGGCGGCATTTACAGAAATCGCAAGGAGAGAAGGGCAAGGCTCAATTTCATTTGGGCTCGGAATCATCAAATACGAGGCGCTGTGGAAGGAATCGCTACGGTAGCCCACCCCTTGAAAAACCAACAATCGATCAGAGTGATCCGCGAAGAAGTCGATAGGATTGAGTGGGCGCTTAAAGAGATCTTGCCGGGCTAAGCTTCTCGGGCAAGCTGCAACTGGAATCACAGCCTGTCATTGGACCTCGGACCTCCCCGTCTAGAATAACCATGAGGTGCTCGGAACCGCCATTCTTGAATTGCGCATTGCGCATCGCTGTGTTGTGGGTTGCGATTTTCTTGATCTGACACTTTATTCCTCCTTTGCTGGTCTTCCTGTTGTTGATAATTGGTGAGTTGTTGCAATCGTGTTGACGCTGATTTTGCGTCCTGTGCCCAAAAGGAACCCCAGCCTAATAGCCTCGAAACAATAGCTCTTCAAGAGCCATCCGTCGCACCTGCCAAAAGTCGCGCTCCTCCCCATTAACATTCAGCCTGCACTCACCCTCTTCAGTAAAGGTCAGGGTGACCTCAAACATCGGGTTGCCTTTGTCATCCCGCACTAAAATCGCACGCTCGGCAAGGCTCAATATTACTGACCTGTGCACATCTTTGGCTTCTAGAAGAACCGTAAAGTCGCCGCCAGTGTCCGCCACCGAAAACTTATAAGGGGAATTATTGGGGCGCAGGGCGTTGCGCGTCTTAACGTCCTCTTCAGCTTGCAACCTGAGTTTCTTGAATACATTCGGTAGAGAGCATGAGGAACGCTCAGTTATCCAGTCGAACGTCGACTTATCCTTCTCTACTTTACCTACTTTGTCGTTCACGTTTTCACTCCAAAGTGTCGGCAACTCCGTCAGTCGTCCGAGCTTTGCTGCGGGCCATAAAAGCATCCTGCCAAGCACCAGCGAAGCCGGACAGTCATGATGGAAGCTGGATGCGAGCATCATCACCATTGGCTAATTGCTTTCGAGTCGGGAGCGCGCTTTTGACCGATTGCGGCGTCTGATCCCAAGCCTCACAGCAGCTGGCAATGCGGCTGCGCCCCAGATCGAGAACACAAGCAGGTACACATCTTTCAGGGAAATGCCGATGTTCTCCAGGGACCAACGAACCACGAAAGCACCCGTGATTCCGAGGAGAATGTCAGCAAATGTTCCGAATCCGTCGTCCCCTGCGATCTTGCCAGCGGCCCAACCGGCCAGCGCTGCGGCAAGTAACCAAATGGAATAGAACATCCCAGCCTCGATAAATCGACTCCCGTCATTTACCCAGTTGATCGCTTATTAAGCGATTTTCCACGCTAGTCTCCCCACCATCGTGTGACTGTTCAAAATTGCTCACTTCCTCAGATTGTTTTGAAAAGCTCGGGGAAGACGGGGCTTCAAAGCTTCAAGGTTGCAAGGTTTCAGAGTTGCAAGGCTTACACCATGAGGCATGCTTCGAACATCGAACTCTGAAACCTTAAGACCTTTGAAACCTTGAAACTTTGAGAACCTCGCCTCATTGAGAATTGTCACCGGGTGGCCAAAATTGGACAGCTTGGAGCGGGATAGTTCTGCCACACTGCGGCCATGACACGCAAAACGATTCCGGCATACCTTGAGGACGAGCGACGAAAACTTGGAGACTCTCAGCTGCGGATGGGAGAAGAAGCTGCGCGCATCCAGACCTGCACCATGGCCACCATCGCACTGCGAAAACAGCCCAGGCCGGAATTGCCATCTCCGGTTGAAGCCGCAGCCAAAGCGGGAAAAACTGCCGCGGCAGCTCGGAAAAAGCCACGCGCCGCGCAAAAGACTGCAAGATGGCTTGACTTTCAAGTTTAGCGTATCGATTCGTAGCGGAGGCCGGTGACCATGAGTATCTCTGCGCGGAAGACATCGTTCATCGTGAGTCTCGTATTCTTCGTGGGAATAGCCACAGCTTCGCATGCGCAGGCCACCAAACCAGCCCCGCCGACCCCCATCGATGAGAAGAAGGTCGAGCTCGGTGGGACTCCCTGGAATCCACAATGGGACCAGATCATCGAGAAGGCGCTACCGCCCGAAATGCTTTCTTCGCAGGTCCCGCAGGGCATCCGTCGATTCTGCCCGCGATTTTACGAGATGGGCGAAACCGACAAACGCGCATTTTGGGCTTACTTCTTCCAGGCGCTGGCGGGTGCTGAAGCCGGCCTGAATCCGAACACGAGCGTCCGTCACACCAAGCCGGAAGTCACGAAACACGATGAGCTGGGAGGAAAGGCCATGCGCAGTCAAGGATTGTTGCAGCTTGCGTACGCAGACCAGAAGCGCTACGGCTGCGATTTCAATTGGCAAGCGGACCGTGTGCTAAAAGCGAACGATCCGGCAAAAACTATTCTCCAGCCGAAGAACAATCTCGAATGTGGAGTGAAGATTCTGTTCAACCAGATCATCGTCCAGCACAAACCCTTGCTGACCCGGTCGGGATACTGGTCGACGTTGCATCCGGGCGGCCCGAGCTACCGTGTATTCGCCAAGCAGATGACAAATCCCCCAGCTGCATGTGGTCTGTCCCCCAGGTCGACGATCGACAAATCGGCTACGACGAAGTCCGTGCAGGACGACGCGAACCGGGGTGAAACCCCCAAATAGTTTGGCCCCGACTCTCATGTGAGCCATCCACGATGCCCACTTGGAGCCAGCGAATCGCCCCTAACCGAGAAAGAGGCAACCGTGCGCGCTTGCGATGGCGGATTCGAGAGATTCAAGCCGCTCTGAGCACAGCTTGGGTGTCGGAAACCTGAAAGACATTTCGCCAAGAATCAACACATGCGCGCGGTTATGCCATCTGGCAGGCGGAGAGCTTGAGCAGATTCAGTTTCTGCTTGGACACGCCTCGGTTCAGACCACTGAGCGTTATCTCGGCTGCAAGCAGAAACTCAGCCAAGCCGTGAACGACAACCTCGGACTGGAAGACACCTGACGGGGCTGGTCATGGCCCCCAAGGGGACTTCTGACCCGCTACCACGTATTCACTTCCGTGGATTGGATGTTTAGCAGGCAAAAAAGGGGCGAGTCGGCGAAACGATGCACAGTGCTGATCTTCTTGGCTAGTGTGGTAGTGAAGCAATCAAATCGACGCCGCATCTCCGCATCGGGCAGAGACCCTTAGAGAATGCAAACCGGGCCTGGGCTATCGAGTTCATCGAGCGCAGGTTATGGTTCACCCAGCCGGACCAGGAGTATGTCCATACTAAACTTCCAGTTCTCGACTAATTCTCGCCCAGCGGCTTCGATATTCTTTAGCACGATCGCGTCGATTATTTTTTGGTGCTGACGCGCTGATTCCGAAATGAGACTTGGATCAAGCATGTAGACATGCTCATACCGTTTCACCGCCGATCTCTGGCCCTCGATCATCTCGATGAGGCGGCGATTTGGGCAAGAGCCAATCAATGTTTGGTGCCTTTGCGAGTCGCGCTCAATGGCCACCTTGGGTTCTGCGGCCATAGAAAAGTAATGGTTGATTCTTGCGAGGTGCTCTACGAGTGAATACACCACCGGTGTGCCCGCACGAAGCGCGAGCTCTTCTAGAGTCCATAAAATAGGATAGGCTTCTCGTACCTCGCGGCCCGACAGTGGTCCTACGGAGAACCCTTTTGGCCATCTCCGCACGGACGAATCCCTCTCTCTCCATGCTCGATCGTCGACCTTAGGCATGGCAAGCGCCTTGCCCTGACGCCGCAGACCTGCGTATTGTTACGGAGTGAAATTTCCGCGATGTAGTGGAATTCAGCTGCACTTCACTTCTCTGCCCGGCCGCCTCGGCATCGGTGATCTCGGCCCCTGCTCTCACGAATTCGCGGATTTCCTCTTCGCCGCCGGACAGAACTTGTGGCAGGTGCTGCCGTTGCATCCCACCGGATACGGCGATTCTCCGTACCAGTGCTTCTCCGCATTTGCCGGTTCCGAGATCAACTGGGTCATGATCCGGGCGGTGCTGGCTTCGGTCGCTGACGTTGCGATTGTCCCGCTGCAGGATGTGCTGGGCCTTGGCAGCGCAGCGCGCATGAATCTTCCCGGCACCGTCAGCGGGAACTGGAAATGGCGTTATTGAGCGGCGAGTTGAGCGCGAGACTTCGATCCTTGGTCACGCTGTACGATCGGTAGGAACCATCCTCGACCGGAACAGTCGTCCTCAGGAGAATCCATGGACAAACCACCACGCACGTTCTGGCAGATTTGGAACATGAGCTTCGGCTTCCTCGGCATCCAGTTTGGCTGGGGATTGCAGATGGCGAACATAAGTGCCATCTACGAATATCTGGGCGCGCGGGCCGATCAGATTCCGATTCTCTGGCTGGCAGCGCCGCTGACGGGATTGATCGTGCAGCCGATCATCGGCCACGCCAGCGACCGCACCTGGGGCCGGCTGGGCCGGCGCCGTCCCTACTTTCTAGCCGGCGCGATTCTGAGTTCGATGGCGCTCATCCTGATGCCGCGCAGTTCCACCCTCTGGATGGCAGCGGGCCTGCTATGGATTCTCGACGCCAGCATCAACATCAGCATGGAACCCTTTCGTGCGTTTGTGGCCGACCTGCTGCCGGAATCTCAGCGCACCCGGGGTTTTGCCATGCAGAGCCTCTTCATCGGTCTTGGTGCGGTAATTGCCTCGGCGCTGCCTTACCTGCTGACCAATGTTTTTCACGTGGCGGGAACCAGGGCTACAGGGACGATTCCTTTCACCGTGCGTCTTTCTTTTTACATTGGCGCAGCGGCGTTCCTGGGTGCTGTACTTTGGACCATTTTTACGACGAAGGAGTACCCGCCAGAGAATCTCGCAGAATTTCAAAAAAAAAAGAGTGAACGCGCGGGCTTCGCCGCTGGCGCTCGAGAAATCGTGGCGTCAATCCGCGAGATGCCCCGTACTATGCGGCAACTCGCATGGGTCCAGATCTGCACGTGGCTGGGATTGTTCTGCATGTGGCTTTATTTTCCGGTGGCAGTGGCGCGCAATGTCTTCGGCGCATCCGACACGAATTCTCCTCTATATTCCGCGGGAGTGGAGTGGGCGGGCGTTTGTTTCGGGATGTACTCGCTGGTGTGTTTCGGATTTTCATTCCTGCTGCCGGCGCTCGCCCGGCGGTATGGGCGCAAGGCAACCCACAGTTTCTGCCTGATATGCGGCGGCCTGGGACTGCTTTCCGTGGCCGTGATTCACAGCAAGTATCTGCTGTTGCTCTCCATGACCGGAGTCGGAGTTGCCTGGGCCAGCACGCTCTCGATGCCCTACTCCATTCTTGCCGGATCGCTGCCCCACGGAAAGACCGGAGTCTACATGGGGATCTTCAACTTCTTCATCGTGATTCCAGAGATCACGGCATCGCTTGGTTTCGGCTGGGTCATGGGCCATCTGCTGAACAACAACCGGATTTCCGCAGTGGTGGCGGGCGGAATCTTCTTCATGCTGGCGGCGGTGCTGACGCAGCGCGTGCAGGACTTGTACGACCTGCGGCATCCGAGCGGTTCGCTTCCGGGCCATGCCGTCGCCGCAAAGTCTTGATCTCAACTTGAGTGGGAATTTCGACTACGTGACATCGGAGACGAGGGCAGACGGAACAACTCACCGTGCGCGCACGGCGACGAGTTCGGTTTCTACCGGCACACCGCGAGCGATCTTCACTCTGACCAGCGCTTCGAAAGGCCTTATCGGTCCCGTACTGGAGCCCGGAATCTCATGCAACAATTTTTCCACCGACTCCTGGCGGCAAACAAACTCCACCGCGCCTTGCGTCCCGAACGTGGTCGTTCCCGCCAGAATCATCACGAACCGACCTGAACCCATTCCCGGCACCAGTCCGACGACAGAATAATCTTCCGTCAGCGGGGCGTTGGAAGGACTGGCGAGGTAAGTGCTGGCCTCGCCCGGCTTAGGATGCTTGCTGACGATCGCAAGATCGCCTTGACGCGGACCCGATGCCACCCTTTGAAAAACGAATTCCTGCGTGCCGGGAATATCGAGCAACGAAAGATTTTCTGAAGGAGAACCGACAAAGATCAAGTTGGTGTTCTTCACGTCGTCGAGTGAGAACAAGCTCCCGCGCTTCACCCGGATCCTCCGTCCCAGCGTGCCGAACGCATCATCGAGCGCGTGGACGGCCAACACCTCTCCCACACCCGTATAGTGGTCGTACACCGCGCTCTTCGAATCCTGACGCGAATTGTAGTAGCGCATGCCCGTCTCCGGCCGTCCAACGAAGGCGGCGTTGCTGAAGATCACCCAAGGCTCCTCGACTCCAGACGTAAAGGGACGCCAAAACGCAGCGAGAGGACCGGTGGCCCGCGGTGCGGTGGGCGCCGCCATCGCGGGCTCGGGCAGTTTCCGGTTCCATAGCAGGCTGCCCAAAACGATCAGCGAGGTAATGAGGCCGACCAGGAGCAAAACCACGGCAATCCGCCAGTGTGCCGGGACGGTTTCGACCGCAACGCTCAGCGACGGCGCCTCGTGCGGCGGCAGCGTTTGCGGCTCAGGCGGCCTAGCCTCGAAGGTGAGGTGATAGCTTCCTTTCGGAATTTTGACCAGGATGGGATCCGCCGCTCCCTCCCCGGCATAGTACTCGGCCAGCTTCACACGAAGCCGTCCGGCTTGCACTCGGATGGTTGAATCAGATTGCGGATCAAAGTCCGCGGGCCGCCCGTACACTTCGGTGGCAATCTGATACTCCTTCAACGGCGCGTCGGGATGATCGAGGGACTGTTTTGCGAGGTATTGCAGCAGCTTGCAAAGGGACTCGGAACCCCGCAGGCTATGACTTTTAATAATGTTATCTATTTCTTGGAAGAACTGTTCGGGCGAAGGGGCGAAAGTGTGTGTCACAGCCATTTAACATTGACGTAACAGGGGATCGTATCCTGCTACAACAGCAGCATTTTACTCCTGTAACTGTTTAAAGACCTAGTGAAACCTGCATTCGGAATCGTTTTGTACCAAAACTTGCACATTTTATTAAGTTCGAGCAGGTCTCCGTGCGTCCCGTTGTGACTTTTCGTCTCCGCACGCAGTTCTTGCCCGACTGCAGCTCTTGCAATCGAAGATTAAGATTTTCGGCGGTCTCACGAAACTGATGATCTGCCGAGCCAAAAATCTGGAGGAAACATGAAGAACAAGATCGTTTTCATACTGGGTCTGATGTTGGCCTTGACCGGCTCCGCTTTTGCCCAGTCGAGCGCCGGAACGATCCAAGGAACCGTGATGGACGCCCAAGGGGCGGTAATAGCAGGTGCTTCCGTTGTCATCACGAATCAAGGCACCGGTCGTACATTCACCGTGACCACCAGCTCGGTAGGGCTGTTTAGCTTGCCAGCGCTGGATCCCGCGCCCTACAAGGTTGAAGTCGATCAGCCTAATTTTGAAAGGACGATTAAGGATGTCGTCTTGCAGACCGCGCAGGTAATCAATGTGGATTTCTCGCTGCAACCCGGGTCGACGACCCAAACCGTCGAAGTTACCGCGGCGACTCCTATTGTCGACACGGCGACATCGGGTATTGGTGAGATTGTCGTTGGGCGGCAACTCACGGACCTCCCATTGAATGGGCGTAATTTCTTGGACGAGGCAGCACTGGTTCCGGGCGTCACGCGCGGACAGCCCGGCAACACTCAGCAGGGATCAGGCAACCAGGCTGAAACCTTTCGCTACGCCGAGAGCGGTGGTGGTGCGATTTCAGCCAATGGTGTTCGCCTGCAGGCGAACAATTTCCTGTTTGACGGTATTGACAACAATGAGTCGCTCGTCAACACCATAGTATTCTTTGTCGACCCTGATGCCATTCAGGAATTCCGTGTCGACACCAACGTAGCGCCTGCGGAGTACGGCCGCGCTGGCGGGGCCGTAATCAACGCTACCTACAAATCCGGCACGAACGAGTATCACGGAGACGTTTTCTGGCAAATTCGGAATACCGATGCCGACGCCAACCCCAACTATTTTTCAGGTGCAGCGCAAACGCCATTTCATCGGAACCAGTTCGGGTTTGCCGGCGGTGGCCCTATCATCAAGAACAAGCTGTTCATCTTCGGTGACTACCAGGGAGTCCGGCAATCACGTCCCTTGCTGGATGGGCCGATTACAGTGCCCACGGCTTTGGAGCGCACCGGCAATTTCTCCGAGTTGCTGTTTACGCCGCCCAATAGTAAGGGACCGACCACGATTCAACTCAACTATCCAGGTGGTGGTGGAGTTCCGGTTCCAGGGAATATTCTTACGGCGCTTGTTCCTGCCGGAAAGAATTACTTGAATGCCTTCCCGCTGCCTGGGATCAGCGGCACCGACCCGCGCTGCACGCTGGCTGCGACGGCGACCGGTGGAGACGGAATGTGTCTCGAAAACAATTTCCAGCCAGACCGCGTCCAACTCCAGAAATACAATGATTTCAACGTGCGCCTTGATTACATTCTCGGTGCGAAGGACCAGGTGTTTGCCCGCTACAGCTACGGGCAGGATACGGACACCACAACCTCCCAACTGCCGGCTCTGCCTGCCGGCTATGGCTCTGGCTTTCAATTTCAACATCCACGCAGTATCGTGCTTGGGGAAACACACTCCTTTGGAACCACGGTAGTCAATGAGTTCCGCATGGGCTATGTGCGCTCATTTTTGGGCTATGAGCCTCCTTTGGGCAGCCAAAACATTTCCGCTAACCTGGGCATTCCCAACGCAAATACCGGCCCGCTGCTCGGCGGAGGGGCGCTGATCGGAAACAACGGGAGCCAGCTTTCCTACACCGGCGATTACGGCGACTACTTTGTTCCCGAAGACACCTATCAGATCGCGGATAACGTGTCTTGGGTAAAAGGCCGCCATACGTTCAAGTTCGGCGCCAACGCTATTTGGCGACAGGTCACCTTCTTCAACCCGATTGCCGGGAAAGGTTACTTTCAGGCAAATGAGACCCAGCCCTGGTCAACCGGATGGGAGCAGGCAGACCTTATCGCAGGCTGGATCAATGACTACCAATTCGGTCCCTCGAACGGATACTTCCACACCCGCAGCTGGGAGAACGGGTTTTACGGCCAGGACGACTACCGCGTTAATAACCGTCTAACTCTCAATCTCGGACTACGCTATGACCTGTACACCTGGCCCACGGAAATCAACAACCGTATGGCGAACTTTGACGTGGCCACGGGAGCGATCCTCCTGGCGGGTCAGAACGGCGTTTCGGACAGCACGCTGACCAATCCCAAGCATGATTTCGCTCCGCGCATCGGGTTTGCGTACGACTTGTTTGGAGATCAGAAAACGGTCGTCCGTGGTGGCTACGGTATCTTCTACTTCATCGATCGCGAAGGCATCGATAAGCAGATGTCAGAGAACGCGCCCTTTGGCGGCAGTGCCTACTACTCTTATCAGAACGCCCTCACGAGCGGCGGGTATTTCTCTGCCGGCAGCGGAACGTTGTTGACTCTCGGTGGATTAACGACACCCAATGCTGACGGAACGCCGAATATCGGTGCCATTACCGCCAGCGGCTTCCCGAGCAAGGCAAGCTTGCCTATAAGTCTCACGCACCCGCAAAACGTAAGCTTGACCGGCTGGTTACCGCATGACACCACTTCGAATGTGCAGGAGTGGAACCTTCAACTGCAACATCAGCTTGATTCAAAAACGGCAATGACTCTGGCTTACGTCGGCAGTAAGGGAACGCATCTTTCCACTTTTTACGACGTAAATCGCCCGTTCTATGACACGAAGTCGGTCTATCCCTTCCCCGGGCTGGGGACGGTGCCGGTAAACGACACGAGCGGCAATTCCATTTATCACGGCTTGCACGTCGAGGTGGAACGCCACTTGACCCGAGGAATTCAATTCACCGGAGAGTATACCTGGTCGCACACAATCGACAATACTCAGGCTGGATTTGACACAGACTTTCGTTACGGTGGCAACGTGGTTGATCCCTTCCAATGGCAAACCAAGGAACGCGGTAATTCCAATCTCGATGAGCGCCACCGCTTCGTGTTCAACGCCCTCTACGAATTGCCTTTCGGGCGCGGACGCCAGTTCGGCCATGACTGGAACCCCATTCTCAATGCCATGTTGGGTGGCTGGCAGGCGAGTCCGATTCTCACGCTTGCCAGTGGCTTCCCGTTCGACGTTGTCTGCGACTATTGCAGCAATCCGAGTACACGCCCGAACCTCGTTGGGACACTGCATCAAACCAACAGTCCACACGAGTGGTTTGACACAACAGCCTTCCAAAGAGCGACCAACTATCCGGGCTCCAATACTCCCATTGCCCCGGGTACAGGGCCCAGGAATCCATTTACCGGCGCGGGCATCAAGGAAATGGACCTGGCTATCAGCAAGAGCTTCAACTTCACGGAGCGCTTCCGCGGAGAGCTTGCTGGTCAATTTTTCAACATAGCCAACACGCCGCAGTTCAGCCAACCGGATGGGAACATGAATGACGGAGGGCAATTCGGCGAAGTGACCAGCCTGCGCTATGCGAGCGAGCGGGAGATTCAGCTCTCACTCCGGGTAACCTTCTAACACTAACCTTGGGGAGAGCGGTTCTCCGCTCTCCCCGCTTCTCTCCACCACCGCCATGAAAACCGACTCGGCTCGCCTTCGATGGTTGACCCTCGCCTTCTGCTTCTACTCGTTGGCATCGTTGGGAGCGGCCCAGT
Organism: Terriglobales bacterium; assembly: GCA_050012595.1. GTDB lineage: Bacteria > Acidobacteriota > Terriglobia > Terriglobales > Acidobacteriaceae > Acidiflorens. Next base: position 15,724 of record JBEKGW010000024.1, read on the forward strand.
CCCCCGTAGTCCACAAGATCGAACCCCCAAACTGGTGGGTCAATTACACACCTGAGCTCACGCTACTCCTCACTGGCGAACACCTGGACGGCGCTCGCGTCGAGAGCGCGACCGTCGGCGCAACAGTTCTCGGCTCAGATGCGTCCGCGAATGGGCACTATTTCTTCGTCCATCTGCGCTTGAGCCCCGACCTGAAGCCGGGAAATGTTAGCTTGCGGATGTTATCGGCTGGCGGATCGATGCAGGTCAGCATCCCTCTGCGGGCTCGCGCCGACTCCCGCGGACGCTTCGAAGGCTTCTCTCGCGACGACGTCATCTACCTGATCATGCCCGACCGCTTCGCGGATGGTGATCCGTCGAACGACCGGCCCGCCGGTTCGACCGGGGTGTATGACCGCAGTCAGCCCAAGGCGTACCACGGTGGCGATCTGCGCGGGATTCGAGACCATCTTGGATATCTGCACGACCTCGGTGTTACTACGCTGTGGCTCACTCCAGTCTGGAAGAACACCGACTCCGATTACCACGGCTACCACGTCGTCGATTTCTACGCCCTCGACGACCACATGGGATCCATGCAGGATTACCAAGCTCTGGTGGCCGATGCTCACCGACTGGGCATGAAGGTGCTGATCGATTACGTCGTCAATCACACGGGTCCGCATGATCCCTGGGCCAACGACCCACCGACGCCGATGTGGTTTCATGGCACGCCCGCGCACCATCTGGAAGCGTCTTATAACTTCTCCGGATTGGTCGATCCGCACGCTTCGCCGAGCGAGTATCTCAACACGCTTGACGGCTGGTTCGCGAACAAGCTGCCCGATCTGAATCAGGACGATCCCGCGCTCGCCCTCTACCTGGCGCAGAATGCGATGTGGTGGACGGAGAGCGCGCAACTGGATGGATTCCGCCTGGATACGTTTCCTTATTCCCCGCGCCAGTTCTGGAGCGGATGGCACGAGCGATTGCGCCAGGTCTATCCGCGGATCAACGGCGTCGGTGAAGTGGCGGATGGCGATTCGACCATCACATCGTTTTTTGAAGGCGGACGAAAGCAGTTCGATGGCATCGACTCCGGCCTCGCCACGGTCTTCGACTTCCCGCTCTGCTATGCCTTGCGCGACGTGGTCATCAAGGGCGCACCGATGGAAAAAATCATCGAAGTTCTTCGGCACGACGAACTCTACCCGCATCCAGAGATGCTCGTCACCTTCATCGGCAATCACGACGACCGGCGCTTCGTGAGTGAAGAAGGGAGCAACCCGGCCAAGCTAAAAGCCGCATTGTCGCTTCTGCTGACGTTGCGCGGGATTCCACAAATTTATTCCGGCGACGAAATTGCGATGCCGGGCGGCGACGACCCCGACAACCGGCGCGACTTCCCGGGCGGTTTCCCCGGCGATCCGCGCAACGCCTTCACCGCCAGCGGCCGCACTGCCGAACAACAAGATGTATTCGCCTACTTGCAGTCGCTGCTGGCGCTGCGCAAGGGCCACGCCGCCCTGCGTACCGGAAAGCAGTGGCACATCGGATGGGACGACACTTACTACGCTTTCCTGCGCGAGTTGCCGGAAGAAAAGCTGCTGATCGTGTACAACAACGCCCCGAAGGCGCTCGAGCTCGATATCCCCGACGAAAACACGCCGCTTGAAACTGCCCACCAGTTGCAGACGATATTTGGCGAGACCTCCGCGGAACTTGTAACCGGCAAAGTGCACGTCTCACTGCCGGCCCAGACACTCGCCGTGTTCAGCGTGCGTTAGTGGAATGAAAAACTGAGCGGTTCCCGACTCCGTCCTTTCAGATGTGGAATGATTCGTGACCGCGACAGGTCACACGGTTGGTCGGCAAGCCGGAAACTGTCCACAAGCGGGCTCGGGTCATTGCTGCAGAGCAACGACGTCGAGCCACACACAACCTATTTTTGTACTTGTCTCGGTCCTTCGGTCCTTCCCCACTTGCTGAGGGGCGTGCTAGACGGCACGCTACGACACCAGCTCGGGACCGAGACGTTTCTCAAATTCCGAGACGAGGAGTACAGAGGCCGTGGAGTATTCAGTCATGGTATGGCGCACACCCATTGGGGAGTGGAAGGAAGTTCTCTATCGCTTGACTTACCGAAGGGAATGGATGCCCGAAAGGAACTGCTGGCGTGACATTGTCGTGAGGCAAGAAAGATGTGAGGAGTGCCTTCGTAACTAACACAACCACATTGACTTGCGCTTCAAGACGGGGCAGAAACTATAACTGAGCAACGCCGGGATTACCTAACCAACGAACCTTTCATGATTGAAGCTCAGATCAAGAACTCCAACACCATCGTTTGCGGAAGTCGACGCCGTACGGTGCAAGTCGCTGTAGGAGTTCTTATGCTGTTGGGCGCGATTGCCATGGTTCACGATGCCCCAACGGCTTTCCTAGGCGCATCTCGCGACGATCTGCGAACTCAAATTCATGAGTTGACTGCACAAATCAAACAGCTCCGGCAAGAACAATCAATGCCTGCCCTCGTGCTAAACCGTTACCGCAATTCGATCGGTTACGTTTATGGCGTCTATCATGTAGGGTTCGCAAATCAGCATCCGGAAATTAGGGCACGCGTTTCAGGCACAGGTTTCCTGGTTGGCGACCATTTGATCGCCACCAACCGCCACATAGCGCAGCCCTGGTACGGAGATCCAGAGGCTGAAAAACTGATCCGGCGTGGCGCCATCCCAATGGTGGAGAACCTCGTAATCTTTTTCCCCGGCTGGTTGACGCCAGTCCAGTTGTCGCAAGTGTCCGTTTCGAAGAGTTCCGACGTTGCTGTCCTGCGAGCAGAAGACTCCGAAGCGCTCCGTGGGCTCCCTATACTGCCTCTCGCGAAATCACCCGCTTCTGCCGGACAGTTCATCGATGTCATCGGCTATCCCATGGGCGTTGCCGGGATGATTGCGAAGTCCCCCGCTTCGATTCACGAGCCTCTCGCCGACCGGCCCAACGACATCAGTGTGGTTAGTGAGTTAGCCGCACGATCTTTGATTCGTCCCTTGAGCACCTGCGGACATCTCGGGGATGTGATCGGTGAAATGCTGATCTACGATGCGGCAACAGCGCACGGCGGTAGCGGCGGTCCGGTCTTCAACTCAGACGGCGAAGTCATCGGCGTGAATTCTGCCTACATTGACGGGTTCTCTGGTGGCAGTATCGGTGTTTCGGTCGGATCTCTCCGTCCATTGTTGCAGAGCCCAGGTTGGAAAGCGCAAACCATCCATGAGGGCGTAATAGCGCTTCTTCGAGTGCTTGCCGTCGCGTGCTCGAAAAGAGATTGACACCGACACCGCCGACATTGTTAGAGATGGCGATTTAACGCCAACTAATCCCAAGCAGTCGCCTGTTATTCGGGTCGGTATTGGCTGTTTTTGAAGTCTTACAAGTCGAGTCCAAGCATCGAACGGCAAACATCGAGTCCTGCTCAACATCGGAGCGGGGCTTTCTAATAGGCGAATAGAGCTTGAGGTTAGGCTTTCAGCTCCCTGCAAACAATTCCAGCCAGACCGACCAACCCGGTTCCGAGCAATAGCAGAGTACCGGGCTCAGGCACTGCGCTGGTGTTGAGGATAGTTTCGCCGGTACCCAAGGTCAGCGATCCAGCGAACCCGTTCTTGCCGGCGTTGACAGTAATCAGCGCGGTCGCGCCATTCGCTTTGGGCCCGTCGTACCAAGTGCCCGAGATGGCGCCGGTCAGGATGTAATTGATTGCACCGCCCGACGTTACTTCGGTCCAACTCACGGGTTTACTGAACGCGCCGCTGAAGATCACGCCGTTCGGAATGCCGCCCGTGCCGTTGCCGGTGATGGTAAAAGTTCCGCCGGCGGCGAACGTGCCGCCATTGATCAGACTCCCCGATGTCAGCATGCCCGTCGTAAAGCTCACGCTGCCCAACGCGCCTTGAATCAGGCCGAGTCCGCTGAGGCCGTCGACTTCCGTAAGCGTGGAACCGGTAAGAGTAAGGCCTGCTGAGCTTCCGGTGAGAGTACCGAAGAGGTCGTTGAATTCCACACCCTTCGCATAAGCTGCCAAGGGCAAAGCCAGAGCCAGTACAGCCGCTAAAAATACGCGCTTCATGACATTTCCTCCAACTGTTCCAGGAATCCTATTTCAGTTGTGTCAGAGAGCGGTACTGCCAAAAGTGCCAGCATCGGGTTAAGAAAGATGCATCGATGCCCCAAGATGTGCATGAGCCTCAAGACTCTCACGGGCGAAGATGAAACAACGCCTTTGAAACTGACAGGCCCGGCCCAGAGCACTGTTCCCAAGCAAAGCATGAGCGGCGAAACTTCTGGAGCAGCGCGTTTTAAGCCGATGCCTCCGCCGAATAGCAAAATGAAAGCCTCGAAAAATCAATCGCTTCTACTGTACGTCTCGACAGTCGGCGATATACGAACCACACCCCTATCCTGTTATGCTGTGGCGGAGTTGAGTAAGTTTTTCGGGCTTGCCTTCAGCGCGCTGGTGCCGCTGGTAAATCCGCTGGGCGACGCACTGATATTCATGGGCCTCGTCGGGGCTGCACCTCCTGCCGTGTATCGGACAATTGCGCTGAAGATAGCAATCAGAACAACCCTTTTCCTGCTTACGATCGAACTCGTCGGGACGGCGATGCTAAGGTTTTTTGGTATCTCTCCGCCTGTCATGCAGGTCTCTGGTGGACTCGTGCTGGCGGCCATGGGTTGGAGCCTGCTGAGTCAAAATGAGCCGGAAACGAAAGACGCGCAGGCCAAGGTGGATGGCGCGGTCCTCGGATCACTGGAGCGAAAAATCTTCTACCCATTTACTTTTCCTATTACAGCGGGGCCGGGTTCCATTGTGGTCATGGTGACTTTGAGCGCCCATGCGTCGGTAAAGGGTACGCTTCCAGACATCGCTGCGCACGCGGGGATTGCGCTTGCGGTTGTGTTGTTGAGCGTAGCTGTGTACTTCTGTTATGGCTATGCGCCGACAATCACGGCGCATGTGTCTTCAGAGACGGCCCACGGCATCCTTCGCGTGATCGCATTCGTCTTGCTGTGCATCGGCGTACAGATCACATGGAATGGAACTGAAGCCATGCTGAAAATTGCGCTAAAGCCGTAAGAAATGGCCATTTCGCTCATTGACGGTCAACGAGGCCCTTATTTCAACAGTTGACCGAGCGACGTTTCTAAGGAGGTTTCATTGCTTCCGAGCAACGACCACAAGCCTCTCCAAAACCTAATCTTGCACTCGGCTCAGTCCGGTCCGCCCACTTTCCTGTCTTTGTTCAAAACAATCATCGCAGACCAAATAGCTCAGCCGGCCACGGCGCGATAGCTTTGCGTTTTGATGGGAACCCGCGCCCAGATCTTAGTTCCGGCTCCAGGTTTTGATTTGACCTCAAATTCGCCACGTACCATTTGAAGTCTCTCACGCATGCTGATTAATCCCAGGCCGGAGCGAGTGAAGGCTTCTTGTTCTTCAAAACCTCTTCCAGTATCCCCCACTGTGAGCTCGATCGCTTCCTCTGTGCCATGGAGATCGACGGTGAAGCTGCGAACTCCGCTGTGCTTCACAGCGTTCTGCAGTGCCTCCTGCAAAACCCGGAACAAGCAAAGAGAGATTTCCTTGGGCAGGCTGCGCGGTATACCGGTTTGAGTGAACTGAACCTCGACTTTACTCTGTTCCGACATCTCCCTGCAGAAACTGTTGGCGGCGGTGGCGAGGCCCAGATATTCCAGCTTCGAGGAATGCAGCCTGTGGGATAGACCTTGCACATCCTTGGCGATCTCCGTGATACGCTGCTGGGCATGGAGGACTTGAGCAATGAACTCGTTGGCGGGGGGGATACGGTGCGCACATCGAGCCAGTTCTACAGCCAGGAGCGCGAGGCGCTGATTAATATCGTCGTGAAGCTCCCTGCCAATCCAGGTACGTTCCTCTTCCTGCGCTTCGATTAACCTGCGCCCAATGGTGGCGAGACTCTCTTCTGCGAGCTTCCGATCTGTAATGTCGATGCAAGAGCCTATATAGCCAGTGAAGGTGTGATCCGGGTTGAATCTCGGCACGCCCTTGTCCAGAACCCAACGATACTCGCCATCGTGTCGCCGCAGACGATACTCAAGTTCGAACGATTCTCTTCTGTCGAACGCTTCTGTGTAGGTTTGCAGACAGCGGCTCGAATCGTCCGGATGAACTTCTTCGGCCCAACCACCAATCCCCGCCTCAAGTGGGCGGCCTGTGAAGTCCAGCCAGGTCTTGTTGACGTAGTTGCATAGCTTGTCGGGCCCGGACATCCAGATCATTACGGGTGCTGTGTCTGCAACCAGGCGAAAGCGTTCCTCACTTTCGCGCAACGCTTTCCCAGATTTACGGAGCTCGGACCGCTGCCACAACAGCCCGAAGATCATTAATGTCTGCAACAGGACCAGACCTACACCGCCAAGGAAGTACCATTTGTATAAGTCCCACATCGTGGGCTGTCGATTTATCACGATGCTGCCCGGGGGGAGCTCTCTCTCTCTCAATCCCCAGCGCTTCAGGGCTTGCCAGTCGAACATGTAAGTGTTTACGCCTTTCACCATGGGGATGTCCCGCGGTTTTTCCCCTCTCAGTATCATTAACGCCATGCCTCCGGCCACCTTCCCTTGCTCGCCGAGGTTTGAAAGATAGCCGCCCACTTCTCCATGATTCAGGTAAACATCGAACAAGCTAAAAACCGGTGCGTTCGAAGCAGCGACAACCGGGGGGGCTATTTCGTTTGATTTGAAGCTGGCTCCTGCCGCATCCTGCGCGACTGACGTGAGAAGGACGAGAGTGTGATTTGGCAAGTGCTGCAGACGCTTGAGCAGATCCGGCACAGCCAAATCCGTAAGATATGAAATGTCGAGACGGCTTTCGTACGCCTTCAGTTCCTCCTTGACTGTCGCCAGCCCTATCCGGTCGAAGGAGGACACGCCTCCTACCACGACAACGTTCTTCATACCGGGCTGCAGCCGCAACGCTATTTCTATAGTCTTGCCGGGGGCCATGTCGTTTTCGACACCCGTAAAGTCAGAATCCAGTAGGGGAGCGCCCGGCACGCTTCCGTTAGGCAGGCAGAAAACAATCGGGACGCCGGAAAAGGCTGTTTGGTGCACCTCCTGCATAAATTTGAGCGGGGATGGCCCGACCGTGATAATCACGTCTGGTTTGCGATTCTGATATTTGCGAATGTAGAACTCGCGAAACTCCTGCTGGACGGCCGGATCGGGGAACAACGTGGTATCAAGGTACTCGGAATAAAACTCAAGGTGATACGGTGCGCGATTCAGCGCGGTTTGGATTCCCTGACTGATAATGGGGATTGCGGGATAGGAAGTGCCGACTTCGTTCAGAATCAGAATGCGTCGGGTTTCCTGCGTCTGTGGCGCTGCAATCGGATGTAACAGGACAATGGCGGCGAGAGCCGCAAGCGAAACCCGGAGGTGACGTGCCCCTAGTCTTGCGCGGCCTTGTTGTCTGGACGCGAGTCGACGAAGGCGTAGGAGTGGTACGACGGTTCTATGGTCCCCAATCAAAACACCGCCCCCACAGAACGAGACCAGATTATCCCACCAGGGAAATGTACTCAAGAACTATTAATTCAGGAGGGGGTACCCTTTTCACTGCTAAAACTAACAGCTGGCACCTAGTGAAAGTGTGAGATAACATCCGGCCGAATTCTGCCCTGCGCTAAGTCTCAGAACCTACATTATTTTGGGCGGAGCCAACATACGCCCGAAGACAAGTCAGGAAGAGGACTCTGCAGCTCGCGGCTGTTTCTGCAAACCCATGAACTGCGCGGAGTGCACGGCCAAACGTTGTTCATGAGCAATGGTGGCTGTTCTGCCCCGGGAGTAACGCGCAGACAATACCTTTGGAAATTAAGTGCCGGACAAAACACGATTGCTCCCCGAATCGGCTTTGCTTGGCAAGTCTTGCCAAAGACGAGTCGGTTGGCCGTCAGGCTTGCGTTCTAGACGCGAGGGCGCGTCAGTGCAAGCTTGTGCTCGCGCCGGGATCGTGCAGAATCGTCACGATCCCGGCGCGACTTCAATAATGCAACCAATGCGTAACTTGGTTGTTGGGTCGCTGAAAGTCTCGGTTATGCAGCCGATCTTGCAGCAATTTTTTCAACTACCTTCGTTTCCACAATCGCCCGAATGAAACGCCCTGTCCGCTCCACGAAAGCGAGTTTGTCGGCGAGGCAGCTTTCAAGTAGCACCCCAACGGCATAGTGACCGGACAAATCAGCAGCCGCAATCAGCGCCTTGTACTCAGCAATCCGCAGATGAGCCAACTGGCTGGCCCTGGTAAGAATGAAGAGGTTCCGAACCGTCGGATTCTGTATCTCGACGAGTTCCTTGCGGAAGTCTTCGGCAAAGACTTCGTATAGGTGCCCACTGAGCTGCACAGGCCGCTCGCCAATGAGTTTGAAGCATTGATCAAGAGTGCTGAGAATTTTCTGAGCCACGAATACACGGGCCTCCAGCGCCTCTCTTATGTCCGGGTCTTGAGCCATTTGGCTGATTGCGTCAAAGAACTCTGTTGTCCGCTCGGTGCCCAGCCGGAGTTCGCTGAGCATGATTAGGAACAGTTCCTTCGGATTCTTGATTTGCATAATTTCTCCTTTTGTGTTTATGGATCGCTTCAAGTTGGGTTATTTGTTGAATTAGTTGTCATGGGGATGTTCAGTCCTGACGTTTATCACGCGGTTTGTCGAAGGGAAACTCCCAGGAGTACTAGTGAAAGTCTGTCATTTTGCGGACAAATCAAAGGGAGCAGCGGGCTTTCATCGTACGGGTATTAGCCCGTACAACGGTTTAGCAAGCACATTTTTGTCGCTTTGGCCCCTGTCGTTTCTGACAGTGGCGAGTCAAGCCCTCGCCGTATTGTGTGACGCCTTCGGCCTTGGAACACTGATTTATTATTGAGCGGAGGTAGGAATGTAGTGGCGGTCTAATTATTGTATGACGATTCGAAAGAGTGTAGTATTGCACCACTTCTCTGTACCACTCCCCAGCCAGAGTGTTGACGATTTATCCATTTATCCATGCGCATGCGCAACGACGTGTATCGCGCTGGGTGAGATTCTGAATGACAACCAGCAACAAGACTCTCAAAGTCGGGATTGGCTGGATAAGGGGAGGGCTACTTGGAAATGACGTCAAGCCGCGTTCTTGTGGTCGAGGATTCAGAGCCGTATCGGAAATTCATTTGTTCGACTCTTACGGAAACACCGGAATTGCAGATCGTCGCTGAAGTCTCAGACGGACTACGAGCGATTCGGAAAGCGGACGAACTGCAACCGGACTTGATTGTGCTCGACATCGGCCTTCCGTCTCTGAACGGAATCGAAGCTGCTCGCCGAATCGGCGAGCTCTCACCCGAATCCAAAATACTGTTTGTAAGCCAAGAATCTTCAGCCGACGTGGTGCAGGAAGCGCTTTGGGCCGGTGCACGCGGCTACATCGTTAAGACTGATGCCGGAAACGAGCTACTGGACGCTGTGAGTACCGTTCTCCGGGGCAAGCTGTTTGTCGGTAGGAGATTTGCTGGTCATGATTTCGTCAGTGCGTCGGACGCTAGAGCCTCCCAGTTCCGCACGACAGTCTCAGAGCCGGCCTAGTCTGCCAAGAACCGGCCAGAGCGCCAATCGCGTGCTCGAGTAGCAGATTGTTATTGGGACACATTGCGTCTTCCTAACGCTTCTTAGGGGTGGAGGGGGAGAGCAGTAAATTCTCGCTTTCGGCCAAGCGCCTAATGGCGAGTCGAATGATGTGAATCATACCGAGCCCGAGCTTTTCCTGCAGGCAGTCAATAAGATGCAGATCTGAGTCCGTAAAGCGAACAGTCGTAGACTTGAGTCTCTCATTCTTCATAGCTCCTAATTCTTACAACCGCATGATCCGGCCTGTCATTGCCGAAGAGCAGTGACGAACGCATGGAGACAGCTGGACGATATCCCTCAGGTATCGCTCTGCGAAGAATTTCAGTGAACATTGCAGCGCAATAAGCAAGGTGATGTACAAAATACTTGATATCCGAAAGAGCACCCTTCCCCATCAGGAGCAGGGGCCCGCAAGCTAGACGAGGCAGGGTCGGTCCAATCTCGCGATTCATAACCTCCCTGCCTCCGCTCCTGATCCGCAACCGAAACACTGTTCGGGGAGTGCTGGGCGTTGCTTTTGAGCAACGAACCGAGAACTCTGTTGTGCCATGCTTGCAAGGGGATTCCCGTTCAATCCGGGTGTTGGTAGTAGAGGACTTCGACCCGTTTCGACGTTTTGTTGCGTCGATACTTCAGAAGCAGCCAGAATTGCAGATTATCTGTGAAGTCTCGGACGGATTAGAATCAGTTCAGAAGGCGGCAGAACTGCGACCAGATTTGGTTTTGCTGGACATCGGACTTCCCAATCTGGATGGGATCGAAGCCGCACGCCGAATCCGAGAGCTTTCCCCCAACTCCGAAATTCTCTTCCTAAGCGAAAATCGCTCTTGGGACATCGCAGAAGAGGCTTTGCACACGGGCGCGAGCGGCTACGTCGTCAAGTCGGATGCCGCTGGCGAACTATTGCCTGCTGTGGAAGCCGTTCTTAAGGGCAAGCGCTATGTCAGTGCCAGCTTGGCGGGCAACGATTCTCACCGACCCTAAGGGCAGAGCATTCGGCTGTTTACGCTCGGTGAAAATTCTGCGTGATCTTAGCGGTGACCCTGGCTATTCCTGTCTTGTGCCTCGCCAATATTCTGTGCGGCTGTGAAGTCAACAGTTTAGATGCTTCCTTCAGCTCGCCCATCTGCTATAACTCTGACCTATGTTCCAGTTCATTCGGTGTGGTTCGGAGTAATCATACGCCGATCTCCAGTGCGATTTGCTGGATGACCGAGTGCAGTTCCGTGTCTTCACGATCGGCGGTTTCCCCGCTGGGAACAATAAAATCCCCTCTCTGCCGTCTCTCCTCTGAGGTGCTGTGAGAAATGACAGTGTTCGGTATCGACGTGAACGCCTACTCTGAGCCAGTAATCTGCAATACCAGCCTGATGCCCGGAGAAATTGTAAGTGGCGAAGCTCTTGAGTCACCCCAGCAAAAGTGTTCATGAGCGAGCACCCGTAGCTTGTGGTACGCCTCCGAAACGCGACAACGAAAAAGATGAGAGCCCCGCAAGACATACGAATCGTCTTAGATGGAGGCGAATGTTAAGCCGCGTCACAGGCGTGATTGGAGCTGCTTTGCTGCTACTGATCACCTCGACAAACATTCAGGGCCAGCAGACGACACCCGAAACCCCGGCCGATACGCAAAAGACAGATCCACCAGAAAAAAAAGAAGAAAGATCCACCGGGTTACCTGAGCTGGGGAAATGGACGTTCAACTTTGATGCTGCTTGGGGCTCGTTCGGCTTCGGGGACTCCCTCTATACCGATGTGAGGCCCGACCCGTCAGAAGACCTCGGTAACCACTGGTTCGAGGGCTACATTAAGCCCGCTCTTTCAGTCAGGTTCCCATTGGGAAAGAGCGAACTCTACGGCAAGCTCAGCGCCGTGGGCGAACGAACTTACGGAGGACCGTCAATCGCAGGGGAGAGCGCCTCTTCTTTCAAGCAGGAAGACGTGTACCTGGGCTGGCGCTCGGGGACTTCCCTGAGTAGCTCGGAAAACCTTCTTGATTTCACTGTTGGCCGGGCGCCGTACACAATCGGGCACGGCTTCCTGGTCTGGGATGGGACCGGCGAAGGGGGCAGCCGGGGCGGATTCTGGAGTAATGCCCGTAAGGCCTGGAAATTCGCGGGCATCGCCAGGATCAAGCCCGGGAATCACACGCTCGAAGGATTTTATCTCGACCGGGACGATGTCCCGGAGAACGTAACTGGCACCCGTCTCGCGGGCATAAACTACCAATACGCCGCGGGGAAGAACTCGACTTTTGGAGTAACCTGGCTCCGAGCCTTCGCCCACCCTAACGTCCTGCCTGATCGCGACGGGATGAACGTCTTCAACGCACGTGCCTACACCGCACCTATTCCTAAGCTATCCGATCTCTCATTCGAATTGGAATATGCGAACGAAGAAAACCATAAGCTCATGCACTCAACTGCATGGAGCGCTCTTGGTGCCTACCAACTCAGCAAATTACCCTGGAAGCCAAAGGTTTCCTACCGCTACGCATTCTTCGAGGGAGCCAACCCACATAAAGCAGAGAACGAGGCGTTCGATCCGCTGTATGTGGGTTTCTATGATTGGGGTACGTGGTGGCAGGGGGAGATTGCCGGCGAGTATTTCCTTTCCAACTCCAACAATATCTCGCATCAGGCTCGCATTCACATGACACCCACCGACAAGCTGGGATGTGGCGTCATTGGCTACTGGTTCTACAATGACCACCCGGCGACCTTTGGGCACGGTGTTACATCGACAAATGTTGCGTTTGAATTCGACACCTACGCCGACTGGAAGTTCTACAAGAACTTCACTCTGAGCATGGTCGGTGCCTTCGCGGATCCGCACCAAGCCGTGCAACAAGCTTACGACCGGACGAGCACTTTTTATTACGGGATGGTATACATTGCCTACTCTTTCTGAAAAATTCGTAGGCATCAGCACGGAGAGCCCTGCCAACGCCGCCGGCTCGAATAAAAACCGCGAACGGAAGGCTGCTCGCTCGCCGCGAGTCAACATAAAAACTCCAACGATTCCCATACCCTTCCACAAGTTACTCAAAGTAGTCGCGATCGTAGATGCCGAGAATCCCAAGATCCGGCAGCTTCTCGAGCGGATCAGTGCCGACAACTTCGTGGTCGAAACCAGCGCTAGCTTTGACCGAGACGTCACTGAGGATGCTGCCGTCGGTGCATACATCGCAATGATCGATGGCGATCGGCTCGAGCGAGCTCGCTCTCTAGTGCGCGCGGTTCGCGCTGCCGGGTTCCAAACCCCTTTGTGGGGTCTGGCGGACTCGCACCGCATCTCCGACATCAGCAGCTTTGATTTTCTCGGCGAGGTCACAGGCTATATCTATTTGGGACAGCAGACACCAGCTTTCTACGCTAAGCAAGTCATTGCCAGTCTGATCGACTATGGGATGGGGCTGTTGCCTCCTTTTTTTGGCGGCCTTATGGCCTATGATACCGAGGCTAATATCGCCTTCGACTGCCCGGGACATCAAGGTGGGCAGTTTTATCGGAAGTCTCCAGCGGGTCAGCTCTTTTTCAAACACTTCGGCGAGAGCATCTTCAGGAACGACCTTTGTAATGCCGACGTGGGGCTGGGAGACTTGCTCATTCACGAGGGGCCGGCTGCTGATGCGCAGCGCCATGCTGCCCAAGTATTCGGAGCTGATAAAACTTACTTCGTCTTGAACGGCACGAGCACGTCCAACAAGGTTGTCACAAATGCAGTGCTGAAACGGGGTGACTTGGTCCTATTCGACCGCAACAATCATAAGTCCCTGCACCATGGCGCGCTGATTCAGGCGGGCGCGATTCCGATTTTTCTTCCCACTGCACGCAACCCTTTCGGCATGATCGGAGCCGTCGATTGGGACGCCTGGGACGAGGACTACCTTCGCCAGCAGATCCGCAAGAATCCGCTTTTGAAGGACCCAGAGCGTTACAAGGCAGAGCGACCCTTTCGGCTCGCATGCATCCAGCTCTGTACGTACGACGGGACAATTTACAACGTTCAGAAAGTTTTGGAACGCATTGGACACTTATGCGAATACGTGCTCTGGGATGAGGCATGGATCGGGTACAACGCCTTCCATCCGCTGTTTAAGAACCACAGCCCGATGCGCCTGGGAAACTTGGGACCTGAGATGCCGGGCCTTTTCTCCACACAGTCAGTCCACAAACAGGGCGCGGGCTTCTCCCAAGCTTCCCAGATCCACAAACGAGACGAACATATCCGCGGCCAGCGGCGCTTCATCGAACACAAACGGTTTAACGACGCGTTTCTGATGCATGCGTCGACTTCCCCTTTTTATCCCTTGTTTGCGTCATTGGATGTGAATGCGAAGGTTCACGAGGGAAAGGCGGGAGAGATGCTCTGGGATCGATGCATTGAACTGGGTATTGAAACCCGCAAGAAGCTTCGTGAGCTGGGACGACACTATGCTCAGGTTGGTCGAACCAGCCAGGAAAAATGGTTCTTTGATCCTTTCGTTCCCGACGCGGTGACAATTCGTGATTCGCAATTCGCACCAGATTTCACAGAGATTCCCTGGGAGGATCTTCCGACCGACGTGCTCAAGCGCGAGCAGCAGTGCTGGAATTTTGATCCACATAGCAAATGGCACGGTTATTCGGGATTTTCCAACGGCTACGCGATGGTCGATCCCAACAAACTTACTCTACTGACGCCGGGCATCGACCGGGCAACCGGCGAATACCTGGAATTCGGAGTCCCCGCAACTGTAGTGGCCAGCTACCTGCGCGATCAGCATATTGTCAACGAGAAGTGCGATCTGAACAGCATTCTGTTTCTCATGACCCCGGCGCAGGACGAGAGCAAGCTCAACACGCTGATTGCCAAGCTGGTCAAGTTCAAGAATCTCTGGGATCGCGATGCATGTTTCGCCGAGGTTCTGCCGACTGTTTACGCGGCACATTATGATCGCTACACAGGCTACACGCTTAGACAGATCTGCCACGAGATGCACGAACTCTACCGCGAGGCAGGCGTCAAGGAGTTGCAACGCCTATGTTTCCGGGAGTCAAGTTTCCCGGAGATCGCGATGACCCCGCAGGACGCCAATCAAGCGCTGGTCCCAAATGAAGTGGACTACGTGGCGCTCGAGGACATCAAGGGTCGCATCGCCGCGACGCTAGCCCTGATCTATCCGCCCGGCATCGGGGTCGTGCTCCCTGGGGAGCGATGGGACAAAAAAGCTCAGCCGATGCTCGACTACTTCCTGGCGTTCCAGGAGTCTTTCAATCGCTTTCCAGGCTTCAACTATGAAGTGCAGGGCGTCTTCCAGGAGCGCGTGGATGGAAAGATCAAGTTCTTCACGTATGTGGTCCGCGAGTGAAGAGAGCGCGGCCGCACGTGGCGAGTTTTGAGAGGGTGGAATCGCAGCTATGGTCGCATGCAGATGACTACGACGAGGGCACAAGGCAAAAGCGAGGGAGAGGCATGGAACACAAAAAGAAGATGACGCTCATGCAGCTGACAGTGCTCGTCACTGTGAACATGATGGGATCAGGAATCATCATGCTGCCAGCGAACATGGCTAAGGTTGGCGCAATCTCACTGTTGTCTTGGGGTGTCACGGCGGTGGGCTCCATGGCCATCGCTTACGGTTTCGCCCAAGCTGGACTTTTTAATCAGAAACCCGGGGGCATGTCGGCTTACGCCGAGGAAGCTCACGGAAAAGCAGGCTTCTTCATGACCTTCTATCTTTATTTCTTTTCGCTGGCCATTGGGAATGTGGCGATCGGAATATCCGCAGTGGGGTATCTCGCGACATTTTTCCCTTGGCTGTCGTCAACGCCGATAGCGACATGCATCGGGGTAATCGCTTTGCTATGGTTGACAACAGTGGCCAATTTCGGGGGTCCGAGCCTGACGGGACGGATTGGCTCAGTAACCGTGTGGGGAGTGATCCTTCCGGTTGGTCTTCTTTCGATTATCGGCTGGTTCTGGTTCAGTGGACATACGTTCGCGGCGGCCTGGAACCCGAATGGAATAACCATTGGACAGGGGTTTGGCTCAAGTATCGCACTCACGTTGTGGGCTTTCCTGGGCATGGAATCGGCGGCGCAAAACTCCGCCGCGGTGGAAAACCCGAAGAAAAATGTTCCACTCGCTTGCATGTTGGGCACGCTGGGTGCCGCCGTTGTGTACATTCTGTCAACCTCCGTGATTCAGGGTATCGTGCCCAATGCCGAGCTGACGAAATCGACAGGCCCATTCGGCCTTGCCTTCGCCAAGATGTTCAACCCGACGATCGGATCGATCGTCATGGCCTTGGCAGTCATGGCGTGTGTGGGCTCGCTGTTAGGTTGGCAATTCACAATCGCTCAAACCGCCAAGTCGGCAGCTGACGACCGAATGTTCCCCTCCATTTTTTCGAAAGTCAACCGAATGGATGCGCCGGTGGCTGGAATGGTGGTCATGGGCGTCGTTCAATCTGGGTTGGCGCTCTCCACAATTTCTCCCAGCCTCAACGAACAATTCAGTGTGCTGGTGAATCTGGCGGTCGTCACCAATGTGGTTCCATACATTCTCGCGCTATCCGGCTTGATGGTGATGATGCAAAAGGCGCACGTCGCCGAGAAAGTCTATCGACGGAACACGGTGATTGCGATGGTGGCAATGCTGTACAGCGTCTACGCGATCTTCGCCTCCGGCAAGGACGCGGTTCTCGGAGGGATGATCGTGATGGGGATTGGCTACATAATTTACGGGTTCATCGCACATCGTTTCGCGCAGACGATGCAGGTGCCGGTTGCAGTGGAGACGGCTCACGCTGCATAGCGGTAGAACCGCGGAGCAAGGTCAAGGTCAACCATGCTGATTACACGATTTGTGAAACTGAACGGATATCGATTCTGGATTGCGACTCTCGCATTCGGCCTGTTTGCACCTGCGTTCCTGCTGTCCGGCGAAAAGGTACAGACGCCGCCCGATACGCTGGCTCGCGTGCGGCAGACGGGGACCTTAAAGCTCGGTTATTACGCTGACGCGGGCCCGTTCTCCTACCAAGATGAAACCGGCAAACCAGCGGGCTACGCGATCTCGTTATGCCAGCAGATTGCCACTGACCTGAAAACTGAGATGGGCCTGGCAAACCTGGACGTCCAGTTCGTTTTAGTGACCGGAGCAGATCGCTACGATGCCGTAACCCAGGGTAGAGTCGATCTGCTCTGTGGTCCGTCGGTGGAAACATTTACTCGGCGGAAGCAAGTATCCTTCTCGATTCCGATCTTCCCAGCCGGTTTGGGAGCGCTTGTCCGGGCGGATGCACCAGCCCAGATAGAAGATGTCCTTGAGGGCCATGAACCACCTTATCGACCACTCTGGCGCGCCTCCATGGGACTGGCACTACAAAACCGAACTTTCTCAGCCGTTACTAACACCACAGCTCTGACCTGGCTGACTAGCAAGCTTGATGACTTCAAGATTGACGCCCGAATCGTCCCAGTCGACAGCCACGACGAAGGTGTCCACCGAGTGCTCAATCGAACTTCGGACGTTCTGTTCGGAGAACGGTCCATCCTTCTAGACGCAAAGAAGCGTAATCCGGCAGGGAAAGACTTGATGGTTCTCGATCGTTTATTCACGTACGAGCCCTTCGCCTTCGCGCTGGCGCGAGATGACGAGGACCTCCGGCTGCTTGTGGACCGATCGCTGAGTAATCTCACTCGATCCGGTCAGATTCATTCCATTTACAAGAGGTTCTTCGGAGAACCCGACGAGAGCACGCTGAGTTTTTTTCGTCTGAATGCGATTCCGGAATGAAGGTGTACTTAGATGCGGACGCTTTCTCCCTGAGACCTCTTACAACCCTCCGTACCTCAAGAAGACGCGGCTGCTTGGGCGGACTCTGGTGGTGCGGAACTTATCGCGTTCCCTGTAACTGCATGCGGGTGCGTGCAGGGTCGGTGGAGTCAGTGCATGCATAATTTTGGTGTCCATTCCGAAGTCGGGAAGCTGCGCACTGTCATGGTGTGCCGGCCGGGCCTCGCACATCAGCGCCTGACACCGGGCAATTGCAAGGATCTGCTATTCGATGACGTGATCTGGGTACAAGAGGCAAGGAAGGACCATTACGACTTCATCTTGAAGATGAGGGAGAAGGGCGTTGAGGTGCTTGAGCTCCACGACTTACTCGCTACGGTATTGGAGTGCCACGAAGCGCGAACCTTCATTCTTGATCGTCACGTAACTGCACATTCTGTGGGCGACCGTACGGCCGCAGCGATCAGACCCTGGCTGGATGAAATGCCTGCTAAACAGCTCGCCGAGCATCTGATCGGCGGATTTGCGATAGCGGAACTGCCCGATAGCAAGATTAGGACGTTGCTGGCAGAGGCTTTCGGTGGTACCGAATTCCTTTTGCCTCCGATTCCGAACACGCTGTTCCAGCGGGACCCTTCCTGCTGGATTTACAACGGCGTCACGTGTAACCCGATGTACTGGCCGGCCCGAAAACCGGAGTCACTGCTGCAGCGCGCCGTCTACAAATTCCATCCCATGTTCAAAGGCGGCGACTTCCACATCTGGTGGGGAGATTCTGATCAGGACTTCGGCAACTGCACCCTGGAAGGCGGAGACGTCATGCCGATCGGCAAAGGCGTCGTGCTCGTAGGCATGGGAGAGCGTACAACTCGACAAGCTGTGCTGGAGGTCGCGCAAGAACTTTTCAACCACCACGCTGCCACTCGCGTAGTTGGCTGCCTCATGCCGAAGAGCCGCGCCGCCATGCATCTCGATACAGTGTTCACCTTTTGCGATCGCGATGTCGTCACAATCTTCCGTGAAGTCGTGGATCAGATCCGCTGTTATAGCGTGTATCCGACCGATGATCAAGGGAGCTATGAGGTTTGTAAAGAACCCAAATCCCTTCCCGAGGTGGTCAAGGAAGCTCTCGGACTCAGCAATCTTTGCGTCGTGGAGACAGGAGGCAATGCATATCAGGCGGAGCGCGAGCAGTGGGATGACGGCAACAACGTTGTCGCGCTGGAACCAGGAGTAGTAGTGGCTTATGACCGCAATACTTATACCAATACCTTGCTCAGAAAAGCCGGCGTCGAAGTTGTTACAGTCCGCGGCGCGGAGCTTGGCCGCGGCCGCGGTGGCGGCCATTGCATGACCTGTCCGATATGGCGCGAGCCGGCTTACTGATCGGCGCGGGCGCGATGGCTATGTAAACCCAATAAGGAGACTAACTGAATGAGCTTCAATTTGCGGAATCGTTCCCTTCTCACCGTTCAAGACTACACGCCTCGGGAGTTTCGTTATCTCCTTGATCTCGCCCGTGATCTTAAAAGGGCAAAGTACGCGCGAACCGAGCAAAAGCGCCTGGCCGACAAAGAGATTTGTCTCATCTTCGAGAAGACGTCCACGCGCACGCGGTGTGCTTTCGAAGTAGCGTGTTACGACCAAGGCGCCCACGTAACCTACCTCGATCCGGCTGGTTCGCAGATCGGTCACAAGGAATCCTTCAAGGACACGGCTCGGGTGTTAGGCCGGATGTTCGATGCCATCGAGTATCGCGGCGCGTCGCAGTGTGGCGTTGACCAGCTTGCGGCCTATGCTGGCGTGCCCGTATACAACGGGCTCACTGACGAGTATCACCCAACCCAGATGCTTGCCGACATCATGACCATGCGTGAACACAGTGACAAGCCGATGTCCGAGATCCGTTACTGCTATATCGGCGATACCCGATCTAACATGGGGCATTCACTCATGATCGCAGGTTGCCTCGTGGGGATGGACGTCCGGATCTGCGGTCCGAAATCGTTATGGCCAGCGGATGAGTATCAGAAAATCGCACGCGACCTCGAAGCCAAGAACGGCGCCAAGTTGACCATCACCGATGATCCTAAAGACGGTGTGAAGGGGGTGGACTTCATTCATACCGACGTGTGGGTATCCATGGGTGAACCAAAGGAAGTCTGGAAGAAACGAATCGAGCTCCTCACGCCATACCAGGTGAATATGGCGTTGATGAAAGCATCCGGCAATCCGCACGTGCGGTTTATGCATTGTCTGCCTGCCTTTCACGACACTGAAACAACTCTAGGCAAGCAAATCGCGGAAGCCTACGGAATGACAGACGGCGTGGAAGTAACCAATGAAGTGTTCGAATCCGAGATGAACATCGCGTTCGAACAGGCCGAGAACCGATTGCACACCATAAAAGCGTTGCTGGTAGCGACGCTGGGAGATTGAGGCAATGCGCATCGTTGTTGCTCTCGGGGGAAACGCCTTGCTTAAACGGGGCGAGCCAATGAACGCGGAGGTGCAGCGTGCCAATGTCAGGGTAGCGGCACGAGCACTGGCGCCGGTGGCTGAGAACCATCAATTGGTCATCAGCCATGGCAACGGGCCACAGGTCGGACTGCTTGCGCTGCAGGGAGCGGCATACGACGCAGTCGAGCCATACCCTCTGGACGTGCTAGGCGCCCAGACGGAAGGCATGATCGGCTACATGATCGAACAGGAACTCGGCAATCTGCTTCCATTTGAAGTTCCGTTCGCCACGCTGCTGACCATGGTCGAGGTGATGGCCAACGACCCCGCCTTCAAAGATCCGACGAAGTTCGTCGGGCCAATCTACGAGAAGCCGGAAGCCGATCATCTGGCGGACGAGAAGGGCTGGCGGTTCAGGCAGGATGGAGCCAAGTGGAGACGCGTAGTACCGTCTCCGATCCCGCGGCGCATCTTCGAGATCAGACCGGTAAAGTGGCTGCTCGATCATGGCACGATTGTGATCTGCGCCGGCGGAGGAGGCATCCCCACTATGTACGAGCGCGGCGCTGACCGCAAGTTAGTCGGGGTAGAAGCGGTCATCGACAAGGACCTATGCTCCGAGGTTCTCGCCCGCGAACTCGACGCGGACCTGCTTGTAATGCTCACTGATGCTGACGCGGTTTATGTGGATTGGGGTCAGCCGACTCAGCAGGCCATCAGGCGCACATCGCCTAGCGCACTGGCCGGCATTCATTTTGCGACAGGGTCGATGGGGCCCAAGGTTGAAGCGGCCTGCCGATTTGCTACGGCAACGAAGAAGCCTGCGGCCATTGGCGCCCTGTCGGAGCTCAACAGAATTATTGCCGGGGAGGCAGGCACGACGGTATATCCGTCCGGCGGGATGGCGTATGCCGAAAAACAGGCAGCTTGAGGCCTAGTCGCGTTGCACCAGGGTCTCAGTACCGCGACCTGCGTACGCGGGCAATGGCAATAAACGATAGCCGCTTACGCGTCAGAGTAAGGAACGTTTCGGGAGGCACTATATGATCGAGCGCAGCACGAAGAGAATCCATTTCAAACTTCTAATTGTCGACGACGAACTCGGTCAGTCCAACGCCGCTGGCCGTGCGTTGGGTGCACTGATCGGGGAACTTGGTAGTTGGGAGATTGAAGTCGTCGAAGCCAGGTCGGCCGAAGATGGAATGTCGGTGATTGTGTCAGACGCCGCGCTGCACGCTATCTTGCTCGACTGGGATTTAGGTCACGACCATCGCAAGACTCACTCCAAGGCACTGACTCTCATCAACCTGGTTCGCGGTCGGGATGAAAAGGTTCCTATCTTCCTGATGGCGGAACGGCAAGAAGCGACTGAGCTTCCGATAAATGTAATGCAAATGACAGACGAGTTCGTCTGGAAGCTGGAGGACACGGCCGCGTTTATTGGAGGACGAATCCGCGCAGCTATGGAGCGTTATCGCGATAACCTGTTGCCGCCAATGACGGCGGCGTTGGCAAAATTCCGGTTCGTCCATGAGTACTCCTGGCACACACCTGGACACGCGGGAGGCACTGCCTTCCTGAAGTCCCCTGTCGGTCGAGTTTTCTATGACTACTTCGGGGAAAATCTGCTGCGTTCGGACCTTTCCATCAGCGTGGGCGAATTGGGTTCGTTGCTCGATCACACCGGACCGATTGGGGAGTCAGAAAAATACGCAGCACGTGTCTTTGGTTCTCATCGCACCTACTGTGTCACCAACGGAACCTCGACATCGAACCGTATTATCTTCATGGCTGCGGTTTCAGAGGGTCAAATCGCGCTCTGCGACAGGAACTGCCACAAGTCGATCGAGCATGGCTTGACTATGACCGGGGCCATTCCGAACTACCTGGTTCCGATGCGCAATCGCTACGGGATCATCGGACCCATTCATCCGGACCGCCTCACACCCAGCGCTCTAAAGGCGGCTATCGCGTCCAATCCCCTGGTGCGAACGTCAACGGAGAAGAAGCCCGTCTATTGCGTGATCACCAACTCCACTTACGACGGGCTGTGCTATAACGTGAAACGCGTGACGGAAGTGCTCGATCCGAGCATTGACCGCCTTCATTTTGACGAAGCCTGGTATGCCTATGCCCGCTTCAATCCGATCTATCGCGAGCGTTTTGGCATGCATGGGAATCCGGCGGACCACAAAGGTCCCACGATTTTTACAACGCACTCTACTCACAAGTTACTAGCAGCTCTGTCGCAGGCTTCGTTCCTGCACATACGCGACGGACGCAACCCAATTGACCATCCGCGCTTCAATGAATCATTCATGATGCATAGCTCTACATCCCCACTTTATCCGATCATCGCCTCAAATGACGTCACAGCCGCGATGATGGATGGTCCCGGCGGAATTGCCCTCACAACAGAATCCATTCAGGAGGCAGTTGCATTCCGCCAGACGATTGGCCGAATCCGAAAGGAGTTTGCGGCAAAGCAAGAGTGGTTCTTTGGGACTTGGAACGCCGATGAGATCGCGGACCCGAAGAGCGGTAAGCGGATTCCTTTCGAGTCAGCTCCTCAACAACTCCTGACAACGGAGCCGAATTGCTGGGTCCTCCATCCTGGTGACAGTTGGCATGGCTTCGAGGATCTGGAAGATGGCTACTGCATGCTCGATCCGATTAAGGTATCGATAGTGACTCCCGGTGTCGCGCTCGATGGCTCATTGAAAGAGCCTGGAATCCCGGCAAGCCTGGTTACTTCTTACCTCGCCAGGCGCGGAATTCAAGTCGAGAAGACTACAGATTTCACCATCCTCTTTTTATTCTCAATCGGAATCACCAAAGGAAAATGGGGCACGTTGGTCAACGCCTTCCTCGATTTCAAACGCGACTACGATCTGAATACCCCGCTGGTCCAAGCTTTACCTGACTTGGTCCGCGCCCACTCTGATCGGTACAAGAACCTCGGCCTGCGCGATCTCGCGAACGAGATGTTTAGTCAACTTCAGGAATCAAGACAGACGCGCTGGCTCGCTGAAGCATTTTCAACCTTGCCAAAGCCTTTAGTGACACCTCGACAGGCGTATCGTCAGCTCGTTTTGAATGAGGTCGAGAAGGTTGCTTTAGACAGGCTGGCAGACCACGTGGTCGCCACCTCAGTTGTCCCCTATCCTCCTGGCATTCCCATGCTGATGCCCGGTGAGAACGCAGGACCGGCGGCTGGTCCATACCTCAGCTATCTGCGCGCGCTCCAGTCATGGGATGAGCGTTTTCCGGGCTTCGGGCACGATACGCATGGTGTCGAGAACCTCGGGGGAACGTATTACGTTTACTGCCTGAAAGAGGCAAAGCGCAGGACCGGCGTTTCAGATGAAGCTGTCGAGACGATGATTAACGATGAGTACACTCCTGTCAGCACACGCTAAAGCTGTGAGCAAGGACACGAAGGCGCTCGGACTCGCGAGCTGCACAGCGCTGATCATCGGCAACATGGTAGGGTCGGGATTCTATTTGTCACCCACCTCGTTAGCGCCGTATGGTCTGCTGGCCGTTGTGGGCTGGGTAGTGATGGGTCTGGGCGCTGTTTGTCTCGGTTTGGTATTCGCACGACTCGCACACGCCTCTCCTGCCACGGGCGGTCCATATGCTTATACCCGGGCCGCTTATGGCGATTTCGCGGGCTTTTTGGTCGCATGGGGTTATTGGATCTCCATCTGGGCCTCACTTCCGGCGATCGCGGTTGCCTTTACCGGGTATCTAGCGAAACTCATGCCGGGGCTGAAGGAAAGTCGTCCGGTCGCCATCGCAGTGACGCTCGGTGTGATGTGGCTGGTCGTTCTGATCAACCTGGCCGGCGTCCGCGAAGCCGGCGTCTTCCAATCGATCACGACCTTCGCAAAGCTGATACCTTTTATCGCGATCGCAACATTGGGGCTGCTGTGGGTGCGACTCGACCATTTCTTCGTGTTCAACCCAAGCGGAAAACCGCTGCTCGAGGCCAGCGCTTCAGTGGCGCCCCTCATCATGTTTGCTTATCTCGGCCTGGAATCTGCGACCGTGCCGGCGGGCGATGTCCGAGATCCGGAACGCACGATCCCACGAGCGACGCTGCTTGGGATCTCTGCGGCGGCATTGCTCTACGTGCTTGGCACAGTGACAGTGATGGGGGTGATTCCGCGCGAACAACTGGCAAAGTCATCCTCGCCTTTTTCCGACGCCTCTTCTGCCATGTGGGGCCACTGGGCCGGAGGTCTGATTGCCATCGCCGCCCTGATTTCGTCGGTGGGAGCTCTCAATGGCTGGACGCTGCTCATGGGGCAGGTACCGATGGCAGCAGCACAAGACGGACTACTTCCAAGCTGGATAGGACGGCGCTCAAAACGTGGCGTGCCAGCTATCGCCATCGTCATTTCCGCCAGCCTTGCTAGCGCCCTTCTCCTCCTGCAAGCTTCAGGCGGCCAAGCGCTCCTGGCTTTTTACAGCTTTGTTGTGAACTTGAGCACAATGGCGGCAGTGATTCCCTATGTCTTTTGCTCTCTGGCGGGGGCGATTCTTGTCCGGCGCACCGACATCATGCCCACTGGAAAGTCGCACTCATCATTCAAGCTCGTGGAGATTGTCGCCTTTGTTTTTGCTATGTGGACGATTTACGGCTGCGGCCCGCAGGCGGTACTGTATGGGCTTTTGCTGCTCCTGCTGGGTATCCCGCTTTATGTATGGATTCGCAGTCGGGGCCCACAAGTGGAGCAACCCTTCTTAGACACGGTCAGCACAATCTGACTGACATCGACGGCGTTCGGCGGGCCAGGTATTTCCGAGGTGTTCGTCTGTCATTATTGACAGTGTTCTCCGACGCTCTTAGCCCATATGGTGATTTTAGAAAGCGAGGATCAAGCCTCCCTCGTAGTTCTCTGTCGTCTTTAGTTCCCGCGCAGGAGTGTCGGTGCTTAAACAACTCAGTCTGGTTCTGATCTGCGTTTCCGCACTATTCGCGCTCGGGCAGGCGCCTTCAGCCAAGTATCAACCCGGGACGATCACTGCGGTCACAAAGCATCAGAACGCACCAGGCGATACTGGCGAGGATGTGGCTCGTTACGACGTCTCGGTGAAGATCGACAATGTTTTGTATGTGGTTTTGTACACGCCTCTTCACGGGGCCAATGGCGTGGAATATTCGCCTGGTATCCAAATGTTGTTTTCGGTTGGAAGCGACACGCTGACTTTCAATAGCACACTTTCGGGAACTACTCAGGTTCCCATCTTGCGCCGAGAGGTGTTGCCCGCCTCAAGTGGCATTGATCGGTCGAAGATCCCAAGCCAGTATTTCACTATGAAACAGGACCATCTTTCGGCAGCCTTGGGCCTTACTGAGGACCAGCAGGTCAGAATCAAACCGACGCTTGAACAGGAGTCCGCTGAGGCATCAATGATCCTGCAGGACCCGGTGCTTTCACGCAAGGACAAGCTAAAACGCTACGAAAAGGTCTTAGCGGACTCAGATGCGAAGATAAGGCCTTACCTATTGCCATCCCAGGTGGACAAGCTTCTAGCGCTTCGCAAACAACAAAAATCAGATCTGAAGAAACTTATCTAGAAAGAAAGCTCCGGCAAGCAACGTTGAAATACCAACTTATGGTCACGGTGTCCTAACTTGGAGATGACGAGCTTAGTAACGAAACTTATTGGCCCTCCTGAAAAGGCTGAGCCATTTGCCTGTTTTCCAACCTATCCTCATCGTTGGATGATCTTCGAGACACGATATTTCAAAGTGTACCTGCATCACACAGACAATGAGGATTTGGAGGTCGACCTTCGCGCTTACCCTGAACAATTTATCTCGTTTGGTTTTGCTCGCCCAAACAAGGGGACCTCTACTGCAACTCCGAATGCAGTTCCTGATGTAGCGGCGTGGATGGTGCTGATCGCGAAGTCGTCTCGACAAAAAGAAAGAGGCGATTGATGCACTACATCATCATGTCCACGTTCATTAGAGCGCTGAACCCCTGCCTATGCTGTGGTCGCTGGAGCAAGTCTTCTTTGCTGCTTCGGACCGATACTGAAATCTGACGGTCGACGAGCAAGTCCATAACCACCATTCTTTATCTCGAATAGATAGCTGAGTGTTCTGCACAAATACTGTGAAAGACGTATTTGTGCTTTTTGAAGTCTGCTAGTGCATACACGCACAGAACATCAAGCATAGAAGTGTGAGCTATGATGTTCCAGAGCTGTTCCAGCCGCAGTGCTGCAGCCATTCTGCTTTTCCGCAACAAACAGGCCGGGCATTCTCTGCAAACTGCAACACGGGGAAACCGTTTTCTCGTCGCTGTCTCAGCGGCTGCTTCTATCAAGCCACGCGCTGCGTCAAAAAATCGAGCTGCGTCAGGCATGTCATCGAGCATAAACGTGGACAATGTCTCTGTATCATCCAATGAAATGACCTGTCCCCTCTTAATCGCATTATTGACATCCGCGCTCTGGGCGTTCAATGCTTGAACAACACCGGTCCTGTGTTTTTCGGTGGCGACCACAATAGCCGACTTACCAGCCCTTAGGGTGGTGGCAATGAAATCAGCGAAGCACTTTAGAACAATCGCATCATCAGAACAACATTTAACCTCGTGGCGCACAGGTGGCTTAGCAATTGCCGCCCCACCAAACCCACCTCTTACAATGCCACTCACGAAGTACTTCCCTAGCAGAATAGCCTCGATAGCGGGCAGCAGTTCGCTCTGCGCGCGCAGCTTGTGGACGTAGCCCAGTGCGCCCGCTCTGAGGGCCGCTTCTACCATTTCGAAGGAGAATTCCTGGCTGAGGAACAGGATTTTTGCGAGGGGGGCGAGCTTACGCACGCGGGTGGCAGTTTCCAGTCCGTTTAGCTTCGGGAGGCCAACATCAAGGAGAATCAAATCCGGCTGCAGATCTTCGGCTTTTTGAACAGCTTCCAATCCATTCGAGGCTTGCCCGATGATCTGAAAATCAGTCTCTTGCTGCAGCGTCGAACAGAGATATCGGCGGAACGGTTCATAGTCCTCGACAACAAGTATCCTGAGGCCGGGTTTTCCTCGAGCAGACGATGCAGCGGCTGTCATGGGAATTGGTCTGACGACCGACCACTACAAGCAGATTTGAGCCCGGCGCAAAAAATGCCGCAAGGACAAACGTCACCCATCAAGGTGACATCAACCCCACTCTGTCTTCTGAAACTCTCTGCTCGGTATAATTGCGCTGCGAATGGCGCTAATCCCACTGGCGTATGCTCGGGTCCGCACCGGCAGAAATAGCGTTCCTTACGATGAAGCGATCCGATAGCTCGAGGTTCCACGCATCTATTCAACCCGTCTCTGGGCAAATAGTTCTGGACTCAGAGGTACTCGGGCATAAATTGTTGTTCCGCGCCCGGGTTGAGATTCGATCGACAATTCCCCGGCGACCATCTTTAGCCGCTCTTTCATGAGGGTGAACCCAATCCCACGTGCTTTCAGAGCATCTCTCGGGCCAAAGCCAATCCCCGAATCCTGCACGGCTAGATGAAGTTCATTAGGTCCCCACGTCAGAGATACTTGTACACTTTGTGAGCCACTGTATTTCGCCGCATTTTGCACAGCCTCTTGCAGGACGTGGAACAGACAAAGCGATACACCTTGCGGAAGCTCTTTCGGAAGACCTTCGGAAGCGAAATCAATTTCGACTTTAGTCTGATCGGTAATCTCTTTGCAAAGACTAGCAGCGGCCCTCGCCAGCCCCAAATACTCGAGGTTGGAAGAGTGGAGACGGTTTGATAGGGCTTGGATATCGATTACGAGATTCTCGATGCGACGTACGGCTTCCTCGATTTGCTGACTAGTCGCAATCACCGACTTGGGAAGATTTTGCTTAAGCTGATCCAGATCTATGGACAGCAAGACGAGGTTCTCGACGTGGTCGTGGAGCTCGCGGGCGAGCTCAGAACGTTCCTCGTCGTGCGCTTGGATCAACGTCCGTCCCATCCTCGAAAGAGCTTCTTCGGCCTGCCTGGCTTCCTCGGCTGCCGTGCGATCGGTGATGTCTGCGATGAGAGAGAGGATACAGGTCTCGCCCTTGATCTCAATCAGCGCCCCATACCCCACACCTATCCAGACCTCGCGATTCTTCAAGCGAGCACGAACATCAAGATTTCGAACCGTGCCTTCTGCCAAGAGATGTTTGACGAAGGTGACTCTTTGGCTCGGATCCACCCAGATGTCAATGTCGAAGGGAGTCCGTCCAATGATCTCGTCGCGGCTCCAACCACTCATGCGTTCGAAAGTGTCGTTGACTTCGATGTAGCGGTGGTCAATGGCACTGGTTAGCGTGACCGCTAGAGGGCATTCTCGTAAGGCATTAAGAAATTTCTTTTCGCATTCGTTAAGCGCCGCCTCGATCTGCTTGCCTTCAGTCACGTCGCCCCTTCAGCTCGTCTCGACCGAGATACGCTGGTGATGTCAGAACGGCCCGCTCTGCTCGTCATTCTAGTCCTAAACTGACAGTTTTTCGCTTTTTTCAACCGACACAAGCTATGAGGCACACAGTGCCCAGTCGCGTTTTCTTCTAAGGAACTCGCGACGGCAGGTCTAAAGCACTTTAGGAGTTTCCATGCGCCGGACACTCACTGGCTTTCCAGCACAACCCGGTCATACAGCGGTTGAGTCGGACGCACGTTGTGCTGGTACAGTTTCGAGAACTGCTCGATCTCCGCGGTAGAAACGGTCACCGGATGTTTAAGCACGAACCACGTCACATTCTCGCTGCACGGCGGGGTAGTGAGGGATCCAGAAAAGCTGTAGTAACCGCGATCGGCGGGTAATAGTTCGTTCACATCGATCTGGACACTGTCCAAAACTTCTTCTTTTTCTTTTTCCTTAGGCAGGTTAATCCACAATCTGTGCACCAGAGGGTTATCCCCCCCTTTCTGAAGCAGAACTGCGACTACTGCCAGTTTGCCTTCCTGGTCTGCATGCACCAGATGAACCACCATTTCATAGCTCTTGCCGTTGATCTTTTCCTCGCTCGGCCTATGAAAGTGGAATTGTTTGAGCGCATACCTTTTCCCGGCCACAGACATGAAGCTCCCTGGCGCGTAATTGATCATGACGGTGTGGCCGTTATCGATGATATGCAGCGGTGAAGGCTTGTAATCGAACTGGATTGGCGGCAGGTCGGCCTTCTGAGGGTTGCGGATGTCGATGGGTGATTGACGATGTCCACTCTTGCATGGAGCAAACTCCGGTTTGAGGTCACCCCAATTGCTGGGGCCGTGCGCTTCGCTATAGTCCCACGTATGCGCAGGATGATGCTCCTGAGCCCTGATGGCTGTTGCGAATGGAAGCGTGCAACAGATGATTGCAGAGAAAAAACGACTCCGCATCCACATATAACCTCCAAATCAATGTGATTCTTCGACCAATATTCCAGCCGGCATTTAATCGCATGGCGTCTACTAATCGCCCAAGCCCGATGCAGCAGATGCTGTTTTGGTCCTGACGGATACTGGCTTCTGAGACATGGTCAATCCTGATTCGAAGATCCGGGCGTACAGGGCTCCTCCCAGCGCGCCGCCGATGATCGGCGCCACCCAGAACAACCAAAGTTGTGCGAGGGCCCACCCGCGAACAAAGATGGCTGGCCCTGTACTTCTTGCGGGGTTTACCGAGAGATTCGTAACCGGGATTCCGATCAGATGAATCAGCGTTAACCCCAGTCCGATCGCGATAGGTGCAAAACCCGAGGGAGCGCGCCGGTCCGTCGCTCCCATAATGATCAGCAGGAAGAAGCATGTTAGTACCACTTCCGCGACAAAGCATGAGATTAGGGAATAGCCACCAGGTGAGTGAGCGGCGTAACCGTTTGATGCAAAACCACCGCTTAGGTCAAATCCCGATTTGCCACTGGCGATCACGTACAGCACCCCGGCTCCCACGATTCCCCCGAGCACCTGCGCGATGACGTAGGGCAACAACTCCGCAATTGGGAATCGCTTACCTGTCACCAGCCCAAAGGAAACTGCTGGATTCAGATGGCAACCTGAAACGTGCCCGATCGCATAGGCCATCGTCAGCACGGTCAGTCCAAATGCCAAGGCGACGCCGTAAAATCCAATTCCTAATTGCGGAAACGCCGCAGCCAGCACTGCGCTGCCGCAGCCACCGAACACCAGCCAAAAGGTGCCAAGGAATTCTGCGCTGACCCGCTTAGATAGGTTCATGGGTGTCCTTCAGTCAAGATCAATTCCGTCGAAAAATCTGCGCCATAAGAGAACAGTTGGCAACAGGAATTACGATTTGTTCAGGTCATCGTCCTTGTAGTACTTTGTACCCTGCAGGGTTAACTGGAGCGCGAGCCCCTTCTTGGTGATCTGGTACACCCACACACCCGGCTCAACCATAACCGCCCCCGAATACGCTCCGCCCGAGCTACTAGTCTTGGCCGCAGCGTCCGCTTGCCCTGAACCCGACCAACCAGAATCGAGAAACCGTGCCAGGGCCGACTCATTCTCGAGTACAAAAACCACTCGATAATCTTTCACTCCTATTCCGAAGCCTGCGCCGGCTGAAACCATCTTCATGAAAGTGTCCTGCTTGGTTTTCGAGTTGACGGCCACGCCTGCGCCGCGCGCGGTGCTCACTAGGAAAAGATGGGTGCCCATATTATTAAAAACCGCGTATCCGGCGGACTTCTGAATGAGATCCCGTGAAGCGGGTTGAAGCTTGTACAGATCCTCCAGGGTTGCGGCTGCCATCTTGCGAGTCTTTTCTCGTTTTTTGTCGGGTGAATCCCCCGCACTCGCCAAACCGACAGCCAGCAAAATGACAGCAAGGGCCGAAGCAGCTAATTTGAATTTCATTTAACGCGCTCTCCTCTTTATGGTCTCGGGAACGCCGCGCGGGCGTGAAGGCCATTTCGGAAAGTTCTTGGTACCACCGACATTGTTCAAGATGGCGATATCTCGCTACCACCATCTGTTGAAAAGGGCGGCTTGGGCGGGAAAATAGGCAGAGAAACACCCAAGCCGCATCGGGAGCAGTAAGGACGCACCTGACAAGGCAATCCTGGAATTTATGCACTGGGTCGCATGGAACCCGCTTCACTGCTGGAGAGTGTCGCTAGCTGCCTGCGATGCCCTTATTGACCAGGATTTTGACCTC
Organism: Terriglobales bacterium; assembly: GCA_050012595.1. Classification (GTDB taxonomy): domain Bacteria; phylum Acidobacteriota; class Terriglobia; order Terriglobales; family Acidobacteriaceae; genus Acidiflorens. The sequence continues at coordinate 46,814 of JBEKGW010000024.1, forward strand.
GACTCGACGGTTCTCAGCTCGTCCAGCCTTGGTCTCGTTCGATGCCGCTGCTCCGTATTCGCCCATAGCGCCTGGCGCCACGATATGCCGCACCGGCACTCCCCCCTGCTGCATCAGGAAAGCGATCACCGCTTTAGCGCGCTCCTCACTCAGCTTCGTGTTCATCGCTGCGCTGCCGGTCGAGTCGGCATAGCCCGTCACCTCGATGATGTACCCATTGAGGCTCGCGGCGGTTTGCGCGATTTGCTGGAGGGCTTGCTTGTCGTCCGCGCCGAGATCGGAGCTGCCAACACCGAATTTCACGGTTACTTGGCCCTTCACGTCATAATCGGCCAACAGGTTAAAGCGATTACTATTTTCCTCGATGTCACTGATATTCTGCGAAATCTTCCGTTCGTGGTCCGCAACACTCATCCCGTGAGCCTCGAGAGTCTCCCTCTGGGCTGCCAGTTGCGCCTCGTGGGAAGACAGCTGTCCGCTGTGCGCCTCGAGCTTCTGCACATTGGCCGCAACTTGCTGTGCAGTCGGATGCAAACCGGACTGGATCATCTCGGCTGTTTCCAAGTCATCGCCATCGACAGTGATCGTCTTCGCTACAAACCGGCCCTGGTCGTCGGAGCCTCCATCAATGGACACCTTGAGTCCCGGTATAAGCACCACATCGGACATATAGTTCTTGCCGAGTCCAAAGAGCCCGGTGTCATCTTTGGTTTTGGTGTCATCGGTCAGAACTACGGTAGTGTTTCCATCGCCGGACCTCACAATCAATGTGTCTCCGGTCCTGGTGATAATCATTCCTTTGACTTTGTCGGCGGCAAAGGCGAATACCGAAGTCAGAAAAAACAACGTCATCAGGCTTACTACAATCGTTTTGCGGTGCATAGCTCCCTCTCTTTGTTCAGTTGTTGAATTCAATCGACAATTACCCTAATTCTTATCAGCAACAATACGAGCGCCACGTAATACAAAATGGGAATTCGCATTGCTACACAAGATAGTCCACCGAGAGACCACAAAAAGACACTGTCGAAACTACCAGTGTGCGGAACATAATCGACAACCAACTGCTCAGCTCGACCGGAAATCGATTTGCCCTATGGATTGGCTGGATTGCCCGACCGCTTTCGTCGCCACCCAGGGTAAAGATTTGCTATCGAGTACGTCGCACCCACGAACGCGTGTCGATGCGGTCCACCAGAAGTGAGACCCACCTCAAAGCCACCGTCAATCACCAGCCGCGGAACAATTGTGTACGTCAGTGCCCAAGGCGAAGAAACGAATCCCGGTGTTGTTTGGTTGAGGCGGGTCTGGCCATAGAGTTCTCCGGTTAACTGGAATCCGCCGCGGATGGCGTGTGAAAACGCCAGATTCACTTGCTGGTTTCTGTCAACGCCCGAGGTGTTCTGCCGTCCGATCAGGAATTCCGTGACATTGAAATCGAAAAGAAAATGCGCGATATCTTTGCTCGCCAGAAGGGTAAATGCGTGATCCACCCGCCCCGTTCCCAAACCACCCTCTGTACGAGCCGAGGGTATTTTAACGGCGTAGCTGAAAGCGAGCGCTGGCAGTTGTTTCGTCTGACGATGAAACCGGATTTGCGGACCAAGCCAATTGTCGCCGAAACTCCGGTATGTAGCGCTAGTGTCAGTCTGTGACAGGAATGAGGTTGTGTTCCAACGCAGCTCAACGTCACAAAGCGTTCCAAGCTTCAAAAGACCACCGACAGAGGTTTGCCGGACGCTCTTTTCGGGCGATATGCGATCCCAGCCATACTCCAGTTCCAATACGCCGTATTGCGTGATATCGGCAGGATTCGCGACCGTCGGTCGGTTCGGATGCGCGGCGATCGGACTGGCGGCGGTCGAATCTGCGTAGCAGCCCGTCTGCTTCCCCATCCACTGCCCAACGGCTGAGCTACTTGCCGCAAGACACGCCGCCAGAGTCACAATTGTGAATCGAAGGATATCTCCACGCAGACTGATGAGTACAGTTGTTGGGCTCTTCCCAGCTGGCGGCCGCATTACTGGGATGGAATCCGCAGGCCCGGAGGTGTTGGGTCGTACCACGTAGTTGAATCAAACAGCTTTGGTCGAGATTCGTTTGGCCGCTCAGAGAAGGCCGTCATTTTTTTTAAGTCACCCATGCGACTGCGACTGTGGGCTAGCTGTCAAACCCGCCGCTCCAGTCGCAACTCGGCAGTGGACCATAGTCGATGACGAGATATGCCGTAAGGTGCCGCTTCGAATTCCGGTTTTCCCTCGCATGCTGATATCGGCAAGCTCTCAGCTCTTTCATGAGCAAGGTGAGACTGTTGTTTTGGCTGTTTCTCTATTCGTCTTCCTCGGCGACGGGCGTCCAAGACTTGTCCCGATTGAACCGCTCCATCTTTTGAAACTCGTCGAGAGTTTTGGCTCCGAAGTCTTTGTCATAGACGACACCATCATGGCTAACGATGAAGGTCCGCACTCCGGTTACGCCGTACTCGGCCGGCGCGGCCACTAGCGCGAAGCCCCCGATCATCACGCCCTTCACTACAAAATCCATTTGGCCCAGTGGCGCTGCGGGCCCTTGTCCTTTCAGAATCTTAAAGAAATAGCCGTGGTACGGCTCGGATTGGATGGTGTAGCCTTGTTCGATGACGCGGGCAATTTTTTCGCCGATGGGACCGCCCCAAGTGCCATCGGGATTTTGCCAGGCCAGTCCATCCTGCTTACCGGGCGTGCTAATGATGCGCTGGGCGTACTGGTTCACGTCATAACCTTCGCGGGGTTGAAGGGCGTATTCATGCTGGGCGTCCACATAGCCCTCGCAGATTTGAATTGCGTCCAATTCGTTGGCACCGATGCGACGATAGAGAAGTTCCTGCCGGCCCGCTTTGGCATCGAAGGACCACTTGTCACCGCTCTTCACAAGCGGCACCGGAAACGGCCAGTCCTCGTTGCCGACGAGCAGGAATGCGCGATTTCCGCTCTTTGGATCCACGGAAATGCTGTGTTTTTCGCGGGCCTCAGCAACAAAAGTGGTGGCGTGCTGCCGGTCTTGAGCGTATTCCCCGCTAAATACAATGTCCTCTCCGCCGGGTCCAAAAATTTGACAGAGTTCGGTGACATCGAACTTCGCGGCAGCCGCGATGAGCACGTCGGCAGCCTGTTGCGGAGTGTCAAATCTCCTGGCAGCCGCGGCAGTGGCGGCGGTAACAGCTGGATCTTCCTTCGTCGTCGATTGCTGCGCAATGGAAAAAACAGAGGCGGATAAACACGCCAAGGCAAATGCGCCGACAATCCAGAGAGGATGTGAAAGATTTTCATTCACACACTTTAGTTTCATTCTGTGCTCCTGCGATTTGCGTCCGACACTACAAGCGCTCTACCTGCGCCGCCCACCGCCGCCACCACGACCTCCTCCACCGCGACTGAAGCCTCCGCCTCGAGATCCCATGCTGGAGGCGCCACGACTACCGCTGGCGCGGGCGTTCGATCCGTTGTATCCGCGGGAACCTCCCCCGAAGGCGTCCCGGTTTCCGCCGCCGCTGCGCGAGAGGTCGCGCCCTCCTATACGGTCGGCTCCGCCTCCGCCAGTCCTATTCCCAAAGCCGGCGCCGCCGCCCCGGTTTCCCACGCCGGCGCCTCCTGCGCGATTGCTGGCCAGATTGCCGCCCTGTCGACCAAGCTGTTGCCGCGCACTGCTTTGTCGGTTAGCGAGGGAATCACCGCGAGTCGTTCCCCCAAACCTGTCCGCGGTTCCTCGGTCGCGATAAGGGGCTCCGCCGCGATGTGCCGGGTTGTGCTGCCATCTGTCGCCTGCGTTGCCTCCGCCAGCTGGTAGAGTGGACGGGCGGTTGCCTAAATTTCCCCCACGATCGCCTCCACCAATGTTGTTGCGATTGCCTCCGCCAATGTTGTTGCGATTGCCTCCGCCAATGTTCGCGTTGCGATTGAAATTGTTGTTGTGGTTGATGTAGACGTTATTGCCGCCCCAGCCGCAACCCCACCCCCAACCTCCACTCCAGAACGCCCCCATGGCTATGCCGACGCCAAAAGAGATTGCCATGCCCGCGGCGTAGTACCCAGGCGGTGGATAGTAAATAGGCGGGTAGGGATAGATCGGTGAACCGTAAACCAGCCAGGGATCGTACGAAGGCACATACACGACTTGCGGGTTGGCCTGCGCGATCACGATCACGGGTTGGGTTTCGATGATCTTGGTTTCCACCTTCTGTTGCTCAGTCGATTTCAAGTTGCCCTTATCCTGAGCCTTCTTGCGCATGCGCTGCACGGCCTCCATGACGTCGCTTTGCTGCGCCAGGAAAGCGTTACCTAGATCTGTGGTCCACTGAATGTCGTCTGCTAAGCGCTTTACCACATCGGGCAAGGCGGCCAGGGCCTGGATGCTCGGGTCCCACTGCTGTTTCGCTACAGCATCGGCGAGAGCTTTGTCTTTCAAATTCTTGTTTTGCTCCAGCCACTGCTGGAGCTGGATGATCTCGAGTGGATATGTGGACGCTGCCAGAGTCTGGGCCAACAATGGGTCTGGATAAAGGGCAATCGGTGCCACTAGAGAATCCAGTTGCTCCGGTGGAATCTTGGTAGCCTGGTTGTTCGTAGCCTGGTTTTGCGTAGAAGAAACGGGCGCCTGCGAAAAGAACGACGGATCTGCCAAAGTGTCGCCTGGTAAGAGGGCAATAGCACAGAGGATCGCCAATAGAGGTCGCAAGGCTGCGCTCTGCGGTTTTGTATTCATGAGCCTCCTCTTGGCCCCGCAACGGAATTGCCGCAGCATTGCTGGACCCCTCGATCGCAGCTATACTCAACTTTGCAAGCTCGTCTTCGCAAGCTAAAGCACTCTACAATCGCACAATAGTGATGTTATCTCCCAACGTCAGCTGTCAAAACGTGTAGTCTTCAAGTCTTTCGTGGCGGCTATTGTGACTCTGCGTCGCTCTTACTAAATCGGTCCCCTTATCGATTGCCACCTAGTTATTTTGACAGTCGCGCTGATGCAATAGCTAGTCTACGGTGGGCCTGTTCTTTGCGACACTCTTAGCAGGCAGCATAGGCAGACGGGTGTCGATTAATACTGCATCTGTAATTGTTTTCGTCCCTCAACTATTTGGAAGGCGTCTCAACTGGAACGGCGGTGCCATTAGGAGGAGCGACTTGAATCGTGCTACAAAAGCGATAATTGCGATCACATTCCTGGTGTTAAGTTCTTACGGTGTTTTTGCGCAAGACGACGATTCTGACGATAACCCAAGAGCGAATACGAATCTCGGCTTCCCGATATCTGCCCCCCTCGGTCAAGCAGGGCAATTTGTGAATTTGGGACTAGGTCTCAATGTTGGCGCGGGCTACAATTTCACCCGGCGCCATGCCGTTATTGGTGAGTTTATATGGAATAGTCTTCTCGTGAACGATGGCGCTCTCACTCCGATTCGAGTGGCCCTTCAAAATCCTAACCTCGATGCCGGTGGTAATTTGTTTGCGTTTACAGGAAACTACCGTTATGAATTAAGAGGTAGAGCTGTCGGCACATACCTAATAGGCGGCGGAGGATGGTATTATCGGAACGCTCACCTTTCACAACAAGTTGTAACAGGGACAGGTGTTACATGTACGCCAGTGTGGCTCTGGTGGGGATTCTCCTGTGAACACGGACTCGTAACCGCGGACCAGACAATTAAAAGCTCGTCTTCGCACTCCCTCGGTATAAACGGTGGCATCGGCTTTACTGCCAGAGTAGGCGATGCTCCCTACCGGATGTACCTCGAATCCCGCTATCACTATGTGCCCGGTAGGGTTAATACCCAATTGATTGTGGTTACCGTGGGAATCCGATACTGAATATCTCACTCCAGCAGTTTGCGCTTCTAGCGAGGTTCCGTACGTCGCTAATCCCCAAAGCGCTTGCAGTAGGAAGCGCATTGATTTCAGGCCAGCTATGGCTGTAAGTTCTGCCAGTATCAGTTTGTCTCCGAGCCTTTTAAGCTACTCAACGAATCTGATTCATTACATTGGCGGCTAGAGGTGTTGCTCGATGGAGACAATTGCAATGCGCTTTCACCTGATGGTTCCACGCTTCGCAACCAGAATCTTTCTTCTGCTCGGTTTGCTTATGATCGGCAGCGTATTCGGCTTCGGGCAACGAAAAAGTTCCGAAACCATCGACGCCACGGCGTTTGGCACGAGCACCCAAATGGGAAAACATTTCGGCGTGAAAATTGTCATTTATGAGTTCTCGGGTCCGGAGGACAGAGACATCCTAGTACAGGCGTTTCAGAAGGGTCAGAACGACGGACTAGTGAATGCTCTTGAAAAGATGAGAAGCGTGGGACGGATCCAGATCCCTGGCACGCTTGGATACGACCTTAGTTTCATCCGGGAGATTATAACGCCCACCGGCAGGACCATCCGTTTTGTGACCAGCCGCAGGATTGCTTTTGGTGAAGCTTATTGGGATACCCTGACAAAGAGTTTTAACTTGACTGCTGGTGAAATCAACATTAATGATAAAGATAAGAGCAAGAGTGAGGGTGTTCTTTTTCCGGCGGCGCAACTCATCGTTAATGACGAAGGGGAGTTGCAATGGGAGCTTAACCAGAATGCTTGGAAACTAACTAACATCATCGAATGGGATTGAAATCAACTCCGGGACACTTGCACGCATGGTCTTTAGATCGCTTCAAATGTAAACTTGCGGGAACCTGCATGGGCGTAGGCAGAGGTATGGCTCTCACCGCGAAACTTCGGCAAGACTCCTTTTTCTGGAATGCACTGTTCTTATTGTCTTGCCTTGTTTTCATTAGTGGCGTGTCCTCACAGGCACAAACCAAGAGCAAATATGCGTGTGATGAAAGTCAACCCGAGAGTAGGTGTAATGCTGCCAATACCTGTGGTTCGGATTCGTCGCCATGTAAGGTCGACATTACAAGGTCTGGGAGTGTCGCTAACGTAAAGCCCGGCATTCCCAACGCCAAAAACAACCAATTTTTCTGCGTCAAGGCCGGCACGACTGTGGTGTGGATGAGCTCGAAGAAGAACAATGGATTCACAGTGTCGTTCGGCACCGATTCGCCGTTTGAGCCCGATAGCCCAATTATGGGGGGCGGCAAGAAGCAGGTGAGAACGCAAGCCGTCACCCCGGGCTGCTACAAGTACGATGCAGGTGCGTTCCGTTCCGGAACTATTTATGGGATGAGCGGCGGAAGCAAAGCGGAATTCGTCATTTTGCCTTGACGACAGTCCCGGCTAACAAAAGGCGGGCGCTTGACAGTTGGAGAGTATGCCAAGGGAAGTACCAATAATGCGATCCAGCAAGCCAGGTTTAACTGTTTACAGTCCCCACCGACTGCCTGTCACATTGCCATCTTCCTGCTCAACGCGAACCTGATTGCGCATTTATGGCAATTGCAGATCTTTGCAACGCTAATCCACTATGTCATGGGCTTTTCGAAAACGTCTGCGTAGCTTTTTTCGGTCATCACTATGGGTGGTGCCTGCCATTTCTACCTTCATGGCAGTTCTTTCTGCCCCTTTGTTAAGAATTCTCGACAGAAGGCTAGGCTTCCAATTGTTTCGCTTTTCTCCTGATGGTGCCCGTGCGGCGGCCGGTATTGTGTCGGCGGCCATGCTTTCGTTCGTCGTCCTGTTTTTTTCCGTTTTGCTTCTGACAGTCCAGATTGCCAGCAGTACGCTTTCGCCGCGCATCATTGCCCGACCTTTTCGTTCTCGCGCTCTCAAAGCATCCCTGGGACTGTTTGTATTTACTCTTATCTATAGCATGGTGGTGGTCGCTCGTGGAATTGAAGGGAATACCGGACAACTGGTCACAGCGACGGTCATGGTGCTGACTGTTATCAGCATTTGCGTTTTCTTGTATGTGGTTGAGCACGTAAGCAAAGAGCTTCGCCCCGCAACAGTGATGGCGGATGTGGCCGCGGACGGAGTCAGGGTGATTAAAGCGGTCTATCCGAAAATGATCGCGCAGGAATCTCTCGACAACCTCGATGAAGGGTTCCTGGGGACGCCCTCCCGCACAATATTGCATGCTGGCAGGACTGGGGTCGTTCAAGCTGTTGCCATCGAACACTTGGTCGATCTCGCGATCCGAACCTCTTGCACGATTGAAGTTGTTCCCCAGGTTGGAGACTTTGTTACAAGCAACGATCCAGTATTTCGACTGTATGGTAATGGCGCCGGTGTCAATTCCAAGGAACTCTTAGGACACATAGTCCTGGAGCAAGAGCGCACTCTTGAGCAGGATCCCGCCTTTGCCTTTCGAATTATCGTTGACATTGCCTCGAAGGCACTGTCGCCGGCGATCAATGACCCAACGACTGCCGTGCTTGCGCTTGATCAGATCCACAACTTGCTGCGAGAAGTAGGACGGCGCCGACTGGACACCGGGTTGGTCCTTGACTGGACGGGGCACCCTCGTCTGATCTATCGCACTCCGGACTGGGAAGACTTCGTGGGGCTCGCGGTGACGGAAATACGTCAGTTCGGTGCGAGCAGCACTCAGGTGGCACGACGCATGAGGGCGATGTTAGAGAATTTAATTCCACTGCTACCTCCCGATCGCTCTTCAGTCCTGCGACAAGAACTGGAGCTACTTAAGTCAACAGTCGACCAGGGCTTCGTAATGCTTCAAGATAGAAAGCGTGCCGACCTGCCGGACTCTCAGGGTTTGGGGGGCACCGCAAAACTGCCTGAGCAAGTGGTCCGTCAACATTTGAAATGAAGCTCGCGTATCCATCGTTGTTTGGCAAGACCGTGCACGAATTTCTCCTGGGACGGTTTTTGGCCGTTTGTAAGCCAAACTCCTCTCCCGCAGTTTAGTCGCAGATTTATGGTGTCGTTATGACTGCACATTCCAGGTTCGATCGCGAATTGTTTCAGACGCTTTTGGCCAGCGCATTTGCAGTGCAGGAGAGCGGCATAAACACTCAGTCGCTTTCTGCTCTGGTCGAAGTTCAAGAGTTGATCGCGGAGGGTGGGCGAGACTTCGCCGAGATTCTCGATCTGATCGCCGGCCGTGCGCGCACCGTGGCGGGCGCCACGGGGATATTGATTGGTCTCCTAAGAGCAAACCAACTGGTTTACCTGGCAGGTAGTGGAAGTGCTGCCAACTATGTCGGCCGCCATGTCGCAGCAGTAATAAGCGTGTCGGCACACAAAGGGGCTCGAAAAGAGATTTTGCGCGTCGAGAGCGCCGGGACTGACGCGCGGATTGAGGCAGCAATCTGCCGCCAGCGCGACGCCAAAGCCCTCCTGATTATTCCGACTTACCGGGAAAGCGCCGTGGCAGGAGTAATGGAGGTATGGTTTAGCGATGCGCACACTTTTCAGGGTCCAGAGATGCACACTTATCGAGTGATGGCCCGCTTGGTCGAAGAGGCGATGCTACGTGATATTCAGCTTAACCAGAGAAGAGCGCCGGCGACTCAACGCCCGACGGATCCGCATCCCATTGAGCAACCTACATCTCAAAGGCAAGACTTCTGCAGCGAAGACACGCCAGCCTCGAAGCCTTGGATGGCTCAGGTTCACGGCGTAGCGGCGGAGGTGCCTGGAAGGGTGCCGGCACTACGCCTGCCCGCTAAAGAGGCTACAGCAATCACAGAGCCAGTAAGACGCGCGTTCCTGCACGATCTGCGGTTGGACGTAGCAGCGGTAGTCGTAGTCATCGTTCTCGTGCTAGCGGGCTGGATCGCTTTCGATCACCACCGTACTCCGACGACGAAGGATTCGGCGCTAACGAGATCAAATGCCTCTAGCCAACACGTACTCCAGACAACCGTCAAGTCTTCACCGGCGAGTCGCGCTTCCAAGGCGCACATTGCGCCTGGTGGAGCACAATCCACGAAGGCAGCCATATCCCCGTTCAAGCGAGTTCGGGTAGGACCGAATGAAGTTGACTACATTACGGAAGATGTGACCATACGGCATTTCACGACAAAAGCCACACCTTCGCATGTGCGTGGCGCGACCCAGCAGTTCGCGATTGGAGACGACGTTACGGTGCGCTATTTCGCATACAAGCCACAAATCGGAGCAAACACACCGCAGGTGTCAACAGCAGCGCAATCCATAGAGTCATCGAGGCCAGAGCCGAAATAGCGTCTCAGGCTCAATGTTGACATAAACGACGCTTGAGTGAGGTGATCCGGGAGTGGATGATGAACTGAATTTTGTGGTATCCGATGAGCTCAACCCTCAAAAGGCCAGGATTTTGCTGATGCTAGCGCTGCTCAAGCCACGGTCAACTGCAGAGATTCAGAATCTGTTTTACAACTATTGATCTAGCGGTCTCACTCTCCTGGGTGGTTGTAATTGTGCACACCCTTGACTTGTCGCATTCCATTACTCACCTTCAATGCCCTTGCCATCGCCGTGATCATTGAACTGTATAACCTGCACGCCTCAAGGAACTCTACTACCTCACCGATTATATGTTCGCACACACCAGTATTGTTGGGTTGCAAACGGACCTCTAGATAATACAGGTCGTTGTCCCGGTTCTTTTAGTAACTTGTTGCATCGCCATCTTCCAGCGTATCCCTTGCTTGTGTGACCCCTCGAAAGCCAAGTTGCTTTGGAGCAACGACTGATTTCTGCCTTCGTGCCCCACTCGTAGTGGAAATCAGTCAACACCGGAATTCATTTGATTTTGGTATTGGCTGTTCGATTGGGAAGGACTGCAAAAATGTCCAAGGTGCGTATTCTTGTTGTAGATGATATTGCGTCGTGGCGAGAGCTCGTTTCTTCTGTGTTTCGGAGTGAGCTATCGTTTGAAATTATCTGCGAGGCTGTGGATGGAAAACAGGCGGTCGTGATGGCCGAACGACTTCAACCGACCATCGCTTTGCTGGATGTAGGTCTGCCGAAGTTAAGCGGAATTGACGCAGCTAGAGAAATACGAAAGCTCGCTCCAAGCACCAAAATAGCATTTCTTAGCGAACAGCGCGATCCGGATGTTGTGAAGGCAGCTTTGAACGTTGCATCTGGCTATGTTCTGAAATCGGATGCGGCGACAGATTTGGTACCTGCGATTCATTCGGTTGCCAGAGGTGAAAGATTCATCAGTCGTCAATTAGCCGACCTCCGCCGAGAAAACACCTTCTAGGAATACCCGGGGTGCTTTGCCCCACAAAGCGCCCCTGACCAAAAACTCTTCATGCTGCCCCCAAAGCCCTCCTTTTGTTGGGCAAAGCCTACCGGGGTGCTAACGTCGATGCCTCGGCGCTGTCAGCTTTACCAGTGCACGACAAGTTAGTCAGTCCATTAAGCTCGGAGCTGTGAGGGATTGCGGACCGACACCGTCTAGGCTTTTGCAGCGTATTGCACGTTCATTACTGCGCAACTAGATTAGGGAGCCACCATCGGTGTGAACAGGTATGACTTCATCACCAATCATCGTGTCTGTGGCCAACCGGTTGGTGTCGCCGTTTCTGGAGGGTCTAACGCAATCCGATCGCGCTACGGTCTTCGCAGCAGCATCAGAGCGGCGGGTGCAATCCGATTCTGTGGTCGTAACCCAGGGGGATCAAGCCGACTACTTGTTTTTGATCGTCAAGGGCTGCGCTAGATACTTTTACATCACTCCAGACGGGAAAAAGATCGTCTTGTTCTGGTTGATGCCAGGTCAGATATTTGGTGGTTCTGCCCTGCTACCAGCACCCACCGAGTATCTGGTGGGCACGGAAATTCTGAAGGACGGCTGTCTTCTAGTCTGGCATCGCGACAGAATCCGGGCCCTGGCATCGCAAATCCCCAGATTGTTGGATAATGCGCTGTCTGTGGCAAACGACTATTTGACGTGGTATGTCGCTGCACACACAAGCCTCGTTACTCACAGCGCAGAACAAAGGCTCGCCCAGGTTCTGGTGACTCTGGCTCACGGTTTGGGGCATCAGGTTTCGGGTGGGACTCGCATTGAATTGACAAATGAACAGCTTGCCAACGCAGCGAACGTTACTACATTTACCGCCAGCCGCATATTGAGTACCTGGCAGCGAAACGGCATTTTGGTCAAAACCAGAGGTCAGCTGCTGCTTCGCTCCCCTGAACAGCTTTTCCCTGCCCATCCTTGACTCCTTTGCCACCAATGGGGTCGGCGAGATAACGTTTTCCCATGCTGTAAGAACTGACAGTGTTCAGATATCTATACGGCCGCGTACGCTCCGCTGGACGAGACAAGGAGTCTACGATGCTCAACGCGGACATTACAGGCCCCTACCCTTTTTTTGCCGAGTGCGGTACTACACTGTGGTATTGCGATGGGTGCAGCGAATTTATTTCGATACATTCAGCCCAAGTGCTGTACGCGGCATTTTGTCCGGCGTGCGGTGACGTGTTGTGCAAGTGCGGGATGCCCAACAGCGCGCCAAGCATTTCGTTCGATTCGTGAAACGAGCAGTGTGTACACTGGCACTACGCTGAGGACATCATTGACAGCGACACGATGATGCCAAGCTTGCTTATGATTGGGTGGCGGCTGCCATTTAATAGAAGTGAGAGTGGCCGATTTTGAAGCAAACAAATTGGTTTGATAGTCCGGTCAGTTGGCAGCAGCAAGTACATCTGCCGGCCACTCGTCGCTGGTGCGGCGCCAAGTTTTGTCTGGATTGTATCGCTCCAATTTCTGAGCAATATTTACAGTGTCAGGCCCCATATCTTTTTCATAAACGACACCGTCGTAGCTGACCATGAAAGTTTTGACTCCGGTAACCCGGTATTCTGCGGGGAATGCCACCAAGGCAAAGCCCCCAATCATGACCCCCTCGACCACATAGTCGAGTTGCCCTAATCTCGCTGCCGGGCCCTGCCCTTTCAGCACTCTGAAGTAGTAGCCATGGTATCCCGATGATTTTCCGGGTGAGTAGCCTTCCTCGATAGCGCGTGCAATAGCCTCGCTAATCGGACCGCCCGCAGTGCCATCGGCATTCCGCCAATATAGGCCGTCGTGTTTACCGGGACTGCTGATGATTTTCTGTGCGTACTGATTAATCCCAGAGTTGTCGTGAATCTCCGCGGCGTATTGCTTCTGAGCCTCGACGAAGCCCCGGCAGATTTGAATAGCGTCGAGTTCGTTCGATCCTATTCGGCGAAAGAGAATTTCATCATGTCCTTGTTTGTCATCGAAATGCCATGTCGAACCCTTTTTGACGATCGGCACGGGGAATGGCCAGTCGTCATTGCCCACCGACAGAACTGCTCTCGCGCTGTTCCTGGGGTCTATGGTCACAACGCGTTTTTGCCGCGCCTTCGCAGCAAAGTCGGCGGCGATGCTTTTGTCACGAACAGGGTCGGAAGAGGAAATGAAGTCCTTGCCATTTGGTCCGAAGATCTCCAGCAAGGTTGCCACATCGTAATTTTCTGCTGCCTGGATCAATGCGTCGGCCGCTTGTTTCGGTGTATTAAAAGCCTTCGGCGAAGATGGCGCTTTCTCCGGCACCGGCTGTGCGTGACCAGGAAACATAAGAGCAAAGCACAATGAGCCGAGCAAGACCATAAACAGGAAACGCACATCTGTGCCACGTACTCGTGATCTCATGTATTCCTCCTTATTCCCCGCTTGCCTCATCTCCGTCTGCCCCCGCCTCCACTGCGGCCACCTCCACTGCGTCCGCCTCCGCCGCCCATGCTTGATGAGCCACGCGAACTGCTGGCACGAGCACTCTTTCCGCTGGATCCTCCCGAAGCTCCGCCGAAGGCACCGGAACTTCGGGAGCCTCCGGAGCCGGAAGTGCTCCGATTGCCTACACGGTCTCCACCTCCACGATTCGCACCCGTGTTGCCCCCTCCGCCGTTCCCACCTCGGTTGCCGGAGTCCCTCCCGTTCGCGCTGCGGTCGTTGGCTCGAGGTTGTGCACGATCTCCCGAAGCGTTGCGGTCGCGGCCATTCGGTTGTCGATTTCCCACCGAACCGCGATCGCCCGCTTGCTGCAGCCCTCCCCGCTGACCCTGGTTCTGACGCGCTTTTGCCTGCCTCGTGTTCATGGAATCACCCCGCGCCGTGCCTCCGTACTTTCTAGCTGTTGCGCCGTTGGAATACGGAGCTCCGCCGCGGTGTTGAGGATTATGCTGCCAGGTGCCGCCGGTTCGATTCGAGACATTTTGCCGGTTAGAGTTTCTTACGAAATTATTGTTGTAATTGATGTTGATATTGTTGTTGCCGCCCCAGCCGCAGTTATAGCCCCAGCCGCCGCCACCCCAGGCAGCCCCCATTGCGATCCCGATGCCAAACGATATCGCCATACCCGCGGCGTAATAACCAGGTGGTGGATAAGCAATCGGGGGGTAAGGGTAAGCCATCGCGCCGTACACCACGGTCGGGTTATAACTCGGAACATAAACAACTTCGGGATTAGCCTGTTCAATGACGATAACCTGCTTACTCTCGACTACCTTCGTTTCTACTTTCTGCTGCTCGGAAGACTTTAGGTTACCGCCATCTTTAGCTTTTTTCCGCATGCGTTGCACTGCGTCCATCACATCGCTCTGCTGCGCTAGAAACGCATTGCCCAAGTCCGTCGTCCACTTGATGTTATCGGCCATTAGTTTAACCAGATCGGGAAGTGCTGCCATGGCCTGAATACTTGGATCCCAATCCTGCTTCTTCACGGCATCTGCCAGGGCCTGGTCCTTCAGATTGTTGTTCTTTCCGAGCCATTGCTGAAGCTGGATGATTTCCAGAGGATAGGTAGCGGCCACCAGCGTCTGGCTGAGGAGCGGGTCAGGATAGAGTGCGATGGGAGCAACCAGGGAATCGAGTTCTTCCGGCGGAATACTGGCCGCTTGCTCGTCGGTAGGTGCGGAACTCTGTTGTGAGCTTTGGATTGCCAATAGAGTCCAGTCTCCCGGCAACAGCGCCAAGGCACAGACGAAAACGACGAACCGTCGTGCAAGACCAATCGGGAACCTTGAGCAAAACAGTGCCACTCTCATACGCGATATCCCCTTTAGATCAGCCGCGGCGGCTCAATCCCGTTCTTGGCGGGAACCGGGGAACAGAGTCGTCCTTCAGATTGAGTTCGCAACTAATGATCATTGACGCTGTCGGAAAGGACGACTGACAAAAGTGACAGTTTCCGTCAGACACTGCCCTCGTCCAACGCAGAGTGTTGCAATTGGAAGATTGTGGTGAAATGAAATCTCGAAAGTGAGTCGTCGGCTTGGTTTCTACGCGGCGGATGAATTGGTAAGAATACTAGTCGACCAGCCAAGGCCTTCGCGGGTGAATGGTCTCAGAGCGTCCGGCGCAAGGCCCACCTCCCGGAACTCGGTGCGGCTATCATTCCTGACAGTTCAAAGCCTTCTTCTGGCAATCTATCCTCCCGTGAACAGGTGGCCGATGAGTTCCGTGCCTGAAACGCCACCGGCACCTGGTACTGCCATCTCTTTTCTTCTAACCCATAGTGATGAAGCCGTTCTTGAGGGACACGATATGCGACCCGAATGCTGGAAGTTGCTGTTGATTTCTGGCTTCCTCCTACTGCTGCCTTCCTCCGCTCTGACGCAGAGTGACTAGCACAGCCGGGTATTGGTAATCGATGGGCAGGCGGGACAAGCCCCGGTTATAGAAAAAAACGGCCGCGCATATGTCGATATCGAGGCACTTACGCAGATCACGCATGGTTCCTTGAGATTCAAAGCGGATCGCATTGTCTTGAGTCTTCCCCCGTTGAACGTGAACCCTCCCATGGCCGAAGCTCAGACGGAGCCGGCGCACCCGCCGATTCCCGACTCCGGATTATCGCGGGATTTCATGCTCGCAGGAATCGAGGAGATTGCGACGATGCGGGAATGGGCGAGTACCTTGGAGTATGCCATCCAGAATGGTTACCCGATCACTGAGCATTGGGCGGCCAACTCCCGGGAACAAGCTGCGCACGATCTCAGATTGGCTGCTGCGGCTGTCTCCAACGAGTCTGATCGGAATGCGCTTCAGCTGCTCACGAATGAGTTTGAAGCGGTGCGCGAGTGGAGCAACAAACTTGTGCAAGAACGTAAAGCTATGGACACAGCGAAATATGCCATCTCGGCTAACGCACTGCGGAATGATCCTACGTCTCAGAAGATCATAACCTGCGGACATTTTCTTGCCACTATGTTGGGGAGGGGCTCCTTCAAGGACGATCCATCTTGCCACTGAGTTCTCTTAAAGTATGGCGCTGACACTACGACTGCCAAAACTGACAGTCTTCTCTGAGCTAAGCGCTTTCGTCGAGCTCAACCACGATAAGTCGCTGAGCACAGGCGAAATGTCACGCGCCCTTTAAAATGAGAGGCCCAACTTGGTATCGATTGCAGGCTGCGATTGTGGAGCGCCCATACTGGTTGGAAGTGAGGGTCATGCTTTTTGCGCACTGTTCGCACAGCCAGAAGTATTCACTGTGCCGTACCGTCAGCTTGAATTCTGCCGCTGGGGGTGGCAGAGGCGATGCCGAGTTAGCTGAGTACGGAGGCGGATCAACCCGGAAAAGCTTCCCTCCGCGGAGGTAGCGGAACAACGTCACGCAGGTCGGATTTGCACATTTTGCGACCATGAAGGCGTGAGTATGTCAGATTTGTTGAAATTTTAATTGCGATTGGCTTCTCTACAACTTTAACTTTTACTTTAGCCGTAGCGAAGGGCACAACTAGCAGATCTGACAGTTTCAGCGCCACAATTTGTCAGCGGCTCCGCCGCCAGTGAACTTTCCTATCGATTACGCCATCAATGACCTCGCCGATCACGTAGTAACCACCGTCACCAAAGTGAACGAGCTCGTATCCGTCTGCTGACACGTACGACTTACTGGCAAAAACAACAGTTCACGACCCAGGCACTCCGGTGAGAAAGTGACCACTCACAGCTCACACTGGAAAGGCCGTGCTCCTGCTTGCTGGCTTAGAGAAATTGAACATGTGCAGAACCCCACAGCCGAGCCCCCGAAGTTGAACTCTGAGGTGCGGTGTCACCCTTCACGAGTCCATGTAGGAGAAGAATTCCATGAATGCAACTCCTGTCGAACCGAGAATGGAGCTTCACGCGCTCTTCGTCTGGCCGCGATTCCTTGCACGAGACCAGCACCTGGCTATGCAATCTTTCAGATGGGCAAGGTTTCTGACATGAGCGCGAGACGAGCCAACATTGAGAGAACACGCGAGAGCAATACAATGAAATCGAGCCAGGCACGGCCCCAAATTGCCTATGCGGAAACCACCGAACAACGCCGTTTGAACGAGACTCGCGAAAAAGCAGTCCCGTGGAAGAAGTGGGGGCCTTATCTCAGCGAACGACAGTGGGGGACGGTTCGGGAAGATTACAGCCTGGACGGAAACGCTTGGGACTACTTCAGCCACGACCAGGCTCGCTCGCGAGCCTATCGTTGGGGAGAAGACGGACTGGCTGGAATTTGCGATGACAAGCAGCGACTCTGTTTCGCAATCGCTTTGTGGAATGGCCGAGATCCAATTTTGAAGGAACGGTTGTTTGGTCTCACCAACCGCGAGGGCAACCACGGCGAGGATGTAAAGGAATACTACTTCTATCTCGATAGCACGCCCACGCATTCCTACATGAAGTATCTATACAAGTATCCGCAGCAGGAATTCCCATACCGCAACCTGGTGGAAACGAACCGATGCCGGTCTCGTGAGGATTTCGAGTATGAACTTCTCGATACCGGGGTGTTTGATTCCGACCGATATTTCGATGTTTTCGTCGAGTACGCCAAGGCAGATCCGGAAGACATCCTGATCCGAATAACAGTGCACAACCGAGGTCCTGAGACGGCGGAGCTTCACCTGCTTCCTACGCTTTGGTTCCGCAACACCTGGTCACGGGACAACGACAGGATCAAGCCGGGGATGCGCCAGGTGGAAACGGGAGCGATTCTGGCTTCGCATACCCAACTGGGTGACCGCACGCTTGACTGCGAAGGAGATCCAGAGTTGCTGTTTACGGAGAACGAGTCGAATGCCAGCCGGCTGTGGGGGCAGCCAAACCAGTCGCAGTATGTGAAAGACGCTTTTCATGAGTACGTTACTTCAGGCAAGCAAGAAGCTGTGAATCCGTCACTGACCGGAACAAAAGCTGCTGCGCATTATCGGCTGGACGTGCCCGCAGGCGGCAGCCAGGTCGTCCGGTTACGCTTGAGTGCGGAGCCTCCGGCGAAACCGTTCAGCAGTTTTGATGAGATATTTGCCGACCGTCTGGCCGATGCAAATGAGTTCTACGATCGTATCACTCCGCGTTCCTTGACCGAAGATGAACGCCGGGTACACCGCCAGGCGCTGGCCGGGATGCTGTGGAGCAAGCAGTACTACTACTTCGATTTGGACAAGTGGCTAGAAGAGCATGACGCCCATCCCCTGACAGGCACCACTCATCGCAATATCCGCAACACCGAGTGGTTTCACATGCTGAACAGCGACATTATCTCGATGCCCGACAAATGGGAGTATCCCTGGTACGCCGCATGGGATCTGGCTTTCCACACTATCGCGCTTTCGCTGGTGGACTTCGATTTTGCCAAGGACCAACTCCTGCTCATGCTTCGGAATCTATATGCCCATCCTAACGGGCAGATTCCCGCCTACGAGTGGAACTTCAGCGACGTGAACCCGCCAGTGCATGCTTGGGCGACATTATTCCTGTTCAACATCGAAAAAGAACTCGGCCGCTCGGATCTCCGTTTCCTGGAAAGGTCCTTTCAGGGCCTGATGCAAAATTTCAACTGGTGGGTCAACCGCAAGGATCCGGAGGGGAAGAATGTCTTCGCCGGGGGATTCCTTGGACTCGACAACATTGGCGTCTTCGATCGCAGTGCATCGCTGCCGACGGGTGGCCATCTGGACCAGGCGGATGGGACTGCGTGGATGGCTTTCTACTGTCAGAACATGTTGGAGATCGCGCTCATTTTAACCGAGTACGACTCCGTCTATGAGGATATCGCCTTTCGATTTTTGGAGCAGTTTCTCTGGATCACGTACGCCATGGATCGAATCGGCCAGCACCACGACGAAATGTGGGACAGCCAGGACGGTTTCTTTTACGATCTGCTCCATTTTCCGAACGGCGACGCCACGCGTCTGAAGGTGCGGTCTTTAGTTGGGTTGCTGCCGCTGTGCGCCTCGACGGTATTTGAATCTGGCGTTGTGGAACGGAATCCCCGGATGATGGAATTGGTGGAGATATTCCGAAAGCGCCACCCCGACCTGCTGAAGCACATTGCTCCAGCGGATAGCATTTTCAGAGGATACGCAGACCGCCGGCTTTTGTCGGTGTGCAACAAGGAAAAGGTCGAGCGGATTCTGGCATACATGTTGGATGAGAACGAGTTCTTCGGTCCTCATGGCATACGGTCTCTGTCCCGCTATCATCTGGAGCACCCTTTCGTCTTCAATCTCAGCGGGCAGGAATACAAAGTTCAATATCTGCCGGCGGAGTCGAACAACGGCATGTTTGGTGGAAACTCGAATTGGCGGGGCCCAGTCTGGATGCCGGCGAACGGTTTGTTGATACGGTGTTTGCTGAATCTTTACCAGTTCTACGGCGACAATTTCAAGGTCGAATGTCCCACTGGTTCGGGAAAATACATGACCCTGTTCGAGGTAGCAAAGGAGATTGCTCGCAGGCTATCGAGCATTTTTCTCCGCGATGCCAACGGGAGACGGCCCGTCTATGGCGGAACCAGGAAGTTTCAGGAGGACCCGTACTGGAAAGATTACATTTTGTTCTACGAATACTTCCACGGGGACAATGGCGCGGGGCTTGGAGCCAGCCATCAAACTGGTTGGACGGGAATTATAGCTCGAACGCTCGACTTCTTTGCCCGCGTGGGTCCGGCCGATACTCTTCACGTCGGCAAGGCCGACCTCATAGCTCGGATGACTCGTGAGCAAGTAGCAGGGTAAAGATCGGTAGAGATTCTGTATCCCACAACGTGCCCTGCACTTTGAAGCGAGAGGTGAGTTTTAATGGACGCACCGGTGGAAGTGTGGAGACTGAAATGCTCAGGTTGAACTATTTGTGGCTCGCTGTCTTATTTCTGAGCCTGGTTATCCAGGGCTGTCAGGATCTGGCACCGCGAGATACGCCGAGCTTATTCGTCCCCAGGTTTCAACGGTCAGAAATCTTCGGGTTTCTTGCTGGCCTCGGAACGACTTTTGCCTCCCTGCCCGACTTGGTCACTATGCACCGGTATCGCTCCGGCGCTGGCATCAACCCTCGAATGGCGGCGATCATGGGCATCTTTCAGATCTTGTGGGTCTATTACGGTTTGTTGATTGCGTCGCGGCCAGTAATTGCATGGAACGTGATCGCTGTGTTGATAAATTTTCTGACCGTCGGGGCATATGTTTATTTCGTTCACAAGACAAAAAGACGAGCAACAACGTGAGCTAGCAAAGCTTGCGTGGTTCAGCGTCAATATTGTGCCGCTATGTCTCGCATTTCTGGCAGTTCGATCTTGAGCGGAGTTGTCATTGCAATACTCGTGGCCGCATTACCAGGCGCCATTGTGAAAGCTATTCAAACTGGTGATTTATATCTGTTCACAGATCATTTTTTCCAGGACATCCTGGCTCGTCTGTCAGGGCCGGGCCGATTACGCTTCATTCTTCAGCCTGCGGTGGCTATCATCCTGGGAACGCGCAGTGGGATAAACGATGCAAGCGCTGGTCTGCCCCCGTTTCTTTGGGGACTCGTTCTCGCGAGCGAACACCGCCGGGAATTGTTGCGAAGCTCGCTCGCGGCCACACGTAACCTGCTGGCGATCGCGATTCTCCTCGATCTCGTCTCGCAGTTTCTCATCTTTCACGAGATCCATCCCGGAGCGGCTCTGGTCGTAGGCCCCGTACTGATCGGCGTGCCTTATGCTTTGTCGCGGGCGTTTTCTAATCGAATCTGGCACTGGAGGAATCACCACAAACCGACGCCTCACGTGAGCTGATGTCCTAGGAGACACATTTGATTCGCTACTTGAGTTGCACTGTTCTTGTCGTTCTCATCTCGCTCTTGACGGTCCCATCGTCATCAGGAAAGTCGAGCAAGCTGGTGAAGAGCTGGAAGAGCCCGACTCGCGTCGCCGCGAATAGGCCCCACCGAGTTCTGGCCCTGGCGCTGAGTGACAAAACAGTGGTCCGTGCCGAATTCGAGGACGTGTTGGCCGCGCAGCTGACAAAAATCGGAATGGAAGCCATTCCTGGCAACACCATCCTGCTCAGACCCGAGGGTACAGAGTTTGACCTGAACTATCTCAGGACACAGATCCGGGAACACAGAATCGACGCGGTCGTGGTGGCCCGCCTCATCAATGTGGAGAACACCACCACGTACGTTCCTGGCGCTCCTTACTTTCCTCCTTATCCTTATTACGGCACGTTGTACGGTTACTACGGCGCGGTTTATCCAGTGGTCTACGGTCCCGGCTACTTGAAAGAAGAAAAAAAGGTGCGCATGGAGACAAATCTCTACGTCATCACGTCGGGAGAAGGAGACCTCGTCTGGACCTGCATCACCGACACGTTCAACCCCTCCAACATGAAGAAAGCGATTGATCGCCTTGTGAAACTGGTGGTGAAGCAGATGCAGACCGATTCCGTGCTTTAGTTCAGGTGAATACCTTCAAAATGAGGAGTGAACTTGACAAGGCGTGATCAGCTTGCCAGCCGTGGCTGGAATACTCACCCTCGGAGTGACCTGAAATCACATTCGTGGGAAGCGTGCGCATCATAAACACGCCGAATTGTTCGTACCAGAGCGGTCGGCCTTCCGTCGATGGCTGGAAACCATCCCGAATCTAGTCCGGAGACTGCGTCTTTTGGCAGTCGCACTTCTTCGTCTTAGGAAATACGATTTGGGAGACCACCGGCCGTGGAGTGTTCATGACGTCGAGGCAAGGCTGGAGGCCGGCCTTCCCGTGCATCGTGGTGGCAGCTGTGGCTCAGGAAGTGAACCAAAAACAGATAGTCGCACTCGCCTTCCTTTTACTTACGCTGAGCACATCTGCTCAGAACAACATCCCAACCTTTAGAGTGGAGACCAAGAGCGCAGTCGTATGGGATGAAAACTTCCTCGAGAGCACCGCCTCCTCCATCCGCGACCCGTTGTCAGGAAATGAGATTCACAGATTGAGTTACAACGGAATCGAGGTGAGCTCCCGTGTCGGATACGAGAGAGTCAGTCCCAGCAAAGAGGACAAGCTTATCAACTACACCACAACCGTCGCGAACATCACTGACTCTGACGCTTCGGTGCAATACGGCGGTGTTAGTGTTGACGGCCACATGGCTCTGCCGCTTCGGGTTGCTGTGGACAGCAAAGGGCTCAGCAAGCGCGACCTCAGGGATACGTGGGACCTAACCAAGATGCACTGCTTTCAGACCGGCTTTGCTTCGAGAGAGAGTGTTTTCTCATCCTCGGCATCGACCCAAATCTTCACAGTTCGCCCAAAGACTTCTATCACGATCTCTTTTGTAACCAAAGATCCTCGCACTTCCGCGGTCCTTTGTTCTATGGACGGTTGCCACCTGACGGGCAAGGTGCGCTACTACGTAACCGTCAACCTTAGAGACTACGTTTTTGTATGGTCCGGCCGTTCCGTAGTTTACTGCGGTGAATAACCGGCTCTTTGGACGCATGTCATGGCCTGAGATCCCTTGGTAGGGATTTTCCAAATGGCGGCCGCCCACGCCTCTATGTTTCCACGCCAGACCCGTCGCGGAATTCTGTAAGCCGCGCGCGCTATCACTTTTGGCAGTGGTCAGCCCAACCAAGAAAAAAAGTACTAATGAGACTCAAAACCACAAGCCCCGCTGCTGGCGCTTTTGACAGTGGTCAGTCGAGCATTGATTTTGGGGAATGCGATCCGAGGTGAACCATGAAGTCCAGATTTTCGAATACCCTAGCGTTAGTCGCGTTGGGTCTGGTCATCAGTTTGAGCCCGGCGGCGAGCGCACGGGACCAGGTCCTGCCCGCCGGTACGATTTTGCAATGCACCCTCAATGAGCCGAACTTTTCCTCAGCCACGGCGGAAATCGGGGATCCTGTACTTTGTCACCTTCGAGGCATGGCTGAATTTGGTGAGCAAGTTTTTCCGCGAGGCAGTTACCTGGTCGGACATCTCGAGTCGGCGAAGGATCCCGGCCACTTCTTTGGCAAAGGCTATTTGAAGCTGCAGTTTGATCGCATCGGGCTGCCCAGCGGCGACTTGCCTTTGGATGTAAAGGTCATCGCGACTCGCGGTTACAAGGTGGACCGTGAGGGCAAGATCGACGGCAAAGGACATGCCAAGCGCGACGTCGCGGAATGGATGCTGCCGCCCCTCTGGCCCTGGAAGGTGATCATGTTGCCGGCGCGAGGGCCGCGCCCGAAACTGAAGGGCGAGACGACGCTCAGCCTACGACTGATGGATGATGTGCAAATCCCCCAGGTCTCCCAGGTCTTCGGGCGAGAGTCGAATTTCGTTGGTCGGCCACAGAGTGAATCGTTCCGTAACTCGGTCTATGACGTCCCCGACGCCGTGGTTCGAGGAGTCCCCTCACCGGGTACGCAAATGTCCAATGGTGGCCAGACTTTCGGGCCAGGATGGCATCTCTTTGGTCGCCCCCGGAGTGAATCGCTGCGTGACTCGGTGAATGGCGTGCCCAGCGGCGTCATTTACGATGTCCCCTCAATGGATCGGGTTGGAGCCGAGACTCAAACGGCTTCGTACGCGACCTACTCTCCGCAGCCCGCGACCATAAATGCGGCGAATATTCCACCGGGTGTTCCGCTGTTCGTTATGAACATGGGAACCCTGCTCGCGCTGACCGACTATACCTTCGAGGATGGTCGCATTACGTATACCCTCGTCGGTGGCGGTGGTGGCGTGATCAGATCCGGCGAAGTTGACTGGAGCGCGACGGTGCGGCTCAACGCGCAGCGCGGGCTGCGCATCATTCTACGCAGTGGCCGAACCAACTCGGTTGCGCCAATGTGAACTTGTGAATCCATCCGTGCCAGTGTCTGCTGAATACGCATCAGCAGCAGGCTCTGGTCGGCTACGTTCACCTCTTCGCATCGTCACCGGCAAACGATCCTACGCTCATCCAGGGAGAACCGCTGGACGAGGCTCTGGAACTGCCTGTTGACGTGGCTGCACTCACTTCATGCCGTCGCGAACTGCGACTAGCGCTTGGTCGGCAGCCTCGAGGCGGATCAGGCCGGCGCGCGGGTACTCGGCATCCAGCATGACATAAACGATAATCACTGTGATCATGGTGAACCCCAGGATGTGCAGCCAACTCCGCCGCTGGCTGGCCGCCATGCGATAGCCTGCCAGGAGCGAGCAGATGAGCCCAAGCCCGAAAAGAAGCGCATAAATGATTCGGGGGGGATGCATCTGCAGCGCCATGGTGCGCGTCGTAGTAATGTCGATCATGCTGTTTAGTGCTGGAAGCAACAGCCAGGCAGCGGCGGCATCCGAGCTTGGCAGACGAGTAGCGGCTACCGCTTCGGTCCAGATTTCATCCTGAATTGCCTTGGAATGGGCCATTTCCAGACCGGCGGCTTTCATATTTGGCATTCTGCGGTAGGTCTCAAGCCGCGAGTCTACATATTGGCGGAATAATTCCTGGAGTTTGGGCTCTGCCTCTGGCACCAATTGCAGCCGCAGGTATGCGGTTCCTATCGTGTTCGCTTCCTCTGCGATCAACATTCTCTTCTCGTTGAAGCGAGATGCCGCACCCGAAAAAGTGAATGCCATTAACAGACCGAACAGGGCAAAGACCGCACCCTCGATCGTTCCCAGGCTGCCCCGCTCTCCCTCGGACTCTTTGGAACGGCGCTTCAGCCCAAAACGCCGGCCGGTTTCCAGCAGAATCAGCATGCTAACAAAAAGAAGGACAGAAAAAAGTAGAGGCGAAATAGGGGGTTCCATCCGAGTACTCCTTTGCAATTCAATGGGCAGCATAAGCACACTAATTCCAGTCATGGCGAACTGTTGATCGTGAGCCTAATTCGGTCTGCCCAGCCAGGAATACTGCCAGCCAATGGAAAAATTTTGATAGTTTCCTCCATAGATGACGTAGGCACCGCGGTTGTAGCTGAGTTTGAGTGACTGGTGCTTGCTCACAGGAATCGAGACCGTACCTCCGATGTGCGAGTTCCGTTGTACTGTGCTTGGGTTTTCAACGCCATTCAAACTGGTACGGCCGCCGACCCAGAAATTGCCGTCGAGCGAAGCCCAAAGACGATGCTTCACGTCGTAGCTGAGATGTCCCTCAAATGCAAAAGTCAGCTTTTGTTGTTGGGTGTTTGTCCCCGGCGAAAACTGATTCCGTGAAAAAAAATCATGGTTGGTCGTGAAGAGCCACACCGCTCCATACGTATCAACGACCCAATGCCCCCAGCGTCGCGACAGACCGGCCTCTGGTTTAAAGGCCCAGCGGTTCGCCCCATAATTAATGAGCTTGGTGGGATCGTACTGCCCGCTCGGAACTACCAGCTTGAAACTCGCACCCACGACGGTTGTTTGCTGCCAGTTGCGAAACTCCTGCACATCCATCGCCGGCCCGCCCTTCAGGTTAATGGAGAAGCGGTAGGAGGAATCGAGCATACCCGAGCGATAGGCCGTCGTCTCCGTACCAGCCACCGTTCCGTGGAAGTTCCCTACACCGTAAGGCAGTGAAGCACTGAAACTAGCTGAACGTCCCAGGATGCGGAGCGAGTGACTGAAGCTGAAATTTGACACGCTAGCCCTCGCGGTGGCGGCTTCGATCGGAAGGGCACCATCGAGCAGAAGGTCGCCGTTGAAGAACGCGTATGTCAAGGTGACAGCGTTTGAGTGGACAGGCGTGATGAGATATGCGCGGGGAGCCAAGTCTTGAGTCCAGCTTAGGGTGGAAAGGAAACAGGCAAGCACAAGCGAATCTGCTCTTAACAACCGGGGACGTCGAATCGTTTCTCCGTTGCTCAGCGTCAACGCCACCTCGTTTACAAGTGCTTATTGCTCACCGTCTTTAGTCGGATCAGATCCAAGCCTGGTGGATACATTCGGGCGATTGGCGGCTCCCATTCCCGCAGCTGGATCGCACATACGCATTGCAAACAATGTTAGTAATGCTGGACCAGTGCTGCGGACTGGTCGCGCTTCCAAAGTCCTAACTAACTGCTTGTGCCGATGAGCGCTAGCTCTGCCAGAGGCATATCAGCTGGTCAACAGTCCTCGTAAGCAGCCGACTCTTTTATGCGTTCTGCTTAAGCCTTCGATAGCGACGGATCAGTTCGTTAGTTGAACTATCGTGTTCGAGTTTAGGTTCCTCTGCGCTTTCCAGCTCAGGAATAATCCTTTGGGCTAAGGTTTTTCCGAGCTCGACGCCCCACTGATCGAACGAGTTAATATTCCAAATCACGCCCTGTACGAACACCGAGTGTTCATAGAGAGCAATCAATTTGCCCAACGTCTCCGGATCTAACTGCCCCGCAAGAATAGTGTTCGAAGGTCGGTTACCGTCGAACAGACGGTGTGGCAGCAGCCAATCCGGCGTGCCGTCAGCTTTGATTTCCTCGAGTCGATTGCCAAAGGCCAGCGCCTCAGTCTGCCCGAAGACATTTGCTATGAGCATATTGTGGTGGCGCCCGCCCGGGCAGCGTGACTTTCCGAACCCGATAAAGTCGCACGGTATGAGCCTCGTTCCCTGATGAAGCAACTGGTAGAACGAGTGCTGTCCGTTGGTTCCAGGCTCGCCCCAATATATCGGCCCAGTTGCCCGCGTAACCTCGGTCCCAATAAGCGTGATGCGCTTCCCATTACTTTCCATGGTCAATTGTTGCAGGTACGCCGGGAATCGCTTAAGGTACTGTTCGTAGGGCAACACAGCGATCGCTTGAACGCCGAAGAGGTTGACGTACCAAATCGCCAGCAGACCCATCAGGACCGGCAGATTCCGTTCGAAAGGAGTGGCTAAGAAATGCCTGTCCATCTGATGAAAACCATCCAACATTGTGCGAAACATTTCCGGGCCGATGGCCAACATCGTAGACAATCCAATTGCTGAATCGATAGAGTATCGACCACCAACCCAATCCCAGATACGAAACATATTCGCCGTGGCGATACCAAACTTCGCGACTTCCGCCGCGTTCGCGGAGACCGCACTGAAATGTCTGGCAACGGACCTTTCGTCTCCCCCAAAACCCGCCAGTGACCAGGCACGAGCAGAAAGGGCGTTCGTCATTGTTTCCAGCGTGGTAAACGTCTTGGAACAAATAATGAAAAGTGTCTCGGATGGATCTAGATCTCGAACCGCTTCCCTAAAGTCACTTTCATCAACGTTCGAAACAAATCGAAATGTCAGCGACCGATCGCTGTAATCTTTTAGTGCCTGGTACGCCATGACGGGGCCCAAATCAGAGCCTCCAATCCCGACGTTGACGATGTTGCGAATGCGCTTTCCGGTGTAACCTTTCCGATCGCCGCCGCGGACACTGTTGCAGAAATGGGTCATCTTGTCGAGTGCCGCTTGGACCTGAGGGACCACGTTCATGCCATCGACGAAGATGGACGCGCCTCTTGGCGCACGCAGCGCAACATGCAGAGCCGCTCGGTTTTCCGTAATGTTGATTTTTTCCCCACGGAACATGGCGTCGATTCGTGCCTGAAGCCCGGAATCCTCCGCCAGTTGTATGAGAAGCCTGACAGTTTGGTCCGTAATCCGGTTCTTCGAATAGTCGAAATAGATGCCCACGGCTTCCGCCGCCATACGTTCGCCACGTGTTGGATCACTGGCAAACAAGTTGCGGAGATGGAGACCGCGAATTTTTCTGCAGTGGTTTTCGAGAGCTTTCCAGGCGAGGGGCTTTTCACGGGGCCGCGGAGCAATCGCATGTTCGTGCACCGCCATATTCGCTCTTCCTTTCGTCTCGCACGGTTGCACGAAACGATCGTGTGCGACCCGAGCTTGTTAAACCCCGTGTGCATCAGAATGAGTGGCTATTCTGAGTGGCTGTTGAGGCATGGTTCTCCAGACGCCGTTTGCGTAATCGGCGATAGTGAGACTGCTAGAAAACCTATTGGCGCCAGCAACATTGAAAAACGCCTTCCGCGTCCAGGAGTCAGAATCCACATAACAAACTTTCCAAACGCCCTTTGAGCTTCCATATATATGCGTTTTTTAAATCCTCAGGGTGCGTGTAATACATCCTTCGTGAGAAGGGTCTCGCGACCCGGCCCGAGGACACCCGGCTCATGCGGGCTGAGAATGCCTGAGAAGATCAAGTCCAGCGCTGCGCGAGTCTCCTGCTCATCGAAATGGCAAGAGAAGCATGCGAACACCGTTGCTCCCACAAACAGAGAGTACAGGTTGCCGCTCGTCCGGGATCACCCCAACAATTACCTATCTGCAACTACAACCAAAGGTTAGGAGCATGGTAATTTGGGCGCTACTGACAGAAGTGACAGTCGGACTAAAGGTTGCACACGTCTGCGACATCAAACAAAGCCCTGGCCGCACTGAAAGCGTGTCATGAACCTTCTTTCTTAGTGCCAAACGTTGCTGAAATATAGGACCAGCCGTCCGGCACAAGATGCCGGCCAGATAAAAAGAAAGAAAATGACGATGCTTAGGTAGTTGAAACGTGCGACTCCGCCGCTATGTCGTCCAGCGTCTGCTCCCACGATGAGCCATCCAAGAGTTCTGCGATAGCGCAGTTGCCAGATCGCGCGTGGTTCTCACCCTCCGAGCAAGATTGTGATCGCAACCATGGCACCACCGAGAATTACCATAGCAATCCCCATCCTCGCCGGACGATGTCCCGTGTGACGTCCGAATGCATATCCCGTCAAAAACAGCATCACGATAGCGACTCCATTCGATACCCGGAGGGCAGGTCTGGCATTGCGGATTACGGCCAAAGGGACTAATACCGGCAATGTGGCTAAAACAATAATCAGGAAGATGCCGAGGGCGCCAAGCCAGTCGTCTTTCCTCGGAAGCGGGCGTGCTGGCAAATTGCTTACTTGCTTCAGTTTTTTGTGCATCTGCTCCAGCTCCGCAGATGACAAGACGCATGCGAGCACAGGTGGTAGGGCATCGGCTATGATCTGATGTGCCTCAGCTTGAGTGGCGGCCTGAGTTAATGCCTTTAGCTTGAGAATTCCTTGACTTAGCATGCTGAATGAGCCCATCAGATAGAACACTGCATCGATCAAGCCCCAAGCAAGGTTGCAACCCAGCGCCCCGATCAAGAGTTCGCGA
This sequence comes from Terriglobales bacterium, assembly GCA_050012595.1. Lineage (GTDB taxonomy): Bacteria > Acidobacteriota > Terriglobia > Terriglobales > Acidobacteriaceae > Acidiflorens. Next base: position 76,039 of record JBEKGW010000024.1, read on the forward strand.
ACTTCTTCCCGGCCCGCCCCAGCTACGCTGAATGAGCAGGTGAAGGTCAGAACCATGATTAGAGCGAACAGGACCTCGCAGATCTTCTCCATCGGCTCCAGTACGTGTTTGGGCCGATTCGTCAGGATCTCGAACAGCATCATCGAGCACCAACTATTGCTGCCACCCACCCCCCAGTGCGTTGTACAGTTGGACTAACGCCAAGCGTTCGTTGAGTTGAGCCTGTGCCAAGTCGAGCTGGGCGCTAAAGTAACGCGTGTCGCTGTCGAGGACTTCAAGATAACTCGTCACCCCGCCTTGGTAGCGCATGTTTGCTAACCGGGTTGTATCCTGTGCCGAGTTCGTGAGTAATTGTTCCTGCGTGCGGAATTCCTGATTCTTGCGGTAGGCGACGAGGGAATCCGACACTTCACGGAAAGCCTGCTGAATAGACTGCTGATAAACGAGGACGGCTTCTTGCTGCTGTGCTTCGGTCAATCTGACATTCGAACGAATCCTTCCGCCCGTAAAAATGGGTTGAAGTAATTGGCCCCCAAAACTCCATAAGCCGGCGGGGCCGGTAAATAGATTAGTCAGGGCCGGGCTTTGGTAGCCACCGACAGCCGTCAGCGTGATTTCGGGAAAGTAGGCGGCCTTCGCAACCCCGATCCGCGCGTTGGCCGCCACCAATTGTTGCTCTGCAGACTGAATGTCAGGACGTCTCTCCAGCAGCGAAGAAGGCAACCCTGCAGGCACCGGCGGCAATAGGGGCTGCTCCACCAGCGGTCTGCCACGGGTGATGGGTGCAGGATTCTTACCCAGAAGAATGCTGATGAGGTTCTCTTGCTGCTCGGTGCGCCTCTCCAGATCAGGAATGGCGGCTGCCGCCCCGTACACCAATTGCTCAGACTGTCGAACGTCGATCAGGGACGTCGTACCGCCTTTCGCTCGAACTTCTGCCAGGTGCAAAGACTCCTTGCGCGAGCCAAGTGTGCGGCGCGAGATCTCCATTTCCAAATCCAGTTCGAGTAATTGGAAATATGCCGAAGCCACATTGCTCACAAGACTGGAAATCACCGCCCGCCGTCCCCACTCCGTAGCCAGCAGAGTTGCCCGTGCCGCCTCGGTAGCACGCCTATACTTGCCCCAGAAGTCAAGCTCCCAAAAGAGCGAAAGGTTTACCTGAAAAGGGCTAGTCTCGTACTCGCGTGCGACCGCCGTGGCCGGGATGCGGTCGTTGCTGGTGGATGCGCCCCCGGTAATGGTCGGGAATTGGTCGGCCCGAGTAATTCCCAGCTGGGCCTGCGCCTCGAGCACGTGTGCCGCCGCGATGCGCAGATCGTAGTTTTGCGAAAGTGCATCCCGGATTAGATCTTGCAGCTGCTGATCTTGGAAGACCGTCCACCATTTCTCATCTCCGAAAGATAAGGCGGTTTGAGGCCCAGCATCTGGGGCGAGCCCTCGATAAGTCTCGGGAACAGTGACTGGTGGACGCTTGTACTTGGGACCTAGCGTGCAGCCAGTCAGCAGTAGGAACGCGATTCCTATCAGCCATTGTCCGCGGAACATATGTCTGGGGAACATAGCTAATCCCCTTCCGACGGCAAAATGGCCGGCGCGGCCGCGGGCGGAGCATCTTTCTTTTTCCGATGGGCGATGCGTTCGACTACATCAAAGCTCACCGGTATAAGGAAAATAGCCAGAACGGATGCCGCGAGCATACCGCCGATGACGGCCGTGCCCAGCACGCGTCGGGAAATGGCTCCAGCGCCTGATGCTCTCCAGAGGGGCACGCATCCCAGGATGAATGCGAACGCCGTCATCAAAATCGGCCGCAACCGCAGCTTGGCCGCGATTAAGGCCGCCTCTTCAGCAGACTTCCCTTTGTCAAATTCCATCTTGGCAAACTCGACGATCAAGATGGCATTTTTTGCGGCCAAACCGATCAGCATGACCAATCCAATCTGCGCATAAACGTTGTTGTCTAGGTTTCGCATCCAGAGGAACCAAAATGCACCGAACACCGCAATCGGCGTTCCTAGGAGCACGCTGAACGGCAACGACCAACTCTCGTACTGCGCCGCGAGAATAAGGAATACAAAGAGCAGAGACATGCCGAAGATCACCGCTGGAGATACGCCTTCCGCCGCCTTCTTCTCCTGGTACGACATACCCATGTAGTCGTAACCCATCTCGCTAGGCATGGTGTTCGCATAGGTTTCTTCCAGTGCCTTAAGGGCCTGACTCGAGCTGTAACCTGGCGCAGCGCTTCCATTGATCTGGGCACATCGGTAGAGGTTATAGCGCAGTGTGAATTCCGGGCCGGTGCGGGCCTTGATTGACGTTAATGCATCCAAAGGAACAGGCTGTCCGCCGTCATTCGTTACGTAAAATTGACCCAGGTTTTCTGCCCGAGTTCGATAATCGCCCTCCGCCTGAACGTAAACCTGCCATTGCCTTCCAAAGCGGTTAAAGTAATTGACTAACAAGCCGCCCATAAAAGTCTGCAGGGTCTTGTAAACATCCGAGAGCTGGACGCCTTGCGCGATTACTCTTGCACGATCCACATCGACGTATACCTGCGGTACCGCAGGCAGCGCAGTTGTGTAGACCGTTGCCAGCTCGGGGCGCTTGCGTGCTGCCGCTAGAAACTTCTCCAGGTTTTGACTTAGGAATTGTGGATCCTTTCCCGCTCGATCTTCCAGCATGAAGGTGAAGCCTCCGGAAGCTCCTACACCGGGAATCGCTGGCGGTGGAAAGGAAAAGGCAACTCCTTCGGTGATCTTTGAAAGCTCCCGATTCAAGTGCTGTTTGATGGCCTCGTATTGTTCCTCCGGTGCTTTGCGCTCTGCCCACTCCTTGAGAGTGATCCAGTAAAAAGAACTGTACGTATTCTGGGCCCCGCTCAACATGCTGAACCCAAGCACGGCGGTCACCGCGTGAACGCCAGGAGTCTTCATGATCATCTCTTCGATCTTCTGCGACGCGTCATCATTCCGCTGAAGTGAAGCAGCATTCGGTAGTTGCAACCCAGCGAATACATATCCTTGGTCCTCGTCGGGCAAGAAGCCGCGAGGGAGGAGTGACCCGAACCACCCCGCCAGTACGGCAACGCCGAGAAGCAGCACCATGCTGAGTCCTGCCTTACGAATCAAACCACCGCACATGCTGACGTACCCGTCTGTAGTGCGGCCGAATACCCGATTAAACCAGCGGAAAAATGCTCCCAGAGGGCCGCGACTTTCCTTGCGAGGACGCAACAACAACGCCGAGAGAGCTGGACTTAACGATAACGCATTAAAAGCGGAGAAGATCACGGAAATTGCGATTGTGATCGCGAATTGCTGATATAGACGTCCGGTGATGCCGGGAATAAAGGCCGTTGGGACGAACACTGCCGAGAGGATCAGAGCGATGGCAATGACCGGCCCGGAAACCTCTTCCATGGCCTTGAACGCGGCATCCTTGGGCGCCATGCCGTGCTCGATGTGGTGCTCTACGGCCTCCACTACAACAATGGCGTCATCTACCACAAGTCCTATCGCCAGCACGAGCCCGAAGAGGGACAGAGTATTGATAGAAAATCCAAGAGATGGAAACACCACGAACGTACCGATTAGTGAAACCGGCACCGCGAGCAGTGGAATCAAGGTCGCGCGCCACCCTTGCAAAAAGATGTAAACGACCAGAATGACCAAGAGAATAGCTTCGAAGAGGGTATGTTTGATTTCGCTAATCCCTTCGGTGACCGCCAAGGTTGTATCCAGCGCAATGTCGTAATCCAGATCCTGTGGGAAGCGCTGCTTGGCCTCCTTCATGAGCTTGCGAACCCCGACCGCAGTCTGCACGGCATTCGAGCCAGGGAGTTGGTATACCGCAACGACGGCCGCCGACTTACCGTTGTAACGACCGACAAGATTGTAGGTTTGCGCCCCAAGGTCTAGCCGAGCCACATCCTTCAAACGGAGGATGGAGCCATCCGGATTGGCTCTTATAACAATCTGGCCGAACTCTTCGGGAGACGGCAGACGGCCTTGGGCCAGAACAGCATAAGTGAATTCCTGTCCCTTCGGGACAGGCTCGCTGCCGATTTGTCCCGCGGGGTTCACGGTGTTCTGTGTCTGGATCGCTTTCACGATCTCAGGGACCGTGACTCCCATTTTTGCCAACTTGTCCGGCTTCACCCAGCAGCGCATGGCGTACTGGCCGGCTCCGAAGACGGTGACGCTCGCGACACCCGGCACTCGCGTAAGCTGATCGTTCAGATTGATGTAAGAGTAGTTCGCGAGAAAAATGTTGTCGTAAGTCCCATTTGGTGAATACAGGTTGACCAGCATTAAGGGTGCCGTGGTGGATTTCTGAACCGTAACGCCGTAATTAACCACGTCAATGGGCAACTGTGAATTTGCCTGGTTCGTACGCATCTGCGCCAAAATCTGATCGGTGTTTGGATCCGTTTTGATATCGAAGTTGACGGTTAGGGTCATCTGCCCATTGTTCGCATTGTTGGAGTACATGTAGTTCATGTTGTCCACGCCGCTCATTTGCTGCTCGATAGGCGTGGCTACGGACTGCTCCACGGTGACGGCATCCGCTCCCGGGTAGGTAGCTTTCACTTGAATCTCAGGGGGCGCAATGTTTGGAAACTGGGCCGTGGGCAGGCGCCGCATGGCAACGACCCCCATCAGGACCATGAGAATGGCAATCACCATCGCGACGATAGGGCGCCTGATGAAGAAACTGGCCATGAGTCATTCTCCTTGGCCGGTGGAATTGAACGGCTTAGGACGCACAATCGCCCCTTCCTTCGCCTTCTGCATGCCTTCGGCAATCACCTGCTCTCCAGCTTTCAATCCATCAGTAATCACCCACATCTGCCCCACGCGCTCGCCAGTCTTCACTGGCCGGATACTGGCTTGATTGTTCGCATCGACCACAACAACGCTGTAGGTCCCCTGAGCCTCAATTACTGAACGCTGCGGCACCAAAAGAGCATTCTTATCTACTCCTGTGACCGCACGAACTCGAGCGAACATTCCAGGACGCAAGATTCCGCCCGGATTTTCAAAATCCCCGGCTATCCGAATGGTTCCCGTCTTCACATCAACCTGCCGGTCGGCAAGTACAACCGATCCTTTTCGCGGATAGACAGATCCATCCGAGAGAATGAGTTCAAGATTCTTCCGCTCTCCCGCTCGTCTTCGGCCCTCGGCCACGGCGCTGATTATGTCGGCAACTTGCAGATATTGTTGTTCGCTGATCGCAAAGTAGGCTTTGATCGGTTCCACCTGCGACACCGTGGTGAGAAACGTCGTAGGCCCAACCAGATCGCCGATTTGCCCTTTTGCCAGTCCCGCGACGCCCGTGATTAACGAGCGCACCTTGGTGAAGCCCACATTCAGCTCCGCTTGCTCCACCTGCGCTTTTGCAGACGCGACCACTGCCTGGGCGGACTCATTTGCCTGAATGTCGTTATCCAACTGGGCCTGAGGAATAGCGCTCTCTTTCGCGAGCGGAGTGTCCCGTGCGACGTCAAGCTTCGTCTTGCCAAGTTGTGCCTCAGCTTGCGCCAATTGGCCTTTGGACTGTTGCAGAGCAGCTTCGAACGGACGTGGATCAATCTCGAAAAGCACATCGCCCTTGTGGACCACGGTACCTTCACTGTAGTTCTGCTTCATAAGGTAACCGGATACTTGGGGTTGAATTTGCGCGTTCACATAGCCATCGAGGGTCGCGATGCATTCGGTGTACCGGGGGACATCCTGTTGTATAACCGGTGTAACCTCCACCTCCGGTGTTGCTGCGGGAGGCGCCTGTTTCTTTGCACATCCCGACAAAAAGACTGCTACTGCCAAGATTAGAATCGCGCATCCTCGGGTTCGCCAAAGAGGCGCCAGCACTCGTTCGCAGGTCGTCTTTGTACGGCCACTAAGTCGAGGGCGGCAGAGCGCGGGTGCGATTCGCATGTAAACTCCTCGAGACGGAGACAAGTAAGAAATGAGAGTCTCGTTCCGGAACACCCAGCTAGGCAACAGGAGTAGGAGCGGGGCAGTTCGATATCTGATTCAGTTGAGTGAACCCTGCCTATCTCTCTGATTCACACGATGAACTGTTGCGCAGCTCAATCATGTATCGAGAAAAGAGTAGAGAGAGCATCGTGCAACGAATACTGGCAGAAGTTACAGTCGAACCGGTCTGACTTCTGTCTTAATGCTGAAGTTTCTCGACTTATGCAGCTTAGTGTTGTTGCATGCATCCCGTCACATGTTTGAACAGGGCGACGCTGAGGAAGAAAAAGGTAGGTGCTGTGAACATTACTGGCGGACATTGATTTCATCGCGACGTATGATTTCTCTGGTGTCGGACAACTTGACAAAACGAGTTTTAGCCTCGAGTCACGTCAGATGGGGAGCTATCAATAGAACAGCGCCCACAGCGCCCCGGGTCGTATTAGCTGACGATCAACCAGAGATGCTGCAAATTATGGCTTTTACGGTTAGCGACGAATTTGAAGTTGTCGGTTTGGCCGAAAACGGCAGCCGTGCCATTGAGCTTGCGACGAAGTTGTCCCCAGACGTCTTGGTACTGGACATTGCGATGCCCGTGGTGAACGGCATCGAAGCTGCCTGTCGCCTGAAGGAACTCGGCTCCCGCACAAGAGTGATTTTTCTCACAGTACACTCGGACCCCGAATTTGTTGAAGCTGCACTGTCCGTGGAGGCTCTCGGCTATGTTCTGAAAGCATCTCTGTCAACGGATCTGATTCCGGCAATCTGGGCCGTTACGCAAGGCAATATCTTCATCTCTCCATTAATACAATTGCATTAAGCGCAGATCTCGAATTTATCAGGCGGCATGGCAATCGTTCGTTTCTACATTGACAGAGCGCCGCACGACCGGCACTCAACCGCCAGACGCTCTGAGGTTCGCCCAACGATCATCGCGCCAAGTGGAATCATGACAGTCACTCCCAAATCCAGGCGAAGAGCTTGACTATTTCGTATGGGCAATGTCACGCTCCAAGTTCAAACTGAAACAACTGACAGTTACTGCGAAGGTCGCTGGCGCCTAGTATCAATGGGCAGCATCGCCCGGCTCTTTGCTCATGCGGTTAGGCAGAGAAGCAATTGCCACTATGTAGTCGGAATGTGTTATGGAACATCGTCGTAGGGCCAGGCTGGTGATTGCCGATGACCACACGCTGCTGGCGGAGGCTTGTAAGAGTTTTCTCGAGCCCGAGTTCGAGGTTGTCGGAATCGTGGATAACGGTCGAGCCCTTCTTCGACTCGCGTGCGAACTAAAGCCCGACGTGGTCGTCCTTGATATTGCAATGCCGCAGCTCAATGGGCTTGACGCAGGGGATCAGATCAAGCATCTCTTGCCCGCTACAAAGCTGGTTTTTTTGACGATGAATATGTCACCGGAGGTGGCAGCGGAAGCTTTTCGGCGCGGAGCCTCCGGGTACATTGTGAAGAGTTCCGCAGCGGAAGAATTGGTCAGGGCCATTCGACGAGCGTTGCGATCGGAGTCGTACATGTCTTCCGCCATTACCAAGGAGACAGTTGACTTCCTTCTGAGGAGTGGCGGCTCCTACACAGAAGAACAGCGGATTACGCCTCGCCAGAGCGAGGTCTTGCAACTGCTTGCCGAAGGCAAGTCGATGAAAGAGATTGCCGGCATCTTGAACCTGCAGCCAGGAACAGTAGCTTTTCACAAATACAAGATGATGGAAACCCTCGGGCTCAAATCCAACGCGGGATTGCTTCAGTATGCAATCAAACGCCACCTTGTAGGTTGAAGGCGCCGTTTGAGCCAAGTCAGAGGGGCGATGGTCTTGACAGCAAGTCGCACCTAATCGAAGGCGATTGCTGCTCAATGCTTTCAATGCCTGTCGTTCTGCCAGACGCGGGATTTTCATTCGGCCAGCTATGGCTGTGCGCCCGCAGCGTAGACATTCAGTTCTCTCGTCTCAGCTTTCTGGGCGGCAAGTGTGAAATTGGGGTGGTGGGATATCCAATCCGAAACTCTTGCCTGGCCGTCGCGCACCTGGGTCCTTGTCATGACTTGCTTTAGTGCCTCCAAACCACGCCTGCCCTGGTTATGGCCGTTTTCTGTAGCTAACGTGAACCACTTATAGGCCTCGGCATAATTCAAGGGAACACCAAGGCCATTCTGGTAAAGAATGCCAAGATTCAATTGCGCCACCTCGTAGTTTTGCTCTGCTGCTCTCTGAAACCAGTCGGCTGCTTGTCGATAGTCACGGCTCACGCCTTCGCCAAAGCAATACATATAACCGATCCCTGTTTGTCCGATTGGATGCCCCTGTTCAGCCGCTCGGCGGAACCACTTTGCCGCTTCGAAATTGTCCCGCTGCCCGTCTTTCCCGGTTTTGTACAGGAGGGCTAATTCGATTTGCGCGGTCGCAAGGCCATACTCTGCTGCCCTGCGATAGAATTCCGCCGCCTTCACCGGATCACGGGGGACACCTTTTCCGTTCTCATATATGTGCCCCAATGCACGATAGGCCTCAATAATTCCTCCCTGTGCAGCCTGGCTGAACCACTTCAGCGCCTCAGGATAATTCCGTGCCGTACCTTCGCCTTCCAGATATCCCATTCCTAGATTATGTTGCGCGGATGGAAGCCCCTGCTCCGCGGCAAGGCGGAAAAGCTTAAAGGCTTCAGTCGCATTTTTCGGGACGCCTGTGCCATGCAGATATGCCATCGCCAGCTCGTTTCGAGCTGCTGCCAGTCCCTGGACCGCGGCTTGGCCGTATAAATCTGTCGCCCGAGCATAGTCAAGTGGCACACCCCGGCCGTATTGATACAAATGACCGAGGTTGAACTGGGCTGCTGGCAGTTTTTGTTCTGCGGCGCTACTAAACCAACGTACCGCCTCTCCGTAATCCTGAGGCACTCCTATTCCCTTCTCGTAAAAATACCCTATTTGATTCTGCGCTTTGGCGAACCCACCCCGGGCCGCTTGCAGGCACCACTTCGCCGCTTCTGCATCGTTTTTTGGCACACCACTGCCATGTGCGTAGGCATCAGCCACGCTGTATTGGGCGTATGTATCGCCCGCTTCGGCCTGTCGTAGAATCTCGACGAACGGCACGGATCCACTCGGTACGTCATTCCCCACATTCTCAGAAGATACCGGGTGCGCGTCCTGAGCGTTAAGTAACATTGCAGCCAGGAAGAGAAAGCCGTAAACCCACAACCCTTTGTTCATAGAAACCCGCTTTCCGTTCTCGCTTAGACCAGCGCCATCCGTATCGCACATTTCTGGGCTATCTTTTCACACCGCGAATCGCTCGCCTCTTACGGCGACAACGGTTGGAAAGTAGACGAAACAACCAATGGACAAAACTGACAACACTAACAGTCCGCTTGGCATTAACTGGCAGGTCAGTGACATGCGGAGCTCTGTCAAGGCTGTGAAAGTGACGCTAATGACTGATGTTCGCTTGCGACGAGCGCCTCTGACCGCTTTCAGTGTCTCGGTTGGTTGACGCAAACTAGGCTGGTCACGTCGGTGATCCCGCAACAGCCGGTGGCTGGGAATTGCTGATTACTCGGTCAACTTCCGCACTGTCCAGACAACTACTTTTCTGGACTGACACATTTGTCAGTTGCCGCAGCATGAAGTGTCACGTAGCCTGCACCCCTGGAGGAATGCGTCTGTTCGGTCACGTAATTGGAGTAAAAGGCTTGGCTGTTTTCTTTCCCGCTAATTAAAGAGGAATTTCGTGAAACACTTATTCTTTGTTCTCCTGCTGTTGAGCAGCTTTCTCCTTGCGCAGCAAACCGCTACCGACACCCCGGGCCAGCATAATTCCAAGTCATTCAACGGTGAGACGAAAGTAGAGGGCTGCGTCAGCAGGTCTGCCGGCGACTTTATATTGATGAAGCACGATCCGGGTATGAGTTATCAGCTTCATGCGACGGGTAAAATACACTTGAGTCATTATCTGGGACAACAAGTAGAAGTGATCGGAGAGGAATCGCCGTCGTTGAGCACAAGTTCTAGCCCGTCGGGAAGACCCGGGTCGCCGTCGGTGGCGTTAACGATAACCTCGATCAAAACCATCGCGAAACGATGTTCCGCCCAATAGCATCACTCCATCACCTCTGCGCTAACGGCATAGCCGGCCTTTTTCATCTTCGCCTTCTCAAGCCCCGGGGGCTCTGACCTCTCTTCTCCGGCTGAAAAAGTAGAGGTTTCTTTGCGGCGACACGGTGGTGGTGCCGTTTCGCGTCCACAGGCACCAGTACCGGCGATACACATTTGCTTCTAAGTGCGTTACAAACCCTGTCACAATTAACAGTTTAGAGGCACAGGCTGGTGTCTTAAATTCCTCCTTCAGGCGGCTGGAACAAGTATGTCGATATGACAGTGCCGCCTCGGCATTGTGGGATGCTGTAAAATTGCTGCTTTCGCCTTCCGGGTTTGTTGATACGAAAGGGGCTGTTCAGCTTTATAAAGTGGGCCCGTGGCTAGTAAAACTGCTAGAGGTCAGATGTCTGAATGTGTGATAACTTGACGTCGCTACATGTAGTCGCAGAGGTGCTTTGTGGCCTTAGCAAAGGTTTGGCGAGACTGTTTGTTTCAGGAGTATGCCGATGATCGTAAGAAGAAATCTTCCACGTGTCCTAATCGCCGATGATCATACGCTGGTAGCTGAGGCGTGCAAGAAACTGTTGGAGGCTGATTACGAGATCGTCGCCACCGTTGGCGACGGGCGCTCTCTCGTGAGGGCGGCCGCAGAATTAAGGCCTCACCTCATCATTGTTGACGTTTCCATGCCTTTGCTGAACGGTCTGGATGCGGGCCAGCAAATAAAGGAGTTGTTGCCGAGCGTGAAGTTGGTTTATTTGACAATGAATCATGATGCCGATCTGGCAGCTGAGGCATTCCGCCGCGGAGCATCTGGCTATTTGCTGAAGACCTGCGCGGCTTCGGAACTGGCGATTGCCGTGAGAGAAGTGCTGCGAGGTAAATCTTATCTGTCCCCCATGATCGCCAAGGATACAGTCGATTTCCTGCTGCGCCAGGATAAGAAGCTGGTCGAAGAAGCAAACCGGCTGACTGAGAGACAGCGCGAAGTTCTCCAGCTCTTAGCAGAGGGAAAGTGCATGAAGGAAGTGGCCAGTGTGCTGAACGTTACAACTCGCACCGTCGCCTTTCACAAATATCGGATTATGGAAGTGCTGAACACCAAGAGCAATGCCGCGCTGGTTCAATATGCGATTCGGCACCACCTGATTGCCGCCTGACTGATTGATCCGATCTTTCACGCGATTCTGCCCCGTCAAGAGCGCCGCGTAATCCTTCGCCTCCTTCTACTACTGCCTGATTCCCGCGACTTCGCGTACCCGGATATCGAGTACATCGTCCGCCGCAGCCACGCAGCAGAAAAGGGTTCGGGATAACCAAACTTCGAATATCTGGTCGTCCTGAACCCTCGCATGGATCAAGCGTTTTTGCGAATGATTTTCAAGCCGATAGCACACACCAAAGAAAAGCTGCCGACCAACCCAATCAAGGGCAGAAAGCTGCCAGTTTTCGGCAGTTCGCCCGGAGAAGCGGCCGGGGCCGACAGCGGTGTTGGGGCTGGGGTTGCCGCAGCGATCAAGATTGGTTCATCAGCAGGAGGCACTGGTGGCGGAGGCGGCATCGACCCGGTTAGCTGGTGCCGATGTTCGGCCACAATCACCGGTTCCTCCACGATCTTGGTGGCCGAGACCCTCATTCCTTTCTTCAGACCCCAGGCATCCGTCTGCTGGCCATCAACCATGAATTTCTGGTCTTTCGGGATCTTAAACATCTGGTTGGTGCCATCCTCGAGGGTAAGGGTTACGGAGTTAGGCGGCGAAACGTGCCACACCTTTCCGGTGACACTCATCACCGTAGTGACAGTCTGGGGAGTCGTGGTTACGGTAAGAGTTCTCTCGAGCTTCATTCCCACTTTCAAATCGTGAATCCCGAGCTGCCGACCGCCAACCGTAACCCGCACGCTTTCCGGCACATTGTGAAAATCGCGAATCGAGCCGTCTTCCATCTTCACCATCAAGTCATTTCCGGAAACGTAGACGACTTCGCCGCGCTCGACTGTAATCTCCTGGACAGCCTGCCCGCTCCTCGTAGTGGTATGGGTTTTCACTTGTGCGCTCATGCTCACGGCAAACGCGAAGCACATCACCGCCACGCCAAGCACTATCAACACTCGTGTCGTTCCAGTTGTTGAGTTCATCGATTTTCTCCTCGTTGACACATGCAATCAAGGTCTTGAGACTTATGCGCTGCAAACTAAGAATGGTGCAGTCGCCCTACAGTTCAATGTTGTAGAGCCTGTGCGCTCTCCGAATCTGAGCTAGACGCCTGAACGATAAATCGTTGCGGCGCGCTCCCGATAAGGTAGAACGGATAGCAGGTCACCAAGGTGAGCGACCGCATCGGTCGCGGCTGCAAAACAGAAACATTGTCGGGACGCACGATTAGGATCTTATCCACCGTGTATCTATCGGTGCGAGCTGGCGTCAGGAGTTCGATCGCATCACCCGGACCTAAGTCCTTCAGCACTCTAAACAATCCATCTCGGTGGCCAGCAATTCCAGTGTTCCCTTGCTCCCCAGGTCCAACGGTACCGATAATGTGGCCAACGCCTCGGTTGAGGGTCAAATCATCCGTTCCTTCAAACACCGGTACCTCGAAGTGAACTTTCGAGATGCGTAGCACCGCCAGTGGTGGATCGAAGTGCTGCGTCAAGCTTTCTTCATACTGCGCAATGCGCTTCTTCGACCACAGGCCAAAATCAAACTTGAATCCGGATTTCGGTAACAAAGTCTCCACTGTTTCGACGCGCTTTTCCGTTCGCAGATTCTCGAAGCGTTTCAGTTCCACCCGGGACATGACTTTCCCGTGGATATATGCAGCCACGCAAATCCCGACCAGCAGCCACCCACAAATGAATAACAGTTGCCGGACCCGGCTCACGATCCTCATTTCCAAAGCGTCCTAGTAGTCGGCGGCATCCAGCCTCCATGGCGCTGACACATTCATCCCTTGCAGGCTGAACACGGCCTTGTCGATACTGCATTCGGAGTGTAGATAATAAAGTCATAAGCGGTAACTGTCAGTAGTGACAGGCATAAAGTCTCGAGTTCGGAAGAGTATCAGATAATGATTGCAGAATTAGAAAAGTGCTCGTCTCTGTCAACAGTACCAGTGGGAAGCTACTCCTACGACTCGTAAAAGAAACACATCAGCGAAAATCACAACTTGGTCAGCTATTATGTCCAATCTCAAGAAGGAAACCGGCGGGGCCGCTTTTTATGTTGGCGACTGTTACGTATGGTCAGCGATTCATTATTTGGACTCACCAACAGACTATCGCGAATATCTCCCACCACACAGCGTCTCGCCTCTTATCTCCCGTGATGACCTCGTCATGCTGGATTCGTCGGCAGCTTTTAGCCCATTGTCGGTATTGGTATTGACCCTCCTTATCGGCGTTCTCCTTCTGTACCTCGGGTGCAATTTGTACTGAAAAGCCGGATCCCGAAAGGATTTGCTTTTCTGCAAACCGATGGGTGTGGACAATTCCTCTAACAGCGACAAATCAAGCCGGCAGCTGGCCAAGGCCGGCGCCCCCTTGACAAGTGCACAGACCTGCGGACAGGAATCCATTCTTGAGTGGCGCCGGCCTGAACCCGAAATGACTTATTAAGGGTTCAGGGGGTTGGTGGCGGGCAGAAAAGGCTAGCAGCGGTTCGTGCAGGTCGTCGAAAGGTGTTTGCTGGAAAACTTGTTGTAATTACGACTGTTATCAGAGGACCATGTTTTCTGTCACCTCTCAGAACAGGCAGGAGAGCGTGCTAATAAATCAGCAAACATGCCACTTGTTGCGGGAGCTTCAACCGGGGCTGATTGAGCGGGTGCATAGCCTGACCGGCGTTCGATGAAATACATAACGGGTTACTGAAAGGCCGACAAGGAATCCGCGAAGCAGGCGGGGATACTCGATTACAATGAGTGCTTCTGAGTATTTACCAGATACACGCTGCCCGATTCAGTACCTCTCAGGGATCCAACGATAGTTCCAGTCCGGAGCTTTGTATCCTCTAGGTTTCTGTCGTTTTGGAAGGGTGATTTTCTCCATCGGTATCTTCTTCCATGGCACAACACTGAGGAGGTGGGAGATGCAGTTCAGTCGAGCACGCTCCTTATTGTCAGTCTGCACAACGTACCAAGGGGACTGCGGCGTATCAGTAGCCGCAAACATGGCGTCCCGGGCACGGGAGTAGTCGTACCAGCGGCGATGCGATTCGAGATCCATCGGGCTCAGTTTCCATCTTCGCATCGGGTCCTCAATGCGTTTCAGAAAACGCTTGTGCTGCTCCGATTCGCTGACTTCAAACCAGTACTTGACCAGGAAAATACCATTGTTTCTCACAAGCGACTCGAACCCGGGGCACATACGGAGGAAATCAGCATATTGTTTGTCAGTGCAAAAGCCCATCACGTGCTCGACCAGAACGCGGTTGTACCAGCTTCGGTCAAAAATAATCACTTCGCCAGCCGCTGGCAGTTCCTTTATGTATCGCTGCGCGTACAATTGTGACTTTTCTCGCTCTGTGGGAGCCGGCAAAGCCACATGACGGAACACCCGGGGACTGACGCGCTCCATAATGCGGTGAATCACTCCACCCTTGCCCGCGGCATCGCGGCCTTCGAACACAAGTACGATCTTGGCCCCAGTAGCTTTTACCCACTCCTGCATCTCCACCAATTTAGTTTGAAGCTTGCGGAGTTCGCGTTCGTATTCTTTGGCCTTGAGTTTGTTTTTCTCCTGAAGCGCCTCTTTTCCATTCTTTTTGTGCGGCACTTGCTCCTCCAGTGCTCGACGGCGAAATCCAAAACCAATGTCAGTAGCTTGCAGGTGATCGCATTGGTACGTTAACTGGCAGTTCTGTCAGTTCTCTGAAGTTGTATCCGCGAAGAAGATTCTCCAGGTACGCTGCGCCAGCGATATTGGAGCCTGATAGGTGTGTCGGCTGGAATTCTATTTCATGAGCACACCAGACAAGTGCGTAAAGGCTGTGGGACGTGCCGTCGTAGCCGTTTTGGTCGTGCTGCTTTCTTCAGCTGTATGGGCCCAGCTGGGTTCCGGCAAGACCGCAATCCCGGAAGTGCAGTCCGAATCGCCGAAGGATCCTCTCGGCCGTATCACACCGCGAAAGGCAGTGCTAGGTTTTCTCAGTACCGTCCGCAGGGGCAACCTCGAAATCGCCGCCCTGTATTTGAATACCCCCTTGCGCGGCAAGGATGCCCAAGTCCTGGCACAGGAACTTGCTGTGGTCCTGGACCGTCGCCTTCCTGCCCGGCTCAACGAAGTCAGCGATGAGCCGGAGGGCTCTATGCCGGACCCGCTCAACCCCGATGAAGATTTAATCGGAACAATTAGTACATCGAA
>JBEKGW010000025.1:0-90896 GCA_050012595.1 Terriglobales bacterium
TACGACGTGCTGGTGATGGCGCTCGATGAGAAGGTGCTGGAGGAGCAGATCGGGGTTGCGAAGGCCCGTCTGACCACAGTGCCGGCAATCTCCATGCAGAAGCGGTTGAACTTCGAGATGTCAGTCAAGATGCTCCAGCGTTCGCTCGCGGACCGGGAGCGTGTGCAGAAGATTCAGGGCCTTCTGAATGAGTTGCTGAGCTTCCTCGAAGATGAGTTGTCGATCGTAACCGGCTCCTACCAGGATTTGCTCACGCTCGACGACGTGCTCGAACGGGACCTCATCCTGTTCGTCTCCCTCAACGCGAACCGCAATCAGCGCGCCGTCGAGGCCTTGGGAAAGATCCTGCTCCAGAACATCCAGCTGATGGTGGGCAAGCGTTATGCGCAGCCGGCAAGTGGGCGGGATGCCGATGAACCGATGCTTTCGGTGATCCTGGACGAGTTCGCGCCCTTCGCTTATCCAGGGTTTACGCAGGTGCTCCAGACGGCGCGCGGGGCGCGAGTCTCATTCCTCTTTTCGTTCCAGAGCATTCCCCAGTTGCAACGTGTAAGCCAGGCGTTCGCGGACGAGGTGTCGTCTGCGCCGGGAACAAAGATGATCATGAACGTCTCGGAAGAGAATACGGCGCAATGGTTTTTGAAGGCATCGGCCAGGATTGCGACCAAACGCCGAAGCCTGTCGGTGCGCCGCACCGGAATCTTCTCGACGAAATACACCGAGACCGGAACGGGCAACGAAAGCGACATCAAGGAGACGCGCGCGCGGGAGGACCATATCAAGAACCTTCCGGTAGGTCAGATGGAGATCCTGATGGTGGACAACCGGGAGGGCACGCTCCACTCCCATCTCCACGTTCGCCGAGCGCCGAGCTTTCGCCTGGACGGTTTCGTTCCCTTTCTCTATCCGAAGATGCACAGCTATCTGGACCCGGAAACTGGCGTCAATTTGCGCTTCAAAGAAGCTGAAAACCGGAAGCAGCGGCGCAGGAGAACAGCCGGCTTGTTCCTCGGGGAAGCCGCAGGAGGGTGACAATGCGACATGCAAATATCACCCGCTGGGTCATTCTTGTTATGGCGCTCAGCTGCGTGTGCGGTTACTCTTTCGGTCAAACTCCAAACAAGCTGAGCTCCCCAACCGCGCAACCCCCGGCGAAGCGCCAGGGATTCTTCGACTACGCTTTGGGCAAGATCAATCCCCACGGCAACGACTACGGGGCGTCGATCGATTCCGCCCGGAACGCCGCCGTCGAGAACACTATCGACGATCTCTACTTCTGGTCGAATGCGGTGACCCTGCTTTTGCTCAGCGGGCTGGTCGCCATCGTTCTTTTAGAGTGGCGCACCGCGGACAAACGCGAGGTCATCGCGGCCTTGCTCATCGCACAGTTATGGAACGGTCGCGTCAGCGACCGGATCGAAATTGAGCGCCGGACCCAACAGTTCAATCAGCTGGTCGAAGCCCATAACGTCGAGGTCGAGCGAGAGCTCTCTCAAAAGCAAAAACCTTCGGAAAAGGAGGCGAACGCAACCGGAAGCCTGACGCGGAGCGCTCGCAGTCTCGCTGAGAGCAAAGGGATCTCGCCGGTGGAGGCAGAGAAGATTGCAGCGGCGGCGCCGGATGCAAACGCAGCGAGCCTGCAACAGAGCAATCTATTGCTGCAGCGGCGCGTGGAAGCGTTGCAGAACAGCGAACAGAATCTCAAGCAGCGCCTCAACCAAACGACCGTCCTGCTCGACCAGGAGCGGCGGCGTAACGCGTCTCTCAAGGGCGCCTGAAAGGGCCAGAATGACCAGAAAGACTCCATCCGACTTCAGAAGCCATGACGACTGGCTCCTCCATGTCCGTCGTGAGATTCCTGTCTCAGAGCAGCCTTACGCGCTTGCCTTCGGCCGCACGGAGCTCTTTCGAGGCTTCTACCGGGTACAGGGACTTGGGTTCCCAAGCAAGTTCGCCGAGGAATTGGAGCGCATCGAAATGCTTCACGATCCTGAAAGGACGGATGCATTGGAAGCACTGAACGATGAGATGTTCAGGAGCCTCACGGGACATCTGCTCGATCGGGAGCGGCCGAGAATCTCAGAAGATGACGCGCTGAGACCTGCCTCTCCGCGGGAACAGATTCGGAAACTGCTCCGCCATCTTTCGCAGAACAACCACTACTTCGCGCTGTGGGTTGCCTACGAGAAGGGCGTGAACGACCACTCGGTCGCCGAGGATTGGGACGAGTATCTCCTTCAGGAACTCGGGGCCGAGAGCGCCGAGGAGATCGCATTTGCGCACGCAATGGTCGAGTTGGACAAGCTTCTCACCCTTTTTTACGACGGAAATCGGGCGCTTCCTAGCCTCTCCGTCGAGCGCATCTGGTTCCTTGATTCCCTCCGTGGCCCGGAGCGAATGCTCCAGATACGTGCCGTCCTGGGGATGCTTACAGCGGAGTTGACGGCATGTACGTCCGCGTAGTCAGCTTCGGGACGAACTGGTGGGCCATGCATTCACGCGAAACCAGCGATCCGTTTTGCTTCCGGCGAAGGGCGGCCTGGTTCAATGCCGCGGCCCTGATGTCGGGAAGGCGCCTCCATCACAGCGCAGTCTTTCCTGGCCAAGTCCGCTTCAATTCGAAAAGCGGATTCGATCCTGAGTTCCCATTGCGCGCCGTAGGCAAGACGTTCGTGTGTTCGGAACCCTGTCAATTCGCGGGAAAGATCCACTTGTTATTTGAGCGCCGCGCCGCAGAGATTACACCCGACGCCTACCTGGTCACACTCAAATCCGGGGAGCACGGCGCAATCCACTTTGCTAAACCGGGGTGGAAATCGACCGGTGTCCGTCCCATTTCGATCAGTTTGCGCGGCCAAAGATACGAGGCAATGCTGCTCTTCAGAGACCGGGATTGGGTGGAAAGTGACCTGGGGAGATGGCAGGTCGATCAAGTTCTGTGCCGAATCCGGCTTGGCGATGCCAGAGAAGGAGCGTCGCGGTGAGGTATTACAAGGGATATATCGCACTGTCCGACACATGCGATGTGCCAGTCCTGCTCCATGTCCGGAACTCACGTGCGATCTGTTTCGATCAGCTCTGCGAACTGCTGTCGCACGAAATGCTGGCAGCGATCGTTCGTTCTCTACGCTGGCGGGTGACGCGGCTTGAGAAAGTCGGGTTGGTCGCGCGGTTGAATGGACAGCGGTTTCTCGGTAAGCCTGTCTATGGAATTACCCAACAGGGCCTTGAATGCCTCGAATCGCGCGGACACTATCTGGTCTCGCTGCCCAGTAACACGGAGCAGATTCTCCATCCGTCGAAGGTTGCTCACGCACTGGAACTGGTCAATATCCATCTGGCTTTTGCCCGAGCAGGCTTGCTTCGTTCCTGGAAGAGCGACGTCGAGATCACGTCACGGAACCTGGTCGCGGCCAACGGAACGACCAAAGACTATGACGCCATCGCGGAGATCGAAGTTGACGGATACACACGAAGCCTCGGAATTGAATACGAAAGAAGCGTGAAATCTGTGTCCCGATATGGCGCAATTTGCGAGGCTCTCGACAAAGACATGACCACGGATATGGTTTTATACCTCACTGCAAGTGACGATATTTTGTATCTGCTTGCCATGGAATTACGCGCGACACGGAAGCGGATCGCCTTCGCGCTGAGCGACTCATTCCGCCGCTCGCTGCTTGAAACGCGCACGCTGACGAACACGACGAGTTCGGAAATTGTGCCCTTGCGAGATCTTCTCATTGCGTCTAAACCCTAGTTCCAACTCCACAGCGCCAGCCATCTTTTGACTGTGCATTGCGGTCGTATTCACGTCGTATTAGCGTTTGATTGGCCACGCTTTGACCTCTTTTGCCGTGTTATTGAACGGAAACGGCACCCTCTAAGTGACTTCGCTTCAAGAACTTCCTTTCTGACTATCCCCCTGTACACAGACCTAATTGTGGGTACCTGGATGCGGTTATGTGGATTGGTTGTGCGTAATTATCTGAACCAGAAGCGAGAACCTGGCGTAGCTGAACAGATTTCTTAGTCGATTGGACAGTCGGTTGGGGCGACGATCCGATTCGAGTTCGGAGACGCGGTCTGCAGCAAGACTTGATGGATGACTGGCGTATAGGCTCCAGATCGAACTCGGGCAGGAACCCTCTTCAGCGGCGTCAGCGCTCGGCCAATACGGATTTCTAAAGCGAATTCCTCAGTTCATCTGCCACTGCAAACACGAATTCTTGCTCCATCTCCAGGTTGTTAGGCGCTAAACGAACAGAGAGTTTAGGCCGGTTGGTCTTCTTCAGGAAGAGTGCAATGCTGTCCGAATCAGCATTGGTTACAAGCCGCGCCATGGGTACCGAAGTAAAGTCGGTTTTTAGTCCGACGAATTCACGTCCCAACTCAATTCCCAGATTGTTGCTATAGCACTTGCATTCGAAGAGGGCACAAGCCTTGGCAGGCCCCGGGGCTTTGTTGCTTGAGCGACACTGATCGGCGGCGTCAGCTGGAAGAATAGAGACATCGAATTCGTGGAGCACGCCAGAAGAACCACGGTACTGTACACCGAGGTGGACCTCATAAGCAACGCCCCGATACTGAAAAAATGCAAACCCGAAATCTTGTGTAGTTGAGCTCAGAGGACCTGGCGAGCCTCGTATGATAAACACGTTCGGAGAAGTCTGCTGTTGTACCGCCTGGGCTGATCTCAGCTGTACAGTGTTTGTATCTGCAATCCTCTCGACCGCAGCCAGTACCAAACCAAAGACATATCCCGCATAAGCCGCGTCTACAGTGTTGCGGTTCAGGTATACAGCAGCGCTCGGATTGATGGAGTCCAAGACCGTGTCAATCAGTGCAACGAGGTCGGCAAGCAACGGTTTGGGGAATGGGGCAGTTGACATTATTCCTCCGTCCTTTTGAGGAGGCGGGCGATGTTCCGAAGAGCCTCGGCCGCTTGCTTATCCGGGGCAAGGGGAACTATAGCGTCAATCCGAGCCCGACCGGCCAACTGCAGTTCATCTCCCAGGAGACTGCGGTCTAGCGTAATTTCGCAGTGGTCGACGCCGAATCTCTCGCGCAGATGAGTAGTCAAGCTCGCTGCTATTGATGGCAATGTGACCAGGTATGTTTCGAATACGCCATAAATAATCTCAATTAATTCCGCATCATTGGGGCTCCTGTTGCCAGGAGTATCAGAGGGTTGGCCGCCGCTTCGAGCACCGACAGGGAGATCATCGGTGCCGCGCAATATTGCGGCGTCTAGCTCCGCGAGTAAGAACGACCCCGCAGGCCCCTTCTCTAGTAAGGTACTCCGAACGCGTCGCACAACGTCTCGGACCGACTCATCTGCCATCGAGATCAATTATCCCCCATCCGGGAAGGGCGCAGTCGGGCACGATAACCAACAACAATCCCAACCAACCTAAAACCACATGAGAGGAGAACCGCCATGCAACCCAGCTTAGGGAAAATGTCCGCCTACCAGATGTTCAACTGGCGGGATCGTGCCACCAGTTCAGTCGAGCAGTCTGTCGCTGCATTTCTTGAAATCGGAGAGGCCATTGCCACCCGCTGGATCCAGACAGCAAAGGGTGTTCTGCTGCTTCAGATGGTGCCGGACAACGGCGCATCGGGAGCGATCTACGTTTTCGATCGGCAGCGCGAGCAGTGGTACATGTTGTCGTTCGAAGAGTGTGAAGACCAGTTCACCTCGGAGAAGTTCGACCGAGCGTTTTCCGAGTATGACCTGTATCGCCTGGTCGAGCAGCCTGGCCTGCTGCTCTCCGAGTTCCAACCGGCCACCGCCTAGCCCACCGCGCAACACCCCTAACAACCAATCCACCCCAACTCAAGAAGGAGCCGTCATGCGTCTGTCCGCAAGCCGTATCCGCTCGATCAATCGCAGCATTGCCAAAGTCAACGGAATCATCTGTGGCGCCTCTGGCGGTCCGCGGCGGGTGTCCGTCGAAAGCGCGAAACTCCCAACCTCCGCAATTCCGACACGCACGCTCAGGATCGTCGCTGTACCAAAGCCTGTCAGTGCCTGAAAACTACCTTCGGAATCGGCGAGTGCAGGTCGTTAGAAGAGACTTAACTCGCCGTTTCCGACGAGATTTGACCGAGTCTCGGACCCGGGATACAACCACACAGCGGATGAGGGAGGCAGAACGCCATGTATGCCAAGTTCTGTGTAGGCAGGGAAGCGGCAAGCAACTTCATACGACTGTTCGTGAACCGTCGCGCCTACGGAATCCAGGCCGAGCGCCCATTGCCGAACGGATCTGTCCCCTACTACCCCGCGCGGAATTGGAAGACCAGAGAATCGAAACCGCTCGACGATGGCGCAGTACGGATGCACCTCAATGGCGATATCACCATCAGTTTGTACGCCATCAATCCGGAAACACAACGCTCGAAGTGGGTCGCAATCGATGCCGATTACGATGGAGCCTTGGAGTCCCTGTTTCAACTGCAATGGGAACTGAAGCAGGACGGAGTGGACGCCGCGTTGGAACAATCGCGCCGCGGCGGGCATCTTTGGATACTCGGCGCCGAGCCACTGCTCGCTTCTGAATGCCGGATCTATGTCTATAATCTCGCGCTCCGGCTCGGAGTCCCGGTCAAGGGCGGCGGTCTCAAAGATGGCATCGAGGTTTTCCCGCGTCAGGACCAGATCAAAGACGGTGAGCTTGGCAATGCCATCCGCGCTCCGCTTGGAGTACACAGAAAGACGAACCGGCGGTACTGGTTTTACGAAGCCGAGCCGACTCCGGAGGCACAGCTTGCCTATATCGACAGGTTGACGAAACTAACCGAGGCCGAACTGAGGACATTCATTGAAGGGATGAGCCTCCCCGAAGCCTACAGGCCGGTCGTCCCGGCCTCGTACACTCCGCCCACTTCATCTCCCAGCTACCCGGAGTTCCGGATTCTCGACTACGTGCGTACGACGCGCAAGGACGGCCGGAACTGGTGGGCAAGGTGTCCTTCCTGCGCGGGCGCCGGTCGCGACCGCTCGGGAGATAACCTCGCCATTCAGATCCAAGATCCCCGCTTCTACAAATGCTGGGCTGGCTGCACGAAAGAGGAGATTCGCGCCGCGCTAGGTCAATCCATCCGAAAGCGCGTCACCGTTCAGGGAGCAAAAAGATGAACGCCTCCAAAAAGCGGAAGCCCGAATCCGCAACCTCTCGTCACGCCATCTATGGATTGGCATTGCCGGCGAGCGTGCTCAGAGCGCTCCAGAAGCGAGGCATCTACTGCACCCCCGGAGTCTCGCTCGAACACCAGCACCTCGCCAAGCGCTATGTACTCCGGGGCGTGGAGTCTGGCGGCGCGGTTTCCGATATGGGCAGGGCGTGCGCTTTCGTCGCGCAGGACGGATCGCCGCTTACGTGGATACAGTCCCTTCACTCGATTGCCGTCAATGGCCGTCATGCCATTTTTCTTGCAGAAAGTTTGGTACGTCTGGAGATGCTGCGCAGCGTGCAGACCTATGAACTGGCGATTACGCTCCACACCGTGTCGCGCGTGCCGGGGCGCAGACGCCCCAGGATTGCATCGAAGCTGCTGTTTCG
The DNA here is from genome assembly GCA_050012595.1 of Terriglobales bacterium. GTDB lineage: Bacteria > Acidobacteriota > Terriglobia > Terriglobales > Acidobacteriaceae > Acidiflorens. Next base: position 7,569 of record JBEKGW010000025.1, read on the forward strand.
CGGACGGGACGGTGTGCTTCCATTCGATCTTTGGAAGGAGGAACACCGTGCACTCCGGGGAAAATTGACGCCCATGTTCTACGACCGCGGCGGCGAAGTTCTGCCGCTACCGCCGCAGTTTGAAGAGGCGATCAGAAGACTGACGGCGCACGTTTGCTGCATCGGTTGCAAGCATACCCACCTGGGCGTACCTCCAGTCATCGGTGGATAGAGACCATGGCGTTGCCTGTCCGAGCCCCCATCACCGTCGGCGAGCCAAATTGGGCTCCGCTTGAGCTGGTCCTTCCGGCTTGGGAGCTGGAGAACTTTATGTACATGGGCCGCGCCGGCGAGATCGAGTTGTACAAGCACCGATTCACGCGCCGGTATCTCAACATCAGCGCGGACGGCCGCAGGTTTTACCGCTATTCCGACGGAATGTATGTCGAGGTCAGCCAATCTTCAGCGCTCGACTATGTACGAGACCTTTAAGAAAGGAGCATCACCGTGGCAAAGAGTGTCAACAAAGCGCTGTTACTCGGATACGTTGGTAAGGCGCCTGAGATCCGCTCCACCGCGAGCGGCACGCTGGTCGCCAGCCTTTCTCTGGCCACCGCCGAGCGGCAAGAGGACCGGCAGGGGAACTGGACAGACAGGACCGAGTGGCACAACCTCGTCGCTTACGGCCGGACCGCCGAGATCGTCCGCGACTATGTGAACAAGGGCACGCACCTCTTCATCCAGGGCAAGCTTCAGACCCGTTCATGGGATGACAAGGAATCGGGCAAGAAGAGGTACCGCACCGAGATCGTGGTTTTCGATCTAACGCTGTTGGGCGGCGGCCGTGGAGAGAACGCAGGCTCCGGCTTCGGCAGTGGCAGAAGTGAATCCCGGCAAGACGCCGGCCGGTCCGAGAATCAGCGACAAGAGATGGACAGCCAGTACGGAGACGAAGAACTTAGCCCGGACGAGATCCCGTTCTGAAACTTGAATTTGTTGAAAGGCACTACCAAGGCGCTCTTCGGGGCGCCTATTTCTTTGAGGAGCTACGACGATGGCGACCAATGAAGGGAAGAAGAGTCTGGACCTCGACGCTCTGTTCACGCAGTTGGCGGAGCCGTTCGATCCTTCCGAGATCAAGTGGCGCGTCACCCACAAAACCCAGGATGGAAGCCGCGGGGCCGTGATCGCATACGCGGACCCGCGGGCATACACCGACCGACTCAACCAACTCTTCACCCCAAGCGGCTGGACCAGGAACTACGACGTCACCGCAGTATCGGCCGTGAGCCGGCAGAAGCGGGACAAGATCATCCAGACCGGCAAAGTGTTGGTTACGTGCACGCTTACGATCGCGCGAGTTGGAACTCACTCAGGAAGTGGAGAGCAGTGGGCAGACGAGCAGAATGCAATGACGGCAGCAGAAGCGCAATCCTTCAAGCGCGCCGGCAGTTGTTTTGGCCTGGGCCGCTATCTCTACAACCTGCCGGAGACCTGGGTACCGCTCGACGGGCAAGGCAAGCCGATCAGGCTTCCGGCACTTCCCGACTGGGCGCTTCCCAAGGCGAATCCGGCGACCGGCAAGACCAACCCGGCCTGCGGTCCACGGCCTCCGGTAGTGCAACGCGGCCCCATCGACCAGAAGCCGACGGCGAGAATTGAGGGGTTCCAGCGCACGCTGGGCGACTCGATCTACCTGGAAATCCTCTGGCGCGTCGCGCGAGCGCGGCAAGCGAACGCGATTCCCAATGCGCAACTTCAAGCGACCGTTGCGGAGGCGATGGAACGTGCATCGCGCGGAATCCGCAAAGTGCGCTCCCTGGCCGAGGCGATCGGTGACACCCAATTCGTGTCGGTGCTTGATCGGCTGCACATCGGGTCAATGACAACAATCCGCAATCTCGAAGCACTGAGACATCTGGTCTTGGAACTCGAAGGACTGGCTAGGCAACCTGCCGCCTGAGCGAAAGCAAAGCAGGGACGGACGCCTGGAGGTTCTATGTGCAATGTACAGATGATTCGAACGGAGCCCGATCTTGTATGGATTCCTCTGGAGAAGGCCGTCTATTGTGAGAACTGTAAGATGGTCTCGTCTTCGGCCCGCCAGCGGTGCGGTCTCTGTGGGTCGGAGAGGATCGTCCGAATGGCTCCCTTGATTCCAGAACCGTGGGATCCAGGTCCGGTTCCGGCACTCGCATTGGCCGCATAGCGAGGAGACAGCCCCGAGCCTCGATTTGATACTCGGCGATTTGGTGCCATTCCAGAAACGATCCACTCGGCATCGGCATTTCCCTGGGCTGATCGACGAATCAGGGGACTTACCCTCCCAGAATTCCGCGATGAGGCTGCGGAAGGGTGGGGCGCCCGGTCATGGCGCTTCTAGAAAGAAAGATGAGCCGGGCCGATGAAATAACCTCTTGACCATCTACAGTCATCCGCAGCCATCCAATGATACGAATAATCTGAAGCTGCATTAAAGCCTTATTCTCGAACTGAGCCGGCACGATTGTTTTGCCCTCGCTCTGGTGCCCTTATGCCGATCTTCGGACGACGACAGTTGCAACGAATGCTGAACGAATTAGGTCCGTGGCTGGATCGTGGTAAAGCCAAGGACCTTCTCAACCGTCTTGAAAACGAGAAGCCAAACCAGGCGTTGCCAGCGGAGTATGAGCTATCGATCAGCTGGGCAGTCTCCAAGATTGCGACCCTAGAGATCGACCGCCCGGCAGGTTCTCGCACACCGGACATTTATTCGCCGGACCTGCTCCCCAGCGGTCCAGTCATTGCAGACGTCGCTGCCGTGGACGATCTGACCTTGTCCGGGGCCGATACGATGCGACGGGCGTGCAACATCATCAACGCGGAAGCAAACCGTTTGTTGGAACGCAGTTCGGAACACCTGTATTATTCGTTTCGAGAAAAGAGTGGCTACGAACGTTCCAGAGGTGGCAAGAGTGCTTTCTATCGCCGCCGCATGGTCCGGCGCGACTTCGAGCTCAATGAGACCTTACGCACGGCCATGAAACAGTGGCTTGCAAATGGGCGGCCAGTTACACCGCTTTCATGGAATGCACCTGACATCAGCGTCATCATCGAGTGGCGCGAGTACGTCCATTGGTTGGCGAACTTCTTCTGCACGATGCCGTCTTTGGCCTATGACGTAAAGGACAACCCACTCTATGCTGCGCTGCGACTGAAGTCGAAGCAGCTTCGTGCTGCGCCCGATGGCGCGCGCCGCGTCGTTTTCCTGGGTGACGCGGGATGCAGCCTGCTTCGAGATTTGAAACCCTTCACTTCTTCTTCACAGACGTTTTCCGGAGGGCAGATCATTCTCAAGTTCCTGGATGACTATCCAACGATTGATTTCGTAATGGTCTTCTCGGCCAAGCGCGAGCCGTCCAGGGCCGGAGGACAAACAAGTAGAATCTGGAACACCCAGATTTTCGCGCGACCATCCGTGGTCACAGATGCCGATCTTGGCAGGTTGCAGTTGCTGAGTCAAACGATGATGCCACCGCATCTCGGGGGCTATCAAGCGTACTCTTGGCACGCACAAGGTATGTGCGATGCAGACGCAGTTGGGAAATACGTCCCAACGAGCATGGGGATTGGGAGGGAGAAAATGACCTTGAAGATTTCGGCGCGCGCCGTCCAAGAACTGATGGCCGGCCGGCTCTCCTCGGAGCAATTTCGCAACTGGAGTTTTGGCGAGGAAAATCCAGTGCGTCGGCAGATCGAGGCGGGCAGAACCATTTCTTCAGTGCGCTTTGAACCGCAAGGAAATGACGAAGAGGACGACTACTTGATCTTTGAATTCCGCGATGATCCTTCCGCGCGGGCGCTGCAGTTGCCTACGGAACTAAAGGGTGACAAGTCCATATGAGACTCGCAGAGGAAAGTCTGACCAATGAAGTTCGGCGACACTTCAAAGTCGAGATTGAGCGCAAAATCTTCGACGCGGCGGTCCAAGGCTTCGATTCGGAGGACAACCCGCTGCGTCTCAATAATTTTGCATTCGCCATGCGCGAACTCGGCCGCATCTGGCTCGAGCATCTTGCACCCAAGGAGCAGATCAGGCAATGCGAGTGGTTCGTGCAAAATACGGAACTTCGTGAAAAGGATGGGGTCACGCGAGCGCAACGCGCAAAGTTCGCGGTTCAAGGTCCGCTTCACGACGACTTCGTTCGAGACAAGTTGGACATCGACGTGGATACGACGGTCAAGGAATATACGAGTCTGATTGATCGTCTGAGCAACTTCGGGCATGACATCGAGAAGAGCTTCGATCTTCCGCCTGCAGAGGCCGAACAAGAAGCTATGGATGCGCTCGAAACATTCGATCGGCTTGCAACTCTGATCAGCGAACGGCACGAAAGCCTTCTCTCGGAAGCTGCCGACGAAGCAAAGGAAGTTCTGACGGACGAGCTTTTTAGCCAAGTCCAGTCGGAGTTGGACATTCTTTCAACGCATTCGACGGTGGAGGGTGTTCACCTAGAGAGCCTTACAATCATTTCTCTCGATTCGAAACGCATCCTTTTCGAGAGCGATGGCAGCGTGGATGTCAGACTCCAATACGGCTCGGATGCCGATGTAGCGAGGAATGACGGTGCCGTGTCGTATGACAGCTACCCGCTTGACTGCAAATTTGAAGCAGACACGGAACGCCCACTGGAAATTTCGATAGTGTCCGGTTCACTCCGAATCGACACGGACAGTTTTTACGACGATGGCGAAGATTAATACGCTTTTTCGTATCTGATGCATGGCTGCAGGCGGGAGAGAGCAAGGCCATGCCTGGCGCTTGGCTCAATTGTTGCCTTCAGCCCAACGCGCTAGTCCAGATCAGAAGCTGGAAGCCCCCACCTTGCCCATTTTATGAGAATCCAATCCGACGAGATGAGGTGATTCTATGCGGAACGCCGCGCGCCTGAAAATGGGATACTACCCATTGCCGGAAGCCGAGGGAGTCAAACTTCGCGCTCTGATCTCCTTCGCTGAGCCGGCTTCCGTGATCGATCCATGCGTTGGACAGGGCACTGCGCTGCATCTGGTCACCAGCGGCGCACAGGTTCGGCGCTATGGTGTTGAACTCGACGCCGAACGCGCGCGGATTGCCAACGCTAACGGCGTAGATACGATCCAGGGCAATGCCTTTGACGCCATTGCGCATCCAGAATCCTTCTCGCTCCTCTACCTGAATCCGCCCTATGACTCCGAGATCGGCTCGATTGCCAATCGCAGAATGGAAGCCGTGTTCCTGGAACATACCTACCGCTGGCTGTCGATGGGCGGCGTTTTGGTTCTGGTGATCCCCTTCGAGCGGTTGCATGATTGCTCGGGCATCCTCAGTTCTCACTTCGCCGCATTGAACGTCTTTCGGATGACCGATCCAGATTCGGTCCAGTACCGGCAGATCGCGGTGCTTGGCGTACGGCGCGATGTCAGAGGAGCAGCAGTTGAGAACAATAAGCGGCAACTTCATAGCATTGGCCTGTATGGCAGCTTCCTGGGACTGGCTGAATTGCAGCCGGGCGCATGCCCGCCTTATTCGGTACCCCCTTCTGGCGAAGTTGCTCTGAGCTATCGCGGCCTTCCCTACGACTTGTTGGAAGACCTGCTGCCGCAATCGGGCGCATGGAAACAGGCGGCGCCGCTGCTGATGCCGCATGAGGACGTTGCAACTGGCAGGCCCATCACGCCACTGCATGGCGGCCATGTCGGGCTTCTGTGCACCGCGGGGCTGCTTAACGGCGTCTTTGGCCAGGGCGACGACAGGCACATAGCCCGCTGGCGCTCGGTCAAGCATGTGACGACGTTTGTGGAACAGGACGGAGACACCGAGATCATTCACCATCGAGAGCGGTGGGCCAATGAGTTGTACCTTGTCTACGCCGATGGGAGAACGCTGAAGCTCACTGAGACGCCAGCGAAGAAGGAGGGCGAAGCCGATGGAGAATGCACACCTGCGGCTCGGGCTGCTTGAGTACGTACGCATCACGGAAAAGGCCTCGACCCGCATTCGCCTGCGGGTCGATCGCTATATAGGGGAAGATCGGCAGGCACATCTTCTCAGCGTCTTCGGCAATGACTCGGATGTCGGCGCGATCACGGCGGCCGTTCACGAAAAGGCCGCTTTCAGCTTGACCTTTCCGGACGGCGAGACAAAGGATGTCACGCTCGGCGAACATGCCTCCTGCTACAAAGGGGCCGTGACTCTGCCGGGCCGGAAACATCCTGTGCGCCATCTGCTCGCGGTATCCCAGGAACTCCACACCAATGGGGGCGCGGGAAGGACGATCCTGTTGCGATACCGGCGCGAGGAAGCGTGGGCCACGTTGGTGAGCTTCCTGGGGCTGCCTGCCGATCCGACATGGGCAGAGCACATCCTTGGGATCGTCGAGGGAAAGAAGAGGATCGAGGAGATTGACGGAATCGGCTGCCGACCAGTGCTGATCTCCGCAGCGACTGAGGAAGTGCTTGAGTGGATCGGGGACGGCCTGCATTCAGGTCGACTCACGTTCCCTGTCAATGATGGATTGATCGTCTGGCCGCGAATCGGCATTGCGGCGATGTTGGGCCAGGGTGCAGCGTTTTGAAATGGCCAAGGACTGCACTTCCGGTTGGAACGCCCATATGAACCCGTTGGCAGAGAGTTCCACTCCACAGTTGGAACTGCACAGGAAGCAGTAGCCAGGTGTATTGTTGACCGCCGCGCAAATACAGTCTAATATTTAGACAGTAATGGGGTGCCCTATGTCACAGCCAGCATTGAAACTGAAGCAGGCCAGCGCGGTTCTGAAAGTTGAGCCGAAAGAGTTGCAAAACCTGGTGCAATTTGAAGTGGTCAAGCCGAAGTGGGTGGATGGCGCCTATCTCTTTGACAGAGAGACGCTTCTCACAGCGAAGGTTGCGTTGCGCCTGAAGGAGTCCCTGGGAACACGCGCCAATGTTCTCTCCAGGCTCATCACCGTCTTTCGCGCCTCCGAAAAGAGGCTTCGTAAGGAAAACCCGGAGTACGTGATATTTACATGCCGCTTTTCGGCTGCCGAGGAGCCGATCAAGCTGGGCGTTCCCTTTCGATCGCTCGGGGAGCAAATCGAGCAGGGTATGAGCCGGGCAGAACTCTACCGCGACCTGCCGCGCGGGCGGAAACGGCCCGGATGGAAGAAGGAGTTCCTCGATGCGCTTTCCGATGCGGCCCAGGACATAGGGGAGATTTCCGAAGAGGAAATCCAACGCACGATTCGCAGCTATCGCGCTGAAAGGCGCACTCCGGAGATCACCGTTGCAGCCGAAGTCTAAAAAGCGAAGGCAACGCGCCGTGGTGGACACGAATGTTGTCGTGGCGGGCATCTCCGGCTTCCGGGAACAATACATTCCAGGCCGGATTGCGAGCGCCGACCTACTCCACCGCTGGGCCGGTGAGAATCACTTTGTGTGGCTGTATTCGGAGAATGTCCTTGCCGAGTACAAGGATGTCCTGAAGCGGTTGCACGTTCGATCCGCAGCAATTGGAACACTTATCAATATCATCCGAGAGCTAGGAGAGCCTGTCGAGATCCACTCCTCGGACGAAATATCGCCCGACCCCAAGGACGATGCATTCTGTCTCTGCGCCGAGGTGGGACGGGCGGACCTCATCTTCACACTCAACCCCAGGGACTTCCCGCAGGACCGGTTGAAGGCGAAGGTAATCGAGCCCCATCCCGCTCAACGCCGTCAAAGCCGCTGAGGCCTGCTCCAAGGCGGCGAATCATCTGACACCCGCCTATCCTTCCCACGAAAAACTCATCTCCTGCAGCATCCATGAGGTTTCTCTATGGAGACGACCTTCAACTATCTGCGTCAATTTGGGCCCTTGCTCGCCGAACGCATCCTTGAAACTTATCCTCCATTGCAGAGCACGAAAGACCCTGTTGCGCCGCAGATTGCAACGCTTCTGCGGAAAGCTCTCCCTGCTCAGGCGCTCGCCATCACCGGCACTGCGAAGTACCTCCGGAAAGCCAAGGCGGCACGGATCGTGGCCGAGTGCGGAGCGGGAAAGACCTACATGGCGTTGGGCGCAATCCACCTGCTGGCGGATGGGCGACCCAGTACTACGCTGGTCATGTGCCCATCGCACATCACGCACAAATGGGCGCGCGAGGTCTTGCTGACCATCCCGCGCGCCCGCGCCTTTCTTATCGAGGACATGCGCAATGGCGGCGATCCGAGCAGGCCGCACGGTGTCTGCGAGGTGAAACTGAGCAAAGGCAAGACGGTGTATGAGGGCAAGCGTCTTAACTTGTCCGAAATGCGGCGCATGGGCCGCAAGGAGTGGCGGAAGCGATTTCCTGGTCCGACGTTCTTCATCACCGGCAAAGACAAAGGCAAGCTGGGCTACTTCTGGCAGCATGTCTATCTAAAGGCAAAGTCCGGTCCGAATCTGGGCGGCGTCGTTAATCCGGACTCCGGCATTGCCATTCTCGACTCCGAGATGCAGAAGCTGACCGCGCTCGACTTCACCGACAAGCTCAAGGTCTCGGAAGCTCTGACCACGCCCCGCGGGGGCACCATCCGCTTCTCCGCGCTTTGGCAGGCTGACCGCACGCGCATTCAACGGATGGCGCCAATTGAGTATGTGGGGCGCTACATGCGCGGGTGGTTTGATTTCGCCATCGCCGATGAACTGCACCAGTTGGCCGGCGACACGGCGCAAGGCAACGGGCTTGGCGTGCTCGGACGCGCGGCGCAGAGATTGATCGCGCTCACCGGAACCCTAATGGGGGGCTACGCCGACGACCTCTTCAACATCTTCTACCGCATGGAGCCGCGAGCGATGGTGCGCGAGGGCTTCGCCTACGGAGGGCAAGGCCGCCGAGACTTCCAGGAGCAGTACGGCGTCCTCGAAACGATCGAGAAGGTGGAAGAGTCAGACAACGCCTGTTCTAGGGCGACCAAGAAGACGGTTCGGGTTCTGCGGAAACCCGGAGCCTCGCCGATGCTCTTCGGCAAGTTCCTGATGACCACGACGGCGTTTCTGTCGCTTGAGGACATTTCGGACAATCTGCCGCGATACGACGAGAGCGTCATTTCGGTCGATATGGACGAGGCGCTCCGGGCTGCCTACGAACAATTGGAAGAGGATATTCGCTCCGCGATGAAAGCGCATCGCGGCAACAAGAGCCTGATGAGCATTCTGCTCAACACGCTCCTGCTTTATCCCGATCATCCCTATGACTTCGACGAGATCTGGGCGCGGGCCTTCGATCCGCAAACGAAGGAGTATGTGAAGTTCCTAGTGACCGAACCGGAGAACCTCACGCGTGAGGCGCTCTACGCGAAGGAACGTGCCCTGATCGCCGACGTCAAAGAGGAACTGCGGCAGGGACGGCGCTGCCAGGTGTACGCCACCTATACGGGCGAGAAAGACGTCACGTTTCGATTGGAGGCTGTGCTGCGGCAGGAGGGCATCCGTGTCGCCATCCTCCGCTCATCCGTTGCCACGGACAAACGAGAAGACTGGTACGACCGGCAGTTAAAGGCCGGCGTTGAGGTGGTGATTTGCCATCCCAAGCTGGTCGAGACAGGATTGGACCTGCTCGCCTTTCCAACACTCTACTTCTACGAGACCGGATACTCGCTTCATACCTTGCGTCAAGCGAGCCGTAGATCGTGGCGCATCGGGCAGAGATTCCCGGTGCGGGTGAAGTTCGTGACTTACTCCGGGACGATGCAGGAGACCTGCCTTCGATTGATGGGCAAGAAGATGCTGGTTGCGCTCATGATGGAGGGCAAGTTCTCGGGCGAAGGTCTGCAAACGCTCGACACCGACGAAGACCTGATGAGCGCGATGGCGCGGGAGCTGGTCGAAAAGGCCGGTGTCGGAGAATCCGCCGATGCTGTGTGGCGGGACCTCGGCCACGAACGCGAGAAAGTGCTGCCGCGCCCGGCTACGGTAGAACCTGAATCCGAAGAGGAGTCCGACCTGGCGCCCGATCTGCCGGGCTTGATCGCTGCAGAGCCGGCCCCAACGCCATTCGGCATCCACCTGTTGGACCCGAGCTTGCCACCAAAGAAGCGGAAGAAGACCGCACTTTGGCCAACCGCCACAGAAACCAACGTGCAGCTCAGCCTCTTCGATTGAGCGAGCACGCTTTCAACTTGAAAGGTGACATCATGAGCGAGGAACGGGAGAAGGTTCGTTGCCAGAGTTGCGAGCTTGTCCAATGGAACGATCGAACGAATTGCCGGCGCTGCGGCACAGCGCTGCCTCAGCCGATAGTCAGAATTGTCGAACGGGTGGTCGAGAAGGTCGTGATTCGTCAGGACCCGGAAAGTCTTCAGAATCTCGAACAAGCCCGCAAACTGATCTCGGCGGCAGCGGAGCGGTTGATGCAGCAGTGCGTAGAGGCTGAAGCGCCAGTCATGTTAGCCCCGGTCCCGGAGGTAGGGACTTTTCCGACAATGGCTGAAGTAGAGCGAGCGATGATCGTGGCGGCCTACAAGAGGTCGAACCGTAAGCCGCTCGAAGCGGCGAGGCTGCTCGGAATCGGGAAGACCACCGTGTACCGCAAGCTCAGAGAAATGGGCCAAGCGGCTGCGTGACGGCGGCAGCGTCATCAATCTCCCCCGGGAGCCGCTATTCATCCGCTTGTGCAGGTGATAGCGTATCCATTGGGAGAATATTTCAGCGAGGCCGTTACGGTCTCAACCAAGGCAAGGAAGAGGGTCGGCTGCGGCTGGCCCTTTTCTTTTGTGTGGAGATCACCATGCCCAGGGGACCATTTCTCCCATCCGACTTCACAGCCACGAAGTTTTCAACCGCTGCGGACAAGGCGGAGTTCGGAAATACTTTGCTGCGCTTTATCGAATCGGACTGGGCGTCGGCGCTCTTTACAAAGAGCCTCTACAACCGTCTTTCCATGTGCTTCGTGTCAAGGGCGGAGTAAAAGGGAACCACTAAGACGGAGTAAAAGGGAGCCAGTAGAGGATCGTGAAGGGGTATTTCGGGGGAGAAGGGGGCGCTGGAGCGTAGCGGAAGCGGCCCCTTCTCCCCCGAGACGCGTTTGGGAGGGGTTTGTCAGGCTCGCTTACGGCGGCTTTGCTTGAGGCGGTAGGAGTCGGCGTTCATCTCCAGGATGTGGACGTGGTGGGTGATGCGATCGAGCAGTGCGCCGGTGAGCCGTTCGGAGCCGAAGATCTCGGTCCACTCGTCGAAGGGCAGATTGCTTGTGATCAGCGTCGAGGCGCGCTCGTAGCGCTGGCTGATGGTCTCGAAGAGCAGCTCGGCTCCGGTTTTCGACAGGGGCACATAACCCAGTTCGTCGATGATCAGCAGTTCGTGAGCGGCAAGTTGCTTTTGGAAGCGTCGCAGGTACTTCTCGTCGCGAGCCTCGATCAGTTCGCCGACCAGTGCAGCGGCGGTGATGAAGCGGACGCGATGGCCGCGTTGACACGCTGCCAGACCGAGCGCCAGAGCGATGTGGGTCTTGCCGGTGCCGCTGTTGCCGAGCAGTAGGATGTTTTCCTTGCGGTCGAGATACTCCGAGCGAGCTAGTTCGAGGACCAGGGTCTTGTTGAGCGCGGGGATGGCGAGGAAGTCGAAGCTGTCGAGGCTCTTTACGACTGGGAACTTCGCCTGCCGGATACGGCGTTCTGTAGCGCGGCGGTCGCGATCCAGTAACTCCAGCTCAGTCAGCCGCAGCAGATACTGCGGGAAGGTGGACTTTTCCTGGGCGCAGGTGCGTGCCAGCTTGTCGTACTCGCGCAGCATGGTAGGCAGCCGCAGAGCCTTCAGGTGATGCTCGAGCAGAACCTGCGGCGTGTCGGCAGTGGTTGCGCTCATAGCATCGCCTCCAGCGTGGGAGGCTCAGCCGCGGGCAACGACAGCAGGCTCATGTACTCTGCGGCACGCGTAGTGCGCACCTGGGCCAGCGGCAGATGCGGCCAGTTGGCCATGTCCAGTCGCGGCGGCCTGCGCTCGATGCGGCACAGCACGAGATGCCGCACCGCGTCGAAGCTGATGGCGTTCCATCGCAACGCATCCTCGACGGCATGAGTTACTTCTTCCAGAGCGAAAGTCTCAAGCAATCGCAGCACCTGGATGTACTCGCGGCCGGCGTGCTTGCGCAGTCGCGCCTCCAGCAGCCGGCGCAGTTGAGCGAAGCACTCAGGCAACTGCCATCCCGCAAGCGGAGCGGCCTGGTCCAGCGCCCGGCTCTTGTGTTCCAGCAGAGCCAGGTAGTGCAGCGGATCGTAGATGGCAGCTTCGCGTTCGTAGCTGCGCTTGTGTTCGGCGACGACTTCGCTCCCCAATACGATCACGATGTGGTGGACGTAAGCCTTGACCAGCACCTGGCGGTGGCCGAACTGGGTCGGAACCGAGTAATCGTTGGTGCGGTAGCGAACCAGCGAGATGGAACTGACGCGTGCGGTCGTCTTGTCGCAGGCCTCGAAGCGAGCCGCCGGCAGCGGCAGCAACGCTGCGCGGTCGCGTTCGAAACGTTCGCCGATGGTCTCTCTATGGCCGCGCAGCCGCTGCGCACGGCGCGCCACAGCGTCGTGAATGAACTGCTCGTTGAGCGCCTCCCAGCTTGCCGCGCGCGGAATCGGCACCATGAAGTTGCGCCGCGTATAACCGACCAGGTTCTCCACCTTGCCCTTATCGTTGCCCTTGGCCGGGCGGCCGAACTTCTCGGCGAACAGGTAGTGGCTCAGTAACTCGGAGAAGGCTCGCGTCTTCTGCCGCTCCCCATCGCCCAGAATGCGCGCCACCGCCAACTTGGTGTTGTCGTAGAGAATGCGCGTCGGCACGCCATCGAAGTGCTCGAAGGCGCGGACATGAGCTTCGAGAAAGGCCTCGGTCGTCTCAGCCGGAAAGGCCTGCACAAAGCAGTCGTCCGAATGCGGCAGGTCGAAGACCATGAAGTGCGCCTTGTGCTCCACGCCGGTAATCATCACTTGGGCTTCGCCGAAATCCGCCTGCGCTTCGCCCGGCGCGTGGGTCAGCGGCACAAACATCTCCTGACCGCCGATCTTCGCCGAGCGCACGTAGTCCTTCACGATCGTGTAGCCGCCTGTGTAAGCATGCTCGGCCCGCAACCGCTCGAAGATCCGCTTGGCCGTGTGGCGTTGCTTGCGCGGGCGCTGCTTGTCGTCTTCCAGAATCGCGTCGATCGCGCCCTGCCACGGACCCAGCTTCGGCCGCCGCACAGGCTTCTGCCGCTGGTAGCCAGGCGGCGCCGAATACTCCAACATCTTGCTCACCGTCTTGCGCGCCAGCCCAAACTCCCGTGCCGCAGCCCGCCGGCTCATCCCCTCCACCAACACCGCCCGCCGCACCCTAGCGTATAGCTCCACCTTCTTCATGCCTCCTGTATCCCACAGAAAACACGTATCCTGTGAGCGCCGAACCTGCTTCGGCACCCCAACGAAACCTGCTTGTCCGTGAAACTTCTGCCTGGCGGGGTGGTCTACTTTTACTCCGCCACGTCACGTCGCTAACGCGGCGTCACGTGGTCTATTTTTGCTCCGGCGCGTACAGTTTTACGCCTTCGGCCCAGGGGAATCAAGGAAGTGAGATCAGCCCACGGGCGACCTTAGTGCGCGGAACGTGCAGAGCGCACAATTCCCGCAGAGATCCTCCAAAGGATGCTCAGTAGGTTTAGGTCGTGTCAAATAGGCCGTCAACTGGTTCAATCGGAGGCACCCGCTCTGGACTCTCTGGTCGGTACCGGGGGGCGGAAGTCCGCAGGGGTTCACATCTGAGGGTGGTCTGAAGGAGTTTTGGCCGTCTGCCATTGTGTGATTTCTGAATTCCTATTTAAATAACGCTCCTCTCAAAGCTCTATAAAACCCAATCTCCACGGTACCCAGTGTCTCGGTTGTGTGCCCGACTGCGGGCCAACCCGCTGGCCTTCAGGGAAGCAGCAGGTACTGAATCCCCGTCAGTTCCCATTCACTGATCCACCAATAAAACCGGCCCTTAGTAGCGGCCACGTGTGCCACAAGCGTCCGCTTTTCAACCTTGGGAGACAGAATAGCCGTAAGACCGGCCAGATCATCCTCGGCAGACCGCAAATTGTGGATGGTCCGCCTCGACGTCGGCCGCGATCCGGAAATCCGGAAACGCATGTGCATCAGCAAATTGCTCGCATTCTTTGCTCCGTCGTGCAACTGATCCACCCCGTATAATTGCTACGGTTGATGGCAGACCAATCCTCTTTCTGGCCATTGGGTCGACAATGAATTTGGGCTGAAGCACCGCCATCGAGTTTATTGGTCTCACTGAGATTTGAAGGGACGGATGAATAATGCACTCTGTGGTCAATCAACATGAGTTTATAAAGTCCAGCCTGGATCAACTGGTCAAGAATCTTAATGAAGATTCCGAGGATGTTCGATCGGCGGTTGCTGCGGCCATCGGATCTCAGGACCCGCAAGAAGTCGCAACCGAACGCGCAAATCTGGCTTCCAACTTCGGTTCGATCAGGGATAAGGCTACGAGTGAATCGTCGCACGGTGATGTCGACTACGTCTCACGCTTCGACTTAGTCGGCCTCTACCAGTCGATCCTCGCAAAGGTCTTCAACCGCATTCCGGCGTTGCAGGGTTACGGAGATGGAAACCCCGTTTGGGTCGTTACCCTCATTGAGGAGGGTGTCTACCAGTTAGGCAGTTTCTTCAAAGGCGTCTACAAGGATGTACACGGCCAGAAGGAGCCCCTCCTCCAATCGATCTTGAAGGAATGGAAGAGTCTCAAATTCGAAAAAGCGCCCTACCCCGCAGGAGCACCCCAGCCTATTCAACTCCCGCCAAGCGCCAAGGTAGCTTTGCTCGCAGATTGGGGCGGAGATAATCCTGCGGCACGCCATATCGCCAGCGTAGCAAAGAAGCAGGAACCAAATATCGCAATTCATCTCGGGGACATTTACTACGGCGGCATTGAGAGCGAATGCGAGACATTCCTCCAGCTCTGGCCTTTCCAGACCAATATCCAACATCCCGGGATCGGGATACCGCCGGGATCGAGCTTCGCTCTGAACGGCAACCACGAGATGTATAGCGGAGGACAAGCCTACTTTGATTTGGTCTTGAAGGCTTTTGGACAGCCGCAGCCATTCTTTTGCCTCGAAAGCGAACGCTGGAGACTCATAGGCCTCGACACTGCTTATAACGGCGGAAGGCTCAAACCGAGCGATGCGAGCGATCCAATCACGAGGCAATGGAACTGGCTGATCGAAATCCTTAAGAAGAACGATGGAAAAAGGAACATTCTCCTGACGCATCATCAGCCGGTATCTGCTCACACTGAGGAGTTCAATGATTCGCAACCTCTCCGCGAGGACGTCGCTGCGCTTCTGGCGACGGAAGGCGTCAGTCCGGATGCGATCTTCGGCTGGTTCTTTGGCCACGAGCATCGATGCGCCCTCTACAAAGACAGCGCAACCCAGTTCAATGCTCGCCTGATCGGCAATGAGTGCATTCCGCACCAGGTACAAACTGAAAACGTGGCCGATCCGGGGTGTACGCCGATTGAGAAGGTAAACCGACGTCAAACCGACCCGAATTCGGGGGCAGCCACTTCCATGTTCGTGAACTTGAGCTTCTTAGACCCCAGCCCCGAGCTCCTCATTGAGTACATTGATGAAGACTTCGAGGTCTGGGGATCGGAGATATGGGATGCTGTGAAGGGCCGCTTAGGGGGCACTCCGTTCAACGAGACGGATTTTGACAACAAACTGAAGGCGGGAAGCTGAAGAGACGTCTTGAGTTGTCCTCGTCTCAGATCTCCTGCGTTCATCCAGACGACCCCTCTTTCTCCTATGGGACCCTTGTAGACGAGAAACGGTAGAATGGAGCGCTATTGAAGTTCACCCAGTGGCTTATCCTAAATAACGGAGGGTTCATGAATATACAAGAC
Organism: Terriglobales bacterium; assembly: GCA_050012595.1. Classification (GTDB taxonomy): domain Bacteria; phylum Acidobacteriota; class Terriglobia; order Terriglobales; family Acidobacteriaceae; genus Acidiflorens. Next base: position 23,452 of record JBEKGW010000025.1, read on the forward strand.
ATCTTTGCACAGATCGATGCCGAGATATCCGGGCTGCAACAGCGGAGATGAAGAATCTCCGCTGGCGCGACATTATGCCTGCAAAAGATCGCGAGGGGCGTGAGATCGTTGTGCTGTTTGTCCAAGGCAAAGGCAAGTCGCGCAAGCTGGTGGCTCCTAAAAGCGTCGGAGAGTATCTGGGACGCATCCGCGTGATCTCCAAAGCCACGGAACCGGACGACAGAGTCTTCACCAACATCACGGGCAAGCCCGCAAAAACTCTTTACAGCTGGCTGATTGCCGACCTTCTGAACGAAGCGAAACTGCGCGAAGGCGCGCAGGGCGTGCCGCGCTCGACCTATTGTTTCCGGCACACCTACGCCACGCTCCGATTGCAGGAAGGTGTGGACGTATATTTCCTCGCCGAACAGATGGGAACTTCCGTCCACATGATTGAAAGCCACTATGGACATGTGACCACCATCAAGCGCGCCGACCGTGTGTTGCAGGGCATGGCGGGATGGGAACTGCCGCAACCGAAACCGGACGATACCAGGGCCAAGGCGTCGAAAGCGGCAGCGACCCGCGATCAGTCCAAAAGAGGTCAGCGCAACAAAGGCGGCGTAGTATCATCAAGCTAACCGCCGCTCTCAATTTTCAACTTACAGCGGCAACATTGCTGTCCATGAGGGATTATGGCCCAAAAGCGCGAAAGTTTTCCCGTCATCTCTCGCAGGCGTAACAATGTTAAAGAAGTTAAGTCTCTGGCCCAAAAGGCGTATCAATTGATTCGAGAAGAAATTTTGCGAGGAGAGTTGCGGGTCGGAGATAACTTCTCTCGCCGACAACTCGCCAAGAAATTCAACATGAGCTTTCTTCCAATCACCGAAGCGCTAAAACAGTTGGAGTCGGAGGGGCTCGTGGAAAGCCGGCCACGCGCCGGTACCCGTGTCCGCATCCCGACGAAACAGGAAATTCTTGACGGCTATGTGGTTCGCGAGGCTTTAGAAAGCCAGGCCGCACGCCTCTGCTGTGAGCGAATGACAGCATCCGAGCGCGAACAGATCACTCAGAGCGCCAAGGAGTTGGATGCCCTGTACAACGCGATTCCAGAACATATCAACGACTCCCGCTTTTTGTTCGCAGTACATTTTCAACATATGGGCTTTCATCTTCGCATAGCTGAGCTTTCGCATAGCCCGGGTTTGCTGAATGCGATCGAAAAGCAACAAGTGTTGATCTTCAATTGGATCTACGATACCGCTGTTGATCTCATTTCACCTCCCAGCAATTTTCATTACGATCTCGCTAAAGCAATCTGTTCGGGCGATGTGCTTAAAGCAGACGAGTGCATGCGCAGCCACATCCGGTACCGGCTGGACGAAGAGGTTAAAGGATTGGGAACTCTGAAGGATGCAAGCGCTTGGCGCGCAAAGCGGGCCGTGAGATGCAACTCGCTGGTGTCCGGCTGACCGACTCCTCTAGCCCTGCGTCGTCGCGCGGAGGCTGGAAGTTGTCTGGGCACTACCCGCCCACGGCGTTCAACACCAGAAAGCTCTCCACCATGCTCGCTTCATCGAAGCCGCGCTCGCGAAGGCAAATCTGCAGGTGCTGCCGGATGCTCTCGGGAAGACGGAGCGACCGGATCGCACGAATCAGCAACGGCACGCCGCCCCAGGAAGTCAGCTCTTCCTTACTTGACTGGCTCACATCTCGCTTTACTGAATCACTGCACCTCTTGGTGAAGGCCTTCGCCATGGGGTTGCAAACTTCAGCATTGAGCGAAAACTCCAATTAAACAGGCCTTCCGACGCCGCCCCTCTACGGCTCATCTGCTCTCCGGAAATTCCTATCGACGGATCAGGGGGAAGAGAGCCAGTCTTGACACGGGGACGAATCTTCGACTACGATCTCGTTCGCATGTTAGGTGTTCAGGCAAGTGAAACAGCGTGAGTTTTTTCGTGTGACCAGAACAGCCGCGATGCAACACGCTATCGCGAGGCCCGGCAGTTCTCAGAACCCAAGGCAACCGTGCAGCGAGAAGACATCGCAAGTGCAATTGGCCGGGATGAACCTGCTGGAATTGCGCCAGAATCTGTATGACCACCTGTTCAAGGCTGTTCTGCCTTTCTGGGACCGGCACGGAATCGACCATGAATACGGCGGGATCATGTGCAGTCTTGATTACGACGGCACCCTGCTCAACACGGGAAAGAACCTATGGTTCCTGGGACGCGCTCTTTGGATTTACAGCTACTTGTACAATCACTTTGGGAAAGATCCCCAGTTCCTGGAGATCGCGAGAAAGACCAAGGAATTCGTCTTCCAGCACGCGCTGCGGCCGGACGGCTGGTGGGCCGAGGAGTTGTCGCGGGAAGGGAAAGTGTTGAGGCCCTGCGTCAGCGGCGATACCGAAGGGATGTATCACCTCGCCGAGGGGCTCCACGAATTCGCAGTGGCCAGCGGAGACGACCAAGCTCATCAAGCGTCTGTTGCTCTCCTGAAAAAGCTATTCCGGGACTTTGACAGCCCAGCCTTTCGCTACCGGGGCGAGGATTTCCCCTACATATGGGGCAGCACGCGCGCTATACGTCCTCTAGGATTGTGGTTTTTGAATCTGACCATCGCCACCCAGATGCTCGAACGCGGAAGCGATCCGGAGATCGTCGCGATCGTCGATCAGAGCGTGGATGCGATCATGAATCGACATTACAACGCCGACATTGGCTTGAATACCGAGATGCTGTATTACGACTTTAGTAGGCCACCAGAGGAGGCACAGAAGTCACGCTTCGGCCACTGCATTGAAGCCCTGTGGATGGTTTTGGACGAAGCGAACCGCCGCCAGGATGGTGTGCTTTGGGACACCTGTGCCGCGCGAATCCGTCACCATTTCGAAGCCGGTTGGGACTTTATTTACGGAGGGCTCGCGCAGTGGGTCAATGTGGATCATCCATCCTACCAATGGCCGACAGAGGCGGCGCCAGGGATCCATCTGCAATTTGATTTCATTGGCGAGTATGGATACCTAAAATCCCTGTGGTGCCATAGTGAAGCGATGGTCGCAACCTTAAATGTATTTGAGCGAACCGGCGCGTTATGGGCGGCAGAGTACTATGGCATGGCTTACCGGATCGCCAACGAAAAATTCTGGCAGAAGGACCGTGGGTATCCGGCCAGTCACATGCTTTTTGCCGATAGGCGCATGACGTTTCAGCCTCACGTCAGCCGCCAGGACAATTACCATTCAGTCCGCCAGCTGATCCTGAACATCTTGACATTGGATCGAATGATCAAGAATGAAACCGCCAGCAGCCAGAAACCGCAGCATGCGCGAAATCTGTCGCCGGGCATAAGCTGAAAGGACGACCGGACAAACACTGCTGTCCTTGCAAAACGAAGTGCACTTGATCAGTTTGGCACACATGACACAAAATGCGGCTGATCGTCTTGGAAAACCACAATGCACGCCACCAAAACCTAGAAGCCTTGAAGCGACGGACTGAGAATAACCTGTCGGCGGCATACGTGTTTAGCATTGCAAATGAGCATGCTGGTGACCTAATGGGATGGACCCCTGGATTCGCCCATTTCGGAATACGATTTAGACGAAGGCAGGGGAAGGGCGAATGACCAAAGTCAGCATTCGAGGGGCGCATTCCAGCACACCGACATCAGTGGATTACCGATGTGATTGAGTCCCGGCGCGGGACCTTGCCTCGTCGTCGATGCGTGCAGACTGGGCGATGTACTTACGGAGAGGGATCAGACCATACTTGGCGATCAAGTCATCCGTCGTGAGCTGAGGATCGAGTGAGGCGATTGTGATCCAGTCGCTGTCGTGATACCAAACCACTTCTACCTTGGAGCCATAATCGCGCTCGATGGCCGGAACGATCTCGGCATTGCGATCCGTTTCGAACAGGCGCTTCCCCAGCGGAAGGCTGGTCCCCACCCACTCCTGATGCTCGCCGGTTGAAGCCAAGGCGACACCGGTGATGTCGTAAATCGATGACGGACCACGGTTCGTCGAAGAAACAATGTAAACCTCGTTCGTCAAAGCCAAGGCCGAAAGTTGCCGCGCGGCAGGGTAATTGGAGGGCCAGAAAATGATCTGCGCCCCTTCCTGCTTCAGTTTTTGCCAATCGTCGCGCCAATTCACGTCGAAACAGATCAGAATGCCAATCGTGCCAAAATCGGTTTTGAATACCGGCGGACCTGCATCAACACCTGGGGTGGTGCCGTCCTTGATTTCGTAGTCGGTCGGATGGATTTTATCGTATTGTCCGATGATTTTTCCTTGGCGGTCCATGAGGATGGCAGTGTTGTAGATCGTGCCGTTTTTCTTCGTCCTCATTCCAAATAGCACGTACGATGAGTTCGCGCGCGCCCAATCTGAAAGTCTCTCCGTGATCGGTCCGGGAACAGATTCAGGCGCGCGGTTGCTGAACATTTCCGGAAGGCAGGCGATGTCGGGGTGGAAAACCGAAGATGCATTTAGCCGCGCCAGAGTGGCTTCCAGCACATCGTGACCCGCGTCGTACGAAAGCTCATCCTGGCTCACCGTGACCACGCGAACGATGGGATTGGGACTGCGATCCTCAGCCCTACTTGTCGAGAAGGGAGCGCCCAGAGAAACGCCCACCAAAAGAAAAACCATGCTCGCTCGTTTCATCCTAATTCCTCCTTCACGGGGTCCCCAACCCCAGCTTCTAGAGCGACAGTTGGAGTTGAATTACCGGAAACGGCGAGAATAGTACTCTCTACCTCCTATGTCAAACACTACTCTGTTCTCATCATCCATCGCTGAGGCTCAGGCGGGCTTCGCTTCGGACTATGCCCTTCGCCGCGTCGGCCATCAGCCAACAGCAAACCAAACACCTGGAGAAAACGGACCTTCGGGAGATTTTGGCTTGACTCCAAAAGACCAGGACTTTCCCCATTTTTCACCTGTTAGTTTGGCGCAATCGGCTCCAAACAGATGACTTGCAGGTTTTGACAAGTGGGCAGGCCGGAATTTCAAACGTACTGCCAAAAGTGCAAGGAAATCTGCCTTTGGAAGCACACAACACCGCACAATCACTCGCTCCGCAGCGCATTCAACCGCGTATCTCCTGTACTTTTTATCCCCTTGGCATCCGCGGAAGAGCAGTGCCGCGCTTGGACTGGCCAGCAAATAGCGGCTAATCCGGCCGTTGCCGCCAAAGAATGGGAAATGTCCTGCAAAAATAACTTGACACGAAAATACCACCTATGGTACGTTTTTTGCTGATTTCATCTGATATATCAGATAGTGCTGAGTTCCAACCCGGAGGGTAGTGCGGTAGCCATTCCGGATTAGCGGTCCGGCATAACGGGAAAGGGGAAATCTCATGGGCACGTCTCAGTTTAAGTATTGGCAATCATTGGTTGGCCACAATATCTCATCGACGCAGACAGAGATGATCCGGCGCGCTAAGCGTGCAAGGGACAGCAGAGAAACAGTCCCATCCGACCGGCGTGGACGGGTAACGGCGATTCTGAGCTTGATGCTCGGAGTACTTCTTTTGAGTGGACTCGCCTGGGGCTCGGTGACGGCCAGCATTAGCGGCACCGTCAGAGACCCGAGCGGGGCCGTGATTGTAGGAGCGACCGTCACTGCCACCAATGTCGAGACCGGCATCGCTCGAACGGCGATCTCCAATCAAGACGGGTATTACTCCTTTCAGTCATTGCCGCTGGGCCATTATGACGTTGGCGTGAAACAAACGGGATTCACCGCCTTCCGCGAGACCGGACTGATTCTGGACGTCAATTCCACGCTGGTGATTGACGTCGTCTTGCAAGTTGGTAACGTCGAGCAGTCTATTTCCGTATCGAGCACCAGCCTGCAACTGGACACTGCTAGTACGCAGATGGGCGACGTAATCACCGGAGACACGATGACCGGGGTACCGCTGGTATCGCGAAGCTACACTGATCTGCTGGCGTTGCAACCGGGAGTAGGCTCGATAAACTCGGGCATGTCAGGAAACGGGAATGGAACTGCCAACGCGGGAGCAAATTTCATAGCCGTGGGAAGTGGTCAAACCCAGGTATCGGGCGACTTGAATGCAGGGAGTATGTCCGTGAATGGCATGAGAGAGTCAGAGAACGGGTTTCTCCTCAATGGGGCGTCCGTAGCGGAAGTTGGCTTCGGTGGCACTGCGATAATCCCGGACCTGGACTCCATTGCGGAATTTCGCATCATCAGCAACAACTTCGATGCCGAATACGGGCAGTATAGTGGCGGCCAGATCAACGTCGTCACGAAGTCGGGGACGGACCAGTATCACGGAAATCTTTTTGAATTTCTCCGTAATACGGATGTCGATGCCCGCGCCTTCTTTGATCCGAAACGGGGAGTATACCATCAGAATCAATTCGGTGGTACCGCCGGCGGACCCATCAAGCGTGGCAAGATATTTTTCTTCGGGGACTACCAAGGAAATCGAGTTGTGCAAGGAATAAGTTCCAATTTGATTTCCCTCCCCTCGCTCGCGGAACGTGGTGGCGACTTCTCCCAGGTACTCAACTCAAGTGGCCAGAATGAAATGACTGGAATGACAGTCACCGGCGCTAACTGGGCCAATCAGCTGTCGACCGAACTGAAATACCCGGTGGTGGCGGGGGAGCCTTACTATACGCCGGGTTGCACTACAGCCACCTGCGTTTTCCCAGGCGCCCAGATCCCCCAGAGCATTAATTCAACGATAGCGAATAATATATTGAAATTGAATGCCATTCCAACTCCAAATGATGGGGCATTCTACACCTCGTCAGCGTATCCAGAGACGCTTCGCGACGATAAAACCAGCGGCCGGATCGACGGCAATTCTCGCTTCGGACTGCTGTCCGCCTACTATTTTTTTGACGACTACTCACTGCTCGACCCGTATACGACCTCTTCCAACGTGCCCGGCTTTAGTTCGCTCTCTCCTGGCGTGGCGCAAGACGCCAACTTGAGTGACACTAAGTCCTTCGGCAGTACGATGGTGAACGAAGCCCGCCTCCAGTACATGCGCGACGTGTACCAGACCAATGCTAATGGGGGACTCGGAGTCACCAATCTCGGCGCCCTGGGTTTCAGCGGCTGGTCGCAATTAAACCAGGCCGAACAAGGTATGCCGGATTTGCAATTCAATGCCTACTCCGACGGTCCTATCAACCGCCCTACCTCATTTAAGGATAATGTTTATCAGGTGTTGGATAACTTTAGCAAAGTGCTTGGCAAGCATACGATTATGGTCGGGGGTAGCTACCATTACGCTGAATTCCAGGAGATACTCGATAACGTAGAAAACGGTCTTTACCAGTTCTTTGGTACCGAGACGGGGATTGACTTTGCCGATTTTCTCTTGGGCGCCCCGTCCACTTTCACTCAGGGGGAAGCCTTCCCATCCAACGGTCGCAGCCAGTACCTGGGCGTTTATGGGCAGGATAGCTGGCGCGTCAATTCCCAGTTAACTTTCAACTACGGGGTACGCTGGGAATTCGACACTCCTTCGTACACGACGAACAATCAAGATCTGGAGGCCCTTGTCCCGGGTGAGCAGTCCGTGGTGTTTCCGAATGCGCCTCGTGGCTGGGTGTTTCCGGGCGACCCGGGCATTCCCAGGGGGATGGCGTCGACGCACTACAACAATTTTTCGCCGCGCGTCGGCCTCGCCTACACCCCGAGCAGAGCCGGACAAACGAGCATCCGCGCGGGCTATGGAGTGTTCTTCACTTCCTTTGAAGGTGCAACGAACTTCGACCAAATTGGAGACGCACCCTATGGAGACACTGCCTTTTACACAAATCCAGAGTTCGCGAACCCCTTTATAAGCCGGCCAAATGGCGGTCCCCCCGCCGTGGATCCACTTCCGGTCCAGTATCCGGTCCCGCAGAACCTTAATTTCGCAAGAGCCGGATTTCTTCCAATCGGCGATTCGCCAGGCCTGAACATCAATAACCGTCTGCCCTACGCTGAGGAGTATGAGTTATCAATTGAACACAAATTCGGCTCTTCTGCTCTCTTGACAGTAAGTTACGTGGGATCGGAGGCGCATCGTTTGCTTTCAAACATGGAGGTGAATCCAGGAAGCGCGTCAATCTGCGAATACCTGAATGCCCATGGGGCGACTCCCGTTTGCGGCCCTACCGGTGAGAGTACTACCTATACATTGCCGTCTGGCGTAGCACCGCCCCCGGGTGCCGCGGACATTACGAGCGGCAACCAGGTTAACGGCACGCGTACGGCCTTGGGTTCAAATTTCGGTAGCGAAGCCCAGCTGATCACCAACGGCCAATCTTCGTACAATTCGCTGCAGGCGAGCCTGCAGTACACGACGAAGTCGCTCAAGTTTCTTGCAGGTTACACCTTGAGCAAGTCACTGGATAATTCGTCCGGCTGGGTCGAGGAGGTAAACTTCGAAAATCACAAGGATGTGGCGCTTTCGGCCTTTAATCAGCCCCAAAACTTCGTTTTGAACTACTCATATAGTCTCCCTTTTGACAGGCTTGCTGGTCCGAAGCGGTTGACTGAAGGCTGGCAATTAAGCGGAATTACGCGATTTTCCAGCGGTGATCCTGTTGATCTCTATGAGATGGACGACAATTCTTTGCTTGGCACTGTAGACGCCGGCATGATTCCGATAGGCATCGATAGTCCTTTGTTTCTGGGCAAATCAATTCAGCGAACTAACGTGCGCAAAACCGGCGACTACTTCAATCCGGCGCAGTTCGAGGCAGAACCAATCGGAACGTTGGGAAGCTCCCGGCGCTTCTTTAGCGGGCCAGGCCTCAATGACTGGGATATGTCTCTACTGAAAAATACCAAGATAAATGAACGGACGACGTTGGAGTTCCGGGCAGAATTCTTCAATCTCTTCAACCACACCCAGTTCGACTCTGTGGATGGCAATATCAATGACAGCACGTTTGGAAGCGCGCTGGGAGCGCAGGCACCACGCATCGGACAATTCTCTCTAAAGCTCAGCTTCTAGCGAGGCTGCGCCTCATACCGACGAGGCATGTGAAGTAGTCGCTCCGTTGGCCGGTTCATGACGAGGTCTGGTATACAGCCCGAATGAGACCGACCAACGGTCTAAATGCCCTTGTTGAAGGAGAGTTAAGCGTATGTGCCAGCTCGAGATACCGTACGTGAATCGCTTGTTGCAGGTCCAGATACCCAAACGGAATCTCATCTTCGACGAATCACCACGCAACGTGCCGCCGGCAGCCGATTTTGAGGGCGCCTTGCGCGCTGCGCTCTCGCGTCCGATTGGCACGCCGCCTCTGCACGATCTCGTCAAATCAGGCCAAAAGATCATCATCATCTCCGATGACAACACGCGCCCGACGCCCACGAAGCGAATTATCCCTGTCTTGTTGGACTTGCTGAACCAAAGCGGCGTTCCTGATCGTGACATCCAAATCATCATCTCATCCGGCACCCATCGCGCCATGACCGATGCTGAACTGGACCAAAAGTATGGTGCCCAGATCGTATCGCGAGTCGCGATATTGCCCCACCGGTACAAGGACCCCAACAGTCTGGTCGAATACGGAGTAACCAAACGCGGCACGCGCATTTTGGTAAACCGTCACGTGGTTAAAGCAGACTTCAGAATTTCAGTTGGAAACATTGTTCCGCATCACCCCGCGGGCTGGAGCGCCGGCGCTAAATCTGTGTTGCCTGGAGTCGGCGGCGAAGAAACTGTCGCGCAGATGCACTTTCTCGGCTCACGATATCCGGGTTTGGGTGTTGTCGACACCGAGATGCGCCGTGAGATGGAGGATTTTGCCGAGCGGATCGGTTTGGATTTTATCTTGAACGTGATTCTCAATCGCGATGGCGAGTTGGTAGACGCGGTTGCGGGACACTTCATCAAAGCGCATCGCGTGGGCGTAGAAAAGTCGAGCAAAGTGTATGGCGTTCCCATCCCGGAGTTAGCTGATATGACAATCAGCAGTACGAGTCCTATTGATTTGGATTTCTTCCAAGGCGACAAGGGGATCACATCAGCCGAACTTTCCACGAAAGTTGGGGGAGAGATCGCGCTCGTATCGGGTTGTCTTGAAGGTATCAGCCCTGCGCATCCTGAACTGGCAGACTATGTCGGCAAGATGACGAACGATCAAATCTTGGAAATGCTATACGCTCATCGAGCCCCCGACCCTCTGACTGCTGCCGAAGCGATTGTCATCAATGACATCAAGGGAAAAAGGCAGATCACCATCGTCTCGGAGGGCTTGGCGCCCGAGTTGTGCGCGTCGATGGGATTCCGCCACGTTTACCCCAATGCATTTGCCGATTACGTGCGCGCCCGATTAGCCGAAAACCCAGGTCTCAAAATTGGCGTGCTGAGACACAGTGCAGAAGTTGTGCCAATTCTTACTGCAAGGGAATAGCAACTCACCCTGTGCATGGTTCTGTAACTGGGAAGGGAGTGAAAGGCCTCACAGAATGTTTAGCGATACTTTGTGTCACTGAGAACGAATGCGTTACAACCAGACTGGAGATGGAATAATGCAGGTCGCATGTGGTTACACTATCCCGATCACGCTTTTCGGAATTCCGCCTTCTCCGTCGGATCATTTAAAAGGTATGGAGATCGTGGGGCAAGCTGGCTTCAAGTTCATCGAATTAGAGCTTTACGACGAACTCCTGGAAGCACATCGGCGGGATCTCCCCAAGATGCAAGCAATCCTCGACAAGTACGGAATGCGTTGCGCTTCAGTTATGGCTGTCGAGGAGAAACTGTTCAGCCTGGATCCCGGCACCAAACGGAAGGCACTCGCCGATTTTGAGCAGTTGGTCGATCTGATCGCCCAACTTGCGGCGCCGCTTGTAACTATCTGCGGCTACATGCCGCCTGAGATCCGTCCTCAAGGTACAGAGTTGTATGTCGGTGGGCCCCCGACAGCAGTTAGTGTTAGCGTCGATTTTTCCTGGGACGCATTTTGGGCAAATGCGGTGGATGTGTTTAAACAGTGTGCCGCAATAGCTGAGCGGAAGGGTCTTACCTTGCTGATCGAAACGCGTTCCAACGACGTATTCAGCTCCACGGATGCACTCATGAATCTGATTTGTGAAGCTGATGCTTGCAACGCCGGCGTGATCCTGGACGTGGCCCACGTACACGCAGGGAAGGAATACCTTGCGCTGGTCATTCCCAAGTTGGGCAAGCTGATCAAACTCGTCCACTTCTCCGACAATGACGGTACAAACGCGTATCATCTGGCGCCGGGACAAGGTGCCATCGACTTTAGCGCCGTCGTCGGCAACCTCAAGCGTGTGGGTTTTGACGGGACAATAGTGGTGGACATTTCCGGTGTGCCTAACATAGTCGAGGAAGCGGTCAAAGCACGCGACTATTTTCAGAGCCTCATCAACGAGGTCAGCTAGGGTTAAGCGATGAAATTAAGTATTTCAACCTTTCTTTATTTCAATTACCCTCTCGCGGAAGCAATCAGAAGAATAGGGGAGCTTGGTTACGATGGAGTGGAGATCTGGGGTGGCAGGCCTCATGCGTATTGCGACGATGTCGATCGCAAGGAGGCGGGGAACATCAGAAGGCTTGCTGAAAAAGCCGGGACGGAGATTTCAGCATTTATTCCTGCCCAGTTCCGTTATCCCACATGCCTCTGCAGCGGCGATCCAAGAATCCGCAGGAGCAGCGTTGATTATTTAAAGCGGAGCATCCTTTGTGCAACGTGGTTCGGTTGTCACAAGGTTAGTATTTGCCCTGGCCATACACTGTTTGGCCAGGGAAACGACGTCGGAATGAAGGCCTTGGTAGAAAGTTGCAGAGAACTGCTCGATTTCGCCGGGCAACACCAGGTTTCGCTGCTGATGGAGCCGGCGCATCCCCTTGAAACCGACCTGATTGTTACTGTCGATGACGGGATAAGGTTCATCGCAAATTATGGTCTTAAGGGTTTGGGTATCGCGCTCGATACTGGCCATTGTTTCATTAATAAGGAGCCTCTGGCCGATTGTGTCGCATCGCTAAGGAGTGTTCCTTTCCACATTCATATCGATGATAATTCCGGCCAGTGGGACGACCATAAAATTCCCGGCGAGGGCGAGATATGCTTTGAGCCTTTTTTGGAGGCGCTAAAACGGGTAGGGTACGAAGGCTTTCTGACCGCCGAATTGGGATGGGGATACACCGGCGACCCGGATGGTGCTGCGTACAAGTGCAAGCAGGCTTGTGATTCACTCATGCAGAGAATCAATCGTTAGCCCATGATAGGTAACGAATGGGCCGTTGTGTGCGTCCGGCGAAGGCTGGCATGTCCAGTGGGTGGGTAATTCAGTTTCACGAAGGGTAAGGGTCAGAAGCGTCGTAGCGTGGGTAGCAAGGAGGAATGAAACTGAATTCTTGACGCCTATCGACAAAGACCCTTGAGTGGTGCACGAGTCATCGGATCGTAACGAAAGTAAACGCATAGGTGATTCCCTCCTGCCCTGCAAGGCTGCTGGAGGGACGACTAATGTTGTCGCATCGAGGAGTTAACTTCACGGAGAAATATTTGTGACCGATACCAACGTCAGGCACTTCACGGTAGAGAAACTCAAATTCGAAATTCACCCGGACAGTAAATCCGCAGGAGAGGGTGCAGCCCGGGCTGTGGCGCAGGCGATTCATGAGTCGACGCAAGCCAATGCGGTCGTCGGGGTTGTTTTTGCCGCGGCAGCTTCGCAACTCCACCTGCTTCGAGCACTGGTTTCAACGAAGAATCTGCCTTGGAACAAACTGCTGGGGTTCCATCTCGACGAGTATGTCGGGATTAGCGCCGATCATCCCGCCTCATTCCGTCGTTTCCTACGCGAGAACCTGACACAGCACGTGAAGATGATGAAATTCTTCGAAATGGATGGAAACGCCTCCGATTCCCATCAGGCATGCCGCGAGTACACGGAGAAGCTTCAGGCAGCCAATCTTTCGATTGGTCTAATCGGAATCGGGGAAAACGGCCACCTGGCATTCAATGACCCGCCCGAGGCGGATTTCAATGACCCCCTAATCGTCAAAACGGTCCATCTGGACCAGGTGTGCAAACAGCAGCAGGTGGCAGAAGGCTGGTTCGGAAAGATCGAAGACGTGCCCACGCTAGCCATGACCCTCACTATCCCTGCGATTATGCGCATCCCAAAGCTGATCGTATCCGTGCCCGGCATTCGCAAAGCGAGCATCATTCGTACCGCCTTGCATGACCCTGTTTCCACGGCATGCCCTGCGACAATCCTCCGAACCCATCCGGATGCGACAGTCTATTTGGACAGGGACTCGGCGTCGGCGCTGGGACATATTTGATAACGAGTAATACGGGAAGAAGCTGGAGATCAGTACAGATTGAGGGAGATTGCTTATGACATTGTCGTCAACGGTGTTGAGGCCGGGCGCAGGGCCGATTGGGGCAACAGGCGCGCCGGCGCAGCGCATATCGAGGCTGGCGGGGATGCCGCTGCCTGAGCTGCGGGCAGCGCTGCATCGGCAGCTATTCGACGAGATTCTGCCGTTCTGGGATCGCTATGGAATCGACGATGAGCACGGCGGCATAATTTGTGCTCTCGATTACGACGGGAAGCGGGTGCACGAGCAGAAGCTGCTGTGGTTTCAGGGGCGCGGATTGTGGGTGTACAGCTTCCTCTACAACCATTTCGGCCGGGATGGACATTTTCTGGAAGTGTCCGTGAGGATTAAGGATTTTCTGCTGCGACATGCGCTGCAGAGCGACGGATGGTGGGCAGAGGTGATGAGCCGCGAGGGGAAAGTGCTGCGACCATTTAGTGGCGAACTGGAGGGAATGTACTTTGTTGCCGAGGGGCTGCAGGAGTATGCGGCAGCGACCGGCGATGCCGGAGCACTGGACATGGCGAGAGATCTGCTGAAGAAACTGTTTGGGGCGTTCATCAGCCCGAATTTTCGGTACCTGGGCGCGGATTATCCCTATCTGTGGGGGAGCCAACGCGCGGTACGGCCGCAGGGGCTTTGGTTTCTGACGCTTAGTGTTGCGACGGAGATGCTCGAGCGTTGGCCGGACCGGGAGCTGGAGGCGATTGCGGATGCCGGGGTGGACGCGATCCTGAACCGGCATTATGACTCGGAGCTTGGGCTGAACACTGAGATGCTGTATGACGACTTTACGCGGCCGCCGGGGGAGGAAAAGAAGGTTCGGTTCGGGCACTGTGTTGAGGCGCTGTGGATGCTGATGGATGAGGCAGACCGGCGCAGAGACTCAGCACTGTGGGCCGCGTGCGCGGAACGTGTGCGGCGGCACCTGGATGCGGGATGGGATCACGTGTACGGCGGGCTGATCCAGTGGGTGAATGTGGACCACGACAGTTACGAATGGCCGCCGGAGACGCCGCCGGGCACGAATCTGGACATGCACTTTGTAGGCGAGTACGAGTACATGAAAACGTTGTGGGGGCTGAACGAGACGATGATTGCGACGCTGAAGGTGCTGGAGCGCACGCCATCAGGCTGGGCAGAGGAGTATTTTGATGCGTGTTACATGCTGGCGCAAGAGAAATTCTGCCAGCGGAGCCGTGGGTATTCGGCGGGGTATATGGGGTTTACAGATCGGCGCATGACACCGCAGGCGCACGTGAACCGGCAGGACAACTATCATTTGCCGAGGCAGCTGATGCTGAACCTGCTGTCGCTGGATCGGATGATAGCGGGCGCCGAGGCGAAGAGTTAGGCTGTATCAATATACCGCAGTGAATCACGATACTGCAGTGAATCACGGATCAGAAGATGCTGTTTCCTGGAGCATGTCTTATAAACATTTCTGAAGCGTGATCCACAGGCAGGCGAGATAGAAAAAAGCGCGGAAGATGGTGAGCAGATGGTCGTGACGAACCAACAGCGGAGTCTTGATGGGAAAAAATGACAAATATAGTTGAGGAAGACAGGCCACAAGCTCGCGCCACGAAGGGGCGGACTGTAGTTCTGCTGCTGCTGGCGGTGACGATCATCAACTATATCACCCGCCAAACGCTGCCGGTTCTTGCACCTGCACTCCAAAAAGAAATGCATTTCTCGAGTTTGCAGTATTCGTACGTACTTAACTCTTTCCTGGTTGTTTACGCGGTGATGTATCTACTCATGGGCAGGTTCGTGGACCTGGTAGGCACACGCAACGGGCTTGGCATTGCCGTGATATTTTGGTCGGTCATTCAGATGCTGCATGCAACCGCAACTGGCCTGATAAGCCTCTGCGTTTGGAGAGCGCTATTGGCTATCGGCGAAGCAGCCATCATCCCGGCGGGCGTCAAGGCCGTCGCCGAGTGGTTCGATGCAAAGCAAAGGGGCATCGCTGTTGGAGCATTCGAAATGGGCTTGAGTCTGGGCCCGCTGATTGCGCCTCCCTTGGTGGTCTGGATTTCGTTGCGTTACGGCTGGCAGCAAGCGTTTCTGTTGACAGGTTCTCTGGGCCTCGTATGGGCTGTGCCATGGTTCTGGCTGTACTATACCCCGGAGCGGAGGGCGGCGAACCGGGCGCAGAACTCTCCTGACCGAGTGCCGCAGAGACCCATCCCGTGGGCCGAAACCTTCCGATCGAGGGAAGCCTGGGCCATTGCCGTTGCGCGATTCTTCGCCGACCCCGTCTGGTATTTCTTCCTTTTCTGGATACCGAAATACCTTTCGGATTCCCGTGGCTTGAGCTTGAGCGGCATTGCGCTATTTGCCTGGATTCCTTATCTTGCCTCATTAATAGGAGGCATCGCCAGTGGAGCTGCTTCAGGTTGGTTGGTGCGGTGTGGGGTCGACACAAAGAAGGCTCGCCTGTGGGTAATGTTTGTTAGTGCTATTTTGGTCTCTTCGAGCGTGCTCACCGTTTATTTGTCGCGTCTCCTTTGGGTGATGATCGTCATGAGCATCGTAGCCTTTGGCATGCAGTTTTGGAGTGTCTCTGTGGACACGTTACCAACCGACCTGTTTCCTCCTGAACGTACGGCGCAGGTGGTGGGTTTTGGGGGGTTTATGGGAGCATTGGGAGGCATCCTGTTCACGGCGGGAACGGGGTACGTCGTACAGCATTATTCCTATACTCCCGTCTGGGTGGCAAGCGGCCTAATGTACCCTTTCGGCCTTGCGCTGTCGTTTCTTTTGTTGCGGCGATCCTCGCGTCCGGCGGTCGAGGTTGCTCCCCTTGGTCTGCGACCGGCTTGAATGGTGCCAGTGGAGAAGAGAGACACTGGCACCATTCAAGCCCCGCGCCAAGGGAGCGAATAACGCGCGCGTTTTGCGGAATTCCCTGCGCATCCACGATCATCTGGACTAGGCAAACCCCCTGGACCTTCAACCTCCGCGCCTCGTCGGAATATCCGGCCTCTACTTGGTTCAGCGGCACTGGTGCAGAAACATCGCCACCCACGCGATAGTATTTCCCGGCGAAGTCCCCGGGCCTGCTTAGAGGATTTTCAGCAACCGCGCCGGCCCTCAGCTCGTTGCGCGCTACTCTCACGCCAGGCACTTGGTTGGCAACCGTCTCGGCCAGCTCACGGGCGGCTTCGTTTGATACGTTCACCGCCCTGGTCAGCACCGAGCCCGGCATCAAGCAGAAGGAGCTAAAAATCAGAATCGATGGCGATGCCAGTAGACTGGGCCTCCTTGCCTCCCGGCTTGAGGGTGGAAAGCGCTTGCAAAGAGTGAGCCAGGGATCAACATTTCTTCTTTATCCACCAGATTTCCCTCTCAATTCAGCGACGTCTCAGCCGGCTGCAATGCCCGATAATACACACGCTTCAGCGGTGATCAGTGTGCCGGTGCACCGGCAGAGGTCTGATCGTCCCCCTGCGCGGGCTCGGAACCTTGATTTCAGCAAACTCGCCTATGTGAGGCTGCCAAAAGCTCCAGACGCCTGGGAAGAACGGTCGCAGAGTCAGAAAGTATCCACAAGTAAGGGAGACGATGGAACAGAGGAGGCACGGGGCAAAGTCGCTCGCTTCACGGTCAGCGGCGACGGTTGGGCGCTGGGCCGCGAGGAGCCGCTTCCGCCTGAGAAGCGACCGAACTCTGCCTACCGAGAGACATTCCATACGGCGGGAACAACCGTCTGGATCGACCCCGCGGGAAAGCGGGTGGAATTTCCGACGGCATCCGCCGTAGTAATGACAACTGATCGGCGGGGGAAAAGGCTAGCGGAACGTGCACTCGGGTTTGATGTCTATCGCGCCGACGTAAACGGCGACGGTTCGGGAATGCTCTTTCTCTCGCGCGATGGCATCCTGCACGGGTACACTGAAACGGTTGAGCCACTCCTCGTCGAACGGGTCGCGGATCTCCCCGAATACGCCGAACAGGCCAAGCGTTTTGGCATCGATCCGAATTCGCTCAAGAATCATGTCCGATGTGTCGCACTCTCACAGGATCGTTCGCGATATCTGGTCACCATTGTCGATGAAGCCTGGTGTTACGATCTGGCCACGAATTGGCCCCTCTGGGGCCTCCGTTTTCCCACGAAAGAGGGCTGGACCGCGATCGCCTCAGAGCGCTCGGGCAAGGCTGGCGCAAGCGCCGACGTTGTTGCCGCTTTGAGCCTCATGGAATTGACGCTTCCCGTGAGTCCGGAGGCGATCACCCGCCAGTACCGGGTTCTCGCCATGCGATGGCATCCCGATCGAAATCCCAGGGATCCGCAGGCTACGCGGAGGTTTCAGGAGTTGGGTGCGGCCATGGAGCTGCTGACGGGAATTGATCTCACTCATCTCTCCAGCTCCGAGACTGAGCGGGTCGTCTACCAATAGATTCTGCATCAAAGTGTTGTTCGCCTCCCGCAGGGGATCAACGTGACCATCTCGATGTCGATGCAGGTCAGTGGCGCGTTCGGGACCGATTGGATCTATGCGGCAAACTTCGCCGACGAGGGAAACAGCACTTTCCTCGGGGGCTATAGCGGCCGGATCGTCAAAGTCGGCGAAGATGGCCTTCCGCTTCGCATCTACGATATCGGCACAGTTCCCCAGCAGGTTGCGAGAACTTCATCGCACCTTTTCATTCTGACGGCAACCAGGCTCTACATCGTTCGGGAGAGCGAACTGGTGGCGCTTGTCGATGTGCTTGACCAAGGCAAACTCATCATCGGAAATCGTGGCTTTGGACTCTTGCAGCCCAAGCACTTTCAGTGGTTCACTCATACTGGCGAGCTTCTCGGAGAGGTGAAGACCCGTGACCCCATTCGGAGAACTTACTTCGGCGAGGAAGGGCTCGTCGTTGAGACCCGCACGCACCGAGCGGTTGTAGGCGGCGCGCACGGTTGGTGGTAGGCAGCCGGCGTGGCAAACCCAACTTGATGGATCGATCAGGCGCAGTAGGTAGCTCGCGAAGAAGAGCAGCTTCAGAGTAGATCGTTCGTCAAGCTGCAGAAGATTATAGGGCTCATGATGGTAAGCGTTTCTGACAAAGCCGAGCGCCCCGGACGGAATGTTGCGAAGAGATTCCATATATGCTTCGAGTCCGCGTGGGTCGTATGCAAAAACTCGCCCGCGAGCAGGGAACGACGATTCTGATGGTCACCCACGACAACCGCGTGCTCGACGTCGCCGATCGGATCGTTGAGATGGAAGATGGCCGTTTGCACTCTTCAACGCTTCGTGCAAGGAAAGGTGCACTTTCTGAATCGTGATGAAAACACCGAAATCACAACGCAAATCGAAAAAACTGGACAAACATCTCAAAGCCACAGTCAGCGCAGAAAAGACGACCAGGGAGCGAATTTTAGAAGCCGCGCGTGAATTGTTTGCCAAGATGTCCTACGACAAAGTCGTCATCTCCGGCATCGTCAAGCGCGCCGGCATTGCGCAAGGGACCTTCTATCTTCACTTCGATTCCAAGCAGGAGGTGATTCATGCACTTGCCGACGAGATGCTCGGGCGCTTGCAGAGAACTATGGATCGCGTTGCCCGCGAAACCCGGACGACGATTGAATTCGTCGCGAAGATGATGAAGGAGGCGCCGGAAGCAGTACTGCCTTATCAGGCGTTTATGCGAATCTTCGACGCCGAGATGCTGTTTTTCGAGCGGGAAAAGACTCCGCCTTCCGCATTTCGGGTTCCCTTGCTCGATACCTTGATTCAACTCATCCAGCGCGATCAGCGCGCAGGGGTTGTGCCTGCTGATGTCGATGCAGAGATCGCCGCACGATTTGTTGTCAGCATCGTCGATCGCATTGGAAGAGATGGGACACGAGAGGATCCCGCGTTCCCGGTTCAGGATTTGCAGGAGCAGGCAATGCTCTTCTTGTCACGGGCGCTGCTTCAGCGGTAATTGTGCTCGAGCGGCAACACTCCCTCACTATGGTCCGTCGCAGACTCTTCCGACGGCCTGTGGAACTGTGAAATGGGATCGGTTGCCCTACTGATTTAACCTCAATATGCAGGTAGACAACGCCGGGTGCTCCAAGTCCCGATTGTGTAACCTGCAAGTGAAGCTATCGCATGGATCCGTGCGAAGCGCCGGCGGTTTGCTCACAAACCGGGCAAAGTGGGAATTTGGGTTTTATAGCCCTAAATCTGGACTCTAAGAAGCAGAAGTTGGGGCGGGTAAATCTGTGTTCCCCCACTTCATCAACATTGTGAGACTGGACGCTGATCTCCTCCGCCCCAGTGATCCGGTTGTGTGCCCGACTGCGGGCCAACCCGCTGGCCTTCAGGGAAGCAGCAGGTACTGAATCCCCGTCAGTCTCCCCTCCTTTGATCCACCCTGGAAAACCAATCCTCAGCAGCGGCAACGTGTGCCACACGTGTGCCGCTGTTCTCAGTTTTTGGAGGCACTCTAGCTCGCAAGACTGGCCAAATTATTCGCCGCGGATCCAGCGATTGGCTGGTCCGCATCTACGTCGGCCGCGATCCGGAAAGCCATGAAGTGCGACAAGAGAAGATGCGGAGGCACGCTGCGAAGAAGCAAGTGAAGGTGAATGTTCCGGCGAATCAGGTGCCGACCTCGTAGGTAGAGGGCGCGTGCGGCGCGTGCCCGCCTATAACGCTTCGCCGAGCCCCTCAACCGCGCAGGGGTAAAGGTATAAGATTCAGTCACGTTTTAGTGCGACATGGCTGGACCGCCCCTAATGAAATATTGGCTCAACTGGGCCGACGTGAGCGGCACCGCTAGCACCATCGAAGATCTCCGAGCGCTTCTCAGCAAATACTCGCGGACGTCTGTCCTCTTGGCGTGTTCCGAACTCAGCGTTCACCTGAATTACGGCCCAGAGGGCAAGACGACACCCAGCAAGGATCTGACTGAGAGGTACATCCCATTGCTATTCCCGCCGGAGCTTGCAGCGAAGGCGAAGGTTGCACACGACAAGGACCGCGTCATTTTCTTTCAAGGGCAGCTTCGCTATATCGCTGCCGAGGTTACGCGGCTGACGCCCAAGCCCGACGAAACTCTTCCGCCGATAGAGAACCACGAGTTGGGCGAATTGCTTCTCCGCGCCGCGGAACTTCTGATGTTCGCGCATCCAAAGCCGACCGATCCATTGGACGCGGCGGCGAATCTGGTCGCGCAGTTTGTGCCAATCTACGAGTTGGACTCCCCAACCGATCCATTCACGCAATTGATGCGCATTTACATAATGCTGACGGTGAACATCCCTCGCCTAGCGGCAAAAGGTACTTTGCCGTTCGATGTGCCTGCGGAATTCGAAAAGGTCTTCGGGTTTCCGTTGAAACTCTACATCGACTTCATGTTCTTACTGATGATGCACGCGACGATCCAGCGCGATGAGCTGCACCTGAAGAACCAGACGATGACCCCGCTCGGACCGTTGTGGTTGAAGGCGACGACGCTGTCGCCGGAGACGATCCATCAGGTTTTGTCGACGGTATCCTTCACGCTCGCGTCGATGGTGCCTCCGAAGGAACCGCACGGATATGCTGACTTCACCTTTCTGCGCGACAATCCGTATTTTTTCCATGAGGACAATTACTACTGCCTCGACTACGAGTTCGGGTTCGGTAAGCTCGAGAGCGGCGTCATCTGGAGGATTTTGGACAATCTGGAGGCGAGTCAGAAAGAACCTTATCTCAGTTTTTGGGGGCCAGTTTTCGAGGACTACCTCGCGTGGCTTTTCGAGACCTACGCGTCGACGAAACATAACGTCTATCACGCTTCACCGAAGTATGCGGATGGGAAACAGATCTGTGATTCGATTGTCATCTGGGGTAACACCGCGGTCCTGATCGAGGCTAAGGTCGCGACCTGCGACATCGAAACGAAATATTCTGGCGATTATGTGCGCATGAAATCTTATCTCGAGACGAGGCTTGTTGGAACGCCGACAAGGCGGAAGGGCGTAACGCAGCTGCTGAAGGCTATCGAGAATATCTCGAAACAGCCGAAGGACCTGCCACCGTACCTTGCGAAGGTGAGCAAGGTCATCCCTCTAATCTTGACGAAGGACGAGATCGGTTCAAGTTTCATGATCAACAACTACCTGAATCAGCGGTTCAACGACCAGCTCAACAGGAAAGATTACAAGCCACTGACGATCACGCCGCTGGTGACGATGAGTGCCGGTACCGTGGAGCGCGCCATGCGTGCCCTGGCGAAGATGCCGTTGAGCACGATTCTCGAAAACAGGATCACCGCCGACCACAACCTCGGCCGACCCTTCGAAGCGGCGAGCAAATATGTCTATAAGGGAACGGCCAGGAACATGCCCGAGCACATGACACTCATGACGGCGGCGATCAATGAGGTGATCAAGGATTTTGGGATTAAGGAAGACGACGGGTCGACGGGCAAGGTTGGATAGTCATTCGTCGTCTTCCCACTCACAACTCCATAGCTCCGAGACCTCGGGCAGATCGGCGCGCAGGTTTCGCACCATGAGCTCTAAGCGATAGGGCTCGAGGCTAATCGACTCAAGAATCTCAGTCAGTCGATATTCATTAAGAAAGTTGATTTGAAGACTCAGATTTGCCCCGGACATCCTCCAGCTCGCTGAGTGTGCCCTCCACGCTGCGAACAGCGTGAGTTCTCAAGCGGGAGTCGAACAGAAAGCACATCGCGGTCATGAGCGCGGAGCTGCAAATGATGCAGATATCGACGATCCACACCCAACAGGGAATTGGAGCGGCCGACAATTCCAATGAAAGCGAAAGGCAGATAAACGAAACAAGACTACCGGACGATATCGAAGCAGCAACTTGGTACGCGCTTGTGTAAGGAACCAGTGCTTTCATCATCCTCTCAATGCGAAGCCAATCGCTTTCCATCACAAGCAGCACGTTCTCTTGACGGGGATGGAGGAGATTGAAGTGGCGCGTTACTGTGGCGGGCCATTCTGTTCCTTGGCCGCGGGTCGAGTTTTCGCATACTTGAACCGATCTCGCGGATCGTGATGGCGCCGAACTCCTCTCGCCCATGATGTCCCCCATTTTGCTCCGAATCACAGTGCGTCAAATTATCTCGACACCGAGTCTGTTACCCTTCTAGTTCTAGAGCACAATAGCTACAATTCTCCGGAGAATATTGGATGAGACGCACCTCTTCGAAATCGGCCAAGAATTCGACGCAAAGCTCGCATTTAGAAAGAAAACTCGACGCAACCCGCTTAATTCGCGACCTTACGGAACGTGTTACTAAACTGGAAAAGGCGTTTGAAAGCGCCGTCGCGCCTCTTGATCTGGCGGCTTCCGAGATTCCGGTCGGTGAGCCCAAGAGACCCGGTCCGAAGCCGATTCACTTCTGGGGGCTCCTAAGCGACAGGGACACACTCGTCCAAACGCTTGAATATTATTGGCCCGAGCTAGAGCCACTATGTTGGCCAAAACCGAAACCAAAGATTTTGACAATGGTGCTCGAAGCCATCCCAAAACAAAGGTCAGGCTGGTATGCACAGGCTTCAAAACATCTTGTAGAACAGATCGATACCCTCGTCGAATTCATTTCGACTGATCGATTCCGCCGCGATCCCCGGCAGATAGCCAACGCGTTCGCCGGCTTTCCCAAAGTTAGCATTTGGAGATCGCTGAAACTCTGCCAATCCAGCCCGTGCAACCACCCCATTGGAAGTCGCGCGATTAAGTCCTATATCCGTAGGAGGCATCCCGAACTGTTTCGCAATTTGGATGCCGATTATAGCCTCCCCAATTTTGCGTCCGCGCTCCGGGCATATCGGACCAAGGATCAAAAATTAACCGCATTCCGAGCTGACTATCTATACCAGTCCTGGAAGCAGTGCAAACCGGATTACGCAGCAATTGCCGTAAACCTGCAACCCGCCGCCAGGAAAGCCCCAGAGCAACCAGGTGAATAGAACTGTAGGCCATGAAGCTCCTACTGCTTGAGATCAGAGATCAACGGCCCGCACTGCGGAACAAGGTGGTAAAGCCCCTCCTTCAAGCTCATTTACATTTTCTGCCGCCAAAGCATCCATAAACATCATCAGCGGCAGGGAGTCATGTGAGAACTGATCACATCGAGCCGGTCATCATTCGCCCTTGCCGGAGAGTAGAACCGGATATTCTTAAATCCATGCATACGAGTTCGGCTCCAGACGTAGAAGTGGGCGCTCAAACGCCGTTCGCATTGGAGGACTACGGATACGGCCTGATTCATCTCGCATGGTACCTCGCAGATCAGGCGCGTTTTCTGATGTTTGGGTCTGTCGAACTGTTTCCCGTGGAGTTCCCATCTCCGCTGGACACGCCGGAAAAATATCTTGCACTGAAGCGCCTTGGCAGAAGAAACCGCCTCTATGTCAAACGGACATGTATGTCAGCGAAGGCTGCGCTCGACTGGTATACCCGTTGTATTCAGGGTCAGATAGAGCTTCCCGGCGATCTGGATTCAAAAGGCGCTCCTAAGTCGCTGGCGACCTCTCAATTCGTTCAGGAACCGCAATGGCCGCATCTTGTAACCGTTTCTGACCAGATTCCTTTCGTGTCGCAGTTTTGGCACGCCCCGCGGGTTCACCTGCTGCTTCAGCCGGACCTCCTTGCTGAGGCAAAAGCCGCAGCCTCAGATCCAGACGGACGAAAGTGGCTCTCCTTGCAAATGTTCGTCGATTTTGAGGTCTACTCTGAGTTTGTTGGATCGCTCCATCTTGTTGCGCCAGATCCCATCTTTCGAGGGATAGACCATGGGTTATCGACGAAAACTCCCGGACAAGAAAGCAGCTTTCTTCGTTTGCGTCCCCGCATGAACAAAACCGTCGACGGATTGCGGGTCATCCTGATTGACCGCCGCCCGATGGGTGTCGGCGGCCTCGCGGAGTCTCAAATCGCATCGACCGAAATCGAGATCCGCCATCCAGCCGGGACGACGGGCGAAATCGAGATGATCGTGCTCAATCAGGCGGGATCTCTTTTGTCGAGGACGAAACCCACGGGATTCATTCAGGCACTGGACATCAACCTGATAACGCCCAGCCCTCAGCAGAAAATTGTCGTACCCGCTGCCGGAAGCTCACCAGAGTCGAGCTACGTGCGAGCGCTCGCAGGGCACACGACCAAGGTAACCGCTGGCCAACCGCGATCACCCAAAGACGCCATACCTCTGTTGGCGGCAGGCCACGAACGACGCGAGATGAAGCGGCTTGACGATCGTTATCCGGAAAGGTGGTTTCACGGAGACCAGGAGGCGGCGACCGAGTTCGTCCGCAGTCTGATCTCGAGCGCCAAGCAACGCTTATGGATTGTCGATCCCTACTTCACCACAATCGAGCTCATCAGTTTTGCCCTTGCCACCTCAAGCCCAAAGCTCCCGGTGCTGATCGTGACAAGTGCCGAAGCTATGACGAAGAAGGACCGAATCGATCCGAAGCGCACGGCCGCCGACTTCCTGAACGCTCAACTTCTGAACTTCTCCAAACACGGTAACTTCACCATCCGCGTGTTGACGGGCGCTCCGGCCGTTCACGATCGCTTTCTTGTTGTGGACGACTCGGTCTGGTTTTCGGGAAATTCGCTGCACACGATTGGCGAGCGCGCCGGCATGGTGGTCAAACTCAGAAATTCGGCGGACATCATTGCGAATCTGACCGAAATCCTCAACAGTGACCGCATCGCTGACTGGCAGGTATGGATGGCGAATCGGCTATCCGGCAGAACCGCCGGTTCCGGCAGGGCGAAAGGCTGGGCGGTCGTCGGAATGGCTTTGAGCGTTGCGACCTTTGGATGTTGGTGGGCCCTCAAGACCCGGGAGAAGCGATGAGGGATTCGAGGTTCCAATCCGCCCCGCAAACGATGTTGCCTGTGCTGATCGCGCAAGGCCGCCTTGTTGAGCGCGAAATCTGGCTGTCTCCCCTCTTGGACCTCCTGGTCTCCGCCCTGAGCGGGCCGGGCTGTGGGGAAGATCGCGAGGAACTTACCTTTGACAGCTCAATCCTGCGAGAACGATGGACGTCATTGCATTCGAAAGGAATCGTTGTTCCCGAGGGCCTCCTGAAGGCGCTTGAGGCTTCGTTCGAGTCGCCAGCTACGGACGAAGGAGCTGCTCAAGCGGCTTGGTGCTGGGGCCTGGCGCTTGGCCGACGAGCCTCAGATGCAGCAGGAGAGAAGGAACTCCGAGGCCTGCTGAATAAGGCAAGCCGCAATTTCGTAATGCAAGAGGCATTTCTCGAACGTACGGCTTGGCTGCTTCACGAAAAGAATCTACCGCTACTTGCCGCGATGGATGAGAGCGTCAGGCACCTCGTCGCAAGCCCGGGCGACTTCGTCCTTGGAAAGTGGGGAGAATCTTTCACAAAGATGCTCGAGGCGTGGAGCGGGAAACCCTCATTCGAAGCATTCGATCTCAGGTCGCTCGAGTATGTGCCCTTTCTTTACGATTTTCTCGGTTTGATCAACCGGTTGAGGCCGATCGATAGGCTTGAATACCTGTCGTGGCTGAATCGCCTGAAGAATCCACTTGTAATCCGGGATGCCCTGCATTGTCGCGAGGTAGTCGAGGATTTTGACGAGATCCTGATGCTCCTTGAAGCCGCGCCGTCTGCTTATGGGCCTCCTGAAAGCGAGGGGTGGATATCTCCGGTTGCGCCTATGCTTTTGCAAGCCTCTCTCCGGCATGCCGCGAATCTGCTGGCGCCCTTCAATCGGGTTCCCCGCGACGAGGCGGCCTATACGGAGCTTTGCGCAGACATCGCTGAACGCATGGAGTCGCTGGCCCGGAACCTTGCCCGGCGAAGCGACGGGCCCCGTCTGGCGGCAAACTGGCTGATGCACCTGGTCCGGATCAAGACGCAGCTGCACGCCTGGATTGCTCTTCCGGCATCGATGGCGATGAAAGCGATCATCCAGACTTTCGGAGATGCTGAAGCGAACGCTGCGATCGTCATTCCATGGCTGCCGCATCGACCGCCGCTGACTCCCGATGAGTTGGACGAGCTCAGAGACTCCGGCCGCGGACGAACGCCGGCGAGTCTCACGCCCGGGATGGATTTGCTTGTGGCTCGGCTATCGATGAAGGCCTATCGGCCGGACGCGGAGAGCTTCGAAGACGAGCTTCGGATATTTGAGAATCTCCTGCTTTTGCGGGACGCAGGCCTTTTCGACGCGAACCTGAATGACTTCCCAACATGGCGGCACCAACTCGTCAGTTGCGTGTTTTCAGGCGCCGATCCCGTCGCCACCTGGAAGCGGCTGTGGAATCAGATGGAAGAGCAAAGACTCAGGTCGCGGTACATCGCCTTCACGAATGATCATTCTGCCGACGATGCGAGCCTGTTTCTCTCTGCAGCCACGATCAGCTTGCTCGGCCGAAGTGAAGGCGATCAGGAGGCGGCGCTCTGGAACGAAGTATACGTAGCTGTTTGGTTTATGACCTTGTTCTATGGTTCACAAGCGGAGGGACGCAAGTGGCGGTGCGCCTTCGTGCTGCTTATGGGACTTCTGCCGCAGCATTTCGATCTGACAACGGATTCTGGAATAGACAAACTTGCGGCAATCCTGGCTTCGTTCGCGGACGACGAGGAACTCATCATCTATACTGCGGCTCAATTGTTTCGCGCTGACGCAGCCCCACAGTTGATTACCAGCGCAGCGAGCCGGGCTCAACTCGACTTTGAGTCGGCCCTCGCACGGTTTGAGCAACACGCCGGCAACGAAGAAAAATATCCTCTCGCGAAGATTTGGAAGGATCAGAGCGCGACCTGTCGTCAGATTCTGGTGTCAGGCGCGGGGTGATGGGACCCTTCGGTCCCGACGAGGAGGGCATTTGCGCCGTTGTCTCGATGCGCCAACGATGGAGAAGCTACCGTTTCCGTTTCCTCGTCTTCCCAGGTAGAGCCGGCTGGGACTTCTTTGCTTTCGACAAGACTTTTTTCGCGGGGATCGGAGCCCTCGGGCGAGTCTTGGCGGAAACCCGAGGATCCGCCGCCTTCCGGCGCGCACCCTTCCGTTCCATCCTGTCGACGATGACGAGGGCTTCATCGAGCGCGGCGCGTGTCCTCTCGATCAGGGTCCGGAGACTTTGTGCCGCGTCCGGCAAACTCGTCTTGGGAATATCGGAGACTGCGCGTTTGGCATCTGACTTCGTCTTCGGGGAGACGAATTCCGCCACTTGTTCGAACAAAAGAAGCATGGAGTTCTCGTTGAAGGGTAAGAATGAGTCATGCAATGCCTTTTTGCTCTTTGAACGCTTCGGAATCGCTTCAACGCTGAGCAGGAACATCGAGACGGTCAACCGGGAGAGGCAGCGGTAAAGCTCCGCGGCTACAGTTTCGTTTGCTGACCGCTCACGAAACTGCCAGGGATTGGCCTGCGGCAACAGAGACCGGAGGGCCTGGAACACACGCTCATATGGTGCCAAGGGGTCAATATCCATGGGCACGACAGCGCGATGTTTCCACAGACGAAGGATCAGGTCGGCAGCTTCGCCTTCGCGCTTCTTCTTCTGGACGGTGTTTGTCGCTGCGTCGCAGGCGGCCAGGCGCTCAGCAATCGCGTGAAGAAGCCATCGAGAGAGTGTATCGTTGTTCCGCTCGCCGAGGTTCTCATCGACCAGATAGCGGCCAAGCTCCAAGACATCCGTCGGCGGTGTGGAGGGTCCCGTCGGCTCTGAGGAGGACGATGCCACAGAATCTGCCCTCCAGTCTGAGAGATTCTTCTTCCGTGCGTATTTGATAGCGTGAACCTCCTTGCTTACGTGTGATTCGCACTTCGAATATTAAATCTCTTCCGGATCTCTTCAGCAGGTCCAGAGTCGCACCGAATGTCGAGTAGAGACGGTACCCGCTTGTCCGCAACTCCGGCCCCTCGTATGCGCTGGAGGAGCGGTCACGGTGACTTTTCCATCGCTCGTACCGGAAGACAACTCCATCATGTTCTGGCCACGATAGTACCCCACCGTGCAGAGACGGGCGACCGGAACTCGAATTGGGCGGTCCAGAGTTGGTTGTTTCCGCTCCCAGATTCAATGGATCGTACTCGTCAAAGCCGCTACCGGAGTGCGTCGCCGCAATCCATCCGTTCAACTGGAACCCAGGTTCTTCAATAGCGAACCTGTCGGAGTCATCTTCATGGGCGTTCGGCAGCTTGTAGTCTATCGGCTCTTCTGCTGTCTGCAGAGCTCGAACCAGCGCCAAGGCATGTCCCGGTTCGACAAGAGCGCTGGTCACGTCCACCTCCCAGGAGAACTCGGAAGAGGAAACTCGGACCGAACCTTCCGCAATGAGTTCTGTGCCTTCCTGCCTCCGTACGATCTCCTGCACGAAATCCGCATCCGCTACGTTGGCAACCCACTTGTCGGTGATCTCTGGTTTGATCCAGAATCGGCGCTCGAGGGGAATGGGGCTGAGCAGATCGGAGAGCCAATAGGGCGCCTCGGGAAACCTCTGCCACCTTAGCCGCATTGCGAGTTCGTCTTCCTCGTCATTCCCGCGCGATGCAAGAGGCTCGCTCCTCATCAACGAGCCAATCGCGCACTGCAGGGAATACCATTCGAGGAACGTCCTGTAATGCTCCAGCGTCGGCATGCTGCCGTGATCATTGGAAGATAGGCTCCAACTGTTTTCGGGAAAGCGGTTCCGTCTCGGTTCCGTTCGCCAGTCCGTCAACTCCGGGCTGACACCCCAGCGATCCAGTATCCAGCGCTCCGCCTCCGCCTTCAGCTGGGTCGTAGACACATGAGCAAAGATGCGGGTTGCGGGTTGGTACCAATATGGAATCGTGTCCATCGAGTCGAACCGGAACCTACCCGCGGGACCGGACTGTGAGTCTTCCAGAGGGAACTCGGAATCCTCCTTTTCGGGTGGGAGGATCGACCTGTTGGTGGAATGGATCAGGGCGCGTTCCTGCTCGTCGAGGCAAACCGCTCCTGAACTCGCCACGGTCTCAAGAGCATCCTTGGCAAACGAGCGAAGGGCCGGATGAGGATACGTGGTGTCATCGAGAGTCCGAAGCAGTAAGCTCTTGACCGGGAGGACTGCGCCGGGTTGTTCTAGGGCGATCCGCGATAGTGCGGCCACAAACCACAAGCGCGCGGCCTGCCAGTAGAACGGTGCGCCCGGTACCCTGAAAGAGTTCTCCGCAGTCCTCTCCCAGAGCTCACCCATCGATTGGATCAGACCCTCAGCTCCATAGCGCACAAGGCGGCGAAGACAGTGTGCGGATCTCCATCGGACCCGGACATCC
Organism: Terriglobales bacterium; assembly: GCA_050012595.1. Taxonomy (GTDB): domain Bacteria; phylum Acidobacteriota; class Terriglobia; order Terriglobales; family Acidobacteriaceae; genus Acidiflorens. The sequence continues at coordinate 53,030 of JBEKGW010000025.1, forward strand.
ACATCCGACATCAGAACAAACAGGAACCTTGCCACAGCGGCTGTCGGGTGAGGCGGAACATCGCCGGCATCAAGCCGGACCTCCGCGAGATCAGGAAGGGCACTGACGAGCCGCCCTAGATTCGCGAGCAGAATGCCCTTCGCTTCCAGTTCGGGGAGGCACTGAACGACACGCCGGCAAACCTCATAAATCGTTCCGGCAGTGAGCGCGTCGAGGGATTCCCCGAGTCCGCGCAACATGGGTCTGCTGCACGTGCCGCGATCGGAGACCAGCTTCAGCAAGCGATCTAGGGGAGAATTCGTCTCGAGATAGACGAGCATTCTGCAGAAATCAGCCAATCGTGCCGAGAGAAGCATCGGAACGGCCTGATCCAGCCAGGCCGAAACCGCGGCAGTGTTCCATCTCTCTCTCGCGTCTTCGAGGGCATCGACAATTGCCTCTCCATCAACATCCTCCACGGGAAGCGACTTCAAAGCCTCCAGGTAAGCAATACGATCTGCCGTCGCAACTTTACCCTGAATCGCCTTCAAAACGTTTGAAACTGGAATGTACCGGTCTGAAGCTTTCGCAACTCGAACAGCTTCCAGGATCTGATCTGGAAGAATGTAGCGTTTTGCTGGCAGTGTAAAACGGATTTGCGCGTTCTCAGGACTCTCCTCTCCCGTTGGCGAAGTGTGATGAGTCGTTCCACTCTCTGCCAGAAACTTCCCCGTCGACCGCAAGGATTGGAGCCAAACCCCACTTGCGGGAAGCCCTTCGAGGCTCTTCACAATGCTCGTGGGCCTCAGACCATCATTCAGGATCAGAGCATCGCGGCACAGATCCTCAACCTCAGGAGATGAAGATCCATTCCCGCGGCTTGCGGTCAGTTTGGCGGCTGCTTCGAGGAGCGAATCGGACTGAAGCAGAGGATTCATCGCAACCAGCGTGGCAACGTGATTCACGCCCGGGATGCTGAGATGCGGTAGAACGGCCTCGAGTGTGTCGCCGCGCTCAGCCATTGCGGCATCTTCCCAACGCGCCACGGCCGCGAGCGCCACGCCAGCCGACAGCCTGGCGAGAGAGGCAGCAACCCAGTTCCAGGGAAACGCCTCCTGATCACCAATACGCAGAGCCATGCTCGTCGCAAGCGCAGCAAAGTCGCAGGCGGCGCGCAGCTTCTCTTGATCATCTAGGACACCTTCCGCTCTCCGCACCAGCTCGCTCAAGGTTCGCAGCTGGAAGCGGGCGTCTGCATCCACGGACTCGGTATCCTCGTGCGCATGCTGGAAGAAGACGGAGGCATCTTCCGGGCTGATTGCCATAACCGCGCGCGAAAGAGCCAGATGAGCACCAATCTTCTCGGACGCATTGGTTCGAAGCGCAGCTATGACCGCATCCTTCTGAGTCGCCCACTCCAGGAGCTTTCCATGCGTCTGCTGGCACATTCCGGCGCGTCCCACGAATGTCAGGTACTGCCACCCGGTTGACGAGGAATCTTCGTTCGGGATAGAAAAGGCGGTCTCCAGGACCTTGGAAGCATCCGTGCCGGGAATCGCCGCCAGGTCAAAGATATTCAACATGAGGAGTTGGTAGAGTCCCGCTCGACTGAGGACAGAGAGACGATGCTCGGCGTTTCGCACCGAGCGGGCAGCGTTTCCCACTTCTCCCAGCAGCAAACCCGTATCGGTCCTAGAGATCATCGCTTTGGCGCGCGCAACGAAAAAGGGAATCAGGAGGGATATGGTTGTGCGGAGGGATTCTCTGCGCCGCTTGTCTGAATCGCTTTCATCTGGTTTTGCAGCCGGGGCGGGACCAAGAAAATCATCGACGCTTGCCTCCCGGTCTTCGAGCACGGCCAGAAGGCAATAGGCGCGGAGAAGAATGTTCAATAGTTCTGTATCGTGATCCCAGAGTCGCTCTGAGTTACGAAGAAAACCGGATGAAAGATGAATCAGGCATTTCCGCAAAGCTCCGTCTTCGCGATGCCTTCCAGCTGCCAACTCGTAACCGGCGAGGATGGTGTCAAAGAGCGCGAATTCACTGCTGCCACTGGTGTCGAACGAGGAACGGCGAATCGGGAAAAAGTGACGCAGCTTTGCGGGTTCGAATGTTCGCTGCAGAATATCCGGAGGAATCTGGATCCCCGCACGGAGCAGCGGCACTGCAAGCCACGCACAAAACACTCCACTTATCAAATTGGATTGCAAAAGGCTCTGAATCAGGTCGTTTCTGCCCCGGGAGAGAAGTCTCGGAATCACGAGTTGCGCAACTGGAAGGGCTAGTGTTCGCGGCTTCCATCGCAAGAGATTGCGGAATCCATCCTCGGGTCCTGAAACCAGCATCTCTGCTTCGGTAAGAGCCGTAATATCCCGAATCGAGATGTCCCACAGACGTCTCTGGTATCCATGATCTTTCTCCCCGGCAACAGTATCGCGTCGCTGAAGCCAGGCGGAGAATTGGCGGCGGTAAGCCCGCGCTAGCGTTGGTTGATTTGCGAGAGCGGCCTGGAGCATTAACTGGGCGACGAGAGGTCCATGCTTGGCGACCTTGTCGCCGTTGAGCAGGAGTCTCCGGGTCACACTCTCTTCGGCGAAGGTGGCGGAAAGGTCGAGGTTCGATTCGAGGAGGTCCGCGATCGCATCGTCACTCTTAACGGCTTCTGCGCCACGCAGCGCAGCCCGCAATGCTGATGGAATATCGTTCCGTTCGGCTGCCAGGCCGACACCAAGTTTTACTCGCTGAAGGCGGACTTCACGCCGACGGAGCGGATCTCGAATGATCTCCGGCTCCCCTTCGGTTTCGATCAGGTTCAGAAGTTCCTTCCCCCGCTGAGCCCGGAAGAGAATGGTCGCAACGTGGGTCGCCGCGTAATCATTTGTATGGCGCTCGCTCTCGAGAAGCTCTGCCGCCTTTTGGTAGGCTTCGTCGAGGAGCGGCTGTCCGCGGACGCGCACGAATTCCTCGATATCCTCGTCGGCGAAGGCAATCGATTAGTCTTCAATCCGGATTCCGGGAGCCATATCCGAACAGATATCGAGAACACTGCCGGACTGGATGCCTGAGACCCGCGCGCAGTAATCGACGGGGATGGGGCGGGGCAGCGCAATCAGCGCCGCGCAGAAACGCTCGAAGTCATAGGAGAGGCCGGCCTTCTTTAATGCCTCCTGGAACATGTCCTCAAAGATTCCTTGAAGCGTTTTACCGAGGGGTTGCAGGCTCAAAAGAGGATCCTGACGACTGCGCCGCGCGCTCTCCATGGCGTACCGTTCAACACGCGGAATGCCATTCGAAAGAATATGAAAATCATCGATCCATGTCGGGGCGGCACCGGGAAAAAACTGCCGTACAAACGTTTCCGTCTCTCCGCGGGTGAATCCCGACAGCGGAAACTTGCGAACTTCCGCGGGAAGCTTCAAATCCGCGATGCGGCTCGTGCGGCAACTGACAACTAACCGTGTGTTTGCCGGCAGATCGCCGATGCTTAGGAGGTCGTGGACGAAGGTGCGCTCTCCGAAATGCGCAGCGGCGGTGACGGAATTGTCGGCAGCGTCAATTGCTAACGTGAGAAGTGCCTGGGGATTTATATGGTGGAGCGATTCCGCCGCATTCTGAAGCCTGCGGAGAAAGCTCCGGGCATCCACCCTTTCGCTCCTGAGCAGGAAGTACGGCAGAGATGTCGCAACCGCCATGTCGTTGCTGAGCTGAACAAACGCATCCGCCGGCCGGTGGCGAACGCGGGCAGCGTCGAGATATTGCCCGCTCCCGTAGGCGTCGAAAAGGACAACATGGGACCCGGCAGGCAGTTGCTGCTCAAGCTGCTTAAGGACCGTTGTTTTTCCGCAGCCCGCTGTTCCGTGCAGGCAAACGCGCTGGATTCCGGTTCCGAACAGGTCTGCCAATTGCCTTGCTGCGCTGCGGGGAATGATTCCAGCGGGAGGCGAGAAATCGCTGGGGCATGGGAAGAGGCTCTCGGCGCTTGCACTTCCCGCAATCGTCAATAAGATATTCTCCCGGAGGATCAGCCTTCGTGCGGCTTCGGGCAACATCTGCTTGCGGATGTATGCGAGCAGCTGTTCGAGTACCGCCCGCGCATCGGCGTCGGTCCAACGTGAAATTTCAAGCAACAGCGCGTCTTCAAGCTGGAACCTGGAGCCCGTCTGCGAGATAAGATCGAGAGATTCTGAAAAGCGAGCTAGAAGCTTACCGGAAAGTCCAGTGGCGGAGCGAATCTCCGTCCGGAGCGCTTGCGGCACCTGCAGGTTGCGCGCAAGGCGGCCGAACGCGTCCACGACATTTTGCGCGACAGTTTGATTGGATACGAGTCTGACCGCAACCTGCGCGGAGGACTGCGATGCGATACCGCGAAAGGCCGTGCCCAGGCGCCGCAGGACAGAATTATTGCCCTTCTTCTTGTCGGTCGCCGTCAATCGAGCGGTCGTCCATTTCGAGGAAGGGCCACTACCGGAATACTTGAGCTGAACGATCTCGACCCTCTTGGCAGTCTTAAGATCGGAGCTTCCGAAATACAGGGTGCAATCAACCCCGTCATACTCAGCCGCGTCGTCCGACTGGTTTAGGGGCTGACCAAATCCCTCAACCGAAACAGCCGCGAGTTCGGTTCCCGGCTCCAGAAGGCGCAATGCCTGGAGAACCGCCCAGAGTTCGTGGAAATTTGTTCCGGCAAGCGCGCCGCGCGCGGCCCGGTAATCAACTATTGGCATGGATTAGCCCCAAGGCATAGGCGTCAACAGCCCTCAATGAGCATGGTGGGTGCGGCCGCACCTCGTACAGAACAATTCTCGATCCTGGAAACCTTAGAGAATCAGCTTCTGAGTCAAACAATGAACCAGCTCTGACAAGGCCATGAAGTTATCATCGTCCTTTTGAAGGACAACGGAGCGATCAGGCTGCCATGTATAGCCTGGTTTTGGATAGACTCTTTGCCGCGCGGACGGGCTGAAAATGTCGCTTCTCAGGCGACCATCTTCGGCCCAACCTTCATTCAGGGTTCCGAGACCCCGAGCCTGCTCTGGCAGACACTCTGAACTCCGGTCAGGCAGAGAGTAAGCGGTCAACCGATTAGTTAACGAGTCGAGTTCTGTTTCCAATTCGCCCTTCAGCATCCGCCGTGAGTTGCGGCTACTGATCCGGCATCAGCATCCTCGAAAGGCTGTTTGGGGACCAATCCAGGTTAGGTTCAAGCATTTGCCTGGTTGTCGTCGGGCACGGTGGGCCGCGAAATGTACCGTGCGTTTAACGCGTTGCGAATAATTTCCCCTTCTGGGTGCTGGTAGACCATGGCGCTTCTTACGTCACCGTGGCCCATTGCGTTCATGACAGCTTTCAGATTTCCGGTCTTCGCCAACACGAACCTGCCGAAGTCGTGGCGCGCACAGTAGAGGACGAGTTCGCGCGGCAGCCCCGCGGCTTGCCTCGCCCGCGCCCATTGTCGGTACACCATCCCTTCCCCAATGTGCTTTCCCTTATAACGCGACATCCACACCCAGCCCTCGCTCCGTCCCTCACAGCGCGCCTCGAGAATCTGCTTCACGCGGCTGCTCATAGGGATGAACCGGCGGCCAGACTCCGTCTTGCTGTCCGGCGTGAAGATCGTCCCGGCATCGAAGTCCACGTTCTCCGCCCGCATGCAGTAGAGTTCGCGGGCGTTGCGCATTCCGGTGTCGCGCATTACCACGATGATGTCCTTCAGCGGCTGGTCGGCCACCGCTGACAGCCTCCTTTCCGCTTCGTCGTTGAGGCGGAGCGACCGCCCGTGTTCCTTGAAGAGCGCAAAGTCGGGAACCTCAAAGATCATCTTGTGCTCCTTGGCTTTGGAATACATCCTCCGCAACGTCCGAAGCGCGTTGTTGCCGTTCGAGGCCGATCCGGGAAACTGCAACTTTTCGACCCCGTCTTTGTTGATCTGGTCCATGCGCATTCCGGCGATCTTCGTCTGCTCCAAAAGTCGCCAGCCGTTTCTGTAATAGCGGCGGCTGTCGGCCTCGAGCCGTCCCGTTTCTACCCGTTGAAGGAAATCCTTCGAGTATTCACGAAGCGTGGGCGGCTTCCTGTCGAGCGGGTCGCTGCCCTTAATAGTGGCAGCGAGTTTGAGAGCGGCAGCCTTTTGCGCTCTCGTTTCGTTGGTCTCCTTGGTGGACCCGCGGTAGCGCTCGCCGCGCACCGTGAAGTCATACCAGTAATACTTCGACTTGTTCTTTCTGAACAGTTTCACGAGACCACCTCCAAGCAGCCCGCACGGAAGCAACTCGTGTGTTCCGCCGAATGGATCCGCGCGGAACAACAACATCGTACATCAGCTTGACTTCGATCCCAATCCAGTCAGAGGGCACACATACGCAATGCCAACGCTCGAACACTGCGGCCGTGGTTGAGGGTTGCCGGCCGCATCGTAGATACCCGTACTGGTTCTCACGAACTCTGCCAGCCGTTCTTATCGTATGCGGCCGCCTATTCTCACCGAAGCCTGCCACCAGCAAGCGTGGAGTATGAGCAGCCTCATCCGCGCCGGAGGCGGGTCTGGACAAGCCCCTCAGAACCATGTACGCTTTTAATAAGTACACAAGGAGGAATCCATGCCTAGAGTGGCCGTGGACGACAACCCACGAATGAATCTCCGGCTGCGACCGGAACAAAAGGCTACGCTCGTGCGCGCTGCGGCGTTGAGGCACACGGACCTGACGGAGTTTGTTCTCCAGCCCGCCTTACGGGAGGCCAAGGCGGTGATCGAGGAGTCGGAACGTATCGTCTTGTCCGAGCGTGACAGTCTTTTGGTGCTGAACCTGCTCGAAAATCCGCCAGCGCCGAATGCTAAGCTGCGGGCAGCCATCGCTCGAATGCCAAAGCCCACGCGAAAACGGCGATGAGCGTTCCCGCCTGGCACGAAGAGCCAATCTCGAAAAAGCATGATCGGAAGTCTTTCGATTGTGGCGATCCGGCCATGAATGACTTCTTCGAGCGCTACGCTCGCCAAAGTCATGAATCTGATTCCGCGAAGACCTTTCTCGCAATTGATAACGCAGACAACAAGAGCATTCTTGGTTTCTACAGCCTGGCTCCGGGCGCTCTGGCCTACGCTGAAACGCCGGAGACGGTTCGCCGCGGCCTCGCCCGGCACGATGTGCCCGGGTTCCGGCTCGCGCGCATTGCTACAGACCTGCGTTGCCAGGGCCAAGGTATCGGCGGCCAACTCCTCGCCGCCGCCGCGCGGCGCTGCCTGCGCGCTTCGGCTGAGGTCGGCGGCGTTGTGCTCATTATCGATGCGAAGAATGATCGCGCGGCCCGATGGTACGCCAGTTACGGTGCTGTGCCTTTGAGCGGCAAGCCTTTGACGCTCGTAATGTCGCTCGCCTCGTTTGCCGCCGACCTGAAGGCGGCAGGGCAGTTATGAGCGACGAGGTGCGGGAACGACGGGCATGCTCCGGAATCCCCAAAAACTTAGGTGGCAGCATAAAACGAGAACACGTGGCAGCATTTGCAACTGGAGGGTTCCCAAGGGATACCGCCCGGTCAGCTTGCCTGCCCGGATAGCATTTGATTATTCTCGACGCTGAGCTCAAGGTGGTTGCGGCACGCAGCAGGGGCTGAAACATGTCTATGCCTCGTACTTTCGTCAGCCTCGGATTCGCGCTCGCAACTCTGGCCGGCGCGAACAGAATGGTTCTGTGTCCCTGCGGATGGGCCGACTGCAAAGCCCCCGCCGGGCTCGAGGCGCGCATTCAGACGCAACCCGATGCTGCCGCCTACGCAGAACTGGGCGGCTGGTTCGACCAGAACCACCAGGCGCAGTGCGCAATCGGCGCCTACCGCTCAGCGGTCAAGCTGGCACCCGACTCCTCGCGGCTCAACGAACTCCTGGGCCGAAGTCTCTATGCAGCCGGTCACGCCGGAGAGGCCGTTGGCCCGCTCCAAAAGGGCGTGCAGCTTGATCCACAGAACTTGAAGGCGCATCTGCTGCTAGCCGCGGCGCTGGCCCAACTCGGCCGCAACCAGGAAGCTGTGCCGGAGTGGAGCGCGGCGCTCGCCATCGATCCCTACTCGAAGGCGGCGCTGGATGGACAGGCCAAATGCCTGATTGCCAGCGGCGATTACGAGGCCGTAATCCGCAGCCTGCGCAGCGCGACGCGCGACGAGAACCTGAATCTCGACCTGGCCATCGCGTACCGGAAGTCGGGCATGCTGGATGAGGACGAGCAGACGCTCAAGCAAGGGCTGGCCGCCGATCCCGGCTCCGACGCGCTGACCGCGGCGCTGGTCGCACTCTACGTGGACGAATCGCACTACGAGGCTGCGACCACGCTGGCGGAAAAGATCGCCAGCCAGAAGCCGGACGACCGGGAAGCGCAGCGGATCTATTTTCGGACCCTGGTGATTACCGGCGACAGCGATCGCGCTGTTCCGTTGGGACGCAAGCTGCTGGCGCTGGCTCCGCACGACGCCGATCTGCTGAACCTGAACGGCCTGCTCGAAAAGAAGGCGGGAGATTACCAGGCTGCGCGCAAGCATCTTGAGGAGGCGGTCGCGCTCAATCCCAGGGACTATAACCCGCGAGTGAATTTGGGTGTGGTTCTGGCCGCGCTGAACGATCCCGCCGGAGCGAAAGTGCAACTGGAAAAAGCGCTGGCGCTGGGCACGGAGGAGCCGCAGGTTCATTTCGAGCTGGCCAAAGTGCTGCGCACGCTGGGCGAGACAGCGGCGGCGCAGCAGCAGCTCGCGCTCTACCAGCAGAAGCTCAAGCAGGATTCGGACCGGACCTTTGCGGTTTCGAAAGCGGCTGAGGCCGCACAAGCCGTGAAGGCGGGCGACAACCAGAAAGCCGCCGAGCTGTATCGGCAGGCCTGCGCCGCCGAGCCCAAGGACGCCGGAATGGCTTACCAACTGGCGATGGTTCTGGATAATCTGGGCGATCGCGCAGGTGAGCGCGCCGCGCTGGAGCAGGCAATCGAAGCCAATCCTCATTTTGTTCTGGCGCAATACCAACTGGGCTACATGGACTTCCAGGCCGGGGACAACGCCGGGGCCGAGCGGCAGTTCCGGCTGACGGTCGAGGAGGTTCCTGACAATACCCAGGCGTGGATTTCGCTGGCTGCTGCGCTGGGCGCGGAGTCGCGATTCGGCGATGCGCAGCAGGCGGTGGGTCACGCTCTCAAGCTCGATCCGAACAATGCGGCGGCTCTCGACCTGAGCCGGAAACTGGCCGCCAGCCAGAATCGACACTGAAGCGAAGTTGGGGCGCGGGAGAGGACGATGAACAACAGGAAAGCTGGCGTTTGGACGCGGCGCCGGCTGCTGAAGACCGTTTCCGCGGCAATGGCTCCCGCACTGCTTCCGGGCGGATTGCGGGCCGCGGGCGCAGCGCAAAGAGCTCCTTTCTCGCGTTTTGTGGATGTGGCCGCGGCCGCCGGGCTTACCTCGACGATCATTTACGGCGAACCCCACAGCTTTACCTACATCATCGAGTCGATGGCCACGGGCTGCGCCTTTTTCGATTACGACAACGACGGCTGGATGGACATCTTCATTCTGGGCGGGCGCACGCTCGCGGGAACGCCGCCGGGGTCTGGAAACCGGCTCTACCACAACAATCGCGACGGCACGTTCAGCGACGTGACGGCACGATCGGGACTCGGCGATCCGGGTTGGGCGCAGGGCGTGTGCGTGGGCGACTACAACAACGACGGCTGGGAGGACCTGTTTCTGACCTATTACGGGCAGAACCGTCTCTACCGGAACAACGGCGACGGCACCTTCGCCAACGTGACCGGCGAGGCTGGGCTGCTTTATCCCACGAACCGCTACAACACCGGATGCACCTTTGTGGACTACAACCGCGATGGGCATCTGGATTTGTTTGTCTCGAATTATCTGGAGATCGACCTCGCGACCGCGCCCAAGCCATCGCTCGACGTGCCCAACTGCAACTACGAGGGCGTGGCCACGATGTGCGGGCCGCTGGGCCTGCCTAAAGCGCATCAATATCTCTACCGCAACAACGGAGATGGCACGTTTACCGACGTTTCCCGTGAATCCGGCGTGGGCGCGCTGCACGGATCGTACGGGCTGACGGCGGTGAGCTTCGACGCCGACGAGGACGGATGGCCCGACATCTTCGTGGCCTGCGACATGACGCCTTCGTTCCTGCTGATGAACAACCATGACGGCACCTTTCGCGAGGAGGCCTTGTTCCGCGGCATCGCGCTGAGCGGCGAAGGGCGGGAAATGGGCGGCATGGGCGCGGGCGTGGGCGACTACAACCTCGACGGTCATACCGACGTGGTGAAGACGCACTATTACAACCAGGCTCCGGGGCTTTATCGCAACGACGGCAAGGGCAACTTCGAAGATGTGACAGTAGAAGCCGGGCTGAACAAGGAAACTCGATTTGTGTGCTTCGGCGCCGGCATTGTGGACTTCGATAACGACGGCCATCCCGATATTTTGCTCACCTCGGGCACTGTTTATCCGGAGGTGGCGAAGGTGTCGCCGCGTTTTCCGGAGCGCAGCCCGCGCATTCTGTTTCGCAACCAGGGCGACGGCACGTTTGTGGAGATGGGCGCCGACGCCGGCCCGGGCATCGAAGCGGCGCATTGCAGCCGCGGCGCCGCCTTTGGCGACTTCGACAACGATGGCGATATGGACGTGCTCATCATGAACGTGAACGAGCCGCCCTCCCTGCTGCGCAACGACGCTCCGCCTGGCAACCACTGGATCAAGGTCCGCCTTGAAGGCACCAAAAGCAACCGCAGCGCGATCGGGGCGCGCGTGGTGGCGCGCTATGGCGGAAAGCAGCAGGTCCAGGAAGTCTTGAGCGGATGCAGCTTTCTCTCCTCCAACGATCCGCGACTGCACTTCGGCCTGGGCGCGGCGACGACCTCCGACATCGAGGTTCGCTGGCCGTCGGGGCTCGTCGAGCACGCGCGTGGGGCGACGGCCGATCAACTCCTCACACTACGCGAGGGCGAAGGAGCAATCAAGGGCCGCCATTTCGGTAATTGCTAAATGCGAGGTGTGCTGAAAGAGGCAAAAGCGGATATGGACAATCCCCAGCAGTATTTCGCCTCGTTGGACCCGCGGGTGGAGAAGAACCGGGAGCACCTGTTGGTGGAGATTCCGCTGACCGCGATAGCTTCGGTGCTGAGCGGGGCCGAGAGCAGGAACGACAGGGAAGAGTACGGCAAGCCGTGTTTTCCAGTGGGATATCGGAGGGATGAAGACGGTGGAGGTGTATGCGCCGGTCTGCGGCGGTATCTGATGGAAACCCTGCCCCGACGCTGGCTCAGTATGGCGGCGAATTCATCGATCGCGGCCGGCGGAGCGCTTCATGGGAACACGGGAACCGGATCTCTATAACCTGGGAGCCATTCGTTTCGAGGACGACGAACATGCTCAGCAATGGTGCCACTCGAAGGAGTACGGGAGAACCAAAGAAACTCTTCCTGGTGTCGGCCGATGGTCAATGCTCGTTCAGATTGATTTGGTAGAGGTTCACGACTGGGGTACCAGCCTGCACCAGCGGCAGGTCGCCCGGCGCGAGCCCGATGAGCCGATAGTCCGTAGCAGACACAGGACGCAGGTTGTCGATGGTCGCAACTACTTCCGGCTTTCCGTCGGGCACGGCGATGCGGTAGATTGGCTTGCCTTTCTCAAGGAAGTCCTGAAAGTAGACAAACCGCCCATCGTGGGACCAAGCCGGATCGCCAACGCCGTGTGTGGTCAAGGTGGTCCATCGCTCCGTCGTTCGATTGAAAAGAAGCAGTGCGCGCTGGTCTAAAGGCATTGCTACCATGTAGCGACCATCCGATGAGAGGCGTGGACTGAAGAGCCCCTGCGAGCCCGGGATCTCGGCTATCCGGTGTGTGTGGAGGTTCAAGAGATAGATGGCTGTGGGCTGGTCGTTGCCCATGCGATTGGGGAGACGACCGAAAACGATCGACTGACCATCGGACGTCCATGCAGGATCAGCCTGATTGCGGTCCTCGTTGAAGATGGGCGTGAGCTTTCCGCCCTCCGCTTCGATCAGATAGATCTTCCAGGGTTTGCCCGGCTCCTCTGCCATCAAGGCCAGTCTGCGATCGTCGCGCGACCAACTCATCATAAAAATACGTACCGGCAGCGGAGGAGTGGTCAGCTCGATGCGCTCGCTGCCATCAGCGCGGCTCCGCCACAGAGAATTGTCGGCTGCATTAAGCCACGCCACCCATTGGCCGTCGTTTGAGTACTGCGCCCATGCCGCGGCTCTCAGGTTCTGGTCGAGCGAAGTAAAGTCTGGTCCTCCCATCGCGCTCTCGCCATTAGCGCGAGGCGCCGCGGAGCGGGGCATGGCGCGCAACAGCTCGTATTGTACGTGGGCGCCGATGAAATAGACACGGTCGCTGCCTGGAGTCGTGCCGGGCGCCTGGAATTCAAGAGGGCCGCTGGTGATTTGGTGAGGCTCGTTCTCGGCTTTATACCACGGCTTTTCGCGGCGCATCCATATTTCGCTGTGGCCGTCGTGCCAGGATTGGAAGACGAAGTAATCGCCGTCCGGTGTCCAGCTACCACAACAATCTGAGGTTGGCTCGCTCCAACCGGGCAGAAGCGGATGCGGGTTCGAACCGTGGGAGGAGACTTCCCAAAGCTCGGAGGTATGTTTTGCGGGATTCAGAAGTGTGAAGCGGAGACGGCTTCCATCGGGCGACCAGCGCAACCAGAAGGCAAGGCCGGCTGTGGTGAGAAACGGGTTTTGATCTCTCCCGTCCGCTCCCATCACGATCAATTGATTGCCTGACGCTACGAGAAGACGGTTTCCGTCCGGCATCCAGGTTGCGTCGTGTGCCAGTACGTTCGGAACGCGGTGCGCATCACCGCCTAGCGTGGGCACAATCCAGAGAGACTGTTCGGGCTCCGGATGCAAATGGCTGCGTACTACGAGGCGCGAGCCATCCGGTGAAAGAGAGCCAATGAGAGGTCCGCCGATCTCCGAGGGCAGATTGAGGTGGCTGAATTCGCTGTTCGCGATCAGGGCAACCGCCAGTACAGGATTGCCATTTTCCATGTCCGAGAAATAGATGCGCGTTCCGTCACTGGCCGAGCTGGAAAAGCTCTCCACATCGAGATCGTTCGAAACAACATGATCGGTGAAGGTGATCTGTGAGATGCGATAGGGCTTGCGCGGTGGCTGACGCAGCAGGAGAAAGGTGAGGAGGACCAAACAGCCGGCGGCAAACCCGCCGGCGATCCACCAGGCGAGTTGGCTGCGAGGTTCTACAGAAACGACGTGAGAAGCAGGCGGCGCTGCTGCGGCAGGCGGGGGATCGAGCACTGTGACGGGAGCGATGAAGCGATATCCCCGCTTGGCCAGAGTCTCAATGAAGCGGGGACTATCGGCAGAATCCCCGAGCGATTCCCGAAGCTTGTTCACGGCGATGAAGAGGCCGTGGTCGAAATCCACGGTTGTGTCGGCCCCCCAAAGCTCCTGTTGGAGGGTTTCTCGGGAGACGACTTGCCCGGGATGCTCGAGAAAAACGGCGAGCAGTTTGAAGGGTTGACTTTGAATGTGTACACGAACGCCTGATCGGCACAGTTCCTCTGCCTCCAGGTCGGCCTCAAAGACGCCGAATTGAGCACGCCGTAGACCTTCCGCCCTGCTTTTGGTGTCCATGCGGGATAGTCGGTATTGTAAGGGAATAAGGACACGATTGGAAAGAGTCTTCGGGGGATGGCTGGGCACGACCTCAATGCCTGAAGAGATGCGCAAATAAGTGCCTTTATTACAAGCGACTTAGCTGTTAAGGCTCAATAGATTACAAAATGTGACTCCGTGAATTGACCTCGTCCTTTCAAAGGCGTTTTCTCATCGGTGGTCGCGGGGATTAGCTAACACCTCGCTCAGACCCGAGGAAACTCAAGATAGTCGAACAGGAGGACTTGACCGATGAACAAATTGTCAGGATCAATTTATGATGCGCGTCAGCGCGGCTTCTGCGACGGCGGGGGCGAGGCCCACGATGGGCCGAGCAATCATGAACACCAACATCAACGCAGCCGCTGGCTGCACCGAACGCCTTTGCTCAAATGCATCCTGCTGGCCGGAGCGCTGCTGTGCGGCGCCGGCCGTGCGCAGGCGCAGGCTTGCTCACACGACAACAACGTGGAGTGGAACTACCTGTTCTCGGATCAGGGACCGATGTTCGACAGCAATCCGGAGCCCACCGCGACGACTTCGGTAACCGTGACGCTGCGCACCTGCAAGGAAGACATCACCAGCGCGAACGTCAAGTACTACGATACGGCGGACGACTCCTTCCATTGGGTATCGATGGTCTGGGTATCCAACGATCCTACGGGCACGTTCGACTACTGGTCGGGAACCATTCCGGCCAGCAGTTCCGAGAAGTACTACCGCTTCCAGATCAATGACGGCTCGGCCACCGCATGGCTCAACGCCGCCGGCATCACATCGAGCGAGCCCTCCTCGGGCGACTTCTTCGTCATCCCGGGCTTCAAGACGCCGGATTGGATGAAGAACGGGGTGGTGTACCAGATCTTCCCCGATCGCTTCTATGATGGAAACACGTCCAACGACGTCACCACCGGCGAGTACACGTACGGCGGTTGCGCGACCGAGCAACACGCGTGGGGCACGAGCGTCTTATCCACCGTCGACCCCACCAACTGCAACAGCGAGGTATTCTTCGGCGGTGATCTGACAGGCGTCGACCAGAAGCTGAGCTACGTCAAGGGGACGTTGGGCGCGGATATTATTTACCTCAATCCCGTTTTCAACTCCCCCACCGTCCACAAGTACGACACACAGAACTACTACGAGGTCGATCCCGCCTTCGGCACCAGCTCGACCCTGGAGCAGTTGATCAGCGATATTCACAGCAGCGCCAACGGTCCGAAGGGCTACATCATCCTCGACGGCGTGTTCAACCACAGCGGCGACAGTAACTGCTGGTTCCAAAAGCAGCTCTACGACAACATCACCTGTTCCTACCAAGGCGCCTACCAGTCGCAGTCGAGCTCCTATTACGGTTACTACACCTTCCAGTCCTGGCCCAACAGTTACTCCGACTTCTTCGGCTTCGGCGGCATGCCCAAGCTCGATTACGGCGCGAGCGGCTCGGCGGTGCGCAACCAGGTCTACGGCAGCTCCTCCTCGATCGTGAAGACCTACCTCTCCTCTCCCTACAGCATCGACGGCTGGCGTTTGGACTTTCCGCAGGCGCTCGATTCGGGCGGCAACGGCGGCAGCGACGCCACCAACCACCAGATCACGCAGGAGTTGCGCTCGGCGGTGAAATCCGTCAACTCCACTGCCGACATCCTCGGCGAGTACTGGGGTGACGCCTCACCCTGGCTCGATGACGGCGTGGAGTGGGACAACGTCATGAACTACAACGGCTTCACCCAGCCGGCGTCGGAGTGGATGTGCGGCGTGGACTATCATGGCAACAGCGCCTCGATCAACGAGAGCTCGCTCGACAGCTGGCTGCTCGGCACCCGCGCGGACGTTCCGGTCAACGTGCAGGAGACCTGGACCAATGAGCTCGGCTCGCACGACACGGAGCGGTTTGCGACGCGCTGTGGTGGCAATATATGGGATACCTACCTCGGGCTCATCTTCCAGTTCACCTACATCGGCACGCCCACCATTTACTATGGGGACGAGTACGGCGAGCAGGGCGGCAACGACCCGGACAACCGCCGCACCTTCGACTGGACGCAGGCGAATACCGGCAATACGGCCGTGGCGCTGACGCAGAAGCTGATCTCGATCCGCAACCAGTATCCCCAGCTGCGGACGGGCTCAATCAAGACTCTGTTGGTTGACACGACCAACCACATCTACGCGTTCGGACGATGGGACGCCAATCACCGGATCGCAGTAGTGCTCAATAACACCTCCAATACGGAAAACGTGACGATCCCCGCGTGGCAGTTGAGCATGGTCAATGGATCGTGGGTGACGGATCTGCTCACGAACACCACCTATCAGGTCACCAGCGGCAATCTCACCGTAACCGTCGATGGACACTACGGTGCGATTCTCGAGCAGTAGGGATTGCGGAAGACATGCATGCTCTGCCGCAGCCGCCTCGACATAGCAGTCGGGGCGACTGCGGTCGCTCCAACCTATTCGGCCACAGGGGTTTATTACACCTTTTCCGCCGATTTGGCGATTGCGGGCCGCCGCCGGTTCGAGGAACCGGCAAAGAATCGCTGTAGTCAGCACAGGCGCTGTGATGATTCGCGAAACTCCCGTCATCAATTCGGCGCTGGTGGTTCGCGGAATCACGATATGAGGGGCTCCGTCAAATCCACGGGTTTGGCTACACCGTGGCGTTCTGTGCGTCGCAGGGCAATTTCGTAAGGAAAGTAGAAGCGCAAGGAATCCGCATCCTCCTTGTACTCAGTCAGCAACCTATCGCGGAGCCCCCCACTCTTCCCGGCACACCTGATACTCGAAGACAGATTGCTGCACCCTGGCGCCGTAGTCCTTGCAAGCCCGAGCCACGCGAAATAGCCGATCAGCAACGAGGGAAAACAGACTCCAGGCACCAGACCCGGACGGCCCACCTTCCCACAGGCCAGAACCTCGGCGCTCCATCCTCCGGTTCCTGGCCAGCCGGTTTCCAGAACCGCTTGAGCGCTTTCCAGCCCAGCCTCCAGCGTTTGTGGCGGACCGTCACTCGCAGCAGGTACCAATTGATCCGCGACCGCGTCCAGTTGCAGAACCGGCTGGAGTGTCCGTTAAAAGAGCCCACCTCAAGCTGTCCAGTCTGGTCTCGGATTTGCTGGGTACCGGCGCACGGCGAATGCTAAGTGCGATGGCGGAGGGAGAAACCGATCCCGCGACGCCTGCCGCGTTGGCTGATCGGCGTCTGCGCGCCACCCCGTCACATTTGTGCGATGCTCTTGGTGCATGTGCGGAACTGAACGCAGTCTATCGGCGGCTGCTCAAGATAGTTCTAGAGGAGTTGATATGGCAAGGGCTTACTCGGACGGCGCGGTGAGATGATCGAACGCAGCTTCTACGAGGGATGGCTGGGCGCGGCCTCAATGCCTGAAGAGATGCGCAAGTAAGTGCATTTATTACTAGCGACTTAGCTGTTAAGGCTCAATAGATTACAAATTGCGACTCCGTGAATTGACGCTCGTCCTTCAATGGCGTTTTCTCATCGATGTTTGCGGGGTGATGTCTGGAGCTCCAATCAAGCACAGATAAGCAAATGTTCCTTAACAAGACATTTGGGAGGACATGGTGATAACGATGCAACGGATTTTCCAATCCAACAGGCGCAACTGGGCTTTCCTGCCGGTCTCAGTCGCAGCTTTGCTGCTGATGCTGCTACCGTTCAGGGTCCAAGCGCAGACAGATACAGGCAGTATTGCCGGAACGGTGACGGACCCCACTGGAGCAATGATACCCGGTTCAACGGTAACGGCAACCGACACAGACAACGGATTAAGACTGACCGCAGTTTCGGATAGCGTAGGTCAATTCTCAATTCTGGCGGTTCCGCGCGGCAACTATGCTGTGCAAGCCAGCGCAAACGGCTTTGAGACCTCATCGGTAAAGGTGGTTGTCACCGTGACGGAGACCCAGACCGTGGCCTTCCAGTTACGGCCGGCGGGAGCCTTGGCAACTGTTCAGGTGACCGAAGTCACGCCACTGATCAATACTTCCGACGCCACGATCGGGGAGACCATTCAGGGCAAGCAGGTGACGCAACTGCCGCTGAACGGCCGCAACTTCTCCCAGTTGGCCCTCTTGTCGCCCGGCGTCACCCGCGGCGCGTATGGCGATCAAGCTTCGGGCGGCGGAAGCTCCAACACGACTGAGACCATACGCAACAACGAGAGCGGCTCGGCGGCTCTCTCTGTCAACGGCCTTCGTCCGCAGGCGGATAATTACATCCTGGACGGCGTGGATAACAACGACGGCTTCGTGAACACGATTCTGTTCTTTCCCAACATCGACGCCACGCAGGAATTCAAAATCGTCACGAACATCGCCTCGGCCGAGTACGGACGCGCCGGTGGCGCCATCGTGATCAGTTCGACGAAGAGCGGCACCAACCAGTACCACGGCTCGGCTTTCTGGTTTTACCGCGACAAGAACTTCGACTCCAACCCCAACTACCAATTTGACGGCGCCCCGGCCACGCAGCCAGGCGGCTTCATCCGTAACCAGCCCGGCTTCTCCATCGGCGGGCCGATCTTCAGGAACAAGCTCTTTGGCTTCGGCGACTACCAGGCGCTGCGCGAGACCCTCGCGGTCTCGCCGCACTACCTCACGGTTCCCACCGCGCTCATGCGCCAGGGCAACTTTACGGAATTGCTGAGCCAGGCGGGCTCGGGATCGAACCAATTCGAGACCCAGTATCCGCGCTGCTATCCAGGCACCTACACAGACTCCAATGGCAACCAGGATCCCTATGCGGGCGCAACGACCTTCGGCGCTCAGGGCGGCTGGATCTTCGATCCGACCACTTGCGGGCAGGCTGGCGGTCCCTCACAGTTCGGCTATAACGGGCAGCCGAACGTGATACCGTCCGCACGGCTGAATCCAGCGGCGGTCAATTATCTCAATGCGTATCCCATGCCCACGCGCACCGACCGCTACCTGAACAACTACCTCGATACACAGAGCGAGGCCAACAAGTACAACACCTTCGATATTCGCTTCGACTGGAACCCGGCCCCCAACGACCGGGCGTTCATCCGCTTCAGCTACGACAACTCGGTGAACACCAAGACCTCTGAATTCGAGAAACTGCCCGCCGGCGGCGGAACCGGCATCAACCCGACCCACGCACGTGGCTACGACCTGGGCTACACTCACATCTTCTCGGCCAACGTGGTGAACGAGGCGCACATTGCCTACAACCGCGACAACTACGGCTACACGCCGCCCTTGTACGGCGACTATGTCTCCAAGAACTTGGGCATCGTGAACGCCAACATCAACCAGGAGACCTCTGGCGGCGCGCTGATCGGCGGCTGGAAGGGCAACCTGGAGTACACCGGCGACTACGGCATCTACGCCGTGCCGCAGAACACCTACGAGGTGAACGATGCGGTGAGCTGGAACAAGGGCCACCACTCCTTCAAGTTCGGCGGCGAGTTCATCCGCCGGCAGGTGGAGTACTTTAATGCCGAGGAGGGCAAGGGCTACTTCCAGATCGACCAGGGCACCGTCGACTTCACCGGCTACGAGGTTTCCGAGCTGATGGCCGGCGGTATGGATCAGTACCAGATCGGTTCGGAGCAGGGCTACTTTTCCAACATCCTCCAGGAAGATGGCCTTTTCGGCGAGGACGTTTGGCGCGTGAGCCGCAACCTGACGCTGAACTACGGCCTGCGCTGGGACTTCCTCTCGCATCCGTATGAGTCCCACAATCAGCAGTCCGCCTTCAACGTGGATACCGGCACGGTGATGATCGCGGGCAAGAACGGTGTATCGGACAGCATCATCGCCCAGGACTATCGCGACTTCGCTCCGCGCCTGGGATTTGCCTATGACCCCACCGGCAACGGGAGAACCGTGCTCCGCGGCGGATTCGGGATTTTCTACTTCCTGGACTTCGGTGGCGGCAGTAACCAGCTCGCCGAACAGCCGCCCTTTGGCGGTAGTAACGACTACTACGCCAGCAACGGATACTGCATCACCTTCACCGGACAGCTGAATCAGACACCTGTCAACACCGGCAACGCATACAACTGCACCGGCTACACCAGTCCGTCAACGGTTGCATACAGCGCCAGCGGCGACTCCGGCATTCCGCTGCCGGCGCGTGGCTATCCGAACTTCAACCCCGCGAACCCGCCGCCCGGAACCAGCATGATCGCCGTAAACCCCCAGAGCAAAACCAGCACGGTGGAAGAGTGGAACCTGCAGGTGGAGCATCAGTTTGGATCGAACAACGTTCTGAATGTCGCCTACGTGGGAACGAGCGGATCCAACCTGTCCTCCTACTATCCGTACAACATCAACCAGTTCAAAACCGGCATCCAAAACTTCCCGGGACTAGGCGGCATCAATTACAACGACTACAACGGCATCTCGAATTACAACGGCCTGCAGATAAACGCGGTCCACCGCGCCTCCGGCGGGCTAGTCGGCACCGCGTCCTACGCATGGGGGCACACCCTGGATGACTCGACTGGCGCCTTCCAGGGCCAGACGACCGCACTGTACTATGACCCAATGGCCGGATACGGCAATTCGAACCAGGATCAAAGGCAAGTATTCAGCACATCGATCCTTTACCCGTTGCCCTTTGGCCGAGGACAAAGGTTTGCGAACAGCGTCTCGCGTCCCATGGATTGGATGGTGGGCGGATGGCAGACCAGTGTTATCGCGCTGCTGCAAACCGGCACGCCGGTGGATCTCTCCACGGGCGAGGACGCGCCGGGCAACCGGCCCGACCTGGTGGGCAAGATCTCCTACCCGAAGTCTACTGGAGGCAACCCCGGCGATTTCTGGTTCAATCCGAAGGCATTCGCGAATCCGCCGGTCGTGAACTCCGCAGCCTGCAACTGTACGGTCTACACACGCCTGGGCACGCTGGGCCGCAATCAGATATTCGGACCCGGTTTCAAAGCGGTTAACCTCAGCCTGCAGAAGACCCTGCAACTGGCCGAGGGATACTCGCTGGAACTGCACGGCGATGCGTTCAACCTGCTCAATACGCCGGCGTTCACCAACCCGAACGGCGGCTTGACATCGTCGCAGTTCGGGCAGATTGAGGGTACCCAGGTGTACACCAATCGCCAGATCCAGTTGGCGGCTCGCTTCACCTTCTAACTACGGGCGCTCTGTAAATGCTGCGCGGCGACTTATTCAGCCGCCGCGCATGCGGCCTTGATAGGTCCGCCGAAGAGCGAGACTATCGGTCAAATGTGGACATATCTCAGTGAAAACACCAATTAGCGCCTGACACGAACTTGATCTTCAGTTTTGGCTCATTGCGGCTCGGGTGCGTCTATAAACTCCTGGGCTGTTAGTGGGAGCCTTCTCATTCGGTCGGCTCCCCAGTTTTTGAGGGCCTACGGGCCCGATATAGGACACGATGTTCTGATCCTGGATGAGCCGTCGTGTCGGACGGAGAAATGCAAGTGATTTCCTGGAGACACCTATGAAACCGCCGGCCAGCTTTTTGTGCACGCTTCTTCTTATTATATTGTCGAGTTTGGCTGGGGCATCGACTACGCATCAGGTTCCTATCGGCAAGCCGAGAATCGACAAAATTGATCCGCCCGGTTGGTGGGCGCAGTTTCCTTCGCCCATGTTGTTGGTGCATGGCGAGGGATTACGCGAAGCGAGGTTTTCGGTAACCGGCAGCAAAGTAACGCTTGAAAGAACGCAAACTTCGGAGAACGGGCACTGGGCCTTTCTATGGCTCGATACAAAATCGGCTGCCGCGCAGACGCTAGCCATCACCGCCACCAGCAACGCAGGTGAGGCGCATTGTTCGTATGCTCTGGCAGAGCGCTCTCACGATCCGCACATGCACGCGGGGTTTTCTCCGGCCGATGCGATCTACCTCATAATGCCGGACCGTTTTTCGGATGGAGATACGACAAACAACCCTTCCAGTGACGATCGAGCCGCACCGCGCGGCTGGCATGGCGGAGATCTTGTCGGCATCGAGAAACATCTGGACTACCTGCAGCAGCTTGGCGTCACTACAGTGTGGACGACGCCAGTTACTTCCAATGGCGCCATGCCAGAGTCTTACCACGGCTACGCGGCAACCGATCTCTACGCAGTCGATTCGCATTTCGGCACGCTGGCGGAGTACCGCCATCTTTCCGATGCGCTTCACGCGCGTGGCATGAAACTCGTGATCGATTTGGTGCCCAACCATATCGGCGTGGAGCACCCGTGGGTGAATGATCCGCCCACGTCCGACTGGTTGCATGGAACACTGGAACACCATAGGGCGGCACAGCACGACTTTTATCAGCTAATCGATCCGCACGCTCCGCCTGCAGCGTGGCGCGACATTACCGAGGGCTGGTTCGCCGATAGCATGCCCGACCTGAACCAGAGCAATCCGCTGGTGGAGCGTTACCTCATCCAGAATGCTCTCTGGTGGGTGGAGAGAGCGAACATCGATGGTATCCGGCTTGACACGTTCCCGTATGTGGATCGCGCTTTCTGGCAGCAATTTCACAATGAGTTGCACGGTGTCTACCCAAACTTGACCACAGTCGGCGAAATCTTTCGTCCCGACGCCGAAGTGACTTCCTACTTTGCCGGAGGAGTTGTGCACGGCGGTATCGATACCGGACTTGATACGCCTTTTGATTTTCCCCTCTATTTCGCATTGCGCGATGTGCTGGCTCATGATCAACCGATGACTGAGCTGGCCCGTGTTCTGCGCCAGGATGCGCTTTATCCCCACCCAGAGCGGCTGGTCACATTTATCGGCAATCACGACACGACGCGGTTTTTTACTGAGGCTGGCGATTCGGTGGCCAGGTTGAAATTGTCACTTGGACTCGTGCTTACCCTGCGCGGGCTTCCGCAAATCTACAGCGGCGACGAAATCGGGATGGCGGGCGGCAAGGATCCGGACGATCGGCGCGATTTTCCTGGCGGCTTTGCCGGCGATTCGCACAACGCATTTACAGAGGATGGCCGTACTCTTGCCGAGGAAGATGTTTTCCGATGGACGTCGGGGCTGCTTGCTTATCGCTCGGCGCACAGTGAATTCAAAACCGGAATCGAGCAGAATCTCTACGCCGATGCCAATTTATTCATATTCGTTCGCGCAACGGATAACGCCGGATGCGATTCGCGAAGTGGCAGCGAGCGATTGCTGATCGTAGTGAATAAGGCTCTGCAACATAAGACTGTAGATTTGCCGGTTAGCGATACGGCCCTTGCCGGGTGCACGCGCTTGGAGGCAGCTCCAGCTGCGCCTGGCGAACAACCGCAACTCAGCAACGGAAAACTGCGCATTGAAGAGCCGGCTGAGTCAATGACAGTGTACGAGGTGAGATGAGTTCTGACATGTGGACGCGAGATACAGGGAGGATTTCAGGCGTGAGTCGGGGAACGACAATCGGGAATGGAATTGCTTTTCTGGTACTGTGCTTTGGAGTTTTTGGGGGCGGGCTTTCAGTTGCTGCGGAACAGATTCCCTCTACGCCACGCGCAAAGATCTCTCTGCTGCCTGAGGGAGTTGAGTTGGTCAATGGACCATCGGTGCTCGATGTGCGCATTCTCGAGAATCGCCTTGTCAGTGTACATGTACGGCTCAACGGCAAAGAGACACCACGAACACTGGTGATCGATCCGCATCCGTCGTTGCGCGCGCCTTCACAATTTTCGTGCAACGAGAAGGACGGCCTCTATACGCTTTCGACGGCGGACGTTTCGGTCCGCATCGAAGAATCAAGACCCTATCACATCACTTTCTTCGACGCTGCAGGAGAACAGATCCTGAGCAGCGATGATCCGATTGCCGCCGCCGCCACCGGCAGCGTGAGGATGAAGCACATAGCCGATGACGCGCTCTATGGAATTCATGGTTCCAAAATGGAGGACGCAGACGCAAACCTTATACGCAACAACGGCGGTAAGGTTGCAGCGGGTGTGCAGGGTGACAGCGGTTCTCCTTTTGTTTTCTCTGTTCGCTATGGTCTGTTGGTGGATTCAGACGGCGGGGAGTTTATCAATGCGCCGGGAAGCATTTCATTCCGGGGCAGCTCCCGGCCTGACGTTGAGTACTTCGTCTTCATAGGCACACCGCTGGAGACTATGGCATCACTGACACGTCTCACCGGGCCCCCACCGCTGCCGCCTAAATGGACGTTCGGCTTTCTCAACAGCCAGTGGGGCGCTACTGAAGACGAAGTGGAAAAAATCGTCGCGAAGTATCGCAGTGAGCATCTCCCCATCGACGCCTTCATCCTCGACTTTGATTGGAAAGCGTGGGGTGAGGATAACTACGGCGAGTGGCGATGGAACAGTACGTCCGGCGCAGGAAACGTGGCGCCCGATAAGTTTCCTGTCGGCGCAAGTGGAGCTTTTGCGCAGTACCTGGGGGCGGAGGGCGTGAAGCTTGCCGGCATTCTCAAGCCGCGCATTCTGACAACGGTTGCCGGCCATTCGAATCAGCCGACGATGGCGGCTGCCTATGCGACGGAGCACGGCTTTTGGTATCCGGGCGAAACGGCATCAGAAGATTACTTTTCCCATCGTCTGACACGCGACATCGACTTTAATAATCCGGATGCGCGTACCTGGTACTGGGAGTACCTGAAGCCCGCGTTTCGCTCCGGCATGGTGGGATGGTGGAATGATGAAGCCGATACCATAGGAACAACGATTTTCAACAACTTCCAGTTTATGAACATGGGACGGATGCTTTACGAAGGGCAACGCGCTGATTCGAACCTGCGCGTCTGGTCCATCAACCGCAATTTTTATCTCGGCGCAAGCCGGTATGGATATGCATGTTGGTCCGGTGACATTCAATCCGGCTTTGAAAGCATGGCGCTGCAGCCGAAGCGCATGCTTGCCGCGCTCGATACGGGCGAGTTCTATTGGAGCATGGACACGGGAGGATTCCACGGGCATCCAAGCCCGGAGAACTACACCCGATGGTTTGAATTTGCTGCGTTCGTGCCAATCATGCGAGTTCACGGCGGCTCAGACGAGAAACGACAGCCATGGGTCTATGGACCAATTGCGGAAGCGGCTGCACGACATGCACTCGATCTCCGTTATGAGCTGCTTCCATATATCTACTCATATGGACGAATAAATACTGAGGGCGGAGTTGGCCTGGTTCGGCCACTTTTCTGGGAGTTCCCGGAGGATCGCACTGCCGCTGCGCAGGAAGACGAATGGATGTTTGGCGACGCGCTGCTCGTGGCGCCGGTTTTATCCCAGGGAGCAACTTCCAGAAGCGTTTACTTGCCGTCTGGTGAATGGTTCGATTTCGCCAGCGGGCAATCCTATTCTGGCGAGCAATACATTACCGTGAAGACAGATTCAAAAACATGGAGCGATATTCCACTCTTTGTTCGGAAAGGTTCGATTTTGGCTACTCAGCCAGTCGAGCAGTTTGTGAACGAGCGCCCCGCTTCAGAATTCACGCTTGATATCTTCCCATCAGAGGTCCCCGCGAGCTTTACTGTGTACGATGATGACGGCACGACGTATGGCTACGAAAAAGGCGCATTTCTCCGGCAAGAGATCAGTGTGCAAAAGACGGGAGGCGCAACCCAGGTAAAAGTCGAAGGTGAAACTGGCAGCTACTCCAGCCAACTCCGCACATACTTTCTGAGAATTCATACCACAGCAAGTAGGATCACTGTGAACGGAAAGGTTTTGACCGCGCAGACTGGAACCGGAGAATTCACCGCAAATGGCGCACATTGGGAGCGCAAGCTCGATCGGTTCGGTCCGGTGGTACTGCTACGGATACCCGCAGGGGCCAAAACGCCTACTACCATTGCATTGCAATAAGAAGGATCAGCCACCCGCAATTTCACAGTTTCGCTGCGATCGTGCCTATTTCGGACGAGGCTCTCGGGAAGAGGAGAAAGTCGGTAACCTTGACGAAAGTACACGGGCGATCTTCGGCCGCAGCTATGCTGCTGAGACGAATGTTCTCATCGAGCAGCTTAGGAAAGACGGGGCGATCGCGGAAGCCGACACTCTACTGCTAACCCTCCCAAACCAACTAGGTGTTGCCTACAATGTGCATGTCATCGAGGCAATTCTGACTACGGTCGCTCCAGCTCTCCGTTGGCGCTGAGGACGTTTCGATCAATCAACAGAATGCTAAGCGTTCGCGTCGAGAGATTCCGTGTTGAGCAGAAATCTGTAGGGCAGAGATGGGGGGGCGATAAGGGTCCAAAAAAACGTTACCAAGGGTATCTCAGAGCGCCAAAAGAAGCCATCCGTGGCGCTTAGTTTCAATAGGTTACTGCCCGCCTCTGTGCTGTCATGGCAGAGATCTACATTCCACGTGAACGAAGTGTTTGAATGTTTAGTCGAGGAGGAGCACGAGGTGTTGCGAAAAGCTGAACTCAGCATGGAAGCTGATTCAGAGAACTACCTCGGAGGCTCCTCAGAGACGATATGTACTACATCGGACTTGACGTTCACAAGAAAACGATCAGCTACTGCGTGAAGGATGTGGCTGGCCATGTGCACCGGGAAGGCAAGATCGGATCGACCCGGCGCGAGTTGGATGCCTGGATCAGGACTTTACCGCAACCGCGGCTGATCGCGATGGAAGCGATGATCTTCACCGGCTGGATCTACGATCATCTGCTTCCTCACGCCGAGAAGGTGAAGGTGGCTCATCCTCTGATGTTGCGAGCGATCGCAGCAGCCAAGAAGAAGAACGACCGAATCGATGCCGGCAAGATTGCCGACTGCTTGCGCTGTGACTTCCTGCCCGAGTGCCACATGGCTTCCACCGAGATCCGCGACAGGCGCCGAGTCCTGCGGTACCGCAACCTCGTGGTGAAGCAGATGGTGCAGATGAAGAACCGGGTTTCCGGCCTGTTGATGGAGACCGGGGTGAGCTACAACAAGCAGCGGCTGCACAAGGTGGGCTATTTCGGCGAACTGATGTCTACGAGCGAAGATATCAGCCAGGCTGTACGGCCGCTGCTGAACCTGAGCCGTGGAATGATCCGCCGCTCTGGGAAGCTGGAGTACGACCTGATCAGCTCGCTGGAGCGAGACCCTCTGCTCAAGGAACGGCTGCGGCGGTTGCGAACCGTGCCAGGAGTCGGTTCTATCACGGCCCTGACCTGGGCGGCGCACAGGCCGCAGTAACTGATGGCCTGCTTGTTGGAACTGAACCGCGTGTAATCGCCGATGAGAAGAGTTCAGCCGACAAGGTGATGCGTATGCCGCTATCGAAACAGCGCAACAAGCACATCCAGAGAGTGTTGATCGAGGCGGCCAAGCTGGCGCCGAGAGAGTCGCCGGAACTGGCGATGACCCGAGAGCGCGAGTTGCAGAGAGGCAATCCCAATCGGGCGACACTTGCAGTGGCGAGGAAGATGGTCTGCTACATGATGGCGGTCGAACGCAGGCAGCAGGATTTCGTGCCTGCAGGAGAATTGATGCCGACCGAGGCAGCGTAAAAACCTTTCCTGATAAGGAAAGAACAAAAGCATCGGGATCTATCGAAGCGCAGGCTGCCAGGTCTCGCAGGTTAGCGACTGGGCGAAGGAGTTTCCCTCCGGAGGTTCTCTCCGAATTGCTTCGAGACTGGCAGAGAACACAAACTCAATCATCTGCAAAGGCTTTTTCGAGCCCGAGGCAGCAAATGGATGTCCGGTCCTGCTGGAATGCAGGGGCCACCAGCCGAGAGGCACTCATGCGCAGCAGGCGATCCTGATCCGCGGAATGCGCGCTCTCCCGAGCGCGCCCTAAGGCTTCGTGTCTTCTCTTGACAAATGACTAACATGGATGTCGCCATCTCGGACAAATGCCCCATAAACCGGATACGGGCTTGCCGACCAAGTAGTGAGCGATAATCGAGGAGGTAATCACTCGCCAGGTTGCCAAACCGGGATCACCTCTGCGCCGGTCGGAATGTGAGACTGCACGTGCTAATTGTCGAGCGCTCGCAGATCATCATTGATCGACCAACTGGCTCTCCGTTTGATGTATGACTCGCATGCGTGAAATCGTTCGTAAAAAGGCAGCCAACATAGCTTTAAATCAGCTGTGCCGTAGACTGTGCCGTGCCGTGCGTGCCCAAATGTGTCAAATCAGTACCTTAGGCGACCAGACTAGAGTACTTCCGTGCGGGCTTATTCTAAAGGTAAGTGCTTGATTCTATAGTGGTGGTCCCCGGCGGTCCGAGCTCTGGAATGCTGATCCGGCATCAACCAGCCTCAGCCCTCTGATTGCGAGCCTTCTGAGGTCGCGGATCGCCCGGTGTGCAAGAAGTGTGCCGAGAAAGTCGAGGGAAACCCTGGCGGAACGCGGTCGGGATGGTCGCCGCCCGTCCTGCCACTGCCCGACAGAATTCTCTGACAAACCGTTCGGGTCGAACACACATCTCGCACACGAAACGCAGTCTAAAGGCGAATCTGCGCAGCGTTCTGGAAGAACTGTCGTTGATTGAGCAAATCAGTGAACCGCCTTAGCGAAGGCCTGAAGATCTTGAATGGGGTAAAAGGACTGGATTCAGCCCGGCCTTCGAACCTTGCATGGCAACCTAGATATAAGGATGGACCTCGTTTCCTAGCCAGCGAAAGAGAAACATCAAAATTACCACCTAAACGATTGAAATAGAACTCTTTAATAAGAATTCGCGGAAACTTTGGAGGAATCAGTCTAGTTAACCTCAAGCAGCTTGCAGCCGCTCGTTGATGGCCAGATTGATCCCCGTGTAGCCGTTCTGAAGGGCCTGCATTGCAGGACGCGTACGTGACGACCACGCCTTCTCAAGAAAATCAAAAGGCCCAGAACGCGCCGCTACGGTTTCTCGAATGCAAATCGCTGGGTCAGCCAAAAACAGTGTTATGACGGCACGTCGCCATTGGTTGG
This sequence comes from Terriglobales bacterium, assembly GCA_050012595.1. GTDB lineage: Bacteria > Acidobacteriota > Terriglobia > Terriglobales > Acidobacteriaceae > Acidiflorens. The sequence continues at coordinate 81,561 of JBEKGW010000025.1, forward strand.
ATCAATCTGCGACAACCCGTCCCCTGGAAGACGCACGAATCCAAAACAAAAACCTCAAAACTAAAGAGGAGGAAACGATGAGACTCCGTTGCAACCAGATATGTCCGATTCATCGCTCTCGCTTTTGCTGTGGGCGAGAAGGAATTCCAAAACAAAGAGCGATTCGACAATTGGGCATTCGCCGAATCGAGGATCCACATCACCCCAGGGGATACAGGGAACTCAGGTCAAACGCCGAAATGCGGAAGCTACTTGATAAGAAGATCGTCGCTCAAAATGGGAGATGTCCCCTCTGCAACGTCGAGTTCACGAATTACGCTGACATCGTTCCCGACCACATCCATCCCCGCGGCATGGGAGGGGCATGGAGAGACGATCATCCGGACAACATTCAAGCAGTCCACTGGTGGTGCAACGGAGAAAAGGGTTCAAGCAGGGCGTGACGCCGGCTTGGACCAGCGACCGGTCAAGCCGAGTAGGTCTTCTCAGGGCGGCTACAGTCCCACCCGGTCCAATATCATCCTCGCCAAGCTCACGCTCTCGTTGACTACCGCCGTAAGCCTTGGAGATGGACGGCTGATGTCGGGGTCCCGGGCCAGACGAACGGCCGCTATGATGGCGGCGGCAATGACCAGGGTCGACTTCATTCGCGTCTGCTCTTGCATTTTTTCCGCCCAAGCCTCCCGCTCCCGCGCAATTGCTCGCTTCATTTCACCCATCAGAGAGCCACCGATCGTACGGGTTTAGGGCCAAGTTTGTACGAGAGCTTGCCTCGAAAGATCTCGGATGGAAGATAGTTCCTCTTCTCGCCGCAGAGCGGACACTGTGCGGTAATCCAGGTATCTGGCATCGTGCCAACTGGCGCCGGGATGTTTTCACCGCATTTCTTGCAGCGGAGTGTCAAATCGCAATGCCGAATTGGCGGAAGATTGAACACGAGTGCCAGTATAGGAGAACAAAAAGCGAAACTCCAATGTGAATTTCACCTGACAAACCCCAATCACCCGTCGGAGAAGGGACTCGATGGACCTAATCTTAGTGATTTCAATTGTTTATCGTACGTTGATCTGTTAACGGTGAGCTGGAAGTATAGAATGCAAAGTGAACGAACCGCTATGCGAATCGCGTCTTCCCCTACCCTTCGCATTGCTACCGGTTTGCTGCTGGTCGTCCTGCTGAGTGTTGCCGGGTATCAAGTTTTCCGGCGGTCGAGGTTTTACGCTCCAGAGGTGCTGCTGCAGCGAGCCGACGATATGTCATGGCTCAACAGCTGGATTGAGGCAGAGCCTCTCTACCTGCAAGCCGAGCAGAGATTCACTGAAAGGCATGAGCTCTCAAAGGCCCTCTACGCGCGTGTGAGCCAAATGCCGGCGCACAGCGAGTCCTCTACCTCCATCCTAAGCCAAATTGCTCTGCTTCGAGAGGATCTGGATCTCCCAGAAGCGAAGGATCCTGAAACACGTCTTCGCATCCTGACCATTCTTGGGATGCTCGAAGTGAACTACGACTCTGGAATGGCGCGCCAGACTTGGGAAGAAGTAGAGGCATTGGCGAACCGGCGGCATCATTACCTGCTGGCAGCGCGCGCGATGGGAGAACAGGGTGTTGCAGCGTTCCTGCTTGGGGACATCGCAACCGCAAAGAAGAATGTGTTGAAGGCATGGGCGGTCGCCAGAGTCGCCGATCCGGGTGCACACATTCGATACGCGAGCCTTTACGGCGCGGGCCTGGTGGAAATGCATAGGTACCAAGAGGCTCTCGGACCGCTGGATGAAGCGATCAAGGTTGCCGGAAAGACTCGCGGGGCGGCATACCCCACGATCGCCGTCAACGCAAAGATTGATGCACTGAGCGGCCTCGGAGACAATAACGACGCGTTAGCGCTTGCTGCAGAAGAGTTGCGCAAGGTCTCTGCCCACCATCTTGGTGGACATCTCTACGAACTTCACCAGACCAGAGCTGGCGTCTACGAACGCATGGGTCAATGGGATCAGGCTATATCTGACTTTTCGCAGGCGGCCGAGTTTGCAAGGCAGCTTTCGTATTGGCGGGGATTGACCCAAGTGGATGGATCACTTTCCGAGGCTTATATCCACCAAGGCAAACTGCAACCGGCGCTCGCCGCTGTCAATGAAGCGATCGCGGCAAATGAGAACATCCCCGAGGAACTATACTTCGTGCCTCTGAATCTCGGAATCAAGGCCGAAATCATGGCTCGCCTTGGCAACACAAAAGCATCGAACGAACTGTATGAGAAAAGCGCGGACCTCTTAGATGTGTTCCTCAGTAAAGTTCCCACGCCGACCGTAGAGCGCCAACTTCTGAATGATCTCAGCGTCGTTTACGCGGGATACTTTGTTTCCTTAAGTGACCAGGGCCGCACAGAGGACGCCTTCCGAACAATTGAGCGGGCGCGAGGAAGAGTGGAAGCTCAAGGTCTTTCACATCACGAGGTCATTCCGCCGCATGAACCCGACGCCGCCGAACAGAACCTCACCAAGCTGAATATCCAGTTGCTGAATACAGACGACTCGGGCACCAGAGCGCACATTCTCGAATCGATCTACAGCACCGAACAGCAGCTCGGCACAGAGCCATCGTCGAATGATCCACCGCCAGCGCCCGTCGCACTGGGCGAACTTCAGCACGACCTCAGTGCAACTGAGCTACTCGTCGAGTATGTGCTGGATGATCCGAACTCGTACGCGCTCGCCGTGACCCACAATTCAGTCCACCGGTACACTCTCCCGCCAAGAGACCTGCTGGAGCAGGAAGCGATGCAGTATCGCTCCACTCTGAAGCAAGAGAAGACCGATCCTTCTCTGGGGCAGCGGCTCTACGACGAACTTCTTGGCGGAATCCCAGAACTCAAAGACAAGCGCGAATTGATCGTGGTGCCAGATGGCAAGCTCCACCTTCTGCCATTCTCAGCTTTGATCAATGGCGGGCAGTACGTTCTGACCTCCCGTCTGGTCACAGTCGTGCCGTCGGGAACCGTGCTCAACATGCTCCGGCATCGATCCGATCAGGTGAGTCGAGACGATCTTCCATATGTCGGAGTAGCGGCGTGGATATCCAAGGCGCCGCCGACCACACTCCTCGCCAGGGTTCGTCGGGCCATCTCTGGACCCGAACTCAGCCAACTGGTCGCCCTGCCCGAGAGCCAGCACGAAGTTGAGACAATCGCGACCGACCTCCCGAAGCCCAGCACCATTCTTTTGGGCGCGAAAGCGACGGAGACAAACTTCAAGCAGCTTCCGCTCAGCCAATACAACGTTATTCACCTGGCTCTTCACGGGTATGTCGATCCCGAGATCCCAGATCGGTCTGCGCTCGTTTTTGCGCCAGAGAATCCGGCAAAAAACGACGGCCTTCTCAAGGTGCGCGAGATCAGAAACCTCCGTCTCAATGCCGACCTCGTGACGTTGTCGGCTTGTGACACAGGCGTAGGGCCAGTTGGTGAGGAGGGTGTGGAGAACATCGTGAATGCGTTCATTGAGGCGGGCTCTCAGAGCGTGGTGTCAACGCTTTGGGAAGTTGAAGATCATGCGACCGCCCAACTGATGGCCAACTTCTACGAGCACCTCGGCCGTCACGAGGGAAAGGCAGAGGCGCTCAGGCAAGCGCAACTCGAAATGCTCAAAGCGGGCGCGCCGCCGTACTATTGGGCCGCCTTTCAACTCGACGGCGAACCGAGCGGCAGACTCTTCAGCGAGACAAAATCGACAAATTCGTCCAGGAGCACCCGATGACATTGAAACCGGCTGCGAGCTCATCATTGCCTGTTCAACTTTCACCGCGTGACCGCCACGCAATCCTCGAAAACGTCCTTGCCGCTCTGCGGAAGCGGTTCTATTCACCTGAAAAACTGAACCGCGATTGGCAATCCGCCGTGGAGCGCCACCGGCCTTTGATCGAGAACGTAGGCTCTGCCGATGCCTTTGAGAAGGCAATGAGCGATTTGTTGGCGGAGCTGCACACCTCCCATTTGGGCTTTTTTCACAGTAGTGCCCGCAAAGCGTCGAGCCGCGCCGCGCTCAGCGCAACCTATCTTGCGGACGAAACTCCTTACGGGAAGCGCTGGATATTTCAGGATGTCCACGCAGGAGGAGCAGCAGCGATCGCCGGCATTGAACCTGGCGACATCCTTCTCAGTGTCGATGGCCAGGAGATTACTCCACCCGAACATCCCGTCTTCGCGATGGGGAAGCAGACAGAGGTGGAATTCATTGACCGAAGCGACCAGCGACGCACCGTTTCTGTCGAAGTAGCACGGCCCAAGGGGAAGAAGCTCCACTTTATCGAGCCCACGCTCGTCGAGGCGCGGCAACTAGGAAATGGGCTTGGCTACCTCAAGATTGCAATGTTTCCTGGAATGATCGGGGTTGAGGTTGCGAACGAGATCTCCCGCACGGTCGAGAAACTGGGTGCGGTCGATAGCCTCATCATCGACCTGCGTGGCAACACGGGCGGAGGGATTGGCGCGCTTCGTGTGATGAGCATGATCACACCGGGCAGAGTCCCGGTTGGATTTGCGCTCGACAGGCGCCGTGTCACAGTTAATCTCGAATCAGAGAAACACAGATTCCCTCGATTCTCACAAATCCCGTCTTCAACCAAGACCCTGTGGCGGCTTGCCTTGCAGTTTGGGCCTGCGATGATGAAGAAAAAGCCCATTGTGCTTCAAACCGAGGGGTTGGGCGAGAAACCATTTCACGGGAGGGTCGTTCTCTTGGTGAACCGCCACACCGCAAGCGCCGCGGAAATGATTGTCGCGTTTGCACGAGAGAACCATCTCGCCACAATTGTCGGAGAGAAAACGGCCGGTCGCCTCCTCTCAGCAACTTCCGTCAAAGTCGGCAATGGATTTCGGTTGGCAATGCCCACTGGGGCGTACTACACATGGAATGGGTCGGTGCTGGAGGGAACGCCGATGGAACCAGACGAACTGATCGGGTTCAACTGGCGCGAACGACGGGAGCGGGTGGACGGCCAACTTGAACAGGTCGTCAAATCGATTCGAGGTCATCACGCAGTACGTGTCGGTTGAGCGCGCAGTTGATACCCCTTGCGGGGCTCATTTCCAGGATTGGCCGTCATTCGACAGCAACACCCGGCGGGAAGAGCTTCATCAATCAATCGGATGTTGAGTGCTCGGCGGGCGCGAGCGAGATTATGCAACAATCGAAAATCCCTCCAGGCTACATGGGCGTTTCCAGTATCTATCGAGGAACGCTGTTCGAAACTGATTGACAGGAAGCGAATTATCTCAGCCATCTGTGCGGATCTTCCGCCAGCCATAGCACATCGAGGAAAGATAACGACCTTGCGTCGAAGTCCTGAATGGAGAGATCATTTTACGTGCATCTTGGAGAATCCATGACGGACTTTGCACTCTACATCGATGACAGCGGTCATCCAGACAATCAGCCAAACGTTGTCACGGCTGGATTCGTTGCTTCGGAAGATCAATGGAGTCAATTTGAAGCCGAGTGGACCAATGCACTCCTTCGATTAGGGATTGCTGGCGCTTTCCATATGACAGAATTTATGCACGAAAAACGCACAACTCTCAAACTGGATTGGATCCTCGCGTCGCTCTGCCGAATCATCAATAAACACCTGAGTGGTCGGTTCCTTCATGCCGTCGATATGGACGCATACAAAAGAATCAACGATGAGTGGACGCTTGAGGAATCCGTTGGAGCACCAATTGCACTTGCTGCGAGGAGCCTAACTACTGAGATCAATGAGTGGCGACGGATTCATATGCTGCCGGAAGACAACTTCAGGATATTCATCGAGCAGGGATCAAAACACTACGGCGATATTGAGCAAGTCTTCAAGAGAGACAGACAACCATCGCCGGTTCGCGTAGCCAAGTCGAACCCGCGGTGTCAACCAGCAGATATGCTTGGGTGGGAAGGTTTTCGATACCTGAGGACCGGAATCACCAGCAAGAACATGAAAAGACTCCTTCCGAAGAATGTTGACACTTTTGGCGGAATTTTTTTGGCGAAGGACTTGATCGAACTTTGTAAGCAGACAGCGGTTCCCATACGAGCAGATTTCAAACCCATCGATTCCATTTCATTCCACTCAGAAAAGAAGAGGAAGCGCCAAAGGACTGTCTTTTGAATACCAGCTACAACGCGTTGGGGCCCGAAAAGTCGCCATTGCGACTGGGATATCGCGCCTTCCGCTCCGCTGAGGGCTCCCGTCGCAAACGGCGTTTATCGGGATTGATTTTCTACCATGGTGCTCACTCTAGCAGAAACCGCAGATTTGCTTCCACCGCCGTATAATCCCAGGACAAACAGATTCTTCCTGCGAGGAGAGAAGATGGCGAGTCACATCTGTTCAGGCTGCATAGAAGACATCTTCCTCAAAGCGACCGTGGACAAAGAAGGGCTGCCTGCAAAGTGTGATGCTTGCGGAGTCGAGCAACTGAAGTCAATTACAATTTCACGTCTTGGCGAAATCTTGGAGCCAATACTTCGGGATCTCCTTGCATTGGGCGATGAGGTCAGACACTTCTCGTCTGAGGATGATGAAAACGGCCATCTGGAGGAGGAGGGCGACGACCTTGACTACTTTGTGCAGGACGTCTTAGGTCAATACTTCGACTTCAACGACGAGATTGTAGAGTCAGTGATTGACGCGGAAGGATGCTGGCCTCCCGACGGTGACGAGGCCTTCTTCAGTACAGCACACAGCTATGTCAGGCTGTACGCGTCTGATCAGAACCATGCGACCACTTGGAGGCATCTGGATAGGGAAATCAGGCAAACACGCCGATTCTTCAGTTTCAAGGTTAAAGATTTCTTCGATGAATTATTCAGTGACATCGAAACCCTGCTCACCTATGCGGAGAGGACAAGGGACGACGGCATATTAGTCCAATTTCTTCCGGCAGGCTCTCCATTTTATCGCAGCCGCATATGTGATTCAGATGGCCTGAGAAGGAGGATGATCGAGCAGCCCTACAAGCACGTCGGGCCGCCTCCTCAAGGTAGTGCACGTGCAGGCCGCATGAATGCCGATGGGATTTCCTTGTTTTATGGAGCACGGGAGTTGGAAACCTGTCTCGCTGAACTCCGTCCTGCGCTTCGAGTCGAGACTGGTACGATCACTGTCGAAACAACAAAGCCGCTTCGCGTGCTCGACTTCACCCGGTTTGAGAATGCCAAGAAGTCACTTAGTTATTTTCAGCCGGATTATAAGCAACAGGCCGCACGATTCGCGTTCCTGCGCCAGTTAGGGAACTTGATTTCTCGCCCAGTGATCCCAGGGCATGAAGCAGAATATTTCATCACTCAGGCGATGACGGAATATCTCGCGCACGAACATTCGAACCCCTTTGATGGCTTGTTCTATCCGTCTGCCCAACGAGCAGAAGGAACAAATGTCGTTTTGTTTCCGCAGCCAACTCCCAAGGGGATCAAGTTTCCAGCTAAATACAAGGATGGGAGCATCATTTTTCACAGAACCAGTCAGATCGAATACAAGCATAAAGAGCTGGCACCCCGACTTGGAGCAAAGGGTGTCGAGCCTGATTGGGAATGGTGGGAGGACCAAGATTGAATCAATGTAAGCGCCGCAAGTTAGGAAGGGAGCGTTGCCCCGTAGGCGGCACCACTCCATTTACTTTGAATGACACCTGGATTTGTACGCGAAAGATGCGAGATCGTCATTGCGACCAAAACATACACCGATAAGTCCTCGAGAGTCGGCCAGCGTCTCCTGACCTGCTCACACGCGAACCTTATTTTCCGCCAACTGGGATTCGCATCCATCGAGTTTTTGAGCCTTTTTCCGAGACAAATGCCTGGATTGCAACTGAGTCGGGAATTGAGTGGCCGTAGAGGGCTACTTACTTGATTTGCAAAGGATAGTAGTACGACGCCTGATCCTGTTCGTGGGTCGTGGCTAGAAAATATGCTCCCGCCTTGGCCGCCCGCAGGTCTAGTTCGACGGACACTGATTCGTGGTCGCCATTGGTCGTCGTGAGCGCGCTTCTCTGGGCCACGACGCCATCTCCATTCTGATCCTGCGTAACGGCTACAGCGTACTGGCCTGGAGGGCTGAAGCGCGGGAGGATGATCGTCAGCCTAACCAGTGCTGCCGGCAACGACACCGATTGCAGCGAGCCGGGCTGGTTGCCTCGGATCGTACCCGCATCCCACAGGTTTACCGCCTCGGATTGAACGGCCAATTCCGTCGATGGAAGTTGCCGGTGCATCCCATAACGATCGATCGTGATGACGATCGCAGCGGTCACTGTGCAGAGGGCCACAGCGGTTGCGAGCACCAGCTTTCGCCGTCGTGAGCGATTTCCCTGCCGGAAGACAAGCAGCCGACTCATGCACGTGGAACAGTTTGCCGCGTGATCAACTCTCGGGTCTGACAAATCGATCCGCTTGGCCTTTCGAGACAAATCCCAAAGGAAGGTTTCGTCAGGACAGGGACCGACAGGAGTCGTTTCGCCGGCGAGTACGCGCTCCTCGTGGCGTTGCGCAAGCCATGATTCAAAACGGTCCTCGGCGCGCGAGGGCCAACACCAACTCATCCGCATTTTGGGGACTCTCCTGGAGGGGAAAGACTGCGGACCATCAACCCCAGTTCTCGAAAGTATGCACGACGAACCGCGCTGTGGTCCATCTCTAGATTTCCTCCGATCTCTCGCCACGAATATCCGAGCCAGCGCCAGTCGAAGATCGATTGTGCGGTTGGCGAAAGGCGCGAAAACAACTGTCTGGCATAGGCTCTCCGTTCTGCCTCCGGCTGGCCGACATGAAGCTGCTCCATATCGCGCATCGACCCAGACGGCATTTCGCGGCTGCGCTTTGCCGCGAGTTGTCTGGCACGGCGCCGAATGACGCTCTTGATTCGTGCAGTCAGTTTTCGGTCGGAAGGATCATTAAGGCGGGCAAGGTATTGAGACGCATTATGAACTGCGTGGTCCATCAAATCGACTGCGGCATCGTGGTCATTGAGGTAAGTCCAGGCGCACAGAAACGCGTATGGCCATGCTGCGTGAGCAGCGGCCTCCAACTTCCGATCAGAAGCGGGGTGCCCGGTCGAATAGGCCCAACTCCAGGTCAGCTCTTTCCAGTTACGACCTCTTGGCGGCATACACGTGTGTGGGCGTGGGGGGATTGACCACCAGCTAACTTGTAGTATAGACGACCCCTTCGGGGCCAATTTCTGGGAAAATGCCGCCCCTCTGCCACAAAACTCCTTCTGGAGTGCCTTTAGTAGATATAGGGCCTCTTATATGGAACCCCAGGGGAACCAGGACGAGATCCCCCGGGATTCGGCGGCACGGAATGATCC
>JBEKGW010000026.1:0-90098 GCA_050012595.1 Terriglobales bacterium
CGAAGACCTGGGCGACGTTCTCCGGCGCGTACAATGACCTCGAGCGCCACAACAATACGAACAATACAGGCACAGCGTCCGTTGATGGCCCGCTCCAGCACGTCGATCATAGCCGCATCTTGAGTTTGAACGCCGACTTGATGCCGAACGAGCACTACGGGTTCGACATCGGCTATGCCTACAGCGACGTGTACACGGCGACCAACATCTGCTTCCTGGGCCAGGCCGCAAGCGCCACCATACCGGGCGCCGCGACGCCCACCGGCGCGGCTTGCCCTTCTCCGCCTCCCCGCACGGGAAGTGGGGCTCCTTATACTTTTGGTCCGGCTAAGGACTTCATGAACGCTCCAACGCAGTACGCGTCAGTGGCCTTGGCTCTTTCGCCGATCGACAAGTTCCACGCCAACATCGGCTACCGCATAAGCTCGGTCAACGGCAGCCGCTTTTTCAACGATCCGCGCGATGTGAACGGATCGCTGGTCTCTACCTACCAGTCGCCTTTTGTGAATCTCTCCTATGCGATGCGAAAGAATCTGATCTGGAAGGCCGAGTATAACTACTTCGGCTACGGCGAGGGTGGTCCTTCGGGAGCACAGTATTGCAATCCCTCCAGCACGCTCCCGACGCTGACTATGCCGGCTCCGGTCGTGCCCTGCAGCACGCTGCCAAATACTGCGATGAGCGGTCCGGCATACGGGTTCGCCGCTCCTCGGAGCTTCCATGCAAACAACGTAACCCTGGGAGTGCATTACGAGTTCTAAAAACATCCGTTAGCCTTCAGCTTTTCGTGTGGAGTGCGCAGTTGCTGGCTTCCACAAGGACAAGCTGAAGGCTAACAGCCTTTTTCGGTACAGGCCAAAGCCCTCTCTGACTGCCAGCCGTCTCCCTGCCTTTTCAATAACTTAGCTCCATAAAATGCCCGATTTCGCCGCTTAACCCCGATTTTCTTCCCTTCATTGCCTTCTTGGTGCGTAACGTGCACGGTTGCAATAGGATCACGATGACCCATTCCACGCATCGAAACTTCTGGGTTTCGCAGGTAGGTTTCCTCGTGGATAGTCATTTTACACAGGTTCCCGTATGCGGGACCGAGGGACAGTTCTAATTGAGCCAGGGAAAGCGAGCGCAGAATGCATAAGCCGATCAAATACGTTGAGAAGGCCGTGACGGTTGCCGCCACGGGCGCATGGGCAGTGTTTGAACGCCTGAACCGCGTTGCTCCGAATGTGGCGCCGACTCCGAAGTGGTCCGACAAGCCGCTGCTCAAATCGTGGGAAAAGTCGAAGCCGCCGCTTGGCTGGCCGCGCTCCACCGATTCGCTCTGTCCCAGGTGCGTGCCTGAAATACGGCAGCAGATTCTCGACGGCCACCTGCCGGTTGATGTTCTGATGAACGAAAAAGTCGGCGAGATCAAGGCCCAGATCATCGAACGCGACGGCAAGATCTGGATGGTCAAGGACTGCCCCAAGCATGGGCACTTCGAAGACTTGATGTCGATTGACACGGAATTCTCGCAACACCTCGAAGAAGTTTTCCCCGGCCGCGACATCCGCGCCCACAGCGACGAACATCTGCACCATCACGGATCTTCGACAGTGAAGTACGGACGCGGCGCGGTGCTCACCGTCGACCTCACCAATCGCTGCAACATGATGTGCGATCCCTGCTTCATGGACGCCAACCAAGTTGGCTACGTGCACGAACTCACCTGGGAAGAAATCAAGACCGTGCTTGACAACGCGATCACCGTCAAGCCCAAGCGGCAGATGTCGGTGCAGTTCTCCGGTGGCGAGCCTACGCTCTCGCCGTATTTCCTCGACGCGGTTCGTTACGCCCGCAAAGTCGGATACAACAGCGTGCAGGCCGCAACCAACGGAATTGAGTTCGCCAAGAGTTTTGAATTCTGCCAACAGGCAGTCGAAGCCGGCATGCGTTACGCCTACCTGCAGTTTGACGGAATCGGCAACGCCGCCAACGATCATCGCGCCGTCGGCAATCTGTTCGACGTGAAACTGAAAGCCATCGACAACCTGCATCGCGCGGGCTGTGAAATCGTGCCGGTCATCACCATCATCAACGGCATCAACAACGAGCAGGTCGGACGCATCATTCAGTTCGCGCTCGACAATCCCAAGAAGATCGGCTTCCTCAGCTTCCAGCCGGTTTCATTCACCGGCCGCGACGAAGCCATTACAGACGAACGCCGCGAAGCACAGCGTTACACACTAGCGCACTTAGCCCACGACGTAAAAAATCAAACCGGCTTCGGCGAGCCTGCCCGCGATTGGTTCCCAATCAGTTTCATGAGCACTTTTTCCGACTGGGCCGATGTAATGCATGCCCAGGACTCCAACAACGACTGGGGCCAACTATCTTGTGGTTGTCATCCTAATTGCGGAACCGGGATGGCGATGATGATTGATAAGGAGACTAAGGAAGCGGTTCCGGTTACGGCTTTCCTCAAGGGCGATCAGCTGGCTAAGGATATTGCGAAGGTTAACGATGCGGCTCGCAGTAAGTTCTGGACGGCGTTTGGGATGGCGCTTTGTTTGATGAAGAACTACGATCCGTTCCAATCGCCTACGCACTTCAAGCTTATGGATCTGCTTAAGAAGTTTGACAAGAACTTCAATGCTACGGGCAGGAACTACGGCAAGGTCGGTCCGGATCGGACGATTGATGATGTTATGAAGCGACGGCAGGATCGGTGGAATTTCCTGTTCATCGCCGGGATGTGGTTCCAGGATCTATTTAACTACGACTTCCGGCGCACTGAGCAGTGCATCATTCCTTATGCGACGCAGGAAGGCGAGATCAGCTTCTGCGCCTATAACACGGGCGTGGGCTGGCGCAACATTATTGAGAAGATGCACATGACTTCGACACTTACCAAGTGGTACGAAGAGCACGGACGTCACGAGATCTTTGCGGGCGGCAAAAAAGTCAACATGGAGGACAAGGAGCACGCGCTCTACCTGCGGGAAGAGATCGTGACTCACGAAGTGCAGCACGATCTTGACAAGCTGGGCATTGCGAAGACGGCGCGCGAAGAAAAGATGCGGGCCCGCGACAACAAAGCTCGTGACAACAAGGCCAAGGACACGAAGATCAAAAACGACGCGGCCTACGACGCGCGCATGGCGCAGCTCTATCGGGAGGTTGTCCTGAAAGAAAAACCGGCAACGTCGAATGAAGGCGGATTCATTCCGCTGGGCGCGCTCACTTCGGCGATCGCTCCGGCAAATGGAAACGGCTCCGCGAAACAGAGTGAAGAAGTTGGCGAGCCGGTGGCGGGAGACTAGTTCTCAGTTCCCGGTTCTCAGTTCTCAGGGGCCGCTCGAAAAGAGCGGCCTTTTTGTTACCCTCTCACCACACAACCCTTTCACTGCCGCGCTTGATACCAGCGGCGCACGGCCACTAGCGACCAGACAGCCTCGACCACTCCAAAGGGCCAGGCGCCTTGCAGAAAGCCATACGCAGAGCCGAGTGCGCAGGCAACGGCGAACGCCAGGATGAACCAGGGACTGCGGCTCTCCAACGCATAAGTGACCAACATCGCGGTCACCGCGAACAGTCCGAATAGCGTGAGCATATTCACGTTGCTGCTTCCTCCGTGGGCTGCTGCCCCGTTTTGCGCTGTGAATCATGCTACCAATTCTTGCGGACACAAATTTGCGGTACGCTCGAATTTCCCGCTCTGGCGGCGAGTCGCGGGCGAGGGCGCCCGCGCCACACAGGCTATGGCTGAGTCTACGGAAATCCGGGATGCTTCGCTGGGCGAGATTGCCCTGGTGTTCTTAAAGCTGGGCACGATTGCGTTTGGCGGGCCGGCGGCGCATCTGGCGATGATGGAGGAGGAATTTGTTCGGCGTCGCCACTGGATTACCCAGGCCGAATTTCTCGACCGGCTGGCGACGGCGAATCTGATTCCGGGGCCGAGTTCGACCGAAGTCGCGATTTTTGTGGGGCAATTGAAACGCGGCTGGCGCGGTCTGATTGTAGCGGGCTGTTGCTTCATCATTCCGGCGGCCGTAATTGTTTCGGTGATTGCTTGGGCCTATGTGCGTTTTGGCTCGCTGCCGAGGGTCGAAGGCATACTGTCGGCGATCAAGCCGGCCGTGGTTGCCATCGTGATCCAGGCGCTGGGGAAGCTGGGACGGACAGGAGTGCGCACGACTCTGCTGGCGGTGATTGCGGCGCTGGCGGCGGTGCTCAGTTTTGTGGGAGTCAGTCCGGTGCTGGTGCTGGTCTTTGCCGGGTTGGTATCGGCGGCGGCCTTGGCGATGAAGAACCGGCTGCTGGGCGCTGGCGTATTTGGGCTTCAGAAAGTCATGGGGCTTCCAAAAGTTGCCGCCGGGGCCATGGCGGTTGCGGCTGTGGGCGCGGCGTTTCCGGTCGGGCTGGTGCGGTTGTTCTTGTCGTTTCTGAAAATCGGGTCGGTGGTGTTTGGCAGTGGATATGTCTTGCTGGCATTTCTGCAGGCCGAGTTTGTCGAGCATCTGCACTGTCTGACGGAGAAGCAGTTGATTGACGCGGTCGCGGTGGGGCAGTTTACGCCAGGCCCGGTGTTTACGACCGCGACGTTTATCGGGTACGTAGTCGCAGGCTGGATGGGCGCGGCGGTGGCGACGGTGGGAGTTTTTCTGCCGGGGTTCGTGCTGGTAGCGGTGAGTGGGCCGTTGATTCCGCGGCTGAGACGATCGGCACTGGCGGCGGCTGCGCTCGATGGAGTGGTCGCGGGCTCGCTTGCGTTGATTGCGGTGGTGGCGTGGCAGTTGGGGAAGGCATCGATTGTAGACCGGGCCTCGCTGGTCGTGTTCGGCGTGAGCTTGATCGCGTTGCTCCGGTTTCGAGTGAACTCGGCCTGGCTGGTCGCGGCAGCGGCGGTCGTAGGGTGGGTGATGAGGTGATTGCGGAATTCAGAGTGCAGAAGTGGTGCCGAAGGGCTCGAACCGTCGGTGAGAACCCGCGCGGAGATGGGCTTGCGGTTATTCTAGGTCGTTTGTAAAGGAGAGGTTAAAATAGACAATTACGGCCTATGCCCTGGGGGCACGGTGAGCTGAGAGAAAGTTCTCTTGGAACGGTGTCTCGCGACCTTGCCCCGAAACGTTCTCTCGGAACAATGCGCAGCCGGATATTGATTCGTGGAACCTGTGAACAATCTCGAAGAAGAGCGGACGCGGACATCGTTTGACCCCAGCGCACCGGGAGCAGGCGTACCGTTGGCCCCGCGCGTCGCTCCGGCGGTTGCTCCGGCCAGCGCTTCGCGGCCTCATCGTTCGCGGCCTTCGTCACCTGTTTACTGGCGCGTAGAGGGGAGTCTGCTCGAGCTGACCACGGTTCGGCCGATCGCCTTTTTTACTTGGAACAGCCAGACATTTATCGCGCGTGCGGCGCGCCGCAGCCTGGTGCTTATGATGGCATTGCTGCGTCCATTTTTATATGCGGCGAACCGCGTCGCCGCGACTCGGATCGTTCACGCCGTGCTGCGCGGGATTACGCGCGACCGGCTCGATCTGCTGGGCGAAGAGGAATTCGAATACAAGCTGAAGCCGCTTCTCAAAGAAGAAGGAGTGCGGCACCTGAAGGCGTTGCAGGCGACAGGCGTGGACGTGGTGCTGGTGAGCCAGGGGTTGGAGCACGTGATGCGCCCGCTGGCGCAGCATCTGGGAGTGCGGTGGATTATTGCGAACCGCCTCGATTTCCGAGACGGAGTTGCGACCGGACGGCTGCTGAGTCCGGTGATCCGGCCGCGGGGATTGTTTGCGTGGATTCGCGAAGCGGGTACGGACGGGCAGCAGAGTCCGGCGCGATGGGTGCGTACTCTCGGTTTGCGTGGTCCCAAGGCGCTCGCGTCGGCGATTGTGCCGGCGGTGCGGGTAGAGGCGCCGCGGGTTCGCCCGATTGTGTATTTCGACGAAACACGGCATCCGGCGCGGTTTTCGGTGCGCAAGGCGCTGGGCGGAAAGCGCGTGATGCTGATCGGCGTCACCGGATTTATCGGCAAGGTATGGCTGGCGGATACGTTGATGGATCTGCCCGAGATCGGAAAACTCTATCTGCTGATCCGGCGGCAGCAGTCGAGCTCGGCGCAGAAGCGCTTCGAGAAGATGATTGAAGAATCGCCGGTTTTCGATCCCTTGTTTGAGAAGTACGGCGACCGGCTGGGCGCTCTGCTGGCGGAAAAGATTGAGGTGGTGGAAGGCGATGTTTCGCAGCCCGGCATGGGGCTGGATCCCGAGACTGCAGCGCGGCTGCGCAAGGATCTGGATCTGATCATCAACAGCTCGGGGTTGACGGATTTTAATCCGGATTTGCGGGACGCTCTGGCAGTGAATGTGGATTCGACGTATCACCTGATCGAATTCATTCGCGGGTCCGATCACGCCGCGTTGCTGCATCTGTCGACTTGCTATGTCGCTGGACAGCGCGATGGGCGGGTGAGTGAACGGGTGCGTCCGAATTACACACCGACGCACTTGAAGGACTTCGACGCGGAAAAAGAGTGGTATCGCCTGCATGAGCTGGTGGAGTCGGCGGAGGCGCGAGCGGAAGGGCCGGAAGTCGCGGAGGAATTAAGGAAGCGGGCATTGGAGAAAGAGCACGCGGCGAAAGGGTTGAGCGGCCAGGCGCTGGAAAACCAGATTCGCAAGAACAAGGTTCGCTGGCTGAAAAATTATCTTACGGAAGAAGCCGCCAGGCGCGCAAAGGAGTTGGGCTGGCCGAATACTTACACATTCACCAAGAGCCTGGCGGAATCGCTGATTGCGAAACATGGCGCTGGGCTGCCGATTGCGATTGTGCGTCCGGCAATTGTTGAGACTTCGGTGGCGAAGCCGTTTCGCGGGTGGAATGAGGGGATCAATACTTCGGCATCCCTGTCGTATTTGCTGGGGACGGCGTTCCGCCAACTGCCTTCGAACGAACGCAAGCGGCTCGACATTATTCCGGTGGATGCGGTGTGCGCCGGGATGACGCTGATTGGCGCGGCGCTGGTGGAGCGGCGGCATGATCCGCTGTACCAACTGGCGACCTCGGTGACCAATCCGTGCGACATGGGGCGGTCGATCGAGTTGACTTCGCTCGGACACCGGCGGCACTATCGCGCGCAGGAAGGTCTGGAGTACTGGCTGCGGTTGCGGATGGATGCGATTCCGGTTTCGAAAGAGCGTTACAACCGTATGTCCGCGCCCGCGCAGAAGATGATTATCAAGTCGATTCAGCGCGGTATGTCTCCGCTGCCGATGAAGAAGCCGCTCGCGAAAGCCGAGCGCAACCTTGAGCGCGTGGAGAAATTAGTGGATCTGTTCGAGCCGTTTATTCTGCACAACGAGCATGACTTTGTCGCGGATAATGTGGAGAAGCTGTCGCAGGCTCTGGTGCCCGAAGAGAAAGAAATTTTCGGATATGACACCGCGGGCCTGGACTGGTGGGAGTATTGGATCGACATTCATATTCCGGCGTTGCGGCGTTGGACGTATCCGCTGATTGAAGGGCGGCCGCTCGAAGCGCGCGCGCCGCGTGTGCTGCGCATGGCGTCCCCGCAAACGACAACGACAGCGACAACTTCAACGCACGAAAATGGCGAGGCTATGAAGACGGGGACGAACGGAGCAACGTGGCGATATTCCTGACCGGTGGGACCGGGTACATCGGCGCCCATGTCGCCGCGAATCTGCTGGAGCAGTACGACGCCACCTTGAATCTGCTGGTGCGCAGCCGCGATCCGCGTGACGCGGAGCTGCGTCTTTGGAACGCCTTGCAGCTGCACCTGCCGTTTCCCAAGTTCTACGAATACCTGCAGGCGAAGATCCGGATCTTTCGCGGCGATCTTACGTCGCCGCAGTTCGGGCTCGACCCGGGAGATTACGACCGGCTTGTGCACACCACCGATTCGCTCATCCACTGCGCGGCCTCGCTGAATCGGAAGTCGGAAAACAGTTGTTTGAACGTGAATTTGCGCGGGACGCTCGAGGTGCTGCAGTTGGCGCGGCGATCGCAGTACTATCATGGACTGCGAAGGTTTTCGAATGTGAGCACGGTCGCGGTCGCGGGGAAACGCAGCCACGAAGTTGTTTCCGAAGACCGGTCGATTGAGTGGGAACGATCGGATTATGATCCGTATGCGCGGACAAAAAAATTCTCCGAGCACATGGTGCGCGAATTGCTGCCGGACGTGCCGCTGACGATTTTCCGTCCAAGTATCGTATTGGGAGACAGCCGCTATCCGCAGACGACGCAGTTCGACATGGTGCGGTCGTTCGTGTTCCTGGCGGGATTGCCGGTGCTGCCGTTTCGTCCGCACGACAAAATTGACATTGTGAACGTGGATTTCGTGGCGGATGCGATTTCTACTTTGCACATGAAGGCGAATCCCGAGCACGATACCTATCATCTTTCTTCGGGCAACGATGCGCAGACGTTTCAGGAATTGACCAAGGCGCTGGCGGCCGAGCAGAACACGCGCGGGCCAGTGTTCTTGCCGATCCTCGAAAGGCCGTTCAGCTCCATCGTCGACACGCTGGCGAACCGCAAAGGGCCGATGGGGCGCGGAGCGGCACTGATGAAGGTCTTCCTGCCGTATTTGACCTGGAATACCGTGTTCGACAACACCCGCGTCACAACGGAAATGGGGCGCAAGCCGGTGCCGTTCTCGCAATACAGTTTTCCTCTGCTCCGGTTCAGCCGCGAACACAATTTTGAATACCCGTATCAAGCCTGGCCGCAGAGCACGAAGGCGGGAGGGTCCGCCGCATGATGGACTTCGTTCTGGAAGCATGGGTATCGAGCATCATCGAGGGCAAGAAAGTTCAATGGATGATGGGCAAGCGGGAGCCGTGGCAGCCGGGCGAGAAACTGAAACTGCTGTTTGCGGGCTACAACGGGTCGCGCAACACCGGATCGGATGTGCGCGTGGAAGAGATGCTGCGGCAGATCCGGCGGATTCTTGGGCCGGACAACGTCGACCTCAGCATGATGACATTTAATTTTGACCGGTCGCGCGGATATTTCGAAGGGACGTCGCAGGTGCGGCTGCCGGATATTTTTCCGCCCTTCCTGGCGGATGAAGTGCCGAAGCATCATGGGGTGGTGGCGTGCGAAGGTTCGATGTTCAAATCGAAATTTGCGAATGCGTTGACAACGATGATGATCGGGTCGCTGGGTATTGCAGCGGCGGAGAACAAGTTGTCGATCGGCTACGGCGCCGAGGCGGGACACATGGATCCGCTGGTCGCGAAGATGTGCGGGCGCTATTGCAGGAATTCGCTGGTGATCACGCGCAATGACGAGTCGCGGAAGATTCTGCGCGAACTGGGCGTCCCGACGGAACTGGGCACGGACACGGCTTGGACATTCGAGCCGCTGGGCGCGGAGTATGGGCAGAAGGCTCTGCACGATGTGGGCTGGGATGGAACAACGCCGGTGCTGGTGGTGTGTCCGATCAATCCTTTTGAGTGGCCGGTGAAGGCGTCGGTGGCGAAGGCTGCGCTGCACAGCTTGACCGGCGCATATAAAGAAAGCCACTATCGCGGGCCCTACTTTCATAACGGGGGGCCAGAGGCGGACCGCGCCTACGAACATTACTTGAGTTCGATTGCCAATGCGGTGGCCGCGTTCCGCCGGAAGAAAAGTGTGTTCGTGATCATGGCGGCAACCGAGCGCATGGATGCGCGGCCTTGCCGGCGTATCTCGGAGAAGCTGGGCGGGGTTCCGGTGCTGACCTCGGACGATTACAACATGTACCAAATGGTCAGTATTCTGCGCGTTTGCCGCATGATAGTGTCTTCGCGCTATCACGGGATTGTGACTTCGATGCCGGCGCTGGTGGCGTCGGCTGGGATCACGATGGATGAGCGCATCCGGAATCTGATGAACGAGCGCGGGCATCAGGAGTTGCTGATGAACGTGGATGATCCGGACCTGGAGGCGCGGACTCTGACGGCGCTCGAAATTCTGGACCGTGACGGTGAGCGGATTGCCGACGGGATTGCGCGGACCGTGGTGAGGAATTTGAAATTGATGGCGCGCATGGGTGTGTATTTCGAAGAAGAAGTGCAGCGGCGCTATCCGGAGTTTCCCACCCGGCGCGGAGAATGGAGCTGGGAAGATTATCTGCCGCCGATGAGCGACGGCTTGAAGCAACTGGTGGCGGCGTATGGGTAGCCGCACTTTTCAAATCTCCGCTTTATAGCGAACGACTTCACATCAAACATGGGATTTCTCGAACAAATTCTTGGCAGCCTGGAGCGCAGCCGTGATGCCATCGTACTGCAGGAACTGCGCGATGGGCAGGCGGTGTCGCTTACAGCGCGGCAGTTGCTGGCTCGGGTGCAGGTGGCGCGGGCATATCTGCGACGGTTGCGACTGAAGAAGGGTGACCGGTGCGCGCTGCTGGCGCATAACTCGATGCAGTGGGTGGCCATGGATCTGGCCATCATGGCGGAGGGGCTGACGGTGGTTCCGCTGTACGCGCGGCAGGCTCCGGCCGAACTGGTAGCGATGATGAAGGATTGCTGGCCGGCGGTGATTGCTTGTGGCGAGCAGCCGCTGGCCGATGCGATCGTCGAGGCGTGGCCTGAGGCGCCTCCGTATTTCTGCTTCGACAATGTTTTCACGGCAGGGCGCGGGCCGGTGGAGAGTCCGGCGCTGGCGGTTGCCGAAGAAGATGTGGTGACGATCATCTACACCTCGGGCACGTCGGGCGAGGCGAAGGGTGTGATGCTGAACGCGGGCAACGTCGGGTACATGCTGGGCTGCACCTCGGAGCGGCTGAATCAGCTTATGCGGAGCCACTGGATACTGGGTGACACGGGGAAGCCGCGTCCCGGGCAGGACGCCGTGTTTCATTACCTGCCGCTTTGTTTTGCGGGCTCGTGGATCATGATGCTGACCTGCCTGCTGCGCGGCAACAAGCTCACATTGAATACGGATCTGGGGAAGATTGCGACAGAGATGCGGATGGCGGCGCCGGATTATTTCCTGAATGTTCCTGCGCTTCTCGAACGCATGCGCAAAGCCGTCGACGAGCAACTGTGGAAGACGGGTGGATTTCCGTTGAAGGTTTACACCAAGGCAAAGGGCGCTTGGGTGCGGCGGCAGGAGGGCAAATCCCGCGCCGGGGACGGCTTCTGGCTTGGGCTGGCGAATCGGCTCGTGTTTCCGACCATCCGAAAAAAAATGATCGGCGGCAAGCTGCGTGCGCTGATTTGTGGCTCGGCGCCGCTGAGTGTGGAGACGCAACTGTTTTTTATGATGCTGGGCATCCCGGTGTTGCAGGTGTACGGACTCACCGAGACGACAGCGATCTGCACCATGGATGATCCGGATGCGCCCGTAATTCCGGGGCGCGCGGGGCCGGCGATTCCGGGCGTCGAGATGAAGATCGCGGAGAATGCGGAGATCGTGGTGCGCGGGCCGAATATTTTTCCCGGATACTGGAAGCGTCCGGAGGAGACAGCGAAGGTGCTGCGTGACGGCTGGTTTCATACTGGCGATCAAGGCGAAGCGGACGCGAACGGAAACTGGAAGATTGTGGGCCGCATCAAGAACCTGATTGTTCTTGGGTCGGGGCATAACATTGCTCCGGAGCCGATTGAGGATAAGATTCTGCACGAGTTGCCGGGTGCGATACAGGTGGTGGTCGTGGGCAATGGGCGCGGATATCTGGCGGCGCTGGTCACGGGCAAGGTGAACGCCGAGAAAACGCAGGCGGCGCTAGACTTGGTGAATCCGGGGTTGCCGCATTACAAGCAGGTGCGAGCCTTTCATCTGGTGGAGGAGGCGTTCACCATCGAGAGCGGGCTGCTGACGGCGAATGGAAAGCTGAAGCGCGACTTGATTGCGGAGCGGTTTCGAAATGAAATTGACGCGATGTATCTGATCTCGCAAAACCAGGCCTCGAAGAATCCGGCCTCGAAGAACCCGGCGGCGAAGACGGCATGAACGACTTCAAAGGGCAGACGCTTTCCTGGCAGATCGTGAATGGAGCGATTGAACTTGCATTGCATCGCGATCCTTGCAACGAGATCGGGTCGCTCACACTGGACGAGTTGGAGAAATTTGCGGCGGCTCTGTCTAGCCTGACCGATGAAGCGCACGCGTTGATTATTCATTCGACGTTAAAGGCCGGATTTTCGGCCGGAGCAGATTTGCGCGAACTGTTTCAGCGCGCGCTAGTGATGGAAAAGGGCGCGGCCCTGCGCGGTGTGCGGGAGTTTCTGGAACGCATTCACGCCGTCATGAACGCGCTCGATGCGGTGCCGCTGACGACGATCGCGGCAGTGCACGGGGTGACGTTTGGCGGCGGGTTCGAGCTGGCGCTGGTTTGCGACATTATTATTGCGGATCGCATGGCGCGATTTTGCTTTCCGGAACTGCGGCTCGGGCTGATTCCGGGATTCGGCGGGATTCCGCGTCTGAAGCGGGATTTGGGCAATGCGGTGGTGCGCGATCTGCTGCTGACCGGGCGCAGCTTCAATGTGATGAAGGCGCAGCAGATCGGCTTGGTGAGCCAGATTGCCGCCGAAGGCGAGGCGCTGCGAGTGGCACGCGCTACGGCCAGCCAAGTGGGGAAATTTGACCGGAGGACGGCAGCGGCGGCGAAGGAGTTTGTGAAGCCGATCCCATATGCGGAGTTGAAGCGGGAGATCGATATTTTCTGCGACCTTTATTCACGTCCAGCCGTCGAAGAGGGGCTGCGCAAGTTTGTGGAGAACGAAGGGCCGCAACCGTACTTGCCGTGAATTTGTAATCTCGCAATTTGTAATTTGGTAATCTGAAGGACATTACGTTATGTCAGCGCCTACTGCCGATCGCACGCTCGACGAAATCCTAAATCTTGCGGCCTTGCATTTTAAAGTGCCGCGGGAAAAGCTCACACCTGACGACGACTTTTTCAAGACGCTCGGAATCGACAGCCTGCAGGCGCTCGATTTGCTGACGCGACTGGAGCATCACTTCGCAATCGAGTTGCCGGATTATGAACTGCAGGGTGTGTCGGATTTCCGTACGCTGGCGAATCGGGTTCAGGCGCGGCTTTAGAGACCGTGGGCAATGGCCGGTGGTAAGTGGCCAGTTGTTGGTCGTAACTGCTCGGCGACACGCAGTAACTGACCGCTAGCCTGTGACCACGGACCACTTCCTTGTGGTGAAATAAGAACATCGAATGCTTGATCTCCGCCAATATGCCAGCCTGGGTGCAGCGCTCAAGGACGCGCTGGAGCGCTGGCCGAACGAAACCTGCCTGATTGAAGCCGATCGCGACCGCGAGAAAGTGCGGCTTACCTACTCTGACTTTAAGGAAATGGCGCATCCGCTTTGCCGCGCGCTCGAAGACGCCGATTTCAAGCCGGGCGATCGGGCGGCGATCATCATGACGAATCAGTCGAAGTGGCTGATTTCCGCGTACTCGATTTTTTTCTGCGGCGGCGTGCTGGTTCCGTTGGATTGTAAATTGACCGCCGCGGAGCATCTGCAACTGCTGGCGCATTCGAAGGCGCGATTTCTGATTGTTGAATACTACTTGTGGCGCGCGATCACGCAGTCACCGGAATTCGCAAAACTCTCGGTCGAGATTGTGCTGGTGACGGAGGCGCCGGCGGGAGCCGACTTGCGGGGCGCGTACCGCTGGGAAGAATTCCGGAGGAAGGGAGAGCCGCAATTTGTGGCGCGACAGCGCGAGGACGCGGCCTGCATCGTCTATTCATCGGGGACGGGCGGGCGTCCGAAGGGATGCGTGCTCACACACGACAGTTATCTGGAGCAGTGCGCTTCGCTGACGGCGTGGTATCCATTCTGGCCGGGGGTGCGCTATTTGAGCATCCTGCCCACGAATCACGCGATTGATTTCATGGTGGGATTTATCGGACCGTTCGTGTGCGGGGCTTGCGTGGTCCATTTACGGACGCTGCGTCCGGAGTTTGTGCGCGATGCGTTTGTGCGCTATCGCATCACCTATGTGAGCCTGGTGCCGATGGTGCTGAAGAATCTGGAACGCGGACTGCGAGCCAAGTTTGATGAACTGAACCCTCGCAAGCGGTGGATGCTGGACCGGTTGATCGGTCTGAACAAAATGCTGACGCGAGGACGTCCGCGCGTCGGGCTCAGCCGGCGTCTGCTGCCGCAAGTACACAAGGCGTTTGGCGGAGAACTGCGGGCGTTGATTGTGGGCGGAGCATTTACGGATCCTTCGACGCTGCAGTTCTTCTACGATCTCGGAATTCCGGTGACTTGCGGCTACGGGCTGACGGAAGCTTGCACGGCGGTGACGCTCAACGATCTGAAACCATTTCGCGCCGATACGGTGGGCAAGCCGCTGCCCGGGAGCGAGGTGCGCGTGCTGAATCCGGATGCCGACGGGATCGGAGAAGTAGCGGTGCGGAGCCGTGCCGTCATGTCGCATTATCTCGATGACCCGGAGCAGACGGCGCGGACGATCGTCGAAAGCTGGCTCCTGACCGGCGATCTGGGGCGCTTCGATGTTGATGGGCACGGGCACCTGCAACTTTTCGGGCGCAAGAAAAATATGATCGTCACCGAGGGCGGGAAGAACATTTATCCCGAGGATATTGAGGCGGTGTTTGATGGTCTGCCGGTGAAGGAATACAGCGTGTTTGCGGCGAATTATTTGTGGCCGCAGAAGGCGCTAAGTAATGAGACGCTGGTGCTGGTGCTGCGGTTGGAGCAGAACCAGCAGTTCGGCGATCGATTGCGCGAGGAAATTGCGGCGCGGAACCGACAACTGGCCGACTTCAAGCGCGTGGCCGGGTATCTGGTGTGGGAGAAGGATTTTCCGCGGACGGCGTCGCTGAAGATCAAGCGCGAAGAATTGGCGGCGGAGATTGGGGCGGGCGCGGCGCGGGCGGGAGTAGTAGAGATTTAACTGTTGGCTTTTAGCTCTTCGCTTTTGGCTCGAAGCCGTCAGATTTCAGTCATCCGGAAAAATCGAGCCAGCCAAGAGCTGACAGCCAAGAGCCAAATCGTGAACGAAACTTTTCTAGCGATCATCAATCCGGCGGCGGGTGGCGGCCGTCGCCGCGAGCGCGTGGGAGCGGCGCTCGATCGCCTGCGGGCCGCGGGGATTGCGCTGGAGACGGCGGAGACGAGCGCGGTTGGACACGCTACGCAGATTGCTCGCGAGGCCTATGGGCGGGGCTATCGGAAGTTCCTGGCGGTCGGTGGGGATGGGACCTCCTATGAGGTCGTCAACGGGTTGTTTCCGGATTCCCTGGCAGCGGCTGCTTCAGCAGGCGCTTCATTAGGCACGCAGGAAGACGCAATCGCAACGCTGGGGTTTCTTCCGCTAGGCACCGGCAATTCGTTTCTGCGGGATTTCGAGGATCGAGTTTCCGGCAAGAGCAGTTTGGAGCACGCGATGCGGGCGCTGGAAGCGCGGCATTCGCGGTCTTGTGATGTTTTGCGACTCACGCACAAAGACGGAGCGATCTACTACACAAATCTGCTGAGTGTGGGGTTTGCGGCGAACGTGGCGTCACTGCGGCGTCGGCGGTTCCCGGGGCTGGGGCAGGCCGGGTATCTGCTGTCTATTTTTCTTTGTCTGGCGCGGCTCGATCGGCGCCCGTTTCCGGTGCGGTTGGAGGGTCAGCGAGAGTTTGATTCGCGGCGCTGCTTGTTTCTGACGTTTAACAACAGCAGGTTCACGGGCGGCACAATGATGATCGCGCCCGACGCGGTCATCGATGACGGATTAATTGAGTACGTGCGGTGGGGGCCGATTGGGCGACTGGGGCTGATCCGGAATTTGGCGACACTTTATGATGGCACGCACACTCGGCATCCGCTGGCGGAGCGGCAGGCGGTTCGGCGCGTCGATTTTCAACTCGACGGCCCGGTGGATGTGATGGTGGACGGCGAGGTGTTGACGCTGGAGTGCCGCACGATCGATGTGCTGCCTTCGGCGCTCCGGGTGGTGGTTTGAAGATTCGCGCCCCAAACGAGCGTTCTCTAAACGATCTGCCTCTAACCAATCTGCCTCTAAACAATCGTGATATAAAAATCCATGTCGCAAGAGCGAAGAGAACAGCAAAAAGAAAAACTGGGGATAGAAAGTGCTGCCAGCCGGAAATGGAGGCGCGTCGCGATCTATGCAGTGCTGATGGTGGCCGCCTTCGGGTTGGCCTACTATCTCGACAACCGCGCCCAGCATAAGCACGATGGGTTCGCGCGCTGTCTGACCGAGCGCGGCGTAAAGATGTACGGGGCGTGGTGGTGCCCGCATTGCGTGGAGCAAAAAGAAAAGTTTGGCGCTTCGTTCGAGTACGTTCCCTACGTGGAGTGCGGCATCAAAGGCGACACACACGGGCAGTCGCAGATTTGCAAAGACGAAAACGTCAAGCATTATCCCACGTGGCAGTTTCCGCCAACGGGCGAACGAGTGGAGCGCGCTTTCACTCTGCAAGAACTGAGCGACCGCACCGGGTGCGCGCTGCCGTGAACGATTTGACGCGGCGTTTGATGAACTTGGTCGCCATTCTGGCGGTGTGCGGAATCGCGGTGTCGTCGGTGTCGTTGCAGCATCATTACGCGACCTCAAAGACGGCGTACTGCGAAATCGGCGAAACGTTCAATTGCGACATCGTGAACCGGAGCGAATATTCGTCGGTCTTTGGAATACCGGTCGCGCTGATTGGGATGCTCGGGTACGCGGCACTGGTGGGGTTGGCCACGGTGTATCGCGAGCGGCGCGAGACTCCCGTAATGCTTTTCAGTGGCGCCGCGGCGGGCCTGGTGTTTGCTTTGTACCTGACCTACATTGAAGGGCACGTGTTGGGCGTCTGGTGCATTTTGTGTTTGAGTTCGCTGGCGTTGATTGCGACGACGACCGTGCTGGCGGCGGTGATCTGGTGGAAGCGTCCGGCCCTCAGGGGCTAAAGCCCACATATTTCGCGGCTCTGAGCGGCACGGCTGAAGCCGTGCCCTTCCCAAAACATTTATCAAGACCAGTTCCTAAGAGCTAAGTGCTAAAGGCTAAGAACTCAGCGACCCGTTCACCATGTCCCGACCCACAACTCGAATCTCAAGACTGAACGCGAAGCTCGCCCCCGCTGCCCTGCCAGTTCCCTCGGGCAACCTGTGGTTGCATCAGCTCAGCAGCCGAATCTTCGGGAACACGCGACTGGTGAGGGTTTGGCTGCCTCCCGATTACGACGGCTGGGGCGCGACGCGCTATCCGGTACTTTACTTGAATGACGGACAGAATCTGTTCGATCCGGTAACAGCGTTTGCGGGAGTCGACTGGCAGGTGGGCGAGACCGCGGCGCGGTTGATCGCCGAACACAAAATTCCGCCGCTCATTATCGTCGGCATCGACAATACGAAGAACCGGGCTCAGGAGTACATTCCGTACAAATCAAAAGATCCCATTGTGCTGAACGCAAAGGGAAAATGCTATCCGGATTTTCTGCAGCGTGAAGTGATGCCGCTGATCGAAGAGCATTATTCGGTATTGAAGGGGCCGGAGAATACGGGGTTGGGCGGTTCTTCTCTCGGAGGCCTGATCACGTTGTACACGCAGTTGGCAGCGCCGGGAGTATTTGGACGATTGCTAATCGAGAGCCCGTCTCTGTACGTGGCGAACCGGAAAATTCTCGAAGAGAGCCGTCGATTCCGCGATTGGCCGGCACGCACGTACCTAGGGATGGGGACGCGGGAAGTGGGGCAAGCGGAGAAAGACGAAAGGATTGTTGGCGACGTCCGCGAACTGGAATCGGTTCTGCGCCAGGCTGGCTTGGACGAACAAAGGCTGATGGTTCGCATCGAAGAAGGCGCATCACACAGCGAAATGGCTTGGGCAGCGCGGTTTCCAGAGGCTCTGGAGTTTCTTTATTCGGATCGATGAGCTCCGCAAACTGCAGGTCCCTCGCCTTCGACAAGCTCAGGATCGGGATGCAAATTCGTTGTGAGTTATTATTGACGGTCTTCTCAAGGTCATAGACGCAGGAGTGAATCCATGAAGGTTCGCGGTTTGGTGGTGGCGTGGTGTGTCCTGATCGTAGCGCTCGGAATCTCGGCGGCGGCTCAGTCGTATAACGAATCGCAGTTCAAGGGAATGAAGTGGCGCGACATTGGGCCGTATCGCGGCGGTCGCGTGCTCGCCGTGACCGGAATTCCCGGCAGTCCCTTCACCTACTACTTCGGCGGCGTTGCCGGAGGCGTGTGGCGCACCACTGATGGCGGCGTGAGCTGGCAGCCGATTTCCGACAAGAGCGTGATCTCGTCGATCGGCGCGATTGCCGTGTCGGAATCGAATCCGACCGTGATCTATGTGGGCACGGGCGAGTCCTGCCTGCGCGGCAATATCTCGTATGGCGATGGAGTCTACAAGACGACCGATGGCGGCAAGACTTGGCAGCATATCGGATTGAAGGACACGCAGCATATTGCGCGCGTTTGGATCGATCCGCGCAACTCCGACCATGTACTAATCGCCGCGCTCGGCCACGCGTATGGGTCGAATCCGGAGCGTGGTATTTTTCGCACCACCGATGGCGGCAAGACCTGGGACAGGATTCTTTACAAGGACGATAAATCAGGCGCGATCGATCTGGCGGTCGATCCCCACAATCCCAACGTGATGTTCGCCGCACTTTACCAGATCCGGCGCACGCCGTGGAGTATGGAAAGCGGCGGCCCGGGCAGCGGATTGTACCGCTCGACCGACGGCGGAAATTCCTGGAAGCAGCTCGAAGGCAAAGGCCTGCCCGAGGGTATTCTGGGGCGTATCGGAATAAGCGTTTCGGGCGCCGACTCGAATCGCGTGTACGCGCTCATCGAGTCGAAAGAGAGCGGGCTGTATCGTTCCGATGACGGCGGTGAAACCTGGTCGCGCGTCAACGATGACCAGCGGCTCACGCAGCGCGCGTGGTACTTCACGCATATTTTTGCCGATCCGAAGAGCGCGAACACGGTCTACATGCTGAACACCGGCTTGTTCCGCTCGGTCGATGGTGGCAAGACGCTGAATCTTCTGCCCGCGCCGCACGGCGATCATCACGGTTTCTGGATCGATCCGCAGAATCCGAATCGCATGATCAACGGGAACGATGGCGGGGCGACGATCTCGGTCGATGGCGGCAAGATCTGGTCCACGCTGTACAACCAGCCGACGGCGCAGTTCTACCACGTGGCCGCGGACAACAATTTTCTCTACAACGTGTACGGTGCGCAGCAGGACAACACAACCGTGGGCATCGCCAGCCGCACCGACGACGGCTATGTCGGGCGCCAGCACTGGTTCGATGCGGGCGGCGGAGAGAGCGGATACATTCAGCCCGATCCGCGGGACGCGAACATTATTTATGCGGGTTCGGGCGGCGGCGTGGTCACTCGCCTTGATCGCCGCAGCGACCAGGAGCAGGATATTACAGTTTGGCCGGAGGACTCCGCCGGACACGGCGTCGGTGACATGAAATATCGCCTGGGATGGACGCAGCCCATCGCGATCTCACCGCATGATCCCAATGTGATCTACACCACTGCTGAGCGCGTCTTCAAGACTACCGACGAAGGCAAGAGCTGGACGGCGATCAGTCCCGATCTGACGCGCAACGATAAGAGCAAGCAGATTTCGTCCGGCGGCCCGCTGACCAAGGACAACACCTCGGTCGAGTATTACGACACGGTGTTCACGATCGCGGAGTCGCCCCTGCAGAAAGACCTGTTGTGGGCGGGAACCGATGATGGCTTGATTCACATTTCGCGCGATGGCGGCAAGAACTGGACGAACGTGACACCCAAGGGAATTCCGGAGTGGAGCCTGGTGAGTCTGATCGAGGCTTCGCCACACGATGCGGGCACGGCGTATGCGGCGGTCGACACGCACAAGCTCGACGATCTGAAGCCTTGCATTTTCAAGACCACGGATTTTGGCAAGACGTGGGCGAAGATCACCAGCGGCATTCCGGATGGCGCTTACACGCACGCCGTGCGCGAAGATCCGGTGCGGAAGAATCTGTTGTATGCGGGCACGGAGACCGGGGTTTACGTTTCGTTCGATGGCGGAGCGAACTGGCAATCGCTGCAACTGAATTTGCCGAACAGTCCGATCCACGACCTGATCGTGAAAAACGACGATCTGGTGGTGGCGACGCATGGGCGCTCTTTCTGGATTCTGGACGACCTCACACCGCTGCGCGCTGTAAGTGCGACTGCGCAAGCGGCGACCGAGGCCCTGCTTTACAAGCCGCGACTGACCTATCGCATGCGCTGGCCTGATTTCTTCGAGCGGCGGCAGCCGGTGGGCGAGAATCCGCCGAGCGGCGCGATTATTTATTACTATTTCCCAACCTCGCCGAAGGGCGTAGTGGCTCTCGAGGTTCTGGATGCGTCGGGAAAAGTTGTGCGGCGCTACTCGAACGAAGAAAAGAAGGAAGCGGAAACGCCGCCAGAGTGGCCCGACCAGACGCCTCCCAACGAGAAAATTCCAACCGATGTGGGCATGAACCGCTTCGCCTGGGATTTGCGTTTGCAGGGGCCAACTCCGCTGGCGGGAGAACCCGGCGCGGAATTTCGCAATCGTGGACCGATGGTGCCGCCGGGCGCGTATCAGGTGCGGCTCACGGCGGACGGAAAATCGTACACGGCGCCGCTGGAGTTGAAAGCGGATCCGCGGGTCAAGGCGTCGAGCGACGACCTCCAAAAGCAGAGCGCATTGGGCCGCAAGATCGTGGCGCAAATAACGGAGCTTCACGAGGCGGTCGGGACGATCCGCGAAGTGCGCACGCAGACTAGTGGGCTGGCCCGTCGTTTCGGCGACGACACACGTTATGCATCGCTCGTTTCGGCCACCAAAGACTTCGACAAAAAGAGCTTCGATCTGGAGTCGCAGTTGCTCCAGGTAAACTCGAAGAGTTCGGAGTCGAACCTGAACTACCCGGTGCTGATCGATGAGCGGCTGCACTCACTGCTCGGCAGCGTGGAATCGGCCGATGCCGCGCCCACGAAGCAACAGTACGAGGTCTTCGAGGATCTGGAAAAGCAGGCGCAGCCGCTGCTGGCGCAATATCGCGAGCTGATGTCGAAGGATCTGCCAGCGTTGAATGAGATGGTAAACAAGCAGAACATCCCCGCGCTGTACGTACCGGCGGGGAAGTAGGAAAAACTATTTCATAAATCGTCGGGGGGAAGGGCACGGCCTCATGTCGTGCCGGTGCTCACATTAGAGGCGAGGCCGAACTGCGCTCAGATTGGACGGTCGAGCGCGCCTCCCCACAAGAATTATTTCGTAATCACGCCGCACGCGATGCGGTCTCCGGCGTTGCCCGCGGGGTCGGTCTTCTGATCGTCGGCCTTGGCGTGGATGACGAGCGATGTACCGCCGTTGCTGAACAGCGAATGGCTGTCGCTGCCGAGTGTGACGTCTTTATTCTCGATCTTCAAATGCGCTTTTCCGTCCGCGCCCACCGTGAAGTTGGGGTTATCGCCAGCGTGGTGACCTTCCGGATTCTCCAACCCATGCTTCTTCCCATCGGGATTGAAGTGGCCTCCCGCGGATTTGAAATCCGGGGCGTCGCACTTCGCGTTCTGATGAAAGTGTATGGCATGAACGCCCGGAGGCAGATTCTCGAGATTGAGTTCCATCCCGATGCCCGGGCCCGATTCCCATAGAATCGCCGTGCCCACCACCTTGCCTTGGGCATCCTTGAGTTGAACCACAGTCTTAGCCGAACTGGCTGAGACGAGCCCTATTACGAGCAGGGCGAGTGGGAACAACCGGGCGGTTTTCATGCAGGGATTATACCCAATCCGGCGCGACCGCTCCAGGGATCCGGCCGGTATAACCTCCGGGTCTGGCGCAGAATGCGGAGCAATGGGACAATAGGTGCATGCAAAGATCTCTCACTACAGCGCTACTATTGGCCGCAGCGATGATGCTGGCCGGAGATGGCTATGCCCAGCAGACTCCAGCAGCAAGCACTCCGGCGGCAACGACTCCAGCGGCTCCTGCAGCCACAACTCCGAAGGCAGCCACCACGGCAAATGCTCCGGCGAAAAAGACGGGGACGGCAGCGCCAAGCGCGGCGGCTCCGGCGCTTACAACGCGAAAAGAAAAGTTCAGTTACGCGCTGGGAATGAACATCGGGACCGGCCTTGAGAACAATCTGAAAAAGCAGTCGGTGGAAGTGGACCCGAATCTGCTATCTCAGGGATTGAAGGATGCCATGGCCGGCGGTAAGACGCGTCTGACGCAAGAAGAAGCGCAGGCCGTGCTCACCGAGGTGCAGACCGAGATTCGCAAACAGCAGCAAGAGAAAATGCAACAGGCGGGGGCGGCGAATAAGACCGAAGGCGAAGCATTCTTAGCCGCCAACAAAAGTAAAGACGGCATCGTTACGTTGCCCAGCGGTCTGCAGTACAAGATTTTGACAGCCGGCACCGGACCAAAGCCCACGGCGAGCGACTCGGTTGTGTGTAACTACCGAGGAACTCTGATCAATGGCACGGAATTTGACAGTTCCTACAAGCGCGGGCAACCGGCTACGTTTGGAGTCGGTCAAGTTATCAAAGGGTGGACGGAAGCGCTGCAACTCATGCCCGTGGGATCGAAGTGGCAGCTCTTCATTCCTTCGAGCCTGGCCTACGGTGAGCGGGGTGCGGGCGCCGAGATTGGGCCCAATGCGACCCTGATCTTTGAGGTCGAACTGCTCTCGATCCAGGACAAGACGAAAGACGATAAGAGCAAGGAGCTCAAGAGCGACAAGCCCGAAGAAAAGAAGTAACGAAACCGTTTTTCTATTTGCTCCGATCACGCCTG
Source organism: Terriglobales bacterium (assembly GCA_050012595.1). Classification (GTDB taxonomy): domain Bacteria; phylum Acidobacteriota; class Terriglobia; order Terriglobales; family Acidobacteriaceae; genus Acidiflorens. The sequence goes on from JBEKGW010000026.1 coordinate 22,772, forward strand.
GCCACGCATTGATCAAGGCTGCGTGTGCTTCAAACCGGTCCCAGCCTTTGCGGCTTGCGCAAAGGCTGGGACCGGTCCTAAACATCTGCGCTACCAACATCCCACCGTTCTACATTCCCATTTAGATGTTTCTGTGAGTCTCCAAGATTTTAGCAGCGGCGGAGAGTCCGAGCAGCTGCGGAGAAGTTTGTGTTCGCTCCCCGGCTGATTCCCGTAGAGACGCGGCAAGCCCGGTCTCCACATGCGGAGAAGTGCCTTTCTATTCGTAGCGGAGAGCTTCGATTGGGTCGAGGCGGGAGGCGCGGATGGCTGGGACCATGCCGCTGATCAGTCCGACGGCGGTGAGGATGAGGACGGCGACGATCAGGGTGATGGGGTTTATCGTGAGGCGGATGTCGCCGGCTTCGGCGTGTTTGGCCACGGCGCTGTAGAGCGTAAGCCTGCCTACGGAGAAGGCAACGACGTAGGCGAGGACGATGCCGAGGAGTCCGCCAATGAATGTGATGGTGAGCGCCTCAGCCAGAAACTGGAGGAAGATATGCCGGCGCCGCGCGCCGAGCGCTTTCTCAACGCCGATTTCGCGAGTGCGCTGGGTGACCGAGACCAGCATGATGTTCATCAGGCCGACGCCGCCGATGCCCAGAGTGAGAGTGCCGATGAAGCCGAGCAGGATCTTGAGGCCGAGGGTGATGACCTCGAACTGGTGCAACTGCTCCATAAGATTAAAGACAAATAGGGCGCGACGGTCGGCGGGATTGAATTTGTGCTGCGCGGCCACGATGTAGCGCACAGATTGCTCGATCCGTTCATAGTCGTTGGTTTCGTAATTGAACCAGACGGCGTCGAGATAGTGAGTGTCCTTGAGGTCACCCATGGTGGTGAACGGGACGTAGACGACGCGATTGAGATTGTCGTCGCCACCCTGCATCTTGGGGCTGAGAACGCCGACGACTTCAAAGCTGATGCCGTCAATGCGAATGCGCTCGCCCAGGGCGTTGCGCCCGGAGAAAAGTTTCTCTTTGGTTTCGGAACCGATGACGGCAACCCGCGCGCGCTGCATCTGATCCTCCGGGTTGTAGAAGCGTCCCTGCGCGAGGGTCAGTGCGCGGATGGCGAAAGTGTTGGGGTATTCGCCGTTGACGCCGATGGTGTAAGAGCGAGTGTCGTATTGCACCGTCGCCTGCTTGTCGCAACTGGGAGTGATGTGGGTGATCTGCGGGATGTTGGTGGTGAGCAGATCGATGTCCTCGAGGGTGAGGCGGATTGGCGCGCCAGCCTTCTCGCCACCAGACTGCATGGAGGAGCGGCCGGGAACCACGATCATAAGCTTGGTGCCAAAATTCTTGAAGATATTAACGATGGCGATGCCGAAGCCATCGCCATAGGCAAGGAGCATTACGACCGTGGCGATGCCCCATGCCATGCCCAGCATAGTGAGCGCGGTGCGGCGCCGGCTGTAGCGCATGGCATCATAGGACTCCTGGAGCAGGTCGCGGATCATCTTAATAAATCCATTTGATAATTTTGTAACCGGGTAATTTGGTAATTTGAAAACCTGAAGCCGCACGATTTTCGATTACAAAATTACCCGATTACGAAATTACAAAATCTCCTCATTCCTGCCTCAAGGCTTCGACTGGTTCCAGACGGGCGGCCTTGCGCGCAGGGTAAAGTCCGGCGGCAACCCCGGCGAGCGTAAGGCTGGCGATGGCCAGGATCGCAGTTTTTAGAACGAGCCGCGGCGGATCGAAGCCGGCGGGGCCGTTGTAATTGCGGAACAGCGCCATGAGGCCGCCGGCCAGGGCCATGCCGATGAGTCCGCTGACCAGCGTGAGCAGAACGCCCTCGGCAAAAAATTGCAGCATGATGCTGCGGTTGGTGGCGCCGAGAGCTTTGCGCAATCCGATTTCGCGCGTGCGCTCGCTAACGGCGATGAGCATGATGTTGATGACGCCTATGGCGCCCAGAGCGAGAGTGACCAGACCGACGGTGCCGAGGAATCCGTTCATCGCATCGAAGATGGTGCCCATCATTTTTGCTTGCTGGACGAAGTCAAGGCCTTCGAAGGCGTCTTCATCGTGATAATCGAAGTGGTGATTGCGGCCGATGACGCGGCGAGCCTCATCCTGCGTGAGCAGGTGTTCGTCGGCGACGCGAGGCTGATAATAGATCATTGATATTGCGTCGTAGGCCTCTTCGCCCTTGAGCGGAAAATCACTGCGCATGACCTGGAAGGGAATGTAGGCGCGCATGTTAGTCATGTTGTCGTCGCCGCGCCCGACCCGGTTCAGAGTGCCAATGACTTCGAAGCGATGGTCATTGAGCAGAATGAACGAGCCGACGGCAGGACGTCCCGGAAAAAGGTTGTGCGTCATCTCATCACCGAGGACGACGACGTTGCGTTTTTGAGCTTCGTCGAGGTCGTTGAGCCAGCGCCCCTGCTTCAGCGGGAGAAAACGGATTCCGTTGTACTGCGGTTCGGCGCCGTTGAGTTGGCCACTGGCGCTGGCGAACTCGCTGACGGCACGCACGTCGTTGCTGGCGAGGACGGGAGTGATGGCACGAATGTGCGGAGATTCTTTGCGGATGTCGAGGTAATCCTGGTACGTGAGCCTGTACTCGCGGGCGGAGTTCATGCTGCCCGGAACGGCGGGAGCACGGCCGGGGTAGATCATTATGATGTTTTCGCCGAATTCCGAGAGGTTGCGTTGGTTGCCGGTTCGGAAGCCCTCGCCGAGGCCGACCAACAGCAGCAGGGAACCGACACCCCAGGCGATACCGAACATGGTGAGGAACGAACGCAGCTTGTGCGCCCAGAGGGTGCCGAAAATCTGCGCGAAAACGTCGATCACCATTTGCATGGGATCTTTCCCCCAAACCAGCTCTCAGCAGGTTAGCTGGTCGCGGGTTAGTTTGAGGCCGGTCAGGTTGCCGAGGATGGTTACGGCGATCTGCTCGGTGCGGAAAAATTCTTCCGCGGTTTGCTGAAGGTCATCGATAGTAACGGCTTCGATGCGCTCGATGAGTTCGTCGAGACCATAGAAGTGGTCGTAGTACATCTCCTGGCGGGCCAGGTTCGACATGCGCGCGGTCGAGGATTCGAGCGAGAGCATGAGGCTGCCTTTGAGCTGGTCCTTGGAGCGGCGCAATTCTTCTTCAGGGACGGGCGTGGTTTTCAGATTGCGGAATTCCGCGATGACGCTCTCCACAACTTTGATGGCCGACGCGCGCGAGGTGCCGGCGAACACGCACATGGAGCCGGTGTCGCGGTAGGGGTTCAGGTCGCTGTAGATGGAATAGGCGAGCCCCTGGCGCTCGCGGATGTTCTGGAACAGACGCGAACTCATGCCTCCTCCGAGCAGCGTGTTCAGGATGTAGGAAGCGTAGCGGCGTTCGTGGGCCATCGGATGCGAGGGGACGCCGATGCAGATCTGGACCTGCTCGAGCGATTTCTTGTTGCGCAGGTTGATGCGGGAAAAAGTTTTGGGCTGGGGCGAGTGCAAGCCGTTTTTCGCCGGCTTCACAGGTTCGAAATGTTTGGCGACGAGTTCGACAAAGTGCTTGTGATCGAGGTTCCCGGCAGCGCTGACGATGAGATTGCCGGGAGCGAAGTGGTGTCCATAGAAGCGGGAGACGATGGGCCGCTCGAATTTTCTTACCGTGGCGCGCGTGCCCAGGATCGGCAAGCCTAGGCCGTGGTTCTTCCAGAAACTTTGGGTGAAGATTTCGTGCACGAGGTAGTCGGGATTATCCTGGTCCATTTTTATTTCTTCCAGGATGACGCCGCGCTCGCGCGCGATATCGCCGGCATCGAACACCGGATGAAGGACGAGATCGCTGAGGACATCCAGGGCAAGCGGAAGATGCTCATCGAGGACTTTGATGTTGAAGCAGATACATTCCTTTGCCGTGAACGCATCCATATTCCCGCCGATCGAATCGACTTGGCGGGCAATGGCTTCGGCGGAGCGCGTCTCCGTGCCCTTAAACACCATGTGCTCGATGAAGTGGGAGATGCCATTCCATTCGGAATCTTCATCGCGGGAGCCGGATTTGAGCCAGATGCCGATCGCGACGGAGCGGATGTGGGGCATCTGCTCGGTGATGACGGTCAGGCCGTTCGCCAGCACCTGACGACGAATGCTGCGGGTCTCTTTTACCATTTAGTTTCTTATTAGTTTCCCAGCCCCTAAGAGGGCGTTTGATTTTCCCGTACAGACGCCGCTTGCCGCGTCTCGGGAGACGGGGCAAGCCCCTATCTCTACATTGCTAACGTGACGCCCCTGTCTCGTATTATTGTCCCACAATCTGAGGTGGGACGACGATGGCTGAAGTTCGGCCTTGTTTTTGTTTAACTTCAGTATTATTCAGAGACGGGCAAGTATACGTCGCTCCGCCAGCATCCAGAGTGCGCATGCAAAGCCAGCCATCCAACTCGCTGTTAGGACTTAACCTGCAGGAACTTACGAATCTTGCCATTGGGTCCGGACAACCTGCCTACCGCGGCCAGCAATTGTTTGATGCGGTATATCGGCAAAAGATTGAGCGGCTGGATCAGGTTTCGACCCTGCCGCTCGAATACCGCGCGCGTCTGGCGGAGGAAAGATGGGGGATGGGTTTTCCGGCGATTGCGCGCAAGTTTGTCTCCACCGATGGCACGGTGCGGTATCTGGTGGAACTCTCCGACGGGGAGACGGTGGAGACGGTTTGGATGCCGGAGGGAGATGGCGGGGAGAGCGGCGACGGGAGCGAAGCGGGTGACGAGATTGAGGGTGGAACAGCTCTGGTGGGGCGGCGCCGGGCTACGATTTGCGTATCGAGCCAGGTGGGCTGCGCGGTGAATTGCAAGTTCTGTTTCACGGCGCTGCTTGGGGTCAAGCGGAATCTGGAGGCGGGAGAGATCATCGGGCAGATCGCGGCGGTTCTTCGCGTGCAGGGAGTTGAGCCGCCGCTGCAGCGGGTCAACATCGTGTTCATGGGCATGGGCGAGCCTTTCTTGAACTATGACAACTTCATGAAGTCGGTGCGGCTGCTGGTGGAGGGTGTAGGGATTCCGGAGTCGCGGATGACGGTGTCGACGGCGGGAATCGTGCCGCGGATTCATGACTTCGGGCAGGAGGCACTGCGGCCAAAGCTGGCCATTTCGTTGAATGGGTCGAATGACGAGTTGCGGAGCGCAGTGATGCCGCTGAACCGGAAGTGGAACTTGGGGGAGTTGATGAAAGCGGCGCGGGAGTTTCCGCTGCGGGCGCGGGAGCGCCTCACGTTTGAGTATGTGCTGCTGGCGGGCGTGAATGACGCTCCGGAGCAGGCGCGCGAGATGGTGGAGTTGGTGCGGGGCATACGGGCAAAAATTAATTTGATTGCGCTGAATCCGGGGACGGAGTTGCCGTACCAGACGCCGGACCAAGAGCGGGTGTTTCGGTTCCAGCGGATTCTGGTGGCGGCGGGAATTCCGACATTCGTGCGGCGGCCGCGAGGGCGCGACATTTTTGCAGCATGCGGACAGTTGAAGAGGACGGTGGAAGTGGCCCCAGATTCGCCGTAGAGATGCGGCTTGTCGCGTCCCTACAACGCTAAGAACTGCTGCGGGCCGCGGCTCGGTTGGTTTCGGCGAGCGAGGAGCGGCTTGCAGAATTTGTCGCGACCTGCAGTTCCATCCGGAAAGCGGTGTTGCCCGGAGTCGAAGGCTGCAAGAGACGGCCGCCATGTTCTTCGACGATGCGGCAGCAGGCGCTCAACGAAAGGGTAGAGGGCTTGTTCCCGCCTTCGGAGTTGAGCAGCGACGGGTACGAGGGCGGCTCCGAAGAAGGACCGGCAACCGGATCGTAGGACGAGAAATCAACCAGGACAAAGTTGCCTTGGCTGTGGGTGCGAACGAAAAGGGGTGAGTGTGTTTCGGGATTGAGCCGGGCGCTGATCTGTCCCGCAAGATGCATGCAGACGTGGAGAATCTGGTTGGAGTCGGCGAGCACGGGTGGAAGCGAAGGAGCGAGTTCGAGTCGGATCGAATTGGCTTCCGCCTCGAGTTGCGGAGCAAGCAGGCGCACGGCGGTTTGCAGCACGGAGTTGATGTCGACGGCGGCAAGCTTGGCGGGAGCTTGACGGGCAAAAATGAGCAGGCTGGCAACCAGCGTGGTGGTGCGGCGGACCTGCTCGCCGATTTGCGCGGCTTGGAGTTGTTCCTGGGGCGGCAAGGTGGACGCGCTGAGCAGGTCGGAGTATCCCAGCATGGCGGTGAGCGGATTGTTGATCTCGTGGGCGGCTCCGCCCACCAACTGGCCGAGCGAGGCCAGCTTCTCGGATTGAATAAGCTTCCCCTGCAACGCCTTGAGGTCGTCGAAAGAGCGTCGGGACCTTTCGAGAAACAGCGCAAGCTCAGCTCCGAGCAGGCGTTGGCGCCAGAAAACCACGATGCCCATTACCACCAAGGTCAAAAGACTCACGGTAATGCGGAAGGCCTTGACCGAATGCGGGATCGTCGGGTCCAGTTCGGAGTGCATGGCGGCCCAGAGCAGGCTGAACAGAGCGAGCATACTCAGGCGCGTGATCCAGACGCCGAGCACAGGTCGCGACGGCTTGGCGTCGGACAGGTCGAGGCGAAGAGCAAGCAAGGGAGCCGCCCCCATCCAGGCGATGGAAACGCTCAGCGGGATGTCGTAGATGCTGCCGCTGTAGTAAAGCTTGTGACCGATGGCATAATTAGCGACGTAGGAACTGGAGGCGTAGAGTGCACTGGCGCCGAGTAACTGTCCGTAAACCTGCCGCCAGCCGCCCTGAGCCGTATAGGCGAGGACGGCAAGTGACACCAGGAGCAAGAGTTTTTCGGTCAGATACGCGAGGTTGAGATTGGCGCTGTAAACCGCTTCATCGACCTGCACGATTTGCCATGGGATGACGGCGTACACATAAATGAAGACCCACCAGATGAGTAGGAGGGTAAAGTCGAGCATGCGGACGCGTTCGTCGCGCTCGTCTTCCCGGAGATGGGGAAGCACGGCGAGAGCGGCGATCATGGGCACCAGATGCAGAAACAGAACGATATCGCCCAGGAAGGGGTCGGGCACGTCCTGACGTTTTAGGACTTCAAAGTAATTCCACATTCCCTGGTAAGTAAGCCAGAAGATCATGCCCACGCTCATGAGGATCCAGAAGAGCCGGATGTGGAGAGTGGGGCAGCGCGAGCGCGAGATATTGGGCAGGAAGGCGGCGGTGGCAACCAGCATGAGAGTGCCCTGGATAAGGTCGCTGGCAATGGTAAGGGCGTCGCCTCTTGGCATGAGCAAAGACGCTGCAACCTGGGCGAGAACCAGCGCGACCAGCAAAGAGACCCAGAGTTTTGTGAGTGCGGCCAAGGCGGACTACTCCGGCTCCATTCTAGAGCGTGATGTGAGGTCGAGGGCGTTACTACAGTAACTCCTGGTGCAGAAGTGAGAAATTAGAAATGAAAATCGCGGAAGTAAGAAGTTCATGGAGTTTGGCTGAGATTACCTTTAGAATTAGGCGCTTATCTTTTCGAATTTAGGCGCAGAGTCCTTTGTCCTGGATGATCCCTCAATACCGTGATCTATGGCGCTTCCGGGCACCGCTCAGTGCGGGCGAAATCCGGCGCACCGAGCGCTGGCTGGCGACGGCGCGGGTGGCGCTGACGACTGTGGCAGTGGCTGCTCTTTGGATCGAGCCGGTGCGCGGGTTTGTGTATTCGCCCTGGCTGTACTGGTTGCTCATCGTCTATTTCGTGCACGCCGTGGTGGTGATGTTGCTGGTGCGCTTCCGGCCGCAGTCGACAAACGCTTTTCGTCTGGTGGTGCATTCTGCGGACATCGTGTGGCCGGCGCTGATCTCAATGTTCGCGCCAGCGCAGCGCGGGCCGTTTTTTCTATTCTTCGTGTTCGTGATGGCGGCGGCGGCATATCGCTGGGGGCTGTGGGAGACGGTGGGTACCGCGGGTTCGGTGGTGGCGCTGCTGTGGGCGGAAGCGTTCGCGGTGCGAGCCGGACTGGAACCGGCGGCGGATCAGTGGCTGCGGGTGGTGCACCTGCCGCGACTGGGGGTGAGCGTGCGGGAATTGGATCCGCAACAGCTGTTCATGAGTTCGGTGTATCTGCTTGTGCTCGGATTTTTGCTGGGCTACATGTCGGAGAACCAGAAGAAAGTGCGAGCGGAGCGCGCCGTGATCACGCGTGTTCTGAGTTCGACGCGGGTGGAGGTGGGACTGACCGGGACAATGCAGCAGATTCTTGGCGAGGTGATGAGCATCTACGGCGCTTGCCGTGTGCTGAGCGCCTCGCAGGAAGCGAACAGTTACCGGGTGTTTTTGGCCGAGGTGAGTCGCGGCGCCGAGGGCGCTGAAGCGCTGAGCTGGCGTGAGGCTTTGCCGGAAAGCGAAAAGGTGTATCTGTTCGACTCGCCAGCGGACGCGATTTACGCGGCGCGCAGTGCCAAGGGTTTTCACGCGGTGCTGCTGGACCGCGATGGAGGACGGCTGCGCGATGTTAGCGCGGGATTTCTGGATGCGCTGGCGCGCGTGGAAAAATTTGACGCGATGGTTTCGGTGGCGTTGCTGTTCGGTACCGAGTGGTCGGGCCGGGTGTTCCTGTTCGATCCACAGATGATGGGGGAGCCGGAAGAGGAATTGCGGTTTCTGCAGGAATTTGCGCAGCAGGTGGGTCCGGCGATCTACAACGTGTACCTGATGCGGCGACTGCGGGAGCGGGCGGGGGCGCTGGAGCGGGCGAGGTTCGCGCGCGAACTTCATGACGGAGCGATACAATCGCTGATCGCGGTGGAAATGCAGGTGGATGTGCTGCGGCGCCAGTCGGGAATGCAGGCGCTGGCGGTGAACGCGGAGCTGGGGCGGATCCAGAAACTGCTGCGCGAAGAAGTTCTGAAGTTACGCGAATTGATGCAGGCAATGAAGTCGTTCGAGGTGGATGCGGACCGCCTTCTGGGTTTCATTTCCGACACAGTGGAGCGCTTCCGGCGGGAGACGGGAATCGCAGCCGAGTTCGTCAGCGAACTGGAGCGGGTGGATGTGGCGCAGAAAGTGTGCCGGGAACTGGCGCGCATTGTGCAGGAGAGCCTGGTGAACGTGCGCAAGCACAGTGGAGCGCACCATGTGCTGGTACGGCTGGCGCAGCGGGCTGGAAATCTGCAATTGACGGTGGAGGACGACGGGAAAGGATTTTCTTTTTCTGGAAGGCTGTCGGGTGCGGAATTGGAGACGACAGGCAAGGGGCCGGCGGTGATCCGGGAAAGAGTACGGCTGCTGGCGGGTGAACTCACGATAGAATCGACTCCGGGTCACGGCGCGCGGCTGGAAGTACGGATCCCGCCAGCGAGGAGGACGAATCATGGATAAACGCACTCATCCCATACGCATTGTGATTGCCGACGATCACCCCATTTTCCGCGACGGGCTGCGGCGCCTGCTGGAATCGGAAGGCGATATGAAAGTGGTGGGCGAAGCCTGCGACGGCCACGAGGCGGTGAAACTGGCGACGGAGATCAAGCCCGACATTCTTCTGCTCGATCTGGCCATGCCGCACCACACTGGCCTCGACGCGCTGCGCGATCTGAACGCGAGCGGCGGCGGGGCGGTGCGCATCATCCTGCTGACGGCGGCGGTGGAGAAGAAGCAGATGGTGGAGGCGTTGCAGTTGGGAGCGCGCGGCGTGGTGCTGAAGGATTCCGCCACCCAACTGTTGCTCAAGAGCATTCATGCAGTGATGGCCGGGGAGTACTGGGTGGGGCGGGACAGCGTCTCGAATCTGGTGCAGTACCTGCGCAACCTCATGCAGAGTACCAGCGAGGAATCGAAACAGAAGAAATTCGGGCTGACGCCGCGGGAACTGGAGATCGTCTCTGCGGTGGTTGCCGGCTATGCTAACCGAGAAATCGCCGAGTACTTCAAAATCAGCGAGGATACGGTGAAGCACCACCTCAGCAATATCTTCGACAAACTCGGGGTTTCCACCCGTCTGGAACTGGCGCTGTTTGCGGTGAATCAGGGGCTTCCCCTGAAAACGATTGTGTAATCAAGATTGTATAATCAAGATTGTGTAATCAACGGGTTGGCGGGATCTAAGGGGAATCACGGTCATGGCACGATAGTGCTATATGGAGTCACCGGTGTGCTATTGGATCGGGGGGTCGATTCACATATTTTAATAATACGGCGGCGAACCACTGTTACGAGGGATAAGTCAAGCTCGGGCGTGTCGTCGATTGGGGGCAGACAGTGATTAAGGCAATCCGTCAACTTTGGACCGAAGAGAACGGTCAAGACGTCGCCGAATACGCGGTGATGCTCGCGGTAATCCTGGTGATCGTGATTGGCACGGTCCGACTGATTGGCGGCAACGCCAACAACGTGTTCTCGCAAGTCGGAAGCGCCATGGTGCAATAGCTGCACGACCAAGCCCCGCTGCGTCTGGCAGGGGCTTTCCCTGATTCTTTCAGCCGATTCTTTCCCGCTACAGACCATCCGCGCACAATGATCTAGGTGGCTAAGCTAGAAGCTATCCTACTGCCCCGTCGGAGCTGCCGCGGTTTTCTCCGGGGCCGGAGCCGCCTTTTCTTGAGCGGCGCTGCCGAACCTGGTGAGGAACGGGAAGAAGGGCGTGACTTCGAAGGGCATCTTCTCGGCTGCGGTGGTGATGGCGACAGGCTTGGTCTTGATCAATTCGAGTTGATTGTTCCACGGGTCCACCCTGACCCGGCCACCGAGAGGAAGCGCCGCGACCTGATCGGGCTTCTTCGGGTCGAATTGCGGCGAGGCGGTCATCAAAGACGACATCCTGGTGGCGCTGCCATTGAGCAGGCTGTCGCCCAAATGCGCCCGGATCAGGTTCTTCAGTTGCGGTGCGCGGGCCTGGACCGCTTTGAGGAACAAGCCGGCGTTGCTGAGCTTGTCCTTGTAGGGCGAGTTGTAGAGCAGCTCGATGGCTTTCTTGTCGGCGGCTTCTTCTTCGCTGCGATCGCGAGCGAAATCCATGCGCTCGAAGGTGCGCTCATCAGGAAAGAACATGCGGTCGTTGAAGGCGAGCTTGGTGTTGAGATGATGGCCGAGCACGACGTGCGCCAGTTCGTGGGTCAGAATCATGGCCAAGGCCGCTTCGTCGGGCAGCACGTCAATCATGCCGCGGCTCACGACGATGGTATGGCCAATGGTGAACGACTCGAGCGGCGTGGTCATCAGCACGCGGCACCGGATCTCGGGTTGAATGTCAAGGTTATTGGTCACCATCACGTTGTTGACCACGGTCTGTAACACCTTGTCGATTTCGCCTTCCGGCGCGAGCAGGCCGATCTGCTGCAGGCGGTCAAGCACGTTGATTTCAGCCTGACGTTCCCACGCGCGCTGGGCTTCGATCGGGGTAGCGTCCTGGGCTTTTTGACTTTGGTCCTGGACCGACTGCGGTGCGTCGACAGTGATCTCGGTAAACTCGGAGTTGCGCCGGAGATCCTTCAGGTTGTAGCCCCAAAGCCGCGTCTGCGCCTTGTAATCAAGCGTCTGCCCCAGACGATACTTTAGATCAGACTCCTCGGAATAAATCAGCGAAGGCAGCCAGACGCCGGGGCGGATGTTCTGGCGCCAGCTGTCAAAGTGCAAGTAATAACTGGCTCGCGGATGAGGATAGTAAGTGCCGTTGAAGCGGATGATGTTGTAGTCCTGGTCTTCCATCCAGATGCGGCCGAGGAACCGGCCCTTGCCTGCGTCTTTCTTGGGCGCAACATCCATGACGACGCAGCGTACTTCGCCGAGGAACTCACGGCGTACGAAAGTGAAGTCGTAATACTTGCGCTGAAAATCCTGATCGAGGATCACCATCTGGGCAAAGCCCAGCGGCAGGAACCTCATGGTATAAACATTCTTCAGTTTGCTGAGCATGCGTTTGCCGAGGCCGGCCGTGGTGGGCGACGTGAAAGCGCGGTCATCGGTCCCCTCGCTCATATCCAATCGGCCAAGGAAGTACACGTCGCTGCTGGGGACCTGAACGCCAAGGTCTTTGTCTTCCTTCAGATTCTGGAGATAAGTTTCTACCAGGGGATGAAGTTGCTTCATCTGGGCCATGAAGAAATGTTCGCGCTCCACCGCTCGGTCGACAACCTGATCGAAGCTGTTGGCGGCGGCGCTGGCGTGTTGAGTGGCGGCGTCGCGGGTCGAAAGCTGGGGTTCCGGCGCAGTCTGGGCAATCGAAGTCTGGACGAACAAGGACGCGGCGCAGCAGACGAGGGAGAGCGTAAAGAGTACGAATCGGGAGGGCAACATTTTTGTTTGTTTCATTTCACCTACGATGCAAGTTGAAACACGATGTGCAATATCGCCTCGGAATCAGCCGGATGGCCGTCTCTCAGGGCGGGCTTGAACTGAATTTTTTCCGCGGCGCGAACCGCGGATTCGTCCAGCCCATGACCGAGACCGCGCACCACTTTCACGATGCGAATCTGCCCGGTCGCTGAAAAGACAACATCGAGCAGGACCTCGCCCTCAATCTTAAGCTGTCGCCCTTCATCAGTGTAAACCGGACGGGGTTTGAATGTGATCTCAGCCGGCAAGGTCTTGACGACCGGTTCGGCGGACTTGGCTTTGGGCTGAGAAGCGGCTACGACGTCGGCGTCTCCGAAGCCGCCCTGGCGAACCATGCCGCGCGAGGCAGAAACCGGGCCGGAACTGTCGCCGGTGGCGACCCCGCTGCCAAAACCGGTGCTCGCAACCACCCCGCGGGCGCCATGCGATCCGCCGGTGCCGTTGCCATAGCCTGGACCGTAGGGCAGGTCATACGAGCCCGCCTGCGCGATCGTAATCGGACGGCCGTGATTCTCCGATGCGGGCACGCCGTTGGGATCGCCGAAGCCACCTGTTTGTACTTTTTGCGGCGCGGCCGCCATCGTTGGCGTAGCCGAGCTTCCCGTGGAGAACACATTCGTCTTGACCGGCGGCCTGGGAATCAGCGGTTTCGTGTCCGGCAGAAGTTCTTTGCTGGCAGCCAGCGTCACCTTGGGCGCCTGATCCTCGGGAACTGGAGGCTTTTTCTGAACCAGTTCGGCGGGAACGCGCATGGCTTCGGGTCGCGGCGTTACCGGTTCGGCGATCTTTGGAACTGGAACCGGAAAATGCTTGACCGGCGCCGGAGCCTGTGGAACCGGGGGCGGTGTGCTGACCAGACTGACGAAGTGGTAGTCGCGCACCGGTAACACAAGAACTTCGGGGTATATGATCGCAGCCATCACGAAGAACGTCACCACCAGCGACTGCATGCCATAACTGAGAACGAACCTTCCCCAACGCGTACCAGGCTCGGGAAGAAGGCCTAGGGTCAATTGTGAAGCCTGGGAGTCCATGTCCGGCACCTCATGCAGCTACCTGCTTAGCGCTTGCCAAGAGAAGTAGTTAATCCCGCGAACCAGCACTCTTGAAACACCGCGGGAGACCGGTCGAAGGACGACACTTCGATTCGTGAAGTGCACGCCGAAGGCCATTTTCAACGACGGCTCTACACTCTTAAGATGCTGCTAAGCGGCCACTTACATAGGGGAAAATCTATCCTAACAGACCCAAAGGCCTTACCTGCAAAATTTTTCCTAGTTGAGGAAGGGAAAATTTTATGGGAATCGGAAGATTTTGCCCTGAACGCCAGTTTCGGAACCGGCTCCGGGAAGTTCGGGTCCACACCCAAACCCGACAACCCAAACGTATGTCGCGAGCCTTACGCGACCCATTCTACTCCTCGTCCTCTTCGCTGATCTTGATGCGGAGAGACTTGAGAAATTTCATATCCTGATCGCTGATCTTAAGTTCGGGATTGCTGCTGAGGGTGGAGACCAGGGAAGTCTTGTCCGTGGTGTGCTCGCCCTGTTTGCTGACGCCGATGGTAGCTTCGAGAACCAGGAAAATGTCGTAGCCGCCTTCCTTGATGCGGGCAACGACCTCGGCGATCGATTCGGAATCGGATAGAGACTCGTTGATCGCTTCTCCGAGTTCTTTCATGAGCTGCTTCAGTTGCTGATCCACGAGTCCCCCTCGAATTGGACCCCGCTGATGGGGGACATCACAAGTCGTGGTGATGTCGCCCATCGTCATTGTACCCCCGGCCGCTGCTAAAATCGACTGATGATTGACCGACCGATCGACCTCCTGGCATCCGGCGGCCAAGCGGCGAGAAAAATCAAGCTGTTTCTTCGTGCAGTCGCCAACCTGGTGGAGCGCAGCCGGACCGGCAGGGCGGTGCTGGCGGGGATCCGCGCGACCGCCCGTCCTTTCGGGCGGGTGCTGCACCAGCTCTGGCTGGAAGTGACCGGATTCACGTTTTTGGCGATTGCCGGGATCGGGGCGCTGGCCGGCATGCGTGAGTACGGGAAGTACCAGTCTGGACACGCGGCAGGCCCCGCGCGGCTGGTGCTCGCGATCTGCTTCACCGTCTCGTTCACCTGGTTCGGGCTGAGCTCATTCTGGCGGGTAAAGAAAAAGCTAAAGGCCAAGAGCTAAGAGCTAAGAGCCAAGAGATAAACTTGAAACCGCCGGAGACGCCGAGACGCCAAGAGGGGAAGGACAACATGACGGTACTCAAAACGGCTGAATCCGCAATCAAGCGGGAAGCTCACCTTCCGAGCGAAGAGACGTCTTCTCACATCCCCGTACGCCCCCTCTACACGCCCGCCGATCTCGCGGCCTGGGACTACGACCGTGATGCCGGCTATCCGGGAGAATTTCCCTACACGCGCGGCGTGCAGGCCACCATGTACCGCGGCCGCCTCTGGACGATGCGGCAGTACGCCGGCATGGGCGATGCCGAGGAGTCGAACAAGCGCTACAAGTATCTGCTGGCGAACGGGACAACGGGTCTGTCGGTGGCCTTTGATTTGCCGACGCAGATTGGCCTCGATTCGGACAATCCGCTGGCCGTGGGAGAAGTTGGCAAAGTCGGCGTGGCGATTGATTCCATCGAAGACATGCAGCGGCTGTTCGATGGCATTGACCTGACCGCGATTTCAACCTCGATGACCATCAATGCTACGGCTTCGATTCTCCTGGCGTTATACGTGGCCGTGGCGCGGCGGCAGGGCCGGGACATTCGCAAGCTCTCCGGCACGGTGCAGAACGATGTGCTCAAGGAGTACATTGCGCGCGGAACGTACATCTATCCGCCGCAGCAGGCGATGCGGATCATAACCGACGTTTTTGCCTGGTCGAATGAGAACGTACCCGAGTGGAATACGATCTCGATCTCCGGCTATCACATGCGGGAGGCGGGATCGACAGCGGTGCAGGAAGTCGCCTTCACGCTGGGCAACGGCATTGCCTATGTGGAAGCGGCGATTCGCGCCGGCCTCGATGTGGACCTGTTCGCGCCGCGGCTTTCCTTCTTCTTCAATGCCCACAGTAATTTTCTCGAGGAGGTCGCGAAGTTTCGCGCCGCGCGCCGCATGTGGGCGAAGATTATGCGCGACCGCTTCAAGGCGAAGAATCCAAAATCGTGGATGCTCCGCTTCCACGCGCAGACAGCCGGTTCCACGCTGACGGCGCAGCAACCGGAGAACAACATTGTGCGGACGGCCATCCAGGCTATGGCGGCCGTGCTCGGAGGAACGCAGTCTCTGCACACCAATTCCTATGATGAAGCGCTGGCCCTGCCCACCGAGGCGTCGGCCCGCATCGCGCTGCGCACGCAGCAGGTCATCGCGTTCGAGTCCGGCGCGCCGCAGACGGTCGATCCGCTGGCGGGTTCGTATTACATCGAATCGCTGACCAGCGAAATCGAGAAGCGGGGCGTCGACTATCTCGAAAAAATCGAAGCCATGGGCGGCATGCTCAAAGCGATCGAACGCGGATATGTTCAGCAGGAGATCCAGAACGCTGCCTACGAATATCAGCAGGCGGTGGATCGGCAAGAGGCAGTGGTGGTCGGCGTGAACCGCTTCCAGATCGAACAAGAGCGCGCGGTGCCGATCCAGCGCATCGATCCGGCATTGGAACCCAAACAGGTGGAGCGCTTGCGGGCCCTGCGCGCCAAGCGCAATGCCAAAACCTGGCAATCCGCGATCCGGGCAGTCGAAGACACGGCGCGATCGGCCGACAACCTAATGCCTCGGATATTGGCGGCAGTGGAGGCGAATGCCACGGTAGGCGAAATTTCAGACGCGATGCGAAAAGTGTATGGAGAGTATAAGGAAGCGGTGGTGATTTGAGCTGGCGTTAGCGGTGGTGAACGAGGGGTCCTCCATATCACACCCAGATAGATCATATGTCACATCTTTCCGTCTGCCTATTGGCTACAATCCATATCGCAAGGAGGTGTGTCCTATGATTCGCAGTGCTGTGGCTGTTTGGAAGGGAAGCCCCTTGATTGGTGAGGGACAGGTTTCAACCTCCAGCGGTGTTATCTCCAAGGCTCTTTATGCGGCAGGTTCCAGCACGGGAAACGAACCGTGCACCAGTCCGTCCGAAATGCTTGCAGCGGCAGTGGCTTCCTGCATGTCTCTCATGGTCGTCCAGGAGATGCGCCGGGAAGGCATGAAGCCCCAACTCGTGAAGACCGAATCGAGCTTGACCCTCGAGGACAAGAAGGGACAGTGGGAAATTACCGAGATCGATTCGAACATCACGGTCAGCTTGCCGGGGGCAAGCGAGAAAAAGGTGCAACACGCAGCCATGATCGCCAAGGGCAAATGCCCGATCTCGCGCGCGCTGAACGTTCCTCTCAAGGTAAAGGCTAAAGTGCAAGCGGTCGAAACCGAGCCGGTTACGGCCTGAGAAAGGAATCCCGGTGGCGGAGCACCGGGTAAGGGCCCGTTAAGGATTCTGAGCCTTTGGCCGGTGTGCCGCCTCCTAGGGAATCATTCGCGATCGCGAGCAGCGGGCCTCAGAGAAATCATAACGGGGCAGGAGTCGCCAGCTGCGGTATGTGTACAAGATCGCAGACGACGCCGGAAACTCACAGTTAGACGTTAGTGTTTCGTCGTTGGCCGTTCGCCGCGCTTCAGTTTGCCGGTTTGTACTCGCAGGCGGTGCGGCAGGCTTCGCAGTAATACAGGCCGTCGGTGCAGAGACGCACTTCGAGTTGGGACTGACAGTAGATACAATATTTTTCGCACCCGCAACTCGCTTCAGGCCGCTCGCATTGGGCGCAGACGATGCGGCCTACGCCTGGTATAGAGGACATGCATGGAGTTTACCTCGGCAAAGGCCGGGAAGGAACGTAACGGAAGTCACCCGGAAGCAGGTCTCAGGTGTCAGGTCCCAGGCCTCAGGGGGAAAACCCCATACTTCCGGCACCAGCTTGTCTTTTTCTGATTTGTCTTTCCTGAGACCTGACACCTAAGACCTGAGACCTGCCTTTGATTTGCCGCTCTTCCCGTCTGGTGTTAAGTTAATCAGTTCCAGATTCCGGCAGCCCAGCCACTGTCTGAACCGGGTCTGTCTGAAGGCTGTCTGACCGAGGTTCTCTTGTCCGTCGTCGAAGCCACTTCGCCCGTCGTCCCAAAAAACGTTCGCAAGACCGCATTGAACGCCGTCCATCGCCAGATGGGCGCGAAGATGGTGGAGTTTAACGGCTGGGACATGCCTGTGGAATACCCCGCGTCGATCGGGTGCGGCATTATTGCCGAGCACATGGCGGTGCGCACCGGCGTCGGCATTTTTGACGTCAGCCACATGGGGGATATCCGCTTGGCCGGCCGAGAAGCGCTGGCCGCCGTGCAGCATATCTCGATGAACGACGCGTCACGCCTGGCGATCGGGCAGGCACAGTATTCGGCGTTGCTCTACCCGCAAGGGACGTTTGTTGACGACGTGATCGTCCACCGTTTAGGCGAGGACGAGTACTTGCTCGTGATCAACGCGGGCACGCGCGAGAAGGATTTCAGCTGGGTGCGCGACAATACGCTGCAGTTTAATTGCGTGGTTGAGAATCTGTCGGATGACTTCACGCAGATTGCCATCCAGGGGCCGAAGGGCGTGGATGTTCTGCAAAAGCTGACGGATGCGGACCTGAGCGCGGTGAAATTCTACTGGGTAACGCGCGGGACGGTATGTGGCCTGAAGAATATCCTGATGGGCCGCACGGGCTACACTGCCGAAGACGGGTTCGAGATTTACATTCCACCGGACGAGGCGACCAGCGCGCGTGTCTGGTACGCGATTCTGGAAGCGGGCAAAGAGTTTGGCGTTGTCCCCTGCGGCCTTGGCGCGCGCAACACTTTGCGGCTCGAAGGCAAACTGCCGCTCTACGGACACGAAATTACGGACACGATCAATGTGTGGGAAGCGGAACTGGATCGCTTCTGCAAGATGGAGAAGCCGGATTTTATCGGGCACGCGGCGCTGGAGAAGGCGAAAGCTGAAGGCGTCAAGAAAACGCTGGTCGGGCTCGAGATGGTCGATCGAGGCATCGCCCGCGACGGATACAAAGTTCTGGACGAGAGCGGACGCGAGATTGGCTACGTCACCAGCGGTTCACCGGCCCCGTTCTTGAAGAAAAACATTGCGCTCGCCTACGTTCCACCCGCGCAGGCTGCGGTTGGAACGACGGTAAAAGTAGAAATTCGCGGACAGGGCGTGACAGCGAAAGTGGTACCGACGCCGTTTTATAAGCGTCCGAAAAAAGCAGCGAAAAGCGAATAACGAGAAGCTAGAAGCCAGGAGCAAGAGGCCAATGCCCTACCCAACCGACCGCAAATATACGAGAGAACATGAGTGGATCACCGCCGATGGCACGATCGGCATCACCGACCACGCCCAGGACTCGCTCGGCGACATCGTGTTCGTCGAACTGCCCAAGGTGGGGACGGTGATCACTGTGGGGAAGCCCTTCGGCACGGTGGAGTCAGTAAAGGCCGTGTCCGATTTGTTCGCTCCGGCCTCGGGGACCGTGACGGCCGTGAATGAAGATTTGGCCACGGCCCCGGAGAAAGTAAACAAAGATGCGCACGGCGCCTGGATGGTCAAGATCAAGATGAAGGATCCGGCCGAAATGAATGCGCTGCTTTCGGCGGCGGACTATGACAAGTTTGTGAGCGAAGAGGCCGGACACTGAAAGACATTGCAGAGGTCAGAGGTCAGATTGCAGAGGTGAAACCCGCGGCTTTCAGCAGCCACCGATGGCGCCAAGCTTTTCAATTCTGCAATCTGACCTCTGACCTCTGCGATCGTTTTAGCTGCTGTTTACATCCAAATGAAGGTTCTTATGAGATATCTGCCTAAATCTCCTGCGGATCGCGCCGCCATGCTGAAGGCGATCGGGATTCGTTCCATCGACGATCTGTTCTCGCCGATTCCAGCCGAATATCGTCTGACGCGTGATCTCGCTGTCCCGCGGCAAATGGCGGAGTCGGAAATTGTGGACTGGTTCAAGCAACGCGCGAAGGAAAATGGCGAAGGCTACGCCAGTTTTCTCGGAGCCGGGGCTTACTTCCATTACCGGCCAGTGGTGATTGACGCCCTCGTGCAGCGCGGCGAATTCCTCACGTCCTACACCCCGTACCAGCCGGAGGTTGCGCAGGGGACGCTGCAGGCCATCTTCGAATTCCAGACGATGATCTCGGAACTCACAGGCATGGACCTGGCGAATGCCTCGATGTATGACGGCTCGACGGGCGCGGCCGAGGCCGTGATGATGGCGGTCCGCATCACGGGAAGGCATTCCGCGGTGATCGCGCGCAATCTGCATCCCGAGTATCGGGAGGTGCTCAACACCTACGCCACGCACCAGGCGATTCCGCTGAAGACGGTGTCGTTCACGGACTCGGGACAAATCGATCTGAAGGAACTCGAGAAGGCAGTAGGCGACGATACCGCGTGCGTCCTGATTCAGTCGCCGAATTTCTTTGGGACGATCGAAGACGTCGAGGCGATTGCCGAGATCGCGCACAAACGCGGAGCGCTGCTGATTGTGTCGATCGCCGAAGCGGTGTCGCTCGGCATCGTGGAACCGCCGCGCACCGCCGACATTGTGGCCATGGAAGCGCAGTCGTTCGGAGTGCCGCTCGGATTCGGCGGTCCCTACTGCGGCGTGCTCGCCACGAAGGAAAAATTCGTCCGCCAAATGCCGGGCCGCCTGGTCGGTCAAACCGTCGACAAGAATGGCAAGCGCGGCTTCGTGCTGACGCTGGCCACGCGCGAGCAGCACATACGGCGCGAGAAGGCGACTTCGAATATTTGCACCAACCAGGCGCTGGTCGCGCTGATGGTGAACATTTTCATGACCGTGTACGGCAAGATCGGTTTGAGGGAACTGGCGAAGCAGAACCTGGCGAAGGCGGCGTACGCTGCCGACGAGTTCAGTAAACATGCCAAAGTGCTGTTCGCGGGCGCGCCACGATTCAACGAGTTCGTGGTTCAGACGAGCGACGATCCTTACGCCATCAACTCGCGGCTGCTGGGACACAAAATCGTCGGCGGATTTCCGCTGAAGAAATTCTATCCCGAGCTTGGCCACGCGGCGCTGTGGTGCTGCACGGAATTGACGACACGCTCCATGATCGATACCGCAGTCGGCCTCGTCGCCGAAAGCGAGGGCTCAGCGCGAAGTAAAGATGCCCAGCCCGAGGAGGTGGTGAGATGAAGACGAAGCACATCACCCGCAAAGCCACGCGTCACATCAGCCAGAATGAAGGATTGATTTTCGAGAAGTCGTCGCCGGGCAAAGCGGCCTGGAAGTTGCCACCGCTGGATGTTCCGGAAGTGGATACGGCGAAGTTGCTGGGCAAGCAGGAGCGCGAGGATCTCGGCGATATGCCGGAGGTGAGCGAGATCGAAATCATCCGCCACTTCACGCGGCTCTCGACCTGGAATTACGCCATCGATCTGGGAATGTATCCGCTGGGCTCCTGCACCATGAAGTACAACCCGCGGGTGAACGAGTTTGTCTCGCGCATCGAAGGTCTCGCGAACGGGCATCCCTATCAGGCGGAAAAGATTTCGCAGGGCGCTTTGCGCATCATGAAGACGTTGAGCGACTGCCTGCTTGAGATCACCGGCATGGACGCGATCACGCTGCAACCGGCCGCGGGCGCGCACGGCGAACTGACCGGATTGCTGTTGGTGCGTGCGTATCACCAGTCAAAAGGGAACGCGCGCAAGAAAATTCTGATTCCGGACTCGGCTCATGGGACGAATCCGGCAACCGCGGCCACGGCCGGCTACGCGGTCGAAAATTTGAAATCCAACGACCGCGGCATGGTGGACGTGGCGGCCCTGGCGGCGCAGATGAATGAAGACGTCGCGGCGCTGATGGTCACGAATCCTAACACGCTCGGCGTTTTCGAGCAGGAGATTCACAAGATTGCCGGGCTCATGCACGCCAAAGGCGGCCTGCTCTACATGGACGGCGCCAACATGAACGCGCTGGTTGCAAAGACGCGGCCGGGGGATTTTGGCGTTGACGTCATGCATCTGAACCTGCACAAGACGTTTTCCACGCCGCATGGCGGAGGCGGCCCGGGGTCGGGACCTGTGGCGGTGAAGAAAATTCTCGAGCCGTTTCTGCCGACGCCTGTCGTAATCACCAAGTCGGATGGCACGCTCGGGTTCGAATATGACCGTCCGCAGTCGGTGGGGCGCGTGCGCGCGTTCTACGGAAATTTCGGCATGTTCATTCGCGCGCTTGCGTACATTTTTGCCAACGGGCCGGACGGCCTGCGGCAGACGACCGAAGACGCGGTGCTCAACGCGAATTACATCCGCAAGGGACTCGAAGGAGTTTACGACCTGCCCTACTCGACGCCGTCCATGCACGAAGTGGTGTTCAGCGACAAGGTACAGTCGAAGAAGGGCGTGAAGACCATCGACCTTGCCAAACGTCTCATCGATTACGGATTCCATCCCTACACCACGGCATTCCCGCTGATCGTACACGGCGCGCTGATGATCGAGCCGACCGAGAGCGAGCCGAAGGAAGAACTGGATCTGTTCATCGAAGCCATGAAGTCGATCGCGGAAGAAGTGGAAGAAGATCCGCAGTACGTGCTCGACGCCCCGCACAACACGCGCATTTCCCGCCTGGATGAGACCGCGGCGGCGCGCAAGCCGGTACTGCGCTGGAAGCCGGAGAACGCGTAGGGACAGCCGCCCTCGTGAGCCTGCCCTGAGCGAAGTCGAAGGGTCCAAGCCAAGCGCAGCTTGGTCCCGCCTCTAGCGCTGGCACAACTTGCTGATATGGGAGGATTCGACGCCCGCCGCGCGTCCCGGCACATGACTAAAGTCCAATTCACACCCCCGCACCTCCCGTTCTTTGCTCCACGGCCAAAGGGACGTTAGTCTTTAGTCAACTCGAATATACGTCCGAGTCTCCCCCCGCGAGGATCCCGTGAACAAACATCTGGCCTTATTGCTTTGCATCGCCGCTTCTCTGTCGATGGCGCAAACCCAAGCTTCCTATCCGCCGAAAACGGAGCCGGTTGTCCGCACCACCAAAGCCCTCCACTATCGTCCGGGTACAAACGTCAAGATTGACTTTCGTGGCACGGAATTGATGCAGAACGCTTCGGGCGAAGCCAAGGTCGAGGGCAAGAAAACCAACATCGAAGTGGACGCCAAGTTTGAAGGAATGGATAGTGCCACCAAGTTTGGCCTCGAGTATCTGACCTACGTAGCGTGGGCGATTTCTCCGCAGGGACGCGCCGTGAACCTGGGCGAACTTGTCCTGGATCACGGCAAGGGCCACCTGAAGGCCTTCACCGACCTGCAGACCTTCGGCATGATCGTGACCGCCGAGCCGTATTCCGCCGTCACCCAACCGGACAACCTGGTGGTGATGGAAAACGTGTTTTCAGCCGACGCCGGCGGCGAGGAGATCAGCGCCAAATACGAACTGGTCCGCAGCGGAACGTACTCTTCCTCGAATACGCATATTCAGGATGCGATCTTCGGCATCGACCCAAAGACCCCGCTGGAGCTGTTTGAGGCACGCAACGCGGTCCGCATCGCACATGTGGCGCAGGCGGACCGGTACGCGCCATCTATCCTGTCGAAGGCCGAACTGCAGTTGCGCCAGGCGGAGGAGGCCTATAGCCATAAACAAAATCGCAGCGCCATCGAAGCGGCCGCGCGGGAAGCGGCCCAGACCGCTGAGGAGGCGCGGGTGATGGCCGTCCAGCAGAAGGCGCAAGAAGAAGCGCAAGGTCAGGCTGCTGCGGAAAAGAAAGCGGCCGAAGAGCGAGCCGCCAAAGCGCTAGCGGACGCGGAAGCGCAGGCTCAAGCGCGGGAGGAAGCGGAAGCCGCGCGAGCCCAAGCCGAAGCTGCCAAGGCCGAAGCGCAGAAGGCGGCTGAAGAAGCTGCGCGCCAACGTGAGGAAGCCGAGAAGGCGAAGGCCGAGGCTCTGGCTCAGCAGCAGGTGTTGGCCGCCGAAACCGAAAAAGCTCGGCAGGCCGCAGCGGAATCGGACAAGCTACGCGAGCAAGCCGAAAAAGAAAAGCAGGAAATGCGCGCCCGGCTTCTGCAGCAGCTGAACTCCGTTCTCTCTACCCGCGACACGGCGCGCGGTCTGATCGCCAACATGTCAGATGTGCTCTTCAAAACTGGCAGCTTTGAGTTGTTGCCCGGCGCGCGGGAGCGGCTCGCCAAAGTATCGGGCATCGTGCTCGCCTATCAAGGCCTGCGGCTGGCGGTCGAAGGTCACACCGACAGCATCGGCAGCGACGAATATAACCGTCGGCTCTCGGAGCAGCGCGCCGACGCCGTCCGCGACTACCTGGTGCAGCAGGGCATTATCTCCGACGCCATCACCGCCAGCGGCTTCGGAAAAAGCGAGCCCGTGGCCTCGAACGATACCCCGGAAGGCCGCCAGCAAAACCGCCGCGTCGAACTGGTAGTCTCTGGCAATGCCATCGGCACGGCGGCGGACGCCAATCCAGAAGCCACCGTGTCCTCCCGCCCTCAAAAGTAGAAAGACAGGCCCGTGTAGCGCTAGCGTCCTCGCCGGTCAAAAGCCGCGTGCTAGACTGACGCCAGCCAAGTCATGAGCACGGTGCCCGAAGATACCGCCCACGCAGAAACCGCCCGCCAACTGGCCGAACACCACTATTACGCCGCGCTCGATCTGGTTCTCGAAGGCCACCACGAGCAAGCGGTTGAAGAGTACCGGCAGGCAGTCGCGGCCGATCCGAAGTTCACCGACGCGCTGCATGGACTGAGCCGCGCGCTGCAGGACCTGAACCGCTTCGACGAAGCCATTGAAGTCTCCAAGCAAATTTCAGCTATCGATCCCGACGACATTCTGGCCCACACCAGCCTCTCGATCCTGTATCAGAAAAAGGGAATGGTTCCCGAGGCCGAAGCGGAAGGTAACAAGGCGCGGGTGCTGGGGTGGAAGCAGCAGTTGAAGAAGGGGAGCGGATAGTGGTCGGCAGCACTAGCTTCATGCTGAGTCGTCGGAATGTGCTATTGACTCAAACGCGGTCCAACTCCCGAAGACCAGCGAGTAAAACGAACTATCCAGAACGGAGTAACGATCGACGTCGCGCTTGGACGGGGTTCGCCCGAGGTGGCCCCGAAGCTTGTCATACTGGTACAGCAGAATTTTACCGATGTTGTGTCGGGTTGCGTGTCTCGGGTCTAAGGCTTGATCGGCAAACACCTTTACAACTTTCTCGTCAAAGTGGACCTCGCAGTTTAGCGGGAGGTTGAGAACTTCTTTTCGATGACGGGCATGCCTGTAGTCCGGGACGAGATCACCTTCCTCGAACGGCAGCAGGTTTTGATACTCGACGATCCTGTAGGCATTGTGAAAATTTCCGATGAAATCAATCACGGTGCAATAGCTCTTACCTGCGTACTGTCTCAAACCCCGGCCCAACTGTTGGTAGAAGATCCTCTTTGATTCCGTGGGCCTGAGGAACAATAGGCACTCTATGAAGGGCAGGTCGGCCCCCTCGTTGAAGACATCTACCGTACACAAAACCCTGATGTCGCCATTTGCTAGCTGATCGAGAAGGACCCGGCGCTGCGTGGCATCTGTCTCGGAGATGTAAGCGGCCGACGGGACGCCGGCCCGACTAAAATTCGCAGCCACTCGCCGGGCGTGCTCGTGTGTGCAGCAAAAAGCGACGGTCGCCTTATCGCGCGCTTTTTCTTCCCACTTGCGGAGGATAGCTTTGTCTCGTTTAGGGATTACCAACGCGCGTTCCAAATCCCGCAAGCTGTATCGACTACCTTGGTGGCTGATTTTCGAGTAGTCGATGTCGTCGAAACAGCCAAAGTAGTGGTACGGGCTTAGAA
Organism: Terriglobales bacterium; assembly: GCA_050012595.1. GTDB lineage: Bacteria > Acidobacteriota > Terriglobia > Terriglobales > Acidobacteriaceae > Acidiflorens. The sequence goes on from JBEKGW010000026.1 coordinate 47,988, forward strand.
TGCCGGAATCGATGCCGTCCCGAAGTTCAAAGTTCGCCAGGACATTTCCTTCGCACAATAGATAAATATCCTGTCGATCCCCGCGAAAGGGCGTCGCTGTCAGGCCAAGGAGGAACTTGGGGTGCGTATGTCGTAGGACCCTGCGATAAGAGGCCGCGGCAGCGTGGTGAAACTCATCGACAACTATATAGTCATACGCATCGAGGCTGACGTCGTTTAGATGCCTAGAAACTAGTTGGATCGTAGTGATATTTACGCGGGCTGGCGTGGAGAGCCCTCGGGTCGTGCTGTGCCGGGCGACCTCGTTTTCCCCGAAAACAGCCTCGAATTCTGACTGAGCAACATCCAAGATCTCGGCTGTGTGCGCAAGATATAAGACGTGCTGCGCGTCAGCCTTGGCTGCATCCTCTGCGGCGATCCTCGTCTTCCCGCTTCCGGGCGGTAATACGATGAGCCCAGCGGGTTGTTGGCTGCGATGGGCCTCTTTTAGCGCCCTCAGCGCATCCTTTTGGAAAATGTTGAGCAACCTCTTGCTAGGTGAATATCCGCAAATACATCGCCCCGCAATGATTTTCCGTGCATCTCTTGGACAAAGGAAGCCATAAGCCACAAACAACCTTGCGAGATCAATTGCGTCAAAGATCGAGTAGTTGCATCCAAGACGAACGGCCGTCGAGACAAATTGATCTTTTGCAGCGTCTAGGATTGTGCCCGGAGCGGCGAAGATAGCAATGGCAAGACCTGCAATTTTCTCCAGTCTGAATATCTGATGCGCGACATCCTTTGGCCTTACCGTCCTGAAGGATCGGCCCTTTAGGATAAAGGCGGCCATCCCAGTCAGTTTGCGTATCGAGAGCTTGTGGGTGAAGATGTCTGCAATCTCCGCGGGGCCGTGCGGCGTTTCATTGGGATCATGCAGAATGAGCCTCAGATAAGGTTCGAGTTCTTCCCTTTCGTCGAGCTTTTTTACGGCAGCAACCAGTCGCGGAGAGATCGAGTCGGCAGCCACGCTACGCACAGCGCTGAAACTGTCGAAGTCGTCGACCGTCTTCAGCAGACCTAAGCCGGGGATTGGCAATGTGGACACTGTCTTTTCCCTTAGTCACTGCGTCGTCGATCTGGCCGGGCCATTCACTGTTTCAAGGATACGCCCCTGTTAACGCCTCTTGCTCAGCGCTACAATAGCAATTGGCGTTTCCTGTACCGGAACTCGTTGTGGTTTCTTCCATCGCCTAAAATGAAATACCTCATCGTCTACGAAAAATCAGACAGGGGCTGGGGCGCATACGCTCCCGACTTGCCTGGCCTAGGCGCTGCCGGCAAAACGCTGGACGAAGTGAAAGACCTCATCCGCGAGGCGGTTGAGTTTCACTTGGAAGGCATGCGTGCGCACGGCGATCCCATCCCCGCGCCCAGCGCGATGACCGAATACATCACGATCTGACGGCACCCGCCGTTCACGATGTTCGCTGCCTGATCTTCTCCGCGCATTCCGCGCCCTCTGCGATAGAATTGACCTATGCGTGAAGTCGTCATTGTTTCCTCCGTCCGCACTCCAGTGGGCCGCGCGTTCAAGGGTACGCTGCGGGCTACGCGTCCTGATGAACTCGCTGCCGTTGCGATCAAGGGCGCGCTTGATCGCGTGCCGCAGCTTGATCCGAAAGAAATTGAAGACGTCATCCTGGGCTGCGCCATGCCTGAGGCCGAGCAGGGGATGAACGTGGCTCGCATCGCCTCGCTGCGCGCGGGGCTGCCGGTCGAGGTGTCCGCGGTGACCATCAACCGCTTCTGCTCGTCCGGCTTGCAGGCAATTGCCATGGCGGCCGAGCGCATTATGAGCGGCGGCGCCGAGGTGATGGTGGCGGGCGGCACCGAATCCATGTCGATGATCCCCATGGGCGGCAATAAGATTTCGCCCAACCCGTGGCTGGTGGATCATTATCCCGATGCTTATCTCTCGATGGGCCTGACGGCGGAGCGGGTGGCGGCGCGCTTCGGCATCACGCGCGAGCAGTGTGACCAGTTTTCCTTGCGCAGCCATCAGAAAGCGCTGGCGGCGATTGCGGCGGGCAAGTTCGAGGATGAGACCGTGGCCGTGCCGGTGAGCTTCACCACGCCCAATGGATCGAAGCCGAAACGAACGGAAATCACCTTCAAGGTAGATGAGGGTCCGCGCGCCGATACTTCGATCGAGGCTCTGGGCGCACTCAAGGCCGCGTTTCACGTGAAGGGCGTGACCACGGCGGGAAATTCCTCGCAGATGTCGGATGGCGCGGCGGTGGCCGTGGTGATGTCGGCTGAGCGGGCGAAGGCTCTGGGCATCACTCCGCTGGTGCGCTATGTCGCGTTCGCTACCGCCGGATACAAGCCGGAAGAGATGGGCCTCGGTCCGGTGTTTGCCATCCCGAAGGCGCTGAAGCTGGCTGGCTTGAAGCTCTCGGACATCGACGTGATCGAACTGAACGAGGCGTTCGCGGCGCAGTCGCTGGCGGTGATCAAGGAAGTTGGGCTTGATCTCGAGCGCGTGAATCCGAACGGCGGCGCCATCGCATTGGGACATCCCTTGGGCTGCACCGGAGCCAAACTGACGGCAACGATCATCCGCGAACTGAAGCGCCGCCAGGGCCGCTATGGCATGGTAACGATGTGCGTCGGTGGCGGGATGGGCGCGGCGGGGATTTTTGAGAATCTGAATTAACCATTGAAAGGTTTGAATTATGGCGACGATTGCAATCCCAGGAAACAAGATTTCCGGTGGCAGCTTTCTGCTCGAAGAGCGGCAGACTGCCGATGTTTTTACCCCAGAAGATTTTTCCGAGCAGCACCAGATGATCGGGCAGACGACCGAAGAGTTTGCCACCAACGAAATTCTGCCTCAGGCCGAGAAGATCGAGCACAAGGATTTCTCGATTTCTCGCGCTCTGCTGAAAAAGGCTGGCGACCTCGGCCTCAGCGGGGTTGAGATTCCCGAGGCTTACGGCGGCCTCGAAATGGACAAAGTCACCGCCGCCATCATCGCCGACCGCATCGCCAAGTACGGCGGCTTTTCCACCACCTGGGGCGCCCACAGCGGCATCGGCATGTTGCCGATCGTTTATTTCGGCACCGAAGAGCAGAAGAAGAAATATTTGCCGCGGCTGGCCACGGGAGAAATGGTTGGCGCCTACGCTTTGTCGGAAGCGACTTCCGGGTCCGACGCCCTCAATTGCCGCGCCCGTGCCGTGCTTTCGCCCGACGGCAAGCACTACATCCTGAACGGCGAGAAGATGTGGATCACCAATGCGGGCTTTGCCGACCTGTTTACGGTGTTCGCGAAGATCGACGGCGAGAAGTTTTCGGCGTTCCTGATCGAGAGAAATTTTCCGGGATTTTCCGTCGGCGCTGAAGAGCACAAAATGGGCATTCGCGGGTCGTCAACCTGCCCCCTCATCCTCAATGACTGCAAGGTGCCGGTTGAGAATCTGCTCGGCGAAGTTGGCAAAGGCGCTACCATCGCGTTCAACATTCTCAACATAGGACGCTTCAAACTCGGCGCCATGTGCGTGGGCGGGGCCCGGGTCTCCATCGAGCATGCTGTAGCCTACGCCAAACAGCGCAAGGCGTTCGGCAAAACGATCAGCGAATTCGGGCTGGTACGGGAAAAGATCGCAAACATGGCCACGCTGATTTATGTCGGCGAGTCCCTGGTCTATCGCACCGTCGGGATGATGGACGCGCTGCTGTCGGAAATCGATTCTGCGAGCCCCGACGCCGCGAAAGAGCGGCGCAAGGCGATCGAGGAATACGCTGTCGAGTGCTCGATCCTCAAAGTCTGGGGCTCGGAGATGGTCGGCTACGTCGTCGACGAGACGGTGCAGATCTATGCCGGCTATGGCTTCGTGGAAGAATATCCCGCGGAACGCGCCTACCGCGATGCTCGCATCAACCGCATTTTCGAGGGCACGAACGAGATCAACCGGCTGATCATCACCGGATTCCTGCTGAAGCGGGCGATGAGTGGCCAGTTGCCGCTGATGCCGGCGATCAAGAAGTTGATGGATGAAGTGCTGAGCGGGCCATCTACTGGCGAAGAGATCGAGGGTCCGCTGGCGCTATCCGAAGAGCGCAAGCAGGTCGCGCAGGCGAAGAAGTTGGGCCTGTTCGTCTCCGGGGCAGCCACGCAGAAATACATGCAGGCAATCCAGGAGCAGCAAGAGGTGATGGGCGCGATCGCCGATATGACGATCGAGATTTACGCCATGGAGTCGGCTGTGCTGCGCGCGCAGAAGATGGTCGAGCAAAAAGGAGAAGCCTCGGCTGCGCTGCCGATTGCAATGACACGAGTGTATCTGACGCAAGCGCTGGAAAAGATCGAGGCGGCGGCAAAGAAGGTCATAGCCGACGTGGCGGAAGGCGACATGCTGCGGACGCAATTGGCGATCGTGCGGCGGTTGTCCAAGCACGAGCCGTTCAACACGATTGGCCTTCGACAGCAGATTGCGCAGAAGACGATTGAGGCAGGGAAGTACACGCTGGCATAGGCAGTAGGAGCGCTTACAACTTTGTCATCCTGAGCGGAGCACGAGGATTCGCTAAGCGAATCCTCATGCGGAGTCGAAGGACCCCTACACCTTAAAGCGCTCCCCAACTGCGTCGAGGCATTTTCACCACGACATCAAAAGTGCGGCAGGGTTCACAGGAAGAATGCCTTGACACGTCGTTGGAAGGGTCAATGGAGTAGGGGGCCTTCGACTGCGTGGCTGCTTCGCTTCGCGCAGCAGCCACTCCGCTCAGGATGACACGTTCTGGGCGTGCCGCTCACTCAAACCAGCCGCTACGGTAAGCCATCCACCACGAGAAGTATCCGATCGGAATGGTCGCGCCCAGAGCCCACCAGAGCGGCAGAACGAAATCGGCAGCGAGCCCGAGCACGGTGAAGGAGATCCAGAAGATCTTGCGCTCCATATTCTGGATTGTAAGTCTTTCCCGCCACGTATGATCCCGGTTAGCAGCGTGAGGAAAAACTTTGGTTTCGTTGTAGAGACGAGGCTTGCCTCGTCTCAGACGCGGCAAGCCGCGACTCTACTAAATCGCTGAGATCAGGCTTTGGGCTTGAGTTCTTCCATCACACTCTGAATCAACTCTTTGGCGTCGGTGAGATTTTTCATGATGAGTTGCACATCCATGACCGGCTTGCCCGGCCAACGCTGGCTCTGGCAGTAGACGCCATGCTGCCCGACGAGCGCCATCGCGTCGGTGACCAGATCCATGGTGACAGCGAGGCGTCCGCGGGGTACGCCCATGCGAATTTCGTAGTGCTCGAGTTCTTCCTGCTTTTCGTTGAACACGGCCATGGACAGATTGTAATGGGAATGCGGGTATAATTCTCCCGCAGGTTTTAGCTCTTAGCCAAGAGCCAATCGCTAAGTGCTATTTCAGGAGGAACAAGTCATGAAGAAGTTTGCCTTAATCGCTGCGTCGCTCTTCGCGGTTGCAACTTTCGCCTCGGCGCAAATGGACATGCCGAAAGACAAATCCAAGAGGCCGAGTCCGCCGGCCAGTGCGGAATGCAAATTTACAGATGGCAAAACCATCAAGGTGGACTATTCCAGTCCACGCGCGAAAGGGCGGAAGATTTTCGGCGCCACGAGCGACAAGGCGCTGGTTCCGTACGGAGAGATCTGGCGCACCGGCGCGAATGAAGCGACTACGTTCGTCACCGACGCGAATCTGACGGTGGGCGGCAAGGCTGTGCCGTCAGGCAGCTACACCATCTTCACCGTGCCGAAGGCCGACGCATGGTGGCTGGTCATCAGCAAGAAGACGGGCGAGTGGGGAACGGACTATCCCGGCGAGAAGGAAGATTTGGTACGCGTACCGATGAAGGTTTCCAAGACGACTGCGCCGGTAGAGAATTTCCTGATTGCTTTCGACCCGGCAGGCGGCAAATGTACGCTGCGCCTGGAGTGGGAAAACACCCGCGCCAGCGTCGATATTACAAAGTGACAATGCGAACCGGTGGAGCGCCGGGCGTCCTCGCCCGGCAGGACGGGCGAGACGCCCGTCCCTCCACAGCGAAGTCATCGGCGATTGCTAGTGTGGTCTGCGCCATAGCTCGGCGCTATACTGGAACCCGATGCGGCCAATGCTGCGCTTTCTTTGGAACTCCACCCGTGGCCACCGGATTGCGCCCTGGCGCAGCCCCTATCTTCTGTGGAGGATCGAGACCTACACCGGCGTCAAAATGACCCAGATCGGATTCCTGGAATTCTGGGAATTCTTGTGGACGGAGCGAAGCAGCCTGTGGCGCTTCCTGAAGTGGACCGCGGAGATGGATCGCTACGTCCATCCCGGGGCGAAGAACTCATAGCCTTATGAATTTGTCATCCTGAGTCTCTTGCACTGACAAGAAAACAGATCCTTCGCTTCGCTCAGGATGACATCTCAGAGGGATGATCCTTGCTCTGCCGCGCTCCCATCAGCGCCCTTCCATCACCACATTGACTTCGCTCCCTTTGCCCGCGCCCAGCAGTTGGTAGGCTGAACCCCGGTTGGTGGCGACTTCCAGAAAACCCATGCTGCCGAGGATTCCGAAGACTTCGCCGGGACCGCCCTCGGCATAGCTTGTGCACATGCGCGTTGCCTGCGCCTTCGTTCCGATCGCGATCTTGAAGGCGGGCGGCGTGGCCTCGAAAAGTTGGGGCGCATCCTGCGGCGTGATGTTGGTGATGAGATTGCCAAAACGATCGACTTTCAGCACCACGCCTCGCAAGGTCCGCTCATCCACCGGCTTGGGCCGTGGTGCGCCAAAGCGGACATAATCGGTAATCTCTTCGCCGAAGCGATCGGGCTCGACTCCCTTCGCGAGATAAGCTGCGACTGGGGAGAAGATATCGCGCGCGTGGAAGGTATTGCTGCGGGGCTGCAGAAAATAATGCTCGGCGGTGACGTGGCGGACCGAGATCCGCTCTTCGCGGTCGTAGATCAGAGAAAGCACGCCGTTGTCGGGAGCCACAAACAGGTGGCGGTCGCCGGTCAAAAGCACGGGCCGTCGCGCCGTCCCGACTCCCGGATCGACAATCACCATGTGCACGGTGCCGGAAGGGAAGTAGGAGTAGGCCTGCGAAATGGTCAGCGCGCCGTCCAGAATGTCGAAAGGCTGCACCGCATGGCTGATGTCGATGAGCTGCGCCTCGGGGGCAATCTCCAGCATGACCCCCTTCATGGCGCCGATGAAATGATCGTTGAGTCCGAAATCAGTGGTGAGAGTGATGATCGCGGTGCGTTCCAATCGTTACCTCATTGAACCTGCGAGTTTTCCGGGGCCCCAAGCGAAGTATCGGATGTCGCACGACGGCGCGTCAAGGTAAGTTGTTGGTGGAGCGCCGGGCGTCCCCGCCCGGCAGGACTCCACTATGATTCGTCACCATTTTTACTGCAGCACCACTTGATCGCCTTCCTTCAGTCCTTGCAGCAATTCGGTCTTGGCGCCATTCGAGATGCCGATGTTGACGGCGACTTTCCGCTTGCCCTCTTTAGCCTTGGGGTCCGGTACTTCGACCGAAGCCTTCTTATCCTTGTCGTAAATGATCGAGCCTTCCGGGATCTGGAGCACGTTCTTGTGCTCTTCCAGAATGATCTCGGCATTCGCCGTCATCATGGCTTTGAGCACGCCCTCGGGGTTGTTGATCGAGACCCGCACCTCGAAAGTCGTGACGTTGTCTTTTTCGACGCCCATAGGAGAAATCTTCGTCACTTTGCCGGTGAAGGTCTTGTCCTTGAAAGACTCGACTTTGATCCGGGCGGGTTGTCCCAAATAAACCTTGCCGATATCGCTCTCGTCCACCTTGCCTTTGACATAAACCTCGCTGGTGTCGCCGAGTGTCATCACCAGCGTGGCCGAGGAACCCAGCACCAGGATGGAGCTGACCGCATCGCCAATTTCCACGTCGCGAGAAAGCACGATCCCGTCAATCGGCGACTCAATCGTGGTGTAACCGAGCTCTTCCTCCAGTTGTTTCAGGTTGGCGCGGTCCTGTGCCACCTGCCCTTGGGCCTGGCCAATCTTGGCCTGTAAAACCTGCAGCTGCGCCTTGGACACATTTTGCTTGTTCAGCGCCATCTCGTAATTCTTCTCCGCGTCGTCGAGCGCGGAAGCGGAAACCACGCCATCCTTCGCCATTCCCTGGGCGCGCTCATACGCGCGTTTCAGCAGCGGCACGTCGGGGCCCTCGGCGTCGACCTTGGCGCGCTCCAGGTCGGCGCGCGTGCCGTTCAAGCTGGCGCTCGAACCCTCCAATTGCGCGCGCGCCTGTTCGACGCGAGCCTGAATCTCTTCCTTGTCGAGTTCGGCAAGCACCTGGCCCTTTTTAACTTTGTCTCCGTACTCGACGTAGAGCTTCTTCACGATGCCGCTGGCCTTGGACTTGATTTCGACCTTGGTGATGGGCTCGATCTTGCCGGTGGCCACCACGCTTTTCGCCAAGTCTCCCCGCTCGACCTTGGCCAGCTTTGAGGGGTCGATCTTGGTGCCGCCGGCGGTGGCTGCGATCAGCACTCCGGCAACTAACAGAACCAGCACGGCTGCGATCGAGCCGTAGATGATTCGCTTGCGCCGCTTTTTCTTGCCGTTGCCGTTGCCTTCCACGACTGCCTCCTGCTTGATTTTAAAATCTTAGAACCAGCACTCACTTGTTGTTACGGGAGAAACCTCGAAATAGTTCCTCAAAAATTCTCGCGCTTCGTATCAGGGTATCGCTTCAGCGATACCGCAAGCGCTCCGAAAATCGGATGCCCCCTTTAGCGGCTGGACAGTCGACATCCGACTTTTTCCGCAGCCTGCTCCGCGCCCTACGCATACTTAGACCACCGGGCAACGAAAAAGAAAGCGTCGGGGTAACAATCAAGGGCTGGCTTCCGACCGTACCGCCAGCCAGTGCGTGGCATAAATCCACACTGTCATACTGAGCGAACCGGGGCCCCCAGCGCGCCCGCTTTTGGCGCGATGGGGTGGAGAAGCGAAGGACCTATGTATTTGAATTCGCGACGCCTCCGCCCGAGACACGGCACCGTGCATTCTCATCCTCCGATCCATTATCCCTTTGGAATGTTAGAATTAGAGTTCCATGATTGCATACGTGCTGCTGCGGGTGTTCGTCATCCTGCTTTTGGTGGCGGCCAATGCCTTCTTCGCCGCAGCCGAGTTCGCGCTGGTCAGCGTGCGCGAAACGCGCATCCAGCAACTGATCGAAGCCCATCGCGCCGGCGCCCGCACCGTCCTCAAACTTCACCAGCAACTCGGCCGCGTTGTGAACGGCGTGCAACTGGGAATTACCGTTACCAGCCTGACCCTCGGCTGGCTAGGCGAGCCGGTTCTGGCGCGGCTGTTAGAGGGCTGGATCGGAAACGTGCCGCATGCGGCGATCTACGCTCATGCCATCGCCGTGACGGTGGCCTTTCTGATGATCACCAGCCTGCTCGTGATCATGGGCGAGCTGGTTCCGAAGTCGCTCGCGTTACAACGTGCCGAGCGGGTCGCACTGGCGGTCGCGGCGCCCATGGACGTTTTCCTGACCGTCACCGCACCATTAACGATTGGCATGAGCCGCGCGGCTGGTTTTGTCCTGCGCGCCTTCGGGACTCCCGAGATCCGGCACGGTTCTGTCCACTCCCCCGACGAACTCAGGCTGATCGTAACCGCGGCGCGCAGTTCCGGACAGCTCTCCTCCGCCCAGGAAGAGGTGCTGCTCAATGCCCTCGAACTCGACAACATTGCCGCGCGCCAAGTGATGGTGCCGCGGACCAGAATTTTTTCCTTGGCCGCCGACCTCAACATGGACGAAGCCCTGTCGCGCGTGGTCGAAGAACAACATTCTCGTGTCCCAGTGTATGATCCGCAGCGCGGTCCCGAACACATTATCGGCGTGCTTTACGCCAAGGACTTGATGCGGTGGACGCGTCTGCGCCTCGGCCTCATCGCTGATCCTTCCGCCGCCATGCGCATTTCTCAGATGAAGATCGGCCAGATCATGCACGATGTGCTGGTGGTGCCCGAAACCAAGTCATTGCTGGAACTGCTCGGTGAATTTCAGCGGCACAAGCGGCACTTGGCGGTCGTGGTCGACGAATTCGGCTCCACCGCGGGAGTGGTTAGCGTCGAAGACGTGCTCGAGCAACTGGTCGGCGAACTGGAAGACGAATTCGACGTCGCCTCCGCGCAGCCGGTGGTTACCGACGCGAATGCACCGCTCGTCCTCGATGGAGCGATCAACATTCGCGACCTCGAAGCGCAATACGACCTGAAGCTTCCACAGGACGAAGGCTTTGAGACTCTCGCCGGCTTTTTGCTTTCACGCTTGCAGAAGATGCCCACCGGCGGCGAGGCGTTAGATTATGAAGGGCGGCGTTTTGTCGTCGAGAAAATGGACGGCCATCGCATAGCGACCGTTCGCATCGAGCCGTTGCCCGCGCCCCCGGCGTCCACAGTGTCGCCAGTGTCCGTGCAGCGGGCCGGAGACTAGATCAGTTAGGTAAATTGGCAATATGAAATGAATTGTCATCCTGAGCGAAGCGAAGGATCTATGGATTCGATAGCGCCGACGAAATTCATAGGTCCTTCGCTTCGCTCAGGATGACAGCTTGGTTGTGATTCCCCATGCCGCGCTACATAATCACCCGCGTCCTCTACACCCTGCCAGTCATCTGGCTCGTCGTCTCCGCCGTTTTCCTGCTGATTCACTTCGTCCCCGGCGATCCCGTTCAGCAAATGCTAGGCGAGGGCGCCGCAGCCGGAGACATCCAGGCCGCCCGCCACGCCTACGGTCTCGATGTGCCGCTAGGCGAGCAGTACCTGAATTACTGGCGAGGCGTGCTCCACGGAGATCTAGGCAAGTCGCTGCGCTTCGATCAAGGAGTTACAAAGCTGATAGCGCAGCGCTATCCCTTCACCTTGCAGCTAACGCTGGCGTCACTATTCGTAGCGATTGTCCTGGCCATTCCAGCAGGAGTGCGCTCGGCGCAGCGTCGCAATCTGTGGGACGACCGTCTGCTAAGCGTAGTCAGCCTATTCGGCCTGTCATTCCCAAACTTCGCGCTGGGCCCGGTGCTGATCCTGCTCTTCGCCGTCAAACTAGGATGGCTCCCCGTCTCCGGCTCCGGCAGCATAGCCCATCTAGTGCTTCCCGCCATCACCATGGGCGGAGCCCTAGCCGCAATCCTGACCCGCATGGTGCGCACCTCGATGTTAGAAGAGTTAGGCCAAGACTATATAAGAACCGCCCGCGCGAAAGGCCTGCCCGAGCGCACCGTCGTCTATCGTCACGCGCTGCGCAACGCCATGATCCCAATCCTGACCGTCCTAGGATTGCAATTCGGAGCGCTGTTAGCCGGAGCGATCGTAACCGAAACCATCTTCTCCTGGCCCGGCATCGGACGCCTAACCATCCAAGCCATAGCCAACCGCGACTACTACCTGGTGCAGGGATGCATTCTGGCGATTGGGTTGACCTATGTAGCCGTGAACTTTCTGACCGACTTACTGTACTCGGCAGTGAACCCGAGGATAAGACAATAACCCCGTGTAGGGCGGACACTCCTGTCCGCCGCCGTTGACTTTGCTGTTGTACTTACGTGTGTCCCATCCTTGCCGGGTGCCCCACGTCTCGCGGTTTTCGAGACGTGGGATGCCGGGTGCCCCACTCATTCGCGTTTTTTGCGAATGGGTGGGATTCCACGGAAGTGTCCCGCACCGGATGCTCTTTCAACCCCCGCACCGCACTGCCGCCGAACAGACTTTGCCATCCCGAGCGACCGGGGCCCCCAGCCAGCCGCTTTTGCTGGCTGGGGTGGGGGAGCGAGGGATCTGCAGTTCGCCACAAAATCCAGGTCCCGCGTTTCGATCGAGATATACTTTCGTCCGAAGCCGGGGCACCAAGACCGTCATGGTTCCGGCCACGCCTCCGCGGCCTTCGCCCGTCCGCCGCGTTGCTCCATGTTCGCCTGACATTCGCTTCGATCAAAACCCATAGAATTCGCGTAAGTATAAGAAACAAAGGCGTAAACAAGCGGGATCGTGCATTTGACGCAGGAATAGCACGCGGAGTACCATTCCTGCATTATGACGAAAGAGACAAAATTTAACTACGGGCTGCTATTTGTGGGACTGGCGTTACCAATTCTCGCGGAGTATTTTCTTGGGCGGGCCTGTGGCGTCATCGTCGCCATAGTGGTGCTTGTAGTTGGCGGGATATTGCTTGTGTCTGGGCATACCCATTCCGAACAAGGAATGCCAGTGTCGCGTAAGAAGAAGCTGGCTGCATACGCCTTTGTAGGCGCTTTGTTGTCTCTCGGAATTATGGGAATACGAGTTGTTTACTCCCGAGAATTTGCCCCACAATCCGCAGGAACGCAGGTCTCCACCATGCCCCAAACTGGAACAGACCATAGTGCCGCAGTAGCCAAAAATCCGCAGACAGCAAGTTCAATACCTTCTCCCACACACAAAACGAGAGCGAGAAAGTCATCTCTATCAACTCAACCAACTCAATCGCCACCAATCAACAGCCTAATTGAGAATGCCGGTAAACTTCGTGATACAGAAATATCCGGTTCAGATGTAACAGCACCCCAGAATGGGGCAGCAACTCTGTTGCATAATCTCCCAACGGGTGATGTTTCAGGGACAAAGATAGCAAACTCTCACGTATTGAGTACTCCCGTTACGAGCCCAAAGAACGATGACCCTAATAAGGCTGCGCCAGGGATTCTCTTAAACGACACTAACAAAAATACAATTTCTGGAAACTATTTTTGCGGTGCGACAGCAATCAAAACGACAGGCTCAGATTCCGGCAATGTTTTTAGCGACAATCACGTGAACGAACCAGCCCATTGTGCATGGCTGGCATTCCTAGCCTCCGCTACAGAACATCAACGAAAAGGAGACCTCCCGATATTTATGGAAAACTGGAAGAGCTTAATGAAACAGTCTTGGAAAAGCCTTCCGGAAGCAACACAAGCGAGCAACTGCGCTGAATTGGATGTTATCGAGAAACAGCTATTGAGTACAGCTAATGACCGATTCGAGTTTCTCCGTACAATAGTAAGCTTGGGAGAAACTCTCCCGAACTTTGAGGTTAGGCTGCCTTAGTGAGTTCCTTATATTCGAGGTTCTCGGAGTGAATGAGTTTCACCATCGTGTCCCGAAACAGATACGGGTTCTCGCGGTTGCTGAACCGCCACGTCATTTCATCAAGGTAGGCCGCCAGATGCTTTGCGGAGATACGGTGCCACGTACCCATGATCCCACGCTTGAGCAGGCTGAAACCCTCGCAATCTGACCGCTGCCCTTTTTCATCACAAACGCGCTGTGCGAACCATCACAGACATCTAACCGCCCGTCAGCGACAATGGAGTCGACCTGAGTGTCAGGGCCAAGGTGTGCCCGTCAACCAAGACGGGCCCTCGAAGCTGCCCCAGCCCCGCTAGTGGGCGCTCTTTGACAACACGAAGTTGAGGCAGTCAGCTGTCAAGCCCCCCTGCCGAAATCCTGCGAGTGAGCCAAATAAGCTAACTCCTTATTCCGGAATATTTTACGAATAACTCCTTTAAACTCAAAGATTTGAAAGGGATTTCCCGCCAAATCTATGATTCTAAAGGAAGGGATATTAAATTTTTTTCTGACGCCGAGGAGACAAGCCGCCCCCAAAGTGGGGACAGTAAAGCTAAGTCCTTATTCCTGAATATTTTGAAAGTAAGTCCTTATTACTCAATATTTTAGCGTAAATTGGGGGGGGGGGGGTAAAAAACATAGACAAATCCCCTCCGCACGATTGGCGCAGTCGACCTCCGGTCGCTAACATTCTCGCCATACTATATAAGTGATCCAAGTCCTCGACTCATGTCCACTCTAGCCATCTCGCTCCCGCGCGTCGCCCGCCACAATCCATTAGCGGCCATCGGAGTCGTGTTGGTGTCCATCTTCGTGTTCTCCGCGATCTTCGCGCCCTGGATTGCGCCGCAAGATCCCGCGCATATCGATCTCCCGAACCGCCTGCAAACGCCCTCGACGCAGCATTGGTGCGGTACCGATGAACTCGGACGCGACATCCTCTCCCGCCTGATCTGGGGCGCGCGGATTTCCATGTTTGTCGGCAGCAGCGTGGTTGCATGTTCGCTTCTGCTCGGCCTCATCATCGGCAGCCTTGCCGGATACTACGGCGGAGGCATCGACCGCTTCGTCAACATCGTGTTGATGAATGCCTTTCTTTCGTTCCCCGGCATTCTCATCGCGATCGCCTTTGTGGCCTTCCGCGGCCCCGGCATTTTCAACCTCGTTCTTGCCCTGTCGCTTGGAGGATGGGTCGGTTACGCCCGCCTGGTGCGCGCGCAAGTGCTGGCCGTGCGCGAACGCGAATTTGTCGAAGCGGCGCGGGCGCTCGGCGCCGGAGATCTCCACATCATTACCCGGCACATCCTGCCCAACATCATTCAGCCGGTGATTGTGCAGGCGGCCATCGGCATGGCGGGCGCGGTTCTGGCCGAGGCGACAATGAGTTTTTTGGGATTGGGTGTCCCGCCGCCAACCGCGAGTTGGGGATCGATGCTGAACGACGCCCGCTCCCATCTCTTCGATGCTCCGCATCTGGTGCTCTTTCCGGCAGTGACAGTGATGCTCGCGGTCCTTGCCTTCAACTTTATCGGCGATGCGTTGCGCGACCTTCTCGATCCCAGATCAAGAATTGAAGTGGGGTTGTAAGTGCTTGGCATAATTTTGTATTGTCATCCTGAGCGAAGCGAAGGATCTGCTGTCTCACGCATTGACAAGAAAGCAGGTCCTTCGCTTCGCTCAGGATGACAACCGTGTGATGGCTTCACATATCCGTAACATTTAAAGATTTGATGTCCGCGAACTGGTTTTCCGCTGATTACTTTCCCCCTTTTACCACGTCTAATTGAAGGACGGCAGATTGCGGAACTTTTTCCAGGGCAGGTTCGTATGAATAGACATATGGAACTCCAATTTCAAGTCGAATGCTTGCGGGATATAGCGGTCGTGAACTGCTCAGGACGGATGGTGCGCGGAGCAGCGCTCGACGAATTCCGGCGCCGGATTCAACAGCTAATGGAGCAACTCGAGCGTGTCCGCGTGCTGGTGCTTGATGTTTCCGAAGTCGAGCAACTGGATGCCGCTGGCTTGGGAACCTTGCTGCTGGTGCGCGCTTGGGCAACGCAGAACTCGGCGAAGCTGAAGCTGGTGAACCCGCCGGCTTTCTTCCGCAGAATGTTGGAAGCCACGCACCTGAACTCAGTGCTTGAGATTTCTTCCCTGAAAGAAGCAATCTGCATCTTACGGTCGAATGAAATCCCGCCGCCGAAGGAATGCCTGCCCCGCTTCGCAGCCGCCTGAGCAAGCCCGCCACATGGGCGCGCTTTGGATTATCCTTGGCACGTTGCCACATTTCGCCACGATGCAGGCGGAGCAAAGCTAACAGCCAGGAGCTAACAGCCGCCTTTACGGTTTGACAGTCTCTGCGCCTGCTTCCGCACGCTTCACTTCCGTTCGACTGCCCGGCGCGACGTGCGGCTCGGCCAGCGTCCCCGTGAGCGTCCACGATTGCTCGTCGCCACGCGTCAACACGAAATCGAGGCCACTGCCCGGAGAAGAGCTTCCGCTTACCTGATAAATGCCGTCGCGCGATTCCAGTTTGCCTGCAGAGAGTTCCCAGTCGCCTTTCTTCAGACGCAGCTCTCCGGCGAACCGGTGCACTGGCAGAGGCACAGGCGACCCCGGAATTTCAATATGGAGCAGGCTGCCGTTCCGCATCACGAACTTCAACTTGCCGTCGGAGCGCGCCAGCAGATCATGAAAGCTCTCTCCGGATCCCTCCACATCGAACTTGCCGTCGGCCGTTCCGGCAATCCAGGCATCGTTCATCAACCAGCCCACCTGCTCCAGCGAGATGTTTTGCAAGGTTCCGGTGCCGCGATACCGCAGGGCCTGCGTGGACGCGTCGTGACTCGATGCGTCTTGACTCGACACATCAATGGTCCAGTTCCCCTGATGCGTGCCCTGCAGCACTTGTGCGCGCAATGCAGTCAGTGTGATCTTGCCTCGATCCACTCCCACTTGCGTCTCAACCTGGGTGGCGACCACCTTCTTCAATCCGAACTGGCCGACGTGCAAGTTGCCGTACGCCTGAATCGCCAGAAGTGGCGAGCCGCCCTGCGGCACATTGGAATTGGAATTGGAATTCAAGATGCGGTACCACGGACGTTTGGCGGGATGCGGCGTGAACCATTCGGCGAGATCTCCGGTCGAAAGCTGGTCAGCCGTGAGATCGAACTGAAATATACAACCCGGCGCGGCGCTTGGAGTGGCGCAATGACGGGGCGCTATAATCCCGCCGCTCCAATGAGTGCTTCCAGTACGGGCAGAAATCTTCTCCATCAATACCGCATCCGGAGTGAGAGACATGGTCGCTGAGCCAATTTCAATTGGCGCGTTCAGGCCGCGCATCTCGGCGTGCACGTTTCGCAACTGAGCAGTCCCAAGTGTGGCGGGAGCTGCAAATCCCTGCCAGGGCCCCGAGACGCTCACATCTAATTTGGCCGAACCTTCCGCCGCCGGGTGCGCTACCGGCAAGCCCAGAACGTTTTCCAGACGAAACAGGTCTTTCAGTTCCACGTCGCCGCGCAGAAAGAAACCATAACCGGCAGTGGACATCCACCCGCTGGCATTTACGGGAGCGGAGGCATTTATCGTCAGTGGAGCCGGCCCAATCCGCAAATGAGGCTCGGCAGGCTCCTCGTCCTTTTGTTGTTCTTGTGCCCTCCGATGACCGGGACTGCCCCGCTGCGAATTGCCGGGTACTGTCGTCCGTGAAACCAGAGCTAGTGGAATCGTGCCGAAGGCAACCTCATCCTTTCCCGCGTTCCTCGCATTCCCCGCATTCGACGACAGGCGCACGTTGGTCGCCGAGCCCGCCCCGGTCCATTGCGGCAATGAATCGTGCCGCTCGATCCCGGCAACGTTGCGCGTGGCGCGGAACTCACCATTCAGCAATCCGCTCGCAGTGAGATCGCCGGGAACCTGCTTTTTCGATTGGCGCAGCAATCGAACGACAGATGTCAGCGGCACCTTTTCAGCTGTCAGCATCAGATCGTAGGTGGGTGGTTGTGCGATCAGGGCAAAGGTTCCCCGCAAGCGGAGAATCCCGCCGCCTACCGGCGATTCGCACAGCAGGTCGGCAAGTGTGCTGGTGACCGCGTTATACCATCCCGAGCAACCAGTTGCCATGCGCACGTTCTCGCTGCCAACAATGTCGTAGCGATGGAAATCTTCAATTGCGGTCTCGCTCTCGATTCGCAGCGCTTCCGGAGTGCCGGATAACTTCGCCGTGAAATTAACTCCGCCGCGCCATCCGCGGTCTTTTCCGCTCAGCAATTTCGTGATCTGTCCGAGTTGCCCGTTTCGCCATTGCACGGTGATCTGCACCGGGGTCAACCGCGAGCTCCGAGCGCGCTGCCACGTGGCGTTGATCTGGAGCAACCCGGTATCGGTGAGATGAAAATCCGTGCGCACGGGTTCGGCTTTCATGCGAGCGCTCCAGGAGTTTTCTGAATCCTGCCAAAGCGCCACATCGGCATCCATAAGCGCGTAGGACTTCTTCGTCTGTCCCAGCTTGAAATTGATGCGGGCATTGTTGGCTTCGAGATAGGGGAATGCGGGGCGGCGCTCGGACGCAGGTTTTCCGGTCGGAGCCGCGGGAATTTGCGCGTTGCGCTCAAGCAGGCTCGCCAGGTTCCAGCGGCCTTCATTGCTGCGTACCAGGTTGATGCTGGGTTCGGTTGCGCTCAGGGTGGCGATCTCCAGTCGCCCGCGGAACAGGGAACGAAAGCGGATCGCAGCGGAAACGTCCTGCGCGCGGATCATCGGCTCCTCGCTAAATGAAGGATCGTCGTAGATGACGAGACCTTCAAGATCGAAGCCCGGTCGCGGCAGAAGATGCAGGGTGACGTTGTCGATTACGACTCTGCGGCCGAGAGCGCTTCCGATGGAGGTGGCAATCCGGGTTCGCAACTTGTACACGCCGGGCCGGAACAGAAACAGGATCAGCACGAGAGCCGCGACCGCAGCCACCCCGCGCCTGGATCTCAGAAAGTTCACCGCACGATCCTGAAGGTTCGCGACCACCGCGTTTCATCAAAGAAGTGAATGATGATGTGCACCAGGAATCCCAGCCGGTCGGCCGCGCTGCGCATCTGGTACTGGTCGGGTGGCGTGATGAACGACCAGTAAATGAACATGGGACGGCCGATCACGTTCTTCCGCGGAATAAAGCCCCAGTAACGGCTGTCATAACTCACGTCGCGATTGTCGCCCATGGCAAAGTAGCTGTCCGGAGGCACAACGATGTCACCGCCCTCCAGATGCGAAGGCAGTTCCTGTTGCCATTTTTCGTTTCTTACCCCATACATTTCCGAAGGCGGCACGGCAGGAAAATTGTCCCGGTAGGGATTGTAATCCGCCAGTTTGTGCTGGACGTACGGCTCAACGAGTTTTTCGCCGTTGCGGTAGACGACGCCATCGCGCAAGTGGATGTGGTCGCCGGGGACGCCCATGATCCGTTTCACCACGAACAGACCTTGTTCCTCTGGCGACAGGAACACGACAATGTCGCCGCGGCGGATGTCGCGATACGGCAACAGCGGCCCCATCCAACGCGTCGGCGGCGCGAACTGCTCCCGGTTCACGAATACGTGGTCCCCGATGAGCAGCGTGTCCTCCATGGAACTGGAGGGAATTTCAAACGCCTGCAGAATAAACGTGATGATGAATAGGCCCACGACCAGCACTCCCGCCAGGGAGGCCAGGAATTCCACCGTAGTCTCACGCGGCTTTTCGTCCACAATGACTTCTTTTTCTATTTTCGGCACGTTCGGTATCCGTTTCCGAGGATTTCTTCTCAGCTCAGCGTACCAGCCTGAAAGTACGTTCCCAGCGCGTTATCTGGAGCCAATGAGTTACCGCGTAGGCAAGGTGATAAAGTCTATCACCCAGAGTCGGCGATCCGGGAAGATCATTATTCAAACTGCCCGCCGACCAGTAAATCAAAAGCGGGCGTCCGATGATATTTTCGCGCGGCACGAATCCCCAGTACCGGCTGTCCTGGCTGTCATCGCGATTGTCACCCAGAACAAAATAATGGCTCTCGGGAATAATCAACTGGTGGTCCTCCACCAGTTTCGGCATTTCTTTCCACCATTTTGCATCCACTCCGTAGTCGGGAGAATCGGTCCGTGGAAAGTCGTCGCGATAGGAATTGCGGAGCGTGCTGAGGTAATGCACGTAGGGCTCCTGCACGGGAACGCCGTTGATGTAGACGCGCTTGTTGATGAGGCGCAGGCGATCTCCGGGCAAGGCCACCACTCGCTTCACGAAATGCTGCGCAGGATTCACAGGATAATGGAAGACGATGATGTCACCGCGCCGGACGTTGCGATAGGGTAGAAGACGCAACAGACGGTTCCAGCCCGTGCTGCCGCCGTAGCAAAACTTATCTACCAGCAGGTAGTCGCCGATCAGCAGCGTTTGCTCCATGGACTCCGAAGGGATGGTGAATGCCTGCAGGAGGAAGGTAACCACAAAAACGGCGATCACGATCGTTCCCGCGACCGACTGAATGGTCGCGGGCCAATCGCCTGCGGAAATCTTCCCGCTCCAGGGCATAATTGTTCTGTAGAGACGGGGCCTTCCCCGTCTCCTGGGTGCCGCGCCCCGAATGTTGCGGTCGGTCCGAGATGCGGCAAGCCGCGTCTTTACATGAAATCAGATGCTTTCCGCCGTGCATCGGGCAATGTGCCCAGGTGCTCCAGAACTTGCCGCGCCGCTTCCTGTTCCGCCCGCTTCTTGGTCGCGCCCTGTGCGCGCCCCACGAATGGCCCCATCGCAGGCTCCGGCAATCTCACCTCGACCGTGAAGGTCTTCTTGTGTTCAGGGCCTTCCTCCTTCACCAGCGCGTAAACCGGCTGCGGTCCCCCTCTGGCCTGCACTGCTTCCTGCAACGCGGACTTGAAATCCATCACCGGAATGGCCTTGGTCTCCAGTTTCATGTGAGCCAGTTCCGGGTCCACGATCACGCGCACGATGAAATCTCGCGCCACCGTCCACCCGCCATCGAGATAGAGCGCCGCCAGGATCGCTTCCAGCGCGTCCACCAGCAGGCTTGCCTTATTTCGGCCACCGCTTTTTTCTTCGCCGCGGCCGAGACGCATGTAACGACCAATCTGAAGCTGCTCGGCCACCCGCAGCAGATGCCGTTGCCCTACGAGGTGAGCGCGCAGCTTGGAAAGGTGCCCTTCCTGGAATTCAGGGAAGCGATGGAACAGCGCCTCGCTGGCGGCTAGCCCGAGCACAGCGTCTCCCAGAAACTCGAGCATTTCGTTGTCACCGCTGGACGAACCGCCGCCAGTCGAACCGCTGCCCGCGCCCAGCGCCTCCGCCTCGCGCGCTTGCGAGCTGTGGGTAAGCGCCTGCTCAAGCAGTTCCGGGCGCTGGAAGTGGTGACCCAAGCTTTCTTCCAGCGCCATGATTTCGCGTGACTTCATTTTTGTAGAGACGCGGTTTGCCGCGTCTGAGACGAAGCAAGCCTCGTCTACAGTAACGGCGGTTAGTTCTTTGGCGGGCTCTGCGGTTGGGCCGGGGCCGCGCCTCCGGTGAGCTGTTGCAAGCGGTCGCGTTCCCGGCGCGCCGGGGTTCCAATCACGGTATTGTCCTGCGTCAGTTCCACGGCGCGGCTTGCCACCTTGAGCGCCTCCGGATACTTTCCCTGCTTATCCAGGGCCAGCGCCAGACGGAGAATGTCTACAGGAGCCGGGTCGCTGGGGTACGCGTCGATGGACTTCTGCAAGTTCTCCTGCGCAGCGGCGTAATTCTCTTTCTTGTAATCAATGGCGCCGATGATCGAGTATGCCTGCGAGCGCAATCCCGCCTTGTAGGCGTCGATTTTCTCCTGCGGCGTGCCCGAGGGGACGCCTATATCGGTGTCGATGGTCTGCAAGGCCTTCTGCGCCATCGAGATCGCTTCGCCGAAACGCTGATCTCTGTCGATATCCGAGTCGCGCGTTCTCTCGGCAATCACCTCGGCGACCATAACCAAAGCCTCGGGATAGTCCCCGTCTAAGCTGAGTACCTTGCGGCCCATGGCCTCAGTCTTATCGGCGTTGTTGGCATTCTGATAGAGTCGCATCGCATTTTGATAGAGCAGTATGCGAATTTCGCTGTCGGGAAACTTGGTGGCAAAATCGTCCGCCGCCTTTTCCAGTGCGGCAGGATCGGTATTTGCTGCCGCCGCCTTCCAAGCATCGAACTCCGGCTGGGTCTTGGCTTGCGGTGGACGCTTTCCCGCTGGCACCGTCGTGGCGCCCGGAGTTGCACCCTGCGCTGGCGCTGCCTGACCCGCCGCCGGTGGGTTTTTCGGCGCTGGTTGTCCGGTGCTCTGAGCCGCGGCCCAGATCGCGATACTGAGTATTCCTAAAATGACTGCTGCTCGCTTCATGCTGTCTCCCATAACGCAAGATTTTGGAACCTAAGATCTGCTCACGCCCATACGGGGCTTGCCCCGTCTCTACAAGGAAATCTACTCTGGCTGCTTCGCCACCGGAGGCTCATACGGCTGTTCCAGTCCCCGTTGCGCCGCCAGCTTCGCTTCTGGAAGTACTCCGTTGGCCGCGCTCAGAGCCGCCCGATACTGGTCCACGGCGGCGAGCCGGTCCTCCTTCAAATCAAAAATGCGGCCAAGATAAATATGGGACCAGGCGATTACCTTGGGTTCATGGGCGGTCTGCAGCGCTCGTTCAAAGTAGGTACGCGCCCCTTCCATGTCCCGATTCGCGGTAGCGACTTCCGCCAAAATGAATAGCGCGCGTCCCGAATCTTCTTCCTGCTCATCGAGCGCCTGTTGCGCCAGTTTCTGCGCGGTTTCCCGATCGCCAGCCGCCAGCCGCCGCTCCGCGTTCAGCAGCAGGTGCTCGTTCCGGCCACCCGCCAGGTGCAGGAGTTCCGGCGCCGCCTCGCCCGCGAACTGAATCAGCGATGCCCGCTTCATTTCTTTGCCGACGTCAATCGAGCCGACCAGGCCGGCATAAGCATTGCGCATGCCCGCCGGATCTTTATCGAACTTGCCCAGCGCGTCGTAGAAATAGCGCGTAAGGACGTACCCTTCCTTGTCGGCTTCCTCGATGCCCTTGACCAGCTCCGCCTCCGGAATCTCGGCCAATCGCTCTTCGATCGCCCGTATCAGGCATTCCGTCACCAGCAGCGAAATGTCGCTTTTGAACGCTTCATCCATCGGAGCGTCCTTCACGTCCTTGAGCAACGGCTCAAGCCGCTTGAACGAGCCGCCGTTCTTCAGCGCCAGCGGATCCAGAAGATAATGCAGATACGTATGCCGAATCTGCTGCATCTTGATCGCCGTGCTCGAGGTCGGCGAAATCACCACGTAGTAATCCGACGCGTAGTTACGCGCGTTGGTCTGGCCCGGCGCGCCCATCGCATCCAGATAGACGGTGAACTGCCTTCCCAGGTACCCGGCCGATGGCATCTTCAAATAGATCTCGGTGTCGAACGTCATCTTCGCCAGCGGAGCGTGATAGATCTCGGTCAACTCCGTGTACCGTGCCCGGTACCGCTCCCAGATGGCATGCAAGCCCATCCTCTCGTAGAAGGCCTGCATCAGCGGCACCATGCCCGCCACCACTGCGGCGTCGGGTGGCAGCTCCGCCTGCTTCACTTTCAACGTGAAAGTCGGCGGCTCCTCCAGATAGAGCGCCAGCGATACAAATTGGGACAGCTCGCGTGAGGCATCCCCTATCTGGTGCTGCCGGTAGAACAAGCACATCGGACCGACCACGTCCTGAGCTCCGGCGGTATTCTCCACCGCCTTGGCAACTTCCGACCGGATCTGCGTCCGCAGCGGGTCGGAAACATTCAGCTCCTGATCATAGCCGCAAGTGTTGATGGTGGTCAGCACCGTGAACAGCGTCTCGCTGGTTTCCAGAGAAACCTGCGGCCGATTCTGCGCCAAGCCCGACGCCTTTAACAGCACTATCGCGAGGCTCAGAGCGAATGCCAGTCGAACCCGTTGTCTCAGGAAACCACTTCCGATCTCAGACATAGATGGATGGCTAGAAAATAGTGTACGAACTGGTCAATTCGCGGTCAAACGGAGGAGTGCCAGAAGATTGCTTGAATGGACGCGGTTCCAGAACGTTTCGTGTTAGGGCATCGCTCTAGCGATGCCACAAATTTTCTTCCGCCTGTAGAGATGGCGCTTGCCTCGTCTCAGACGCGGCAAGCCGCGTCTCTACGGGGAAATCAGACACGTTGTCATCCTGAGCGCCTCACGGCAACTTTAATTTGAGCAGCACCTGCGGGTTCAAATACACGCCTTGCCAGCGCACGGCAAGATGCAAGTGCGGTCCGGTAGCCCGTCCTGTGCCTCCGCTCAGTCCGATCTCCTGGCCTTTGTCCACATCGTCGCCCTCTTTGACGGAAAATTTCGACAAATGCAGATAGAGCGTCAGCAGCCCCTGCCCATGATCGATGACCACGCAATTCCCTTCAAAGAACAGAGCCCGCGCCAGGATGACGCGCCCGCTATTAACTGCTGCGACCGAGGTTCCACTGGGCACACGGAAATCGAGCCCCTGATGGGTGCTCTGTACGGAACCGTTGAAGACGCGCTCGACTCCGAACACGTCGGAGATCTCGGCATTGACTGGAGGCGTGAACGAGCCTTTCCATTCGCGGCCGGGGCTGAGGGTTTCAAAAATCAGCGCCTTTGTTTCCTTGTCTTGTTCGATCTGGCGCAGGTCTTCGGGGCTGGGCGCCGTATAGCGTCCGGGAACTGTCAGCAGCATGCGGGGATAGCGTTGGCGTTCCACCCGAATTTTCTTTTCAAATGAGATCGCCTGTCGGTCGGACTGCCCATATGAAGTTTCGGCGTGAAGTTCGATGGGATAAGTTCCCGGCTTGGTTTCAAGACTGGCCCCGGCGAGCGCGAACCATGATTTGTGGCTCGCGTCGAAGCTGAACGTGATCTCGTGGCCCAGCCAGTTGCCCGAAAGCGCGCGAGCCGGCTTCGGCGTGGTGACGCGGAAGAGCACCGGCGTTCCGTTGACCAGTCGGGCGGGCTGGATGCTGACAGTCCAGTGCGCGGCAGTTGCCCCCGATAAGTTTGCAGCCAGCGCAAGCAGCACGAGCACAATGAACGCAACGGAATGGAAGAGGCGCTCGCGCATCGCGTCTTCAGGCTAACATTCAACAGAAGGAACATACATACTGCCGCCATGATCCTAACTGTTGCCCCCAACGACTTGCCGCGGGTTACATCTTGGTCCGCTTTGCGACTTGAAGGCTATTGCCTGTTTCTAACGACCGACGGACGCGGCGCGAGCGCCAGGGTTGCCTGCCAACAGCTTCAACATCGCCTGGGCGTCGGCGGGCTGGGAGAAAAAGTACCCCTGCGCCATCTCGCAATTGAGCTGCTTGAGCAGGTTGATCTGCTCTTCCGTCTCCGTCCCTTCGGCGACGACTTTCAAACCAAGATTGTGGGCAAGCATAATGATGGTCCGCACGATCTCGCGGTTTTCCGGGTCGCTCTCCATGTTCGAAATGAAGGCACGGTCGATTTTCAAAGTGTCCACCGGAATCCGGCGCAAGCGGCTGAGTGAGGAATACCCGGTGCCAAAATCATCGATGCTCAAGCGCACGCCGAGTGCCTTCAAATGCGCCAGCACGTGACCGGATTTTTCCGCATCGCCCATGGCGATGGTTTCTATGATTTCGAGTTGCAAGCAGCTGGGATCAACCCCGGTCTGATCAAGAGATTTACGGATCTCGCTGGCTAGATCGGGCTGGGCGAACTCTTTTGAGCTGACGTTCACGCTCATGGTCAGGGGCGGGGTGGACGGAAATTCAGACTGCCAGGATCGGAGATGTTGGCAAGCTTCGCGCAGCAGGCGCCGATTCATGGGGATGATGAGCCCAGTTTCCTCCGCAACCGCGATGAACTCAATCGGTGGAAGTATACCCTCCGGACGTTGCCACCGCGCCAGGGCCTCGAAGCCCGCAATCTTGCCGGTCTGCAACCACACAATGGGCTGGTAGTAAACGCGAAATTCTCCCTGGTCGAGGGCCTTACGCAGGTCCGTCTCCAGCCGCAACCGCTTCACTGCATTCGCATGCATGGCCGTGTCCGACACCTCACAACGGGCCTTTCCGGCTCGCTTAGCACGGTACATGGCGATGTCCGCATCACGCAGCAGATCCTCCGCCTGGGTGTGAGGGCTAATGCTTGAGGCGATTCCTATGCTCGCTGAAATTACTATTTCCTGCTGGTTAACTACAAACGGGGTCGCCAGTTCCGCTTGCACTCGTTCCGCAACGCGTACGGCTTGAATGGGATCGCGGATGTCGTCCAGAAGAATCGTGAATTCATCGCCGCCAAGTCTGGCTAACGTATCGTCACTGGCAGGCCTGTCGATCACGCCACTCGTGCGTGGCCGCGAGACCGTATCGGCTCGTCGCACCGACTCCTTCAATCTTTGCGCGAGTTGAATCAGCAGTTCGTCCCCGGCGGAGTGTCCCAGGCTGTCATTGACGATTTTGAACTCGTCGACATCAATGAGCAGCACGGCGAATTTGTAGTTCGGTTGCCTTTTGGAGAGAGTGAGAGCATGCTGCAACCGGTCCAGAAACAGAGCGCGGTTGGGCAGGTTGGTGAGTCCGTCGTGGAATGCGTTGTGGGCCAGCATTTCTTCGGCCCGCTTGCGCTCGGTGATGTCGCGGTTCACGATTACCAGTTTGTCGGTTTGGCCTTTTGCGTTTCGGATCGGGCTCGCGGTCGATTCCAGAGTGCGCCAGGACCCGTCTTTATGTCGTACCCGGTACTCCATCCGTTCTCCACGACCGGTAAGGCGCGCTTTTTCTGCGGCTTCCAATACTCGCGGGCGATCGTCAGGATGAATTTGCTCAAACGACGAAGTGGTCTTCAAGTCCTCGGGAGAATACCCGAGGATTTTTTGATATGCGGGACTGTTATACAGCCGGCGGCCATCGCTGTCGACCAACGCGATCATATCGTCGGCATTTTCACTGATGAGTTGAAAAAGCTGATCGCGCTCGGCCAGTTGGCGTCGAATGCGGTGCAGTTGCATGTGCTGATAAATCGCGTAAAAGTCGAAGAGCAACACCAGAGCTGCCAGCCCGCGTACCCATTCCCTCAGATCAAACCAGTAGGCAACATCCTTATCCCGATTGAACCAAGGAAAAGTGAACGAGATGATCCCCAGGGTCAATGCCAGGGTTACGGCAACAGCGAACCCCCATAGCCACCATTCCCGACCTTCGATCCGGCGCATCTCGGTCGGAATCGCCTCTGGGCTGTTCTGGCTCACCTGTTGGAATGCTTGCTGATTCATGCCGTACGACTATTCTCCCGCAACCTATCCGAATTCTAGCCCTGCGGAAGAACGTAGGAAGAGTTACGAAAGGAGGGATGTCAGGCCATGGCCATCATGTGAGCCATCTAATGTTGGAAAGATTACTAGTGCGGAGAGTCAAGGCACAACGCCGTTGCCGCAAGCACTTGTCCCGTCGAAGTTGGGAGATGTGGTGGACCTGGTCGGGATCGAACCGACGACCTCTTCCATGCCATGGAAGCGCGCTCCCAGCTGCGCCACAGGCCCATTTAGTACTCGAGGGCGATTGCTATCTTTCAATTCTCGCTTAGCTTCGTCGCGGCGTCAAACTCGACTTGGGTAGTTGACCTCAACTAGGATATGGTTGGCAAAACACAAAGACACAATTGGAGCGCCATGTCGAACTCGCGAAATATTCTCGTTCGGTCACTTTTCTGTCTCATTGCTGTGCTTGCGCCGGCTGCAGCGGGAGCACAAGACGCAGCCGGCGCGCAGCCGGCAGTCGCTTATGCATCGGTTAGCGAACTGAACGGCATCCTAGCGCAATTGAAGCAGACAGCGCAGAGCATGCAGTCCGATCTCGGAAAGATGCGCATCGAGAAATGGAAGACCGGCGCTTCGACCAAGCAACAGACGCTCGCGAACGTGGAGTCCATCCAGCGCAATTTGCAATTGGCGCTGCCGGAAACCATCGCGCAACTGAACAACTCGCCGGAAGATCTGGGAGTGAGTTTCAAGCTCTACCGCAACCTCGATGCGCTGTATGACGTCTTTGGTTCGGTAGTGGAATCGGCGGGAGCATTCGGGTCCAAAGATGAGTTTCAGAGCCTGGGCAACGACATGACCGGACTCGAGAGCGTGCGTCGCGCGTTTGTCGAGCGCATGCAGAAACTGGCCGCCAGCAAGGAAGATGAGTTGATGCGTTTGCGCGCGCAGGTCAAGACGTTGTCGGCGGCGCCACCTCCGCCGCCGAAGAAGATCATCGTGGATGACACCGAGCCTCCGAAGAAGCCGGCGAAAAAGAAACCCAAGCCGCCGGCGACACCAACGGACGCTCCGCCGAGTGCTGCGCCGACGAAATGACGGATATGCGGCAGTTGAACCCAACCCCGGCGATGCCGAGCTGCGCTCGGCTTGAAAGCCTTCGACTTGGCTCAGGGCAGGCTCGCGACGTTGGCCGTCCGCCCACGAGCACTCGCGTCCCAATTTGTTGCAAAAACAAGACTTATGACTGGAACTCAAGTGCCCGCTCCGGAGTCTAAGTAATTAAGCGGGAAAGGTCGTCTGGAACAGTTTCCGCAAGAATAATAGAAGATTCCCGCCGCCGGGGCCTGAGTGACTCTATAATTGAGGGCAACGCCACCATGGCGGGAGCTACGACATTGGGCGATCTTGCCAGCGCAATCGGTGCCCGAACTGAGGAATCCGCGGTTATTGCTGAACTGAAGGCGGGTTCGGAAGAAGCCTACTCGTGGTTGATCGGCGAGTTTCATCAACCAATCTACGGGCTCATCTACCGTATCGTGAATGATCCGTCGGACGCCGCGGACACTACGCAAGACGTGTTCCTGAAAGTCTTCCGCGGGATGAAGCATTTCCATGGCGAGTCGATCCTGAAGACCTGGATTTACCGAATCGCGCTGCACGAGGCGGCTAATCGGAGGCGCTGGTGGTTCCGGCACAAGGCACAGGAAACGCCGATTGATCCCATCGAAGCGGGGGAATGCGAATTTTCCAGAGGAGAGCAGCTGGTCGATCCGGGCGAGTCTCCGTTTGAAAAGTTCGCGCATACCGAAGTGCGGGCGGCCGTGGAGCAGGCGCTGCAACAGGTGCCCGAACCGTATCGGACCGCGCTGATCCTGCGCGATCTGGAAGAAATGTCGTACGAAGAGATCGCGGAAGTTTTGGCGATCTCGCTGGGAACGGTGAAGTCACGCATCACGCGCGGGCGCGACGCGCTGCGCAAAAAATTAGCGGGATATGTCCGGGAAGTGGGGCCAGAGCTGGGGCTGCTCGCTCCTGACCTCGTTCCTAATAACAAGCGACAGAACGGCGCAAGCCAGAGTTCGCGAGAAGGTTCGCGTGGGGGCAGAGAGGTTGAGGTGACGCCATGAACTGCGCTGAGATCAAGAAGTTGTTCTCGCCGTATCTCGACGGCCGGGTTAGCGGCTCGGAGATGGGCGCGCTCATGCGCCATGTAGAACAGTGCACCGGTTGCGCGCGGGACTATGCCGCGATGCAGCGCACGCAACAGTTGCTTGCCAGTCTGGGTCCGAAGAAGGCCCCGGCAGACCTGGCGCTGAAGTTGCGGGTTGCGATTTCGCACGAGGCCGCACAGGCGCGGCGTCCGCGGTTTGAAGGTGCGCTGGTGAGGCTGGGAAATGCGTTCAACGCTTTCATGGTTCCGGCCACGGCGGGGCTAGTCAGCGCCGTATTGACTTTCGGTCTGCTGCTTGGCTTCTTCGCCTTGCCGGCAGAACTAAGGGCGAGCAGCGGAGACGTTCCGCTGATGCTGTACATCGGGCCTCAGTTCGAACAGTCGGCGTTCGGCACGTCGCTCGGCAATATGGGCGACGATGGAGTGGTGATTGAAGCCTATGTGGATGCCAACGGCCGGGTGCAGGATTACCGCATCCTGTCGCAACCGGACGATGCCAAAGCGGTGCTGCCGCAGTTGAAAAACCTGCTGATTTTCACGACCTTCCATCCGGCGCTTTCGATGGGGCGGCCGACGGCGGGGACGGCTGTGCTGTCGTTTTCCAAGATTAGCGTGAAGGGGTAGCGGCCAGGCCCTGAAGCGGCTGTGGGTAGTGCTAAAAGCTAAAAGCCTAGTAACCAGAAGCTAGCAGCGCATCTTCCGCGTCCCACACGCCATCGCGAAACGTAACACTTCTACCCGAGATCGCGGGAATTCGCTCGCCGGGAACGATGATCCCCACCAGGTTCAGCGGATCTGCGGCCGCAATGGTGATGCGCTCACCATTCACTGGCAGCTTGCGGTTGGCGCGCAACGATTCAACGGCCACGGGAAGCGCGAACTGCTCTCCCAGAAATCCATCCACGAATTGCCCGCCGCGCACTTCGCCGCGGTCTTCGAGACGGCGGTAGCCAATCTGCAATTCACGCCATCGGGGCAGATTTGTTTCCCGCACCAGCAGGTCGCGAAATACCACGCCATAGCGCCGCAACAACATCCAGCAGCAGGACTCGACGCTGCGGTCGCGATCCGCGCCTTCGGTGTGCAACAGCGACCACCGTCCCGGCGCATGACGCGGCCGGCGGGCCTTTCCTAGGCCGCTGCCAGCCGTCGTTTTCGGCGTCACCAGCGCGCGCAGGTTTTCGAAGCCGTCAGCGGTCACGAGGCCCGCAGCGACCAGTTCCCACAGCCCGGTTTCTATTTCCGCTTTGAGCCGGCCCGTCGCGCGCACCATGTCGGGAAAAAACAGCGCGCCCCGCTGCTTCAAGAGTTCGAGCACCGCTTGTGCCACCGGACTTAAGAACGAAGTAGCAGAATCCTCGGCCCCGGGATGGCGCGCTCGCAACCAATCCGCATCTTCGCGCACAAAGAATGCAATCGGCGCGACTCGCGTCGGAATGACTCGGCGACGGTTCCCATCGTTTCCCGCGCTTTCAAGAGTCGCGGGATGTGGCGACAGGCGGCCCCATCCGACCGCGCCTGCCAGGCATAGCTGATCGAGGTGTGCCGGATCGTAGTCCGAGATTCTGCGTGCCAGCACAAACCGTTCCCACGCGCTTGCCGGAATCTCAAACCCCTGCAACTGGCGGATCACTTCGAGCGTCCCATGCTCGCCTCGCACCTGCGTACCAGGAGCGAGATGCTGCCAGCGAAAAAGCCAATTCATGAACTGCGCTGCTTTGACCGGCTCGATCTGCTTGCGCAACGTTGCGACCGTGAGGCGATGAATGCGAGCCAGCAGACGGCGCTCGCACCACTCGGATTCGTGGGGCGCGGCCGGGCGGAACTTGCCGCGCAGAATCGCTCCACTTGCCTCCATGCGGAGTAAGGCTTTTTCGATCTCGGTCGCCGGTAGTCCGAGCAACTCGCCAATTTCTGACGCGGTGGTTGGGCCGAGATGTGTCATCCATCCTTGAACCGCAGTCAAGACCGCATCGTCTAGGCTCAGCGTAGAGACGCGGCTTGCCGCGTCTCCGGTTCCCTGATTCGCAGCGAGAGCCGCGGCCAGCCGGGTCTCTACGGCCGCAGGGTGCATTGCCCGGAACCATTCGACCCGCTCGGCGGCCACCCAATACCGCACGCCCAAATCTTCCGCCACGACCGCGCGATTCTCCTGCTGCAGTCGATCGAAGAACGTCTCCCAGTTGGCCACGAGCGGCGAGCCGACGAACTGCGAACCGACGACGGACAACAGACCACTGGTTTTCTCCGGGATCATTACCAGCGTATGCAGCACATCATGCAGTTCATCCGCGTCGCGCACATCCGGCCACGCCTCTTGCTGCACCTGCGCAATGGCCGAGGGTTCCAGCGCGCCGACTTCCTCAAGCACGGACGCCGGCAATACGCGCCGCATCTCGACCGCACGCGCCCGGCGCTCCTCAAGCGGCGCGTCATCAAGGTAGGCATACGGATTCGCATTTAGGATTTCGTGCGAGAATTGCGACGGCACCGGCGTGTCCACCGCCAGGCAACGAATCCGTCCCTGCTCGATTCCGCGCAACACCTCGGCGAGGCCGTCGATATCGAGAGCCTCGGTGAGCACGTCTTTCATCACTTCGCGTACCAGCGGATGGTCGGGAATCTTGATGTCGCCTTCGATATTTTCGAAGCACGCTGCTACATCGGGAAAAACCGAGGCCAGCAGATCGTCGGAGCGCATGCGCTGAATCTGTGGCGGAACTTTCTTGCCGCCCTGGAAGCGCAGAAGGGCCAGCGCGCGCGTTGCGTCCCACCGCCAACGCGTTTGAAAGATCGGCGAGGCGAGCGCTGCCTGCTCCAGGATCGGCGGCATGCTCTCTGAAGCCAGGAATTGAAAAACATCGGCCAGCGGGAAGCTATGCTGTTCGGCCAGCGCGATGTTCAAGCCGTTGTCGGTCGCCGCCGCTTGCAGTTCGAAATTGAAGCCACGGCAGAAGCGCTTGCGCAACGCCAGTCCCCATGCTTTGTTGATGCGTCCGCCGAAGGGCGCGTGGATGATTAACTGCATCCCGCCGCCTTCGTCGAAGAACCGCTCGGCGATGATCGTATGCTGCGTTGGCACATCACCCAGCACGGCGCGCCCTTCGAGGATGTACTGAATCAGTTGCTCGGCGCCGGATAGGTCGAGCCCGCATTCTTCTCCCAGCCAACTCACGGCTTCCGCAACCACTGGCAAATTCCGCCAGCCTTCCACGGGAACCACGCCGGGCAGCCGGTCGCTGATCTCTTTGCGCAATTCGCCGAGCTGTGCCGAGAGCTCCGATGTGCGCGCCGGAGCTTCCCCGCGCCAGAACGGTATCCCGGGAGGAGCGCCCTGCGCGTTCTCTACCAGTATGCGCGACGATTTGCCTTCGATCCGGCGAATTCTCCAAGATGTGTTTCCCAGCAGCATGACCTCTCCGGCCATGCTTTCAACCACGAAGTCTTCATCGACGGTTCCCACGATGCCGCCATCGGGTTCGGCGACCACGGTGAAGAGAGCGTTGTCAGGAATCGTACCGCCGCTGGTGATGGCCGCCAGACGCGCGCCGCGCCGTGCTCGCAGCTTGCGGTTGATGCGGTCGTGATGCAGGTAAGCGCCATAGCGGCCCCGTTGCGAGGCAATCCCTTCGGAAAGCATTGCGAGCACGGCGTCGAACGTTTCGCGTGCCAGATTGCGATACGGATAAGCGCGCTTTACGAGCGCGAATAGCTCGTCTTCGTCCCATCCATCATTCGAGTGATCACCCGATTTGTTGGCCGTCGCGGTGCTTCCGGAAGCCGCACAGCACGCGACAATCTGCTGCGCCAGCACATCGAGCGAAGCTTCCGGGAAAATCAGGCGGTCGAGTTCGCCCAGGCGAATCGCCCGTACCAGCACGGCGCATTCCGCCAGATCGTCGCGCGTGGTGACAAAGAATCTTCCTTTGGGGACCGCGCCGCGCCAGTGGCCCGACCGCCCCACGCGCTGCAAAGCAACCGCAATCGAACGCGGCGAACTGATATGGCACACCAGATCCACCGTTCCGATGTCAATGCCGAGTTCGAGCGAAGCGGTCGCGACCAGCACCTTTACCTGACCTTCTTTCAGCTTGCGCTCGGCCTCCAGACGCAGCTTGCGCGACAAACTTCCGTGATGCGCCGCCACGTTTTCCTCACCCAGCCGCTCCCCCAGTTGATGGGCAATGCGCTCGGCCAGTCGCCGCGTATTCACGAACACCAGCGTCGAGCGGTGCGCATTCACCAGTTGCACGATACGCTCGTAAATCTCGTCCCACATTTCGTTCGACGCGACCGGCCCGAGTTCCGAAGACGGAACCTCCACTCCCAGATCTAACGTGCGCTTGTGTCCAACGTTGATGATCACAGGAACCGCCCGCGGATTTTGAGGACCAGAGTTGCCCGCGAGGAAATGTGCGACCTCTTCGATCGGCTTCTGCGTTGCGGAAAGGCCGATGCGCACTGGCGGGCGCTCGGTCAGCGCTTCCAGCCGCTCCAGCGAAAGTGCAAGATGCACGCCGCGCTTGTCATCGGCCACGGCGTGAATTTCGTCCACAATTACCGTCTCGACATCGCGCAAGATGGCGCGGCTCTTCTCGGCCGTGAGCAGGATGTAGAACGACTCGGGCGTCGTGACCAGAATGTGTGGCGGACGCTTCAGCATGAGGCGGCGGTCTTTCATCAAAGTGTCGCCCGTGCGCACCGCGGTCCGGATCTCAGGCATCAGCAGGCCGCGGTCGCCCGCCATCTGCAGAATTTCTCCCAGCGGGACTTCGAGATTCTTCTGGATGTCATTGCCGAGGGCTTTGAGCGGGGAAATGTAGAGAACTTCGGTGCGGTCGCGCAGTTCGCCCGCCAGGGCCTTACAGACCAGCCGGTCAATGCAGGCGAGGAAAGCGGCGAGGGTTTTGCCCGATCCGGTCGGAGCCGAGATCAGCGTGGTGTGGCCGGCGAGGATGTGGGGCCAGCCCTGCTCCTGCGGCTCGGTAGGCGTGGAGAAGTGCGCGGTGAACCATTCCTGAACCAGCGGATGAGCCCAAGCGAGCGACGGGGAGACTGCGGACGGCATGGGGTTGATTGTAGCGGGAATTGGTGGTTTCGTAAAATGTTCGCCTGGTTTCGGTATTAGATCAGGCGGATCCTGTAGCAGCGGGGCTGCTTCCGCGCGCGCAGGGACGCAGGCACTATGGCTCAGGCGTCTATCAATTGCCAGCGGGCTGGATGCTAGAATCGCGGCGATGGCTAAAGCATCCGCTACCGCTCGCGCCCGCAAAATTAAACTCATTCTCTTCGACGTCGACGGCGTCCTCACCGACGGCAAAATCTGGATCTTCCCCGCGCCTGGCCCGCAATCTGGGTCTCAGCCAAGCGTGCTCGAAAAGTCCGCCCAGCGCTTTTCCCGACCAGAGGGACAGAGCGGCGTCGGGCTCCCGAGCACGAGCCTGATTGAAGCCAAGGGCTTCCACGCCCACGACGGCACCGCCATTTCGTTGGCTCGCCTGGCGGGAATCAAGACCGGGATCATCACCAAGCGCATCTCCGAAACCGTTGCCCTGCGCGCGCGCGATCTGAAGATTGATCACGTGTACCAGGGGATTCAGGACAAGGCGTCGGTATTTTCAGAGATTCTTGAAAAGGACGGCATCACCGCAGCCGAGGCCGCTTTCGTGGGCGACGACGTGATCGATCTGCCGGCGATGCGCAAATGCGGCCTGGCTATCGCGGTGAAGAACGCGCGTCCCGAGGTCAAGGCCGAAGCCCATTGGGCTACGTCCCACGCCGGAGGAGACGGCGCTGCCCGCGACGCGGTCGAATATATTTTGAAAGCTCAGGGCAAATGGAAGCAGGCGGTAGAGGAATA
The DNA here is from genome assembly GCA_050012595.1 of Terriglobales bacterium. Classification (GTDB taxonomy): domain Bacteria; phylum Acidobacteriota; class Terriglobia; order Terriglobales; family Acidobacteriaceae; genus Acidiflorens. Next base: position 82,466 of record JBEKGW010000026.1, read on the forward strand.
TATTTCCGAGAGAAGCTGAAGGGGTGTCAGCTCTCAGCTGAAATTCACCCACCGGTTGCTTGCTTGGGGCGTGCTCGGGTCCAGCAGCCGGTGGGTGTTTTGTTCTCCCTACTCACCCTGTTGTTTTCAGGAGCAATAGCGGTGAAAACCCGGATTCGCCGGGAAAGTTTCGGGCGATCTCCGATTTTACAGCTTCTTTCTAACTCATTCGTTGCCAAGAAGTTATCGGCATCTAATCGGGGATGGCTGTCGTCTTCGCCGCCATCAGTTCCACGAAGCGAGGATCTTTTCGCAAGGTGCTGAACTCATTGTCCGTGTAAACGTTCTTGATGTCCTTGTAACCCTCTTCCATCGCCTTCTTCAGATAGTGCAACGAGCGGTCTGGCACGCCAGTCTTGGCGTACAGCTTGGCGAGAACATAATCATAGTGGGCGAGGTCTTCGGGAGAAGGAAGCCGGGCCTGAACTCCGGCGTGCGAGATTCGCTCGAATATGTCGGGATCAAGCGCCATCGCCTTGGAATAGTTCTGTATGGCTTTTTCGAACTGTCTCTTGCCGAAATAAGCTGCGCCCACGTTGCTGTAGTAGGAGGCTGCGTCGCCGTTCAACGAGATCGCTTTCTCATAATGCTTGATCGCTGCATTGTAGTTGTGCGTCTGGTAATAAATGACGCCGAGATTATTGTACGCATCGGCATGGTTACGATCGGCCTTGATGGCGCGTTCGAAACTCCTTTTGGCTTCGTTGTAGCGACGCATCTGGAGTTGGCAGATCCCGATTTTGTTGAACACGGACGTGCTCCCCGGCGCGCCCTTCAGCGCAGCTTGGTAGTAGTCCACCGCGTCCAGATAGTTCTTATCCTCGCGCAGTTGGTCACCACTTCTCTCGAGTTCTTCCGGCGATGCTCCGGAAGCGGGCGGATCGACGCGGTGCTGCGGCGGAGGGCCGACTGTCAACTGTTCGGTGTTCTGAGCCTGCGATGGGAGAACCAGAAGCGCAGAGAAGAGAAGCGAGACAGAGCTGATACGGATCCAGGAAATCATACACACCCCCGGGCCGAACATGCAAAACTTCAGAGTTTCATAGCATTTCAGCGCACGGCGTTACTTCCCTTGCAAGTTTGAGACCGCGAAGCCGGGCTTTCTATCTATAATTTGCGCTCCTGTATTACAGCGCCGCTATTGCGGCGGTGTGCTGCTATCACTGCTCTTAGACGGTGCGGGAGTATTTTTGTCACTATTTTGGGAGCTGCTGTCCCCCTTGAACACGCCAACAATCTTGCCGAAGAAGCCTTTCTTTTTCTTGGCCTCTTCCTCAGTTTGGACACCGGAGGCAGCCTGCGGGTTCCCGTTCGCAGTGGGCGGAGCGAGCGCTTTCTCGGAATTTCCGCCGAATATCCGGGAGAAGAACCCCTGCACACCGCCGCTCTGGTCGCAGGTATCATGAGGCTCGGTGCCGGCCACGAAGGCAATCGTGTAATCGTCGGGGCACGATGGCGTCGCCAGGCGGTTGGTTATCTTGTCGAGTTGCACATCCACCACGCCTTCGGGCTGGGTGAAGGGCTTCACGTCCGAATACTGTGGCAGCGCGACCGCCTTCTTCATGAACTCGGCCCAAATGGGAGCCGCAGTCTGCGCGCCGCTCAGGCGAAGGTCGCTATAGTCGTCGTATCCCACCCAGACGATGCATAGCAGATTGCTGGTGTATCCGGCGAACCAGCCGTCGTGCGAGCTACCGGTCTTGCCAGCCGCCGGGGCGGTGAACCCGCGGGAACGCACCCCGTAAGCGGTGCCGAAGTTCATCACTCCCTCCAGCATGTTGGTCATGATGAAGGCAATGCGGGGATCGAGAACCTGCTTCTTTTCGGTCCCGAAGTTGACGACGATGTCGCCCTTGGAGTCGCGCACCGAATTTACGAAAACGGGTGAAAGCCGCATGCCGCCGTTGGCAAAACTGGTGTAGGCGGCCGTCATATCGACGGGTGTGGCGTCATAGGCGCCCAACGCTATCGCCGGCGTGGCTTTCACCGATGCGATTCCGGCGGACTTGGCGAGATCCGCCACTTTGTCATAGCCCACTTCTTCCGCCACTTTGACCGTCGCGTTATTGAGCGAAAGCGCCAGCGCATAGCGGAGCGTGACATCGCCGTGGTACTCCTCTTTGTAGTTGCGCGGCTCATAAATCTGGTCGCCATAGGAGAAAGTCGAAGGCTGATCCGTAACTCTGGAGGCGGGAGTGATTACGGTAGTCGAGCCGTCGAGAGCGGTATTCATGGCGGCCGCATACACAAACGGCTTGAAGATGGAGCCGGTGGGACGCTTGGCGAGCGCGTGATTTAACTGGCTGGCTCCGTAGTTTCGTCCGCCGACCAGCGCCTTGATTTCGCCGGTGTGGGGGTCCATAGCCACGAGGGCCACCTGCGCCTGCGGGCCGGGCGCAACGGTGGTTTCAAACTTGTTCTTCCCGACTTTGGTTTTGCGCGTCCGCATTTTCGTGACCTGATCGTCCACCAGCTTGATGCCGGTCTCGACCGCTTGCGCGGCCGCCCGCTGCAGTTCGGGGTCGAGCGTGGTGTAGATGCGGTACTCCTGTTCGTTGACCTCGTGCTCGTTCAGTTTGCTGACGATGGTGTCGCGCACCATATCCACGAAGTACGGCGCGTCGCTAGCCTCAACGTTCGGCGGGGCGAGCTTGAGCGGCGCCGCCTTGGCTTTATCGGCTTGCTCGCGCGTGATGGCGTGAGTCTCGACCATGGACTCGATCACTGTATTGCGCCGTTCCAGAGCGCGCTCGGGATGGCGATAGGGCGAGAGATAACTGGGCGCCTGGATCAATCCGGCCAGCAGCGCGGCTTCCGGCAGGGTAATGTCCTTCAGGTCTTTGTTGAAATAGGAGCGCGAGCCTTCGGCGAAGCCCGATATGGTGAACGAGCCGCGCTGTCCCAAATCGACGCGGTTGGCGTAAAACTCGAAAATCTGTTGCTTCGAGAACTTGTGCTCCAACTCCACCGCGATCAGCATTTCGATCAGCTTGCGCTTGAACGTTTTCTCCGGGGTCAGAAAGAATGCACGCGAGAGCTGCATGGTGATCGTCGAACCGCCCTGCTGGTGGCGCTGATGGGTGAAGTCGATCCAGGCGGCTTCCACCAGGCGCATGAAATTGACTCCGCTGTGCTGGAAGAAGCGGCGGTCTTCGATCGACGTAACCGCTTCCACCATGATCTTGGGAATGTCGTCGTATTTCACCAGTTGACGCTTGGAGCGCTGCTCGGCGTCGAACAGCGAAGCCAGCATCTGGGGCTCGAGCTCATAAGCCTCCAGGTCTCCGGCGGCGTGGCTGTTGATGGCCGAAACCGCCCCGCCCGTGACAGTGATGGTGGCCGGTTCGGGACTGTGATAAGACTCGGGGCCGGGCAGAACTTCAATCGAGCCGCTCTGCAGACGATAGCTGCCCAGCGGTGATTCGCCTTCCTTTTCGGAGTAGCCGGCATGACGCAACTCCGCCGCAATTGTAGAGAGTGTCAACTTCGATCCAATCCTCAGCACCTGCGGAGAAGCGAAAATCTTGGCCGAACTGGCGAACGCCGGACCACGGAACCGCTGCTCGATGATCCGGTCGTACTTTACATACCAGTAGGCAAAAAAGCCGATCACCAGCAGCGACACCGAGAGAAAAACGACCAGGGCAGCGCGCACCATGGGATCGCGCGACAGCAGGCTTTTACCGTGGTTGCGGCCGCTTCGAGCCGTCGGGATTTTCAGCTTAATGGCCATGGGCACAGCTATGCATCAATCCAAGAGCAATTCTCAGTCCGAAACTGATAGGGCGTTGTGATTGATTCTAAATCACAAGGCGACCCTACAACCATTTGGATGCGTGTCAAGGAATGGACGGGGTGTGGGTGGTAGTGAGTCAGTTCCCGAGTGTCACTTGGGGAGAGTCGCCAGAGGCGAAACTCGGGCGCACTGCCACAGAACCTACTCAGGTTTCCCGGTGTAGTGTTGTTCGCGGTGGACATCGGCATGGTCTTCTAAGGACTCCAGGTGAGTTGTGACTTCAGCGGGCATCCCCAGTTCGGCCGGCAGGCGTTCTTCCAGAATGGTTGCGAGGCGGTGGGCCTCGCTGACCGATGTCAGGCGCGGGAACAACAAGTGTACTTCGATGATCTGGCGGTATCCGGTAGTTCGGAAGCGTACGCCATGGTATTGAATGCCCAGCTCCGAGCAAATCGCATCCAGCTTGTCGCGAATTTTCCTACCGGCTTTCGGGTCGGAATAATCCAGCAGCCCGACTGCCGAACGCCAGATCAAGTGCCCGCCTGACCAGAGGATATTTGCCGCGACCGCGATGGCCACCAGCGGATCGAACGGTTTCCAGTTCGTCAGCATCACCAGCCCTAGTCCTCCCACAACCCCAAAGCTGGTCCAGCTATCGGTCAAGACGTGTTTACCATTGGCTTCGAGAATGAGTGAGTTGGTGCGCCGGCCGGTTCGCAGCAGATAGTAACCGAGACCCGCATTGAGTATTCCCGCCATCAGCACCAGCAATACACCAGCTCCCAGGTGCTCCAGCCGCAGCCCGGCGATCCATCTCCGGATTGACTCAAAGAGAATTGCGATCGCGGCCACGACGATCATTGCGCCTTCAAATCCAGCGGAGAAGAAGGTAATTCGCTCGTAACCGTAGAGGAATTGAGGGGAAGCCGATCTAGTGCTGAGCCGAAGACTATAACTCGCAAACCCCACGGCGATCACGTGAATGACCGACTCGGCCGCGTCGGAAAAAATGGCCGCCGAATGCGTCATGAAAAAGGCCGTTGTTTTACCGATCAGCATTGCCAAACCAAAAATCAGGGACAGACGCATGGCGAAGTGCGCCTCGCGCAACTCCCGTTCGTCTCTCCGTGTTGCCGGGCTAACCGTGGCTTGCGTAGGCACGCTCTTTATCCCTATCCCTGGCTGAGAAGCTTAGCATTTGGCGCATAGTTCCACAGAATCGCACCACAAGATGTGATGTCGCTCACGCACGGAGCGCGGCGCGTGGCAACATGGACTCATTGGTCCGGCAACTGTCGGCGATATTGACGTTCTCGCTGATTGTCTGAAATGGGTCTTCGTTGGTAAATGGATGAACGGGAAAACCTCGGCGGCCAAACAGGTTGAAGCGCGGGCTAAGTTGGCTCGCCCCTAATGGGGCTGTTAATCAGAGTTCCCCTGGAGAGCTGAAAGCTAAGAGCTAAGAGGTAAGAGCGACTCCTAAAACACGCCTCTGTTCTTCGTCGAAGGGTGGAACTCGAGAGTCGTCGAGTAGCCGGGCAGTTCGATCGGAACACTGTACTCGGCGTCGATGGCGAGAGTGCCATTGCCTATCCCACCGCTACGCACAACATGCACCTGCTTGGGCGTCAGCGCGATATCGAAGCTGCGGGCCTGTTTGATGACGGCGTCGCGAATATCTTCTTCGGTGCGCGGGGTGTAGGTCGACTGTAAGGCTTCGGTCTTGATTGCATCCTCGAACTGGTAGTTCGAGAAGTATGGCGGGATGACCTTGAAACCCACCACGCCTAACGCCAAGAGAATGCCCAAGACGAAGATTAATTTCAGAGTTGCCATAAAAAACAATCGCCAAATCGCTGGTTGCGAGTTTCCAATCGCGAGCTTTCCGTCGTGCGCCAGGGCTGTTCCACAGCTAGCGATCGGCCGGGACCAGTCACCATTATTGGCGCAGTCCCTGGAAATACTCGGTTATGGCAGAAATTTTAACGTCCTCTTTGTGGAGAGTCGAGCGCTGAACGACTTCCACAGTATCTTCGGTAACCTTCTTGCCCACATTGACACGAAAGGGTATGCCCACTAGGTCGGCGTCCTTGAACTTCACCCCTGGCCGTTCGTCCCGGTCGTCCAGTAAAACGTCGAATCCGGAGGCTTCCAGCAGCCGGGCAACGTTCTCGGAGGCGTTGCGGATCGCCTCGTCCTTGGAGTTAGTCGACACCACAACTACCTCAAACGGCGCGATGGAAGGCGGTAGCCAGAAGCCGTTCTCGTCGTTACTTTGCTCGACAGCCGCAGTCAGGATGCGCTCGATGCCAATCCCGTAGCTGCCCATGATCGGCGCCACTTCCTTGCCATTGCGGTCGAGCACGCGGGCGTCCATGGATTCGGAATACTTGTAGCCGAGTTTGAAGATGTGTCCGATCTCGACGGCGGTATCGATGCGCAAGGGAGCGCCACAACCGACGCTCGGGCAATCTTCGCCGGCGGTCACGCTGCGCAGGTCGACGTAGGCCGTGGGATGAAAATCTTTTCCCGGCGTCAGGTTCTTGACGTGATAGTTATCCTTGTTAGCGCCGCCGATCAGGTTGGTGCGGCCTTCGAGCGCCTTATCGACCAGCAGCATGGGCTTGGCGGAATCCTTGTTGTCCTTAGCCCAGTCGGTGCCCAACGGGCCAAGGTATCCGGCAGGCGCGTGGAACAGCTCGCGGATTTCATCTTCCTGCATGGGACGCGCCTGTTTGCCCGCAACCGCCGTCGAGAGCTTGGCTTCGTTCATCTGGTGATCGCCGCGCATCAGCAGGACCACGGCCCGCGCACGAGACTTGCCGGTTTTCGGGTCCTCTTCGGTGATCATCATCGCCAGTGTCTTAATCATGTGTTTCGCCGAAACACCCAGAAAGAGTGCCACGTCTTCAATCGTTTTCTGTCCCGGCGTGTGCACTTCGAGCGGCTGGCCATTGCCTTCGGGCTTCAGGTCTTCGACTGGGGCAAGCTTCGACGTCGCCTTCTCCATGTTGGCCGCGTAGTTGCACTTCTCGCAGCTCACGACCTGGTCTTCGCCGGCCGGAGTACGCACCATGAATTCCTGCGACTGCGATCCACCCATGGCGCCCGAGTGCGCATCGATCACCATGTATTTCAGGCCGCAGCGGTCGAAGATGCGACAGTACGTGTCGTGATGCTTGAGGTACGAAATGTCGAGTCCGGCCGCGTCAATGTCGAATGAGTACGCGTCCTTCATGATGAACTGGCGCACGCGCAGCAGGCCTGACTTCGGACGCGGCTCGTCGCGAAACTTGGTCTGAATCTGATACCAGATCTGCGGCAGTTGCTTGTAGCTACGCAGCTCCTTGCGCGCGATGTCGGTCATCACTTCTTCGTGAGTCATGGCCAGACACAGGTCGGCACCCTTGCGATCCTTGAGGCGAAACATGTTGTCGCCCATCGCCGCCCAGCGTCCGCTCTCTTCCCAGAGTTCGCGCGGATTCAGCGCCGGCAGGTAAAACTCCTGCCCGATCTTGTCCATTTCCTCGCGGACGATGCCCATGATCTTCTGTGTAGTGCGATTGCCAAGAAACAGAAACGAATAGATGCCGGCGCCCAGTTGACGAATGTATCCAGCGCGGACCAGCAGCTTGTGACTAGCGACTTCGGCGTCAGCCGGAGCCTCGCGGAGAGTAGGAATAAAGAGTTGCGACCAGCGGTGCATGAGTGTGGTTTCCAATCGAAGAAGAACATTGATTGTAAACGACGCTGATTGTGAACTGCGGATCGCATATGCGTGGGCGCGAGAGAGTCAGAAAATTTTCTGCGAATTCTGTCCGAAGGCGATTACCCATTAACGGGGTTTGTACCCCCCCC
>JBEKGW010000027.1:0-86788 GCA_050012595.1 Terriglobales bacterium
GCGTGCTTTTGTGTTCGCCCACGAGCACGATCGCACCCACCACCGCGATCGCATCCAAGGCGTTGGTGAGCGACATCAACGGAGTGTGCAGCAGGGGCGAGACCCGCCGGATCACTTCAAATCCGATAAATCCAGCGAGCACAAAAATAAAAAGCGCGTTAATCAGGTTCGAACTACTGTTCATCTTCCCTCCGTACGATCTTCTTAGTTCGTGGAGAGCCGGGCGTCCCCGCCCGGCTCGACGGGCGAGACGCCCGTCGCTCCACCGTCACTTTGTCAGTGCGGGCAAAGTAAAAAACTCGCGGACCCGGGCGTTCACAACGTCGCCACCGCAAGTTAGCAGAGTCTCGCGAACAATTTCATCTTCGAGGTTCAAATTCAACTTTTGATCTTTGATCAGGTGAGTCAGGAACGCAGTGATGTTGCGGGCATACATCATGCTTGCGTGATAAGGCACGCCGGCGGCCAGGTTGATCGCTCCAATGATCGTCACACCATGCTTTACAACGGTCTTGCCAGCTTCGGTGATCTCGCAGTTGCCGCCACGTTCGGAGGCCAAATCGACGATCACCGAACCCAGCGCCATTCCCTTCACCATGTCTTCGGTCACCAGCACCGGCGATTTTTTTCCCGGAATCACCGCCGCGGCAATCACCACATCGCTTTCCTGCACTACTTTTCCCAGCAACTCCCGCTGACGGCGATAGAAGTCTTCATCCTGCGCACGGGCATATCCGCGATCGTCCTGCGCATCTTTCGCCTCGATGGGAAGCTCGACAAAACGTCCGCCGAGACTCTGCACCTGCTCCTTCGCCGCGGGCCTTAGATCGTAAGCCGAAATTACCGCGCCCAAGCGGCGTGCGGTTGCGATCGCCTGCAGTCCTGCGACTCCGCAGCCGATCACGAACACGCGCGCGGGGGTGACGGTTCCAGCCGCGGTGGTGAGCATGGGGAAGATGCGCGGGTGGGAATCAGCGGCCAGCAACACCGCCTTGTATCCGCAGCATGTTCCCATCGAGGAGAGCGCGTCCATGCTTTGGGCGCGGGTGGTGCGGGGCATCAACTCCACCGCAAACGCGGTGACGCCAGCGTGCGCGATTTCCTCCACAACGTCCGCTGAACCGAACGGACGCAGAAATCCGATAAGGATCTGATCGCGACGAAAAAACGGCACATCCTGTTTCCCCGTCACGTCGTTGGAACCGTAGCAAAGAATCTGCACGACAATGTCAGCGGCAGCAAACACGGCGGCGCGGTCCGCGACGATCTTTACTTTTGCGTCCTTGTCGGCATACTGGGAGTCGAGATAGCCGGCCTCAATTCCGGCGCCGGACTGTATGTGGACTTCGAAACCCGCTTTGGTCAGCGTCGGGAGGACTGCTGGCACGAGCGCAACCCGCCGCTCCCCCGGATAACTTTCTTTCGGAACACCGATGATCACGAGGCCCTGCCTGTCTAGCGATTCTCTGTATCGCGATGGATGAAGATCGGAGCCGCCCCGGCTCGCATCAGTCCTAATTCCTGCGGGCAACTTCTAAGGAACTGAGGATTTTAGTTGAGGGGATGGCCGCGCGCAAATGGCGTCAGGTGTCAGGACTCTGTTCTCCTGAGACCTGGGACCTAGCACCTGAGACCCAGCTGGAGGCCGCCGCCGTCACTCAATGCCGTAATGTCAGCGCAGCTTTGAACGATCCAATCGGCGCCGGCGTCTTCGAGGTCGCGGCGGATCATGGTCGTGAGGAATGCAATCACTCTTGCGCCAGCAGCCTTTCCCGAGCGAACTCCAGCGGGCGCATCCTCTACCACGATGCAATCGGAGGCGGCAAACCCGAGCTTTGCCGCCGCCTTCAGGTAAGGCTCGGGATCAGGCTTGCCGATCTTCACGTCGCTCGACGTAATCATGGCCGTGGGGATGGGCAGGCCCGCGGCGCGCAAACGTACCTCGGCCAGCGGGCGCGTGCATGAGGTCGCAATGGCCCAGCGTTCCGGAGGCAGGATGTTCAGGAGTTGCCGAGCGCCCGGCAGCAGAACCACACCATCGAGGTCCTCCATTTCGCGGCGTTCGACTTCGCGATCTTCACAGTCTATGTCGGCGTTGGGCAGCAGTTCGCGAATTGTGGTTCGACTCGGGCGCCCGTGCGCCATGCGGACCACGGTCTCTGGATCAAGGCCGTGATCAAACGCCCACCGATGCCACACCCGCGCAACCGCCGGCGTGGAATCAATCAGCACGCCGTCCAAGTCAAACAGCAGGGCACCGCAGCGGATCGCGATCATTTCATTTAATCTACATTGCCCGGGAGATCCATATCCGAGTGGCATTTCGGTGACGATCACAACCGCCGTGAACTGAGGGTCGGTGCGGCTTCCGCAACCGGCTGGCGAATGCCGCCGGGCGGGATTGGTGAGCGCGGCAGGAATCGAACCTGCGACCCACGCCTTAAAAGGGCGTTGCTCTACCAACTGAGCTACGCGCCCCACCAATTTCAATCTAACATATCTTCTGCGCGCATTTGCCTGGCAAGTGTTTCTCGGCCGCCATTGTTGGGGGATGGAATCGCATGCGCCCTCGACTCGACGCCGGCTCCAGCCTCGTGCCCAACGGGCCGTGACGTTGCCAGCGCACAAGCGATACACTCTGTATTTATGCCGCGTTCCTGCTTCTTCTGGGCAAAACTTGCGTTCCCGGTTGGCGCAATTCTGTCTGGCGCGATTCTGTCGCCGATGCTCAGCCACGCTGAGAAACAAAAGCAGTTGCCCACCGTGCGCTGGACCGCGGGTGCGCCCGGCTGCGCATTCGAACGCGGCGATGACGGACGCTACCGCTGGACGATGACCGGGAATGACCTCACGGTCACGCTCCTCGTGGATTCGCAGGAACTCACCAAAAGCCGCCGCCGCTTCTATCACCTCCTCGGCGCGTATGTGAGCGCCACGTACACCGGTCAGGACAAATTTGAGTTTCCGGCGGACGTGCGCATCGACTTTGTTCGCCATCACGACGTCCTTGAGGCCTACATGGATCCCACGGAACTCGCCAACCGATTGCAGAACGATATAGATACGCTGGTCTTCGAAACCGAGCGCCAGATCAAGAAGAATCCCAAAATCACCGAAGAAAAAACGGCTCGTTTGAGAGAATACGAGAAGGAAGCTGCCGAGTTCATCGAGTTCGTGAGCACGCAAAACCTCGATCCCGCCGGGGCGACTCTGAACCCCGGCAATCCCGAAGCCCACGGCTGGGTCTTCTTCGCGACCAGCAACAAGTGGATCGGCCCGTGGAAGGACCGGGAAGATTTTATTCTGGGTGTCTGGATGAAAGACAAGGTCTGGCAATTTCCCTTCTCGCTGCCGCCGACGGAAGGAGACTTGATCCTGCGCAAGCCCGCCGACTAAACGCGCGAGATTGAATGAAACGCGAGCGCGCCAGTGAATTGTGTTACAGTTTCGTGCTCATGGAGATTGCCCCAAAAGCGCCGCCAGAGGCCAAGCAACCTGCAGTGGTGTTCTACTGCCCGGTCTGCGCCGTGGAAGTCGGCGATCCGCTGACCTGCGGCGATTGCTCGGCCGTCATCTGCCGCCGCTGCGGAACGCCGCTGGAATCTTCCGATGAACTAGCCATGGGATGAAAAGCGAACCGACACCTGAATGAACACCGCTCCGTCTCCCGTGGCTCCGGAAACCGAAACATCTGGTCAGGAGCCGAGGCTCGTCCGTGGGCTTAGTTTGCTCGACTCCGTGCTGCTGCTGGTGAGCGGTATCATCGGCTCTTCTATTTTTCTTACCGCCAAAGATATTGCCGGGCCTTTGCCGAATCCGACGTTGTTTTTCCTGGTGTGGGTGCTCGGCGGAGTGATTTCTTTGTGCGCCTGCGTCGCCTTCGCTGAACTTGGCTCCATGTATCCCGACTCCGGCGGACAGTACATTTACCTCCGCGAAGCTTACGGCGACCTGGTTGCATTTCTTTACGGCTGGATGTTGTTCGCTGTCGCCAATGGCGGCACCATCGCAGCCCTCTCCGTCGCGTCCGCAGCGTACATGGGGAACATTATTCCGGCGATTTCGCAGCAGCACGTGATTTTCTCGCTGGCAGGCATGCCCTTCACCCGCGCGCATGCGGTCGGGCTGCTGCTTATCGCCATCCTCACTTACGTCAACGTTTGCGGACTGCGCTGGGGCGCGCTTCTCCAGAACGTCTCCACCTGGACCAAGTTCACCGCCATGGCGGCCTTCGTTGTTCTGGGATTTGCCATTGGCAAGGGACACTGGTCGAACTTCAGTGCGCAGGCCCCGGGCGGCTTGAGCATGGGATTGAGTCCCGGGCAATTGATCTCCGCTCTCGGCGTCGGCTTGATCGCAGTTTTCTGGGCCTACGACGGCTGGGTCTACGTCACGTGGGTCGCCGGAGAAGTCAAAAACCCGCGCCGCAATGTGCCGCTGGCCATGGTTCTAGGCGTGCTCGCGGTGGGCGCGATTTATCTCGCCATGAACATGACATACGTTTACGCGCTGCCGCTGAGCGAGGTGGCAAAGTACGAAACCATCGCCCACGCCACGGCCGCCGTGCTGTTTTCGCCGGGGGCTGCCGTCTGGTTGTCGGCCATGATCGCGATTTCGTGTTTCAGCGCGGCGGCGGCCTGCACCCTGTCGGGTTCGCGCGTTTACCTGGCCATGGCACAGGACGGCGTGTTCTTCCGCCGCATGGCCGTCATCCATCCCAAGTGGCGCACCCCCGCCTTCAGCCTGATCGGCCAAGGCATCTGGGCCGCGGTGCTCACCATGAGCGGACGCTACGACCAGCTTTACACCTACGTCATCTTTGGCATGGTGCTCTCCTACACGCTGACCGTCATCGGCCTGTTCGTTTTGCGCTGGAAAAAACCCGACGTTTCCCGCCCCTATCGCTGCACGGGATACCCGTGGCTGCCTGCGATCTACGTTCTGGTCGGGGTTGCTTGGACGCTCAACACCATTATCCAAAGGCCAGCTGAGGCGTTCTGGGGAGCTACGATTGTGTTGATTGGCGTGCCGGGATATTTGTATTGGAAGCGCAAGAGCCGCGCCAACGTCGCCGGCTGAAATTCGTCTTCCAACCCCCAACTCGGTGGGAAAGGACTACACCGGCACCGCCGTCTTCCGCTTAGGATTAAAGAACGGTAATGACACCACCGTCGCCGTCGTCTTCATCCGTTGCGCCTCGATCGTCAACTCCATTTGCAGCTCGGTGCCAGGCTTTGAATACTCGGTGCCGACGCTGGCCAGCGCAATCAGCTTCTTCAGCAGCGGAGAGAACGCAGTTGTTGTTGCCTTGCCCACCTGCTTGTCGTTGGAATTGGCATAGACGGGCACCGCCACGCGCGATGCCTGGCTGGGCGCTGCCGGAGAGAGTCCGAACTTGTCGAACTGCTCTTCCACTTCCACCCAATCCACTTCCAATCCAACTAACTGTCGCGCCACGCCCTGCTTGTGATCTCGCGCCAGCGCGCGCTTGCCGATGAAGTTCTCTTTATCGAGATGCACCATCTTGCCGAAGCCCAACTCATACGGCGAGAATTTCTGCGACGAAATCAGCGCCTTCTTGGAGCTCGTGTAATCGACCTCGATCAGCAGCAGTCCCGCCTCTACGCGCGCCACATCCAGCGCCAGCATTCCAGCGGCATGAATATCGAACTGCTTGCCCTTGTCCATCAGCACGTCCCAAACCTTAATCGCATCCTTCCATGGTATCCAAATTTCGTAGCCTAGGTCGCCCGTGTATCCGGTGCGCGAAATATCCACTGGCACGCCGGCAATCTTGCAGGTCGCTTTTCGGAAATACTTCAGATTCGTGATGTCGGCATCGGCGACCATTTTCAACAGTTTTGCGGAGGCCGGCCCCTGCAGCGCCAGAGCCGCCGTTTGCTCGGAGATGTCCTCAATTTGAACGTCCATGTTCAGGCCGTTCTGCCGGAACCAGCGCAGGCTCGGATCGGCGGCCGTCCAGCGATATTTATTTTCATCGAGGCGGGTAATCGTGCCGTCGTCGATAACCTTGCCGTCTTCATCGCACCAGCAGGCATAAATAACCTGCCCCACGGCGACTTTGTTGACGTCGCGCGTGATAATGCGGTTCACCAGTTTGGTCGCATCCTTGCCGGTAACCAGATACTTGTAGAGCGGCGAAATATCAATCAGCCCGCACGCATTGCGGATCGCGTTGTACTCGTGCTCGTGGTGCACTTCGTACACGCTGACGGTGTAGTATCCCGACCACTCGCGGTAATTCAGACTCTGGCAGAGGGCGAAAGTTCTCTCGTGAAATGCGGTTCCAATGGGCAAGGTGACCTCGGTTGACGGGTCCGTTGAAGAAACCCCGACGCCGGATTATATGCATCCCGACGCACCCGCGACAAGAGCCGAGATCCGTTGACTCTGAGTCAGTAATGATGTCTAAGTAGCGACAAAAGGCGACTTTCTCGATAGAATGGCGAGTCACTTTCCGCTTACGGTTACTGATCAGTCTGGCTCAATCTGTCTGGGTCAATCTATTTAGGTCAATCTATGCCTTCTGTCTCGAGCGGTGCTAAGTACGACGTAATCGTGATTGGCGGAGGCCACAACGGCCTCACCAACGCTGCCTATCTGGCGAAAGCGGGAAAGAAAGTGCTGGTGCTCGAGCGCCGCTACGTTCTCGGCGGCTCGGCTTGCACGGAGGAAGTTTTTCCCGGCTTCAAGTTTTCCGTTTGCTCTTATGTCGTCTCGCTGCTGAGGCCCGAGATCATTCGCGACCTCGATCTTCCCCGCCATGGACTTGAGATCCTGCCGCTCGACGGCACTTTCACCCCCATGCCGAGCGGCGACCATCTGTGGCGCGTGAACGATCACGGCAAGACTTATCGCGAAATTGCGCGCCACTCGCGCGTGGACGCCGAAGCCTACGATGAATTTGGCAAGGCCATGCAGGCGATGTGCCGCTTCGTGAAGCCGATCCTCAGCATGATCCCGCCCAATCCGGCAACACTGAATCCGCGCGAATTGATGAAGCTGCTCTTCATCGGACGCCGCTTCCAGGGCATGTCGAGCGAGGACAAATACAACCAAGTCCAGCTCATGACCATGAGCGCCATCGACTTTCTCGATCAGTGGTTTGAGACGGACGTGCTCAAAGCGACGATGTCAGCGTCGGGCATTATTGGAACTTTTCTCGGCGTGCGCTCACCCGGCACCGCCTACGTTCTGCTGCACCACTACATGGGAGAGATTGACGGCGCGTTCCGTGCCTGGGGATTCGCGCGCGGCGGCACCGGCGCCATCTCAAGCGCGATTGCCGACGCCGCCCGCGAGGCTGGAGCGGAAATTCGCACCGAAGCCCCGATTGCGAAAATCTTAATCAAGAACGGACGCGCCACCGGTGTGGTGCTTGGTAACGGCGACGAGATTTGCGCCGACGTTGTCTCCTCCAGCGTCGACCCGCGGCTCACGTTTACCAAGATGATCGAGCCCGGCAATCTGCCCGATGAATTCATGGACGGCGTGAAGCGTTATAAGTTCCGCGGGTCGTCGGGCAAGGTGAACATGGCGCTCGACGGGTTGCCGAATTTCAAGTGCATGCCGGGAGTCGGCGCGCACCTGCGCGGCGCCATGTCTATTTCGCCAAGCGTCGAATACATGGAGAAGGCTTACGACGAAGCGAAATATGGGCATTGGTCTTCGCACCCGTACATCGACATGGTGATTCCGACGCTCACCGACACCTCGCTTGCGCCGCCGGGCAAACACATTCTCTCGTGCTTCGTGCAATACGCGCCCTACAAGCTGGCGCCCGGGCTCGACTGGGACACGGAAAAGGAAAAGTTCGGCGACAACGTGGTCAACACCATCGCCGAATATGCGCCGAACATAAAGGACATCATCCTGCACCGCCAGGTCGTCACCCCGCTCGACCTCGAACGCGAGTGGGGACTGACCGAAGGCAACATCTTCCAGGGCGAACTCTCGCTCGAACAGTTGTTTTTCCTGCGCCCGGTTGCCGGATGGGCACAATTTCGCTCGCCGATCAAGAACTTATACATGTGCGGATCGGCCACGCATCCCGGCGGCGGCATCATGGGCGCGCCCGGACGTCTGGCGGCGCTCGAAATTCTGAAAGACGGGAAGGCGGCCTGATGTCGGCGGAGAAGCTCGCGGAGAAGCGCATGGCCGAAACGCGCGACGTGATCATCGTCGGTGGCGGACACAACGGTCTGGTCGCCGCCTTCTATCTCGCCCAAGCCGGATTCAAACCGCTAGTGCTCGAACGGCGCGCCCAGGTGGGCGGCGCGGCTATCACCGAAGAGTTTCATCCCGGCTTCCGTTGCTCCACTCTCGCACATAACACCGGCCCGCTCCGCGCCGACATCGTACGTGACATGCAATTGGAGAAGCACGGCCTCAAGCTGACGACTCCCGATGTGAGCACCGTCTCTCTGGTGCCCGACGGCCGGTCGCTCGTCCTTTACTCCGACCCGAGAAAAGCCGCGCAGGAAATCGCAACGTGGTCGCAGAAAGACGCTGCCTCATATCTGGACTTCAGCACGGCGCTCGGCAAAATCGGCAAGGTCATCGGCGAAGCGCTCTTGCTTACGCCGCCGAACATTGACAGCCCAAGCAGCGGCGATCTTTGGGGCATGCTGAAGACGGGGCGCTCCATCCGCAATCTCGGAAAGAAAGATATGTACCGGGCGCTGCGTTGGGGACCGATGGCGGTGGCTGACCTGGCCGCCGAGTTCTTCGACACCGAACCGCTGCGCGCCACCCTCGCCGCCCGCGGGATCTTCGGAACGTTCCTAGGGCCGTGGTCGGCGGGCAGTGCCTTGGTGTTTCTGTTGCGCGCCGCTGCAGATCCAAATCCGGCCGGAAGCGTTCAGTTCCCTGCCGGTGGCATCGGCGCCATCACTCTCGCCATGGCAGCAGCGGCGAAACAAGCGGGTGCTGAAATTCGCACTGGCGCTGACATCGCCGAGATTCGTGTGAAGGACGGCGTCGCCACTGGTGTTGTACTCACCACTGGTGAAGAGATTTCGGCCCGAGCCGTTGTCTCGAACGCCGACCCCAAGCGCACGCTCATGCGCCTGGTCGATCCCGCGCACCTCGCGCCAGAGTTCTTGGAGAAAATCAAGAACTACCGCTCCATGGGGGCGGTCGCAAAAATCAATCTCGCGATCTCCGCGCTCCCGGAATTCACCGCGCTTAAGGCAAAGGGGAATCGCGATTTGCTTAAGGGTCGCATTCAGATCAGCCCTGAGATCAATTACCTCGAGCGCGCCTTCGACGAATCGAAGTATGGCAATTTCTCGCGTCAGCCGTATCTTGAGATTACATTTCCGTCTCTTTCGGATCCGTCGCTCGCTCCCGCCGGCCAGCACGTGATGTCCATCTACATGCAGTACGCGCCGTACAAGTTGAAAACCGGCGACTGGGAGAGCCAGCGCACCGCACTCGGGGAAACCGTGGTGAAGACGGTCACGCAGTACGCGCCGAATCTGCCGCAGACCATTTTGCGCCGCCAGATCATTACGCCCAGGGATCTCGAAGAAACCTACGGCCTCACCGGAGGCCATATCTTCCACGGCGAACTTGCGCTCGATCAGTTCTTCACCATGCGCCCGCTGCTCGACTGGGCTCGCTATCAGACGCCGATCGAACGCCTGTATCTGTGCGGCAGTGGAACACATCCCGGGACTGGGCTCACCGGTGGCTCCGGTGCCAACGCCGCGCGCGAGATTGCGAAGGCGCTGAAGAGATAGTTGCGTTTGTGGGCTGGAGCGGCACGGCTGAAGCCTGCCCTTCCCAGATCCGGCCTGAGCCACTTACAGATTTCTGGCCGCGTGTCTCTCTCCGGCTGGGAACCTAGAACTGAGAACTGGCTACTGGGTGGGGATGCAGTGACTTCCGTAACCAGTTAACCAATTGCGTTGCTGTTCCCTTTCGGTTTTACTAAAAGAAGGCGCCCATTTGGAAACATTACTGCGCGATCTCGGAGGAGCTGACTTTGGTTGAGGATCCCAAATGGGAACTCGCGTTGCTGGCCACGGTGCAGAGCTTTTACAAGAGGCTGCTCAGTGACCAACTCGGCGGAGAGTTGCCAGCGCCCGCCGAACTCGCCCCTGACGTCATCAGCCGTGCCGCCGACGTGCGTTCCACCCTCGATCAAATGCAGCTCTGGATCCAGCTCCTCGACATGGCGATTACTCCCGCCATGCTGCGACTTGGGGTGCAATCCGACCTGGATCCCGAGGTTGCCGAAGCGCTGCTGCGCTACTTCGCGCGCCACCGCGACGATTCCGGCGCCAATCGTGACAAAACCGATCTGATTGCAACCTTTCTGTTTCGCCATCCCCGTGTGCCTGGCCAGTGGGAGCAGCGTGGCTACGGCCTCGACGGATCGATTCCTCTGTCTCCGTTTGAAATTGCGCTGCTGGAAATCCTGTCGGAGTCCGACGTACCCGTACTTTCGGATGCCGATGTGCAATTGCTGCGCGAATTCGGCCCCTTGCTCGACCAGGCGAATCGCTTTCAGGACTTCAGCGCGCTCATGGACTCCGGCATCATCCAGCGGGTTCGGCAGTTGAAATCCTCACTCGGCGAATCGATTTATCACCCCGGCGTGCTGGCCACTCTCGCGCCTTACAATGCCGCATTCGGCGATCGTTTCCATGCGCTGTTCGCCGCTGCCACACAAGAAATCAAGGATTTCGCCAACCGCCTTGAAGAACTTGGCGGCAGCATCCTCAGCACAGTCGACGGCGTCGAAGTCACCGTCGAGCATGTCGCCGCCCTGAACCAGGAAGCCTTGCTGAAAGCTGACTACAGCGCGGCGCTGGAAAAATTCCGCCGCGTCTCCCGGCTGAAAAAAGAACTGGAGCGGAGGCCGCCTATCCGGCGCGCCCATCCAGACTCCACGCCTTCGGCTCACGCAGTGGGCGCTGGCGGCGCAGCTGCTGCTCCGACGCTCGCTCCCAGGTATGTTCCCGCCGCTATCACGCCGCAGGCGCTCTCGGTCGAAGAAGCGAAGTTGCGGAGGGTGGAGGAATCGATCCGCATCTTCGTACGCGTCGCCGATCCCAAGTTCCGCCAGATCGTACCCATGCGCTATTTCAACCTGATGCTCAGCAACGCCGAGGTTGAGGCCTACACCGCCGACTATCTCGAACAAGCGGGCGCGCGAGCGGATGCTGCCCGAATGCTGCTGCGAGTCGTCGCGGTAACCGCCCGCCTCACCACCGAGATGGAGGAACTCAAGCGCACGCAGAATTCGCGCTCCGTCTGGAAGCTGCATGCGGATTCTCTCGTAATCCTGAGCGACCTCGCCCAGCGCCTCGCCGAAGCCGTTGACCGGCTTGCCTTGATCATCGGCCAGCAGCCGGAGATGCAGGCAAACAGTGAGTCTCTTCGCAGCTCGCTCGAAAAGCTGCACGAGCGCACCGCCGAGGCCGCCAAGCTCATCGCTGCGGCGTAACCGCAAAATAAAGAGGGACAGGCTGCCCACCCATCCCTCATTCTCGAACCCAGCTCAAAGCCGCCGCTAACGCCTAGTGAATATCGAACTGCTCCTGATGCAGCGCTGGATCCGACTTCACGATGATCGTCTTCTTCGTGAGCTCTTCCATCTCATTCAGCAGTTTCGCGTTGTTTGCTTTCAACGCTTTCGCAACCTCCGGGTTCACTCGCAACATCACGTCGCTGTGTTCCAGATGATTCGCGATCTTGCGCATCTCGACATACACCTCGTTGCAGATAGTGGTCACCGATTTCACGAAGCCGGTGGACTGGCAATATGGACACGGCGATCCAATCGTCCGCTCCAGCGACTGCTTCACCCGTTTGCGGGTGATCGCCACCAAGCCGAAATCATTGAACTGCAGCACCTTCGACGGCGCCCGATCGAGGCGCAACGCCTCTTCCAGCGCCTGCATTACTTTCTGCCGGTTGCGCCGCTCGTCCATGTCGATGAAGTCGATGATGATGATGCCGCCCAGATCGCGCAGCCGCACCTGGCGCACGATTTCCTTGATCGCATCCACGTTCGTCTTCACGATCGTGTCTTCAAGGCGGGCGGTTTTGCCGACGTACTTCCCGGTGTTCACGTCGATCGCGACCAGCGCCTCGGTCTGATTGATCACGATGTATCCACCGCTCTTCAGCCAGACTTTCGACTTCAGCGCCTTGTTGATTTCCTCGTTCAGCCCGAACTGATCGTAGAGCGGCGTCTCCTTCGTGTAGAGCTTGACGCGCTTGACCAGACCCGGCTGGAAGCGATTCGCAAACCGCAGGATGCGCTCGTATTCCTGCTCCGTGTCAACCCAGATGGCCGAAAACTCCGAGCTTACCTGATCGCGCAGCACCCGCTCTACCACGTTCAGGTCGTGATAGATCAGTGCCGGAGACTTGCCGCTATCGGAGCGTGACTTGATCTCGCTCCAAAGGTTTTTCAGAAAGCGGATATCGGCTCGCAGTTCCTCGTCCGACGCGCCTGCCGCCGCGGTCCGCACAATGAAACCACCACCGCCGTTTTCGCGCTCGCTCTGGATGATTCGTTTCAGCCGCTGCCGCTCTTCTTCCGACGCGATCTTGCGCGATACGCCGGTGTGGTTCACCGTCGGCATGAAGACCAGGAAGCGTCCCGGCAGCGCAATGTGACTGGTGATGCGCGCTCCCTTCTTCCCGATCGGCTCCTTCGCAATCTGGATCAGCACTTCCTGACCTTCTTTGAGCAGTTCGCTGATCTGCGGCACCACCGTGTTCTCGCGGCTGCGGAAGCGCCGTCCACCGCGCCGTCCGCGCCCTCGATCGAACCCGCGCTCCGGTCCGCGACGCTGCGTCCGCTGCAACAATCTCGCCTCGGGTGCGGGACCGCGAACTTCCGCGCTCGCATTCACTGTTCCGTCGCCAATCGCCTCAGCCTCCAGCAGCGCCTCAGCTTCCGCTTGTGCCTCTTCGAGTTCCAACTCCTCCGCTTCTCGCTCCTCGTCTTCCAGTACGGCTTCGGGAACCGCTTCGCCGTTCGCTTCCGGCTCGCCGCCGGCTGCCAGCCCGGGAGCGATCGCTCCAACCCCGGATCCCGTCAACTCTCCACTGGCCGCCCGCGTCTCTTCTTCCAGTTCCTCGAAGCCCTCGTCGTCTCCGGGTTCTTCTCCGTAGGACGCGAGGTCGGCTTCTTCTTCTTCGATCTCCTGTTCCTCAACGTTGCCGCTCTTAACATCGTGCGCAGTCTGCGGAACTGTCACAAACTCCGCTCCATGCGCCACGATCTCCACAGTCGCCTCCGGCGCCGAGTAGGTCTTCGCCGCCGTGACAACCTCATTTCCTACTTCCGCTATTTCCGGCACGGCGCTGGCAACGGCTCCGTGCACCTCTTCATAAACTTCCACGTCCGGCACATGCTCATGCTGTTCGTGAAGTGGCTCGGCAACCTCCGCCGCAAAAATAGGCTCATCTTCAGGAAAGTTCGCAACAATCGAGGCCGGCGCCGGCCGCTCTGCCGGTGCAATCTCAGCCGGCAAAGCCGTACCTTGTCCCTGACCCTGTCGCTGGTACTTGGAGATCGATTCGCCGGGAAGCAGAATCGGTTGATATCCCGGGGGCGGGCCGTAATCGTAGTCGCGACCGGCACGGGCGGCCGGCGGCGCGGGTCGCTGGAATCGCGAATCCGATCCGCTGCGTCCCGGACGGTCGCCGCGGTTAAAGCGATCGCTCCTTGGTTCGTTCCGCGGTTCGCTGCCGGTCTCACTGCGTACTTCGCTGCGAACCTCGCCGCGGTCTGCACTCCCGCGCCCGCCTCGGTCCCCGGTTTCTCCACGGCGTCCGCGACGACGACGACGTCCGCGAAAGTCGCGCGAAACGCCGCTGGCGTTACCCGGCGCTTCGGAAGAAGCCGCTTCCGGCTCTTCCCCTTCGCCCGCCACGCTTCCCGCTTCGGCAATCTGCCCTTCATCGTTAATCGCTGGACCACCCGCTTCCAAGCCAGGACGCGCCTCCGTCACCGGACGATTCGCCGGGATCGCTTCATCCAGGTCCTCGTCCTGCTGTTCCAGATCCATGAAATCGGAGACGTATAGAAACGCGTCGCGTTCCAACCCAATGTCCACAAAGGCCGATTGCATGCCTGGCAGCACGCGCGTCACTCGGCCCTTATAAATCGAGCCCGCTAAGGTGTATTCGTTTTCTCGTTCGAGATAAATTTCCGCTAGTTGATCGTCTTCTGTGATCCCCACTTTGGTTTCGTGGGGCGTGGCCGATACAAACAATTCCTTGTTCATTTCTACTCCGGTTTTTCTTCACCGGACCAGAAGCGCAAGGCGGACCAGGGGATCGATAGCGTTCAGCGCCGCTCCGGGTGGGAGCGGGCGCGGTCCCCAAGAACAAGTACTTCCCGGGACCTACACTGCAGCAGTGAATTGTTCGTACTCGTCTGCACTGATCGCGTTAAGCCTTCCGTCAGGTCTGTGACCACTCTCTCCGGTTCCGCTGAGGGGGCCGTTCCCCGCCTGACTGAGCTTCAATCCTGTCCGGCTTCCACTTCGCCGGGATTCTGCCCTCCTTTTTCGCGAGGGCCTTCGTAATCTTGTTTCGTTGCCGAATCTTGTTTCGTAGCGCCGTTCTCTTTTTTGATAAGACCAGTTGAGAAGGGCGCCCCAACTTCTGCCGACCGTCTCAGTTCACGAAGCGGCGCATCCTGACGTTCATTACCATCCCCAGCGCCAAAAACATGAAAAGAACGGAAGACCCACCGTAACTCATGAGCGGCAGAGGTATTCCCGTGACTGGCATAAAGCCAACCACCATGCCAACGTTGACCAGAATGTGAAAGCTAAGCACAGCCACCACACCCATCACCAGAAATGCCCCAGCGCGGTCGGGCGCCGTTTGTGCATTCTGGGTCAACCGCATCAGCACTATAAAGTATAACAGCAGAACCACCAGAGCTCCTAGAAACCCGTGTTCCTCGGCAAACGCCGCAAAAATGAAGTCGGTCTGCGGCACCGGCAGAAATGCCAGATGCGTCTGCGATCCCTGACTGCTCCCCCAGATCCCGCCCGACCCAACCGCAATCAGCGATTGATTCACTTGATACCCGGAGCCCTGCCGATCCGCATCCGGGTTGATAAAACTCGTCAACCGTTCCTTCTGATACGACTTCAACACCTTCATCCATGCCACCGGAACCAGCAACCCGGCGATCATCAGCACGATCAGCGCCTGTTTCCAGCGCAGCCCGCCTAGAAACAGGCCCATGATGGCCACCGGCAGATAAGTGAGCGCCGTCCCCAGGTCCGGTTGCGCCAGCACCATCAGCATCGGAAAACCGACGATTGCGCCCGCCTTCAGAAAGTCCGGCCACGACAGTTCCCGCTCATGCAAATCCGCGAAGTACTTCGCCACCGCCAGAATCAGGATTAACTTCACCCACTCCGACGGCTGAAAATGCCCGCCCCCCGGCATCTTGATCCAGCGCCGCGCACCCAGATATTTCTGTCCAAACAGAATCACCGCGATCAGAGAGGCCAGCGATGCGATGTACATCCAGTGGATTTGCTCAAGCAGGGCTTGATAGTTGAGCAGGCTGACCAGGAACATCGCGCCCACGCCCGCCAGAATCCAGTAGATTTGCTTGATGTGGGATCCGGCAAATTTCGTGTGCTCGGTCGCACTGTGTATCTGCAGCACGCCCAGCGCGCAGATTACCAGCACGAAGCCCAGCAGGACCCAGTCGAAATCTCGGTAGGAAACGTAGCGCGACATGAATTCAGTCGCCCACCCCAGAACTCATCGGCAAGAACCGATCGCAACAACTCATTGGCAAGGAAACTACTGACAAGGATTCGACGGGCACGATGGACTCACCGGGCTTTCATTACGCGTCCATATCCAGATCAAAGCGCCACCCCCGGCAGCCAATCCGCCGACAACCACCGGCGTCGAACTCATGATTCCCCCACCTGCCG
This sequence comes from Terriglobales bacterium, assembly GCA_050012595.1. Classification (GTDB taxonomy): domain Bacteria; phylum Acidobacteriota; class Terriglobia; order Terriglobales; family Acidobacteriaceae; genus Acidiflorens. The sequence goes on from JBEKGW010000027.1 coordinate 15,963, forward strand.
CCGTCGCTGCCCCGCCTCCGCGCCGGCGCTTCTTCTTTTTTTTCTCCGTATCGGCCGTGTCGTCGCGCGTCGTCTGCTGCCCCTGCGTCACGGTTGTCGTCCCCTTGTCGTCTTGCACCGTCAGGTCGCCCTTGTTGGCCGCGATCTGCACGCGCCCATCTACATCGGTCACCTGAAACTCAGTCCATGAATCGGAAGCTGGCTTCACGGTCACGTCGCCGGCGCGCGCCGCCATTCCGCGCGAGGTTGTCACGCGCACCGAGCCATGCTCAAGCTCCACTGCCGGCCCATCAAATTTCACCAGCGAATCCGCCAGCACCATGATGTTCGATCCGTTCGATTGAATGCTGGCCGTCGAATCCGGCCGCGTCTGCAACATGTCTCCCGAGAACACGGCTACCGACTTCGGCACCTCGCTCCCGTTCAACCAGGCCTCGCCGTTCGTGTACAACATGGCCGACGCCGTCTCTCCCGCCAGCATCATCTGCGCCGGAAACACGATCGCCAGTAAACAGCACACAGCTGACCGACACGCTGACCGTGACATGGGTTCGGATCACTCCGCATTTCTGAATTTGGTTAATCTTAAGCCTGTAAAGGATTACACGTCAATGCGTTTGTTCCCGCTTCCGTACACTCCGAAGTCACTATCCTGGGCTGCATGCACGACCTTCCATCTCCGCTCGTTCAAAGCAGGCTCCCGAGCCGAATCCGCCACCGGCTTTCCCCAGAGCATCTCGCCATTTATTTCCTCGACTTTCACATCCAACCAGCGGTTCGCCTCATGACGGCCGGAAATTCTTATCTTCAGGTAATTGTCCGTCAGCGCCTCGGTGAATTCCGCTCCACCCGATTGCAGCGTGATCGCTTCGACCACCGTCCCCACCAGCGACCGCATGAACGCCGCTTTCTTCGCGGATGCAATCTCCCGCAGCGCGCGATTTCTTTCCCGAGCCACGGCTGCCAGAACCTGCCCCGGCTGCTCCGCCGCCGGCGTTCCCGGACGCGCCGAATAGGTGAACACATGCAGATAAGTAAACGGCAGCTCTTCGATTATGCGCCGCGTCTCGTCAAACTCCGCTTCCGTCTCGCCCGGGAATCCGACCATCACGTCAGCGCCGATCGCCGCAGTTGGCATGGCGGCTTGAATCTTCAGGATCTTTTCCCGGTAATGCCACGGCCGGTACTTGCGATGCATGCGCCGCAGCACCGCATCGCTCCCTGACTGCATCGGCACGTGCGCATGTTTGGCGATCCGACCGGACGCTGCCACCAACTGGATCAGTTCATCGCTCCAATCCATAGGCTCGACCGAACTGATCCGCAATTTCTCAAGAGAAGTACGCTCAAGGACGGCAAGAATCAGAGATTCCAGTCGCTGAACCTGAGTCGTTGGATTTAACTGAGAACCGAGAACTGAGAACTGAGAACTGCTCTCCAGATCCCGTCCCCACCGCCCCAAATTAATCCCCGAAATCACCACCTCGCGATAGCCCGCCTCGACCAGCGTCCGCACTTCGGCAATGACGCGCTCCCCCGGCAGCGAACGGCTCTGTCCCCGAACATACGGAATCACGCAGAACGAGCAGCGGTTGTCGCATCCATCCTGCACCTTCAGGTTCGGACGCGTCCGCTCGTTCGCCGCTTCAAATACCGGAGCCGCCAGCAGTTCGGTATGCGCAAAAATATCCCCCACAATCACATTGGCGGCTTGATCCAAGAAAAGTTGATCTTTAGCGAGTTGCCCCAGCGGCACGAAACCGGAACCTGAGCCAGAAGAACGAGAAGAGGGCACAGAAGAAGCAGTCGCAATCTCCGCCGCCTGGTGCTTGTGGGAATTGCCCACGACCCAGGTCACGCCCGGCAGCGCTGCCAGCTCTTCCGGTGCCCGTTGGGCGTAGCAGCCTGTCACCAGAATGCGGCAATCCGGATTCACCCGCTGCAGCCGCCGTATCGATGCACGCGCATCTTTATCCGCGCCCTCGGTCACCGTGCAGGTATTCAGCACAACAATTTCGGCGTCGCGAGCCGCCCCGGCGCGCTCCAGGCCGCGCTCCAAAAATTGCCGCTCCAGTGCGGCCCCATCCGCCTGCGTCGCGCGGCAGCCAAAATTTTCTATGTAGAAGCGAGCCACGCTCCTATACTAAACGAGTGGTTGCTGCGGCTGAAGCTCGCGCGATCGCCACATCGCGATCGCCAGACTGTGCGAGCTGATTTCCGCAGAGCACTGCATCTCCAACTTCCGGTAAGAGGTGCACATGAAACGCCGCATTCTTCTTGTCGACGACGATCTCGCCGTTCTGTTGACCCTCAAAGCTGTTCTCGAACTCCACGGATTTGAAGTCGAAACCGCCGGCAGTTCCGCCGAGGCCTTTGCCCGCATGGAGTCCGGCGTTTACCAGATGGTGATCAGCGACCTGCGCATGGAAACCGAAGAAGCCGGCCTGGAAGTCATCCGCACCGCGCGCCGCCAGGCTTACGATCCCGCGACCGCTCTGCTGACCGCCTATCCACCATCCGGCGAGCATTGGAACGAAAAACACGGGGACGGAAAACATCGGGACGGAGAAGATTGGACCGGAGAAAACTCGGACTCGTTGCTCATCAAACCGCTCGGCACCGGCGATCTTCTGCGTCAGGTGGAAGCCCTGCTCGTCCGCCATGCCGATAAGCAGCTCCGCCAGCGCAATTCCGCTTCTAAGGCGCAAGAAACCACGCGCCACGCAGGATGAGCATCCCGCTGGCCCCGTTCCTCATCGTTCAGAGAATAATCAGGCGCTCGCGACCTGCCGCCCGTGCTGAAAACACTCGCGGCACAGCACCGGCCGTCCTTGCGTTGGCCGGAAGGGCACCGTGGTCTCTTTCCCGCACTGCGAGCAGTTTGTCCGGGTCTCTGTCTTCGCGTACGAATGCCCGCGCGACGGTCCGTGCGACGAAGCTCCAAACTCTGCCACTCGCTTGCCCTTGCAGTTCTTGCAGCGTTTGGGTTCGTTCTTGAACTGCTTGTCGTGGAAAAACAGCTGTTCACCCGCTGTGAACACGAAATCCGTGCCACAATCTATGCACTTCAAAACCTTGTCCTGGTATTCCATTGGAGAGGCGCTCCCATTCCGCGTCCCTGCTCTGCACGGGAGACCCGAATAGGGAAGGATCCGGTTCACATCGTGGGCAGGAGATTTACATCCCCCTCATGCTGACCCCTTGGATTCGGCCCGCCATGCGGTGTGCACCGCATGGTTACTGATTTACTCCTTAAGACCACTGCCCGGGAAAATTCAAGCCATCTTCGCTTCGAATCATTCTCGATCCGAACCGTTTTCGAGTGCGAGGAACGGGCCGCCCCCGCCAGCGAACAGCCCGTTTCCCTTAGTCCTGTTCCTTGCGTGCTTTCTTGCGGCTGCGCTTGCGAGCCAGCGCTTCTTTTACTCGCTTCCTCTCGCCGGGCTTCAGGTAAAACGAGTGACGCTTCACTTCCTTGATAATGTCCTCGGTTTGTACCTTCCGCTTGAACCGCCGCAGCGCGTTTTCGAGGGATTCCCCCTCTTGAAGTCGAACTTCCGCCAACGGACAACACCCCCCCACTCGTCCTAACCGGACTTGTTAGTTATGGCAAGCAATGTACCCCTAAGTCAAGTGGAATGTGCAGGAATCTTCACGCCCCCTCAAAAATTCAGCCGCATCGACAATTGCGTCTGCCGCGGAGCAAACGCCTTCATGGGCTGCATAAGACTTGTAGGTTGCTGATAATACGCCGGATAAGGGGCTCCTCCCGACACGGGGTATTGCGTGTATCTGATGAACTGTCCCGCCAAATTATAGTAGCCGCTGTCGCTGATGTCGTAGCTCCTATTGTCGCGATTGAACAGATTAAACGACTCCGCCGTCAACTCCAGATGACACCGTTCGCCCAGATTCATCTTCCTCCCCACCCTCAGATCCATGCTTGCGTAGTCCGGACCGATAAATGAATTGCGTCCATACCCCGACAAACGGTCGTTGCTCGTGTTCCCGTCCTGATTCGGATCGCCCTCCACCACCGCGTTCGCCGGGCGCCCGCTGCCATACGTCATAATCCCAGAGATTCTCCAGTGATCGAACATCGCCGCCAAAACTTTCTGTCCCGCCGCAAACGGATTCGGCTCCTCGATCGCTGCAATCGACAGTCGCTGCCGCTGGTCCGTCACACTCGACGCCTTCTCAAGTTTTGGGGCAAACGGATTCTGCACCGTGGACTCTGTTGTCGTCAGCGCATCCTGCCCGTTGTCGATCGCGTGCGCCCACGTATAGGCCAAGCGGAAATCCGTGCCCTTCGACATCCGTTTGCGCAACGACACTGTCATGCCGTTGTAAAAGCTCGCGCCCACGCTCTGATACTGGTTGACGGCCCCCAGTTGCGGAATCGGGCGAACCAATGGGTTGATGCACGGCGGATACGGACAACTAATGCTGCCACTCGCCTGCCACGTCGCAAACGACCACACGTTATAAAACTGATTTTGAAAAGTATGGCCAGTCGGGTCGTAGATCGGATAACTATAATAAGTGGGCGGCGGCAAGTTTACGTCTTCCGCCCGGATCATATCCACTCCATGAACATACAAATAAGACACAGTCCCCATGACGTGGCCGCCCAGCTCGCGCTCCAGGCTCAGACTTGCCTGCTGCACCCGGGGCGTCTTAAAGTCCGGGGCAAATGCCGACACCTCGCTGGTCGCATACTGCTGCAACGAAGCGGGCAGCGTGCACGGGACCGGACCGCGCCGGCAGCTAAACGCCGCATTCGGATAAGTAGGAAACACCTGGTGCTGGTAGTAATCCGTATTGTCCAGGGAAAGAAAGTTATCGCTCAGTCCATTGTTATTTGTCACCGCCGACTGATAAATCCCCGGAATACGGGTATAGAAAATTCCAAATCCGGCCCGCACCATCAGCGGCCGATCGTTGCCGAACGCATACCCAATTCCCACCCGCGGCGCGAAGTTCGTCCCGAGCAGCGGCATCTTCCCCGCCTGCGGCCACAGGGGATTGCTCTCCATTCCATTCTTTGAAAACGTCTGCAGGTCGTAGCGCACACCCATGCTCAAGCTGAGATGAGGCGTCAATCGCGCCGTGTCCTGCACGAACGCGGCATAGTCGTTGCTGTCCGGATGCGACACCGGATTCCCGAAATTCTGCTCGTAGTATCGCGCTAGGTTGGCGGTCGGTCCAGTCCAGCTACCAGCATCCCAATCCCAGCTAGGCATGATTGTGTGCGCATACGCCCGCAGCGGCGTTAACTTCAGGTTGCCCGGATTCGAAGGCTCCGGCACAAACGTAAACGGATCCACATCAATGTCGTCGAAGATATACTTCCCACCGTACATCGACGGAAAATAGTTGTAGTCCCAGGTGCGCATTCCATCGGCGCCGAACTTCCACTGGTTGCGCCCACGGCTCAGACTCAAAGTCTCCGCCAGGTGCAACCGATGTTCCCGTGTCTGCCGGGGCAAGGTTGAAGATTGCCCAAGGTCCTCCATCCAACCGTAGATGTCCCCCTGCGTTCCGGTGGTATTCGGAAATAGCTGCTCCAGATCGCGCGAAAACTGCACCCGCAGATGGCTCGTCAGCCGCGGCGTAATGCTGCCCGACAAACTCAGCGACGCGGTTTCCGTCGCCACGTCCTCTTCCCCATTCGCGCTGAGCGCATCGTTGGTAACTGGACTTCCCGAATCAAAAGTGACGTTGTTCGTCCCGTAAGAGCGCGCTGTGCTTACCCGCATCGAGAGAAACTGATGCGGAGTCAGCACCCGGTCCAGCTTCACAGATCCCGTTTCCCCCAGCAACTGCGCACGTTTCGTCCCCCCATTCTGCGAAAGCTGCGCCGCCGCCCCAAGCACCGGTGTCTGGTCACAGGCCGACCCACCCACACTGGGAGGGCATATCTCGTAGTCCAAAATATTCGGGTATCCCCACTGCGGCACCACCGTCGTTGAACCGTTGAGGAACTCCACCACCGCCGGCACATTAAAAATGTGCTGATCGTAACTCGCAAACAAGAAGGTCTTGCCGCGCTGGATCGGCCCTCCGAGCGTCGCTCCAAACTGGTGCTGCTCATTGTGGGGGTCAAATCCTACAAATGGCGGCGCCGCTCCCCCCAGCGAACTGTCGCGCAAGAAATAGAATGTGCCGCCGTGCCACTGGTTCGTGCCCGACTTGGTCACCACATTCACCACCGCTCCACCAGCCCGCCCCGACTCCGCCCCATAACCACTCGACTGCACGCGGAACTCCTGCACCAGCTCGTTCGAAAACTGATAAGGCGAGCGATATCGTCCCATCGCCTGCGCATAGAACCCATTATTGTTGTCCCCTCCATCCACCAGGAAGCTCGTGTTGTATCCGCGAATCCCGCCATAAGAAAGATCGCCGTTCGATCCCGACGTCAAGTCTCGCGGATCCTGCGTAACCCCCGGCATCAGCAACAACAGGTCCGTAAACCGGCGCCCGTTCAGCGGCAAATCCTTGATCTCCCGCTCATCCACCAGCGCCGATAACGAACTCGGATTCATCTCCACCATCCGCGGCGCATCCGATACCGTGATCGTTTCCTTTGGCCCCGCCACCTTCAGATTGAACGTCAACAGCGCCGCCGCTCCTATCTCCACCCGAATCACCGGCGAAATCTCCGGCGACATCCCTTCCGCCTCCGCCCGCGCCGAATACTGCCCCGGCGGCAGCAGATCCACCACGAATCGTCCCGCCGAATCCGTGGCGGAGTGGTAGCGGATACCCGTCTCCACTCGGATCGCCACGATGTCCGCGTTCGTAATCACCGCTCCTTGGGCGTCCAACACCACGCCTCGCAACGCGCCCGTGGACGCATCCTGCCCCCAAGCCACGGAAGCACCAAGAATAAGTTGAAAGAGGAATACCCGAAAGACAACTACACGAAAAACATTGCGAATCGTTGGCAGAAAAGACTTACTGCGGCAGCACATACCGATCCCCTCGTGTCCGAGACTTCGGAATCGGAGGGGATTCCTGAAACCCTGCCAATCTATATACCAAAGTGCGTCTCGCCAGAATGTGACGCACGCACCTGCAATATGTTCAGTTCTTGGGGGATCGCTAGTCGTTGGTCATCAGTCGTTGGTCATTGGCGGACAAAATCCTTCCAGTCCGGTGATTTGCTCTAGCCAGCACCGACTCGAACTGCGAATGACCCACGACTGACGACCGACGACTGACGACCGACGATTTGCACCACCCACTCAATGCGCCGGAGCCGCTGCCGGAGCCGCCGGCTTTGCGCCAAAGTCCACCTTCGGCACCGCTCGCGAAGCTTCCGATGCCTGGAAGTACGCCGGGTTCTGCTTGAATCCTGCCCACCCCGCATATATGTTGTTCGGGAACTTAAGCACATAAGTGTTGTAATCCTGCAGCGCATCGTTATACCGCTTGCGTTCGACGGCGATCCGGTTCTCTGTCCCCGCCAGCTCATCCTGCAAGCGCATAAAATTCTCATTCGACTTCAGCTGCGGATAATTCTCCACGATCGCCAGCAACCGCCCCAGCGCGCCATCCAACTGCCCGTTCGCGGCAATCCTGTCGGACGGAGTCTGCGCCGAAAGCAGTGCCGACCGCGCCTTGGCGATGTCCCCAAACACCGTCACTTCCTGCTGTGCATATCCCTTCACCGTCTCCACCAGGTTCGGAATCAAATCCGCGCGCCGCTGCAGCACGATATCCACCTGCGACCACGCCGCCTTCACCGCCTGGTCCTTCGCCACCAGTTGATTGCGCACTCCTACGTACTGTCCAAACAGCACCAGCACGATCACGAGCAGCACCACCAGTACAATCCAGCCCTTGCTCATATCACTCTCCTGAAAACAAAATTAATCGCAAAACTTGTTCGGTGGAGCGCCGGGCGTCCCCGCCCGGCCAGGCCCGAATTGGACGGGCGAGACGCCCGTCGCTCCAACTTACGCCGCCGGATCCAGCATCTTGTCCACCGCCGCCGTCACCTGTTCCACCAACTTCAGGTAGCGCGCAAACATCTCATCCACCTTCGCCGCTTTGCGTTCGGCCTTCCGCTCCCGAATATCCAGCAGCTCACCAAACACACTGGCATCAACTCCCAGCTTACCCGCCAGCCTAGCTGCCGCTTCCCGCTTCGATCCCGCTCCCGCATCGCCGAGAGCAATCAGCGCATGACGGAACAGCGTCCCAAACGCGGGCAGCGACCGCAGCAACAGCTCCCACTTCGCCACCGCGTTCCCCGACACCATCAGCAACCGCTGCCGCAGCAGGATCGTCTTCTCCCGCAGCTCATACTCCACCTGCGCCCGATGTAAACGCATCGGGATCTCCAAAGTCTGCAGAACGTCTTCTCCCCAAAGCAGCCGATAGTTTCGCCGCATATCCAAGAATTCGATGGAGAAAACGTCCGCCGACCTCCGCATCTCGTCCGCGCTCAGAAGCAGCGGCACCCGATGCTTCTGCTTTCCCCACCATTCGATCGCCGGAGCCACCGCTTCAAGCGAAGCGAAAGACGTCTCGCGGAGCACGCACAGCAGATTCACGTCCGAGTAGCCGGCAACATAATCTCCTGCCGCCGCCGACCCATAAAGAATCGCCGCCAGCAGATTCGTCCCCGCCGCTTCGCGCATCCGTTCGACAAACTCATCAATCAGTTTTTCCGGACCCATCACGCGCCTCTCGCTCTACGAACTGCCTCTCTACCAACTGCCACCCGCCCCGCCACCGCCCGTACTCCCACCGCCAAACCCGCCAAACCCACCGCTGCCAAATCCGCCACCACCAAATCCGTCTCCACCAAATCCACCCCGGCCCCCGCCGCCAGATCCCAGCCCCATTCCAAGCAAAAGTCCCAGACATCCACCACCACCGCCTCCGCGAAATAGCGCTCGCAAAATGGGAATCACAATAAAGAAGAGAACGAAGATTAAAAGCATCACCGTCCCCGCCCCAATGCCCGGTGCAGGTTGCTGGCGAGGCGCGGCAGGAGGAGGCTGATTGTCCAACGTCACGCCCGCATCCTGCGCAATCACCGCAGCCACGCGCGAAGTCATTAACGTGACCGCTCCCGCATAATCCCCGCTTTTCAGCAACGGCACCGCTTCCCGTCCGAACCCGCCCACCTTCCCGTCCGGAAGAATCGCCTCCAGCCCATATCCCACCGTAATCCAATACTTGCGATCCTCGGTCGCCAGCAGGATCAACACTCCGCGATCCTTCCCTTTCGCCCCGATTCCCCACTTCTGATACAGCGCCACCGCGTAACTCACCACATCCTGCCCATCCACCGACTTCACCGTAACCACGGCAATCTGCGCCTGCGCTTTTTGATCCACCTGCAGGCAGAGATCGTTCAACCGGGCCTGCGTGGCCGTATCCAGAACCCCGGCAAAATCATTGACGTAGTTGCTCGGGCGCAGAGAAGCAATGGGCTCGGCGGCAACCCACACCGCTGCCCCCAGCACAATCCAGAGGATCGCCGAAACTCTCGCTCGCCGCTTCATTCGGGGGAATTGTACAGGAGTGACACGCCGCGAAAGGTTAATGCCATAACTCGTCCTAAATGGAGCGCACCGTTTCGCGCCTGCTACAATCGGCGCCATGCGAGGATTTAACGGAACGAGATTCACACCTACGTTGCGAGCGATCGTGGGCCTCGTTATGCTCGGATCTGTTCTCGGCCTTCCCAACGCGCACGCGCAGAAAACGTCTCCTCCCCAAGTTCCGGCCGTGATTCAATCACGCCCCGGTGAAGAAGTTGTTTTACTCGCCCATGCCTCCGGATCGCAGATCTATACCTGCCGGGCCGGTGCGGACGGCAAGTTCGCCTGGGCCCTAATGGCGCCCGAAGCCGAACTGAAAGACCAAAACGGCAAGGTCATAGGAAGCCATTTCGCCGGCCCCGCGTGGAAGCTGAACGACGGCAGCGAAGTCACCGGCAAGGCCGCGGCCCACGTAGACTCCGACGATCCCAACTCCATTCCATGGTTGCGAGTGGATGTCGTGAGTCACGCGGGCAATGGCCTGCTGACCAAGGTGACGACCATTCAGCGCGTCCACACCCAAGGCGGTAAGCCGCCCGCCGAGGGATGCGACGAATCGCACCAAGACGCTCAAACCAAAAGCAGCTATACCGCGGACTATTATTTCTACGCACCAGAGAGCTAAGGCGCGGATGGCAAGATCTTTGATCAGTTTGCACTAACTGAGAATTACAGTAGAGACGGCGATTCTCCACAACTTCACCCGCGCTTCGGAACCCGTTTCCTCTTCGTCCCCGCATTCTTCTCCACGCGCAGCTTCCACGCCGCGCGCAGCGCCCCAGTCAGCACGTCCTCGCTGGCTTTCGAGAGCCGAATGTGCGTCGCCCCCATCCGCCCCCAACCGCCATGAATCGGCAGAAAAACGTCCGGCAGCTCCCGCACAAACTCCGCCTGCTGCTCGGGCGTGAGCATCAAGTTGCCGTAACCATCCTTCTGCGAGGCCAGCGTGGCGAAGATCCTGCCTCCCACGCGGAAGTCGGGCGCCCCCATGTGCGAGCTTTCAACCGCCCCTTCGAGGCTTAGAGCAATCCGTCGGAAGTCTGCAGCATTCATCAAGAACATCACCGAAAGCCGGATCTTACACCGGGAAAAAGAAGGTGTCAGGTGCTAGGTTCGAGCATCCCAGCGGGTTTTCCTGACACCTGATACCTGAGACCTGACACCTGTACTATGGAAATCCTATGATCCTCTCCTACAAAGGCGTCACCCCCCAGTTCCCCGACACTTGCTACATCGACGACTCCGCCCAGCTCATCGGCGACGTCATGCTCGGCGAACACTCCAGCGTCTGGATGAACGCCGTCCTCCGCGGTGACGTCCATCAGATCCGCGTCGGCCACTACTCCAACATTCAGGACAACTGCGTCCTCCACGGCATGAAAGAACAATACGGCGTCTACCTGGGCGACTATGTCAGCGTGGGCCATAGTGCCATCCTCCACGGCTGCAAAATCGAAGCCCGCTGCCTCATCGGCATGGGCTCCATCATCCTCAACGGCGCCGTCATCGGATCCGGCTCCATCATCGCCGCCGGTACCCTGATCCCCGAGAAAACGATCGTAGAGCCGAATTCCCTCTGGATGGGCTCTCCCGGAAAATTCCGCCGCCGCCTGAATAAAAAAGACCAGGAGACAATCCTCCGCTACGCCGACAATTACATCGGCTACACGGAGTCGTACTTGATGGAGAGAAAAAAATCTTAGCAACCCGCGGTGCCAGCGCGATTCGTATCAGGGCAAGCCTTCACTCGATCCCGCGTTACCCCCAATAGACAACAGGCCGGGAGCCCGGAATTTCTTCCGGTCCCGGCCTGCGGCTTCTATCAACTTGGAGCCGACTCAGTTGGTCGGAGAAGAGCTGGCGTTGGCGGCGGTTGCCGTCGTCGTTGGCGCTGCCGCAGTGATGGCCGCGGGCGCGCTCGCAGTGCCGTACCGCGAAAGCCGCGGGAAGAATGGCGTCACCTCGAACGGCATCTTGTCACGCGCCGAAGTGATCGCGACCGGCTGCGCCTTCACGATCTCCACTTTGTCATCCCACGGGTTCAGCTTGACGCGTCCGCCCAGAGGCAACGCGGCGATCTGGTCCAGCTTGTTCCAATCGAGCGCCGGAGCTGAGTTGGCCAGCTGCGCCATGCGCGTCACCGTCCCGTTCTCCGCGATGTTGTTGCCGAGGTGGGCTTGCAGCAGAGCGCTCAATTGCGGAGCGCGCGCCTGCAGAGCCTTGATGAAAAGCCCGGCCGAATCCAGCTTCTGCGCGTATGGCGAGGCCTTTAGCATCTCGAGGGCTTTCTTGTCGGCGGCCGCTTCCTCCTCGGGAATGTGTTTGAAGCCGAGGTTCTGGTAAGTCCCCTCGTCAGAAAACAGCATGCGGTCGTTGAACGCATACTGGCTGCCCAGATTATGTCCCAGAACAATGTGTGCCAGTTCGTGCGAGAGCACCATGGCGAGGCTGCCCTCATCGGGAAGCACGTCGATCAGCCCGCGGCTCACCACAATCGTGTTACCGACGCTGAAAGTCTCCAGCGGAGAAGTCGTCAGCACTCGCGTCCGGACTGGCCGTGGCAGTTCGATGTTATTGGTGATCTCCAGGTTGTTCACCACGGTTTGCAGAATCTTGTCCACGTCGCCTTCCGGCGCCAACAGCCCGGCGCGTTCCAGTCGTTCGACGACGTTGTCTTCCGCCTGCTGTTGCCATTCGCGCTCGGCGGCCAGCGGAGTAGCATCCTGTGCGGTCGGCGTATCGTCCTTTACGCTATCCACCCGGATGTTCGTAAGTTCGTCGTTCGGCGTTCCCGTCTTCAGGTTGTATCCCCACATGCGAGTCTGCGCTTTGAACGCGATCTTGTTCTTGGCCCCCGCCGTGAAGTCGCCTTCCTCGCTGTAGATGTACGATGGCACCCAATAACCCGGGATCAAATTCAACCGCCAGCTGTCCATGTGGAAGTAAGAATTGTTACGCGAAGGACGCGCATAAGTGCCGTTCAGCCGCACAATGTTGAAGTCCTGATCCTCAACCCAGATGCGGCCGAGAAAGCGCCCGCGTCCTGCATCTTTTTTCGGCGTCAGATCGAATACCAGGCAGCGCACGTCGCCCAGGAACTCGCGCCGCGCGTAGTGGAAATCGTAGTGCTGCCGGTCAAAGTCGTCACGGTCGGCGAAGATCATCCAGGAAAAGCCCAAGGGCTGGTACTGAAACTTGAACTTCTTCGTGAAGCCGCCCAGAAGATGCTTCTCCATGCCTTCGTCTTTGCCTTTATCTTTGTCCCGAAGGTAGTCGCTCCGGTCGATGGATTCGCTCAAGTCCATGCGTCCCAGAAAGTAATGATCATCCAGCGGAATCGGCCCCAGCTGCGGATCCTGCGTCAGGTCCTGCAGATAGGTTTCCACAATTGGAGTGCGCGGCGTCAGGAACTTGATCAGGTCCTTCTCGCGCATGATCACGCGGTCTACAACCTGATCCATCGTGGTCGGCGGCGCCAGACTTGACTGTGGCTGACCTGATTGAGCTTGGCTAGGCTGCGTCGCCGCAACCGGCTGTGGGTTCTGCGGCGCGGACGCCGGCTGCTGGGCCGCTGCCGTCATCGTCAACGCCAGCAGAGTCAGAATCATCCAGTTCATATTGCTCATAAACTTGCTCATAACTCTCCGCATAACTCTTATCTCCGAAATGGTCAATACGCCAGTTGAAATACCACGTGCACAATTGCTGTCGAATCCATTGCCTGCCCGTTTCGCGAGGCCGGCTTGAACCGCATCTTGTTAGCGGCGGCTATTGCGGCTTCATCAAGTCCATGGCCCAGACCCTGGACCACGCGATTTACGTGTAACTGCCCGTTCGCCGCGAACTCTACTTCGAGCAGGACTTCGCCTTCCAGTTTCAGACTTCTTGCTTCGTTTGTATAAACCGGGTTCGGCTTGTACGTGATCTCGACCAACGTGGCCGGTGGACCGCTATCGACGTGCTGAACGTGCGGCGTGTTCTGCGCGATCTCCTGCGCGCCAAAGCCTGAGCTCTGCACTCCCGCACTGCCGCGCCCACTGCTGCGCCCGTCTCCTCGTCCCGCAGTTGCCACCCCATTGCCAAAATCGGCACTCGCGACGGTTCCTTTAATTCCTTTTGCGCCGCCCGACCCGTTGCCTTGTCCCGGTCCCACCGGCATGTCGAACGAACCCGCCGCGGAGGCGATCAGCTTCCCGTTCGGCTTGCTGTTGGCGCTTGGCTTCAGCCCATTCGGATCGCCGAATCCGCCCGTCTGCACCTTCTCGATCGGAGCATTCACCGTCGGCGCCACTGAACTTCCCTGGAAGTCGCCGGTATGAATCAGCACCGGACGCGCTCCGCTCGTCTGCTTCAACACCGCCGGCGCGAAGTTATTAATCGCCACCTTGGGCGGCTCAATTTCCTGCGGCTGCGGCTTGGGCGCGCGGATTTCGTGCGGCACGATCAGTTTTGCCGCTTCGAACACGGGCGCCGGCGGCAGCAACTTCGCATGCACTGGCAGCGGCTTCGGCTTGGGCGGCGGTTCTGGCCTCAGCGCCGGCCGCGGTATCAGCTCCGTGACGTGATAGTTCGCGGTGATTTGCAGCGTATCGGGCATGATGATCCCGAAAAAAATCAGAAACAGAATCAGACCCGTGACAATTCCGTAGCTGGCTACGAAGGTCCGCCAGTTCCACTTTTTTTCAGGCAGCAGGCCGAGTTGAAAACCGCGATCGTACGTAGGCATCCCATGACTCCAAAAGGGGGCCCGAAGCTGGGGAGAACGCTCGGGTGTTGGAGTCTTCACCTTATGGGAGAACGGACAGGGGGTAAACGTGTCCCTTGCGCGTGTCCTTTGGTAACCACCTTTGTTATTCAGCCTGATGGCCGATTACTTTGGTGTCGCCACCCGGCGCCGCGCAAAAAAATAGAACACCGGAACACCCGCCAGAATCGCCAGGCATCCACCGGCCGAACTTTTCAGATTGTCGGTGAACGTGTAGTAGAGAAGGGCCGCGGAAGCCAGCACAAACAGCGCCGGAACCACCGGAAACCCCCACACGCGATACGGCCGTTCGGCGTTTGGCTCCCGGCGTCGGAAAACGAACAGCGTGCTGCCTGCGATCATGTAGAACATCCACTCGGCGAAAATTGCCAGCGAAAAAAATTGGCGGAAACTGCCGCCCAGCAGCAGAAGAAGGATCGCCAGCCCGCACTGAATGACAATTGCCATCGACGGCGTGTGGAAGCGCGGGTGAACCTCCGCAAGCACCTTGAAAAAATATCCATCGCGCGCCATCGCGAAGGGCACGCGTGCTCCGCTCATGATGGTGCCGTTCAAAGTCACGAGCATCGAAATCGCCATGCCCGCCGACACCAGGCTGGCGCCCGCATGCCCCAGCACCAGCGCCACCGCGTCCGACGCAGGACTCTTCGAGCCCGCGATTGCCGCCGCCGGCAGCACGTACTGCACCGCCGCGTTTACGAAAATGTAGAGCGCGCCCACCGTCGCCACGCCCCAAATCAGCGACAGCGGAATGTTGCGCTGCGGATTCCGTATCTCTCCCGCCACCATGTTCAGGTCGTTCCAACCGTCGTACGCCCACAGCGCCGCCACCAGCGCCGCAAAAAATCCAGCCACGCCGCCTTTCGCCCCGGTGAACTCGGTCGCGAAATTCGCCCACGTTCCTCCGCTGTAGGAAAAGCCCACCGCCACAATTCCGAGGAGGATCGCAACCTTCAGCAGCGTGAACAGAAACTGAAATTCTCCCGCCCGGCGAACCCCAATGTAGTTCAGCCACGAAATCAGTAGAGTGGCTCCAATCGCCACCAGTTGCCCGTAGCTGACGGTGAATGGATACGAGAAGCAGGCCTGGGAGAAAAAAGAAAAGACTGGAAAAGTTTCCAGGATCCGCACCAGGCCAGTAGTTACCGTCGCAATCGAAGCCGGTTTGGCGATCAGAAACCAGGTCCATGCATACAGAAATCCCGCCAGCGGCCCGTAGGCGTCGCGAACATAGACATACTCGCCGCCTGCCTGCGGCTTCATCGCGCCCAGTTCGGCATACGTAAGAGCGCCGAAAAAAGAGAGCAGTCCCCCGACTACCCAGGCGAGATATACAAGTCGCGCCGACCCTGCCGCCTGCATCATCTCGGTCGGAACCAGAAAAATTCCGCTCCCGATGATGGTCCCCACAACCACCGCCCCCGCATGTGACAACCCAAGGTCGCGCGCCAGTTCCGGGCGGGAATGATTGTCCTTTGCGCGTTTATCCATGTTCTCTCTGCGTCCTCCGCGATCTCCGCGGTTCAAGCTTTCGATGGAATCCTCAACAAACCGCTGGCCGCATATCCCACCGCAAACGTCACGCAGGTTCCGATCGCGACCCACCAGGTGAAGGCCACCCGCGACCACCCCCACAAATACAGTTCCATCGCCAATCCGCAAATCATGCCGACGATCGCCCCACGCTGATTCGCGCGCCTGGTCAGCACTCCGAGCAGGAACACTCCGAGCAACGCTCCATAAGCAACCGAAGCGATTTGCAACCCGACTTCCACCACGCGCCCCACCCGATGCAGAGCCAGCACCGCCAGCGCGAACAGCACCAGCGCCCACGCGACCGTCGCCAGCCGCGCCAGCCGAAGTCGCGCCGCTTCGCTCACCGCCGGGTCAGAGCCTGAACGACTGCCCGTACGAAAGCGAAGATAGAAATCCATAATCGAACTCGATGCGAGCGAGTTCAGCGCCGCACTCAGGTTCGACATCGCCGCCGCCAGAATCGCTGCGATCAACAGCCCCGCAATCCCATGCGGCATCCGGCTCACAATGAACGTCGGATAGATCCTATCCGCCCGTCCAAACGCCGCCGACGGAACCCGGTAGTAGGCAAACAACATCACGCCCACCAAGAGAAATAAGGCGAACTGAAAAAAGACCGCCACGCCACTCGATAGCAACGCCAATACCGACTGCCGTTGATTCCGCGCCGCCAGCAATCTCTGCACGATAAGCTGGTCCGTGCCGTGGCTGGCCGTGGTGAAAAACGCTCCGCCAATAATTCCCGCCCACAGCGTGTATGGTTTAGCAAAATTCAAGTGCGGCCAATGTGAGGAGATCGCCGAATTAAAAAGCGAAAAATCAATTACCTGGAACTTGTGCAACCCGCTCGCAACCGCCTCGACCGACGTCCATCCGCCCGGCACAAGATGAAGAATCGTTACCAGCCCCACCAGCGTGCCGCCCACATAAATGAAAGTCTGCACAACGTCGGTCCAGATCACCGCCGCCAGCCCACCTTCAAACGTATAGATCAAAGTCAGCAGGGTGATGATCGCGATGGACGTGATCTCGCCTGTGCCCAGCGCGATCGCGACCACAATCGACACAGCATATACGCGCACTCCCTCCGCCGCTGCCCGAGTCAACAGAAACAGCCCCGCCGTCACCGTGCGCAGTTCCGGACCGAACCTCCTTTCGATCAGCTGATAAGCCGTATACAACTCGCCGCGAAAATACTGCGGCAGCAGCACAAAACTGATAATGACGCGCCCAATGACATATCCCATTACCCATTGCAGATAAGTAAGATTCGAATCGTAGGCGAGGCCGGGAATACTGATGATGGTCAGCGTGCTGGTCTCCGCCGCCACAATCGACAGCGAAATCGCCCACCACGGTATGTTGCGGTCGGCGAGAAAGTAATCCCGCATCGTCCGCTGCCGCTTGCGAAACCGCAGCCCGAACAGCGTGATCCCCGCCAGGTACGCCGCAATAATCAGCAGGTCGATCCGATTCAATCCCAAGCGATTCCTCTAAGTAGAGACGCGGCTCCCGTGGGCCACAACAGGTTCGCTGCATTGTACAAGCATGTTCGGGGCCCGAACTCGTCGCCGGTACGACTAAGCGAACCTGTGTTAGAACTAGCGCGATGGCCTACTATCTCGGAATCGATGGCGGCGGCACCAAGACCCGCTGCGTTCTCGCCGACGAAACGACTGTGCTGGCTAAGGCAATGACCGGCGGCAGCAATATCGTTCGCCTCGGCGAGACGCAGGCCAGGGAAGCTCTGCACACCGCTGTCCGCCAGGTCTGCGGCACCGCGAATGTTTCTCCCGATCATATCCGCGCCATCTGTATCGGCGCCGCCGGCGCCGCCCGGCCTGAGATCGCCGCGCAGATTCGCAGCATCCTCGCCGAATTAATTCCCGACACTGCTCCCACAAGAATCGCAGTTGTCGGCGACACCGAGATTGCCCTCGAAGCCGCTTTCGGCGCTGGTCCCGGAGTGATCGCGATCGCCGGCACCGGCTCCATCGTCTATGGCCGCGACGCTGCCGGCCACACCGCACGCGCCGGAGGCTGGGGGTTCGCTGTCTCCGACGAAGGTTCCGGCCACTGGATCGGCCGCCGCGCCATTTCGGCCATCCTGAGCGCCCACGATGAGGGCGTCGAAACCGCGCTCACCGCCATGGTCCTCCAAGCCTGGAAACTCCACACCCTCGATGAACTTGTGCAGCAAGCGAACTCGACTCCACCACCCGATTTCCCGTGCCTGTTTCCCATCGTCCTCCGCGCCGCCGACGAGGCCGACTCCATCGCCCGCGACCTCCTCGCCGACGCCGGAGCCAGGTTGGCTGAGCTCGCAGCCATCGTCATCCGTCATCTCGCGCCTCATCCGCCCCATGCCGCACTCGCCTTGCTTCCCGTGGCGATGACGGGCAGTGTCTTTCGTCAGTCTCCAGATGTCCGCCAGGTTTTCTACAATGCGCTGCAGACAAGCTTTCCCGGCCTCGACGTGCGTCAAGATCGGGTCGTTCCGGTCGAAGGCGCGCTGGCCAGAGCAAGACGAAAATAGGGACAAGGCTCGCCCGAGGGTATCGCTTCAGCGACACCATAGCGCTTCGAAATCAGCCGCCCTTTAGGGGCTGGCCACCGTCATCGCGCGACAGTCTTCGAGCCGATCGCAGCCATCAGCTCCACCGTCGTGGAGACATCGATGCCATAATGTTCCCCGCCGCGCACGATGGGACCGCCAATGGC
This sequence comes from Terriglobales bacterium, assembly GCA_050012595.1. Classification (GTDB taxonomy): domain Bacteria; phylum Acidobacteriota; class Terriglobia; order Terriglobales; family Acidobacteriaceae; genus Acidiflorens. Next base: position 34,548 of record JBEKGW010000027.1, read on the forward strand.
ATCCAACTCGAGCTGCCGCCCGGCGGCAAGGTCTTTCTGCATCGAGCTGCGCATACCCGGCGGCGCATTGTCGAAAGTCGCTTGGAGCTGCCGCGCGTCAACTTCCGCGCCGCTCGCGTTCGCCACGGCGCATGCTTCGCCGAGTGCAGAGCTCAATTTCTGTTTCCATGCAGCTTCCGCGAGAATCTCTCCAACGTTCATTCCAGATGCGGACGTCACCAGCGCCAAAGGAGCGAGGAAGCAGAGCTTGCCCCACACCAGGGTCTGCTCGTTCTGAATGAACTGGCAGGTGAATCCAAGATTGCTCAACTGTCCAATGATGGCTCCCAAGAGCGGTTCTCCGCTGGCGGCGAGGTTGAGGCGAACGAACGGAGAGCGCTGGATGAATCGTCCCGGAGCAATCCTCTCCGCTTCCACCGCGATCGTTGCCGGGACCACGCGCTCACGTCCAAACCGCGCCCGGAGCACCGCGATGTGGTCCACTCCGTTCAGCAATGGAACCGCGCAGCCCGGCAACACCTGCACAGTTTCCAGCGCAGTTTGCAGTTGATAGGTTTTGGTTGCGATCCACAGTACGTCAACCGGCTCCGTCGGCATGGCGACCGCTTTCACCGGTGCCGTAAGTAAGCCCGATGGACGTTCCAGCACCAAATTCGCGGGAAATCCCGGCAACGTTCCCGGTCGAACTATAACTGTGACATCTTCGCCAAGCGATGCCAGCGCCGTGCCGACCAACCCTCCGATTGCTCCCGCTCCCAAAATTGCGTGTTTCATGTCAGCGCTCCCAAGAAAACTATACGATACGTGAGTCGTGCGCACCGGCACTGCCACCCTAACCCGCCTTTACGCTGCGCCGTTGAATCTGTCACACTGACCACTGAGTCCCATGGGCAAGATTCACATTCTTCCCGAGAGAGTTGCTAACCAGATCGCTGCCGGCGAGGTGGTCGAGCGTCCCGCGTCAGTGGTGAAGGAGTTGCTGGAGAACGCGCTGGACGCCGGTTCCACGCGCATTCGCATTCAGGTGGAGGCGGGCGGGAAGAAACTGATCCAGATCACCGACAACGGCTGCGGCATGGTGCGCGACGATGCCATGCTCGCCTTCGAGCGTCACGCCACCTCGAAGATAAAAGACACTGACGACCTGCTGAGCATTTCGACGCTCGGATTTCGCGGCGAGGCGCTGCCCTCCATCGCTTCAGTTGCCCGGCTGCATCTGGAAACCCGCGCCGAAGAGGAAGCGGCCGGCACGGTCCTCGAAATTAACGGCGGCAAGATCATCCGCGTGGAAGAGGCGGGGCTGCCGCTGGGAACTTCGATCACGATTCGCGATCTCTTCTTTAATACGCCGGCGCGCAAGAAGTTTCTGCGATCGGAATCGACCGAACTCTCTCATATCGCGTCGCTCGTAACCCACTATGCTCTCGCGCATCCGGAGAAACATTTCGAGTTGCACTCGGCGACGAATGCGTTGCTGGTGGCGCCGCCCGTTGCCGGTCATCGCGAGCGCGTGTACCAGGTCTTTGGACGCGAGACCCTTGACCAGTTGATTCCGCTCGCGGCAGTGCAACCACTGGAGCGTATCGGCCTGCCGCAGCCCCCGCCGTGGCGGCGTAGCGCCGACACTGCTGTGCGCGAGTCCTCTGAAGTGGAAGATGAGGCTTCGCGGGCGGGGACACCCGCGCCCCATGATTTCGGCGAGGTGCGGTTGCATGGGTTTGTTTCTAAGCCGGAAATCCAGAAACTCAATCGCAATTCGATTTTTATTTTCGTGAATGGGCGGCTGATCCGCGACCGCCTCATTCAGCATGCGATCACCGAGGCGTATCGCAACATCCTGCCGCCAACGGTGTATCCGGTAGTTCTACTTTTTATTGAGATGCCGACTGCCGAAGTGGATGTGAATGTGCATCCGTCAAAGACCGAGGTCCGTTTCCGCCAGCAAACGGTGATTCACGATTTTGTGCGCGAGTCGGTACGCGCGGCGTTGATGAAGGCACGCCCGGTACCGCAGTTCCTGACGGAAATTGGCGCGCAGCCAACGGCGAGGCCCGGCCTGACCAGCCCCCGCCTCGCCGATCCTTCGATTATCCAAGGCTCGCGCGGCAGCGACGGTTTGCAGCGCGCCCCATGGCGCGACTTATACGAGCCGGCGGCACCAGGCGGGTTCGCGCTGCAAGCGGCGGCAGTTCCGGCGACGACGGCGCGGCTGGAATTTGAAGGAGGAATTGCGGTCGAGGCCAACGCGGCGGTATCGCTGGCGCGCGCTCCGGAGGCAACGATCGCTTATCCGACGAGCGCAGATCAGACGATCGCTCAGCGGACGATTCCCGATCACGGCTGCGCCCCGCCGATCGCGCAGGAGCCGCAAACGGCGCCAACCCTCGAGTCGCTGCGGACACTGCACCCTCTGGGACAGATTCGAAATTCCTTCATTCTTGCCGTCAACGAAGACGGGCTCTGGATCATCGATCAACACGTGGCGCACGAGCGCGTGCTGTTCGAGCGAGTCCTGCGGCAACGCTCCGCGCAGCAGGTCGAGAGCCAGCGTTTGCTCATGCCCTTGGTCCTCGAACTGACTCCGGCCCAGCAAGCGATTTTCAGCGACATTGCCGAAGAACTTGCGCGCAATGGTTTTGAGGCGGAACCCTTCGGCGCGCGCAGCGTGGCGGTAAAGATCGCGCCGGCGGGCGTGGACGCGGCGCAGATCGAGCACATGCTGAACGAAATCCTGGAGCAGCTCACACGCGAAGACCAGGCCATCAATCTGGAAGCAGTGCGCGCGCGCATTGCGGCATCGATCGCATGCCACGCCGCGATCAAAGTCAATATGCCGCTCGAACAGAACAAGATGGAGTGGCTGCTCGCGGAGCTGGCGAAAACCGAGCATCCCATGACGTGCCCGCACGGCAGGCCGGTGGTGCTGCGCTATTCCATGCAGGATATTCAGAAGGCATTCAAGAGGATCTAGCTGCGAGCTCCCGCCAGAGCGGCGTACGCTAATCGGCGATCGCTGTGTTCTAATCGAAATCATGACCGACCCGGAGCTTCTGCAAGCTCGCATGCAAAAGTGGCGCCTCGACGGCCAGCCCGTGCGCACGCTTGATGAAGCGCGGGCCTTCCTCGAGTCGGTGGGATTTTGTCTGATGTATCCGACGCGCCCTGCGATTCTGCTGCCGACTTTCATGGGAGCCTGGGTTGGGGCGGATGACAAACTGCCTACGCGCCAGCACGCCTATGCCGATCCGCGGGCGCAAGAGGCGACCGAACTGATGGTGCGCGCGCTGCGCGACCAGGCAGCCTACGAGGCTCCGCTGATTGACGAGAACAATGCATTCTTGCTGGCGGCCTCGGTGTTTCCTTATTTTTATTCGCTCGTCGGGGAGCGCAATCCGAAGCAGCCGCCCGCCACCGGACCGCGTTCTCCCTATTCGCCGCTGGCCTGTGACGCTTTCGAAATCATCCGGCAGCGTGGACCGATTTCGAAATCGAAACTGGGCGAGATGCTGGGCGGGTCGGTTTCGAACGCCGGGCTTGATCGCGGGTTGAGCGAACTCTGGGGCAAGCTGCGCATCACACGCGTGGATTACACGGTGGCGGAAGGCTCGGTGTGGGACGAATTGTCGCGCTGGGCGCCAGATGTCGTGCGCGAGGGCGTGGGCATTTCGGTGCCGGAAGCGCTCTCCGCGCTGGTCTCGAAATATCTGGACTGCGTGGTGGCGGTCGATGAGGGCGAAGTCGAAAACTTCCTGGCGAACTTCGTTCCACGGACGCGGGTGAAAGAAGCCATCCATGCCTTGCTATCGGCGCGTGAATTAAGCTTTGTACATGTCGGGAGCAAGTCGCTGCTCCAGGTAACTCCGCCGAAACAACCGTATGTTCCCAAGCCCCGCACAGAACGCGTGAGCTGAGCTTGGGTGGTGGAGGAACGGGCGTCCTCGTGAGCCTGCCCTGAGCGGAAGCCGAAGGGTCCAAGCCGAGCGAAGCGCGGCAGCGCTCTTGGACGGCCGCGATGGTTGCGGTGTGCGGCACGCGCTGGAATCTCACAATCCCCACGCACGTGTAGTTTTCCGCTCGCGAGCCATGTAGAATCGCACGTTCGCCCAATGACCGATCCATCCCAACGCAAACTCATCATCGCCATTGACGGCCCGGCCGGAGCGGGCAAGAGCACGATCGCTTCCCGCCTGGCACGCAAACTCGGCTATGTGAACCTGGAGAGCGGGGCGATGTACCGCGCGCTGGCGCTCCGGGCGATCGAGTGGGACGCGTCATTTGATGACGAGGATGCGCTGCTGAAGATGGCGCAAGATTCGAGCATTACTCTCGATCGCTCCATCGGTGGCAATCGTGTCCTGCTCAACGGAAAAGACGTTTCCGCGCGCATCCGCGAGCGCGATGTATCGGAGGCGGCGTCGCGCGTGTCGGTGCATCCCAAGGTGCGAGAGTGGATGGTGGCGCGGCAGCGTGAGATGGGCATCGGCGGCGGCGTCGTGATGGAAGGGCGGGACATTGGTACAAAAGTTTTTCCCGATGCCGATTTAAAGATTTTCCTCGACGCCGATCCCGTGATTCGCGAGCAGCGGCGGCTGGACCAGCAGCAGGTGAAGGGCGCATCGGCGCAGGCGATGGCTGCGGAACTTCGTGAGCGCGACCGGCGGGACCGGACGCGTACGGCTTCTCCGCTGGTGGCGGCGCAGGATGCAGTTGTGCTCGACTCGACCCATATGACCGAGGACGATGTCCTCAATCGAATCGAGGATTTGGTGGAGCAGCGACTACTGGCGGGGCGCTAGCCTGGCTTTTACTTTGAGCTGACAGTTGAAATTTAATCTCCACCTTAACTATGGCGGATGGCCAGCCTATCGCGATCGCCTGAATTCCTGAACTCCGTCCCGTTTATAATCCTCGTTTCGGCTCACCACCGTAACTCCAGCTAGACAAGGCGAAAACCGTGCTCGATTTTTTAGGCGACCTCAGGCGAACTCATATGTGCGGGGCTCTTCGGCTCTCCGATGCCGGCAAAAAAGTTGTGCTCATGGGATGGTGCAACCGGCGGCGCGATCTTGGGCAGATCATCTTTGTCGATCTGCGCGACCGCACCGGCGTGACGCAGGTCGTGTTCAACCACGAACTGAATGCCTCCGTACACCAGAAAGCGGAAGCGCTGCGCAACGAGTTCGTGATCGCGGCCATCGGAAAGGTCAAGCGCCGCGATGCCGACACGGTCAATCCCAATATCCCAACCGGCGAAGTCGAACTGGTGGTGGAAGAGCTGCGTATTCTGAACGTCTCGAAGCCGCTGCCGTTTCTGCCGTCGGACACGGTGCTGGCGAACGAGGAGATGCGGTTGAAATATCGCTACATCGACCTGCGCCGCGATGCCATGCAGTTCAACATCGAACTGCGGCACAAAGTGGCGCTCGCGATCCGCGACAACCTGGCTTCGCAGGGGTTCTTCGAAATTGAAACTCCATTCATGACGCGCTCCACGCCCGAAGGCGCGCGCGATTATCTCGTCCCCAGCCGCGTGCAGCCGGGAATGTTCTACGCGCTGCCGCAATCGCCGCAACTGTTCAAGCAGATATTGATGATCTCGGGCTTCGATAAATATTTTCAGATCGTGCGCTGTTTCCGCGACGAAGATCTGCGCGCCGACCGCCAGCCCGAATTCACCCAGATCGATCTCGAAATGTCATATCCCCAGCCGGAGCGGGTTTGGGAAGTGGTCGAAGGCTTCCTGACTGCGGCTTTCAAGGCGGCGGGGCACGAGATCAAGACGCCCTTCCCGCGCATGGACTTCGACGATGCCATCCGTCAATACGGCATCGATAAGCCCGACCTGCGCGTGCCTGCCTTCACCGAGGTGGGCGATTGTTTTACGGCGGCTGATCTGGAATCGCTTGCCATCAACAAAGAGCTGCCGGTGATTGCCATCCGCATTCCGCACGTGGGCGAGCTTTCGCGCAAGGAACGCGACGACATCAAGCCGCTGTTTGTCGCGAAGGGTGGAGCGCGCGTATTCGAAGACTTCAAGCGCATCGAGACGAAGTATCCCGAAGCGGGTGCGAAAATCCGCTCGAAAACGGGCGCGGCGGCGGACGATCTGCTGGTGCTGGTAGTGGGCTCGGCGCAGTCAGTTCGAGACGACCATCCGGCAGGCAAGCGCAAAGTTACGCCCGCGGAGATGGCAATCTATGCTTCGGCGGGACTGCTGCGCGTGGCACTGGCGCAGAAATATTCCGACCGGCACAAACTTTTTCAGAAAGGCGATTACCGTTTTCTGTGGGTGACGAACTTTCCCATGTTCGAGTGGGATGAAGGCGAGAGGCGTTGGAACGCCGCACATCATCCGTTCACCTCGCCACACGATGAAGACATGGACAAACTGGAAACCGATCCGGCTATGGTGCGTGCGCTTGCCTACGACGTGGTGCTGAACGGAACGGAGCTGGGATCGGGATCGATCCGTATTCACCGGCAGGATGTGCAGAGCAGAATCTTTCACGCGCTCGGCATGACGGAAGAAGAAGCGCGCTCGCGCTTCGGCTTTTTCCTGGAAGCGCTCGAATACGGCACGCCGCCGCACGGCGGGATTGCGCTCGGCCTCGATCGCATCGTAATGATTCTGGCCGGAGCGGAGAGTCTGCGCGAGGTAATTCCCTTCCCCAAAACCGCCGCCGCCAAGGACCTGATGATGGAAGCGCCGACGCCGGTGCCCGACGGGCAGTTGAGGGAGTTGGGAATTGCGGTGGTGGTGAAGAAATAGGAGCTGCGAATTCCATTCTTCGTTAGAGACGCGATGAGCGCACGTTGTGCCTCTCGTGAGCCGCGTGTCACTGATATCTGTGATTCTCACCACGCACGGTAGTGACACGGAACACGGCGATCTGCCCATAGTCTGAGGTATCTAGTTGAGACTGCAGCTAGCCGGAGGGCTGCGGGCGAGTCTCCGGCGCAAACGATCGAGCGCGGGCGCCACCATGCATGCCTTCAAAGATTCCGGACATATTTTCCGTTTGGTAGCAGTTTTTGTCGTGGGCATCATCCTGTTCCTGGTCATCCGCGGCTTCCTGGTCCCAAAAAGCTTCGGAGAATATGGGCATTACCGCGGGAACGCGATGGCCGAAGCCGCCGCCCGGCCCGTCAACTTCGCGGGCCATGAGACTTGCGAGACCTGCCATGTCGATGTCCTCGACAAGAAAAAGGACGGCAAGCACGCCCACGTCAATTGCGAGGCCTGCCACGGACCCCTGGCCAAGCATGCCGACGATCCGGCCTCGGTGCAGCCCCCTAAGCTCGACACGGCGGTACTCTGCGTGAAGTGCCACGAGGCGAACGCGGCCAAACCGAAAAGCTTCCCGCAGGTCGCTTCCGCCGACCACTCCACCGGTCTTGCCTGCGATACGTGCCACCAGCCGCACAGTCCGGCTATCACCGACGGGGGGACGAAATGAGCATTACCCGACGCCACATGCTGCTTCTGTTGCCGGCGGCGGCCGTCGCATGGAAGCACGTTCTGGCTGGGAGCCCGGAGTCGTCCCCCAACTACACCATGAGCCAGCATTGGTGGAGCATGCTGATTAACCTGCCCAAATGCATCGGCTGCGGAAATTGCGTCCGCGCCTGCCAGTCCGAGAACGACGTGCCGGACGGATACTTCCGCACCTGGGTAGAGCGCTACCACCGGACGGACTACGACATTGAAAATCCCCACGTGGACTCGCCCGATGGCGCCAAGGAGGGATTTCCCCCAACCAAAGAAGCGGGCGGGGAGAATTTTTTCGTGCCCAAGCTGTGCAACCACTGCGTGGATTCACCCTGCACGCAGGTTTGCCCGGTAGGCGCGACGTTTATAAGCCCGGATGGCGTGGTTCTGATAGACAAGACCTACTGCCTCGGCTGCCGGTATTGCATCCAGGCCTGCCCCTATGGTTGCCGCTTCCTCAACCCGAAGACCGAGACCGCCGAAAAATGCACTCTCTGCTATCACCGGATCACGAAAGGCCTGACCACTGCATGCTGCGAGGCTTGTCCGACGGGCGCGCGGCAACTGGCCGACCTGAAGAATCCGAACGACCCGATTCACGAGTTTCTGAAGACTCACAGCGTTCAAATCCTGAAACCCTACATGGCGACCCACGCCAAGGTCTTTTACTTCGGCCTGGATGGTTCGGTGCGATGAATGCTTCCATGCAACAAGGAGACTGGTAACGGATATGCCCGGCGTTGAAGGCTTCATGTATCCGAACGAAATCGAGCTCCAGTGGAGCGTCCTGATCGTTTTGTATCCGTTTCTCACGGGGCTGGTGGCTGGCGCATTCATTCTGGCGTCGCTGGAGCGCGTGTTCCAGGTGCAGGCGGTTAAGCCCACCTACCGGCTGGCCTTGCTGACGGCCTTGGCCTTCCTGCTGGTGGCGCCGCTGCCGCTGCAACTGCACCTTGGACATCCGGAACGCTCGTACGAGATGTACCTGACACCGCACGGGACGTCCGCGATGGCCATGTTCGGATTTGTCTACCTCTGGTACCTGATGGCGGTTCTGGTATTCGAGATCTGGCTTGACTACCGGCGCGACATTGTCGTGATGTCACAATCCGCCCCCGGCTGGAAGCGCTGGATCTATAAGGTCATGACCCTGGGCTCGAGCAACATCAGCGAGCGCGCGCTTGCGGTTGATGAACGAGTGGGCTGGGTGATTACTCTCATCGGCATCCCTTCGGCGTTCCTGCTGCACGGATACGTCGGCTTCATCTTCGGCTCCGTCAAAGCGAACCCATGGTGGTCGTCGCCGCTCATGCCGGTGGTGTTTATCTTCTCTGCCATGGTGTCGGGGATCGCCGCCGTGATGCTGCTCTACATGCTGATGATGCGATTGCGCAAAGAGACGATAGACATGCGTTGCGTGGATACGGTGGCGCGCTACCTGTTCTACATCTTCATCATCGATTTCGGCCTGGAAATGCTCGACCTGATTCACCGCATCTACGAAGCCGATGAAAGCTTCCGCAGCCTGGATTTCATGGTCCACACCAAGCTGTACATGTCGCATATCGTGGTCCAGATCATGCTGGGGACAGTCACGCCGATTGTGCTGTTGGCTTTGACCCAGGTGCTGAACCTCACCGCGATGGCGCGGAAACGCATTTATGTGCTGGCCGGATGCCTGACCATGATCGGCATTTTTGCCATGCGCTGGAACGTCGTGATTGGCGGACAGTTGTTCTCCAAGAGTTTCCTGGGATACACGACGTACAAGATGGGCCTGGTCACGCGCGAAGGACTGCTGATGGCCATTGTGCTGACCGTCCTACCGCTCGTGATTCTATGGGTATTGGTGAAGCTCCTGCCACCCTGGCCGGAGAAAGATTCGGGTTCACTTCCCGGCGCCACACCCGCGTACTGAGTTTCGAGCACGACGTTCCGAGCACGACGCTCGGCCGGTATTCGTTGCCAGCCTCAAGCGGTGGAGACTATGGACGACCTTCTCGACGCTTTAGCACGGCTTTCCGACCGGCTGGAGCACCTGGAGCGCCGAGTCTCTGCCCTGGAACGCTCCTCCGAAACCGCCAACTCGCGCCCCTCCCCGGCAACCGTGCCTGCGCGGGGAACGCCTGCCCCCGAAGAGTTGGCCCTTCCGCAAGCTGGAGGAGTCTTTCCGGTCGTGGGTAAAGCCATGCTCGGAATTGCGGGCGCCTACCTGCTCCGAGCCGTGGCTGAATCGGGCTCATTGCCGCAGTGGGTGATCGTGGCGCTGGCCCTTGCCTACGCGGGAATGTGGTTGCTATGGGCTGCGCGGGTCCCGGCAAACATTCCTTTTACCAGCATCGCATACGCCGTTACCTCAGGCTTGATCCTCGCCCCCATGCTCTCGGAACTTACCCTGCGTTTCAAGGTATTACCAGCCTCCGTGACCGGCGGCCTACTGACCGCGTTCGTGGCTGGCGCGTCGGCCCTCGCATGGAAACGCAATCTCGCACCGGTCATCTGGATAGCCAGCGTCACCGCGGTCTTCACCGCCCTCGCATTGATGATTGCCACGCATGATCTGCCGCCTTTCATTGTGGCGCTCCTCATCATGGCCCTGGCCAGTGAATTCGCGGCGGATCGCAATCGCTGGCTGCGCCTCCGTTTTCTGGTGGCGCCCGCGGCGGACCTTGCGGTTTGGATCCTGATCTACATCTATTCGCTTCCTGAAAGCGCCCGCTCGGATTACCCAGCCGTCCAGAACGCAGTACTGCTCACGCTCCCGTCCGCTCTGTTTCTGATTTATGCGGCAAGCGTCGCCTTGCGGACTACGTGGTTGCGCCACCGGATCACCATCTTCGAGATCGTGCAGACCGTCATCGCATTCCTGCTGGCGGCCTTCAGCCTGCTTTACTTCGAGCCTGCCGCGCGCGTGGGCTTAGGGATTTTCTGCCTGCTCCTGTCGGCCGCTTGTTACGTGATCGCTTTTGTCCGCTTCGACCGCCTGCCGGAACAACGCAATTACCACGTGTATTCCACCTGGAGTGCCGTTCTCCTCCTGGCGGGCAGCTTCCTTTGTCTCCCGCCGCTGCTGCTGGCGTTGTTCCTGAGCGTGGCCGCGATTGTTGCCACCTTGGTGGGCGTCCGGACGGCTTGCCTCACACTTGAGTTCCATGGCTTGGTGTTTCTGGCCGCGGCGGCTCTTGCATCTGGCCTGTTGGATTATGCCGGCCGTGCCCTGGCCGGAACCTTTCCCAACGCGCCGGGCTGGATGGTCTGGATCGTGGCCGCGTCCGTGCTTCTCTGCTACTTCTTCGGAGGACGTTTCCCAGGTGAGCGGTGGAACCAGCGGCTGCTTCGGTTGCTATCGGCAATTCTGGGGGTCAGCGCGGCCGCAACCCTGCTCGTCTCTGCCTTGGTCTGGCTGGCGGCGCTCGGCATGACTCCCGGCGCATCTCATATTGCCGTCATCCGCACGCTGATTACTTGCGTTCTGGCGCTCACCCTCGCCTTCGCCGGCTCCCGCTGGCAGCGTATCGAACTCGTCTGGACCGCTTACGGCACGCTGGCCTTTGTCACCGCCAAGCTGCTGTTCGAAGACTTGCCCCACGGCCACTCGGGATCCATTGCCGTCTCCATCTCCCTCTACGCCGTGGCTTTGATTATTGTTCCTCGCATGGCGCGCCTGGGAGCGCAACGCCGGGGAACCGAGGGCTCGTCGAAAACCTAGCAGCCGGACCATGCTTTCCGATGCACCGACCTCTGAGTCGGGTCACATCCTACGTATCCGCCAGCCCCCAGTCACATTTAGCATGGCGCGATATGCGCCCCTTGACAGTGACCGATGCCGCAGGTAAGCTTCCTGCCCAATAGGAACACCTCCCCCGGGCCGTGCCCCAATTTATTCAGAGAGGAAGTTCCGAATTAGGAGGTCTGTATGGCTGCCAATCCGCTGCCCACACCAACCCTGACGCTCGCCACTGAAAAAACGCCCACCGAAACGACCGTTCGTTGCTCAGGCAGAATCACCATGGAAAACGCCGATCAGTTGCGCGACACCGCGCGCAGGCTCATCGCCGAGAGCAAGCGCCTCGTGCTCGACTTCAGCGATGTCAGCTACCTCGACAGCTCCGGGCTGGGCATGATCGTCGGCGTGTACATCTCGGCCAAGAAGGCCGGGTGCCAGTTGAAGCTCATCAACTTCAGCCCGCGCGTGAAGGAGATCTTCACTCTCACACGGCTGGATGAGGCACTGGCAGGCCACGACGAGTATCTAGGAGCTACCCCGGACTAGGTCTCTCTACTCCGATTGCCGACGTTTTGCCTGCTTCTCGGCGTCTTCCGGTTGCGGCGCGCGATTCTGCTTCGTCATGCGTTTTGCCAGGGCGGCGAATAGAGGCGCGCCCCATCCCCCGATTGCGAGCAGCGAGCCGAACAGGACGACGGCGTCGATGCTTGACCGTCCCTCGCGCATGAAGTAAACGTCCTTAAGATTAAGCCAGAGGGCAAACTCATCGAGCGTCAGCGCCGAACCTACTCCGTAAAGCAGCGACATCAAGCCACTGGCAAACAGCGATGAAGAATCGCTGCCCGTTCCAACTTCGCACAGCCAGCCAAAACCAACGGCCAGCAGAATCAGAATGCCGGGTACCAGGTGGTGAATGTGGCGGCCGCCCATGATGATGTAGTGAAAAGGCGGAATCTGGTGCTGGATGGCAAAAACCAATCCCCGCACAATGGCAAAGGTCAGAAAGAAGCTGACGGATGCAAGAAACAGCCTGCGGCGCGGACGGTCGGCGATATGCTCGTGCAGAAGTGGACCCAGGCGAGTGCGATGAAGAAGGAAGAGCAACAGCCCTATCATCGCCAGCAGAATCAGAAAAAGAATCCCCGCGTCGTTCCAGTGCATGGGACATTAAACCTCGGCAACCATAGCCGCAGCAAATCTCGCGCTGCCGGGTCGATGATGCGGGATAGATGCGTGATCGAAAAGTCGGGCACAACATCTCAACCAACCGGGGATCGGAAAAGAGGACCTGAAGGCCGTCAATAGCACCTCACCCGTGACTGGCAAAACCGACTGGAATTATTGTGGTCCAGGGTTGAGAATATTCTGTTGCCATGCATGGCCGGAAGAGCAGTTGCGGCCATCTCCCGGTTGGCCGCTTAAGAAGGGAACCTTGTGGTTGCCGGCGGCTTGTTGGCATCAAGAGATGTATTGCGGGGTAATCGTGTGCCGGAGCAAGCGCATGGAGTTCTAGAAGCAAGCCAGATGGGGGAGTTGCTTGAAGCGCTGAAACGCAAGGGCTACGAGGTCATCGGGCCCACGGTGCGGGACGGGGCGATCGTTTATGACAAGGTTGAGTCGGCGAAGGATCTGCCCGCGGGCTGGACCGACGAGCAGGAGCCCGGACGCTACCGGCTGAAGCGGCGTGACGACGAAGCTCTTTTTGGATATGCAGTAGGACCGCAGAGCTGGAAGAAGTATCTGCACCCGGCGGATGCGCGGCTATGGTCAGCTGAGCGCCAGGGCGGCACGTTCCGAATCCTGAACAATGAGGCGCAGCCCAAGCATCCCCAGGCATTTCTGGGAGTGCGGGCATGCGAACTGGCTGCCATTGCGGTGCAAGACCGTGTGCTGCTCGACGACAAGTATCGCGATCCGATCTACGAGGGTCGCCGGGCGGGCGTGTTCACCATCGCGGTGCAATGCACACAGTCGGCGGCTACGTGTTTTTGCGCGTCGATGGGAACCGGGCCGCGGGTGCAAAATGGTGCCGACTTGGTGCTTACGGAACTCGTCGGGTCAAAGGGGCACCGCTTCATCGCATGGGCAAGCGGCGATCGTGGCGCCGAGGTGCTCGCCGAACTGCGGATGGCTCCGGCCACTGAACAGGATTCTAAGGAAGCAGACGCGGCCGTGGCAACAGCCGTAGGTGAGCAGGTGCGCAGCATCGACACCACGGGAATCAAAGAGCTTCTCTACCAGAACTTCGAGCATCCGCGCTGGGATAACGTTGCCGCACGCTGCCTGGCCTGCGCCAATTGCACCATGGTGTGCCCGACGTGCTTCTGCACAACCGTGGAAGATGTGAGCGACATAACCGGTGACCACGCCGAGCGTTGGCGCCGGTGGGATTCCTGCTTCACGCAGAGTTTTTCTTATATCCACGGGGGAAGTGTCCGAACCTCCACCAAGTCGCGCTACCGGCAGTGGATGACCCACAAACTGGCTTCGTGGATCGACCAGTTCGGCAGTTCGGGATGTGTTGGCTGCGGTCGTTGCATTACCTGGTGCCCGGTGGGGATCGATATTACCGAGGAGGTTCGGGCTATACGGAAAGGAGGAAAGAATGGAAACGCTTGAGGTCATCATCGCGGAACATCATTTCTTTGCCGGTCTCGAGTCGTACTACACAAGCTTACTAACTGGCTGCGCCGCCAATGTCCGATTCGTGCCGGGAACTTACATCTTCAAGGAGGGAGAGGAAGCCAACGAGTTTTATCTGATCCGGTCGGGGAAGGTAGCGCTGGAGATTTTCGCTCCGCACCGCAACCCGATTGTCGTGGAGACTCTGGGGGCGGGAGACATTCTCGGTTGGTCGTGGTTGCTGCCACCCTACATCTGGAAGTTCCACGCGCATGCGGTGCAGGACACACGCGCCATTGCGCTCGACGGCAAATGTCTGCGCACGAAGTGCGAGGAGAACCACGATCTCGGTTACGAGGTTTTGAAGCGCTTTGCCCAGATCATGGAGCAGCGGCTGGAGGCGGCTCGCCTGCAGTTGCTCGATGTTTACGCGGCCCGGTGACCACCATGGCGAGCACGATCACAACCAATCCGATGCTTCCCCAGCCGTATCTGGTTCGCGAGGTGGCCAAGGAAACGCCAGATACGTTTTCCCTGAGGCTTGAGCCTGAGGCGGGAGCCAATGGGCGGTCGTTCCAGCCCGGGCAGTTCAGCATGCTGTGGGTGTTTGGGATCGGTGAGCTGCCCATCTCCATCAGCGGCGACCCCGCGTTACACGATCGATTGGTGTACACGGTACGCTCGGTCGGTCAGGCTACTCATTCGCTGGTGAACCAGCGGGTGGGCGACAGCGTGGGTGTGCGAGGGCCGTTTGGCGCCAACTGGCCGATTGAGGCCGCGCGGGGGCGGGACGTCATCGTGGTGGCTGGCGGAATCGGCCTGGCGCCTTTGCGACCGCTGATCTATCACGTCCTGCAGAATCGGAAAGACTATGGGCGATTGGTGATTCTTTACGGTGGGCGCAGCCCGCGCGACCTGCTCTATCGCAAGGAACTGGCGACATGGGCTCGCAACCGCCAGAATCAAGTGCTGGTCACGGTGGACTATGGCGGCCTCAGCTGGCGAGGCCACGTCGGCGTAGTCACGACATTGTTCAAGTACGCCCGGCTGGAGCCGGCGCGTTCGGTCGCGATGGTCTGCGGCCCTGAGATCATGATGCGCTTCGTCACGCGGGAGCTGATAACACAGGGACTTAGTCGCGACGATATCTACCTTTCGATGGAACGGAACATGAAGTGTGCCGTCGGTTTTTGCGGACATTGCCAGTATGGACCCTACTTCATTTGCAAGGACGGGCCGATCTTCCGCTACGAGCAGATGCGGCCGCTACTGGAGAAGTATGAGCTCTGAATCCAAGCGCAAGCCAGCACGCAAACCGAAAATCGGTGTCTTCAAGTTCGCTTCGTGCGACGGCTGCCAGTTGAGCCTGCTTGACGCCGAAGATGAACTGCTCGGTGTTACCGAGGCGGTGGACATTGCCTACTTCCCTGAAGCTACTCGCACGATGCTGAAGGGTCCGTACGACATCGGACTGGTGGAAGGATCGATCACTACTCACGACGACGCCCAGCGAATCCAGGCTGTGCGGAGGCAGTGCAAGACGCTGATCACGATCGGAGCTTGCGCAACGGCAGGCGGCATCCAGGCTCTGCGGAACTGGAAGGATGTGGATGAATTCATCCGAATCGTGTACGCAACGCCGCAATACATCAGCACGCTGAAACTCTCGACGCCGATCGCCGAGCACGTGCCGGTGGATTTCGAACTGCGCGGCTGCCCCATCAACAAATATCAATTGATCGAGCTGATCACGGCCACGCTGGCCGGCCGGAAGCCGAATATTCCGTCCTACAGCGTGTGCATCGAGTGCAAGCGCAAGGGGAATGTCTGTATTGCCGTGGCCGGGGGAATCGCCTGTCTTGGCCCCGTGACTCAAGCGGGCTGCGGAGCGCTGTGTCCCAGCTACGACCGCGGCTGTTACGGCTGTTACGGGCCCATGGAGACTCCCAACACAGCTTCGCTGACCAGTCAGCTCCGGATTCTCGGACAGTCTGATGATCAGATCTCGCGAGCGTTTCGAGGATTCAATGCCTGGTCGTGGCAGTTCCGCAAAGCGAGCGAGGAGTGCGAACACACATGAGCGGCCGCGGGGGAAGAACAATTCGGGTCGACACGCTGGCTCGCGTCGAAGGTGAGGGGGCGCTGTACATCAAGATGGCGGGCGAGCGCGTCGCCGAAGTGAAGCTGAAAATCTACGAGCCCCCACGCTTGTTTGAGGCATTCCTCCGGGGGCGGCACTTCTCCGAAGCTCCAGACATTACGGCGCGGATTTGTGGCATCTGCCCCATTGCCTACCAGATGAGCGCGGTGCATGCGATCGAGCGGGCTTTGGGAATCCGAGTCGACCCGGCGGTCCGGCTTCTTCGACGCCTGTTTTACTGCGGGGAGTGGATCGAGAGTCACTGTCTGCATGTCTATATGCTGCACGCGCCGGACTTTCTTGGCTACCCGGACGTAATCGCCATGTCCCGGGATCATCGAGCGGTGGTCGAAAAGGCGCTGCGCCTCAAGAAGATCGGCAACCGGATCATGCAACTGCTCGGGGGACGCGAGATCCACCCCATTTCGGTTGCGGTCGGAGGCTTTTACAAGACTCCCACGAAGTACCAGTTACGCGATTTAGTAGACGATCTGGAGTGGGCTCTCGAAGCTTCACTGGCGACGGTGCGCTGGACCGCCGGATTCCAGTTCCCTGACTTTGAGCAAGACTACGAGTTCGTAGCGCTTCGCCATCCCGACGAGTACCCCTTTAACGAGGGACGTTTGGTGTCCAATCGGGACCTGGATATTGACGCCGCCGAATACGAGGACCACTTCGTCGAGTTGCAGGTCAAGCACTCGAACGCGCTGCACTCGGTGGTGAGAGGAAGAGGATCGTATCTGGTAGGTCCCTTGGCGCGATTCAACTTGAATTTCGACAAGCTGCCGGAGGTGGCCCGCAATGCGGCGGCAGAAGCCGGCCTGCGACCTCCGCTGAAGAATCTTTTCCGCAGCATTGTGGTGCGTGCCGTGGAGTTGGTCTTCGCCTGTGCCGAGGCATTGCGGGTCATCCGCGAGTACGAGCCGCCGGCCGCACCTCGCGTCGAGGCGCCGAACCGGATCGGTGTGGGCCAGGCGATCACGGAGGCGCCCCGTGGCATTCTGTATCACCGCTACGCCTTGGATGAGCAGGGGCTGATCGTCACGGCCAAGATCGTCCCGCCAACCTCCCAAAACCTGCGGCGGATCGAGGACGATCTTCGCGAGTATGCCGCGCAACTGGTGGCCTGGCCTATCGAGGAGGCAACCTGGAAGTGCGAGCAGGCAGTGCGGAGCTACGATCCATGCATTTCCTGCGCGACGCACTTTTTGAAAGTTGTGCTGGAGCGCGAAGACACCAGGCCGGGGACTGAAGCATGCTGATTATTGGCTGTGGCAACCGGGACCGCGGCGATGACGCGGCTGGGGTGCTGGTCGCGGAACGCCTCCGGCAACTGGGAATGGATGTGGAGATCCGCCGTGGGGAAGCTGCGGAGTTGATTGAGGCTTGGAGCGGTGCGGATGATGTGATCGTGGTGGACGCCGTGATGACTGGTGCGCCGCCGGGTTCTGTGTTCCTTTGGGACGGACAGCATCCGCCTGCCTCCCTAAGTTCAACCGCTTCCACTCATGGACTGGGCCTGGCGGAAGCGATCGAGTTGGCTCGCGTTCTGGGCTGCCTGCCAATCAAGGTGCGCGTGTACGGAATCGAAGGACGCCGTTTCGAAATTGGAGTCGAAGTCTCGCCCGAGGTCAAGAGTGCCGTCGAGAGAGTCGTGCGCCGCATCGAGGCCGAAGTAAAACCCTGCTCATTGAACCAAGTCCCGATGAACCTCCGGGCGTGATCAAGACAGGGGCAGCCACAGCGCTGTGCTCGCCCATAAACTATATTGGCTCCAGGAAAGAATACAAAAAAGCTGCACGAAAGCTACAATCCTGATGTACGATGTTCTCCCAGTATTGATGGCAACTTTATTGGATACTGTGGACAACTCGTTCGGAATCAATGTAAGTAGCCGAAGAAATCAATTGGGAATAGAATCCCTCTCCGCCAGACTTCCCATGTGCTAAGGAACTCTCACCCTTGAACGATTCCCTCCAAACCCCGTTTGACACTGTCGAGAATGCCCACCAATACGTGCGGCTTTTGGTCGAGGCCATCGCCGAAGCCAAACGCGAGATCGAAGCCGACCTCGGTGCGGCCGCCGCCGCCAGGTCAGAACGCCGAGTGGAGGCTCTGCGACTTGTGCAATTCAAGTTGAATAAGCTGGAACAACACCTGAAGACCAGCAGTCGGCTGCTCAACGACCTGCGCACCTTGCGACGGCTTCTGTTGGACGAACGGCCCGAACCCACCACGGCCAGCACCGACCGGATTCTGAGGAACCAGGGTCCCGAGGAATAGATTGTGGCCGGTATTCGAGCAAGGTCGCTCGTCCGGTTCACGCTCTCACTTTTTCGGCAAACTTTTTTTCCAGCTTCGCCAGCTTCGGCGAGATCACAAACATGCAATAAGGCTGGCGTGAATTTTCGTTGTAGTAGTTCTGATGGTAGTTTTCGGCCACGTGGAATTCCTCGGCCGGCTCGACTGCGGTCACGATTGGTTCAGGAAACACTTTCGCCGCCGTCATCTCCGCAATCACATCTTCAGCAATCCGTTGCTGCTCTTCATCGGTGTAGAAAATCACCGAGCGATACTGCTCGCCAGCATCGTTCCCCTGCCGATTTATCGTGGTCGGATCGTGCACCGCGAAGAATACGTCCAGCAGTTCGCGATAGTTGATCTGGTCGGGATCGAAGGTGACGCGCACCACTTCCACATGCCCGGTGTCCCCGTTGCACACCTGGCGATAAGTCGCCAGGTCGGCGCGTCCGCCCATGTATCCCGACTCGACGTGGGTGACGCCGGTGAGACGTTGAAAAACCGCTTCAATACACCAGAAGCATCCGCCGCCGAAAACCGCTGTCTGCTCTTTGGCCATGACGATTAGATGCCCGCAATTTCGGGAAGTTACGCTTTTAGTATGCCGGCATTACTGCGCCGCTTCTACTGCATTTCGAGTGACACCACGTCGCCGTCGCCATCCTGACGTTCGCGATAATTGAGTGACACGCTTTTGTTCTTCCAGTCGCAGGAGAACTCGTCAGCGCCGATCAGAATCACATGTTTGCTGTCGCCAATGTGCATCTTCAAAGATCGGCCTCCTGACACCACGCTCAGCAATGCCTGCGGGGCGGCGGAGCAATCTACAGCGGCGAGTTTGCCCTTGATAAACCGAACCGGCGTTGACGATGGGGGCGCCACCGGAATCTTAGCCTCAATTCTTCCCTCAGGAATACCCGTAGCGTCGCGCGCCGCCTCGACATTCTCTGACGTCCGCCTTTCGATTTGCGGCCGGAATGACTTTGACTGCTCTTTGAAGTTTTCCGCCTGCGCCAACGCTGTACTGGCATGGCTTGCCACCTCGGGATTCGCGCTGCCAGCAAGACTTCGGAATAGCGCGATGGCCTCGTCCACCTTGCGATTCGCCATGTAGATATTGGCGAGATTGATTTGATACGTCTCGTTCCTCGGTGACAACTCCACCGCTCTCTTCATGGTCGCCAGACCTTTTTCGGGCTCACCGGAAAACGCCTGCGCATAAGCCAGCAGCGAATACGCGTCGGCCAGTTTCGGATCGAGCGCGATAGCCGTCTCCAGTTCTTTTTTCATCTCTTCCGACTTAGCTGCATTCAGGCCGCCTGCGCGGTTCATGAGCAGGGCGTTGTAATAATGCACCCGAGGGTCTTTGCTGTCGCGTTCAGCGGCTTGCCGGAAATACTCTCTGGCATGTTCAAAGTCCTGCCGTTGCAGGAAGGCGTACCCGGCGCCGCGTAGCGCAGAAGCATTGTTGGGGTCCATTTTGAGCACTTCCTGAAATTCACCGAGTGCACGCTCCTGGTGGCTAGGCGAGTGGGCATCGATGTCGGCCAGCACGGCGCGAGCATCCGCCACACTAACCGGCGTCTCGGCAAACTGCGCGGCCACAATGCTGGGCGGGGTCGGGATTGAATAGTACTTATATCGGCCGCTGCTCAAATAATTGCGGAGGGCTTTGTCGAATTGCTCCGGCGTCATGCCAAAGGCTTCCTGTATGGCTTGTTCAACCGGCTTTTTCTGGTCGATAAAGGCGCTGAAATACGCGTCGAGCTTCGATATCTGCTGAGTGTCAAAAAGATAGTGCACTACCAGGCTGGACTCCGCGTAAAACGTGTTGCGGTGGTCCCCGCTCTCGTTGTACGTCTTCGAATTGTGCTGCACACGAAACAGATCGGCGACCCGCATCATTCCGCCCTGTTGCAGAATGAGATACGTATCGCGCGGAATCTTACCCACGTGGGCTTCTTTGTTATCGACCTCAATACTCGAAAAAAACTCGGCAAAACCCTCTTCGAACCACGGATCGGTGCTCCCCGAAAGATTGCTATTCATCAACTGGTGCGCATATTCGTGGAAAACCACCACCCACGGATTGTCGACCGACATATCGAGCATGATAAAGCTGCGATCCTCGCCGCTCTGAAAGAGTCCGGCGACTTCCACCGGCTTCCCGTTAAACACCGGAGCCAATTGCCGTACCTCTTTGGTGTTTCGAAAGGCCACGATCTGCAACGGGACCGACAGATTCACGTGCGCTTTGGCCATTAGACCTCCGAAGACGGAACGCATCTGCTCGAAATGCAGCGCGACATCGCGGCCGCGTTTATCGCCGGCGTCAGTGATCACGGAGAAGTTAGGCGACCGCACTTCCACCCACTGCGGATCGCCGGCGTAACTCCGCCCGGGCCACAGCACAAGCCATCCCAGCGCCAGGCAAAGCTTGAAAAAGCGCATATCTCCCCCTAGGAGGGGAATGTTACCGCACAATGGGGCGGAAACGAATCTCTATTTTGCGAGGGATATCTGCGTCTTTTTTCCGAGTAAGACGAGTAACACCGGTAAGGAGAGTTACACCGACACCGTGAACGAAGTTTCCGTCCGTGTAACCGGCCGGTAGAGAGTGTCGCGCTCGATCGGTTCGCGCCCGGCTTCCGTGATCAAGCGCACCAGATCATGCCGCCGCAGACCTTGGGGAGTAGTCGCCCCCGCATCGTGATAAATCTTTTCCTCGACAACTGTGCCGTCAATGTCGTCGGCTCCGAAGCGCAGCGAAATCTGCGCAATCTTCGGCGTCATCATCTGCCAGTAAGACTTGATGTGCGGGAAGTTATCGAGTACCAGGCGGCTGACGGCAATCTGTTTGATGTCGGTGATGCCGGTGGTCGTAAAAAGATGCTGCAGCGGCGTGTTCGCCGGATGAAAGGCGAGAGGAATAAACGTTTGAAAACCGCCAGTCTCATCCTGCAAGGCGCGCAGTTTGAGCAGGTGATCGACGCGGTCCTCATCGTTTTCGATGTGGCCGTAGAGCATGGTGGCATTCGACTTCAGCCCGATCTGGTGGGCAAGGCGCGCGGTATCGAGCCATTGATCGCCGTCAATTTTGTGATCGCAGATAATGTGCCGCACGCGGTCGGCAAAAATTTCCGCGCCGCCGCCCGGCAGCGAATCGACACCCGCTTCTTTCATTTGTTCCAGCGTCTCGCGAATCGTCAGCTTCGCCCGCTTCGCCAGGTACGCGACTTCCACCATGGTGAAGGCCTTCATGTGAACTTGCGGAAAACGCTCTTTCAATCCGGAAACCAGGTCGAGAAAATATTGGAATGGCAAATCGGGATGCAGCCCACCAACAATGTGAAACTCAGTGACCGCCTCGGTGTAACCGGAAGCCGCAGTCGCGAAGGCTTCTTCAAGCGCCATAGTGTAAGCGCCAGGAGTGTCTTTCTTGCGCCCAAAAGCGCACAACCGGCAGGCAGCCACGCAAACATTCGTCGGATTGATATGGCGGTTGACGTTGAAGTATGCCTTATCGCCATGCATCCGCTCGCGAACCCAGTTGGCGAGCCAACCCACGGCGAGGATGTCGCCCGTCCCGTAAAGAGCAAGCGCATCGGCCTGGTCCAGGCGTTCGCCCGCGAGGACTTTATCTTTGATCGGAAGCAGGCGCGGGTCGTCGGTCTGGAATGCGTGCGAAGCAGACATTTGCTCAATCATAACCCAACCTGCGGGAGGATCGCATCGGCCCCGAGTGTTGATTGACAGCACCGGCCTTCCAAATCATTCCTGACTTCTCTGCAACGCGAGTCGACGCGGATCTTCGAACAGACGTGCCGTGACAACCCCGAAGATGAAGCCGCCGATGTGCGCCAAGTACGCTACCCCTCCGGTCTGCACTTGTGCCACAACCCCGGCACTGAAGAGCTGCGTTAGAAACCAGAAGCCGATTAAGAGCGCGGCGGGGATGAAGGTGATCCGAAAAAACACAAAGAAAAATAGAACCGCCCGGATCCGATCGCGAGGATAGGTGACCAGAAACGCGCCCATCACCGCGGCAATCGCGCCGCTAGCACCCAGGTTTGGGACTGTGGAATGTGGGTCGGCTGCCACTTGCGCCAGCATGGCCACCAGGCCGCCAACAATATAGAAAACAAAATACCGCCCTGGCCCCATCGCGTCTTCGATCTCCGGGGCAAAGGCCCATAAGAAGATCATGTTACCGATGATATGCGACCAACTGGCGTGCATGAACATCGCGGTCAGAATCGTGACCCAGCGATGACCGGAAAAGATTTGGGCGGGGATCGCCGACCACGTCGAAACAAAAGCATCGCCCCCCAGCAACTCCTGAACAAAAACGAAGCCGTTCACGAGGATGATCAGGATCGTCACTACGGGGATGCGAGCGGGCCGCCTCGATGCATCCCCTAACGGGATCATGCCTCCCATTCGGTCTTCCTCCATTCGTAAGGAAAGGCCAGCCGCAGCTGGCGCGCTTCTCCCTTGGGCGCACAACACTTCGGCGCCTTGCCAAGGCAGATCTAAGTCAGACTAAGACTAAGCCGCTAACGACGTTATCTTAGTCGTCGCCTTGCGCACCGCCAACGACATCATCACCCGCGTGACACCGCTGATGATCATGCTCACTCCGACCAGGATGCCGATCGCCCAGGCGGAACTCGACGGCCATTGCAGATAGATCATCAGCCCCAGCAGGAGCGTAACGATCCCGTCAAACAGCACCCAGCTTGAGCCTCCCAATGAGCGCATCTTGAAAAACAAGATGATGTCCAGGATGCCCTCAATCAGGAACAGCGATGCCAGTATTAACGTAAGCGATGCCACACCCAGCACTGGATGCATGATCAGGTAGGCGCCAAAGAACACGTAGGCAAGCCCCACCAGGAGCTTCCAGATCATGCTGCCAGCCCCATGAGCGCGAAAGGCGAGCATTAAGTGGACCACGCCTGCCAAGACGATGAGCCAGGCAATGACCACGTTGACCGCCACGGCGGCGAGAAATGGCGAACCGATCGCGACCATGCCGAAGATAATCAGCAACACGCCCCACGCGATGGATAAAGTCGAAGCCTGACGTACGATCTCGACCGAAGTGTTCTGCATCATGGAGACCTCCTTGAGAAGCGCGACCAGGCGGGTAGGCCCGCCTTAACGAGGAAGTATAACGCTGGTTTGTCTTTTAACACTGACCGAGACAACTGTGGGTCCGCCACTTAGCGGAAATTGGGGAGGGTGCCAAACCCGACCACTGAAGCTCACCCGCGCCTCAGCAATAAATCTCCAGCAACAAAGAAAAAGAACACCACCGAAATCACCCCATTCATAGTGAAGAACGCCGCATTCAGCTTGCTCAAATCGTCGTGCCGCACCAGGGTGTGCTCGTAGAACAAAAGCGCGGCCACGGCGATCACTCCCGCCATCGCCAGCTTACCAAGTCCAAACACAACAACCAGCGCGACCAGCAGCCCAAGCATCACGATATGAAACAAACGCGCGATGACGAGCGCATTCCTGATTCCGAGATGCCGCGGCACCGAGTGCAAGCCATGGCCGCGGTCGTAGTCATGATCCTGGCAGGCGTAGATCACATCGAATCCGCCGACCCAGAACGTCACCGCGGCAGTGAGCAGCAGTATCCGCGGATCGAGCGACCCACGAACCGCGATCCAGGCGGCGGCTGGGGCAATACCGAGAGAAAATCCGAGAAACAAATGCGACCAGCGCGTGAATCGCTTGGCGTAGGAATAAAGAAGTATCACCGCCAGCGCCAGCGGCGAAAGCATCAGCGTCAAGCGGTTCAACTGGGAAGCGGCGAGCACAAAAATTCCACACGAGGCCAGAACGAACGCACTCACAAACGCTGGCGTCAACTGGCCGACCGGCAGCGCACGAGTTGCAGTGCGGGGATTGGCCGCGTCAATCGAGGCGTCGGCCAGGCGATTGAAGGCCATGGCAGCGGAACGCGCCGAGACCATGGCGATGACGATCCACCCCAGTTGCCGCCACGCCGGCAAGCCTCCAGCGGCAAGCATGGCGCCGCAGAGCGCAAACGGGAGCGCGAAGATCGAGTGCTCCCACTTGATCATCTCCAGCGTGATCTTCAGATTTCGGAACAAACCCACGGCGTAATTGTAAAGCAGTCAGTGGAGCGCCGGGCGTCCTCGCCCGGCCAGAGGGACGCCAGCGGGGCCTGGCGCGGACGCTGGTTCTCCATCGTGACTCACCTCGCGATCACGGGACTAGCCACTGTCCACTGTTCCTTCCACCAGCGGCACAAACCGGCAACCTTCGAGAACTTCTACCTCGGGCTGTCCGCTGACCTTCCAGATCAATTGCAATTCCTGGCTGTAGGGCGGGCCAATCGGCACCATCATGCGCCCGCCTTCGCGCAACTGCTCAAAGAGAGCTGGCGGCATCTCGGCGGTTGCGGCAGAAACGAGAATGGCGTCGAACGGCGCGTACTCCACCCAACCCTGGCTGCCATCGCCGACTCTGATCTTCACGTTGCGATATTTCAACCGATGCAAGGTACTCTCCGCCGCAGCCGCCAGTTGCGCGTGGCGCTCCACCGAATACACCTCGGCGCAGAGCAGGGAAAGCAACGCCGTCACGTAACCGGAACCAGTGCCGATTTCGAGGACGCGATCAGCCGCTTGAAGCGCGAGGTGCTCGAGCATCGCGGCCACGATGTAAGGCTGCGAGATGGTTTGTCCCTCGCCGATGGGCAGCGGATGATCTTCGTAGGCGTCCTGGCGGAAAGTCTCCGGGACAAACTCGTGCCGCGGCACTCTGCTCATGGCATCGAGCACGCGAAGGTCGCGAATGCCGCGCTCCGCAAGTTGCGTTCGCACCATTTCTTCGCGCTGTAGCTGTAGAGAATCGGGTTGGAAGGGGAAGCTCATGGCTTCTGTGTTGTAGGCAACCTGCCCGGCTTTCGCCGGCTGGACAGGTCCTGAGCGAAGTCGAAGGAGGGCGGCTGTCCCTTCGTGATTCAGTAGGGCCCGATGATCCCTCCAATATTGCTTGCGGTCGACGGCTCTAGTCGCGCCTTCCTTTCTTCCGCTTCCATCATATCTAGATATTTGTAGGCGGTTCCGGTATTGAAGAGCACGACTTTGTCTTCGGCGCGGAAGATGCCGCTGGCGCGCAGCTTTTGATACGCAACCAGTGATGCGGCTCCTTCCGGCGCGGCAAATACGCCTTCCAGGCTCGCCCAGTGCCGCGTGGCTGCGAGGATTTCCTCGTCGGTCGCCGCGACGGCGGTGCCTTGGCTTTTTTTCAGTATGTCGAGAATCAGGTAGTCGCCGTAAGCTTTGGGGACACGCAGGCCAGCGGCAAAGGTTGTGGCGCCGGCCCACATTTCGCTGATCCACGCTCCGGAAGCGTTCTTCCCTGCTTCCAATGCACGGACGATCGGCGCGCAGCCAGCCGCCTGCACGGTGATCATTTTCGGGCGTTCAGCACCGATCCAGCCCAACTCCTCCATCTCGTCAAAGGCCTTCCACATGCCGATCATGCCGACGCCGCCGCCGGTCGGATAGACGATACCTTGCGGCAGTTTCCAGTCGAG
Source organism: Terriglobales bacterium (assembly GCA_050012595.1). Classification (GTDB taxonomy): domain Bacteria; phylum Acidobacteriota; class Terriglobia; order Terriglobales; family Acidobacteriaceae; genus Acidiflorens. Next base: position 60,409 of record JBEKGW010000027.1, read on the forward strand.
TTGTTCGGCAACCTCGTAGCCCATCGTCTTCTTGCCTTCGACGCGGAACGGCTCTTTGAGGGTCGAGATATCGAACCAGCCTTCCTTCTCTTTGCGCTCGGCAACCATGCGGCCGCAGTCGCTGATCAGGCCGTCGACCAGCGTCACGTGCGCCCCGTAGTAGTCGCATTCCATGCGATTCGCGATGGGCACATCTTTCGGCATAAAAATGTGGGCTTCGATGCCCGCCGCTGCCGCATACGCCGCCAGCGCGCCACCAGCGTTTCCGGCGGAAGGAGCGGCCAGCTTCTTCAATCCATAATGTCGCGCCATCGTCACCGCAGCCGACATGCCGCGCGCTTTGAACGATCCGGTTGGATTCAGACCTTCGTCTTTAATGTAGACGTTCGCATACTCGCGGCTGGCAAGCATAGGCGTAAATCCCTCGCCCAGCGTGACCGGCTTTTCATTTGGGGGGAGTTCCGGGAGAACTTCGGAGTAACGCCACATGCTGGCCACGCGACCTGATAAATCTTCGCGCCGCAACTTCCCCTTCAGGCTGGCGAGATCATAGCGGGCGAAAAGCACGCCGCCGTCTTTGGGGCAGATATTCTGCGGGCGGTCAGCGGACAGATGCTCTCCGCAGCGCGTGCATTCAAGGTAAGAAATTCGCATCGAGGGAAGGATAGCACTTCAGCCGTTAGCACTTAGCAAGACTCACGAACTAAGCCGCTTCAGCATCTCATTCGCTCGCCGAAACCAAGGCCGCTCCCGCCGCCGCAGGTAACCCGGCATAGTCGGCTTCTTATCGAGCACCTTCTGCGCCCACTCGCGGGCTTCGGCGTTGCGACCTTCGGACGCCAGTAGCTCCGCGAAATTCAAATAAGTCTCTGACAACGTCGACGTGACCGTGACCCGCCGGAAGAGCGCCTCGGCTTTTTCTTTTTGCCCGGTCTGCGCGTAAGCGTGGGCGAGCAAGCCCGGCGCGCGTTGGAAATCGTAGTCGGGCTCTTGGACGACCACCCGTTCCAGGTCGGGCAACGCGGCTGCGGCGTCGCCTAACAGGATGGCGCAAACTCCGCGCCGGCAAAAGGGGTCCAGCGTATCGGCGCGGGCAGCAATGGCTCTGTCGAATGCGGCTCGCGCCAACTGGAGCTTGCCGTCGTCCATGTAAAGGTGGCCGAGTTCCTCGTAATTCCCCGCCGACGGATTGTCGCGAATCGCAGCTTCCAGTTCGCCAATGCGCTTGCGGCGCGGAAACACTTTGAAGGACTGGCCCAGCAGCCCAATGTCGGGAAGCGCCTCGACGGCAAGATAGATGATCGCGCCGAGTGGTCCGAGAAACACGATGATAAAGATCCAGTAGTTATCCGGCCTCCGCCGGATGAAGTGGACGATTGCCAGTCCCTGGAGCACGAAGCCCCACGGGTATAGAAGGTAGCTCAGAAATCCCATGCCGGTGTTAGTCCTAGTGTGAGATTACACAGTTGCGGAAAATGGAGAAAGTGACTGCGGCGCGGCGGGGCAGCGGGGCCAGCTGCGCTCGGCTTAGTCTGGCAACGCGCCCGTCCCCACACGAGATCTACTCCGCGGGGCGCAGGCGGTTCTGCCAATGCGACCAGAGGAACCAGACGATCCCGACCAACAGAAACACGCCGATCACAGCGTCGAATTTGTGGAAGTACTTGCCAAGCGAGCGCCAGTTCTCGCCGAGTTTCATGCCAAAATAAGCCAGCGCGAAACACCAGGGCCACGATCCGAGGAAGGTATAGACGTGGAATTTGCCGCGCGGCATGCGGGCGATTCCCGCGGGCAGTGCGATGAATGTGCGGATCACTGGCAGCAGGCGCGCAATGAACACGGCCATGTCTCCCCAGCGCAGAAAGAAGCGGTCGGCCCAGTCAAGTTCACGGCGGCCCATCAGGATCCAGCGTCCGTATTGTTCAACCAAGGGGCGCCCGCCATAGTAGCCGATTTCGTAGGCGACGAGCGAGCCCAGATTGCATCCGATTGCGCCGGCCGTAGCGGCCCAGACCAGCTTCATCGTGCCGGTATAGACGAGGTAGCCGGCGAAGGGCATGATCAGTTCGGAAGGCAGCGGAATGCACGCGGATTCAATCGCCATCAGCAGCGTGATGCCAGAGTAGCCGGTCGCGGCCACGACGGAATTGACGAAGACGAAAAGGATGGTGAGGATTTTTTCCGTCATGCGATCAGAAGTGCAGGCTGAAGAACAGCACGTCCTTCGCTTCGCTCAGGATGACAATTGAGAAGGGGTAGTCCATCAACACTAGTCAGAACGCCCCTTCCTGCGTGAAGCTGAAGCCGGGCAAGGTTACGCCATCCGCCGATTTGGCGACCTTTACCTTCACGACAGGCGCGTCGGGCGCGGTAACCTCGGCGAGCCGCAGTACCGCGTATTGCGTGAAAACTTCGCTATACACCTTGGTGACGAGGTAATCCTGGCCGGTTGCGTCCTGGCGCCAGACTTGTCCGAGTTTGATGCTCTTCACGGCCACAACTTTTTCCCTTACTTTCCAGAGTACTCACCCGGCCGCCAAGCCGTCAATCGCGGCGGAGTTACTTTTGTCGGATGTGCAGGCTGCCGCGTCAACTTTGTTACCATTAACCACTACTTAGGAGAAAACCGATGCCCCGCGGAAATATGCCGCGTCAACCGAGTCGCAGCGGACGACAGGAAGGTGCGCGCCGGGCGAAGGGTGCTCTATCGAAGGGTGGACAATCATTGAATGCGCGTTCCACCGGCGGTCGAGCGCTGCTTAATGCCGGGAAGGCGCCGAAGGCGGCTGTTCTGAAAAAGAAATCTGCGTCTGGATACGACCCTTTGGCCCCTGAGCGTATCCGTCAGATCATCGCGGAACTTGATCGGCTCTATCCCGGAGCGACCTGCGCTCTCACCCACCGCAGCACATGGGAATTGCTGGTGGCAACGATTCTTTCCGCCCAGTGTACCGACGCGCGGGTGAACATGGTCACGCCCGGACTGTTTGAAAAGTATCCGACCGTCCAGGACTTCGCGGCGCTTGAGCCGGAACAGTTGGAGCCGGATATCCGCTCGACCGGCTTCTTCCGCAACAAGTCGAAATCGGTGGTAGGCGCGGCGCGGAAGATAGTCGCGGACTTTGGCGGGAAGGTTCCGCAAACGATGGAGGAGTTGCTGACCCTCCCCGGAGTGGCTCGCAAAACGGCGAACGTCGTCCTCGGAACGTGGTTCAAGAAGAATGAAGGGGTAGTCGTAGATACGCACGTAACGCGAATTTCACGCCGTCTGGAGCTGACGAAGCAGGAAGACGCGAAAAAAATTGAAGAGGATCTGATGCGGATCATCCCTCGCGAGCGCTGGACGGAGTTTTCTCACGAGGTGATCTGGCACGGGCGGAAACTCTGCGTGGCGCGCGGTCCGAAGTGCGCCGATTGCGGATTGGAGAAGCTCTGTCACGCGGCGGATAAGACCTGGTCTACGGTGGAGATCCATCCGGGCGCGCGGCCTTAGCTGCCGGTGTAGGCGAGTTCTACTACCGTGCAATCGTCGTTGAGCGGCGTGCCTCCACAAAAATCGGCAACTGCCGCGAAAACATCCTCCATTGAAGCGCTCTTCCCTGCCACATGTTCGAGGCGTTCGCTGTCAAACATATCTCCGCGGGCGTTCTCGGCTTCGGTGACGCCATCGGTCACCAGGATAACCCGATCCCCCGGCCTCAACTGGCAGCGGTCGCTCGAGTAAGTCGCTTCCGCCAGCAGGCCTACGGGCAGGTTGCCGTGGGATGGCCGCAACACTTCGTTGCCACAGATCCACACCGGCGGAATGTGTCCGCAGTTGACGTATTCGAGGTCCCCGTCGCTGCGGAGGCGCGTAATGATCATGGTCGCGTATTTCTCACCGATGTGTTTATAGGTGAAGAAGCGGTTGACGGCGTCTACGATCTCCACGAGTGGCATGCCCGAAATGAGTTGAGAGTAGACCATGCCCTGGAGAATGGAAGCCAGCAGAGCGGCCGAGACTCCTTTGCCGCTAACGTCGGCGAGGACGACGGCCAGGCCTTGGGGCGTGTTCACGGCTTCGAAGAAATCGCCTCCGATTTCCTTACAGGACATATTGCGTCCGTTTACCCGCGCAAAAGGAACTTCGGGGAGCGTCACCGCCAACAGACGCTGCTGAATGGTGGCTGCGATCGACAGTTCCTGCTGATAGCGGCGCCCGGCTTCTTCGGCCTGCACCAGGCGCGCGTTTTCGACCAGCTGGGCAGCTTCCGTCGCGATCGCCCGCAGAATATCGTGACTGACGCTGGTGATATCGCGCGAGGCAAAGCGCGAATCGACATAGAGCGCCCCCATCACTTCCGCACTGGCCGGCTGGTCGGCACGGGTGGTTTGCACAAGCGGCTTACGCAACGGCATGCAGATCACCGTTCGCAGGTCGAAGGCGACGATGCTTTTCCGCTGCTGCACATCGAGCATCTGGCTGGTGTCCGTGACCAGGTATTCGGAGTTCGAGGACAGCGCACCGTCAAGCACCGAACGAGAAATTGTGGTGTCGTCGAGCAGCGGCTCGCCCTTCGAGTTGCGCCCGGCGGCGAGCGTGAGGGTCCCATCAGGGTCGCGAAGGAAGATGTACCCACGTTCGGCGCGTGTCAGTTTTAGCGTGGCCTCGAGCAGCGTAACCAGGATTTCATCGAGCACGCCGGTGGTGTTGAGCTTGCGCGCCGCTTCCATGAACAGCGTGAGTTTCTCGAGGTCGCTGGCTTCCGGGGCGATCTGAATGCCCGAAATCTGGCTCAGAAATTCCCGCGCCGTGTTCGAGGTCGTGCGCAGCGGATGGAAGATCAGGTAGGCAATATCGCGTGCGCCAAACTCCAGCCGGTCGTTGCGTTGCAGCTTGTGACGGTCGACCTTCTCGCCATTGACGAAGGTACCGTGTTTGCTGCCCAGGTCGACAACAAAAAACTCGCCGTTTTCTGAAACGATCGAAGCATGTTCGCGAGACACGCGCGGGTCCGCGATCACCAGGTCGCGATCCACCTTGCGGCCCACGGTGTAAGGGGTGTGATTCAGCGACAACGTCTGCTGATCATTCCCCTGCACGAAGATCGCGATGGGAAAGATGCTCGATATACCCGAAATACCCGAATGCGTAACCGACATGTACCCTGAACTCTCCTGCGGCCATCATGCTAGCAGACCGACACGCTCCCCAAGCATTCTACGACGCGTCCGGCCTTGCCGGTGCAGTAAAAGTCATCTGATAGCAATGGACCAGCATTAGGGCAGCCACGGCCAGAGGGGTCTGGAGCGCTGTCCAGAAAGGGATCGCCCAGGCTCGCTCGACCGTCTCCTGCGGCAAGACAAAGGAAAGCCCGGCCAGCGCAATACATGATACCCACGGCCAACAGATCAGGCCAATCGTCATCACGCACAGGCCGCGGCTGGCGACACTTCTCTGCCAAATCGTCCGGCACTCCTTGAGCATGATCAGCAACGCCGGGATCAGAAGCACCTGATTGTAGGGGCCGTGTGTGGGCACGAGGAGGACAGTGGTGGCCAGCACGAGGCCCAGGATGAACTTAAAAGCGTGGGTGTTCACCGCCTGCCGGCGCTCTCTCCAGCAAGCGCCTATCATGACCGCGAACGCCGCCAGTTCGAGAACCCGACTCCAGGGAGCGCCAATCAGTTCGTCCATTACCGACATTTCCCCCGTGTAGCTCCGGTATTCGTGAAGCGCCTGCCAGAAGCGGGGAATCCAGTGCGGAAGGTACCACTCTGCGGCAGCGCACAGGATGGCCATGGAGAGTAGGAATGACGCGGCCCAGCGATAGCGGCGGCGCCAGTCGGCCAGGGTCCAGATCATCAACCAGAGCAACAACAGGCAGACAAGTTGCGGCTTGATAGTGGCCAAAGCCAGCACAATGCCGGCGGCAATGGGGCGCTCTGACACGAGGAGCGCCAGCGCAATCGCCAGCAGGGCAGCCACTACAAGCGTCATTTGCTGGAGCTTAAGGCCCTGCATGACGGACAGGCTGCCGATGGTGAATACAACCAGGCTCGCCTGTGCCCACAGCGGCACGGACCAGCGCAGCACCCGCAGCCACAGCGGAATGATGGCAAAGGTAAGCCCAAGCAAGACCCAGGAGAATCCCTTTCGCACGATCTCAAACGAAAGGTGAATGGTGGGCGCAAGGTAGAAGACGACGTAGATCGGATAATAGAATCCCTGCTGGTAATTTCGATTCCCGAGTCGGTCCGGATCGAGCGCGCGACCGTAGTATCCGGCTTGAATTTCGCGCGTGACGTCCGCGCTATAAGGATCTCGCCCATGGACGAGCAGTTCCCTCGCGCCCAGCCAGCGCGGATAGAGGTCGGAAAGATTTCCGCGCGGCGTGCCATGCACGGCGGAATCGGAGATCTGGTGCGGAATCAGCACACGGTTGGCGTAAGTCCACGTGCCGACGGCACAGAGGATCGCCAGCAGCAGCCACATCCAGGAACGAAGCTGGAGCAAGGGCGAAGCTGGAGCTGTGGTCATGCTGGCCCTTCCAGCGCCGGTGCCCTTCGCTGTGCGCCTGCCCCCGCACCGGCGTGGCTCAGCCTGCGCGCCAAGGCAATGCCCAGGGCCAGCAATGGCAGTGCCATTAGGGATTCGGCGTGAAATTGCAATCTCGTAAACCAATACACTGGCGTAAGGAGCAGAAGCAGCAACCCGGTCACTTCCAAGTATCGGGTCACCCTGTCCGCTTTAGGAGCGTCATCAGGCCGGGTACGCATGGCAAGCAGCGGGACGATTAACAACAGCAGATCGTAAGCACAGGCGTAATAGCTGGTCACGATCGCGACAATGGCCGCCAGCCCAAAACCCTCGGCCAAAAAACCGTGCCCCGCCTTTCGCCAAATGAGACCTGTGTACACAATAGCTGCGAGCGCCACTGGCGTCAGCACCCAATGGATGGGCCCGGGATAGGGCGCGCGCCCGACGAAGAAAATGAGCAGCCCGCGCAGATTCAAATGAGTCTCGGGTGCGATTCCGACGCCCACTGACCGGTTCAAAGCCAGCAAGTAGCCAGGGTACTTTAACAGGGTCCTCCAACCAACGAGAGCAGTGGAAATGGCAAGGACGACGGAGGCGGACGTCGCAAATCCGCGCAAAACCCGTTTGCGTCCGGAGATCCATAGGATAAGGAAGAAAGGTATTGCCAGCTGGAACTTGATGAGTGCCAGGCCCAGGGTGACGCCCGCACCCGTGTCCCTTCCCGTTTCTAGCTGCCAGAAACAAACCGCGAACAGGAAGGCCAGCAGCACAGCATCCTGGCCCATGAGTAGATCCATAAACGCAGGATACGTACCCAAAACGAGAATACCCGTCGTCCAGAGTGGAAAGCTGTCTTTCCAGAACCTGCCGCGGACCACGATGAACGGAATGGTTGCGAGGAGCGCAAGTTTGAGCGCCGTCCAGAGGAGCAGTGCTGTCACATAGGGCCACCTGGCGAATACGGAAAAAAGTAAGGCTTCGAACGGGGGCCGAATGTAAGGCAAGGGGCCCTGGCGAATTTTTACTGCGGAAGCAAATTCCTGCTGCACCTTCCACTGAGCCGCGAAACTGTAAAGTTCGGCCCCGAGTCCCCTGCGCACCAGAGTGCCGGCGGTATAAAACGACGCAAAATCCCCATAGCCCTGCCGGATCCGAACTCGCGTATTCCATAGCATGACGCCGTTGCCAACTGCCATCCAGAGGAGGGCTATGGCCACAAACCAACTGCGCAGTTTTCGTGGGTCGCGCATGGCTCGAATGGAATGCCCATTCTATCCACATTCTGTTCTGTTTATGCGCCCCTCCTTAAGCGGACGCTACGCTGGAGCCGCGCGCATTCTATAATCGCGACGCAACATAATCGCGAAGAGCATGCCACGAATCCTCCAAACGCTGCGCAGCACGCAAATCGCGTTCGCGGGCATCCTCCTCTTCGGCTTGCTGGCGATGACGGCGCGCAACGCCACCGATCCCGATCTGTGGTGGCACCTGCGCACCGGGCAGTGGATCGTGGAGACCGGCCACGTTCCTCACTCCGACCCTTTTTCCTTCACTCGCGCCGGGCATGCCTGGGTATCACACGAGTGGCTGTCGGAGGTCGTGTTTTACGAACTCTGGAAACACGGTGGCGCTGCCGCACTGATTGTATTCTCAGCGATCGTTACGACTGCCGGATTCATGCTGCTCTATCTGCGCTGTCTTTCCTCTGGGGGGAAGGAGCATTGGGCAGCCGCCGCGACGGCCTTCGGTGCTTTGGCTTCGGCTCCTTCGTCGGGCGTGCGGCCGCAGATGTTTACCTTTATTCTTGCCAGCCTTCTTCTATGGCTCCTCGAAGGTGGCACAGAGGGTGGCACAGAAAAAGATCGCCCTCGGCTGCTGTTGTGGATACCACCGCTGTTTCTCCTATGGCTGAATCTGCACGCCGGATTCGCGCTCGGCCCCGCACTGTTGTTTGCGTATGGTGTCGGCCTGCTTTTGGAGACGGCAGTCGGCAACACGCCTTGGCAGGAAGCACGCCCGATCCTCTTGCGCGTGCTGCTGCTTCTGCTGGCTTGTTTGGCGCTCGTGCCTCTCAACCCCAGCGGCGCCGAACTCTATCGTTATCCGTTCGATACTTTGCGCTCGCCCGGGATGCGGTCATTCATTGGCGAGTGGCGCTCACCGAATTTTCATGGATGGCTCTATCGTCCATTTTTGCTGGTCTGGCTGCTCGTTCTGACCGCACTCGCCAGTTCTCGCTGGCGGCCCAAGGGACGTGTGATCGTACCCCTGCTCCTTACCTCATTCGCTGCTCTGGACGCCGTCCGCCACATACCAATTTTCGTTCTGGTGGCGATGCCGGTGATCGCTGCGGCTCTCCCGGTCACTAGAGGCGATCGCGGCGAAAGTCCCCACATCTCGAAAAGCGCAAGACATGGGGTACCCGACTTCTCGCGACTACGGCCACTTTTCAACGGGCTTGTTGTCATTCTGATCGCTGTGTTTGCATTGGTGAAGTGGGTCAGTCTTGCCCGCAACCAGGATGCCTGCGAGGCGGAGCAGTTTCCCCAAAGAGCTGTCGCGTTCTTGCGTTCCGGCGACTATCCTCGGAGAATTTTCGTTTACTATGACTGGGGAGGCTATGCGATCTGGAAGCTCTATCCTGAATATCGCGTGTTCGTAGACGGCCGCGCGGACTTGTATGGCGACGCCCTCTTGCGCCAGTTTAGGACCGCGGTGCAGCTCCGTACCGGCTGGCGAGACGTTCTTGATAGCTGGAAGGTGGAGGCTATACTTGTGCCCCCTACCTGCGCGCTGGCTCAAGCCCTCCTTCTCGACAGCAATTGGTATGCTGCATTCAGCGACTCTAAGGCAATTATCCTGCTCCGGAGGCACCCCGCCGTCGAAAATACTGACATTTTCCAGAAATCCATCGCCAGCGAGGCAAGAAAGTGCAAAAATGTTTCCCAGAGTTATCCCGAATCTGCGAAACTAGGGCGCATACAGGAAATGGTTCCTCGTCCCATATTATGAGTTTCTACCGTGAAGCTCTGAAGGAGTCTCGAATGACAGATTTAGCTAAGCTCTTGTGGCGCAATGACGAAGCGCAGGACATCGCAGAATACGCCGTGATGCTAGCCGTAATTCTGGTGATCGTAATCGGCACCGTGCGTCTGATCGGCGGCAACGCGAACAACGTGTTCTCACAGGTAGCCAGCTCAGTCGGCAACCAGTAGGGGAGAGCCAGCGCGCAGGAAGTACGTTGCACGCGAGATTAAGTTCTTCGTGGCGACGAATGAGTACGGACTTGTCTCCAAAGGAGAGGAATGAACCGAAGCCGTTTATTGATGATCGGAGGCTTGGCGCTGGCCGTCGGCCTACTCGTCAGCTTTACCGTCTATAACCGGCTGCGGGGCTTCGCGGGCTCAAACAGCTACGAGCACGGTGTGCCGGTCGTGGTGGCCGCTGACGATGTTCAGGTCGGGGTCAAATTGGAAGCTCACGATGTCCGCGTGATCACTCTCCCGGAATCGGCCGTCCCTCCCGGCGCGTTCTCCGGAACATCGAAGATCCTGGGCCGCGGCGCAGTTCTGCCGATCAGCAAAGGCGAATTCATTCTGCCGAGCAAATTGGCGGCGCTGAACGCTGGAGCCGGCCTGCCCTCAATGATCCCGCCGGGAATGCGCGCGGTTTCCGTGCGTGTCAACGATGTGGTTTCGGTGGCAGGCTTCGTGCAACCGGGCACGCGCGTGGATGTTCTGGCTACTGGTAGTCAAGGGAATGACCGTCAGACTACCACCGTCCTCGAAAACGTCGCGGTCATTGCCGTGGGCAAGAACCTGGACCGGAATGCTTCCGCGGATGCGCAAACCGCCCCGGTGATTACGCTCCTGGTTTCTCCGGACGACGCGCAGAAGCTGGCGCTGGTTTCGCAGGAAGGACGGATTCAGCTGTCTTTGCGCAATCCGCTGGACACAAAAAAGGGGGGCATCGGCGCGACCCGGACAAGTTCGGTTTATCTGGGTGAGGCGCCGGTGGCGACCGAGCCCAAACCCAAAACCCACAAAGTGGTAGCGAAAGTTTCGGCGCTGCCTCCGACTGCGCCTTACCAAGTAGAAATGATCCGTGGCAATAAAAGGGAAGAAGACAAGTTTGGGCCGCCAACACCGCAGTAGTTCGTGTACGCTCATTGCCTCGATGGATCTGCCCTCGATGGATTTGCTCGTGCATCCTCGCAGAGGTGCGAATTCATGAAAGCTTTTATGCTGGTCGCAGCCGCTTTACTTCTTAGTGCGACAACCATGTTCGCGCGCACCGTGTCTCCCGACGGTAATCCACCAGCCGCTCCGGCAACGGCAACGGCTTCTTCTCAGAACGCTTCTTCTCAGAATCAGGATAATGCGCCCGCCGCGCAACCCTCCACTATCACATCCGCATCCAGCCAGAGCGTTACTGCGGGTGCAGCTCCGCTGCGCGTGATGGTCGGTAAATCCCTCCTGATTAACACTACCGAAAGACTGAAGCGTGTCTCGGTAACCGACCCCTCGGTGGCGGATGCCCTGGTCGTCACACCAACGCAAGTCCTGGTCAATGGACTCGCTTCGGGCGAGGTTTCACTGCTGATCTGGGACGAATTGGAGCGCTCTCGCAGCTTCGATCTTCGGGTGGATGTCGATATCACCGCGGCTTCGGAAGAAATGCATCGCCTTTTCCCGAATGAGCAGATCGATCTGACGCCTTCGCGTTCCGCGATTGTTCTCTCCGGTCACGTAACCACCGAGGACGTCGCCAAGCACGCTGGCTCGCTGGCCTCGGCGTATTCGAAGAACGTCGTGAACGTGCTGACGTTCGGCCCGGTCGGGGCAGAGGAAGTACTTCTGGAAGTCAAGTTTGCAGAAGTGGATCGCTCGGCGATGACCCAAATGGGCTTCAATCTGCTTTCGACCGGCGCGGGAAACACCATCGGCAGCACGACCACCGGCCAGTTCGGAGGAGTCACTGGCCTCGGGAACATCAGCGATACCGGATCGAACAGCCCATTTCCCGCTACCGCGACGGTATCGAACGTACTCAACATGTTTTTCTTTAATCCTCAGGTCCACCTCGGTGCAGTGATCGAAGCCCTTAAGACACAAAATCTTTTGCAGATTCTGGCCGAGCCCAATCTGGTCGCGATCAATGGCAAGGAAGCAAGTTTTTTGGCAGGCGGAGAATTTCCCTTTCCGGTCGCGCAGCAAAACGCCAGCGGAATCGCCACCGTCACGATTCAGTTTCGCGAATTTGGCGTGCGGTTGAAGTTCACCCCCGTGATTCAGCCAAACGGCAACATCCACCTGCACGTCTCTCCCGAGGTGAGTACGCTGGATTTCGCCGATGCCGTCACGGTTTCTGGAACCACCGTGCCCGCCATCAGCACGCGCAAGGCGGATACAGAATTCGAACTGCAAGATGGCCAGAGCTTTGTGATCGCCGGCCTGATGGATAACCGGGTCACCAATGTTGGCAACAAGATTCCGGGACTCGGCGATATCCCGATCCTCGGCAATTTCTTCAAGAGCAAGAGCAACCAGAAGAGCAATTCAGAATTGATGGTTTTGTGCACAGTGCGCCGGATTTCACCCAGTGTCGAGGCGCCGAAGGGTCCGATGATGCCCGTGCCGAACCTGGATCAGGGCAAGTTCGATGGCAAGAAAAAAGCCAATTGAGGCATTGAATCATTGAGTCATTGAGGTACTGAGTCATTGAAAATCGCGCGCAGGGGCCTTTTAATGATTCAATGCCTCAATGGTTTAATGATTCAATGTTTTTAGAGGAGTCATGCCGGAATTGTCAGTAGCCGTATTCGCCACGGACCATGACCAGCGCGCGGTGCTTCAGGTTCTGGTGGATGGCACCAGGGTGGCCCGCACCGTGTGCAGTAACCCGACCATGCCTCTGGCCGCCAATGACCCGGTCATCCGCAGAACTCAAACCTTTGCGCCCGACGTGGTTCTGGTCGATATCGCCACCGATGGCGTCACCTCGGCGCTACGGGCCGTGGAGTTGCTGCACCAGGAACTTCCTGATTCCGCCGTGTTCGCCGTCGGCCCTATGACTCAACCCCAGTTGATTGTCAGTGCCATGCGGGCGGGTGTGCGCGAATACATCGAGCGCCCCACCACCACGACCGATCTGCTGGAAGCCTTCGTCCGCCTGACGGCAACTCGCCGCAAACCCGGACGCGAAAATTCCCGGGGGAAGGTGTTCACCATCGTGAACGCCAAAGGCGGCAGTGGCGGCACTACCGTCGCCGTCAATCTGGCTCTCGCCTTGCAGTCGGTTCATCACAGCACGGCGCTGGTGGACTTGGCGCCCCTGGGTCACTGCGCGTTGCATCTCAATCTCAAGCCAACCTTCACCGTCTCGGACGCCATCACGAACCTGCACCGCCTGGACTCGTCTCTGCTCGAAAGCTTCATGATGCGTCACGATCGCGGCTTGCAGGTGCTGGCGGGCGCTGCCACTCCCACCGTCATCGAGCCCTCCGCGTCCGACTTTGCCCGCCTGTTTGACACCATGGTCGGCCTGTTTCACTACATCGTCGTTGATGCTTCCTCCCGGCTCGACAGCGCCACTCGCCTGGTCAGCAACCTGTCGGAGAAAATTCTGCTCATCGCTCACGCCGATGTCGCTTCCCTGTGGAGTGCCGGAAGAGTAGCTCAGTATCTCGGCGAGAGCGGCTCACGGGACCGTTTTGCATTGGTGTTGAACCGTTATCGCAAGGTGGCTGGCTTCAATGAAGCTGAGACCCAGGCCGCCATCGGGGCGCCGGTGCTCTGGCGGATTCCCAATCAATACTTCGCGGTCTCGGCCGCGATCGATCGCGGCGTTCCCTTGATGCAGCAGGGGAACTCCGAAATTGCCCGCTCGATTTCCGGGCTGGCCGAATACTTGACCAAGGACGATATGGAAGTGAAGCGCACGGCCTGGTCATTGTTTAAAACGGTTTGATAATTCATTGAGTCATTGAACCATTGAAATATTGACTCAATGATTCAATGATTCAATGATTCAATAGACTTATGGCCAATCTGCAAGCCTTCGAGCGGAGCGAGTACCAGCAGGTCAAAGCCGACCTGCACCGCAAGATCCTCGATCGTCTCGACCTCGAAAAACTCGGCCGCTCAGCCGGAGATTCGGCGCGCGAAGAAGTTCTCATCCTCATCCGCAGTTCGGTGAACAGCGAGGCGGTCCCGCTCAGTTTCGCCGAGCGCGAGCAGTTGTCGCGGGAGATCCTCGACGAAATTTTTGGCCTGGGCCCCCTCGAACCGCTTCTCAAAGATCCCACCATTTCCGATATTCTCGTCAACCGCTTCGACCGCGTATACGTCGAACGCGCCGGCAAACTGGAAATCACCGGCTTGTCGTTCAAGGACAACCAGCACCTAATGCAGATCATCGACCGCATCGTGTCCCGCATCGGGCGGCGCGTCGATGAGTCTTCGCCCATGGTCGATGCCCGCCTGCAGGACGGCTCCCGCGTCAACGCCATCATTCCGCCTCTGGCGCTCGACGGAGCCTGCCTCTCCATCCGCCGCTTTGGCCGCGATCCGCTGACCGCGCGCAACATGCTCGACAACAAAACCATGACCGAGCCCATGCTGGAACTGCTCTCGGCCATGGTCAAGGGCCGTCTGAACCTGCTCATTTCCGGAGGAACGGGCGCCGGCAAAACCACAGTTCTGAACGTTCTTTCCGGATACATCCCGAATTCCGAGCGCATCGTAACCATCGAAGACGCGGCCGAATTGCAGCTCAAGCAGGAACACGTGGTCCGTCTCGAAACCCGGCCTCCCAACATCGAGGGCAAAGGCGCGGTCCGCATGCGCCAGCTCGTCATCAACAGCCTGCGCATGCGTCCCGATCGCATTGTGGTGGGCGAGGTGCGCGGCGAAGAAGCCTTCGACATGCTTCAGGCCATGAATACCGGTCACGAGGGTTCGCTCACCACCGTACACGCCAACTCGCCGCGCGACGCCCTGGCTCGCGTCGAAAATATGGTTTCCATGGCCAACCTGAACATTCCCGAGCGTGCGATTCGCCAGCAGATCTCGAACGCTGTCCACGTCGTCGTCCAGGTCGCGCGTCTCTCCGACGGTTCGCGAAAGGTGCTCACCATTTCCGAGGTCACCGGAATGGACGGAGAAATGATCGCGATGCAGGACGTTTTTGTGTTTGAACGTACCGGCGTTGACGAGAGCGGGAAGGTGCGCGGCGTCTTCCATCCGACTGGCATCCCGCCGCATTTCGCCGAGCGCCTCGCCACCGCCGGCTGCCGCCTGAGCCCCGCGCTCTTCGACTCCCGGATGGAGGTCTAGCGGATGCCGCTCTTTATCGCCTTGCTGGTGTTTGTGCTGGTCACCGTGGCGGTCTTTGCCGGCATATCTTTGTTTGATCAGCGCAAGGCCCAGGCCCGAGTTCTCCGCGATCGCCTCTCCAACGTTCAGAAGCCAGTCGAACCAGCCGCGCCGGCCGTGGCGCTTCTTCGCGATGAAGTGCTCAGCCAGATACCGGCTTTCGACACCTTTCTGCGCCGCTCGGAGCGCGTCTCACTTCTGCAAAAAATGCTGGCTCAGGGAAACGTGGATGTTCGCGCCGGAAACTTCCTGATGCTTTGCGCCGTGTCGGCCCTGCTATTCGCCGTCATCGCCTTCATCGCCGGCGGCAACGTGATATTCGGTTGGGCCGGCGCTCTGCTCGGTTTTTTTATTCCCTACGCCTATGCCTCACATCGACGGACCAAGCGCTTCACCAAATTTGAGGAGAAGTTTCCCGAGGCCATCGATACGCTCGCCCGCGCCGTTCGCGCCGGGCATGCATTTACCACCGCGCTCGAAATGATTGCCAACGAAGCCTCCGAACCGGTTGCCGGAGAATTCCGCCAGCTCTACGAAGAACAGAAATTCGGGCTCCCCGTACGCGACGCCCTGCTCAACCTGGCCGACCGCGTGCCGCTGGTCGACGTCAAGTTTTTCGTGACGGCGGTGATGTTGCAGCGCGAAACCGGCGGCAATCTGGCCGAGATTCTTGACAATTTGTCCTATGTAATCCGCGAACGCTTCAAGATCTTGCGCCAGGTCCGCGTCCACACCGCCCAGGGACGTCTCACCATGATGCTG
Source organism: Terriglobales bacterium (assembly GCA_050012595.1). GTDB lineage: Bacteria > Acidobacteriota > Terriglobia > Terriglobales > Acidobacteriaceae > Acidiflorens. Next base: position 76,066 of record JBEKGW010000027.1, read on the forward strand.
CTCATGGCTCTGCCGCCCACGATTGTGGCTGTCATGGTGGTCCTCAACCCCGGATTCATTCGCCCGCTGTTCACCGATCCGCTGGGACACGCTTTGATCGTCGGCGGCATTACTTTGCAGACCATCGGCTACTTTTACATTCGCAGAATTATCAGGATTCAGGTCTGAATCATGCTCCTGGCGCTCTCCATTTTCGTTTTTTTCGCGATCGCGGTGATGGTGTTCGCTTTTGGCGCAGCCGCGGTTGTGCCGTCGTCGGCGCTCGGATCGCGCCTGCGTGAAATCGGCTGGCAGCGCCCCAAAGCCCCGACCAAACCCGCCATCCGCGAACGCATGGAGCAGGCCCTCGATCCCTTCAGCCGCGCCTTGCCGGTCTCGCCCACCGATGTTTCGCAAACCCGGGCCTGGCTGATTCAGGCGGGATATCGCAACCCCCAGCACGTTACCATCTATCGCGGTTTGCGCGTCCTGTTCGCCGCGATTGGCTTCTTCTCTGTTTTTATCGTTACCGGATTCAATTCGCCGCTGCTGCTTTGCGGCCTGACGGCGTTCGGCTTTTTTCTCCCGCGATTCTTGCTGAAAAGGAAGCTGCAGGAACGGCAGCGCCGGATCCGCCTCGGCCTTCCCGATGCCCTCGATTTAACCGTCATCTGTGTGGAAGCGGGCTTGGCTCTCGACCAGGCCATGATGCGAGTGGGCGAGGATCTGCGCACCTCGCACCCGGAACTGAGTGGTGAATTCCATCTCTTCGATCTGGAAATTCGCGCCGGAAAGCCGCGCGTCGAGGCGCTCCGCAATCTGGCCGAGCGCACCGGCGTCGATGACATTCGCTCGCTGGTCGGAACCCTGATTCAAACCGACCGCTTCGGAACCAGCGTTGCCCAGGCCTTGCGCGTGCATTCCGATTCCCTGCGCACCGAGCGCCGCCAGCGCGCCGAGGAACAGGCCGCCAAGACCACCGTCAAAATGATCATTCCCCTCGTCCTGTTTGTGATGCCCTCCCTGATTTTCGTCACCGTCGGGCCGGCCGTGATTCAGTTGCTGCATATATTCATGCCGGCTGCCGGGGGAAAACGGTGAGATTATTGAGACATTGAAGTATTGACTCAATGATTCAATGGCTAAATGATTCAATGTCTCAATGACCCGGCCCAAGGGATACGCTTTCAATCGCACCCGCACTACCTATCTCGCGACCGATCTCCTGATCGCGCGCACCCACTGGTCCCGCTTTCGCGGCCTCATGGCCACCGGCTCGTCCCACTTCTCCCGCGGCCAGGGACTGTGGATTAACCCCTCCCACGGCATCCACACCTTCGCCATGCGTTTTCCGATCGACGCTGTTTACCTTGACCGGGACCGGATTGTCATTCACATTGAGGAGGAGCTAAAGCCCTGGCGCCTGGCCGCCGTTCGCGTCCACGCCGCTTCCGTGCTTGAGCTTCCGACAGGCACCGTCCGCGAGTCCCAGACCGCGCTCGGCGACCAGGTCGATATTTCTTTCGAAGAACGTCCGATTCACACTGAAGCCGCGTGAAGCAAGTCACGAAGTGACAAGAGATTGGAAGGTGCCCCAGGTTCGCGCCCGCCTTTTGGCCGCTAACCTGGGCACGATCGCCGGGGACGAAGTTACTTAGGCCGCAAAAACACTCTCTCACTTCCACCGCACGCCTTCCTTTCACGACCGCAAGCACTTTCGTAATGTGGCGTCCTCATCTGGACGTGCCAAAACCGAACCTGATCCTCGATAGTGGTATGTGGGGCTGTAAGGCGGATCAACCGATCCTCCCTACTGCCTATTTTTGCGCAGACGCGCTTGCGAAGAGATCTGTTCGATTCTTCATGATTAGAATGGCCCAGCCCACGCAGAGAACCTTCAACCAGCGATTAGGGAGTCTCGTAGCACGTCCGAAATTGGTCTTTGTGTTTGGTTTTCTCGTGACGGCCATCGCCGTCCTGGCTGCTCTCTCTTGGTTTCACAGGAATCAGATCGACGAAGCCCGCTCTGCCCAAGTAACTCTCAATCAAATTGCAGTCCTTACGCGAAAGATCAACAATCTTACGTTGACAGCCTTGCAAAAGCAGGACCTGACGCCCCAAGCGGACAAGGAGATGCTGGAGGCAAGACACGCGCTGCCTAAAGCAGTGCTGGCGGCACACCTTCATGCTTATCACACCGCTGCCCTGGAGAAGGTCTGGCCCGCATTAGACAGCTATATTTCGTCGGCCGGCCGGCAATGGATCCTGATGCAAATTCGGGAGTTTGACGGGGCAAAGCAGGTCGATATCCAGGAGGTCAGCCCCCAGTTCGACTTGATGCAGCACCAAGTGCAGATTGCCATTGAAGGCGAGGACAAATGGGCCCAAGGTGTTGCGCTGAGAGCTAGAAACGAATTGCTGGCGGCCGCCATATTGGCAGCGACCACCATTCTGATCCTTTTTCTCCGGCTCCAGAGACAAGAGCACATCGTCCAGTTGCAAGAGACCGAACGCAACGCCCTCCGCGAGAGCGAAGAGCGCTTCCGCGCTCTCACCGAGCAGTCAACCGACATCATTCTTATCGCCGATCCCTCTGGCCAAATCAAGTACGCTAGTCCTTCCATTCATACCGTTCTAGCGGTGCATGGAGATAGTCTCGTGGGAACGAACATGATCGACCTGGTACATCCGGACGATCTCACGAAGACCATGAGCACAGCGCCCCGATCGCTAGAGTATGAACAGAATCCGATAGTTGAGTTCCGGCTGCGACATACAGACGGAAGGTGGCTCCATTTCGAGTGTGTTGTTCGAAACTTGATTCAGCACAAGAATATCGGCGGCATCGTCTACAATGCCCGGGATATAACAGAACGGAAACATACTCAGGAAGAATTGCTTTTTAACGCTACCCACGATGTGCTCACCGGCCTTCCAAACCGGGCCTTGTTTTTGGGACGTTTGCAAAGCGTCGTGGATCGGATGAAAAGGCATCCACACCAGGCCGCTGCCGTCCTTTTCATTGATATCGATGACTTCAAGGTCGTCAATGACTGCTATGGCCACGCAACCGGCGATGTTCTGATCAAAGAAGTGAGCAACAGACTGCGGGCATGCATGCGCAGCGACGGCACGATCGCGAGGATGGGTGGAGATGAGTTTACGGTGCTGGTGGAGGACGTTTCTGACCCGAGCGATGCCCTCCGTGTAGCCGAGAGAATCCAGTCTTCATTTGCACAACCGTTCCTGCTGCAGGGACATGAGGTCTTCAAGAGCATGTCAATTGGCATCGCACTGACATCACCAGGGGTACCTGCGGAGGCGGTGCTTCAGAATGCCGATATCGCCATGTATCGTGCGAAAAGCCAGGGCAAGGCTTGCAGTGAGCTCTTCGACCGCACGATGCACGAGCAAGTCATGAGTCGACTTATTCTAGAAGCCAAGCTGAGATATGCTCTCGAGAATGAAGAACTGACACTTCACTACCAGCCTATCGTCGCGGTAGATACGGGGGCAGTAGAGGGCTTCGAGGCACTCTTGCGGTGGCAGCCCTCGGGATCGAATTTGATACCACCAAGCACTTTTGTTCCGGTAGCAGAACAGTGTGGCCTGATTGTTCCTATTAGTGCTTGGGTTTTAAAGAAGGCGTGTTTAGAGGCGGAGAGTTGGCGACAGAACTATCCTGATGACCCGCCGTTATATGTCAGCATCAACATCAGCTCAAAGCATTTCTCTCACGCCGGTTTTATCGGGCACGTCAAAGAGGCACTTGAAGAGAGTGCGGTTGATCCGCAGTGCATAACCATCGAACTCACCGAGAGCTTGGCCATGAAAGACGTTGCCGCGACCGGCCAAACCATGTCGCAGCTACGGACTTTAGGAGTGAAGCTGAGTATCGACGATTTTGGCTCCGGATATTCCTCTCTGAGCTATCTCCGTCGTTTTCCAGTCGACACCCTGAAAATCGATCAGTCGTTCGTTAAGACGATGGATGCCGAAAACTATGCCATCGTTAAGACCATCGTCGGGCTGGCGCGTAATCTGGATCTTAAAGTGATCGCTGAAGGGGTGGAAACAATTAACCAATGCCAACTCTTGGCGTTGGCCGGTTGTGGGTCAGCCCAGGGATACTTGTTTGCGGAACCCATGCCGGCGAACAGTGTTGGCGCTTTCATTGAGTCCCGGCGAGATTCCGGCCAAACTAAACAGAAGGGCTTGTCACGCTCGACAGCGGGACTTTGATACTTCAGGGAGAGACGATTCCCTCGGGCGCTTTCCACTTGACCTGCCCCGCGCGCGGATGTTGGTAATGACAAACATACCGCCGGAAGGTTTTGACCTAAAAGACAAAGTCACTTTCGATCAGCTTCCCGCACAACTACAGGACTTCTTCGTAGGTCCGGTAAATCAGGGGTTCGGAAAAGACCCGTCAAAGGAGAGCCTGTGGTTGAAGGAAACACGCGCCGTCTTGACATTTTTCCCGAAAGAAGAACCAACAAAAGAAAGCCTGTGGTTAGAGGAAACACGCACTGTCTTGACGTTTCTTCGGAAAGCGGATAAAGCTTGGACATCGCTTTGGGAGAAAACCCCTGATGGTTGGTGGATTAAGGTGGATAAATGGACAGGCGAACCTTGGACGGATTATTGGAAAAAAACCCAGAATGGTTGTTGGGTTAAGGTGAGATAAGGTTAGCCTTCGCCCAGGTTAGCGCCCAAAAAACGGGCGCGAACCTGGGGCACCTTGCATTCCAGCATACGGTGTTAAAATCTCCTGTTCGACCCCTGAAGGAGAGCCCGAAGATGTTTGTTAAAACGCTTACCCCCGTAGAACGCTTGCAGCTAATCAACCAATTTCGCATCTTGGAGAAGCTGTACCCAGAGTACGCCAAAGACTATGCGGAGAGTCGCGACATCATCGCGCACGGGTACACAATCGAATACGAGGAAGTGTTCAGCGAAGTGTTTGAGGAAATGGACATCGAAGAGTGCAAGTACGTCTATGACGTGCTCAATCTGCACCGCAATCTGATTCAAAGTTTCGATGCGCTTACTGACAAGAAGGGGCTGACTCTAGACGATGTTCGTTTTCGCGGGTTCGACGGCAACAACGAGAGCAAACGCTGGGCCTTCGCAGAGCACTTGCAGAAGCAGGGGAAGTGGACCGAGACGTTGACGGGCAGTGTGAACAGTCACTCCATGATGACGATGTCACGCTACCCAAGAATGTTGGAAAAATACGAACCCATCAAAGAGCAGATACTCGCGAGTCAAACTGGGAACTGGGAACTGACGGCGGAACAGATTAAGGAAGTCGTCTCTTAGGGCAAATGTTTTTTCCTGACACGATAACCTGACACGATTTCCCGGCCCGTCACTTTCCCGCCAGCAAAGTCACTCGCCGAGGCGCGAATGGATTCGGAGCTGCGGAACTCCCCGCTGCAAACGGCTTCGAAAACAAAAACGCCCTTGACTCGGCTGTTAAAATAGATTCATAGCAAACAAGCATTTGCCTCAGCGCCACCTGTTCCTTGACAACTAATCCGAGTTGCAACCGGTCATTGTTTCAGTGGTCCACCTCTTCGACCCGTTTATCGGGCGTTTTGCGAATAACTCCTTTTCTTTCAATACCTTGAAAGCGAGCTGTCAACTCGCGCGAGAAGACCCCCGCTAAGTGATTGATTTCCAGTGGCGGGCACGAGCGAGGAGGCGTCGAATTGGCCGGAAACTAAACTAACTCCTTATTCCGGAATACTTTACCTATAACTCCTTATTCCTCAAAGATCTGGCAGCAATTTTCCCCTAAGTCAATGATTCCAAAAGACCCGGGGGAGCGGGGTAGGGGGGTACTTACTGGTGCTTCGACGGTTCGAAACGTCCGAGAATGTTCCAGTTGTCCGAGAAAAAAAGACACAAAAAACACTGAAGTCACCGCGATAATCAGAGCATCCTTCTGGCACACTACACTAGTACGAATTCCCCTAGAAAATAACGCAGTCCAAAACCATGCCAGAAGTCGCCACCGTTCCCGAAGCCGACACGCAATGGCCCGAGCCGCCGCGCCTGCTGGTGGAATGGTCGTCACCATGGGAAGAGTTCAAGTCCGCTTTACGTCCGGCGCTCGCCCGCCCTCCGAGGCGCTTGGCGGGAGAAGCGCCCGTTGGTATGTTCCCGTATCGCGGCATGCTCCTCTGCTGGCTGCTCGAATGCCTGCTGCTGATCGCGGTCATCGTACTGCCGGAACGCTTTGTGAGTCTTGAGATCCCCACTCCTCCAACTCGTCCGCAATGGGACGTGATCTACTACTCCGGCGACGAACTCCCGCAAACCCAAGACCGGGGCGGCGCGCAGTCCGGCAAGTCCGGACGCGCCGGCGGCCAGCAAGCCCACCACCGCACGCAGACCATCCGCGTAGCGCGCGGCGACAAGCCCCGCGAAAAAGTTGTGGACGCTCCCAAGGTAAATCTGCCGCATTCCGATTCCGCGGTCGCCAATCTGCTCGCGTTCAAACCGAATCCCGGACCGCCGCCCGCCGAAGGCCTGCGTTCTTCTCTCACCGCGCCAACTCTGCCTGCATATTTGACAACGATGAGCGCGGTGCCGCCTTCGCCGGATTTGAATTCGGGGTTGAATTCAACGACAAGCCGCACCGCAGGCACACTAACGCCCAACATCATCCCTCCCGCGCCCGAGGTTTCCCACGCAGCCACGCGCACTTCGCCAATCTTGAATGCAGCCATCGTCCCGCCCGCGCCGAACGTCTCGCGAGACAAGATGCGAACTGCAACCCCACTCGCGCCGACCGTCATCGCGCCCGCTCCACGGGACACGCAGCGCGATTTGGCCAGTTCCCGTGCCCCGCTGACGCAAACCGTCGACGTGGTTGCGCCGCCGGTTTCCGCGCCTCCGCGCGACGTATCGTCCACGCCCAAGCTGACGCTGCCCGCCCCTGCCGTGGTAGCGCCGCCGCCCTCGCAGGTCAGCCACGATCTCAACAGCTGGGGAAGCTCCGCCACTGGCGACTTGCGCGCAAAGCCTGTGCCTCCGCCACCGACTGCATCTGGCGGAGGATCACTTGCCAGATCTGGTGTTGGCACTCTTGCGTCCCAAGTTGTGCCGCCTCCGGCCAGCATCGACGAACACGACTCTCAGCGAAACGGTTCTCCAGGAAACGGCGGCCGCTCCGGTCGGTCTGCAGGCCAATCCGCAGGTTCGCTCCTCGGCCCCGCCGACGTCATACCGCCTCCGCCGGGTCTCGGCGGAGGCAAAGCCCTCTCTGGCAGCGGACGAGGCAACAAGGGAACCGGAGCCGGCGGTCCGCTCGACCTCGGTTCTTCCGTAGCTCCACCGGCTAACGCTGGAGGCAACGCTGCCGGCTCCGGAGTCGTCGTCTCCAACCAACCGGGAACAAAAGTTGGACTGCCGAACTCCACCAGCGGTGGCGCTCTCGCCATGTCGCCCAGCGGCACCGCCAAAAGTGGCCTCGGCGGCAGCGGCGGCGGATCGGGCATCGGCAAAGGCAATGGCCCCGGCAGCGGATTGCAGGGAGAAGGTTCAGGCGCGGGTAAAGAAGGCACAGGACGTGGCTCCGATCCAAACGCACGTACCGGGATTTCGCCGTATCCTGGCCCCGGTGGCGCGGGAACCGGCACCAGTGGCACCCCCGCCATGCCCGGCGTATCCGTGCAAGGCGGCACGACTACGGTCACGCTGCCCAGTTTCGGATCTCCCGGCGGCGACGCCCCATCGACGGGCCCCGGCCGTTCGTCCACCAGCGCTCACGGAGGACCGAGCTACACGGTAAAGGCCACTTCAAGCTCCGGCGGCGTCTTCAATCGCTACGGCCAATTAAAGGGCGACAACTACTCCATCTACATCGAAACATCGCTCGGAACGGCAGTGATGCAATATGCCGATGCTACATCCGCCGCGCACCCTTACACCGGAGACCTCACTAAACCTGAGCCCATACGCGATGACTTACCCCAAGGACTACGTCCGACTCATGTAGTGTTCGCTTGCATCCTCGACCGCTCTGGAAATCTCAAAGACCTGAGGGTACTCGAGCCCGGTGCCGCTGAAACTACTTCAAAACTTTTGGTGGCCTTGCGCAATTGGAAGTTTCGTCCGGCATTTCGGGGAAATGAGCCGGTGGAAGTAAACGCGTTCTTGGGCTTCGGGATCGACACGCGATAGAACCGTATCGGACTGTCTTCAACGACCGTGGCGAAAAGCGATCGCCACCAGACCAAGGCCGAACAATAACAATAGACCTATAGAAAAGATGTAATACACAACTCGAATCTTGAGCCAAAGCCAGGCCGGCCATCTGTTGGCTAACTTATCCATCCAGGTGTCGTCAAGACGCACAGGCAACGCACCCACATCCGATCCGCTTTGCCAGCGTGTCGCGATCCAGGTTGCGCGAAGATTCGAAAGCAGCAGAGCCGTTATGATCACACGGAGCACCGTGCCTCCGGGTGAGGCCAACAGCAACTTGAGGGGAAGCGGTATGTTAATCACGTAATACACGAAGACAATCGTCGCGGCGAAGCGACTATGCTCCCGAACGCCAACGCCTCCTAGATGGAATAGCAGAAAGCCAATTACCGCCCATATCGGCTGACCTGCAATAAACATGAAAACTAATGACAAGGCCGCCACCAACATACACACCCAATAGCCTTGGACGGCGAGATAGTCGACATCGACGCCGCTTTCAATCGATGGCCAAAATAGGCTTTTGAGACGGCTTTCGCCACGCGGCGTGGAATCGGATATCCCGAGGGTTTGCATGGCCAGCATTAGACTCCGCGCTTCTTAAACTGTCCAGCACAACCTTATGGGATTGCGAGACTAATCCGGCTTACTAATACCCTTTTCGCTTATCCACCACTGCCAGCAGCGGCTCGCCATTCAGATAGCGGCGCAGGTTCTCCGAGAACAGCGCGTAATGCCGCTCCCATAATTTGTCGGTCAGCGCGGCGGTGTGCGGAGTGATCAGCAGATTCGGAACATCCCACAACGGCGAGTCGGCGGGGAGCGGCTCTTTCGGAAATACGTCGAGCGCCGCGCCCCCAATCTTTTTTCCACGCAAAGCGTCGACGAGCGCGGGTTCATCCACCAGCGGGCCGCGGCCGACGTTGATCAGGCAGGCGTCCGGCTTCATGAGCGCCAAGCGTTCGGCGTTGGCGAGGGCCTTCGTGCTATCCGTGACCGGCGCTGCCAGCACGATGTAGTCGGCTTGGCGAAATACTTCGTCGATTTGAGCCGGAGCAAATACGGCGTCCGCGCCTTCACTTCCCTTCTCCGGGTGCTCGCGCACAGCGATCACCCGCATGCCCAGGGCTTTCGCGCTCTTGGCGACCGCGCGTCCGATACTGCCGAGGCCCACCATGCCGATGGTGGCGCCCGCAACCTCTCGGATTCGAGGCAGTTCGTCCCATAGGATCTGCTGTCCCCAAACGTGCTTCTCCTGCAGGCGCACCGAGTCCGGAATTTTCTTGGCCAGCGCAAAGATGAGCGCGATCACGTGCTCGGCCACCACCGGTCCGTGCACTTCGCGTGCATTAGTGAGAATGATGTCGCTGTTGACGAGTTCCGGAAATATCAGCTGATGAACCGCCGCCGCCGGAGAGTGAATCCAGCGCAGTTTCTTTGCCGCGGTGATCTGCTCGGGACGGATCGACCAGGCGATGACGATTTCAGCATCGAGGATTTCTTCGTCGACTCGCTTGTAGTCGGGAAGATGAACGATTGCAATTTGCGGGAACTCGCGCCGCAATCGCTCGGAAAACCACAAGGGAGCGTTCCACTGGTCAAAAGGGTGGCGAACGCAAATCAGAAGCTTGCGCATCGGGTGCTTGCGCATCGAGCGATTGCGCATCGAATGATCGGATGATCTGGTCATCGGGTGATCAGATATCTTCTCGCGTCCTCTGCGTCTCGGGGTTCAAGCTTTCAGCGGCTTCCGCAGATCCGAGCCCGTCATTTCTTTTGGCTCGGCGATGCCCAGCATGCCGAGCATCGTCGGCGAAATGTCGCGCAGCGAGCCGTTCGGCTTGAGCGTGAATTGCTTCGCGTCTTCCGCCACAAGGATGAACGGCACCGGATTCGTGGTGTGCGCCGTATGCGGACCGCCGGTTACGGGGTCGATCATCATTTCGGCATTGCCGTGGTCGGCGGTAATCAGCATGGCTCCGCCTTTAGCGCGTACAGCTTTCTCAATCTCGCCCAGGCAGGCGTCGACGGTCTCCACCGCCTTGATGGTGGGCTCAATCTTGCCCGAGTGCCCCACCATGTCGGCATTCGCAAAGTTGACAATGATCACGTCGAAGATACCGTCGTTCGTTGCTTTGACGACGGCCGCGGCAACGCCGGCGGCGCTCATCTCCGGCTTTAGATCGTAGGTCGCGACCTTTGGTGATGGAATCAGCACGCGATCTTCTCCCGGGAAAGGCTGTTCCACGCCGCCATTAAAAAAGTATGTCACGTGCGCATATTTCTCGGTCTCGGCCACGCGCAGGTTGCGCATGTTCAGTCTACCCATGACGTTCGCCAGGATGTTCGACATCGACTCCGGCGGAATCACCACCGGGAGGTCGAAGTTTTTGTCGTACCGCGTCATGCAAACGTACTTCAGGTTCTTAGGCACGCGGTCGCGCGGGATGGTTGCGTCCAGGTCCGCTGCGCCCGGCAAATCGCTCCCACCCTGCGCATTCAGCCCGCTGTTGCGGCACAGGGCGCG
>JBEKGW010000028.1:0-82385 GCA_050012595.1 Terriglobales bacterium
CTTTGCCTTTGCCGATCTGATTTCTGGCTGAGTGTATTCTTCTAAGACTTCCTCGCGACTGTCACCTCTTCAGGCGCACCGCTGCTCTCCTCCTCCATCATCTGTTCTCCCGCCGTCCGTTGTTAGGTTAGCAGACTGCGGAAAAACTCGATTCGAATTACAATCCCTTGCCGAGGGGGAATTCATGGCAAATCTAAAGGGGCTGGCGCCCTTCGTGTCGGAGTTGAGGGCAGTGAGAATGAATCTGGTGAATGAGCTTCGTCATGTTGATGCGGCTCTTTCGGTTCTTGGCAAGTTGAACAGCGGTAGTTCCCACACGAAACCTAGGCACACTATGTCAGCCTCGGCTCGCAAGCGGATGAGCCTCGCGCAGAAGGCGCGATGGGCAAAGGGAGCCGCAAAAGTCCAAGCGACTAAGGTGAAACCCAAACGGACCATGTCAGCATCGGCCCGTAGGAAGATTGCGGCGGCACAGCGGGCAAGATGGGCAAAGGTCCGTGCGAAGAAAGCGGCCTAGGACTTTCGGACTCGGGGAGAAAAATGATTCCTCCCACCTACAAACCGAAGAAAAAGTTTATGCAGCTTGCGATCGCGGAGGCAAAGTGCGCCCGCGACCGGGGCGACTGTCCTATCGGTGCGGTCATCACGCGTCTTATTGGGAAACGGGAAGTGGTTATCGCATCTGCCGGCAACAGGGTAAAAACTTCGGGTTCATCCATCAAGCATGTAGAGCTTGAAACCTTGAAATATGTTTCCTCCGGCTACGGTCGGTATCTACCGGATTTCGTGTTGTATTCCACCCACGAACCTTGTGCTATGTGCGCGGGTGCCTGCGTCTGGTCGAAAATAGGAGCCGTGGTGTTTGGCGTTTCCCAAGAAGATATCACCGCCTACGGCAAGAAACACGGTACCGAGGAATTCAAGTGGCGCGCCTGTCTCATTTCATGCAAATTCGTCCTTGAGAAGGGCAATCTTCACATTCCCGTCTTCGACAAGTTTTTGAGACTGGAGTGCCGAAAGTTATTCGGATATCGAGCCTCCTGACGTGCCTCCCCCTTGGGCCCCCGCGCGAAGCCCGAACCCGAATCGCAAGACCCAGAGAACACATTTCACCTACCGCTGCCTTTCTGCCTGGAGCCCAAACTCGACCCGGCGCATCCAATTCGAGAATGGAGGCTAATATGTACGTCGTTCTTGGAGCAAGCGGCAACACTGGACACGTAGTGGCGAAGAACCTTCTTGCCCGCGGGCAGAAAGTTCGAGTCGTCGGAAGAAACGCGGCTCATTTGCAACCTCTCGCGGCGGAAGGCGCGGAGATATTCATCGGTGATGCCACCGACGCCCCGGCCAAACCCTAACCCGTCGTTCCCGAGTGCTAAACATCTAGGGGTGCGCAGGGGACAAGGGGCGCTAGGCTAGCGGGGCGGGGCGAGCGGGGCAGTGTGCGCGGCCGCGGCGGCGACGTCCTGCAGCAGGTCGGAGGCCCGCCAGTCGGCGCCGTGATACCATCTGAAGATCTTTCCATCGGAAGAGATGACTGCGGTGCTGAGCGAATGCGTGATCAGACCTCCTTCTTCCTTGTAAGTCAGACCAAAATAATCGGCAAATTTAGGTAACTCGGCTGGCGGAATCGCAGAGAACTCCCAATGCGTAAAGAGCGTGGGATCTTTGCTTCCGGCACAGGAGAAGCCGTATTCGCGTAGAACCTTGGGCGTGTCGTGGGCGGGGTCGAAGCTGATGCTGAGCAGGTGCGTTCTGCCGTAGCGTGCCGGATCGGCGCGGAGCTGGCCGTCGATCGCGGCGAACTCATGGCTGACGCGCGGGCAGAAGTTGGGGAACGGGCAGCGCGTATAGATGAGCGTGAGCAGCAAGGTCTGGCCAAGATACTGATGCAGCGAGATACGCTTGCCGTTCTGGTTGATGAGTTTGAAGTCCGGCACTAGGTCGCCCGGATTCGGGATATGCACGGTCGCGGTGGGCGTGCCAGCGGGAGCTTTCGAGTGCCCGGTGACTTTGACGTTCTCCAGCCAGTACTTGTCCGGCTCGACGACGACATCGGCAGTGATGGAGTCGCCGGGCTGCAGTTGATCCAGCGTGGAAGGAGGCTTGATGGTGTAGGGCATGATCATCGCATCCATGAAGCCGGCGATGGGTTCGTTATCGATGTTGGCTGTGCCGGCGTTTTTGTCCACGGAGATGACTCTGCCCTTGAGGGAATAGCGCTTGGCAGCGGGTTGGCCAGTGGCGGCGCCGGGCTGCGATGGTTCTCGGTTGCAGGCGACAGAGAAAGCGAGCAGGGCGCACAGGCAGAACAGGGCAAGACGTGGCGACGACGAATTGAGTGGGCTGTTCACATTCGGTCTTCTTTCATTGTCTCCGACCATTGTCTCCGACTTCAGTAGTGGAATCCAATCGGACCCGCAAAACACTTCGTCATCCTTGAGGATAGGATAACCGTCGTCCATCAAAGCAAATTCCGGAAGACAAAAACCTCATTTAATACCCCCCCAACGGCCTGCACTGGATCATCTCCACCGTGCACAGCGAGAAGGATGTCGCATCCTTGCTAGGAGCTCGGTGCGGTTTGGGGTTCGAGAGGACGGATCGCCATCGAAGTAGGCGGCGCGCTGCTCAAAACGCAACCGCAGTCAAGCGTTGCTGTCGGCAGCCGCGTAGGACGCCAGTCCTCAGCGTCACCACTGCGTTGAGCACGAGACTTGGAACCAGGCTAGCTACCGGGCTTCGGAATCTCGATTGCTCGGCCGGTCTCAGCTGCCGCCGCCGTCGACCGCGCTATCCTACTTCTGCCCGTTCCTTGCCTGCAATGACTTCTTCCAGAAGTCGCCGGACTAGCTAGGAGGGCCATGTCGAGTCCGGCGGGCGGGGGCCCGGCTTGGACTCAAGCGCACGACCCTGCAGTGCAAAAGCTGGTCTGTATCTTCTTCTCCAAGAACTCAATGCGTTTCTGTTTCTCCTCCGCCTGGCGGCGAGGACGTTCCGTCGTTTGGATGGCGGCCGCTCCGTTCTCGAAAAACTCTCTTTGCCAGCGGTAGAACACCGCCGGCTGCAGTTCCAGTTCTTCACGCAGATCGGAAACCGCACCCTATCCAAGAGATGGCGCCGTGGAATGGCCACCTTCTTTTCAGCAGCGTAGTGCTTGCGCTCTTTTTTCATCCGTTCGCACCGCTATCTTAACGGACGAACGCTTTCTCCTTTTCCAACTGAGGCGGGACGGCCCCCATATCAAATGCGTGATCTACGGAGAATCGGGAGAATCCTCCGGCTTAGCATTGCTCCGGAGCTCTCAGGTCGGGGCGTAATGCTCCCGAACAGGTAGGAAATTAGAACTGGTTGTCAGCGCCGACTATTCGGCAGGACTGCCAGATGGCAGGCATACGACCGCGGGAAAGACTCATGAGTTGTGCTATCAAACTCATTACAAACATGGGAGTTTAACGTATGGACGCTTTCGAGCCGCTTTGGAAGTCCGTATGCATGCACGCGTGAGTGCGGTCCGTTGAATAAGCAATCGGTCCACCTTATGGGAATCTCTCCCAAACCGACTTCAAGCAATCGCGGAGAAAACAGAGTCCACCGTCACGGAACGCAAGAGGCCCACAGCCGCGAAGCGAGCACTGAATGGTTACTAGGCAGGATCGGTTAGAAGAAGCCTGAATGCGAAACGCGTGAAGTCTCCAGTCCAACTTCGATGATTGGGAGAAGTCAGAACTTCGTGCCGACCTGTATGAGACACATTGGGACAGGCTTGTCACATTGTGGCGAAGCGCGTGCACTTCTAAAGGACCTGCGGCGCGCTATCCAATAAAACGCTGGAACGTGAATGCTAGCAAGTATATCAAGGAGTCACCATGCCTCGCTGTGGTTTGCTCGGGTCAATAATCATTTGCATCGCCTCATTAACGCTTGCTCAGACAGATTCACCTTCCACCATCAAGACGCAGGACAAACTAGCGCTTGTTCAGACAAATTCACCTTCCAGCATCAACACGCAGGACAAATTAACATTTGTTCAGACAGATTCACCTTCCACCATCAACGCGCAGGACAAACGTCCGCGCCTGGAGTTCGAGCCCCGGCTGAATCTGAACGGCGGCGGATTCCAGTTGGTAAGCGGATCAATGACGGCCGGCACCGGCATGGAAGACGATCACCTGGCATGGCACGTCTTCGGCACCTATGATGCGGCGACGAAAGCGACTTACGAAGTAGGAAATAGCCCTAGCACGTATGCAATCATCTCGAACCCGCATGGCAACATTCGCACTGTCGGCGGTTCACTCTATGGTCGCACATCCGGCGGCTGGCTATTCGGAACAGAAGGTTCCTACACGCAGCTACGGACCACGGCCTACACGAAAGTCAGCTGGGGTATCGGAGTTGGCGGCGGGCATGACTGGATGCACGTGACGTGTCCAACCTGCAATGAGGGATCGTTCACGTCCTTTCGTCTGACCGTGGAATATGGCATACCAACCCACCCAGGCCAACCAGACACTGAGAATGGATTCACGGCAAAATTCACCCTGCCGAGCCCGATTGAAACCAACCGGCATGTCTTCTTCAACGTGAATGCCTTTGCTGGGTGGATTTGCGACCCCAAATGCGGCAGTGATGGGAGCACGAGCTATGGAGTGCTGTTCAGATTCTAAACGACGACCGAATGGCACATAGGGCTCTGTCAACTTTTCATTTGGTTGAACCTGTCGATCAGGTATTGCCGATGGTAGCTAGGCTAAAGCGTTCCGCAAACACTCCGACGTATCAGACGAATCCGTGACTGCCAATTGCCGCTACCGAGCAACTCAATGCGTTCGCTACTAATTCCCATCATCGTGTTATCCCTATTAATCAGCTCCTCTGCTGATCTGGCGGTGTCTAAGTCCAAGGTGCCCAACGTCGCACAGATGAGGCCGGAACGAATTGTCATTGGGTCTCTCGCTGATATTTCCGCAAGATACGACAACGGCACGGTGCGCCATTGAGTCCTAATGGTCGCACGGAGGGACCGACGTGGAAATGTGGAGTCTTTTGTTGACATGTGGATAACATGAAAGTACGCTTACAACATGTCAAAGATGATTCAAGTTCGCAATGTACCCGATGCCCTGCACCGAGGCCTGAAAGCTCGTGCAGCCATGGCGGGCATGTCACTTTCGGACTATCTGTTGACGGAGATCAGGGAAATCGCGGAGAGACCAACGCTCGCAGAATTGCGAGAGCGCCTGCATAAGCGTAAGCCGGTTTCGGCGCAGTTCGATACCGCTCGCTTGGTGCGAGAAGAGCGCGAGGCACGATGATCGTCCTAGATGCGTCGGCCGCAGTTGACTGGCTTCTTCAGACACCTGCGGGGCAGCGTATTGAGAACCGAATCTATTCGCGTAACGAAACCCTCCATACGCTTCATCTCCTTGATCTTGAGGTCACCCAAGTGCTGCGCCGTCTGGTGCATCAACGAGTGGTCCCCGTACTTTATCGGTACTAATCCGACGGACGAACCGATAATTTTCGGCTTGCCCGCGACTCGGCGACAATTGTGCGGACCGCCAACGCCAGGCAAACGGACCGGACCGGTTTAGTCTCCGATACCCAAACGCCTCTTCATCAGATGTAGCGGAACATTGAACCGTTCCGCTAGCTGCCAGTGATCAAATGCGGGTCACTGCGCAGTTTCAACCGCTGGAAGAATGACGCTATCTACCCATGTCTCGTCTTCGCCAGCAGGAATATCCCTGAAGAGCCACCACTCTTCCGTGTGTTCCGCTGTTTGTCCTGGTTCCAGGTTTTGAAGTGGGCCAAGGGTCTCCAATTCAAGGGAGTATAGGTCCGTATACGTTTCGAAGTTGCAGCCGAAATCAGGGTACTTCGCGCTTCTGTGCACTGCTGCCCTTTTCACGAACAAATGGCCCTGACGAAAATAAGCTCCCCAACCAAACGGATTGTAAATCCCCATCATTTGCTCCTTAAATCTGCATGCGGGATTCTGCTGCTGGTGGAGTTGAATATATTTCGTGCCGATCTTCCAACGCGGATCTGCCAAATCGGTGTAGGACCACAAAGCTAAGACACCTTCGGGCAATAACCTGTCCGCGGAGACCGGCGCTCGTGGAGGAAGAGGCAGAATGGCCTTTCCGCTCCCTGCCATGACCGAGAGTGCCCACGGTGCCATTTCCGTAGCTTCCTTTCCAAGATTGCTGATGCGATGAGTAACGGAAACATGTGTCCCGGTTCCAGCGAGCTTGACTTCAACCTCTTTTTGTAAGTTTGTCCCCGGATGTGCTGATTCTGGAGGCGCGGTAAAGATGAAGGCGTCCTTTTCCCTACGCACGGAAACTTGAACATTGTCGGGATAGTAGGTGCGCTCTACTTCTGGCGACACCCAGAGCCTATGTCCCCCATAAACACGAAAAACCCCGTCTCCGCTTTTCCCGGCATGCTCGGGTACTTCGTGGAATTCATTGTGCTCTCCCCGGAAACCAAAAAATAGGACCCGAGGTCCGACCTCCGTCAAAATAATCAGTTGCACCGTATCATTGCAAATCCTAAGAGCCCTTTTCCATCCGCGATACTCCACCTCATCTGCTTTTGGGGCGCTGGCCTCGACAATTTCTTGCATGTGTATGCACCTCCTGATTCAGAGCCTCAGTTCAAGTGCGTTTGCTTCAGTCTTTTGTGCGTTCCGGCCGCCGACTACGGCATTGAAAGCCGTTTCACTCATCTCTTTTTGCGGCAGTTGGCAGTAATCTTCCTCTCTTCTTTATTGACCTACTAAGATCTAAGTGCGTTGTTGCTGTAGTCCTCTGCCGCCGTTGGCTGTGGAACGTTTATTCAAATCCATCACCGCCCGCAACCCAGTGGGTATGTCGAACCGGTTGGCTCTCGCAAACTCGGCAATTTCCGATAAGGTTCCAAAGCTGGGGATACTCTCCCGGACTGTTACAGCTCGTGCTGCAGTAAGGCACCCAAAAATAGCTGCGTCCACAAGTGAAGCCTCATGATAGAGGCCAAAAGCAAGACCGGCGGTGAAGGCGTCCCCTGCACCCGGAGTGTCCACAGCGGTAACCTTAAATGCAGGGAGCGCCCGACTAGTCTCTCCGTTTGCGACGAAAGCGCCTTTCTCGCCGAGAGTGATAACAACCTGTTTGAGTGCAAAGTATTCACGCAGCCGATCAGCCAGCCAGCTAGGCTCTTGCCGTAGGTTCGGCGACTTGCTCAGCAGGGTACTAGCTTCGTTTTCGTTTGGAACAAGCAGGTCAACGCCGGCAAGATCGCCAGGTTGGACAGGTTCCGCTGGAGCAGGAGTCAGAATTGTAAGTGCCCCGAGCGACCTGGCTAACCGCGCTGCGTAAAGGGCGGTAGAGATCGGAATCTCAAGGGTAATGAGCACTACCTTTGCCTGCGAGAGAATCGGTTTGGCACGGTCAACTTCTTTACTTGTGAACTCGGCATTCGCCCCCATCGCTGTCGTTATGGCTGGGATGCCTTCAGGATTTATCATTACGAAACCGCAGCCCGTGGCTGTCTGTTGGATACGGGTAAGATAGGAAAGATCAACACCCGCCTCCGTCATCCAGGACGCTCCAATATCCCCTAGTCGATCCTGGCCGACGCACCCCACGAAATGCGTTGGTAATCCCAGGCGTGCACAAGCAATTGCCTGGTGTGAACCCTTGCCGCCATCCAGCGCCTCTTTGTAATCCCAGCCCAGCACAGTCTCATCCGCTCCAGGAAAACGCGAGACGCGCATGAACAACCCTTGAACGTGACTGCCGACTACTACTACCCCTTTTCTTAACATCATTGGCCTCGCATTGTTAAATGCCCAGCGGTGGACATGCCGCGGTTGCAGCATCCACCGTAACCACACAATCACTGTGCTCCTGAACGTAAGTCACAGGAATCTCCGGGCTAACATTGCCGAACAAGAGAATTCGGATGACGGTCTGTTTCCACGCGCCAGTCTCGCTGTAGAGCCGGATCCGGCGCGCGGCGAGGAGTTCCCGCATTCCAACGGTGATGACCATGGGCGGGATAATGTCAGAACAGCCGCCTGCACCTCGTTGACTTAGGGCAATCAATGTGTCTTCATTCAAGTGAAGAACGCGTGTCGTGCAATTCCGAAACTCTTCCTTACTAACTCTGTACCAGGGGGAGCGGGGCGGCTCGTTGAACGCAATATGGCCCCGGTAACCAATGCCACCGTAGACCGAATCGATTCCTCCAACCTGTTCCATTCCCTCCGCCATTGCATCCAGTCTGGAAATGTCGGGAAAGTGCCGCTGCTCTAAGGGCACGTTGATGCTGGGATCGATGCGATCGTAGAAATTCCTGCTCATCCAGCCCCTGTAGCTGTAGGGATGGTTCAGGGGAAGGTGGCGCCCCTGCCAATCAAGGTGATCATCCATATGGAAGACGTGCAGATGTTTCAGATCGATCCGCTCGCGATTCACTCTTTCAGTAAAGATGGGATATTGCCCGCGGGGACCACAAGGAAGAATCCAACGTGTCGGGCTATTCGCCGTGTTGTTGCGCTTAACTTCATCAATCATCGTGGACGCGATGTCCTCGTAGACGTCGGACGGTTTGGGTAGCACTCTCAACTTTACTTTTGCATGACGATGGTTAGACAGTTCCTCCGGCGGAATCTTGCACCACTCAAATAACTGCTGAGAACTTTCGTAAGCAGACATGCAAGCCCCCTAGGCTCAATCGCGTTTATAGGGCAACGTATTTTTCTGACAATGTGGAGTTCAAGTGTACCGAATTGACATTTCTGCTCCGCGCCGCATAATCCGAAGAAATCCGCCCGTGTCCGTCACCAGAGGTGGTGGCGACTTCCGCCACCACCCCTTGGGCAACAACGGCTGGGCCCGCATGTGACACGACCCAAAGCCCATCAGAACAGCAGCTTCAAAGAGAGTTGCCCGATCCGCGGTGGCTGGGTTGCGGTCGCCTGGCCAAAGTTCGGGGCGTTGTAGTTACCTTGGACGCCCGCAAACTGGGCATGATTGAAGATGTTGTAGGCTTCCGCGCGGAATTGGAGCTTGATCCGCTCCGTCAGTTGCGTATCCTTCAGGAGAGCCATATCCCAGTTGTTGATTCCAGGGCCGTGGAAGAAGCGCCGCCTGGAGGTCCCCAACTGCCCCAATGTTTCTTCACTGAACATGGAGGTATCAAAGTACGGTGTGGTTGGGCTGGTGCGGGGATCGATGCGATGTATCGCTCCACCAGAATAGTTGGGCGCGTCGATCGCTATCGGCAGGGGCCCGGCGTATGCCGTTCCGATCAGGGACCTATCGTCCATTTCATAGATCGTTACCGGTTCACCGCTGGCGAAACGCGTGATGCCGCTCAATTGCCACCCGTGCGTCAGTTGCTTCGGTCCGCCCAAATGATCAAAGGGAAGGTTGTAGGTGTAGTTGATGACCAGATTGTGCGTCATATCAAACGCGCACAGGCCCATGCTCTGCTTGGGAATAAACGGATTGACCTGCTCTCCGTATCCGGACGCGTTGTCCATACACTTGCTGTACGTGTACGCAGTCACCACTTGCAGCGGTCCGCTGATAGTGCGCAGGTTGACTTGCAGCGAATTGTAGCTGGATTGCCCGATGGTAATGAAGTATCCGTCACTGCCGAAATTGTTGCCGAAAGGCGCCCGGGTACCATTGATGACTTGACCCGCGGCGGTGGTAAACACATTGTTTTCCAGCCCGGGACCGCAAGGCTGCGTGCCAGGCGCAACCTCACTCGGCTGGCTGAGGCTCAGGCAGAGAGCCTGGTTGCCAGGATTGGCCTCCATGGTCGACAACAGTTTGTGTGCCTGCGTCCCCACATAGCTCATAGTCAGGAGTGCCATCCTCGAGAACTGGCGCTGGATTGAAAGCTCGTAGTCCTCTGCATAGGGCACTTGGTTCTTATTGTAAAAACCTGGCGAACTGGAGATGGGCAGGAACAGAGACCAGTTCACCGAGTTGTCTGGATTCGAGGCTGAGACGTTATTCGGAGGAACGGTAACCGGGAATCTCTGGCCCTCGACATTGCCGGTAGCCCGGTCCACAAAAGGCGTGGTAAATTGCGGCGGGGCAGGACTCACATAATAATAGCCAAAGGGCGCATCGCCAATCTCGTTAAAGTTTGTCGCGCCCTCGAACGAGGTGTAAAACATCCCCCATCCCGCACGGATGCTGGTCTGGCCGGTTCCGCCGGCCAGTTTGCGTAGTAGCCCGTTGTTAAAGTTGGGCGAATAAGCAATTCCAATACGAGGTGAGAACTTGTCGTAGCGGGTGGGCGCCAGGGTAGATGGAATTCCCGGATCCCCTGGGAAAACCCAGCCCGCGGGTGCTCCGGGAAACACCTTGGACTGCTCGCCTGGGACAAGCGTCTCTATCTGGTTGTGCTTTTCGGACCAGGGCGAACTGAACTCCCACCGCAAACCATAGTTAATCGTCAGGTTGGAACGAGCGCGCCAACTGTCCTGCCCATAGAACCCGGCATAATGGTTGCGGCCATAGGCCGGCGGCGCCTGCCCCTGGACGTAAAACGTCGGGGCCCCGAGCAGAAAATCGGCGAAATCTATGCCGGTTTCCGTACCGAAGAACTGGAAACTCCCATTGGGTACGTTGCGAATGTTTTCATTCTGCTGAGTGAGATGAGCCGACCCTCCAACTTTCAACGTGTGAGTTCCGATTACCTTGCCGAAGTTGTCCAGGATCTGGAAGGTGTTCTCTATCAATCCCTGAACAGTAGTCTGCGGAACTCCTATGGAGTAGGCATTGAACTGGACTGGGGGAACGCCTTGCGAGTCGGGAGCCCCCAGGGCAATGCCGAGAGTATTGGCGCCGGTCACGAAGCCGAGCGAACTCAATGCGACTCCTGCCCCGCCTTGAGAATTGTTGAAGGAATCTCTCATGCGCACATACTCGATCCGAGCTTCGTTGACGGCGGTGGTTCCAAGGGTTTTGGTATCACCCAGATTGAGTACTTGAACCCGGCCTACGCCCAATGTGGCGAATCCGGGTACCTGGGTCGCCGCCGAATAGGGACTGTCCAACGTGTAGTTGTCTATGAAGTAGTACCCCGAAAGTGTCCCAGCATGCGTATTCGCATCGATCCGGCCGCTTCCCTTGTCGTCGGTGAGATTCTGTTTGTAGGCCGAGGTGGAGAACGTGGTCTGACCGGGCGCCAATGTGGGAATGTAACCCAACAAGTTATTCGCGGGTGTTGCGAAGGCAGTGGTTGGAATCTGCGCGTTCGGGAATACGCACTGGGCTGTACTGGTACATCCAGCCGCGTAGTATGGCTCACTCGAAGCAACCGGATAGCCTAGTTCGGTCTGGAGCTGCTGTGCCCATGCCGATCCACCAACACTCCCAGTCATCTGACTGGCGAGCGCGGAGAAATTACCACCGCGCTCATCCCCAGTGGGTAGCGGGAGCGACCCCGAGCTCAGCCCCTGGATTACACGGTTGCGCTGATAATCACCGAAGAAGAAAACCTTCTCACGCTTAATCGGCCCGCCAAATGTGCCACCAAATTGATTCTGGTGATACGTTCCTCGCACTCCTTGATCGTAGTAACTGGCGGCATCCAGGTCCGTGTTGCGCAGGAATTCAAACAGGTTTCCATGGAACCCGTTGGTCCCCGCCTTGGTGATGACGTTGATTTGCCCACCGCTGTAGTTACCGTATTCGGCATCGACGTTATTAGTCAGAATACGAAATTCTGCGATCGAATCCAGATTGGGAACCACCGAGGTGCCACCAAAGCCGAACTCCTGCACGGTAGCACCATTGAGAAGGAACCCATTGTTGGCTTCGCGCATGCCATTAATGGAAAGATTACCTGCATTGAGCGATCCTGAGACCAACGGAAGAGCCCAAACCGCTGCGATAAAGTTACCTCCCGCGCCGCCAGCACCACTACCTGTCAATCCCGAGGAGGACGCTGACACTCCCGCTTGTAACGCCAACAGGTCGGTGTAGCTTCGTGTGACCAACGGCACGTCGGTCATCTGCTGGGTGGCAATGACTTCACCCATTTGGGAGCTGGAGGTTTCCACGTGTGCCGCCGCGCTCGAGACATTTACAGTCTCCTTGACCTGCCCCACCAGCAGCACGACATCGACTACCAGTGCTGAGTCCACGTCGAGAACCAGTCCAGTCTGCTGATATGTTTTGAATCCAGCTTGTTGCACATCGACCTTATAATGGCCCAGCGGCAATGAAAGGAAGAAATAGAAACCTTGCGCGTTGGTTAGCTGCGTTTGAGCTATGCCTGTTTCAACATTGGTGGCGGAGACCTTCGCCCCCACTACGGCCGCGCCACTAGAATCCTTGACCGTCCCGGAGATAGTTGCGGTCACGCCGGCGACGCAACGACCATCCATCAGCACGATCACCAAAAGAATTGCTACGGCGATAACAGCCAGCCAGACTGTAGATTGCCCCACCGATTTCCTGGTTATGATCGCGGCAGCAGACAGAGGACTAGCCTTCGGTCTCTGCGGCGGCAAGGAACTGAGGCTGCAAATCGACCTTTCCTCGATCACGACGCCCTCCATTGGTACAACGATTTACCGGCCAGAAATACCTTGGTGTAACGATTTACCGGCATGGCAGGAAACCTAGACCTGATTTACGCAAATGTCAAGGGAAAGTTTCTTGCGGGAAAGCCTTGGCGGTACCTGGATCAGTTTCAAACTGACCCACGACCACGACCTCGCAGTAGCGGTTGCGTTGCGAGTTGATCAGCGTTGATTTTGCAAGTTCATACGAGCACATCCCGGGTCACATGACTGGTGGCCCCTCCTGGATTATGCAGACAACGCGACCTAGTTCAGCGGTACATCAGGCGAGTTCGGTACATCGTTACACCAACCTCGGCATCAAACACCCGGCGATAAACCGCGCGGCTGCCTAAGGACGCCGAGCGGCACAGGTTGAGTCTCGGACAATGAGCCTGGGCTCCACCGTATGATGCCGGGGCTGAACGACCCTCGATTCGACCTTTGCCTGAATGAGTTCTTCGATGACCTCCGCACCCAAAAAGCCCTGCACTTCCAACTGTTGTTGAACCGTGGTCAGAGGCGGATTATAAAAGCCGCCGCTGGGTATATCATCAAAGCCTATTACGGAACAATCTTTTGGAACTTCTCGCCCAGCTTTAGTCAATGCACGAATTGCAGCGCAGGCAGTAAGATCGTCGAATGCGACCAGGGCGGTAAATCCGGAATCGCGCTCGATCAGTTCCTCGGCCAGGCGGTACGCCTCAGCATGGGTTGAATTGTGGCCCTTGAGATTGGCAATGAGGTCAGGGTCGAGCTTCAGGCCAACCTCATTCGCAAAACTCTTGATTCCACGCCACCGCCGTTCAGTATCCGCGAGCGCCTTCGGACCTTTGATGAACGCAATTCTGGTGTGACCAAGTTGGTAAAGGTACTGCAGCGCTTGTCGGGCTCCGGTTTCGTTATCAACGGCAATCGAACTGACCGGATTCCCGTGCAAGTCGCGGCCGATCACCACGGCAGGAATCTGTCGGTGGACGAATTCAGCGAACAAGTCTGGAGACAGGTACACCGGGTTGGCAACTGCGATAATGCCCTCTACTTGGCGCTCGATAAGCATCTCGATGCATCGGTGGAATTGTGTGCCGTTGTTTTGCAGATCTGTGATGACGGAGAAGTATCCCGACGATCGAAGTCGGCTCTCTATACCGCGAAGGATCTGCGTGCAGTAAGGATCAGTGATGTCGAAAAGTAAAACCCCCAATGTTTCGCTGCGGCTCTGCCGCAATGAGCGGGCGAAGAAATTTGGACGATATCCCAGCTGCCTGGCCACGTTCCAGATGCGCTCGCGCGTCGACAACGGGAAACGAGACGCTGCCGGGCCGTCGCTGATCACCACCGATGCAGTTGTCACGGAAACACCGCTCTCTTTCGCAACGTCTCTGAGCGTGGCTTTTGGTCTTTCTCTCTTCTGGTTCGTCAGCATTTTTCCTATCTCTCCCCCAGCCCATCTGCGCTCTGCTTTCGCAATACCTCGACCAAGCCGGCAACGTCCCCTTGACAACTGAAACCGGAAAGTATAGTAGCTGTGAAGATAGTAAAACGTTACACTACCAATGTAAAGAAGCACAAAGACGAGCTGTCCACACCTGTTTTACGCTTTACCGGCAAGCGTGCCGCCGCACTAATAATGGATCGGCGATGCCGTTGCCACATAACTTGGTGAGACGCGGAAGGACAAGTGATGTCAGCAAAACCGAGCGGGCCCACGACATTGAGAAGAACCCTCGGGCTGTGGGACCTGATTCTGTACGGGGTGATCGTAATACAGCCCACCGCGCCCATGCCCGTTTACGGAGTGATGACACAGCGTGCTCATGGACATGCGGTCACGACAGTGTTGATTGCCATGATCGCCATGTTGTTTACCGCGATCAGCTATGGACGGATGGCCCGCGCCTACCCTAGTGCCGGTTCAGCATTCACTTATGTAGGCCGCGAAATTCACCCCGCATTAGGCTACATCACCGGCTGGAGTATGGCCATGGATTACATGATGAACCCCATTCTCTGCACCATTCTCTGCAGCAAGTTTGCGATGAACTTTATGCCAGAGATTCCTTACGGTGTATGGGCGATCGGCTTTGCTGCGCTCCTAACCGGCTTGAACCTGTTTGCCATTCGTACCTCTGCCCGGATCAATGCGGCGCTGGCGGCGGTAATGGGCCTCGTAATCATGATTTTTTTCGCTGCGGCAGCACGGTACGTTCTAAACATTCCACATGACGGAGTTGCCTTCTTTACACGTCCGTTCTATGACCCTCAAACTTTTTCTGTGCGGGCGGTACTTGGCGGTACGTCTCTCGCGGTTCTCACTTATATAGGCTTCGACGGCATTTCGACGTTATCGGAAGAGGCCGAGAATCCCAAACGCAACATACTGGTTGCGACGGTGCTGGTATGCGTGATTATCGGTATCGTGGCGTCGGTCGAAGTTTATGCAGCGCAGCTTGTCTGGCCTGGTTTCAAATTCCCAGATGTGGACACCGCCTATGTTTACATTGCCGGCCGGGCGGGGGGCGCCTGGTTATTTGCGTTAGTTAATCTGACGCTCCTCGTGGCTACGATCGGATCCGGCATGGCCTCGCAACTCGGTGCTGCCCGTCTACTTTACGGCATGGGAAGGGGCAATGCCATTCCCAAGAGGTTTTT
This sequence comes from Terriglobales bacterium, assembly GCA_050012595.1. GTDB lineage: Bacteria > Acidobacteriota > Terriglobia > Terriglobales > Acidobacteriaceae > Acidiflorens. The sequence continues at coordinate 15,236 of JBEKGW010000028.1, forward strand.
TGCCTCCATTGAGCCGAAGCGGCAAATTCCACGGAACAATGTTCTGTTTCTCGGGGCAGTTGCACTGGGCGGCGCCTCCATTCTTAGCTTCGAACGATCGGCGGAATTGCTCAACTTCGGTGCCCTGCTTGCGTTCATGGGGGTCAACGCAGCGGCCTTCACTCGATATTACTGGCGGGAGGAGCGGAAGCTGTGGACGAACCTGGTTACGCCGGTTCTCGGGTTCCTTGTCTGTTTGCTGCTCTGGTTGAGTCTAAGCTGGCCAGCGAAGGTTGTCGGCGTAATCTGGATGATTCTTGGCATTGGATACGGTGCGATCAGGACCCACGGTTTCAAAGCTGAGCTGGTTACGTTCGACGTTCCTGAAGAAGCCAGTTAGGAGGCGGGCCTCCGTGCCGCACTGCCGAATCGATAGCGGAACCCGATCTGTTCCACGGTAGAAAAGAGGAAACGATGCATTACCGTCAACTCGGACGCACCGCTTGGAAGGTGTCGGACATCAGCTTTGGCGCGTGGGCCATTGGCGGCGCGTGGGGCAGAGTTTCCGACGACGAATCTCTCACGGCGCTGCACCAGGCCGTCGACTGCGGAGTGAATTTTATTGATACCGCCGACGTGTATGGCGATGGTCGCAGCGAACGTCTGATTGCTCAACTTAGGAAGAGCCGAAAGAATGAGATCGTGGTTGCTACGAAGGCTGGCCGCCGTCTGCCGCGCCAGACCGTGGAAGGATACAACCGCCAGAATCTGACGATGTGGGTCGAAGACAGTTTACGGAATCTCTCGACCGACAGCCTCGACCTGCTGCAACTTCATTGCCCGCCGAGCGTGCTGTATGGCCGGCCGGAAATCTTTGGCATACTCGACGACCTCGTGCGGGCGGGCAAGATTCGCTTTTACGGTGTGAGCGTCGAGAAGATCGAAGAGGCGTTCAAGGCAGTCGAGTTCCCCAACGTCCAGACGGTGCAAATCATTTTCAACTGTTTCCGGCAGCGACCAGCGGACCAGTTCTTCGCGCGCGCCAAACAGAAGCGCATAGGCATTCTCGCCCGCGTGCCCCTTGCCAGCGGTCTGCTGACGGGTAAATTCCGCCGCGATTCCACCTTCGCGGCAGACGACCACCGGAATTTCAATCGCCAAGGGCAAGCCTTTGATATGGGAGAGACATTCTCCGGCGTAGATTACAACGTCGGCCTTGACGCAGTCGAAGAGATGCGAGCGCTGGTGCCAGCCGGCGTCTCCATGACTCAGTTCGCCCTGCGCTGGATCCTTATGTTCGACGCAGTCACCTGCTCCATTCCTGGCGGCAAGCGGGCGGAGCAGGTTGCGGACAACTGCCAGGCTTCGGACCTGCCGCCCCTCAGCGAAGAGGTAATGACAGGGGTGCGCAGCATTTATAACGAAAAAATTCGTCCCCTGGTGCAAGATCGCTGGTAGCCCCTACAACGTTGGGAGGGGACTCAATAACAAAGGTGCGGGGTGCGCCTGAAGTGTATTCGGAACGCCTCTGGCACCTGACCGCTACACAAACCTCGGCGCCGACGAGATTCGTACCGGGAAGTCGGATAGTGTTTATCAACCAAATCTGCAGTGACAATCCGACGTTCTAGTTCTCTCGAGGTAGCCGACTGATCGGCCGTTAGTCATCAACTCTGGTTGACCCTTTTTCCGAGTTGCACCACCAATGGACTGTCCGGATGTTGTCCGGATGGTCATCTCTCCACGCTCCTCCCATCCCTTTGGGATCTTCGTGGTCTGGCACGATGTCGTTGTAGTCCGTGAACTCACGATGGCAGATTGCGCATATTCTGTTCTGTTCCGCAACTTTCCGCTTCAGAAGTTTCCGCATTTCCGCGGGAGACCTGAGTTCCCGATATCCCCTCGGGTGATGCGGATCTTCGATGCGTCGAACACCAGGCTGTAACCTGCGCGCATAATGCGTTGGTTCGCGACCGCAGCAGCGGAGCGATCTGTGGATGGGGCAGTATTCATTGCGACGAAGTCTCATAGGAGTCCTCCGGTGGGATCCGGTGTTGAAATCTGCTGTGGGCGAGTGGGGAAAATTGGGTCGAAGAATGTCTTAACTTCTGACGCGCTGGTACAATTCCTGCCCGAGGGGGATCATGCTAAACCTGACTACAGCAGTCCGGCAGTTGAAGAAGGAAAGAGAGCGGGCGCGGAGAGAAGTGGGGCGGTTAGACGAGGCTTTGAAGATTCTGGGCAGTCTCGGGAGTCTCAACCCAAGGCTCCGACGCGTTCAGACGATAGCCAAGAAACGGACCATGTCAGCGGCTGCCCGCAAACGAATCGCTGCTGCCCAGCGTGCACGTTGGGCGAAATGGAAGGCGGCCAGGCGGAACAAATGAAACACAACAACGGCCGCGGAGACCCTGCGCTTCTCGGCTCTTCGTGTGCCGATCCCTAGCAAGGTTTGGGCAAGTTGCACGATCTTGCGGAGTTCGACATACTGCAACGGGTAAGCGGCTAAGCGAGTAATAGCGTCGAATTCCTCTTCACCATCGGTGTCGAGAATGCCGTAGCTACGGAGGGCTTCAAGTCTCTCTTGTTCATTCGGAGGAATGGATGCACTCATCTTTTTCCTTCACCTCGGGTTGCTTTGCCTTCCATAGCTACGTAGAAGATCGGCAAGTAAGCCCGCGAGCTCATCGTTACGATTGGCCCTCCAGCGTGTTGGTTTGCTGACTATCTGCGAAGCGACCGGTCACGGCAATCAGGCTGCCGGGTTCATCTCTTTCGTAAGCCATTGACAACAAACATTTTATATTGACAAGTCGAAAATAGCTTGTCGTTTCATCAAATTTGGAGTAATATTTAGTCATAAATGGAGACACTCTTATGGCTACGATGCAACAAGCCGTGGTTGGTTTCTCGTGGGATACAGCCGTCGATCTGTCGAGGAAGGAGAACCGAACCCGACTCAGCCCGGCTGCCATCAAAGGCCTTCTTCGGATCGCGACGCATTGGAAATTACGGGATGACGACACCCGAGTTTTGCTTGGTGGCATATCCAGTGGCAGTTTCTACGCACTGAAGAATCGAGCTCCTAAAACACTGGATGAAGATCAGCTCACCCGAATTTCGCTTTTGATCGGAATATACAAGGCACTGAACATTCTTTACGGCCAGAAGCTCGCAGATGCTTGGATCGCGCTGCCAAACACGAACCCAATGTTTGGGGGAGACTCGCCCCTTAATTACGTAAAGAAGGGCGGCATACCTGCTTTTCTGAGAGTTCGCCAACTCTTGGACGTACGCCGTGGCGGCAAATGAAATCTCCGAAGCAGATCAAGGTGGAACGGGACAGGGCTCATCGCCTTATTCCGTATCGCTACAGTGATCGTGGTAGGCCAATCCTCAATCTTCTCGCACAAGACGACGACGATCTGCTCAGCGACCTCACGGAGCTGGAGGGCGCCACGAACGATAGATTGCTTGGCGAGAGTGGCAGGCTGCCTGGCGTAAGCGCTATTGAGCTGGTTTCCGGCTTCCGCCTCGCGCATATAGTTAACGCATCCTTCACTCACGCGCATCCGTTTGGAGGACGGTTCAATGGCGCGGGACGAGGAGCTTGGTATGCGTCTTTCGAAATGCAAACTGCACAAACGGAAGTGGCCTTTCATAGAGCCGCCGAGTTGAAAGAAGTCGGATGGAAAGCTGAAGAAGTCTCTCCATATATAGACTATCTCGCCGATTTCAGACATGAATTCCATGACATTCGGGGAGATCCAGATTTTGTGGACTGCTTAGACCCGAACAGCTACACCGCCTCCCAAACACTTGGACTAAAACTGTTGACCAGTGGCTCAGCGGGGATCGTGTATCCGAGCGTACGGCACAAAGATGGCGTCTCTATCGCCTGCTTTCGTCCTCCCTTGGTGCTAAATGTGCAGCAGGGGCCTATGGTGACGTTTACTTTCAATGATGCAGAAATGACTACTGTTGTCATTGAAAACTGACACTACGCAACCGGCAGCCGTCAAGGTCAAAGTTGTCCTAGCCAGTGAAGGATCACCGCTTGCTTTGCCAGAGAGGTTGAGGACCAAGACTCTGGAAATCTCACGCTGAATCATTTCCCGGTGGAAGATCGTTCCACCAACCGTCGATTCGGCCCGAACATCGACCATGATTCTGCTATGCGAGCATCCCGCCGCCCGCGATTCTCTAGAGACAGCGGTCAGCGGTGCCAACTCCAGATGGGATTGCCTTTTTCGTCGCGGAGGACGAGGGTGTCGGTGCCCTTTACAACTTCGCGGGCAAGGATGAGGTCGGCTTCGCCCTGCTTGACTTTTGAGCCGGTGAGGGCGATTTCGTCCCCTTTGCTGAAACTCACGCCCATGTCATCGAGAAAGGACTTGGGGCAGAGATACACGTCGACCGTGTCAGCCCCGGTTTTCACCAGCAAGTGGGCAACCTCTTTCTCACTGCCTTTTGGAGGCAGTCTCACTTCCTCCACGGTTCCTTTCATTTTTGTCTCGGTGTGGGCATCGTATTTGGGAGGGTTTGGCTCTTGGTTCTTTTGCGCGAGTGCCGGCCCAAGGCGCAGGAATACAAGAATCAGGGCGAGGAAAAGTATTCCGTGGAACTCGACTGGATCACGCATGGCTCCCCCTTCCAACGAATGCGCCAGAAGCCCGGTGCGGACTACGAAAGATTAACCGGTTCCTGTCTCTTTATTCGCTACTTTAGGATGAAGCCAGCTTCCTGGGCACCATGGTACTCCACTTCCAATGTCCGAGATCCGGCAGGTCGCGTAGGACCAAGTAGCTTTTCAGATCCGCGCTGTCTTGAAAATTGATTGGATCGTTCGGGGAAAGCGGTCAGGCTTCGAATCCTGCGTGGTCGGATCACGGATCTTGCATGAGGTGTGGGTCACGGATTCTGCGTGGGATTTGAGGGGAAAAGGCGCGCAGAGAAGCGCGCCTTCTTGCGATGAGGGTTGTGGTGGCTTCCGGCGTCATTCGTGCCCGTCTTCTAGAAATGACTTGAGCTTGCGGGATCGGGAGGGCTGGCGCAGTTTGCGCAGGGCTTTGGCTTCGATCTGGCGAATGCGCTCGCGGGTGACAGCGAACTCTAGGCCAACCTCTTCCAGCGTGTGCTCCGAGCCATCCTCCAGACCAAAGCGCATCTTCATGATCTTCTCCTCGCGCGGAGTCAGGGTATGCAGCACGTGCGCGGTCTGCTCCTTCAGGCTCACGTTGATGACGGCCTCGGCCGGCGAGACCGAGGCGCGGTCGGCGATGAAGTCGCCGAGGTGGGAATCCCCCTCCGCGCCGATCGGCGTCTCCAGCGAGATCGGTGCCTGCATGATCTTGAGCACCTTGCGCACTTTGGCCGCCGGAATGTCCATTTGCTTGCCAATCTCTGCCGACGTGGGTTCGCGGCCCAACGCTTGGACCAGTCGCCGCGAGATGCGAATCAGCTTGTTGACGATCTCGATCATGTGCACCGGGAGGCGGATGGTGCGCGCCTGGTCGGCAATGGCTCGGGTGATTGCCTGGCGAATCCACCACGTGGCGTAGGTGGAAAACTTGTAGCCGCGGCGGTAGTCGAACTTGTCCACTCCCTTCATCAGGCCGACGTTGCCCTCCTGGATCAGGTCCAGGAACTGCAGCCCGCGATTGTCATACTTTTTGGCGATGGAAACCACGAGGCGCAGGTTGGCCTTGATGAGCTCATGCTTGGCCTGCTCCCTGTCCATCTCACCTTGGATCATTTCGCGCTGGGTGCGGTGCAGCTCCTTAAAGGCCACTCCGGCATCGCACTCCAACCTTTCCAGGTCGGCGCGATGCCGCCGCTGGGTCTTGCGGTAATCTCTCTTGATTTCTTCGCTGCGCGTGCTCTCAATCTTCCTTTCCAGGTTGCTGACCTGCCGGTCGAGCGAGCGCATGATGTCCACGGTTTTATTCACCCGATCGATCAGGCGTTCGCGCTCGAAGTTGGTAAAACCGAGGTTGCGGATGATGAGCGAAATCTGAACGATCTCGCGGCCCAGCCTGCATCGACAGCGGCTGTATTCGCGTGCGTTCTTTTCAGCCGGAATGGTCGATAGCCGTCCGGCCAAGTGACTGGCTCTCTTGTAATGCTTTTGCAGCTCGTCGATGCGGCGCGTAGTGTCCTTGACGCGGTTCTGCAGGATCTCCTCGGTCATCTCTTCCGCATCGAAGACGACAATTTCCTTAATCGAGCGGACGCCACGCTTCAAATCCTCGGCGATGGCCAAAATCTGACGGATCACAATAGGCGAGCGTGAAAGTGCCTTCAGCACGCGCAGCTGTCCGCGCTCGATGCGCTTGGCAATGTCCACTTCCCCTTCGCGGGTGAGTAGAGGGACTACGCCCATCTCGCGCAGGTAGATGCGCACCGGATCGTTGGTCTTTTCAAGAGCGCCTGGGGGCGTAACGAGTCCGATGTCTCCCCCGGACTCCACTTCCTCCTCAAATTTTCTTTGCAGGACCGAGGAAGGTAGCTTGGGCTGGCGTTCAAGCACGTCCATGCCCAGCGTGCCGATGGTGGCAAGCACGTCGTCCAGGTCCTCCAGGGAACGGACATCATTGGGAATCAGGTCATTCACCTCGTTGTAGGCGAGATGCCCCTTTCCGGCATCAATGAGTTTCTTAACGTCATCAAGAGCCAAGTGGAATCCCTTTCAGCGCCTTCCCTGCCGCATGGAGCAAACGGTGCTTTGACAATGACTGAAGCCTCCGCCCGAGAGCTACGCTTTAAACGCCGGTTGAAAGGTTGAAACCTAAAAAGGGCCCCCCTGATTTTCGCCGATACAACTATGCGGCGGGGAGTTTCGTCTCAAGGTCCGCAAGAATTCTCAATTGCTGCGTCGCGAATTCTGCATCGGCGAACCCCCCAATTACATCATTGATGACGTCTTGAACCCGCTTATCAGGGTCATGGTATTTCCGTGTTGCCACTGAGACGAGCCGGCACAACACGAAGCGATTCGGGATATCGACCAAAGCCTTGTGTATACGAACAGAACGCATGATCGCTCCTTATTGCAGGGCATTGGGTTGAACGCACGAGTTTTCTTTAAGCGTAGAAATGCAAATATAAACGCCCCTTCCTTGCCCGGTTCGCCGGAAGGCAGCTGAATCGCGAAAGCGGAGGGTTGCAGTCTAGCCGCAACGATGGGTCTTCGTGATCAAGAAAACCTCTTACTTCGCTAGCCTGTCACGCTCCTGCTGGACGGCGTAAGAAACCAGGCACTTGTCGCGGTCATCCCATGCGTCGATATGCTTTTGTGCGAGAGCATCGTAGAGGACATGTTCAGCCTTGCTGTCGGTCTCAGACGAATTGAAATCGGCATACGATTGAGTGCGTGCGGAGTTCAGGATTGGATACTCGTGAGCGCGCAAATCAGCGAGCGTCTGTTCATCGAGGAGAATGCTCTTCAATTCACCGTCGTCGGCCAACGAGAACTGAGCGGCGAATGACTCCAGTTTTCTCACAGTGGCAATCTCCACATCCGCCCTCAAATCCCTTGCTCGCTGCCGTGCCGCTGCGTCGTCTCCCGCAGCAACCACAACGCAGTTACCATTTCGTAGCCGTAGGACGAATAGCGTCATATATTCCCCGACTGAGTGCTACGCCAATGGCACCAAAGCAATGTCTGTTGTGAATACCTCGCCCGGCATCGCTGTGAACGTTCGGGAAGGAAGATTGTTCTGACGGAAGCATCTGACGAACAAGGGGGCCGCTCCTCGATCAGAATAGTGCCGACTTGAACTTTTGGCGTCATCGGCTCTCCCGAGTGAACGTATCTTGCGACCAAAAAAGGGTGGCGCAGGTAGCCACCCCGGGCGATTGACGAGGCACCGTCTCAGGCGGCCACGGCGGCGGGTTTGTGAATAGTCGAGCTAATCACATCCGAGACTTGCACCTTGGGAGTGCCGTCTAATACTTTATTCAGGATCTTGAGCACTTCGGGGTAGCCTGCAGTCTTGTAGGCTTCCGCGTACTCCTTGGTATCCCAGAGACTGATTGCGACCACATCCAGCCCTCCCGGGACAGCAAATGCGATTTCATCCCGGAACCCCCTCTGCTTCCGCAGCATGGGAATGACTTCTTTTTCGAAAATCCGCGTGAACTCGGTTAGAGTGTTTGGTTTCAGGCGTAGAGAGACATTGCGAGCAAACATGATCAACCTCCATCGATTGGTTAGGTAATCTAAGAGGGAGAACTTCAGATGGGCTGACTTAGTTCAGGAGACCTGAAAGAGCGGGAAGACTACTCGCTCAATTAGCACCCTAGCCTTCTGCACTGCGATTGTCAACGGACACTGATTTCTGCTAAGTGAAGGGAAAAAAGATCGGTTCTCGTTCTAGTGGGTAAGAGTACGTGTATTAGGTGCAGCTTCCCCGAAACTCGGCCAACGGTTCAGCTCTATTCAAGATCACACAAAAGGAGAATAACGTCATGGGAACGACTCGGCCTATCTCTCGAGCTGCTACAACCTTCAACCTTGAACACACTCGACTCGGGCCCCTCACTGAGTTTCCGGGAACCTGGGCGGGCACGGGATTCAACCTGATTGCGCGACCGGATTTTCAAAACAACCAACCATTCTTCCTGGAGATCAATGGCACGCTGGAGAATCTCGCATTCACACTGATCGGCGGAGATATTCCGAACCGCGGGTCCGAACAGAAAGACGTCTTTCTGCACGGCGTCACCTACCTGCAGCAAGTCGCCGATTGTGTGACGCATGGGGCGCTTCACATTGAACCGGGGCTCTGGATTCACATTCCGCCGACTACGGATCCGGCTGTGCCGCAGGCGACGGTGGTGAGGCAGGGGACGATTCCGCACGGCGATTCGCTGCTGGCTCAAAGCACGCTCATCACGACCGTGGCGAAAGGGCCGACGATCGCCCCGATTTTTTCCGTTCCCTTTACCGATGCGGTGATTCCGGGGCTGAACGATGCGGCGAAAAACCCGATCACGAACGCCGCCTACCTGGCGCAGTTCACGAATCAAAGTCTCACAGCGTGTTGCCTGCCGCCTGGTGTGAGTTTGAACGCTGTGGTCAAGGATCCGACGGAGGTGCTTCGAGCGGCCATCCAAGGGCAGAACATCACGAATACGGTGGTGATCGTGATCTCCACGGCGGCGGCGCAGGGATCTACTGGCATTCTCAACATTCCTCTTGTGGTGACGAATGCCAATGCACTGCAGATGGACGCCATCTTCTGGATTGAGACGGTGCAACCTACGAGTGGGGATCCGTTCCTGCAACTGCAATACGTGCAGAGAGTGATTCTCGACTTTCCGCCGAAACCGGGCGCTGCGATCATCCACTGGCCGCACATTTCGGTGGCCACGTTAGTGAAGCAGTAAGCCGGGCTTACACCAGCCAGGCGCGCATCTCTGCGGACGACCTGAGTTCCCGATATTCCTTAGAGTGGTGCGGATCCTCGATGCGCTGAACACCCAGCCGCAGTCGACGTTCCTTCCGAGATTGCTCGCGGCCGCAGCAGGATACGGATCTGTGGATCGGGCAGTATTCGTTCCGACGGAGTTTCATAGCTTCCTCCCTGAGGGTCCGTTCATCTTTCTGATCTTCGTGAATCCTTTGAAAGAAAAGGCAATACGAGGTTTGCTTGACGCACTACTGGCAAGCGGATACTATCGGGCCGGAAACTGCGGCAGCGCCAATTCTCAGTTCAGTGGTGCTTCGCGTTGCGGGCCTACCCTTCCCGCCATGTCAAAACTTTTCGCCGCGACCGTACTATGGAGCGAGTTGACCGACTCCGGCATGAATCCTCTCGCAGCCACACCTCTAAGTTTGGTTGGCGGATCAGTGCGACCCTTTTTTGCCTCGCTCTCGTCATCCTGGTCGTAACGCTCCTTGCGACAAGACTCCACACCATTGATCTCTCATCAATGTTGCTGGGGATTGCCCTGGCCACGTTCTGCGCCGTGCTCTTCTTCTTTTCCAGATCTTTGTTGGTGCTACGCGAACAGCAGAGGCAGACAGCCAGCGCCCTCGACACTACTGAAACTTCTCTTTTGGAGAGTGAGGAGCGGTTCCGGCAGATGGCCGACAACATCCAGGAAATCTTCTGGATGATCGATGCGGAAACCAAGAAGACCCTCTATGTCAATCCGGCCTACGAGAGCATCACAGGACGTCCTCGCGAAACACTCCAGGCGAACGCGCTTTCCTACGAAGAGCAAATCCATCCCGAGGATCGCGCCCAGGTGCTCCTCAAGCTTGACGAGGCGACTCGGACCGGAGATTTTGACGAACGGTTCAGAATCGTGTTGCCCAGCGGAGACTCGCGCTGGGTATGGGTGCGCGGATTTCCCGTACGGGATGGCAAAGGCAGAATCCGTCGGCTTGTTGGAACCGCGCTGGACATTACCACACAGCAACACGCGGAAGAGGAAGTCACCAGAAACTTGGCGCTGGCCGAATCCGCTTGGGCTGAAGCAGACGCGATGCGCAAGGCCACATTGGCGCTGACTCAAGACCTCCGAATGGATAACGTTCTGGACACTTTGCTTCAGTCTCTCCTGGAACTGGTCCCCTACGAGTCCGCACAGATTTTGCTCCTTGAATCTGATTTCCGGTTGTTTGTGGCACGGGAAGCGCCCCGCCCTGACGCCACGAAACAGGCGGTGAAATACCCACTGACTTTCGACGCCGCCGACTTCCCGGTCATACAGCGAGTCCTGGTAAGTCAAAGCGGTCTCGTGGTCTCAGACACTAAGCAGGAACGGGAATGGCGCGCTCTCAGGGGCTCCGGCCAATTGCGCTCCTGGCTTTGCGTTCCCTTAGTTGCCTCCCGCCAGACGCTGGGGCTGCTTTCCTTGGGTCACCCTGTTCCCGGCAGCTTTACTCAGGAACATCTGCGGCTGGCCAAATCGGTCGCGATTCCAGCCGCCGCGGCAATTCAGAACGCTCGTCTCTATGAGTGCGCGAAAATCTACGGTGCGGAACTCGAGAAACGCACCTCGGATCTCCAGGAGGCCCAGAGCGCACTCCAACGGTTCAAGAGTGATCGTCCTTCCTAGAGAATTGGCTGGGCAACAGGCCATTCCTCTGCTCTCGACTACGCAGTGCCCTCTCCTCTTCGATCGCCTCAATCCGCAGATGGAATGATGGAATGGTGAGATCTTCACGATCAGGCCGGCACAGTGTTGGTGCTGAATGCCGGTTTGGCCGGAATCACGACCAGCAAGAAGAAAAATGACCGCAATCGTGACGCATTGATTCAGGATGTATCCCTTCTTTCCGGTCAACTACGGGGAAGGTACACAGAACCGCGACGACCAGCCGATCGATACCAGCCGTCGTGGACTCTTTTGGAGGCCGTTACCATGTCCAGCCCTAGACGAATCGCCTGCCTTGCCCAGGATCGTCGCACTTGCGGTCCTGACAGCACCCTCGCTCATCCTGCCATCGGTTCCCACTGTTAAAGACGGCGGTGCAGTATGGGTAGCTCAGAAGCTCCGCTTTGGTGGGACAGAGACATCGACCGGACGGGAAGACCGATTCGACCGGATGTTCGAGCCGCTGCGCATGGAATTTGGGGCCGCGCCTGGAGGCGGGCACAATCTCTTATCGCCGACTGTAGCCAAGCCGCTGAACTCATGGAGAACAGCGTAGCGCAAGTATCGCGATCCCTCGATCGAGAAAGTGTCTTGCTGTTCTCAAGGGAGATAGATGGTCTCCTGATGCTTGCGTTCCGGAGGGCTCTCTATCGCCACGCGGCCAAGCTCAAGCGGCTCGAAACCATCGGTGGGGCGGGCGAACTCTCCAGCCGGGCAGTCGACCGGACTTGGAGCCGCCAAGTTGACGCCCGCCTGGAGCTTGAACAAGTTGTGCGGCGGCTCTGCGAAAGAAGTCGTACGATCTTGGCGTTGCGCTATGCCGGCTACACTTGGAAAGAAGCTGCACGGCTGCTTGGATCATCCGTTCCTGCCTTGCGCAGCGCCTTCTGGCGTGACGTAGCCCGAGTGAAAAGCGAACTCAAGAACCATCGTGCGGGATCCGAAGGCCAAGCTAAGAACCAGCAGCAGAGTTCCACAAGCAATGACGCACGGTGCTAGTCATGCAGTCGTTGCGAGATCGTCGCCGTACTCGTCTTCGTCGAGATCGAATTCCGGCGAATTCCTCGTCTGTTCTTCGTAGGCTGCCCGTTCTTTCTTGCTTTCCCTCACCGGCAACAGTTCTGCGTGGCTTGGCGGAAACACAAAGGCTTGGACAAAGTTGAGCCTGTCAATATTCAGCCTTCGACCCACGACCTCTTTACTGTGCTGTTTGCAAAACTCAGTGAAGTCATCTGCATCGATAATCTCTCTCTGCAGCTTGCCGGTCTGGACTACACGGCATTTCAACCAACCGAGCGTGATCCATCGCTGGACCTCGTGGGCCCGAATGCGCAGTGCCTCGGCGAGTGTGTATTTGGTAAACCAGTCTTGTCCCATCCTGGCGCTGGCGCCGAGCCGGTACAACATGGACCGGATGGAACCTGGTGACCGTCGCATTGCAATGGCAACTTCTGGAAGGGGCTGCACCGCGATCAAGTCCAGCATCTTCTGTTGTGCTCCTTCTGGCCAATGACGGTATGGGCGCCTGCCCGCAATTCCAGACTGACGCATAAAACGCCAGCAAGCGTCTCTTGGGTTGCGCGAGACTTCCACCAACTTCGTGGCTAGCACTCGCACTTCGTTGTCAGAATTCTGCTCACGCGGTTGTGCCCGCTGGGCATCCAAGTGGATTCTCACCAACTCTCGGGCTTCCTTTGGCCAGCGGAAGGTGCGGCGCCTCCTGCCGGCGTGTTCCTCATCCATAAATGCAAACGCTCTGGACTAAGACTTCAGAGGGTTTCCTCCTGCTTATATATGACTGCGACGCTAGAAAGTATCGCGTTCGTGAAAGGAGTTTTTGTCGGATTCACGAATTCAGATAGCTTTCCTCCAACGGAAGGCCGTATAAGAGGGCAGACAACGCAATTCTGGTCGCAATCGAGACCAGGCGTGCTACAAAGAATCAACTGAGGGGCGGATCGTGAGCCGCAAGGAACAGCTTGACGATTTGATCGCCGCATTCGGTCGCCGAGTGCACGAGGAACATCCCAATCCCGAACGTGTCGGTTGTCCGGGACAGCCAGCGCTGACAACGCTGGCAATGGAATCAGCGACCCTTTGTTCTGACTCCATCCTTGAGCATATTCGGAATTGCGCAGCTTGCCTCGACGAGTTGAAAGAACTGCGGCTGGCGACCAAACGGTCGCAATGATAGAGACTTGTGGGATCAAGCGGCCGCCAGCGAACCGGGCCTCTGGTGCGCTGCCCGCCCATTACGCACTGGGACCATCGGCAAACACGCCGCGGCCTGTGGCAACATTCACGAACCCGCCATGATATGACAGTCGGCCGTAGCGAAACAGCCGCACAAGCATTGCTAGGGAACGATTGGCGAGCACTTGGTTCACAAACGGCTCCCACCGCTCCAAGGCCTCAACCGCGCTGCACAACGGCAGTTTGTCTCTCTTATCCAGTTTCGGCTCGATGATCTCGGGGAAAAGCTCAGCAACAGTGGGCAGACGGCTTTCCGCCTTTTGGTTCTTCTGGTTCTCGGGGTCGTCAGATCAATTTTTCAGCAGCCTGCTGGATGAAAATTTGCCGAGTCGAAAGAGTGTTTCCGCCGTTCGCTCGTATTGATCTACCAAGGGCGGAAGCGATTGGCTTTGCAGGTCAGGCAATAGGATTTCGGTCAGCAGGTGGAGGCAAGCCCCGATGGTTTGCAATCGAAGCCGAAAAGCACTTTCAGCAACCTGAGCGCCCGACGCTGCGATCTCCGGGTCGGAGCTTCGTTGCGCGGCTTCACCAACCTTGGCGAGCGCCGTCGCGGCGCTTCCCGCTTCCCAGGCATAGATGAGTGCTGCCCACGCGCGCTGTCGCTTGATCTCGCGGAACTTCTTGGGCGATAAATTATTGCGAAGAAACGTTTCCTCGGCTGAGTCGACCAGGTTTCTGAAGGCCTCAATGTCGAGAGACCGGAACGCCTGGACAGCTTTTTCTAAATCAACCCGGCGCGTGCGGCTGCGGATGGCGACATACACCAGGATCCCCAGCGCGAATAACGCCACGGCGACAAGAATCCAAGCGGCGATCAATGCTTGAGAAATTGTTGAAACTCCCTGTTCCAAGTCTCCACCTCATCATGGGGAACAATCGTGAGGGACGCAGGGTCAACTTCGGGCGCCAGCACGTACCCGATCCAGATCGAAACACAAACGAGGTAGGTGCCGGTTATCAGTAAATCCAAAAAATCCGCTTCTACATCACTGGTGAGTTCCGCGCGAAGAGCAAACGTAGCAAGATCAACGCTGGTCAGGACTCCAAGACCAAGCGCGATCCCGAATGCGGAGCGACGCCAAGACAGACCCAGGAAGCGGGAAAAGAGCAACAAGGCGAGGAGCAAGCCACATTGAACCATCGCTGCTCCCCGGTTGACGACTAATACACCGGCATACCACCTGGCACTATTGTCCCCGGGTGCATAGACGCCGAGCAAAACACCCGTAACAAGCAGCAAACCTCCTACGCATTGCAGCGAACGCTTTGCTGCCACCTTCAGAAACGGGGATTCACGAAACAAATTCTTAGAAACCTCGTCAATCACCCCGAAGCGCAAAGCGATGCTAAGCAACAGCGTGGCGCAATAAGCATACCCATACTGCTTTCCAGCGCCCGGGATGGAATACAACGCGAACAGCAGAATGAACTCGGCAATTTCGTAAAGCACATAGGCGAAAAAGACCGGGAATTCCCGGTGCAAGCGGCGCCGCCAAAGAATGACCGCAAGCACACCGAGGAGCGCGTGCGGCGTGATCCACAGGAAAAGCGACAGCACCGCGTGCCAATTCATTGGGAGCATTGCAGAGCACTATAGCTCTGACATCGCTCCTTTTCAACTTTGCCGCCCCGCAGGCTACTGCGATGTCGTGCAGCCCAGGAGGGTGCAAATGGGATTTCCACGGGGCGTGGGATTGCCATCGGCCATACTTGGAAGCGCCGCGGTTGTCAGAAACAGGGTGATTGCAGCCAAAGCCAGCATGAATCGTTTCACGGTTCGTTCTCCTTTGCGAAAGAATTCGCACCGTGATACATTGCAGGCGGCAGAAGGGTTTTCTGTATTTAGTTAAGTTCCGATGACTTTTCGGAAATCGTAAATTCCATGAGACTGAAATCCGCTCTCGAGGACTTTGAAGCGAATACCCTAGGCGCTGTCCCTGGGTTGTTGGGCAGACTTTCCTACGTGGGCAGATTGCATGACGGCAATGGGATCTACAATCACTGGGGCTTGGCGCAGGTGTATGGCGACGAGGCCGCAAAATGTGCCATCCGTGCGTCTCATCGGGAATTGCTCTCGGAGGTTTTGAAGAAACCTTTGGCTATGCTGCTCCAAGACGTGCCAGCGTCTTGCTCGAATGAGCAGCTAACGGAAAGGGAGTTCCTGGCTACGCTGGCGCAATCTTCACCTAAGCCTCTTTCCCCAGCTGCCCGGGCACATCTCGGGTCGGTGCTGAGCGCGCTTTCGGCATTGCTTGAAAGTCGGAATAATGCCAATCTCCGAGGCGCATCGCAACCCCCACAACCTGCCCAAGAATCTCGGCCTCCTGCGGGTATTTAACAACTCGAACCGGCACGGGAGACAGGGGATGCGGTTGCAAAACGATGGAGTCACGCTTGGTCGAGCACCAGCAACACGTATATCCATCGCGCATTTCCACAAAATAAACAGGACGCTCGAACTCCGAACGCCATATTCCTTCCCCTACCTTGTTCTTGGCTTCATCCACTTGCACGAAACTGCCCGGAGGAAGAATGGGATACATCGTGAAATCTTCCGATCCAATATACCCATATGTGTATCGGTCGTCTGCAAACAGCGCCAGGTAAGCCATGGGCACAGTACCCCATTGCTCGATTGCACGTCTCAAGTCCGTCGTTTTCTGGAGCGAGAATCCTGGATCGAGCCTCGTCGGTATCCGCACTTGTCTGACGTTGCTCAAAGCTTCGGACACATGAGACTTCTGCGGATGCCCAAAGCCGATGTCCGCTGAGATGCCGTCAAGTTCGAGGCCATAGAAGGACAGCAACTCCCGATACTCCCGCCGATAAATAGCCGCAAACGAATAGAGTCGAAAAATACTCGGGATTATGCCTTTGGTCTCGATGTCGGACAAGCGGCTGGGTGGAATTGCGAATTCCTCACTCTCAAATCTCTGCGCGATCTGATTACTGGCAAGTTCCACGTCCCGCATACGATATCCGAGGGTTTCTCGCAGCGCCCGCAGCCTCTGCCCACCGTTAAGTTGCACAACCGCCGACCTCTCGGGGACATTCTATCACCGGTTCCGATGGCGCAATGAACGCGAGCTTCCACTCGAATTTCCGGATTTTGGAACAGAAAAGAGCGCGTGGTTGCAGTGCAGTTCCTTCCGAAGGCATCCAGGCGGACACCACCGGTCGCACCAAGCGGGCCGGTCCCCCCAGGCATCTGTTCGGTTTTCGTAAAAGAAAATTCGCTGGCCAGTAAAGTAAAACAGCAGGCACATACCATTTCCGCTGTGTCAATGAGGTGGAAGGAACAGCATGAACTCCCAGAACCCTTATTCCAACATGTCAATCGCCGTTGTTGTGTTTGCCTGCGCCGCTCTGCTCTCTCGTCAGCCATCTCAGGCCCAGCAGATCGGCTTCCCGGAGGATTGGAGCCACCGGCACGTTGTTTTCTCCAACCCCGGCACTTATCGAGAAGCGATAGAGAACGGCTCGTCCGAGAAATGGGTCAGGATCAATAATGATCCACGCTTCATCATGCAGCGGATGAAACGTAACGCGGATGCATCGGCAAGCAGGACTCAGGAGATCACCGCTGCGCCTGTCAGCGAATTGAGAGCACCCCCCCTGCGGACCCCACGGAGACTACCCCTGCGGGGCCGAAAGAAGAAAAAGCTAGCACCGTTGAGCCGGGATTGGAGCGTGAGTCTCGGCGCAGGGGGTGTCGCCGCAGGGCAGTATCCCGCAAAATTCACTTTCGCCCCAATCGGGACTCCGAGCTGTACTGCCGACTTCGCTGCATACGGTGTGAATGCCGCCGGCGCTTCCGGTACTCCCGGCCAGGCCAACATCGTAGGTTTTAACCAGCTTTACGTCAATTCGACTAATAGCGGCATTTGCGCTGGCACCGCGCCCACAGTGTATTTTTCTTATTTTGTTGGCACCGGTAAGGTTCAGACTTCGCCGAGCCTTTCAAACGATGGCACCAAGATCGCGTACATAGAGAGCGTTGCTGGCGCTTCCAAGCTGCACGTGACTACCATAGGGACGACCGGGGGCAATGGCACAAGCGCCACCAGCCCAGTTGCGCCAGGAGTCGGAAACAATGCTGCCGACACTGCAATAACTTTGAATGGCGGCGTCAACGTCAGCGTGTCTTCACCGTTTGTGGATTACGAAGACGACATAGCCTACGTCGGTGACGACAGCGGCAAATTGCACAAGTTTACGCCCGTCTTCAACGGCACGCCCGCGGAAGTTATCGGGGGCGGCACCGGCTGGCCCGTCACGGTGAGCGCGGCAATCCTCACCGGCCCGGTCTGGGACAGCGTTACTTCTAAAGTCTATGTCGGCGACTCCGCTGGCATCCTCTCTTCCGTAAGCACCTCCGGGACGGTTACGAGTTCCGGCACCCTGGCAGCCGGCGGGGGGATTGTGGACGCGCCCCTCCTCGACAGCGGCGCCGAGCGGGTGTACGTCTTCGTGGGAGAGAATACCGGCGCGCCGGGAGCCAGCGCGGTCGTTCAATTCAATATTTCCAGCGGCAACATCACCAGCGGCGGCACCGGTAGCGCAGAAACCCTGGGGACGGGCAACGGCACCACGCCGCTTTACATTGGGATGTTCGACAACATTTATTTCTCTTCCGGCAGTGTGCCCGGCCCCACCGGGAATCTCTACACCTGCGGGAATACCGGCGGAAATCCTACCCTGTACCAGATCCCCATCTCCGCGGACGCGATGCAAACACCGGTTCCCGGACCCGTTCTGGCCAACGCGGCGGGAGCGGGATGCTCGCCGGTCAGCGAAAATTTCAATTCGCCCGACGATTGGATCTTCGTGGCCGTACCGTCCAACTCTTGCGGAGCGACAAACGGGGCCACGGCGGGCGGTTGCCTCATGAGTTTCAATGTTGCGAGCGCTGCGCCCACGATTGGCCCATGGTTGCCCTCGTATGCTTATGTCCTCAACAATGAGGTGGTAGACACCAACGGCAACATTCAGAAGGTTTTTACTGCCGGTACAAGCGGTACTTCCGCGCCAAGTTGGAACACGAGCGGCCACACGGGGGATGGCCCCGTGGTCTGGGATTACGTGAGCGCAAGCAATGGTCAGACGACCGCCGCACAGCCGACAGGTACGAGCGGAATCGTCATCGATAACGTCAGCGCTTTAGGCGGGACTTCAAACATCTATTTTGGTGCCTTAAGTGGAACGGGCACCACCAACTCGGCAGTGAAAATGACTCAAGCGGGGTTGCAATGAACGGATCGGAAGAGAAAAACCGGATACCGGTTGAAATGAATCGCGGTGATCCCGCTGAAAGCCAACTTGGATTGCTTCGGGGCAAGGGTATGTATCGGGAGCACTTGCGACGGGTGCTGGGCCATCTCAAACGGGCCCTGCGGAAGGAACAGCGGTTAAGCATTGAAGAATTTAATCAACTACTCCAGCTTTCAGAAGCAATCATTGATTACGGGCGAATGATCCAGGAGCACTTCCGGTACTGGTTATTGAGGAATCTTACCTCGAAGTTTCTGGATGGCGCCAAGAAAGAACTTGCGTGTGACCCGGGGACAGAGTATGAGTATTCTTTCCGGGAAAGCACCAATCCGGGAGAACGGTGCCGCAGAACCTGAGGGGGGCTCCCCGACCGGGGAGGATTAGATTGGTTCCTAAGTAAAGGAACCGACGCCTGCGGCTTACCGGAATGTTGAAATAGAGTCCCGCAGCTTGGCAAGCTGCGATGACCCCCAGTTCCTGCTCAAAACTAGCTGCCGACATAATTGCACCCGACAGGTGCAGGAGGTGTGGTCTATGTCAGAAAGGCAGAGCGCACTCGAGGGAGATGCCTCGCCTGAACGCAAACGGTATCGGCTGCTACTCGAGATCACCGACCTGGCAGCGCGAGCCAAGAGCCTGCCCGATGCATTCAAAGAACTCGCCCCTGCGGTGCTGGCCCTGACGGGAGGCGAATTGCTGGATCTTTCCCTCCACGATCCGCGCCGGGATTGCATGCTGACTCATTACTGGAAAAAGAACCAGGAAAATGGAGAGTTCGAAGTTTTGCCCGTGGATGGAGCGGCGAGCGGGTGGGTGTGGAAACATCAGGAGCCGATCGCCATTCCCGATACTGAGCACGAGCAGCGCTTTTCGGGCTTCGTGCCCGCGTTGCTCAATCACGGTGTTCGATCGTACACCGTCCTTCCCATCAGCACGCCTTCACGCCGCTTTGGAGCACTGGGCCTGGGCAAGAACGTTCCCGAGGTCCTGGACAGCGAGGATGTCGAATTCTTGTCGCTCGTGGCGCTGATGGGAGCGCTTGCGCTGGAGAAGGAAAGAGCCCAGCGCGCCATTGAGGAACAGCAGAGCCTGGTTGCCATCAGCCGTGAACTGAGTTCCAGCCTGGAGTTGGAGAAGCTGTTACCGGTGATTCTTTCCAGCGTTCGAAGCATCGCGCGCTACGACCGCGCCGTCCTGTCCCTGCTGGACGAAGACGGCAAGAATGTGCACCTGTATGGAGATGCTCTGGAATGGGAGTCCTTCCTTAACCACGGAAATACGGTTCCGCTCGAGCAATCACTCTCGGCGCAGGCGATCCAGACGCGAAACGTTGCGTTCCTGACCGCAAGCGATTTGCACGACATGAACGAACCCCTGGCGAGAGCTATGTATGAAGGCGGGGTTCGGTCGGTTTGCAGCGTCCCCATGGTCGCGGGCAATCAGATCTGGGGGGCACTCAATCCGAGTAGCATGATCGAGCACGCTTTCGGCCCGTCGGAGGTTGAATACCTGCAGCAAGTAGCCAACCAGATCGCGGCGGCGCTCCATAATGCGCACGCCTATCGCGAGATCGCACAACTCAAGGAACGCCTTACCCAGGAAAAGCGATATTTGGAGTACGAAATCCGGAGCGCGAACCGGTCCGACGATATCGTGGGCAATAGCCCAGCCTTGAAACGTGTGCTGGATAGTGCTGCCATCGTCGCCGGCACCGATTCCACCGTCCTTATCACGGGCGAAACCGGGACGGGCAAAGAACGCATCGCCCGCTTGATTCACAGCATGAGCGGGCGCAAGGACCGCAACTTTATCAAGCTGAACTGCGCCGCCATTCCCACGGGACTGCTGGAAAGCGAGCTGTTCGGCCACGAAAAGGGAGCGTTCACCGGGGCGGTAAGCCAGAAGGTCGGCCGCCTGGAATTGGCGGATAAGGGCACCTTGTTGCTCGACGAGGTTGGAGAAATTTCTCTGGAGTTGCAGCCCAAGTTGCTGCGCGTTCTACAGGACCAGGAGTTCGAGCGCCTGGGAGGAACGAAGACGATCCGGGTGGATGTACGGCTGATCGCCGCCACCAATCGCGATCTGGTTCGTGCGGTCGAAGAAAAGGAATTCCGCGGTGACTTGTTCTACCGCTTGCACGTCTTCCCCCTGCATTTGCCGGCGTTGCGCGACCGGCGCGAGGACATACCCATGCTCGTCCGCCATTTCGTCGAAAAATGCGCGGCCCGCCTCCGCAAGCGGATCGACTTCATCCCCGATGAGGCCGTCGAAGCCCTGATGCACTGGAGATGGCCGGGAAACATCCGCGAGCTGGAGAACTTCATCGAGCGCTCGATGATCCTGTCGGAAGGCAACCGGTTGAGCCCGCCGCTCGGCGAATTGCGCGAGGAAATCTCACGGCAGCCGTCCGATTCCGACGGTACGCTGCGCGACAAAGAACGGGAGCACATCATCGAAATTCTGCGTCAGACCCGGGGCACGCTGTCGGGTCTGGCAGGCGCGGCGGCCCGGCTTGGACTCAAGCGCACCACGCTACAGTACAAGATGCAGCGGCTGGGAATCGCGCGCACAGATTACTTGAGCTAGAGCCCTTGCCCGCTCTTCGCCGGACCCGGCAGTCCCTTCACCGAACATCGCAACGCTAGAATCCATTTGCGATTGGTTCCAAAGGGGTGTGTAGCGATCGATTCAGTTTCAACCCAGGCAACCGTGCCATCAACCCGACTCTACGAGAATTTATCTGTTTGCGCTAGCTTGGCTTCCGCAGCGTCAAGAAACGCCTTTGCACAAATGACGCAGCAAGAGCCTCGGAGGATCTCCGGCGGATCACTTTCCGACACGGCACTGCTGATTTCGTAGTGGAAGGCCACTCTCCCTACCCTGCAGACTGGGCACAATTGCCTCTCCGACGATGGAATCAGATTGCAGGGTTCGAAATGAAGCTGATCCCTCACATCTCCTCCCAAACCTTCGCGACGGCGGTGTTGGCAGTCGCCATCGCGTCACGATCCGATGTTCCCGTAGAGGAAGACCAACCATCAGTGACCTCGATCACGAAGCAATGCCCACCACTTGCGCCAGCGCTTGCCTCTGCTTCCGGCACACTGAAAGCTTGAACAATCGCCAGACCGCACGGTGAGATTAGGTCAAGCAACGCACGGCCATTCTCAGGATCAGAAGTGGCCAGCAGAATCGACTTTGGCTGGACGTTTCCATTTTAGACTCTACTCCGCAAAATCGGGCCGCAAAATCGCTTCACCGATTGTTTCTCCCGGAAGCGCAAGATGTCGAGATGCCAACGGTCACATTCTGGTGGTTTCTTTCGGTTTTGCGATGTCCACGTAGACTTCGGATGCCTGGTTGCCGAACTCGCGTACTCCGAGCGTTGCCAGCGAGTGCCTCATCATAGGCATCGGCGTTTTGTAGATGTCGACGGTATAGGATTGATTCTCCTTCCAGTCGGTGCCCCTCTCTTTCAGCTACAAAAAGCCATCCCTTTTCATCTCGCAACTGTTCAATACTCTTCTGGCAACAGCAGCGTGGTTGCAGACCGGTCCGCTTCGGTGATTATCCACAGCGTCTCCCCGGCGTCTGTCTGGTAGCTGCTCAGCAATCGAAACCCATGAGCCACGCTGTACTCATTCTCTGCGACATCGGTTGGCTCCAGTTCGCCCCAGTCCCCGATTGCGTGACGGGCCAGGAAACAGGTAGGCGGCTGCTCGCTCTCTCGAGTGCAGCTAGCGCCCCGGGCGTGGCCACAATTTGTCCAAGTGGGAACAATGGAAACATGACGGTGATTCCTCTTTTCACCCCATGCGGACGAGCGTCGCCCACATGGTCCATAGGCAAAAGTGGGATTACGTTTTGGGAAAGGGCGGTCGGCCGACACCGCCCTGTCCGCTAGAACGCTTGTGAGAACCGCGCTTCCAGGAATTCGCCCAGCTTGGCTGTAGCCTTGAATTGCGGGATGGGATCCAGCTCCTTGAATGCAGAAGTGAATGCATTGGAAAGACTCCAGATCGTTCGCGGTCGGAATTCCTCGTACTTCGGCTCGAAGTAAAGGTCATGCACCGCGCGAGCAAGGTGCTTTGGAGCCTCTAGTTTGCCCTCGACGAACGCCTCGTAGATCACCACCTTGGCAGTGACATCCGTCAATTCACTTCTCTGCCAAGCCTCCACTTGTTTTCGTATCGGCTCAAAGTTCCGCTGCATCCGGTCGACGCCAACCGAGATGCAGTCGATAAGCGAGAACGACTTTGAGTGCTTCGCGAGCACAGGCGTGAAGTCTCCCGCGAACGCCATGTTCGAGCAGACGAATACGCGATACCCACAGGTCATCGCCAAACGCATGCTCTTATCGTGGGAGTTTCGAAGTCCGATGGAGAAGCGGCATCCTTCCATCTCGGTTGCGAGATCGAGAACGCCGAAGGCTTTCATGCCGTCCGGCGAGACTGCGTATTCGTCGTGGACAACTCCGATGTGCCGAAACCCGAGCGTTTCGACCAATGCTTGCACGCTCTCGTGGTGCGGGACCGGGCGGTGCGTTTCGGTTGCCGCCGGTGTCGGCACCAATGTTAGTTCTTCGCGGCCAATGGTTCGGCCGCCATAGCCGATGAGCGTACTAGTTTCTGACATACCTCTTTCCTCCTAGTTGATTTGGAATGACGTTCTTGAAGTCTTGAAGATGGGAAGATCGGGGCGGCGCGCCGCTGCCACGAAGTCGCTATCGGTTGAGGGACTTAGGGCGGTATGGGTTGAGGGACTTACGAGAGAGGGCTGCTCAACTAGGTTGCTGGCAGTAAATTCCTCAGCGGACGATTACGGCGGCGCGGCGGCGTTCGAGCGACAGCTTCAGAACCTAACCCGTTAACCGCCGACGACATCGCTTCCCGGAAACGTGCGCTGTGGCAGTGCCGGAACCGGTTCATGATGGTAGCGCAGGTTCCAATAGTTCCACGAGCGACGGTCGAAGATTCCAGCCGGCGGATCTTTCAAGACGAGATCGAAATCGGCCTCAGAGTAGTACTTCATCGCGGTAGCGATGTCTTCTAGAGTCCCGTAGGTCATCAGGTGTGCTAGGAACAATTTGGGTTCTTGGAGCGTTTCTTCGGGCGTCTTGAACCAAACCACGCGTTTCGCGACTCGCTTGAGGTCTTCGGAATAGTTCATGATCCCTCTTCCTGTCGACTCAGACCAGATCTAGCCGCAACCAGTGGGAGCTCTTTTAAGTTTACCGAAGTTGCAGCCGCTAGCAGTCGCTTTTGAATTGCGGGCGTCAGGCCGGGAAGATCACCATCCTCGAAGTACGTTAGCGCCTTGAGGCTGAGCGCTCCATTGAAGTTTTTCCCATAGATCGCCGCTGCGGCCCCCAAACCCTCCGCTAGGCTCAAGCCCGCGTCGAACGAGGCCACAATATCCCGATAGTCCTTCGCCTCGGCCCTCGACTGAACCGTCCTCAGTTTTGACGCGAGAAGATCAAGCAGAGAGGCGATCTGAATTCCGTTCTCCTCGGCGATGTCGGGATCCTGTGCCCGCTTGATTCCCAAAGATCCAAAGAATGAGAGCTTCACCGGCCCATTCCGATCCACAAGGGCGGTGAGTGTGTTGTCTTGGAATTGGGTCATTTCCGCGTGCTTCAGGTAGGGAATGCTATCGCGCAGTGAATCGGGGTGGAAGGGCTTGTTCGAGAAAAAGTCGAAGTCCTGCGATTGGCGGTGCCCGAGTCGCAATGCCAGAGCTGTTCCTCCATAAAGCACGAATGCCTTCGGAGTGTCTTTCAATTCAGCCCAAAGCTGCCTTTGAGGCTCTGGAAGAATGCTCAGATTTGGTGTGAACATTTCCAACTCCTTGGGGCTGGCCTCGCATCCTTAATCACCTTAAGGCCGCCTTTTGTACGAACGGCCGAATGGCGCCGAGACATCTCCCTTATTTTGCCTGATTTAACTCAAGCTGAATAGCGACCGCTGCTCGGGAACCGCGGACCTAGCTCGCCGCCTCTTCCCTGACAACGATTGCGGTCGCTGTCCGAGGACGACGATCGACGCGGTGTCCATAGCTTCTTCAACAAGACTTGCGGGGTCAGGCTGAGTGTCCAGCAGAATACCCGGCATCTCCATGGGTGAGGCATCATCATCGCTGTGAGAATTCGTTGGAAACAGCTTTTGATGTTCTGTGCTGAGGGCTCTCCAAACGGAGTCGGCAGTATCGCCAATGCCATTCCTTTCGACCAGTTCCCGTGCCATGGCCGACAGCATGTCATCGTCTTCATCGATGCTCTGCAATCCCTCGCCGGCGAACTTGCCTTCCATGGTGAGAGCCACGAGGAGCTTCTTCCCCATAAGACGCAAACACGAAGTCTGCATCGTCCCCTCAGAGCAAAGAAATTTCACGCGCACCGGTCGTCGTTGCCCGATCCTCCAGGACCTGCGGCTCGCCTGCCGCAACGTGTGCAGTGAATATCCAGACTCGTAGAAAATGATCGTCGGAAAGTCCAGCAAGTCGAGACCTGTCTCCACCAGCTTGGGATGGCAGATCACTGCCTGGACTCCGTCTTTGACTTGTCTGGCGTACCAGGCTTCACGCTTGGAAGTGTCCACACTCGCGCGCAGAACTGCCGTGCGGAGCCCTTCGTTGCTCAGAATTCGTTGCAGTCGGGCGGTAACGTCGTGTTTCTGCGTGTACACAGCAAAGACCTGGCACCGGCGTCCCTCCGCCAGCTCCTTCTTGATCTCCGCAATCAATCTGCGTTCTTTGGAATAGATACGATCCTCGGGAAGGTCGCGGGGCTCTGCAATCACGAATCGGACCTTGCGCTTGAGTTCAGGATCGAACTCGGTACTATACAGCGTCCCAATCCCGTATGGATGATCGGGATACAGCAATAGGGTGTTGAGCATCGTGCTTAGCACCGACCGGTTACCCCTGTGAGCTTTCAATGCCTTCCGCATGTCCTCTTCGAGCTCGCGGTACGCTTCCTGCACGGGAGCGTCCATCGGCACGCTTAGATAGGTCTCCTCGTATGGCGGCAGTTTCCCCGAGATGTCCTCGAGAAACACAAAAGCGCACAGCTGCATGAGAAATTCGCCGAAGAGCAGCGGTGAGGCTCCGGGCTTGCGCCGGACCGTGCTGGTGGATTTCGCCTTGGAGCAGGCATTGTTTGCAGGTTCGACCTTGGTGATGGTCTCCAGGACGCCGTAATCCTGAATGAAGGAACTGCGTCCTGTCGTGCCCCATTCGTAGCCATGCTCCCTCATCCTTCTCGCTTCGAGACGAAAGAGAGTGTTGAACAGATCGTCGGCGTATCCGCCGAGGAGCGTCCCGGTCAACCCGACGATCCGGTCGATGCATGAGGCCAGCGTGCCCAGCGCATTTCCTTGCGCGGTATCGCCAGCCAGTTGGTGAATCTCGTCGCAAATCGCATAGTCAAACCATTCCGGCATGTAGCGCCCAATAAACTCAATCGGGGCCATGCGGCGGATCTTGTCCGCGTCCGCCTGCCAGAGCGGGCTGTGCAGCGGGCGACAGGACTTGTCGCCTCTCGTCTCAATGGTCTCGGCGATTTTGACCTTCTCAAACTCACCCGCCGTCAATCGGCTGTCGTCGATGATCACCGGCTTGCCCGTGTCTGCGTTTACGACGCAGCCAAGGTATGGGCCAGAATGGGGTACCCGGTAAGCATGGCGCCAGAAGTAGCCCAGCTTTGCACGCTCACGCCCGACAATGAACAGAGCGGGTCTACCGCTCAGCGACAACCAACGCTTCCGGGAACTCGCCGAATCCTTTCGCAACCGCAGCTCACTTAACGTTGTATGCAAACCTTCACGCACGATGCGGCCCTGCCTCAGCCGTACTTCGTTAACTCCGTGGGATTTGTTTTCGTCGCCACCATTCCGCAAATCGTCGATCAGGAAGACGCGTATTCCTGGGAGAGTGAAAAATGCCTCGCGAGCCCACTTTTCGACCAAGTGCGGCGGAACCATCGTTAGAGCGGTGAACGGACTTCCATCGCTGCGAACATGGATCGCCCCCAACGAGATAAGTGTCTTGCCGGTGCCGCATTCCGCGATCACCATGGCTGTTTTCGCCTGCTGCCAGCGTTTGAACGACCAATCGCGGCGGCAAAGTCTGCCTCGAAGCGTCAGAGACCTCTGGGAGCATTACTGTTGCGAAGAATTGCCGCGGAACGAAATCACGACGCAGGACACCTACACGGTGTACGCAAAGACGTGGATTCTTCCGCGCTGGGGCAACATGCGCCTGGAGCAAGTCAAGACCGTAGAAGTAGAACGCTGGCTGCGGATGATCGAAAGGGCGGACGGAACCAAGGCCAAAATCAAAACCGTCATGTCGGCCATTTTTTCGCATGCGGTTCGCTGGGAGTTCTGTCCCTACAATCCGATTTCATCGGGAATTCCGGTGGGAACGGGAGGAAAGCGAGGGCCAAGCGTCGGTGTGCGCGTCAGCGCCAAGAGGCGACAAGATCCGCTGGTATTGTCCCCAGAGGAGGTCAAACTTGGCCTGACCGAGATGCAGTTCCGCGACCAGCTTCTGGTGTTCCTGATCGGAGCATTGGGAATTCGTCGGGGAGAGATGGGAGCGCTTCGCTGGATGGATTGCAACTTCTCGACCGGGGTCTTTCACATCCGCCACTCATACTACTGGCGGCGGGGAGGGCATTTGAAAGACACCAAGACGGAAGGCTCGGCGAAACCTCTGCCCATGCAGCCCGCATTGAAGAATGCACTGCTCGAGTGGAAAACGTTGAGCTGTTATCGGCAGGATGCGGATTTTGTGTTTCCGTCACTTCACGCGAAGGGACGAAAACCGTTGGATCTCGCGGCGATACTCAACCGCAAGATCAAGCCCGCGTTCGCCAAGTTTGGCATCCACGGAGTCGGCTGGCATACCTTTCGGC
This sequence comes from Terriglobales bacterium, assembly GCA_050012595.1. Taxonomy (GTDB): domain Bacteria; phylum Acidobacteriota; class Terriglobia; order Terriglobales; family Acidobacteriaceae; genus Acidiflorens. Next base: position 42,762 of record JBEKGW010000028.1, read on the forward strand.
ACACGGTCGGAAGCATGCTGGCCGAGATGGGCGAGCACCAACTGACCATTCGCGACTACTTGCGGCACAGCAATCTGAACGTGACCAACAAGTATTTGCAGGCCACGGCGGACACCAAGCGGTTGGCGCAGGACAAACTGGTCGGCGCAATCTTGCCGACCGGCCTCTTGTCGCAAAGCAAAACCACCCTCATTCAATAGCCGTGCCGCACGCGATGCGATCGATCGACAGCGTCGCGACTCGGCGTTTCCCTGACGTCAGTTTGGAGTTGGGGCGCTCAGTTGGACCCAGATTGGGACCCAGATTCTTGGACGGGTTTTCTAACTGGTTGAGAAATATGGTAGGCACGAGGAGACTCGAACTCCTGACCTCTACCGTGTCAAGGTAGCGCTCTAACCAACTGAGCTACGCGCCTACTGCCAACTGACGATTTTATCAGGGAACGTTCGGGAACAGAAGCCTTGAGAACGGCTCCCACAACGCTCGCCTGTGCTGCTTGCCTGTCCTGAGCGCAATTGCCTGTTGACAACAGTTACGTCCGATTAGCTCGTCGTTCAACCAGGGATCAGGCCCTTGAAGACGTAGGCTTGGAGGAAGGCGATCAGCCCGATCACCGCCGCGCCCGCCACCGAATGCCACCATACCGTCCGGAAGATCGGCCCGAGGGCATGGGTCCGCTCGTACGGATCGTCGTAGCAGGCGGCGCAGGCGACCATGATGGACTGGGGATCGATCATCTTTCCCATGACGCCCCCGGTGGAGTTGGTCGCGACGATAAGGGTCTCGTTCAAGTGGAGCTGTTGGGCGGTGATCCGCTGTAGGCTGCCGAACAAGGCGTTTGAGGCGGTGTCGGACCCGGTCAGGAACACTCCCAGCCAGCCCAGGTAGGCCGCGAAGAAGGGATACATGAATCCCGCTCTGGTGAATGCCAGACCGAGCACGGCGTCCATCCCAGAGTAGCGGGTGAGGTACCCGAGTCCCAAAACCTGCGCGATGACCAGGATCGGGACCGCCAGGCGACGGGCGGTTCGACGGACGGCTTCACCCCACTGCGCGGCACTCAGCCGCAGGACGAGTCCGGATAACAAGGCCGCCACGAACACGCCGGTCCCGGATGCCGACAGCCAATTGATGGTGAAAATAGCCGCTTCTGGCTTGGCGTTAGCGGGGACCACCGGCGGCATGCGCTGGACCATGTTATGGAGCGCCGGCATTTGCCACTTCGGCAGGGAGAGCGTGCCCCCAAACGGGGAGCCAAGCAGGGTGGTCTGAAACGTGATTCCCGAAAAGAGGTTGTTCAAGTACGTCCGCCACGCCGGCATGCCCCAGACGGCGCAGCAGATGATGAGGATCGTCCACGGCAGCCAGGCATACGCGGTCTGGCTGGCCGTGTACTTGTACACCCATTCCGTCTTGTCCGTGGTCGCCGTCGCCATAGTCTTTCCGGCCTTGGCCAGGGCCTCGCGCTCCGACCGCAGCAGGAACCGCGTCTTGGGGTGCCAGACGAAGCGCAGGAACAGGGCAGTGCAGATGACGGAGAAGACGCCCGACACCACGTCGGTCATGAGGTGGAAGGCCTGCGTCGAGGACGTGAACCACTGCATGACGGCGAAGGTGAGGCCCGCGCACAGTGTCCCCGGCCACACCTCCCAAGCCTCTTTCCAGGTACCCCCCTCCATCTTGACGAACGCGGCAACGAGCCAGAATGGGACGAGGACGGAAACAAAGGGGAGCTGGTGCCCGGCCATGGCCGACACCTTTAGCTCAGGAAGGCCGCTCACGGCCGCCAGCGTCACAATTGGCGTGCCGATGGCTCCCCAAGCGACCGGTGCGGTGTTGGCCAGGAGGTTGAGAACCGCCGATTCGAAGGGGGCGAATCCCAGGCCCACCATGACCGCTCCGGCGATGGCCACTGGCGTCCCGAACCCCGAGGTCCCCTCGATGATGGCGCCGAAGGAGAAGGCGATCAGGAGCACCTGGAGCCGCCGGTCGAACGAGATGTGAATGATGGATTCCTTCACGATCTCAAATTTGCCGGAGATGAGCGTCATATTGTAGAGAAAGATGGCCCCGATAATGATCCAGATGATCGCCAGGAACCCGGACAAGCACCCGAAGCTGAAAGCCGAGAAGGCGGACTTGAGCGGCATCCCGAACCCCACGCAGGCGACCAGGAACGCCGCCAAGACCCCGTAGAACGCCGCATACGGAGCGGCGATGCCGAAATGCCTCACGCCCTGTTTGTCGCGATGGGGGTAGAGAGCGATGAAAAACAGCAAGGTGCAAATGGGAATGGCCGCCACAAGCGTAGAGATTAGGACGTTGCCGAAGGGGTTATAGACCTGCTGCCAGACCGTCACCATTTCCTCCTGAGACTTCGTGCGAGGAATTACAACATGTGGAAAGGAAAGTCAACATAAAACGGACGGCTGGCTATAGCAAAGCAACCGGCAGATAGTCGTCATCCCCGCGAAGTTCCGAGTTCGCCCGGTCCCTCCTCCGCAAATATGCGCCCCTGCGCCTGGCGCACGCACGTTCCATTTCCGTCCAGCGCAAGTCCAGGCGGACCCAGTAAAATCGACCGAGTTTCATTTCCCTCGCCAGCCGTCTACAATCGTCACTTCCAGAACAGAGTTTCAGAACAGGAGCCTCGAACTTGACCGACATTAACTTTCCCACCGACTTCACCACTAACCTTCTGATGCTGTTTCGTTGGTTGCATTTTGTCGGCGGCGTGACCTGGCTAGGCCTGCTGTATTTCTTTAACCTGGTCAATGTTCCTTTCATGAAGGGACTTGATCCCGCCACCAAAGGCAAAGTCCTGCCCAGCCTGATGTCGCGCGCGCTGTGGTGGTTTCGCTGGTCATCGGTGCTCACCGTGCTGGCGGGCTTGGCATACTGGGGCAGAATCGTCGCCTCCGACGCCAAAAACGGCGGGGCATCCTCCGGTGGGCCGATGGGAAGCTTCTTTCTGATCTGGACCGTCGCCTGGGCGCTAATGTACGCCTGCCAGATTCCCGGTAAGGGCGCGCTCGACAAGGGGCCGGTCCTCGCCGTGATTTACACCGTCATCGTGGTCGTGGCCTCCTGCCTGTTTCTGCGCTTCAACGATCATGGCTGGGAGAGCAATGACCTGCTCGCCATCGGCATCGGCGGCGGGATGGGCTGGGTGATGATGCTGAACGTCTGGGGCGTAATCTGGCGCGCGCAGAAGAAAATCATCCAGTGGACCGCCGACAATGCGGCACATGGCACACCCATGCCAGACAAAGCAAAATATCTGGCTCGCCAGGCCTTCCTCACGTCGCGCGCGAACTTCGTGCTGTCGTTCCCCATGCTGTTCCTGATGGGAGCCGCAAGCCACTATCCGATGTTCGGAAAGTAGGAGCCACAAACCGGAGGCCTAGCTGTGTCGATATAGCTCGGCAAACAAAAACGGGGAGCCTTGCGGCTCCCCGTTAATTTTGGTTCAACGCCTTGCCCTAGAAGGTCAGGCGCAGCGAGAACTGACCGAAACGGCGCTCGTCGTTGTTGCCGCCTTCGGCGAGGCTACCTAGGCCTCCCTTAAGACCCGTGACTGATATTGGCCCCCCTTGGGAAGCGATAAGGAAGGTATTTACATACATGTTGTGATGGTTGAAAATGTTGAAGCCTTCAGCGCGGAAGGTTAATCCGAACCGCTCGGTGATTTTGAAATTCTTATTCACTGCCGTATCGAAGCTCCACGCACCCGCTCCGCGAAATGAGTTGCGCGCGAGCATGCCGGCTGGAAATGGTCCGAAGTCGGAAATTCCCAAGATCGGGTTGAGAGGCGCAGTGCTTGCCGGGCCCGGTATGGTCAGCAGGTTGAACACGTTCGGGCCGGAAGAAGTAGGATTTGAGCTGACGTGGAATGTGGGTCTGGTGGCCGGCGCCAGCCGGGGAAAGGTATAAAAATTGTAGTCGTTGTCAAGATCGTAAGCGGTAAACGGAATGCCCGTGCGCGCGGTAAAGATACCCACCAGCGACCAGCCGCCTAACGCCTCGCCCATGCCCTTTCCGCTCTTATACCACGGTGTCTCCCAGATAGGCGAGATCACGAGCCGTTGCCGGACATCATAGTCTGAGTTGCCCCAATCCAGCTTCGGGTCGGAAAAGAGAGTGTATCCAAGGCTGCCGTACCCGTTCCCGGATCCTCCCTGTAAGCTATCGGAGAAGGTTGAACTAATATCATCCAGGGAGTGGGCCCAGGTGTAGTTCGCGACCATACTCAGACCAGTGTTGCGCAGGTTCTGCGTCTGGAACTTGAAGTTCAGAGCATTGTAGCTGCTCGTGCCATCACTGCCTCGCTGGTTGATATTACTGTATTGAGAGTTTGGCCGAGTGAGACAAACCCCGTTGTAGCTTACGTAACCGGGATTACACGTCGTGCTTCCGGCGTTCACGTCGGTGCCACTGACCGCCGGGTCGCCCAGATAAACCTGGCCAGCCCCTGGGAGATTGATATTGTTGAGGTCATAGAGGTGAACGCCATGAGCGCCGCTATAACCGATTTCTACCACCGTGTTTCGAGCCACTTCGCGCTGTAGGGATAGGCTCCAGAACTGGGTCTGCGCCACGTGGATGCTGGCCTTGTTGTCACGGAGCTCGGTGGGTGGAAGGTTGCTCGAGGGACCAGGCAGGCCCAGCGGGCCGAGGTCGTTGTTGCTCAGGTAAGCAGAGGTGCAGGTTGCGCTACGAGCCGGGCAACTGGTAGTCAACACGGCGCTAGCCGGTGGATTGAAGCTGGCATTGTAGGTCACATTGCCAAAGTTGCGTTCATAGCTGATTCCGAAACCGCCTCGCAGGCTGCTCTTGCCGTCGCCGAAAATATCATAGGCGAAACCTACGCGCGGCGCTGCTGTGCCCCAGCTTGGCGCCCAGAACTGGCCAACCGGGCTTTGATCTGCAATATGGACTTGACCCGTCCGAACTTGGTCATAGAATGCAGCACCGGAGCCGAGGTAGAAGTTGGAGTCCAAATTTGATTTGTTGTTGTGCTGCACCCCGTAGTGCTCATAGCGTAGACCATAGTTGAGCGTCAGGCGTGGAGTGAGCCTAAAGCTGTCCTGGGCAAAAAGGGCCCAGTCATTGTAGCGGTAGCTTCGCCCGTAGGTAGCCGAGGTCAGCGGCGGAGTAACGACGCTGTTTGCTGGACATGGGCTGACCGGGTTGTTGTTTACGTCGACTGGGCAGGGGAGCGCACCATTCGGATCGACTCGGGCAGCGAAGCCGCTGCTACCGCTAAGTATGCTTCCACCCGGGTTGCCCCCAAAATTAACCAGGTCGTCCATGCTGTCCTGTTGGGAGCCGCCAAGCTGTTCCACTGCCTGCGCGTAAGCGCCGTAGCCGTAGTTGAGCTGAATGTAGGTATACTGAACTCCAAACCGCATGTTGTGCTTGCCCTTGGTCCATGACAGGTCATGTTCGAATTGAATCGTATTTTGCGGTCCGCCGGCTGGCAACCCCCCCAATCCCGGCGCATTTGAGTTTTCCAATCCGGGCATTGAAATGGAAGCGCTCGTCAAGGGGTCGCTACCCGGGTAGAACATCAGGTTTGGGACGCTCTGATACGCCTTGTCGTATGAGGTTCCGTCATTGTAGCGCGCAAAGCTGAGCTTGGTGTTGTTGAGAAGGTTGTTGTTAAAGGTGTGGTTCACCGACAACAGATAAATCATGTTCTGGTTGAGGCTGCCAGTATCATATTGCGAATACGCGCTGTAGGTACCCGAACCGGTAAGTGCGTTGATCTGCTCCCTGCCGACGCGGAAGAACATCTGGGTTTTGTCACTCAGGTTGTAGTCGAGACGCCCCACAAGGTCAAACGTGTTCTGCGGTGGGCCGCCGCCATCATTGAACGGTACGGTGAAGCTGACGGGGTCGAAAATTGGCTGAGTCGCAGCAACCGGCGTGATTCCGTTTATCTTATTAACAACAAGGTAGGGCGCGAGTGTGGCGGGGTTGATCGCCGCCAACGCCCCCGCAGTGATTGGTGGGCCGCTGGAAGTCAAGCCACTAGTGCCCCCGAAGGCGGTGAAGTAGGCCAGAGCGTTTGCGGGTAACATGCTTATGAATGAGGGGTCAAATATCTCCGCGGTCTGGACGGAGTTGCTTCGAACCCGCGTAAACTCCGTGGACCCAGAAATGAACAACTTGTTCTTGATAATCGGACCGCCGGCCTGGAAGCCGAACTGGTTGCGCGTGTACCCGCCCTTCGGAAGGCCGTTGGCATCGTTATTGAACGTATTCGCTGTGTAGGCCGCGAGGCGGTTAAATTCCCACACGGAACCGTGGAAAGCGTTGGTGCCTGATTTCGTGGTCACATTCACCACGCCGCCGGAGGCGCGACCGTATTCGGCCGAGAAGTTATTGGTAACTACGCTGTATTCCTGCACGGCATCGATTGGAACGTCCTCGCCAATGCTAACGGTAAAAATGGCGAGGTTCTCCACGCCATCGAGCAGAACCTCCGTACCTGCTTCCCGCTGGCCGTTTATAGAGAAGCCCACGCCTCGGTTCCCGAGCTCCTGGCCACCGCCGCCCATCGACGTAGTTGCGCCATTCGAGGTAGTGTCCCCGTTGCTCACGTTGCCGGAAATTGCCACAAAATCGTAAGCATTGCGGGTAAGACTGGGCAGTTGCGCCATTTGCTGCGTGTTGATGAGTTGCTGCAACTCCTGAGTTTCCGTGTTCACCTGCGTTGGCGCGCCCCCAACAACCTCAATCACAGCCGAACTCTGGCCTACCGTCATTTGAGCGTCAACCGTCGAAACGCTACCGACAGTGACCTCCACGGTCGTCCGGTAAGTTTGAAACTTCTCGATTGTGATCGTTACCTGATAATTTCCCGGGGTAAGGGCGGTAATCGTGTACTGACCAATGCCTCCCGTCGTTGCGATTCGCTCGGCTCCCGTCGCGATACTTTTTGCCGTTACCGTGGCGCCAGTGATGACCGCGCCTGTCGCGTCCTTTACCGTCCCGGAAATCGACCCGGCCTCCGCCTGGCCAAAGACCAGAGTTGCGGTCAACAGCAAGCCCAGCACAAGACTAAAGAATACCTTCGCGGCCTTAACCATGGGAGTTCTCCTCAAAATGGAAATTTTCGAAGTGCATGATGCGAATCTTTACGATGAACCTTCGTTGTCAACCCTTATTAGGTCCCGGGCTCTACAATCCCATCCACCGAAATCGGTCCGCCAATGTAAAGTGGGCAAAATCCTGCGCCTCGAACTACTATGCTTCCGAGGTAGGTCCGCACTTCTTTTACCAAACGACAGTGCCCATTGTTTCAAATACTTACGACTGCAATGGCTACCTTTATCTATGAGTAACTGAAGATAGAAATAGGCCAAACTACCAAATTCCGTATATTGGCCCCCGCTTTGAATGTGAATTGCATCGACCTCGCTTGCCACCCTTTTTTAAAGATGCGCCAGGCTCATCTGTGGAAACATGTAGATTGTCAGACAGAGTGACGCAACCGGTGGTGCCTTGACCGTGATGACCATGCCGCCCAACAACGGGGACTTCAACAAGGGTGTGAATCTGTTCAACCGCGCCCACTTTTTCGACGCTCATGAAGTTCTCGAAGACGTCTGGCGCTCTCTGCCTCGCGACCGCCCCTCGCGTCGGCATCTCCGTCTGCATGTACAAGGTCTGATTCAGTTGGCGGTCGCTTTTCATCACGAGTCCACTGGCAACCATTTGGGTGCGCGCTCGGTTCTGGAGCGTGCGATGCGCAATCTCAACGGCGCGGATCGCTCGTTTCCCGATCTCGATCTCGACCGGCTCCGCACTGAGTTGGAACTCTGGCGGCGGTATCTGGATGATTCCGAGAGAGCGGGGGCGAAAAAAGACGGGAAGAAAAAAGACGGGAAGAAGTTGAACGGGCGGGACGTCCGTCCCCATGACGCCCCGGCCCTGCCGAAGATTATGCTGCGTCGCTAGATCGCCGCCAGATATAAGGTTGCGCACTGACCGCGCCTGCTAGAATCTTGTTCTTGTGAAGTCCAGTCTCTCATCGCCCCGAAGTAAGCCACGCAAGACGCCACAAACGACGGCACGAAACACAGTGCCCGAGTCCGTTCCCCTCGCTGTTCCTCTCTTGGACTTGCGCCGCCAGTACGATGGCATCCGCGAAGAAGTGCTGGCCGCGATCGCGCGCGTGTGCGATTCGCAAAGCTTCATTCTCGGTCCGGAGGTCGAGGCGCTCGAGCGTGAGATTGCCGCGCTGACGGGAGCTGCTTGCGCCGTCGGCTGCGCGTCAGGAACGGAGGCCCTCTGGCTGGCGCTCGTCGCCGCCGGCGTAAAGCCCGGGGACTCAGTCATGACCACAGCATTCAGCTTCTTTGCCTCGGCTAGTGCAATTGTGCGGGCGGGCGCAATGCCGGTTTTCGTCGACGTCGATCCCGGCACCCTGAATCTCGATGCGGCGCTCGTTCTTCGGGAAATGAAGGATCGTCAACTGCGTGATCGGCAACTCAGCACCAAACCGCCCGAGAATCTTCGCGCGATTCTTCCCGTCCACCTTTACGGGCAGTGTGCCGATATGGACGCGTTCGACCGCATAGTTACGGAATATGCTGCGGAATATGCTCAGGAATTCAGCGTTGCAATTGTCGAAGACGCCGCCCAGGCGATTGGCGCCGAGTGGAGCGGGCGCGGCGCGGGCTCGCTTGGTATAACCGCCGCCTTCAGTTTCTATCCCACCAAGAACCTGAGCGCCTACGGAGACGCGGGCATCGTCACCACTTCCCGTCCGGAGATGGCCGAGCACATGCGGCAACTCCGCAACCACGGCAGTCCCCGGCGCTACTACCATAACGAATTTGGCTGGAACGGACGCATGGACGCCATTCAGGCAGCGGTGCTGCGCGTGAAGCTGGCACACATCGCGGACTGGAACCAGAGCCGGCGGCAGCACGCCGCGACCTACGACCATCTGTTTGCCAACGCCGGGCTGACTTCCAGCCAGACTTCTAACCAACTCAGCGCACCGGTGCGCTTGCTGGCACGAAGCCCGCAAGCCAAACATGTGTTTCATCAATATGTGATTCGCGCCCAGCGTCGAGACGATCTGCGCAAATTCCTAGCAGATCGAAAAATTGGATCGGAAATCTACTACCCACTGCCGCTGCACTTGCAGCCGGTCTTCTCCTACCTCGGGCTGAAGGCAGGCGACCTGCCGGTCTCCGAACAAGCCGCCCGGGAAGTGCTGGCCTTGCCGATGTTCCCGGAGTTGGCCGAGACCGAAATCCGGCGGGTGGTCGAGAGTATTGCGGAGTTTTACTCCTAAAAAGGCGCTTCACCGCCGAGACTCCGAGTTCGCCGAGAAAACCTACGTAGAAGAATTGTCATCCTGAGCGAAGCGAAGGACCTGCTTCATCTCTGCGCGCTTTGTGTTCTCCGCTGCTAAAAGGTTCCGGTTTACGGCTTGCCCTTAGCTTTCCTACTCACAGCTTTCTTGCTCACGGCTTTCCTGCTCACAGTCCGCACCGGCTCTTCTCCCGGCCCATACACTCGACGCACAATCGGCGTGTTGAGCTTGTATTTCCGCTCGGTAACGTTGCCTTTGTCGTCCTTCACGCGAATGATGAACACCGGCAACAGGCCTTCCTTGTCGAAGTTTTCCCGTGAAACGGTCACGGGCAGGACGCCTTCCATACGCTCGCGATAGGCCGTCTCATAGCGATGGCGCTTCACGTTCCAGGTGAAGACGCGAATCTGGTTGAAGTCAAACGGCAGGCCGTCCTTGGGTTCGGTCAGGACGGTCAAGTACTGCACGACTTTCTTGTCTCGATCCTGCACCTGATTCAGCGCGAAGAATGCAACCACACGCTGGCCCTCCGCGTATTGCGCGACGTCGAGCGGGAGGTCGAGATCAATCATGCGTCCCAGCACCCAGCCGACACGGTCGTGGGAGTCGCGCACCAGCCACCAATCTTCGATTACGGGAACAGGGATCACCGGCACGGGCTGTTTCTTATCGTTTTTCTCCGAATCGTTTTTCTGCAAATCGCTGTTCTGCGAATTGCTGCCCGGCGTAGCAGAGCGCGACGGCGGCGCAACCGCTCCCGGCTTCTCCGCCGTGCCTCGCTTCAACAGCGATAGCTTCTCGCCGGTAGAAATCTGATAGAGATGTTCGGTATCACGCCCCGGCTCGACGTGCAGATTCGTGTCGTTGCGCGCCGCGCCCTGCGCCTGCACGGGATCGTTCTGGTTGTCCGCGGTCAGCTTCTGGATCTGGTCGAAGACTTCCTGACTGACGAGGTACCGTTGCTCCACCCATCCCGTCACGCCCGCTGCGGTGCGCACTTTGACGAAGCGGCGGTCGTGATCGAGCACTTCCACGCGCTCGCCGTTCTTCACCACTCCGGTTTTCTCATACACCGCCGCCACGTGGTCGCGCAGGATGGCCTGAACGCCGGAAACGTAAGCGATCTCGAGCACGCGTCCGCGGCCGCGATTGCAGGCTGACAACGACAGGAGAAAGAAAAGGGGAAGGCACGCCAAAATGCACAAGAAGAATTGATGGAGGATTCGTTTCACGGGAGCTCGCTATCCAATATAACGCGAGCCTCTGCCGGATGGCGCGGATTCCTCGGCTTCCGGGAGGTCCCGAGCTTTACGCGGCGGTGGAATCCGCTTCTCGAAAAGCGCGAGAAGTGGGGCACACCCGGCCGCCAACGAAACCAACCTCCTACGGCCCCAAGTCTATCGAGACTGTGACTGAATTTGTCGTCCCGTACGTCACTGTAAATGTGTAGGTTGTATCCGTCGGGGTAGTACCGGAAACAACCGTGCAAGACGCGGGAGTGGAGGTGTTAGTACACGTAATCGATCCGGCCGTCGTGGCGGGCGAAATGGCTCCAAAAGTGGACGTGGTTGTAAGATCTACTGGTGAGCCGTTGACCGTAGCCTGCACGTAATAGTCCTGTGTTCCCCCTTTCGCACTGCTTGGCGACCAGGGACTGGTGGTGCACGATTGGCCCGCCATAAACGTGCCCAGGCACACTTCAAAACCGGAGATGTTGCCATAATACGTGGTGGCGCTCGCGGTCGCGCTGAGACCCTGCGCCGCAGCTCCTATTGTAACTGTGCCGCTGGTAAGCCCTTCTACCGTAGCGTTGCCGCTCGTCTCTGACGCGCAAGTTGGGATGCCCTCGCCGCAGTTGTCGGTGAACACTGCCACGGTAGCGTCACTGCTCGTCCATACTACCCCGCTTGTGATCTGCGCTCTCGAGTTGTCGCTGTAGGTGCCCCAAGCTTGTATCGTCTGAGTCGTCGTTGAACCAACTTCGATCTGCGGGCTCGGAGGCTGGATCGCAATTGAATTGAGAGTATTAGATTGAAAGAATCCCTGGCAGCTGACCCCGAATGCCAGCGCAACCAGAACCGTAAAAGCCAGCGTCAACGCCAGTTTGCGCCCAGTCAACATAAATGATCGCCTCAGATAGCGTGATTTTAGCAGAACGTCCGGCCTCGCCCGATGCCCGATAGTGCATGGCTTGGGTCGTACCTTCGCCCGTCCTGCTCAGCGCGTGCTCGGAGCGCTCTCCAGTAAAAGAACGGCGCGCAATCCTCAACTTGCAGTGTTTTCCAGCTGGCTGCGGATTCCGGGGGCTGCAAACAAGTGCATGGGTCCTTCGCTTCGCTCAGCATGGCAGCATTGCAAGGAGATCAACTGGAGCCGACAGCTCTTTCCTATTTCGGCCGCTTCTTTCCCGCGTTCGCGATCCGCTCGTCGATTGGCTTGCGTGCGGCGAAGCCGTCGTTTGTCCCGTGCCAATGCGCGATCGCGGGCTCGCCCAGTTTCCAGCACAACAGGAGGATCTCGCCCTCCACCTTGCAGGGGAAATCGAGCAATCCGATGTCGAGATCTTTCACCTGCACGCCGGTCGCGTCAATTTCGGCGAGGGCATCCTTGATGCGCCGAATCGCCTTCTCGCGCTCCGCCTTGCGCCGCGCCAGATGGACCACATTCAGCATCATGCCGCCGTTAAGAAATACCCGGTGCGCCGTCTCCTGCAACTCGGCGTCCACCTCTTCAATCAGCTTCTTGCCGTGGATTGCCTGCCGGAGCAGCGATTCCAGAATCGGCAGGAGCATCTGCGCTTCATCGAGGGTAAAGGTGCGTTCGGACATGTAGGTTTATTCTACAGCCTGGGCGAAGGTTTCAAAGTTTCAAGGTCATGGGCGGCCGCCTTCGGAAAAACGAACAAACTCTCGGGGCAAGTTCGGCGAGCCTCCACCGCCAGGGACCGGAGACCGAGGGCCATTACGCCCACGACAACGAGCATGTTCCGAAGGTCGTCCAGGCTAGTTGGGCTGACGCCGAACAGATCGATAACGATTAGAAACAGCACCGAGGCGGCCAATGCTATGCCGGCCTTCGACCGGGATGCCACCGAGCGCACAACGATCAGCGCCATCGGCAACGCGATCGGTTGCACATCATATTGCATAATGCGCGGATTCAGCAGGATCGTTCCGACTAGCAGCACCGGAATCCAGCTCTCGGCGGAGATACGGCGCTCGTGGTAGAGATTACTGAAGTAGCAGAGTACTGCGAACAGAGAGCCACCATAGATCAAGAACGCCACCGTGGACGGCGTCGAATAGGGCAATCCGTGACGGTACAGGACGCGGCCGAGAACTCCCGCGGGGCTTGATCCGAAGTCACTGTTGAACTGGAACTGCAGGCCGACGCTCGTCAGGTACTCGCGAAACTGGGCCGGCCAGAACCAGCTTTGCACGGCGAACAGGCTGAGGCCAGCGGTTCCCACGCCCGCCGCCTTGAGCCACTGCCGCTCTCCCGCGAGTAGCGGGATAGCCAGCAGCGTCAGCAAAGGAAGCTTGAAGCAGGCGGCTAGAAGTACCGCCAGGTAGAACCAGCGCCAAATGCCCCGCTTCCAGCCAAGTACAGCTCCGGCGAAAATTAATCCATAGAAAATGCAGGCTATATTTCCGCTCAGGATAACGTCGCCCGTCATGAGCCCCGGGAAAAAAATCGCCAGGGGCACGGCGTACTGCATTACGGCGCGGTCTTGTGAGCGGAAGCATTGTGTTCCGGCCCACACCTGGCCGACGAAACCCGCGCCATAGATCGTCCAATACAGGACTGCGGCGAGCCATACTGGCAGGAGATTGAACGCACGTAACGCCAGCAGCGTCAGCGGCGGGTAGACGTAGGCGAAGGCGTGCTGCCCGGCGGCTTGCGCCGCATACTGCCGCGCCAATCCCGCTGCATAGGGATCCAAGCCAGCACGCAGGGTTTGCATCGCCCAGTAGTAGATGTCTACATCCCAGCCTCTGCCCGGGGTGTAAAGGATCATTCCGCCGAGCGAGATGAACGACGCCAACCAGACGAAACGGAGAACGGTACGCTGATACGAGCTGGGTTGCGAACTAGGTTGTGACAAGAAGCCTCGTCCCCTTTTCCAGCCTACGATCTTCCAACCTACGATCTTCCAGCCAACTGTGCGGCGGGTCTCCAGCTTGCGCAGTTCCGATGTGCAGTTCTTATACGACGATCTCTGCTCCGCTTCCGTCAGGAAGCGTCTCTATCTGGTCCGGAAGTGCGTTCTCCAGGAGCTTGGCGGACTGAAAGCCACCGCGCGTGAACGGCGATGAGTTGTAGGGATGGCGCCGCTGCCAAGTCAAGATCTGATTGACGGCGTAGTTCCAGACTGAACTGACCGCTGTCCCGGCCAACCCTGCTATATACCAGGGCATGTGCAGCTGCAATAGCGAGCGAGCGCAACTCACGTTTGCCAGCACACCAAAGGAGCAGGCAATCCAGAACGTGAGCAGTCCGGCCCACATGCGGAAACCGCGCAAACGCCGGTCGTAGTAGGTGATCAGGTTGTTAAGAAAGAAATTTATCGTCATCGCCGCAAACGTGGCCAGAATCTGCGCGGCACTGAAGCTGAGGTGCTGTACCCGGAACAGAAATGCCAGGCAAGAAAGATGTACCGCCAGCCCGGTAGCGCCGACCAAACCGAAAGCGGCAAATCGGGGCGGCACGAGCCCACCCAGGAGCTTGTTGACGATCAGGAAGAGGCATTCGACGGCGGCATTTGCGTCGAGTTTGCTTTCGCCCCATGTCCGGTTGCGGAAATGGTAGCCAACCTCTCCGAGGCGAACGGGACGGTCGCTGGAGGCGAGCATATCCACGAGGATCTTGAAGCCGCCGTCCTGCAATCGTTGGACAACCCCATGAAAGTACGTGCGCCTGACCACGAAAAATCCGCTCATGGGATCACTCACCTGGCAGCGGCACACGAACTGGCTGAGTTTCTTCCCCAGGCGGCTCAACCATACCCGCTCACGAGCAAGGTCCCCCATGCAGCCGCCTTCGCTATTGCGGGTGGCCACAACCACGTCCAGCTTCTCCGCACGCAACCGGCCGACCATCTCTGGAAGAATGCTCTCATCGTGCTGCAGATCGGCATCCATAATTGCGATGCATTCGGCGGGCGTTGCGAGCACGCCTTCTATGCATGCCGAAGAGAGTCCTCGACGTCCAATGCGGTGCAGCAATCGAATGCGACGGTCCCTCGCGGCATACTCGCGAATCAAGTCCGCCGTGCCATCCGGCGAGTCGTCGTCAACAAAGATTAGCTCCCATTCGAACCCACATAGCACCCGCTGCAGCCGCGCGATCAGTTCCGCTACGTTCCCTCGCTCGTTGTAAGTGGGGACAACGACGGCAAGATCGATCAGGTCATCGGGGCGCTCCTGTACCGGTGACACCGCTGACTCAACACCAGTTGTGTGTTCAACGGAGTCAATCATTGTTTCGTCAAGTGTAAAACGCCTAAACCCTTCAAAAACCGCAGTCAGTTAGGTGCGTAAAGTTATGTGTTGTCATTTTAGCCCGGCAGCGGCGGATTGCCCATGCTATTTTCGTGGACGCATGGACCCATCGCCCCCGCCACGTTCCCAATCCACTCCCCGAAACATATACGCTTTCGGCCTGACTTCGTTCCTCAACGACACCGCCAGCGAAATGGCGTACTGGGTGCTGCCCGCCTTTCTCGCATCGCTCGGCGCCGGACCAGCGCAACTTGGCATCATCGAAGGCATCGCCGAAAGTACGGCTTCCTTTGCCAAGCTTTTCTCGGGTTACCTGGCCGACAAGGTTTCGCACCGCAAGCCCATCGTGGTCGGCGGATACTTCGTGGCCAATGCGGTGAAGCCGCTGCTGGCGCTGGTCACTTCGTGGTGGCAAATTCTGGGAATTCGTTTTACCGATCGTTTTGCCAAAGGCATCCGTGGAACTGCTCGCGACGTGATGGTTGCCGAGTCGGTCGACGAGTCAAACCTCGGCTCCGCCTACGGCCTGATTCAAGCCATGGATTCCGCAGGAGCCATCGCCGGCCCGCTGCTGGCACTGGCTATTATTGGACGCTTCGGCATGCGCGGCGTGTTCGCGTCGGCTGCGATCCCGGGAGTTCTGTGCGTAATCGTCGCCTGGCTCGGAATTCGCGAGGTTCATAAGCAAGTGGAGCGACGGGCGCCCTCGCGAGCCTGCCCTGAGCGAAGTCGAAGGGTCCCAATCCTGTCCGTGAAATCCGAGTGGCTGTCAAAATTGCCGCGCGGCTTCTACTACGTCCTAGCCGTAGTCACCCTGTTTTCGCTGGGAAATTCCAGCGACATGTTCCTCGTCCTGCGCGCCGGAAATATCGGCATCCCGGCCTCGCGCGCGCCCCTGCTGGGACTGGTCTTCAACATCATGTTCACATTGTTTTCCTGGCCGGCGGGCAAGTTCAGCGACCGCTTCTCCCGCTCGGCCATCGCCGCCGGCGGATATTTCGTTTTCGCCATCGTCTATTTTGTCTTCGCACTCGCGCCGTCTCTGCTGGCGATCTGGCTTGCCATGGCCCTTTACGGACTCTTCTACGCGCTGACCAATGCCGTGCTCAAGGCGCTGGTCGTCGAAAGCGTGGCTGGCGATGTCCGTGGCCGCGCCCTTGGAATTTATTCGTTTCTCACCAGCGTGACCACGCTGCTCTCCAGTGTCATCACCGGAACTCTTTGGAAAGTCTATGGCCCCGCGGTCCCATTTTATTTTTCGGCGGGGATCGCTGCCGTCTCAGCATTCGCCCTGCTCGCCCACCATTCGCCCGCGCGAGACTGATCGGTAGAGACGCGGCAAGCCCCGTCTCTACGGGGAATTAGACGCACCTTCATCCGACCGGCGCAACCAGAAATACGCGACCACCAGAAAAGCTACGCCCGCCACGCTATCGAGCGCGACATCCCATATCGTTCCCGTCCGCGACGGAATGTAGCTCTGGTGCCATTCATCCATCCCGCCAACGCAGACGGTCCCCAACCAGGACAGCAGTACAGCGCGCAACAACAAGGTATGAACTCGACCGAGCGTAGCTCTCCAACCACGCAGCAGGAGCAGGCTCAACATGCCGTATCCGACGACGTGTCCGGTCTTGCGCAGATAGTGATGGAAGATGAGGAAGTGGTAGAGATTGATGTTGCCGAACAGACGCGTGAATATCGTGTACAGCACCGTGCCCGTATTCTGTGCCGAAAAGGAATCGGTGGACTCAAGCGCAATGAGACCGATCCAGACGACGGCTGGCCACCAGGCGCGCACAAGATTGGGACGAGACGCAGTCAAATCGGTCGTCAATTCGGCCGCGTCCCTCACTCCGCTGCGTAGTTCGGCGCTTCGCGCGTGATCATGACGTCGTGCACGTGGCTTTCGCGCAGGCCGGCGGCGCTGATGCGCACGAATCGCGCTTTCTGCTGCAGTTCAGCCACCGTTTCGCATCCGCAGTATCCCATTCCCGACTTGAGCCCGCCCACCATCTGGTAGACGATCATCGCCACCGAACCGCGATACGGCACGCGCCCTTCAATGCCTTCCGGTACCAACTTGCCGAGGCGGTTCGACTCTTCGCCCACCACCGGAATCGCGGTCGACGCATCTCCATCCGAGTTCTGGAAATAGCGCTCGCTCGAACCCGCCGCCATCGCCCCGAGCGACCCCATGCCGCGATACGATTTGAAGGTGCGGCCCTGATACAGAATCTGTTCGCCCGGGCTTTCATCCGTTCCCGCAAACATCGATCCGATCATCACCGCGGAAGCGCCCGCGGCCAGCGCCTTGCTGATGTCGCCGGAATACTTGATGCCGCCGTCAGCAATCACTGGAACGCCCGAGTCGCGCGTGGCCCGCGCCGCCTCCGCAATCGCCGTGATCTGCGGAACCCCCACGCCGGTGACGATGCGCGTCGTGCAGATCGAGCCCGGCCCAATGCCGACTTTCACCCCGTCCACTCCCGCGCGCACCAGGTCGCAGGCGCCATCAAAGGTCGCCACATTACCGGCAATCAGTTCGACCTCCGGCAATTTCGCTTTCACCTTCTTGACCGCTTCGATCACCAGCGTGGAATGCCCATGCGCGCTATCGATTGCAAGCACATCGACTTTCGCCTTCGCCAGTTCCTCGGCGCGCTCCAGGAAATCACCCGTTGCTCCGATCGCCGCACTCACCCGCAACCGCCCCTTATCGTCCTTGGCGGCGCCGGGATATTTCAGTTTTTTCTGGATGTCCTTAACCGTGATCAAACCCTTCAGGATGTACTTGTCGTCCACCACAAGCAGCTTTTCTACGCGGTGCTCGTGCAGAATCTCTTCCGCCTGCTCCAGCGTCGTTCCCACCGGCACCGTGATCAGATTCTTCTGGGTCATCACCTTGCTGATCGGAATATCGAAGCGTGTTTCGAAGCGCAGATCGCGATTGGTCAGAATGCCGACCAGTTTTCCATCCTTCAGCGTGATTGGCACGCCGGAAATCTTGTATTTCTGCATGACGTCGAGCGCGTCGGAAACCTTCGCATCCGGCGACATGGTGACCGGATCCACGATCATGCCACTCTCCGACCGTTTCACTTTGTCCACTTCATCGGCCTGCCGCTCAATGGTCAGGTTGCGATGAATAATTCCGAGGCCTCCCTGCTGCGCCATGGCAATCGCCATGTGCGACTCGGTCACCGTATCCATGGCGGCGCTGATGATCGGAATATTCAGCCGGATGTGGCGCGAAATCTGGGTCTGCGTGTTGGTGTTGGCGGGCACGACTCCGGAACGCGCCGGCAGGAGTAAAACGTCGTCGAATGTGAGGGCTTCGGGAACAGGAAAATGGATCATAGGATTTGGGATTAGTTCTCTATTGTAGGGAGCACGTGAATATCAAGCAAATGCAGTGCGGTGGGTCAGTTTCCGGGTTGCCGACTAACCGTCCGGAATCGGTACGCATCTTCTGCAATGCGTACGGGCTATAATTGCGCGCATCGATGGCGCTTACCTCGGGCACCAAACTCGGGCCGTACGAGATCGTATCGCCGGTAGGCGCGGGCGGCATGGGCGAGGTGTACCGCGCACGCGACACGCGGCTCGGGCGTGATGTCGCGATCAAAGTGCTGCCAGAAGGGCTGGCGAATGATGCCGACCGACTGCGGCGTTTCGAACAGGAAGCGCGCACGATTGCGGCGCTGAACCATCCGAACATCCTGGGAATCCATGACATTGGTGCGCACGACGGTGCGCCGTTTTTGGTCAGCGAATTTCTTGAAGGACAAACACTGCGGGAGAAGCTCGTATCAGGGCCGCTGCCGGTGCGGCGCGCGATCGAATACGCGCTCGGCATCGCGGAGGGACTAGCGGCGGCACACGAGAAAGGAATCGTGCACCGGGATCTGAAACCGGAGAACGTGTTTGTCACTCGTGATGGACGGGTTAAAGTGCTGGATTTCGGGCTGGCGAAGCTGGTGAGGCCGGAGGAAAGCCACGAAACTGCAGTGACGCTAACCAGCCCGGCGACTTTGCCGGGTCTGGTGATGGGTACCGTAGGCTACATGTCGCCGGAGCAGGTGCGGGGCGAACCGATCGACCCGCGATCGGACATTTTCAGTTTCGGTGCAGTGTTGTACGAGATGCTCACCGGGAAACGCGCTTTCAAACGCCAGACGTCCGCAGAAACGATGACCGCAATTTTGCGCGAAGAGCCACAGGCGCTGAACGATACCGGCTGGCAAGGTCCGCTGGAACTGCAACGGATTCTTGCGCGATGCTTGGAAAAGAATGTCGCGCGACGATTCCAGTCGGCCAGTGATCTGGCGTTTGCCATTGAATCGCTGAGCGGAACATCGAGCCTAACATCGACCGGAACGTCGACCGCGAAAGGAGTGCCGCAGCCGAAGTCAAGGCGAGCGTGGCTCCCGTGGGTCATAGCCGCCGCACTGCTGATGGGAACTGCCGTCTGGGAAATGCTTCGGCCGGCGGCTGCACCGCCCAACCCGCTCGAAAGAGCACACTTCACGCGCGTGACCGACTTCGAGAGTGTTGAGGCCGCGATCTCGCCGGACGGCAGGTTCGTGGCTTTTGTCTCTGATCATGACGGCCCCTTCGATGTATGGCTCACCCAGGTGGGTACCGGACGTCTAATTAATCTGACACAGGGGAAGGCGGGCCCTTTACCTGGGCCTTTACGAAGTGCGGGTTTTTCCGGCGACGGCTCGGAAATTTGGGTCGGTGGCGGCGATGTGGGGCTGCGGCTGCGGCTGATGCCCCTGACGGGAGGTCCGCCGCGTAATTTCCTCGGCGAGGAGGCCGCCAACCTGGCTTGGTCACCGGACGGCGAGCGAATTGTCTATCATACCTTCAGTAATGGCGATCCTATGTTCGTGGCCGACCGCAGTGGCGCGAATGCTCGGCGGATATTCGGAGACCAGCCGGGAATTCACAACCATTTTCCAACTTGGTCGCCCGACGGCCGTTGGATCTATTTTGTTCATGGGACTCCGTCGACGAAGGAGATGGATCTATGGCGCATAGACCCTGACGGCAGCCACGCAGAGCGCCTCACGCAACGCAATACAGATATCGCTTATCCCACGCCGGCCGGCAATCGCACCGTGTTCTATGTGGCGCACGACGGGGACGGTTCAGGACCGTGGCTGTGGGCGTTTGATCTGAAACGGAGGGATTCGCGGCGCGTGAGCATCGGTCTCGAGCAATATACGTCCGTGCAAGCCAGCGCGGACGGCCATAAGCTGGTGGCCACCATCAGCAACCCCGTTGCGGGCCTTTGGAGTATTCCGATTCTTAATCGGCCCGCCGAAGAACACGACGTGAAACCGTTTACAGTGCCCACCGTGCGAGCGCTGGCGCCCCGTTTTGGCGGCTCGTCGTTGTTTTACTTGTCTTCCCTCGGGGCGGGCGACGGACTGTGGCGCCTTCGCGACGGACACGCGACTGAGATTTGGAAGGGCGCCGACGGTGCGCTGCTGGAGACGCCCGCTGTTTCGCCGGATGGACGTCGCGTGGCCATTGTGCTGCGGCGGAACGGGAAACGCCAACTGCACGTCCTCTCTGCAGACGGCGCCGAACTCCAGCCCATCGTGGAGGGAATTGTTGCCCAGGGTTCGAGCTGCTGGTCGCCGGATGGCAGATGGATCGTCACTGGTGGCAGCGACGCCACCGGTCCCGGGCTTTTCAAGATTCCGTTGGAGGGCGGATCGCCAGTTCGTTTGATCGCGGGACCGGCACTCAACCCAGTTTGGTCGCCGGATGGAAGCCTGATCGCATATGCAGGCACGAATGTGAGCACCTTCGCTCCGCTCCTTGCCGTACGCCCGGACGGAACCAGCGTCAAATTGCCTCAGATCAGCGTGCGGCGCTTGGGCGAGCGCGTGCGCTTCTTGCCTGATGGCAAGAGTCTGATCTACATGCAGGGACTGCTCGCATCACAGGACTTCTGGCTACTCGATCTCGCCTCCATGAAGTCGCGCCCCCTCACCAGGCTGCAAAACCGTGCCGCCATGCGCACCTTCGACGTCACAAGCGACGGGAAACAAATCGTCTTCGACCGCCTACGCGAGAACTCGCAGGTCGTCATGATCGATCTTCCCAAGGAATAGCCTTAATCCAACAACAAGCAGTTCGCAGTTCCTGACCACTCGATTTGGAGTGATCAGCTCGTGGCGCCCCGAGAAGCGTGAGGTCTCTTGAAACGCCCGAGTTACGTGCAAACCGGAAACCAGGCCGCTGGATAGCTTCGCAACTAACCTTGCTGACTACTGCTGTCACGAAGTCCGATGAAAGACGAGCGTGTCATCTCCAGAAAAAAGGCGTCCGTTATTGGACGCCTTTTGCTCTCAGAGACTGCGGCAGTTACTCTTTCTTGTCGCTGCCCTCAGTCTTACCCTCAGCCTCATTCGCAGCGATATCTTTCTGCACTTGCGCTTCGGCGTCGGCGTGTTCCATTGCCTTGCGATTCTCCTCGACGCGCTTGGCGCGGATTTCGGCGCGCTTCTGGCGCTTCTCATCGAGCACCTGCTCGCTGCCCAGCAGTTCGATGAACGCCTTTTCGGCGCCGTCGCCCTTCCGCCAGGCGGTGCGCACGATCCGCAGATACCCCCCCTTGCGGTCTCCAAAGCGCGGAGCCACGGTATCGAAAAGTTTGCGGACCGCTTCGTCCGTCATCAAATAGGACGCCGCCTGACGGCGCGCCGCCAGATCGCCCTTCTTTCCGAGTGTAATCATCTTCTCGACCTGCGGACGCACCGCCTTCGCCTTGATCACGGTCGTCTCAATACGCTCTTCCATGATGATCGAAGTAACCATGTTCCGCAGCATGGCGCGCCGGTGAGAAGTGGTCCGTCCTAACTTGTATCCCGCAACTTTGTGACGCATGGATCCCTCTTGTTTCGGTGGAGCGACGGGCACCCTCGCCCGTCACCCCATCAAATCGTCAGTTCTACAGATCGTTGTCGCCGTACGCCGAAGCGGGCAGCACCTGGTTCGAAGTTGGTCCGGGCACGGCGTTTCCGTGCTCGTCGATCTTCATACCCAGGCTCAGACCCATCGAGTTGAGGATCTCCTTGATCTCGTTCAGCGACTTCCGGCCAAAATTTTTCGTCTTCAGCATCTCGGCTTCGGTCTTCTGCACCAGTTCGCCGATCGACTGAATGTTGGCATTCTTCAGGCAGTTATAGCTGCGCACCGAGAGTTCGAGTTCCTCGACCGAACG
This sequence comes from Terriglobales bacterium, assembly GCA_050012595.1. Taxonomy (GTDB): domain Bacteria; phylum Acidobacteriota; class Terriglobia; order Terriglobales; family Acidobacteriaceae; genus Acidiflorens. Next base: position 64,840 of record JBEKGW010000028.1, read on the forward strand.
GTTCAGGTTCTCGTTCTTGATCTCCGGCCTGCGCTCTTCGCTCGCCGTCGCCGTCTCGATCTCCTCTTCGAAATTGATGAAGATATTCATGTGATCTTTGATCAGCTTCGCCGAGAGTCCAAGCGCATCGCCGGGCGTGATCGAACCGTTCGTCCAGACCTCGACCGTCAGCTTGTCGTAATCGGTGATCTGCCCCAAACGCGCCGCTTCGACAGTGTAGTTGCACTTGCGCACCGGCGTGTGCACGGAATCGATCGGAATGAATCCGATGCCCAGATCATCCTCGAAATTCTTGTCCGCCGAAACGTAACCGCGGCCGCGTTTCAGGCGCATTTCCATTTCGAGCTTGCCGCCCTCGCTCACCGTCGCGATGTAGATTTCCTTGTCGAGTATTTCCACGTCGCCGTCGGCGTCGATCATGCCGCTGGTCACCACGCCTGGCTGATCGGCGCGCAGATAAATCGCCTTCGGACCGTCTCCCGCCAGTTTAAACGGGACCTGCTTCATGTTGAGGATGATGTCGGTCGCATCCTCGACCACACCCGGAATCGACTGGAACTCATGCAGCACGCCTTCGATTTTCACCGCGGTGACGGCCGCGCCTTCGATCGAACTCAGCATCACGCGCCGCAGCGCGTTGCCGATGGTGGTGCCAAATCCGCGCTCAAACGGCTGCGCCCAGAACATCCCGTATTTGTCAGTGAGCGAACTGGTATCGCTTGCCAGCCGCTTCGGTTTTTGAAAACCTCTCCACAGCATTATGTGTTTCTCCTCTCGGCCACGTGGCTCGATCCTGCTCGCTGAGCGGCCCGGCTCAGGTCACAGCAGGAAAGGCTGATCTGGCACGAAAAAGTGGGCCTAAAATCACTACTTGCTATACAACTCGACAATCAGCTGCTCGTTCACCGGCAACTGGATGTCTTCGCGTTTCGGCAGCGCAATCACGCGTCCCTTGTGGTTCTCGCGATCGATCTCCAACCACACCGGCGCCGGCTGATGGCTGGCAAAATCCTTTGCGGTTTCGAGAATCGGCAGCTTGCGGCTGCTCTCGCGAATCGCGACCTCTTCTCCCACGTTGACCTCGTACGAAGGAATGTTTACTTTCTTGCCATTCACCTGTACATGTCCGTGACGCACCAACTGGCGCGCCTGGCGGCGAGAAATGCCGAAGCCCAGCCGGTAGACGACGTTGTCGAGACGGCGCTCGAGTTGCTCCAGCAGTTTCGCGCCCGTCACACCCTTGAACCGGACCGCGTTCTCGAAGTAATTCCGGAACTGCCGTTCCTGGGTGAAGTAAATGCGTTTGGCTTTCTGTTTTTCGCGCAACTGCAGACCGTAGCCTACAACCTTGGTCTTCTTGTCTTTCCCGTGTTGTCCGGGAGCGAAGTTGCGTTTCTCAATGGGACATTTGTCGCTGAAGCACTTGGTGCCTTTGAGGAAGAGCTTGATGCCTTCCCGGCGACAAAGACGACACACTGCATCGGTATAACGTGCCAAGTTGTTCTCCTTTGTTAGATGACCGGTTTACAGGTTTGGCTTCACCCTTCATCCCGGACGAAAATCAGTCATCAGTCGTCAGTTATCAGTCGTCAGTCGAACCCGTCGGTTCGGTGGTGTTACTGAAAACTGATAACTGACAACTGAGAGCTGCCTTTACACTCTGCGCCGTTTCGGCGGCCGACACCCGTTGTGCGGAATCGGCGTCGTGTCCTTAATGGACCGCACTTCGATTCCCGCCGAGGCCAGCGCGCGTACCGCCGACTCCCGCCCCGATCCCGGACCGCTCACCCGCACATCCACCGTGCGCACGCCGTGATCGCGCGCCATGCTGGCGGCGTTTGCCGCGGCCTGCTGCGCCGCAAACGGAGTTCCTTTGCGCGACCCGCGAAAACCCAGCGAGCCCGAACTCTTCCACGCCAGCACATTGCCGGTCATATCCGAGATGGTCACGATAGTGTTATTGAAAGAGGCCTGCACGTGCACCAGTCCGTGCGGAACGTGCTTGCGCTCCTTCTTTTTGAACTGCTTCTTCTTGCCTTTTTTCTCGGGCGCCGCGGCGCCGCCTGCTGCTGTCGCTGCTGCTGCTGGTTTTGCCATGTGTTTAGAGCTCTCAGTTCTCAGTTTTCAGTTTTCAGTAAAACCGTTCTCCGCTTCAACCGAGAACTGATCACTGACAACTGACAACCGGTCTTAAACTTTAGCCGTCTTCTTCTTCTGCGCGACCGTGCCTTTGCGCGGACCTTTGCGGGTACGAGCGTTGGTGTGCGTGCGCTGCCCGCGAACCGGCAGATTCCGGCGGTGACGGAATCCGCGATAGGACCCGATTTCGATGAGCCGCTTGATGTTCATCGAAACGTCTTTGCGCAGATCGCCTTCCACCGCGCCTTCCGCTTCGATGACCTGGCGAATGCGGTTGACCTCATCTTCCCCGAGGTCCTGCACTTTTTTCATCGGGTCCACTTTCGCCGCGTCCAGAATGCGTGCCGCGCGTGAATTCCCGATACCGTAGATGTAAGTGAGCGCGATATTCGCGTGTTTGTTACGCGGAAGATCGACGCCTGCAATACGAGCCATAGATTTCCTGATCCTTCCCGCTAGCTTCCGGCTGCTACGAGCCTCTTCATCCTTGACGCTGCTTGTGTTTCGAGTTCTCGCAGATCACCCGCACTACTCCCTTGCGGTGGATGACCTTGCACTTATCGCAAATCTTCTTAACTGATGCCCTTACCTTCATAAGTCCTCACGTAGGGACGGCCGCCCTCGTCGGGGCCCCCGGACCGCGTGCTTTTTGCGGGCCGGGGTGGTTCAGCCGTCCAGCTGAGCGAAGCTCAGCAGATTACTTGTAGCGGTACACAATCCGACCGCGATTCAGGTCGTATGGAGAAAGTTCGACCGCGACTTTGTCTCCCGGTAGTATTCGTATAAAGTTCTTCCGCATCTTGCCGGAAACGTGCGCCAGTACCTGGTGTTTGTTTTCGAGCTCCACCTTGAACATGGCATTGGGCAGCGGTTCGACCACCGTTGCCATCACTTCAATCGCGTCTTCTTTACTCATCGACTCCTTAGGAAGCTTTCAGCTGTTAGCTCTTGGCCTTCAGCCAAGAGCTAATAGCTAATGGCCTTACTGGGTCAAAATCACCGGCCCTTTTCGAGTTACCGCCACGCAATGCTCAAAGTGCGCGCTGTAACTGCCGTCGAGCGTTACGGCCGTCCACTTGTCACTCAAAACCTTGGTCTCGGGACGCCCCGAATTCACCATCGGCTCAATCGCCAACACCATGCCTTCGGTCAACTCCGCTCCCTGACCCTTCTTGCCAAAGTTCGGAATCTGCGGCGCTTCATGCAGCTTTGTCCCGATGCCGTGACCGACAAATTCCCGTACCACGCTGAACCCGTTCGCTTCCACCAGTTTCTGGATCGCCGATCCGACATGTCCTACCGTGTTGCCGATCTTCACTTGCTCGATGCCCTTGTACAGCGAAGCCTCGGTCACCTCGAGCAGCTTCTTCAACTCCGCGGTCAGTTCCTCGCCCACCGGCACCGTGATGGCCGCGTCTCCGTAATACCCGTCGTATACCACGCCGCAGTCTATGGAAACGATGTCTCCCGTTTTCAGCACCCGCTTTTCCGACGGGATCCCGTGCACGATCTCTTCATTGATCGAAGTGCACAGCACACAGGGATAGCCGTAATATCCCTTGAACGCCGGCGTGGCCCCGAGTTCCGCGATCAGTGTCTCTGCAGCCTTCTCTAGGTCCATCGTCGTAACGCCCGGCGCCACCGCAGCTTTCAGGTGGTTCAGGACTTGGCGGACAATCTTCCCGCTCCGCCTCATCTTTTCGATCTCTTCCGGCGACTTGCGAATGATCCGGCCTTCTTCCGAACTCATAATTGATTCTTAACATCCGTCCATGCAATGACTGTCAATCACGCTGAAAATCTGCGCCGCAACCTCTTCCATCGGCCGATCCGCATTGATCGCCACCAGCCGCCCTTGCGCGCGGTAGTAATCCGTTACCCGCTTGGTCTGCGAGTCATAGGTGGCCAATCGTTCCAAAATGACTTCTTCGCGATCATCGTTGCGGATCACCAGCTTGGATTCATCCACATCACACAACTCGTCGACGAGAGGTGGCTGAAAATGGATGTTATAGATCCGTCCACAGGTGGGACACGAACGACGCCCGGTAAGCCGTAGCAGTAATTGAGTATAGTCCACGAGCAACTGGATCACAACCGGCGGCGGACACTTTTCCGATTTTTCAAAGACCTCTTTTTCCAGGAATGCGTCGAGCCATCCTGCCTGGGCGGCTGTCCTTGGAAAGCCGTCCAGCACATATCCGTGTTGACAATCGGCTTCCCGCAGCCGGCTGGCCACGATGCCGTACAGCAACTCGTCGGGAACCAGGTCGCCTCGCGCCATGATCGCCTTGGCTTCAAGGCCGAGTTTGGTGCCGCGCCCCACGTGATCCCGTAAAAGATCACCGGTCGATATCTGTGGGACACCGTAACGGTCGACAATCTGTTTGGACTGTGTGCCCTTCCCGGCCCCGGGAGGCCCCAGAAGAATCACCGGTCCAATATTTCGCACGGCCATCGAAATGGCCCCTTTTACTCGTATTTCCCATCGCGGAAATACCGCCTTGCTCCGCGTTCAGTTCTCAGTTCTCAGTATTGATTCCGGAGCTTCTCACTGAGAACCGAGAACTGAAAACTTTCTTACCAAGTCCGGCGTCCGCGAATCCGTCCGCTCTTCGGCGTGAAGCCATCGTAGTGCCGCATAATCAGCTGCGCCTCAATCTGCGTGACCGTGTCCATCGCCACCCCCACCACGATCAGCAGCGAGGTTCCGCCAAAATAAAAAGTCACTCCCAGGCCGTTCGTTATCCAGGTGGGAAGGCTCTCAAACATTCGACCCAGCAGCGGAAGGTGGTTCAGCTTGATGCCGGCAATCATCCACTCCGGAATCAGCGAAATCAAAATCAGGTAGAGCGCGCCCACCAGCGTGATCCGGGTGAGAACATCGTTGATGAAGTCCGAAGTCCGCTTCCCTGGCCGGATGCCAGGAATAAAACCTCCCCACTTCCGCATGTTGTCCGCGACCTCGTTCGGATTGAACACGATCGAGATATAGAAGTAGGCAAAGAAAACGATCCCCGTGGCATAGAGCAAGGTGTACAGCGGCTCACCCCAGCGCATCGCGTCCAGGAGCGGGCCGACCACCTTATTGTTGTGGAACGCCGCACCCAGCATCTGCGGTAAAGCCAGAATCGAAGACGCGAAAATCACCGGCATCACGCCGCCGGCATTCACCCGCAACGGCAAGTGCGTGGATTGCCCGCCCATCACCTTGCGTCCGACCACGCGCTTGGCATACTGCACCGGAATGCGGCGCTCGCTGCGTTCCACAAAAACGATAAACGCCACCACCGCAATCATCAGCACCAGCAACATCAGGATGGCCGGGGCCGTAAACACTCCCCAGGCCGACGTGCTCGCCTTCTGGTAGAGATCAATCACGCCACGCGGCAAACCGACCACGATGCCCGCAAAAATCAGCAGCGACATGCCGTTGCCGATGCCCCGTTCGGTAATCTGCTCGCCCAGCCACATGATGAAAGCGCTGCCCGTGGTCAGCGTCAGCATGGTCATCGGAATGAAGCGTGACGCGGGCATATTGACGAAGTCGCCCGCTTTCTCGAGGCTGACGGCAATGCCGAACGACTGCACCGCGCTCAAAACCACCGTGAGATAACGCGTCCACTGGGTGATTTTCTTGCGGCCCATCTCGCCTTCCTTCTGCAGCTTGGCGAGCGGCTCATACACCACCGTCAGCAACTGCAGAATGATCGACGCCGTAATGTACGGCATGATGCCCAGCGCGAAAATCGTGAGCCGCCGCAGATTGCCGCCGCTGAATAGATCTACAAAGCCCAGCACCGAGCCCCGGTTCTGCTCGAAGAACGCCGCCAGCCGGTCGCCGTTGATCCCAGGCGTCGGGATGTGGCCGCCAATGCGGTACACCGCCAGCAGGCCAAGCGTAAACAGCACGCGCTTGCGAAGGTCGGGAACCCGGAAGATATTCGCCAGCTTTTCGAGCATTACTGCAAGACCTCAAACTTGCCGCCCGCCTTGGTGATTTTTTCCTGCGCCGACTTCGAAAACTTGTGCGCATGCACGGTAATCGCCGTTTTCAGCTCGCCATTGCCCAGGACTTTGACCGGTTGCTTGCCATTCACCATGCCCGCCTTCTTCAGCACCTCGGGCGTAATTTCGGTCTCGCCGAGCGCCGCCAGCCGGTCCAGGTTCACCACCGCATACTCCTCGCGGAAAATGTTCTTGAACCCGTGCTTCGGCACACGGCGGTGCAACGGCATCTGGCCGCCTTCAAATCCGCGCAACAGCCGCGAACCCGAACGGGACCGCTGTCCCTTGTGACCGCGCGTGGAAGTCTTGCCCATGCCGGACCCCATACCGCGTCCGACACGCTTCCGCTTCTCCGTTGCCTTCTTAGGTGCCCGTATCGTCGAAAGATTCATAAACGTCTCTCTAAACCTTTAAACCCTTGTCATCTAAATCCTTGTCATCCTGAGCGAAGCGAAGGACCTGCTTTTTACCCTTCGACAATCTCCACCAAGTGCGGGATCTTCTTCACCATGCCGCGGATCGCCGCCGTATCCGGCCGCTCAATCACCTGGTTCAGCCGGGTGAACCCCAGCCCCTTCACAACTTTCTTGTGTTTTACCGGAGTGCAGATCGCCGACCGCACCCACTTCAACTGAATCTTGCCGCTCGGCGTGGATTTCGATGTCTTGGTTGTCATTTACAGCTCCTCCACCGACTTGCCCCGCAGCGCCGCGACTTCTTCCCTGTTCTTAAGCTTCTTCAGCGCGTCGAACGTCGCCTTGATCACGTTGTGCGGATTGTTCGTCCCAATCGATTTTGTCAGCACATTCTGAACCCCCGCCGACGTCATCACCGCCCGCACCGCTCCGCCCGCAATCACGCCCGTGCCTTCCGGCGCCGGCTTCAGCAAAACCATTCCCGAGCCAAAGCGTCCCAGCACCGTGTGCGGCACCGACGTTTGCGTCAGATTGATTCTCATCAGATTCTTCTTCGCCGCCTCGATCCCTTTGCGGATGGCCTGCGGAACTTCCTTCGCTTTGCCCGATCCGAAACCAACCACCGCCGCCGAAGGATCGCCCACCACTACCAGCGCCGCGAACGACATGTTCTTGCCGCCCTTAACCACCTTCGTCACCCGGTTAATTGAGACCACCTGGTCTTTTAACTGGAACGAACCCGCATCGAGTTTCTTAGTAACTCTTGGCATTCGTAAGTCTCGTTTCCATTTTGTAATTTTGTAATCGGGTAATTGTGTAATTTGAAAGTCGCCCAAATCTTCAAATTACAAAATTACCCAATTACCAAATTACCAAATCAAAATTGCAGTCCTGCTTCGCGCGCCGCATCCGCCACGGCTTTGACCCGGCCATGGTAAATGTAACCACCACGGTCGAACACCACCTTGGTGACGCCCTTCTGTTTGGCCAGTTCAGCAATCTTTTTCCCAACCATCTTCGCCGATGCCACGTTGCCGCCCGTCACGCGCGCACCCTTCCGGTCGTCCGCAGTCGAGGCCGCAACCAGCGTGACGCCCTTCAGGTCATCAATCAACTGCACGTAAATATGGTTCAGCGACCGGTACACATTCAGCCGCGGACGCTCCGGCGTGCCCATCACTTTCTTCCGGATACGATCATGCACCCGCTGCCGCGTCTGATTCTTTGAAGCGATTCTTAACATAAGCCCTCAGCTATCAGCTATCAGCCGTCAGTTACAACCCATCTAGCTTGCAGACTTCTTTTTGAAGTTACTGAAAGCTGACGGCTGACGGCTGAGAGCTATTTTGCTCCCGTCTTGCCAACCTTCTTCTTCAAGCGCTCGCCGGCGTAGCGCACGCCCTTGTTCTTATAGGGATCGGGCGGACGCAGCGACCGCATCTCCGCCGCCACCTGGCCAACTTTCTGCCGGTCGATCCCGTTCAGCGTCAGCTTGGTCAGCTTCGCATCCACCGCGCAATCGACGCCCGTCGGCAGCGGATACTCAATCGGGTGCGAGTACCCCAGACTGAATACCACCGTGCCCTTGCCTTTCATCTCCGCGCGGTAGCCGATGCCGACGATTTCCAGTTCCCTCGTCCAGCCCTTGGTCACGCCATCGACGGCGTTATTGACCAGCGCGCGCGCCAGTCCATGCACCGCCGAATGGGCGTCGTCCGGACGTATCGCCACGAGGTTGCCGTCCTTTTGCTCCATCGTGATGCCGGACGGAAGAGATGTATCCAGCTTGCCTTTCGGCCCCTGGACCATCACCGTGTTCCCTTCAATCTTAACCGTCACGCCCTTCGGGATCGCGATCGGCTTTTTTCCAATTCGTGACATAGCTACAAGCTCTCAGCTCTCAGCCATCAGCTATCAGTTACATCTCAGCGGTTTAACTGAAAGCTGAGAGCTGATAGCTGAAAGCGCTTTTCTACCAAATCTCGCACAGCAATTCGCCGCCCAGGCCCTGCCGGCGCGCCTGCCGTCCCGTCATCACGCCCTTCGGCGTGGTCAGGATATTGATTCCCATCCCGCCCAGCACCCGCGGAATCTCGGTACGGCGCACATAGACGCGGCAGCCCGGACGCGACACGCGCGACAGGTTCGTAATCACCGCCTCATTGTTGTTGCCGTACTTCAAGTACACGCGCAGGACCTTGTGGCCCTCTTCTTCCGCTGGCTTGAAGTTCGCGATATAGCCCTCTTCCTTCAGGATGCGGGCAATCTCCGTCTTCAGCTTGGCAGCTGGAATATCCACTTTCTGGTGCCGCGCGCGGATCGCGTTGCGGATGCGCGTCAGCATGTCTGCGACCGGATCGGTCAATCTCATCGTTTGCTTCTCCTCTGCCCGTTCGCTCCGCGTTCAGCGGAGAACCTGTCAGCAGCTTGCTTCTTTCGGTCGTTAGTCCCCAGTCGTCGTTAAGCAACCACTGATCACTGACAACTGACAACTGCTTTCTTACCAGGACGACTTCGAAACTCCCGGGATCTCGCCCCGCAGCGCCAGTTGCCGGAAACACAGACGGCACAGGCCAAACTTCCGTAGATAGCCCCGCGGACGTCCGCAAATCTTGCAGCGGTTATGCTTGCGCGTCGAGAACTTCGGCTTCCTTGCGTCCTTCACTCGTTTTGCTGTAGTGGCCACTTAGCTTCTAGCTCCTGGTCGATCTCGGTTTTACTTCTTCAATCCGACTTCTTACATCTGACTTATGCCCTAAACGGCATCCCCAGATGCTTCAACAGCGTCCGCGCCTGGTCATCGGACCGCGCCGTCGTCACAATGGTCACGTTCATGCCTTTCAGCTTGTCCACCTTCGCGTAATCAATCTCCGGGAAAATCAACTGATCGTGCAAGCCCAGCGTGTAATTGCCGCGCCCATCGAACGACTTCGTCGAGACTCCGCGGAAATCGCGCACCCGCGGCAGCACGATGCTCACCAACCGGTCAAAGAATTCGTACATGCGATCGCCGCGCAGCGTCACCATCGCCCCAATCGGCATGCCCTCGCGCACCTTGAACGCCGCGATCGACTTCTTCGCCCGCGTGACCACCGGCTTTTGTCCCGCAATCTGCCCCAGTTCATTCACCGCCGGGTCGATAAGTTTTGCGTTCTGGGTCGCTTCGCCCACGCCCATGTTGACGACGATCTTGTTCAGTCGCGGCACGGCCATCGGGTTCTTGAGTTCAAGTTCCTTCATCAGGGCCACGGAAACTTCCTTCTCAAACCGCGCCCGCAGCCGCGGCCGCTCTTTCGCCGCGTGCCGTGGAGCCTCCGCAGCCTTGGCCTCAACCGGCGCATGCCCCTTGTCGCCCTTGGGAGCTTTCGGTTTCTTCTGTTGCTCGCCCTTTTTCTGCTCGTCTGCCATTGCCTATGCTGCCTTGTCTCTCACGGTTTCGGATTTGGCTACTGGCTGCTAGCTACTAGCTTCTAGCAATCCAGGCATCTCCGGTTCGTAAGCACCTTCCAAAATCTCTCAGTTTCGTCAGCGGCCTTGGCCGCTAAGGGGCTTGCCAGCAGCTAGTAGCCAGAGGCTAGTAGCTATTTCTCCAGCGTCGTCCCGCACTTCTTACAGACTCTCACCTTGCGATCGCCACGCACTTCATGTCCGATCCGCACCGGACCGCACGTCGCGCACACCAGGGCGACGTTCGACAGAGGAATCGCCCGCTCCTGCTCGGCAATTCCACCCTTGATGTTGCGCTGCGGATTCGGCCGCACGTGCTTCTTCACCATCATCACGTGCTCCACCAGCACCCTGCCCTCGTCGGGAAGCACGCGCAACACGCGCCCTTCTTTTCCCGTATCCCGCCCGGTCATCACCTTCACGGTGTCATTCCGGCGGATATCCACTCGCTTATGTTCTGTTGTAGTTGCTGTTCCCATAGCCAAATCCTTCTTTCCAACTTGTCATCCTGACCCTGAGCTTGCCGAAGGGGAAGGACCTGCTTTTCGCTGCCCTCAAGCTACGGCGCCCTAAAGTACTTCCGGCGCCAGCGACACAATCTTCAAAAACTTTTTCTCGCGCAGTTCACGCGCCACCGGACCGAATACGCGCGTGCCCACCGGCTCGCCGGTATCATTGATCAGCACAGCCGCATTCTGATCGAAGCGGATGTAAGTCCCGTCCCGCCGCCGATGCTCTTTCCGCGTCCGCACGATGACCGCCTTCACTACTTTGCCCTTCTGCACCTGCCCATCCGGCGCAGCTTCCTTCACACTCGCCGTGATCACGTCGCCCAGACCCGCGTTCAGACCGGTCGAGCCGCCCAGCGGCAAAATCATCTGCAGCTTGCGCGCGCCGGAGTTATCGGCGACCTCGAGCATGGATCTCATCATTACGGCCATGTTCGTCTCCTTCTCTCCGCCTATTTCTCGACCGAGACGCCAATGCCGGCATCAATGTCCACTTCCGGCACCAGCGCCGTCCTCCGCACAATGTCCTTCAGCGTCCAGCGCTTCAGCTTCGACAACGGCCGCGACTCTTCAATCCGCACCGTGTCGCCGGGATGCGCTTCGTTGTTTTCATCGTGCGCGTAGAACTTCTTCCGGATCGAGATCACCCGCTTATACATCGGATGCGCCTTCTTCCGCGTCACTTCGACCACGATCGTCTTCTGCATCTTGTTGGAGACGACCGTGCCGATCAGGATCTTGCGCCCGCTGTGTTTTTCGGCTTGCACTTTTTCGGCCTGGACGTTTTCGGCTTGAACTTTTTCGCCTCGAACATCCCCGGCTTGGCTCGTGATTTCCGCCATCATTTTTTCTCCGTCTTGGTCTGCGTCTTGGTCTGCGTGTTTTGTCCGGCCAGTTCCTGTTCGCGCAGCACGGTCTGGACGCGCGCAATATCCCGGCGCAGCCCGCGAATCTTTTTCAGGCTCTCGCTCTGTCCCATATTCATCTGGAACTTCAGCTTGAAGAGCTGATCCGCCAAATCCCGCTCCTGGTGCTTGAGCTCGACGTCGGTCAAGTTGCGAATCTTTTCTACCTTCATAAAATCAGTTCCTGCCTAAAAGCCCTAAAAAATAAGTTGTCATCCTGAGCGAAGCGAAGGACCTGCTTTTTCCCTCACCACGCACCGCAGCTACAGCACATCGCGCTTCACAAACGTTGTCCGCAGCGGAAGCTTGTGCGATGCCAGCCGCATTGCCTCTTTCGCGTCCGTGATCGAAACGCCTTCCATCTCAAACAAAATCTTTCCCGGCCGCACCACCGCAACCCAGTGATCGGGCGCGCCTTTGCCTTTGCCCATACGGGTTTCGGCTGGCTTCTTGGTCACCGGCTTATCCGGAAACAGCCGGATCCAGACCTTGCCGCCGCGCTTCACAAAACGCGTCATCGCCACCCGGCTCGCTTCGATCTGCCGGTCGGTGATCCAGCCCGGCTCGAGCACTTTCAGCCCGTATTGACCGAACGACAGCTCGCTCCCGCGCCAGGCCTTCCCCGTCATGCGCCCGCGCTGCTGCTTGCGGTACTTAACTTTCTTCGGCATCAACATAGAATCAGTTCTCAGTTCTCAGCAAAATCTCTCAGTCGGTGCCCCAGGTTCGCGCCCGTCCTTTGGGCGTTAACCTGGGATTAGCTAACCTCTGCAATCGTCTTACTTCCTAAAACGCGCCCGTCGTGCTCACATCCCGCGCGGGCGTCGCTTCCCGCTTCTTCGCCGGCAGAATCTCGCCTTTATAAACCCAGACCTTCACGCCAATCACTCCATAAGTCGTGCGCGCCTCGGTAAAGCCATAGTCAATATCGGCGCGCAGCGTGTGCAGCGGCAAACGCCCCTGCAGATACCACTCCGAACGCGCGATTTCATTGCCATTCAGCCGCCCGCTCACCCGCACCTTGATGCCCTTGCAACCAAAGCGCAGCGCCGAATCCACCGACTTGCGCATCGCCCGCCGGAAACCCACGCGCTTCTCCAGTTGCAGCGCAATCGATTCCGACACCAGTTGCGCATCGAGCTCCGGCTTGTGCACCTCCTGAATATCGACGTGCACCTCGCGCGTCGTCTTCTTCTGCAGATCCTGCTTCAGCTTGTCGATTTCCGCGCCCTTGCGCCCGATGATGATTCCGGGACGCGCCGTCTTGATAATGATCCGCAGCTTATTGCCCGGACGCTCGATCTCGACCGAGCTCACACCCGCCGACTTGAGCTTTTCCTTCAGTTCGGTCTTGAGCTTATAGTCTTCGAGCAGCAGCTTGTCGTAATCCTTCTCGACAAACCAGCGCGATTTCCACGGCTTGGTGTAGCCGAGCCGGAATCCGTAAGGATGAACCTTCTGTCCCATAATGTATGTAACTCCTAAATTCTTCTTAGTCGCTGGTCGTCGGTCGCTGGTCGTTAGCAGAAGCAACCCAAACTCCCCGAACGACTAACGACTAGCGACTATCGACTGCTCTATTTCTTCGCCGTCGCCTTCTTCGCGACCGCCTTCTTCTTCGCTGGCGCCTTAGCCTTGGCTTTCGCTTTCGGCTTTGCGGGAGCCGCAACTTTCGCCGTTTTCTCGCCCGCCGCCGTCGCCGTTCCTACCGGCGCGCCGTTCCGGTTTCGCTCCGCCAGCACAATTTCAATATGCGCGATGCGCCGCACGTAATGGTAGGCGCGCCCCATCGGCGCCGGACGAATCCGCTTCATGCGCGGCCCATCGTTTGCCACCGCCTGCTTCACGTACAAGTTATCGAGATCGACGTCCAGGCCCTTTTCGGTGCTCAGAAAGTTCGCGTTGTCGATCGCCGACTGCAACAGCTTGCCAACCGTCGCCGCCACGCGCTTCTTGGTGAACGCCAGCGTGTTCCGCGCCTCTTCCACACGCCGTCCCTTGATCAGGTTCAGCACCAGCCGCGCCTTCTGTGGCGAGACGCGCATGTATCTTGCTTCCGCTCGAAATTCCATTTCCTGTCTCTCAGCTTCTAGCCTCTAGCTCCTAGCTCCTAGCCAGGAGCCAGTAGCCAGTAGCTGCCTTTTATGCCTTCGGGGCAGCCGGCGCCGCCGGCACTATGGCTCCAGGTCCGCCGGGCACGCCCGCCGGTTTCGCCGCGACCTCGGTCGCCGCTTTCATGGAGTGCCCCTTGAATTGACGGGTAAAGCTGAATTCGCCCAGCTTGTGTCCCACCATGTTCTCGGTCACATATACCGGAATGAATTTCCTTCCGTTGTGCACCGCAATCGTGTGTCCCACCATCTCCGGGACAATCGTCGAGCGCCGCGACCACGTCCGCAGCACCTTCTTCTCGTTACGCGCATTCATGGCTTCGACTTTCGTCGCCAGGTACGCATCCACGAACGGTCCTTTTTTTGTTGAACGTGCCATAATTTCTTCTTCCTTGAAACCTTCAAGCTCTGAAACCTTGAAACTTTGCCTTTAGCCTTTCTGCCTGCGGTCTTTCACGATAAACGCATCGGTCCGCTTATTGTTCCGCGTCTTGTAGCCACGCGTCGGCTGGCCCCACGGCGTCACCGGATGACGTCCGCCGGAGGTCTTGCCTTCACCGCCGCCATGCGGATGGTCCACCGGGTTCATCGAAACGCCGCGGTTATGCGGACGCTTCCCTGACCAGCGCGTGCGCCCCGCCTTGCCCCACGTGACGTTCTCGTGGTCCGTGTTCCCAACCTGCCCAATCGTCGCTAAGCAATCGAGCAGAACCTTACGGGTCTCGCCCGAAGGCAACTTCACCAGTCCGTAGTCGCCTTCTTTGGCGATCAACTGCGCCGCGCCACCCGCCGAGCGCACCATCTGCGCGCCCTTGCCCGGACGCAGTTCCACGTTATGAATCGTCGTGCCCGGCGGAATATTCCGCAGCGGCAACGCGTTGCCCACCAGAATGTCCGCCTCGGGTCCGCTCAAAATCTTCTGCCCAACCTTCAGTCCATCCGGCTGCACAATGTAACGCTTCTCGCCATCGGCATAGCTCAGCAGGGCAATGCGCGCCGAGCGCCCGGGATCGTATTCGATCGTCTCGACCGTCGCCGGAATCCCGTGCTTGTCGCGCTTGAAGTCAATCGTGCGCAACTTGCGCTTGTTGCCGCCGCCCCGGAAGCGCATGGTCGTGTCGCCGGAATTGCGCCGTCCGCCGGAGCGTATCTTGCCTTCGACCAGCGCCTTGTGCGGCGTGGACGAAGTGATATCGTCGGTCGTAACCGAGGTGCGATAGCGCAGCGTCTGCGTTGTCGGTCTGTAAGTCTTGATGGCCATATTTCAGCTCACTGCCTCTTGTCGTTCGTCGCTGGTCGTTCGTCGTTCGCTCTTCCCGGCCCATTCGCGGGCGTCGTTGCCAACGACCAACGACCAGCGACGAACGACTATAGGTTCTGCGCGTACTCCGGCATCTTCTCGCCGCTCTTCAACCGCACAAACGCCTTCTTCCAGTCCGGACGGTAGCCCGTAAACTTGCCCCGCCGCCGCTCTTTCCCCGGATAATTCGCCGTGCGCACCGATGCTACCTTCACCTTGAAAATCGCCTGCACCGCTTCCTTGATCTCGGTCTTCGTCGCTTTCGGCGCCACCTGGAATACCAGCGTGTTCTGGGTCTCTTTAATGCCCAGGCCTTTTTCGGTGATCACCGGCTTCTGAATAATCTGATACGCGGATTTCATCAGGCCACCTCCGCCTTAGTCTTCGTCTTGCGCAGGCGCCGCGCCGGCTTCTTCTTTTCTTCTACCGGCTCCGCTTCGTGCTGATGCCGCGTTGCCGACTTTTTCAGCGAATCCTGCAACTTCTCGAGCGCCGGCCGCGCAAACACCACGTGCGTGTAGCGCATGATGTGATAGGGATGCACTTCGTTCGCCCGCACCAGTTCGAGCCCGTCGATGTTGCGCGAACTCAACTCCAGATTCTTGTGCTCCGTGGTCGAAATATCCACCAGGAGCGTCGTGCCTTCCAGCTTCAGCTTGTCGAGCGCCTCGCGAAACAGCTTCGTCTTCGGCTCTTTCACGTCGAACGATTCCACCACCATCAGCTTGCCATCGGCAAACTTCGAGGCCAGCGCTGAACGCAGTGCGCCCAGCAGCTTCTTCTTTGGAAAGGCGTAGTCATAGGATCGCGGCTGCGGCCCATGCACCGTGCCGCCGTGGCGCCACAGCGGCGAACGGATCGAGCCGATACGCGCCCGCCCCGTGCCCTTCTGCTTCCACAGCTTCTTGCCCGAACCGGAAACCCGCCAGCGGTTCTTGGTGGCATGCGTGCCCGCGCGCGCGGAGGCGCGATAGTGCGTGATCGCCTCCCAGAGCAAGTCTTCGTTCACCGCCCCGAAGACATCCTCGGCCAATTCCATCGTCCCGGCTTTAGCTCCGCTCAGATTGTAAATATCAATAGTTGCCATATTCTTTCTCGTGTGGGCGCGGGCGACTCGACCGCGCTTCAGTTCCTACCCTTTTTTCGAAGCTCGCTTCGCCGCCTTCAACGGATCCACCGTCGCCGAACCCCCGAATCCACGGCGCTCTCGCGGCGGTTTCTTCGCCTTGCTGATGACAATATATCCGCCGTTCGAACCCGGAACGCTGCCCTCGACCACCAGCAGATTTTCGTCTTTATCTACGCCCAAAATCCTCAGATTGCGCGTCGTTACCCGGACATCGCCCATGTGGCCCGACATCCGCATTCCCTTGAACACGCGCGACGGAAATGCCGACGAACCAATCGAACCTGTAATCTGAAACATCGAACCGTGCGACTTCGGGCCGCCCGCAAAGTGATGCCGCTTCACCACCCCCTGAAACCCGCGGCCCTTGCTTACTCCGACGACGTCGACGAAGCGCTCACCTTCGAAAATGTCGACCAAAACCCGGTCGCCAACCTTGATCACGCCCTCGGTCGTCTCGCCCGGAGCATCGACTTCCACGTTGACTTCGCGCAGAAACTTCACCGGCGGCAGGTTGTGCTTGGCAAAGTGTCCCTGCATGGGCTTGGTCAGCTTCTTTTCTTTCACAAACTCGACGAGGCCAATCTGCGCCGACTCGTACCCGTCTTTGGTCTGGGTCTTGTGCTGTGTAATCACGCACGGCCCCGCCTGCAACACCGTCGCCGGCCGCACATCGCCCTTCGAATCGAAGAGCTGTGTCATGCCGACCTTCTTGCCCAGAATTCCCGTGACTCTTGCCATTTCCTTCTCCGTTCCCAGCATGGCTCGCGGCTATTGGCTGGGTGTCATTGTCTAGTCGTGATCACGAACGACCAACGACGAAGACCAATGACTATTTATGTTCCTTGCCGAACGCCTTAATCTCCACATCCACACCCGCCGGCAGATCGAGCTTCATCAGCGCATCGACGGTCTGCTGCGTCGGCTCCAGAATATCGAGCAGCCGCTTGTGGGTGCGGATTTCAAACTGCTCCCGCGACTTCTTATCCACGTGCGGCGACCGCAGCACGCAGTACTTGTTCTTCATCGTGGGCAGCGGAATCGGTCCCGCGATTTGCGCGCCGGTGCGTTTTGCCGTCTCCACGATCTCGCCCGTCGACTGATCCAGAATGCGGTAGTCGTAGGCTTTCAACCGGATGCGAATTCTCTCTTTTCCAGTCACTGTGTCTCTCTCTTTGCCCCTCCCGGCGTCTCCGGGAGGAAAGAACTGGCGGCACGAAGCAAGCCGCGTTTTGTGTGGCGCGGGCATTCCTGCCCGCGAACCTTTTCGATGCTGCATGCAGGCGGGCAGGAATGCCCGCCCCACACAGGCCTTACGTAATAATCTCCGCGATCGTACCCGCGCCCACCGTGTGGCCGCCTTCGCGAATCGCGAACCGCAATCCCTTTTCCATCGCCACCGGCGTGATCAGCTCAATCACCAGGCTCACGTTGTCGCCCGGCATCACCATCTCCGTCCCCGCCGGCAACTCCGCAATCCCCGTCACGTCCGTCGTCCGCAAATAAAACTGCGGACGATAGCCCTTGAAAAACGGCGTATGCCGCCCGCCTTCTTCTTTCGTCAGAATGTAAACTTCCGCCTTGA
>JBEKGW010000029.1:0-80378 GCA_050012595.1 Terriglobales bacterium
GAGTACGGCTGATTCACCGCGCGGGTGCCGACGTATTGTGCTTGCAAACTGGCCGTTGTTCCGAATTGGTGTTCAATGCCCAGACTCCACTCCATGAAGTACGGCGCGTGGAGTTTGCCATCTGGGACGGCCGTGATCGCAACCGGCGGAAGAAAAGCTTGGTTTTGGGGAAATCCGAAACTAAAAGTCTGATTCGCGGCGACGATTGCGCCCACGGCACTGTTCGTCACCAAGGGTGCGATGGCCGCGCAGCCGACCACTGGGTCGCAGCCCGCGGATCCCTTGTTCCCCACCGTACCGAGCAGTCCTCCCTGAAACGTCTTATCGTATGGAGGATTGGTGCCGATCAAGTCGGCCACCGTGCCCGGCAAAATGTCGCTGAAAATCCCAAAGCCAGTGCGGAGCACGGATTTCGGCTCGAATTGCCACGCAATCGCCGTCCTCGGTTGCAGAATGGCCACCGGCGTGGATGAGAACAGATTGCCGAGATGGGTTTGAATAGCCTCGTCCAGCGGGTCACTGGCGGCATGCGAGATCGAACTGAAAGAGCCGCGAAGACGAGCGACTTGATCATGCGGATTCAAAGGATTGGAGTTGAATGTGTCACGCAGACCGAATGTCCAGGTCAGTGTGCGAGTCACTTTCCAGGTGTCTTGCGCATAGACATCGAGATTGAGAAAGTTGAAGGGCTCGTTTGCATTCGAAGGGAACGTCTGCGACGCGGTGTTCGCGACTCCGTAGATAAATTGCTGCAAGTTCGCGTAGGTCACGGTGGGAACTGTGCCTTCCCCGAAGTCAAAGTCGTTCAGGCGGAAGATACGGGTATTGGTTCCGAACCGCAGTTCGTGAGCGCCACGGCTCCAGGACAGGTTGTCGTTGATGAAGAACCGGGATGCGCGCCGGCCTTGAATCCAGGTGTTGTCCAGCCCTCCGATGGGCGTGAAGGCATTCGCGCCGCTGCCCTGCAGCACGATGGGGAACGCCGAAAGTGTCTGCTGAAGGTTGCTTGGCCCAAACAGGCTTTCGTACCAGGAGAACGCCGGATTGAAGTAGTTCACCAGGTTCTGCGAGAAGACGTGCGTGTATCCTGCCGCAAAAGAATAGAGAGGCTGCGGCGAAAACGCATTGAACACCGGGTTAATGGGGTCCGTGTAGGCAGCTTGCAGCCCGGTGTCCGACTGAAAACGAAACCAGGCCGTATCTTTCTCGTTGATGTTGTAGTCGACGCGGGCCGTCTGCACCTGCTCGTGGTCGTCGCTGGAGTGCGAGACGCTCTGCCGGTTCGCGCAACCGTTTCCATTCGGCGGATTGCCCGCCGCCGCAGTGCCATCCGAATTGAAAGGACACCAGAGTACCTGGGTGGGCGTGCCGCCGGTATTTCCATATAGCTTGAAGATCCGCTTATAAAAATCCATCTCCTGCGGCGCCGCGGGGTAGCAGTTCTTATTAGGCCCGCTAGACACGCAACCAGTTGTTTGACCTGAGCTAAGTTGCCCCATGACGTATGTCTGGAACAGCGCACTGGGACTGGGAACGATCGTCGGAGTAACGATGGGCAGCGCGATCCGCACCCACTCGCTGTCAAAGAAGAAAAAGAGCCTGTCGTGCGCAATCGGGCCGCCCACGCTGCCCCCAAAGTGATTCACGGTCGATCTGGGCTTGTGGTTTCCCGGCGTCGCATTGGTAAAGTAGTCCGCCGCATTCAGCAGCGAACCATTCCACAGCTCATAGAGGTTCCCATGAAACTGGTTCGTGCCAGACTTGGTCACGTAGTCGACTTGCGATGCTCCATAGCGTCCTTGATCCACCGAATAAGAAAGAGTGTTGACAGTCACTTCTGCAATCGAATTCAATCCCAAAACGAGGTTGGTGGAGAGGCCGCTGTTGAGATTGGTGAGCGGGTCGTTCGTTTCCAGTCCGTCCACGATGTAGCCGTTGGAGAGGGCGGGCAGGCCGTTGAATTCCACGTTGCCGTACCCGTTGGTGCCGCCGACGAAATCGTTGCTGCTGCCCGCCGTGTTGATCAGGGCTCCAGGGGCAAACTGCAGAGGGTAGGTCAGGTCGCCGCCGGGATTCGGCAGATCCTCCAGGGCTGGCGCATCCAGAGTGGTGGATGTGTTTGCGTTCTCTGGGTTGATGATTGGAGCCTCGCTGCTTACCTCAACCGTCTCACTTGATCGGGCCACCTTCAGCGTGAAATCCACGGTTTGCTTCTGGCCCAGGCCCGAAACGACGTTGTCATTTTGCTGTGGCTCGAAGCCTTGCGCTTCCGCTTTGACCGAGTAAGTACCCGGCTTTAACTGGGGGAAGTTGAACCGGCCTGCGTCATCGGTCCTGGCGCTGCGCCTCAGTCCAGTTTCCGTGTTGGCGATCGTCACGGTGGCGCCCGGCACGACGGCGTTGGTCGTATCCCGAACTTGGCCGACGATGGCGCTCGTCGTTTCGCCTTGTGCCAGTGCCTGCGCCGGAAGAAGACACGCGACACTCAACACAAGAAGAGCAAAGTAAACTACCCGCGCCATGCATTCCCCCACTCATTTGGCCTAAGGCGGCACTGTTTCCGCTGCCGTGACGTGTTAACCAAGGATGATTCCATAAAGTTAACCATAGTTAATCTCAGCAGACAAGAAAAAACGGCGAAGCGGAAGAAGGAGGAGCGGGAAATCTTAAGGTTTGCGTCGGTTGCCAACAACTACGCTTGTTTTCTACCCCGCGAGATGGCTTCGCGGGCTTCCTTATCGGCGGTGCGGCGGCGCTCGGTCTCGCGCTTGTCCCATAGCTGTTTGCCCTTGGCCAGGGCGAGTTCGACCTTGATTTTGCCATTCTTGAAATACATGCGGGTGGGGATCAGAGTGAGTCCCTTCTGCTGGGTCTTGCCAATGAGCTTGCGCAGTTCTTCTTTGTGGATCAGCAGCTTGCGGGTGCGGAGGGCGGCATGATTGGCGTAGTTGCCGTGCTCGTAGGGGCTGATGTGGCAGTTGAGGAGCCAGAGTTCGCCGTCCTTGATCAGGCCGTAGGCGTCCTTGAGATTGGTTTTGCCGGTTCGGATTGACTTTACTTCGGTTCCGGTGAGAACGACTCCGGCCTCGAATTTCTCTAGCAAGAAGTAGTTATGGCTGGCGTTCCTATTGACGGCGAGGTCCTTTTCGCCGGAGGCGGTGGGCTGGCGGCGAGGATTCTTCTCCCGATTGGGCTGGGTCTGGTGGGTAGTCTGCTTGGCCATGTTACTGAAAAGACGCTGAGGAGAAAGTATCACGAAGGCAGGTGTGAGGTGTGGGCTACCAGCTGCGAGCTTCGGGCTTCGAGCGGGCACGAGCCCGGGTTGGATTGCTCACAGGTCGTAGCCCGAAGCTCACAGCCCCAGCGGACACCTGCGACCTTTGGGACCTGTACTAATGAGTGTAAACACTGCCCTACCAATCACTTCGGGTGCAAGTTGATGCGATGCTATAATCCGAATCATCGAGTACTTTTTGCGTGCGACGGCCCCTGGGATGCCCGGCCAGTTGGCTTTTTCGGGTGGTTGGATGAGTCTTGGCCGGATGAGTCTGGGCCGGTGCAGTGGCCGGCGAGAGAGATTTTCATGAGGACCGCTTGATGAGACGCCTGATCCGTCCGGCTCTGTTCGTTGTGCTGCTGCTCTGCTTAAGGCTGCCTGTTCTTGCTCGTCATGCTGATTCCGCCAAAGCGCTCTACGAAAAGGGCGCCGACGCCGAGGCGCGGCAGAACTACGAGCAGGCCTTCGACTATTTCAAGCAGGCCTACAATCTGAAACCGAAAGAACTGAGATATCGAACTGCGTTCGAGCGCACCCGCTTCCTGGCGGGTTCGTCGCTCGTGCATCGCGGGCAGATTCTGCGCGATGGGGGTAAGCTGCAAGAGGCGCTGGTGGTATTCCAGAAGGCAATGGAGATCGATGCTTCTTCGTTCATCGCGCTGCAGGAACTGAAGCGAACCGAGCAGATGATTCGGGAGGCGCAGAATCCTGAACCGCAGGCTGCGGGGCCGGGCACGACCGCGTTGCGCAGACGGCTGGAATCGGCGCTAGGCCCGGTGGAGCTGGCTCCGATCTCGAACGTGCCGATCACGCTCAAGGTCACGGAGAAGTCCAACGTGATCTACGAGACGGTGGGTAAACTGGCCGGCATCAACGTGCTTTTCGACCCCGATTACACGCCGCGCCAGGTGCGCATCGAGCTGAACGGCGTGACCCTCGAAGACGCGCTGGAGATCATTTCATTTGAGACCAAAACCTTTTGGCGTCCGGTGACGCCGAATACCATTTTTGTCGCGCAAGACAATCCTGCGAAGCGGAAAGAGCTGGAACAGAACGTCATCAAAAGTTTTTATCTTTCGAATCTTTCCCAGCCTACCGAATTGCAGGATGTGGTGAACGCGATGCGCACCATCCTCGAAGTGAGCCGCATTCAGCAGTTGCCCTCGCAGGGAGCGATCGTGGTGCGCGGCACGCCGGATCAGGTGGCCCTGGCGCAGAAACTGGTGGACGATCTCGACAAGGCGAAGCCGGAGGTGCTGATCGAAGTGGCGGTCATGCAGGTGAGCCGCGACAAGGCGCACACGCTTGGAATCAACCCTCCGACCAGCGTCTCGGTGCAACTACAGAACAATGTCAACACCACCACCAGCTCCACCAGCACCACCAGCACGACCACGGGTTCGTCGTCATCGTCGAACAGCATCAACCTGAATACGCTCGCCAACCTGAACGCCACCGACTTCCAGGTAACGATTCCGCAGGCTACGGCGACGGCATTGATGACCGCCAACGACACCAAAATCATCCAGAGTCCGCAGGTCCGGGCCTTGGACGGTCAGAAGGCTACCTTGAAGATCGGCGATCGCGTGCCGGTGGCGACGGGATCGTTCCAGCCGGGTATTGGCGGAGTCGGTATCAACCCGCTGGTCAATACTCAGTTTCAATACCTCGATGTGGGCGTGAACATCGATATCACGCCGCGGGTGCATGCCGGGCGGGAAATTTCGTTGAAGATGTCGCTGGACGTCTCGGCGGTGACTTCGTACGTAAGCATTGGCGGTATCAGCCAGCCGGTGATCGGGCAGCGTAAAATCGAGAATGAAATCCGACTGAAAGATGGCGAAGTCAGCTTGCTGGGCGGCATGATGGAGGATACGAGGACCAAGGCTCTGACCGGGATTCCGGGTCTGGCCTCGATTCCGATCCTGAAATATCTTTTCTCGCAGGATACCTCCGACCACTCTACGAACGAAATCGTATTCGTCCTGATCCCGCACATTATCCGCGGGCCTGACGTTTCCCATGGCGGTGCCGATATGCTCGACATCGGTACGGCCAATGCGATCGTGCTGAGACGATCGAGTGGCAAGCCGGCCGCGCCAGCGAGTTCGGTTGCGCCCGCCCCGGCTCCGCCGGCCGCCGCACCGCAGTCGCAGGCGGCGATGCCGCAGACGCCAGTTCCTCAGGGCCAGGCTCCGCAGAACTTGATTCCGCAGAATCAGGTTCCGCAAAGTCAGGCTGGCACCGGCACGGGAACGTTCCTGTTTGATCCGCCTGCCTTGAGCCAAGCCAAGGGCTCGACCTTCACGGTGAATGTCATGCTTTCCGGTGGGCAGAACGTGCATTCCGTGCCCGTGCAACTCAACTACGATCCGAATCAGTTGCAGGTGGTCAACGTTTCGAACGGCGGATTCCTGTCACAGGACGGGCAAGCGGTGGCGTTGGTGCATCGCGACGATCCTGTCACCGGCACGCTGCAGATCACAGCCACGCGGCCTCCGGGCGCCGGTGGCGTTTCGGGACAGGGCGCGGTGGTGACGCTCACATTCATGGCGAAGGGGCCGGGCCAGTCTGCTCTGACCATCACTCGGGGCGGGGCACGGGATCCGGCGATGCAGCCGATTGCGATGAGCGGAGCGCAGGCGGCCATTACGATTCAGTAGGAGCAGTTCTCGGTTCCCGGTTCTCAGTTCTCAGTGGAGATCCGGTTGGTTTAACTGAGGACTGAGAACTGAGAACTCCTGTATGAACCCGTCGATAAATATGCGGAAGGCTGGGTCCGTGGTTGCCCGCCAGCAACACGGGTTTACGCTGATCGAGTTGATCGCTGCGACCGCCATCCTGGCCATCCTGGTGGGGGCGGCGTTTCCGCTGGTAAGAATGACGATATATCGGGAGCGCGAGCACGAGCTGCGCGAAGACCTGTGGATGATCCGCGACGCCATCGATCGCTACAAAGACGCCGCCGATCGTGGCTCGTTCCAGATCAAGGTGGGAAGCGAAGGCTATCCTCCGGATCTCGACACCCTGGTCACCGGTGTGGATGTTGCCGGCAAGAAGCTGAAGTTTCTCCGCCGGATCCCCGTCGATCCCATCAGCAAACAGGAATGGGGATTGCGCTCCATGCAGGATGATAAGGACTCGGAATCCTGGGGTGGGCAGAACGTTTTCGATGTTTACACGAAGTCGGACCAAACCGCTCTGGACGGCACGAGGTATAAGGACTGGTAGATGAAAGTCAGGTCCAAAGCCCGCAGTCCCAAAGTTCGCAATCGCGGTTTTACTCTGATCGAGATGGTGGTGGTCATCAGCATGGTCCTGATCCTGCTGGCGATCGCGCTGCCGATGTACAACCAGAGCATCATCCGCGCGCGCGAAACCACCCTGAAACAGAATCTGGCGACGCTCAACAAAGTCATCGATCAGTACACGCTGGACAAGCAGAAAGCGCCGCAGTCGCTGCAAGATTTGGTCTCGGCGGGATACCTCAAGGCTGTCCCCTACGACATTACCGGCAGCAGGGACACCTGGGTGCTGGAACAGGAAGACTCGCTCAAGTCCATAGACCAGACCCAGCCTGGCATCGTAGGCGTCCACAGCGGCTCCGACCAAACGGCCATCGACGGCACCGCTTATTCCAGCTGGTAGATGAGTCTCAGGTCTCAGGAAAATCTCTTCCTCCAAAGTCCCCGGCTTTTTTGTGAGCATCCGGCACGCTATTGACTGTCGATTCATATGAGGTCAGCCTTTCCTGAGACCTGAGACCTGAGACCTGAGACCTGAGACCTGAGACTTGAGACCTGAGACCTGCTCTGGAGGTGGGCGTGGATTTTCTCAACCGGCTGCAGCCCTTCGCGCTGCTCGTGATGCGGCTCGTTTTGGGAGCGATCATGATCGCGCATGGTTATCACAAGGTGTTTGGCGGATTCCATCACCACATGGAGTTCGTGGGCTCGCTCGGCATTCCTCGCTGGATGGCATATCTTTCTGCCGGGACGGAATTCTTCGGCGGAATCGCAATCGTACTTGGGTTGTTTACGCGCTTCTTTTCGCTTGCGTTCGCGATCGAGATGGGCGTGGCCATCTGGAAGGTCCATTTTAAGAACGGGCTGACGGGCAATGGCGGATTCGAGTTTCCGCTGGCCTTGGCTACGATCGCTTTTGCGCTGATTTGTTTTGACGGCGGGCCGTGGGGATCTAATTTCGGGAAAGGCCGGGGCGGTTCGAGCAAATTAAGAAAAGGGTGATCTCGGCCATCCCTCCGGGACTTGGTGTCGTTTTCCGCTTTACCCAGCGCTGAAGCGCTGGGCTAAGCTCGGTCGCCTCTCTGGGCTCGGTGAAGTTGGAGAGCTAAGAGCCAAAAGCCAAAAGCCAAAAGCCTGAACTCTAGAACTCCGCCAGCTCCTTCATCGCCCGGAACAGGTCGCTGACCTGGGGCAGGATGGCATTCTCAAGAATCGGCTGATAGGCGACGAAGGTGTCGGTGGCCGCGACTCGCTTCACCGGGGCATCGAGGTGATGGAATAGTTGGTCGGCGATGCGGGCGGCAATTTCGGCGCCGTATCCCCAGCTCAGCGAGTCTTCGTAGGCAGTCAGCGCGCGGTTGGTTTTCTTCACCGAAGCGGCAATCGCATCCCAGTCAAACGGATTTAAACAGCGCAGGTCGATCAATTCGACGCTGACTCGATGCTCGCGCTCTAGTTTTTGCGCGGCCTGCAGCGCGCGCGGCACCACCGCGCCGTAGGTGATGACCGTGAGATCGGTTCCAGGTTGGACGATCTTCGCTTTTCCAAACGGGACCATGTAGTTCGGGCCGGGATAGGGCGCGCGGCCATAGGTTTCGCGGTAGAGGCGCTTGTGTTCGAGGAACAGGACCGGGTCGTCGCACCGGATGGCAGTGCGCAGCAGGCCGGCGGCATCAAGTGCGTTCGAAGGGAACACCACGCGCATTCCGGGAGTATGCGTGAAGATGCTCTCGCCGCACTGCGAGTGGTAAATCGCGCCGCCCGTCAGATAGCCGCCAATTGCGACCCGGATTACCAGCGGCGCCGAGAAGGCGTTGTTCGACCGCCAGCGGATGATGGGCAACTCGTCGCGCAACTGCATCATCGCCGGCCAGATGTAATCGAAGAACTGGATCTCAGCCACGGGCTTTAATCCGCGAATTGCCATGCCGGTGGCGCGGCCGATGATGTTGGCTTCGGCCAGCGGAGAATTGAAGACGCGGTCGGAGCCGAACTCGAGTTGCAGGCCAGCTGTTAGTTTGAAGACTCCGCCTTTACCTTTGACCAGCTTCTGCTTTACGTACTCTTCGCGGCTGGCGTCGGCGACATCCTCTCCGAATATGACGACGCGCTCATCGCGTCTCATCTCGTCGCGCAACGTGGCGTTGATGAGATCCGCCATGGTTTTATTTTGCGACGCCTTGTTCTGCGGATTGGCGGCCTGCGGATTGGCGTTCTGCGAGGCCGCGGAGCGCTTGCCATCCGTAGCGGTCTCGGGCGCGGCCAATGCTGGATTTGTTTCGAACCCCGCCGCGGCGGGATCGAGATCAGGCGAGTACACGTAGTTGTAAATCGTTTCCGGCTGCGGCAGCGCGGCTTCGAGCGCGCGATCGGCATCGGCCTGGAGCTGCTCCTCGACTTCCTGCTCGATTTTGTTGATCCCTTTCTCGTCGAGGATCCCCTCACGCAATAGGAACATCTGCAGGCGCGGCACCGGGTCGCGCGCGGCATCGGCCTGGCGCTCGGCGTCGGGGCGGTAAAGACGTTCGTCGTCGGAGAGGGAGTGGGAATAGGGACGGATCACATGGGCATGAACAAAGGCAGGACCATGGCCCGCGCGGCAATGGCCCGCCGCGCGTTCGAAGGCTGCGTAGGCGACGACGGGGTCGGTGCCGTCAAACTCTTCGAAATGGAAGTTGGGGAAGCCGGAGACCAGGCGCGAAATGTTGCCACCGGAGGTCTGCACTTCCACGGGCACGGAAATCGCGTATTCGTTGTCTTCCACGCAAAAAATTACCGGCAGACGGCGGTTGGAGGCGGTGTTCAGCGCTTCCCAGAATTCGCCTTCGCTGGTCGCGCCATCGCCGAGCGAGACGTAAGTGACTTCATCGCCCTGGAATTGGACGTCCTTGAATTGGCGATAGTCGCCTTCGGCCTTGCGCGCGGCATTCGGATGTTTGGCCAAATAGCGGCCGGCTTCGGCGCATCCGATGGCCTGCAGGACCTGGGTGCCGGTGGCGGACGATTGGGTGACCACGTTCAGCCGCTTGTAGGCCCAGTGCGAGGGCATCTGACGGCCGCCGGAACTGGGATCGTCGGCCGCGCCGACGGCGCCGAGCAGCATCTCATACGGCGTTGCGCCCAGGGCCAAACACAGCGCGCGATCGCGATAATAAGGATAGAACCAGTCGTAGCTGGCTTTCAGCGTGAGGGCGGCAGCGACGCCGATGGCTTCGTGGCCGGCGCCGGAGATTTGGAAGAAGATTTTCTGCTGGCGCTTGAGCAGGATCTCACGGTCGTCTATGCGCCGCGAGGTGAACATGATGCGATACGAATCTATCAGTTGCTGACTCGTCAGGCCCTGATAGGTCTTGGCCTGTTTCGCAAGGTTGTTTTCGTTCAGCTTGGGATCGACTTTGGTCGTGGCCATGCCGCGCTCACCCCACAGAGTTCCAGCCCCGCATCATTGTAAATCAGCTCTCAGCCGTCAGCTATCAGCTATCGGTAAAATCTCTTCATCCTGAGTCCCCAAGGTTTTTCTGAAGCCTCGGCAGCCTATTGACTGTCGTATGAACGTCAGCCTTTTCTGAGAACTGACAGCTGATAGCTGATAGCTGACAGCTGAGCTATCCTGAACTCTCCATGATCCGTTTCCTGCGCCCGTTTGATCCGCGTCGCGTCCGCTTGCTGGTGTTTGATCTCGATGGCACCCTGATTGACTCGCGCCTGGATTTGATTCACTCCGTGAATGCGATGTTGCGCCACATCGGCCGTCCCGAACTGGACGGCGACATCATTGCAAGCTATGTCGGAGATGGCGCTCCCGCGCTGGTGCGCCGCGCGCTCGGCGACACGGACACCGACGACGAAGCGTTGTTCCGAGCAGCCATGGAGTATTTTCTGGGCTACTACCGCGTGCACAAGCTCGACCACACCACGGTTTATGAGGGGATTCCAGAGGTGCTCGCGAGATTAGCGGATTCGTCCAATGGTGCGCCGCGGCAGATGGCCGTGCTCTCGAACAAACCGGTCAATCCTTCGCGCCTTATTGTGCAGGCTCTGGGGCTGGGGGACTTCTTTGTGTGCATATACGGCGGCAACAGCTTTACGACGAAGAAGCCCGACCCGCTCGGGGTGCAGACCATCCTGCAGGAAACTGGCGTTGCGGCAGATGAGGCGCTGATGATCGGAGATTCGTCGGTTGACGTTCTAACCGGGCGCAATGCCGGGCTGTGGACGTGCGGCGTAACCTACGGGTTCGCTCCGCATTCGCTGGAAGAGGTGCCTCCGGATGTGCTGATCGAGAATCCTCGCGAATTGGGAGAGTTGTTGCGATAGGCGCGGCGGACCGCTGGGAACTGCGTCCACTAACGACCGGTGCAACTCAGGAAGACTTCTCCGCGGCGAAGGTTTGTAAGACTTGGCGCAAACGCGCAACGTCCTTCCGTTCTCCTTGACCGTCCAGGGTGAACTCGCATCCGTAACGATAGCCATCGCGGTAGCGCACTGCACCCGCGACTCGAATGGGTTCACCCGAATACGGAAGAGTAAACTCAATTTCGACTTCTTCTCCAAGTTTTAATTCCAACCCGGTCATTATGCACATCCCATATTCACTAATCTCTGTGCCCCGTCCATCTCTTAGCAGAGTTGTGTCTTGTTTGTGGAGAATAACCCGGAGCGGCACGTCGAGTTTGTAGCGTATCGAGCGGCGTTTGCCTTGGCATGTGGGCGACAATCCGGCGACGATCTCACCAGCCATAATGCGACCTTAACAGTCTTGTTCCCGCTGTGGAAGGAACGGAGGTACGGATCGCCAGTCCATCGCGCTCCTCCGCCGCTTTCCTTTTTTGGGAAGACGATGGCAGGTCTCACCGTGAGGGAATCGGACCCAAAATGCCCACTCGTTCGCGGAAGCATCGCGAAGGCGATGGCTCGATCTCAGGGGCAGACGACGGCGTTCGCTCACGCATGGACCCGCTCCTCTATTCCCAATCATCGCCTGGTCCTGCTACCTTCAAGTGACTCTGCCATCAGGGCGCGAGACGCGGCAAGCCGCGTCTCTACGGGAAAATTTAGGATGAAGAACGCCTCCGATACCTGGGGCCTGACCCCCGCCGAACTCCGCAAGCTGCGCGCCTTGAAGACTCCGTACGGCATTCAGCGATTGCTTGATGACATGCCTTACCACCTGGAGGACAGCGCCTGGTCTCCGCGGCGGGTGCTGCGGGAAAACACTTCGCATTGCTACGAGGGGGCGCTGTTTGCGGCGGCCGCGCTGCGCGTCATCGGGTTTCCTCCGCTGCTTCTTGATCTGGAGGCCGAGCACGATACCGACCACGTGCTGGCCATATATAAGGTGGATGGGCATTGGGGAGCGGTGGCGAAGTCGAATTTCACAGGATGCCGGTATCGCGAGCCGGTGTACCGGTCGCTGCGCGAGCTGGCTTTGAGTTACTTCAACCTTTATTTCAATCTGCGCGGGGAGCGGACGTTGCGGACCTTCTCGCGGCCCGTCCAGATGAAGCGCTTCGATTCTCTGAACTGGATGAGTTCGGAGAAGCCGGTATGGTTTGTGGCGGAGTATCTGCTGACCATTTTTCACTATCGGCTGATCACTCCCGAGCAGGCGAAGCGGCTGCATCGGGTGGATGGGCGGTTGTTCCGGGCGGAGTGCCTGGAGCGGGCGGAGAAAAAGCTTTAACCACACAGGGCGCACAGGCGAGCTTTAGCGCTTGCCTGGCGTTCTTTGCGGGAGCAGAGTCCCTTACTTATAGGGGACTGCGGCTCGCGCCGGCTGGCGATCAGCACCAGGAACTGCTTTCCTACCCCATCCTGTAGTCAATCTTGATTCCCCGGCGCTCGATTTCTTCGAGGAAGGCTTGGGCCGGGACGTCTCGTTCCTGCAAGACTGCGCCACGCTTGCTGACCGCGCCTATGCACATCATCTGGAGGACGATGGACGCGGGGAAGGCGGTGGTTCGCATCATGGCGCTCATGTCACTCTTGGGATCGTAGTGGTCGACCATGGTGAAGCTGGCCACTCGGCCTTTGAGTTTTCCGCCGAGCAGGCCGCGGATTCCGGGAGCTTTGACGGATTCGTGGGCCTCGATGCGCATGATGCAGACGTCCGGGCCCTTGCCGGCAAATTTTCCCTCGAACACTTTTGACAGGAGCGCGCGCGGCGCCACTTCCACGTTGCCAACCCGCATTTTCTCGTTCGAAAACAGGCCCAAGGCCTTCAACTCGCAGAGCAGATCGTAGTGCCCGGGATAGCGCAGGGTTTTCTCGAAGCACTCGCCAACTCTGCCTTCGAAGGTTTCGGGCAAGGTGGAGGTTCCGCCGGAGGTTTGAAATGCTACGAGCGGTGCGAAGCCGTCCATGTGGAATGGTTCGGGTTCGGTGAGCGGATCGATGGTGATCAACTTGCCTTTGCGCAGAATGCGCGCCGGTTCCACGTATTCGTTGATGAGTCCTTCGACGGAAAACACGAGCTGATAGTGAAACGGAGGCATGGGCCTTTCGGGCAGACCTCCGACGTAGAGCTTGAGCGCATCGGCGCGTCCGTCGAGGCGGCGAACCAGTTCGCCGCCGAGAATTGATGCCATGCCGGGAGAGAGACCGCAATCGGGAGCGATGCCAATGCCGCGTTTCTCGGCTTGCTTGGCGAGAGCCAGCTCCTGGCGCACGACCGTGTTGTTGCCGCCGAGATCGGCGAAATGGCAACCCGCGCTGATGGCGGCTTTTGCCAGGCCGAGGTTCAGGAAGTAAGGAACCGCGGAGAGCGCGCCATCGTGGCCTTTCATGAGGCGAGCGGCTTCTTTTTCTTTGGCGGCGTCGAGCGCGACGGCGCGGACTTTCTTGCTGGCGGTGATGCGGTTGACGCGAGCCGCGACATCTTTGGCACGCTTGAGGTCGTTGTCGGCGAGAGTGACGGAGTCGACGTGGCCTTGGCGGGCCATATCGTAGGCAGCCGCTGAACCCATCATGCCGGAACCAATGACGAGTAATTTCATGAGTGCTCCTTAATTTGTGATCGGAAGACAGATCAGGCTACAGGAATTTCTCCGAACGATAAGTGACGGGGCTCACGCAGCGCGGAGATCGAGAGCGGCGGGATGACCGGAAATCATGCCGGAAGCGAACGAAAATCACAACTGATATTCGAATTAGGCGGGGGAGAGAGCTGTCCTATTTTCAGCGGTTTGCGCGCCCGTCCAAGTACTTCCGTACCGTCTCTAGTACCTTAGTTACCGCAATTCGGGTGACTGGCGCCTGATTTGCGCAGAGACTACTATCTGTAGTGAGCTGCGATGTTATGAACACAATATGTAGAGAAGAAGTGCAAGCCCACTTTTAGTGAAATCCAGAAAAACCCCATAAAACCCAACAAAACCGGGAGATTCACGTGGAGAGGCCGTCGGTTCCGGTTGGGATATGCTCAGCACACCAAATCAACTCGAACGTGTCTGGGGAAACGCTATGGCCGACTCGCGAGAAGTGATGAACATTCGCCAAGCTTCGCAGTATCTGGGAGTGAGTCCGGACACGCTCTACAAATACGTGAACGAGCAGAAGATTCCGGCGTTCAAGTTGGGCAATCGCTGGCGCTTCAAGAAATCGAAACTGGATCAGTGGATGGAAGAGAAGTCGATGGAAACGGAACCGCAGGGCAAAAAGAAAATCAAGGCAGCCGGGAAAGCTGCCGGAACTTCGTAGGCGAACTCGGTAACAGTACTTCGGAAAAGAAGGGCGGGCACATGTTTGGAATGGGATCGAAGACGATAGTGGGTCTGGATGTGGGCTCTTCGAGCATCAAGGCCGTCGAGCTCAGGAAGACACGCACTGGAATCGAAGTGGCGCACCTCGGCCTGGAGCCGATCGCGCCCGACATTGTTGTCGATTCCATGATCGTGGACTCGGGCACGGTTTCAAGCGCCATCTCCAAGCTGTTCACGGACACTCAGATCAAGTCGAAGGCAGTGGCCACGGCGGTGAGCGGACACTCGGTGATCGTGAAGAAAATCTCCCTGCCCTCGATGAGCGATCAGGAACTGGCCGAGACCATCCAGAAGGAAGCTGCCCAGCACATCCCGTTCGATCTGGCGGATGTAAACCTGGACTACCAGATTCTTTCCGACGATGCGAGCAGCCCGACGATGGATGTGCTGCTGGTGGCGGTGAAGAAGGACAAGATTCTGAACTACACCAACGTACTCTCGATGGCGGGCAAAACTCCGGCTATTGTGGATATCGATGCGCTGGCCCTGCAGAATTGCTACGAGTACAACTATGAGCCTGCGCCGACGCAGGTTGTAGCGCTGCTCAACCTGGGTGCGAGCGTGATGAACATCAACATCGTCAAGGGCACGACGCCGCTGTTTCCGCGCGACGTTTCGGTGGGCGGCCATCAGTACACCGACTCGCTGCAGAAGGAACTGGATCTCAGCTTCGAGGACGCGGAATCACTCAAGTTGGGGCGCAAAGTGGGCACGGTGCAGGACGACGCCAAGACGCCGGTCCTGCAGCAGGTCACCGAAATTATCGTGCTTGAAATTCAGAAGACATTCGACTTCTTCCGCGCCAGCGCCGCGGGCGAGCACATCGAGAAGATTTATCTGGCCGGCGGTTCGGCCAAGGTTCCGGGCCTGGTGGAAGCGCTGCGCCAGGAGTTCTCGATGCCGGTCGAGTTGTTCAACCCGTTCCAGAGAGTGCTGGCTCCGGTGGAAGGCGCCGGGGCGCAGTTGGTCGAACAGAATGCCGGACAGTTGGCAGTGGCCGTGGGTTTGGCCCTGAGGAGCTTTGAAAAGCTATGATCCGAATCAACCTGCTGGGTTCTCCGAAACCGAAAGGCAAGAAAAACTCTGCCGTCAGCATGCCGAGCTTTGAGCTTGGCAATCTCGGCTCGCCCATGGTCCAGGTGGCGGCCGTGTTGCTGATTGCCGGCGCCCTGAATGTCGGGTACTGGTACCAGCTCGACCGGGAAAAGCAGTCGATTGAGGTGAAAGCCCGGGTGGCGGAGCAGAAGAATCGCGAACTGGCCGACATCAAGGTGCGCTATCTGGAGCGGCAGAGGCAAGCCGACTCTTACAAGCGGCGGGTGGATGTGATTGACCAGCTGCGCGCCAACCAAACCGGCCCGGTCAACCTGCTGTCCATGATCGGCGATACGGTCAACAGCACCGAGGCGGTCTGGTTGAACAGCATGCAGGACCAGGGCGCCAGCGTTGCCATTGACGGCACGGCGCTGAGCACCGATGCGGTGGCCAACCTGATTTCCAACCTGCAGAAGACCGGTTTCTTCCGCAACATCGAGATCAAGGAAAGTTATCAGGACGAAGGGGTAAAAGACATGCAGGCGTTTCAGTTCACGCTGACCTGCGAAAAGGCGAAGTCGTAAAGGCGGAACCGACTATGAATCTTGGCGAATTATCAGGTGGGAAGCTGTTGGGAGTTCTGGTGCTGACGGCGGTGGTGGGCACGGGCGCCCTCTACTACACAGTCTTCAAGTCGCAGCGCGATCAAAATGCGGCGGCCCAGATCAAGCTGCAGGCCAAAGTGCGCGAGAATGCCGAACTCGAAGCCTACCGGCCGAAACTGGCCGACATCGAGCGCCAGCTCGCCAGCTTGAAGCAGCAGCTCGAAATCGAGCGGCGCATCGTGCCCGATGAAAAGGAAGTGGACAATTTCATGCGCATGGTGAGCGCAGAAGCGCGCAAGTCGGGAGTGGAAATCCGCCGCTTTACGGCGCGTCCGTCTGTCGCGAAAGATTTCTACTCCGAAGTGCCGTTCGAAATTGAGCTCGATGGTCCGTACTACTCGATGCTTGGATTCTTCGACCGGCTGGGAAAAGTGGAGCGCATCATAAACGTCTCGAACCTGCTGGTGGCCTCGACCCGAAAGCCGACCGAGGCGAAGGCGAAGCATACCTATCAGTACGCGTCCAGTGAGAGTGTTGTGGCCACTTGCCTGACCACCACGTATTTCAGTCATGACCTGGATCCGGCGACGCCGGCCAGCAAGCCCGGATCACCGGTGAAGAAGTAGGAGGGACAGGATGAAGACGAAGCCAGCAATCACGATTACGACGACAATTCTGGTTTCTGTACTGGCCGCGGGCCTGGCCTCGGCCCAGAGTCCCAGCGTGAACTCGCACAACCCGGTGAACAGGGTGACTAACAACACCACGGCTGCCTCGAATAAGGCCCGGGGCATTCGCCAATCAACGCCAGCGACGGCGACGCATGCTCCAGCCAAGTCAAGCGGAGTGGTGGTCCCCGCGCTGAAGTCGCAGGCGGGCGCGAGTTCGGAGCATGCGAAACGCCGGGAGGCGCGGAAGCGGATTTGGGCAGTCCCGGTCGTCGGCAGCTTGCAAGCGGCACCAGCCGCTGCGGCTCCCGAGAACAACCCGTCGCAGGCCGCCCAAGGTAATGGCGTGTCGGAAACCGCAGAAGGCGAGAACGCGGAGAGCGAGCGGCCGATCACCCCCAACAGCAAGAACAGCGCGAACGGGAGACGGGATCCTTTTATCAGTCCTGTGGTGAGCCATGCGGGCGGTTCGGGTTGCAACACCGGTAAGAAGTGTCTGGAAATCGGGGCCATCAACCTGCGTGGTGTGGTGCGTGCCGAAAGTGGGTTCATCGCCGTAGTCAGCAACAGTCTGAATAAAGCTTATTTTTTGCGGGAAAACGATCCGGTGTTCAACGGTTACGTGATGAAGATCACGGGGGATTCCATTGTTTTCCAGGAAACGCTGCAGGACCGGTTAGGCAAGACTTTTACGCGGGAAGTAGTGAAGAAGATTACGACTCCGGCAGTGTAGGCCTGGAGAAAAGACTTTGAAGAAACACATGGAGGCGAAACCGCCTCGCATGGGGGGATAGGGAAATGCGAAAGCAACTGCTGGGTCTCTTGGTTCCGCTGCTGGCGTTCGTAGCGCTAGTGATAACGATCGCAGCCGCGGCTGACATGACGGGCACGGGAGTGGGCGCGAGCGCTCAATTGCAGAGGCTCGAGGTCGCGCACAGCCAGGACGGATTGCGCGTCGAGTTCAAGGCGAAGGGCACACTGGCGCCCAGAGTGACAACGCTCGATTCTCCGGCACGCATCGTCGTTGACTTTCCCAACACCGTGATGGCCACGGCGCAGAGCCGCATCACCGTTGGCAGCGATGGCGTGAAAGACGTCCGCGTCGGGATGGACGGGCAAACCTCGCCCACCACGCGCGTGGTCATTGACCTGACCAATACGGATCTCACCGGGAGTGATCTCGCCAGCAGCCGCCAGCATGAACTCGTGGCGGGCCCGGACGGCAGCTTCATTCTTAAGATCCATGATCTTAAGATCAACGATCTTAAGACCAATGCCGCCGTGCTGGCCCATCGCCAATCGGCGCCCGCCGCCAAATCAGTGGCTGCGAGTGCTGCGCCGAAACTGATGCTGGCTTCGGTCGCTTCGGCTCCGGTGGCTTCAGTTCCCACGACGGCGGTGGCGCAAGCTCCGGCCTCGGCAGAGAACCCCGAGAAACCGGCGGACTTTGCCTTCGTGGAACCCAAGTATTCGGTCAAGAACGACAAAGCTGCCGAGCCGGACGCGAAGGCTCAGGAAGCGGCGGGTCGCTTTGCCGACAAGACGGCGGCAGAACTGGTCGCCACCAATGCCAATGCCACTCTCGGGCAAGCTGCCGACAACGGGCAGGCCATCCAGCCGGCCGTAAATCTGGCGGCCGAGCAGAAGGCTCAGTTGGCACAGAAGCCGGCGGTGAGCGGGGTCAAGTACACCGGCGAGCCGATCTCGGTCAATCTTAAAGATGTGGATCTGAAAGATTTCTTCCGCCTGATTCACGAGATCAGCGGTTTGAACGTCGTGCTCGATCCCATGGTCCACGGCAATCTGACGATCGTGCTCGATGATGTGCCGTGGGATCAGGCGCTGGACATCGTGCTCAAGAACAACGGTCTGTCCCGCCAACTGGACGGCAATGTACTGCGCATCGCCACCGTTGAAACGTTGAAGAAGGAAGCCGAGGGCCGGCGCGCCCAAATCGATGCCGAGGCGCTGGCGGTCGATAAAGTCAGCATCACCCGCTTCCTCAGCTACGCCCACTCCAAGGATCTAATCCTGCCAATCAAGAAATTCCTGAGTCAGCGTGGTGATGTGGTCGCCGACGAACGCACCAACTCGCTGATCGTCAACGACATTCCCGCGGTTCTGCCGCAGATTGACCGCATCATCCAGCAACTGGACCGCAAGACGCAGGAAGTCGAAATTGAAGCCCGCGTGGTCGCGGCCACTCGCAGCTTTGCTCGTGACATCGGCGTGCAGCTCGGCTTTGGCTGGAACAACGGCCCAACCAACGTTGGCGGCGCGCCAACCCTTGGGACCGCGACCGGGACTACGATTCCGTTGTTTTCGAACCTGCCTGCGTCCGGGGCGACCAGCGGTCTGCAACTCCTCAACTCCAGCAGCAATATGCGGCTCGACGTTGTACTCACGATGGCCGAGTCGCGCGGATTGCTGAAAGTTCTTTCCCGTCCGCGTGTCGTCACGCAGAACAACATTCAGGCAGTGGTGAAGCAGGGCGTGCGCGTACCGATCGTGACCACGGCCCAGTTGGGGGGTCCGCCGACCACTACCTACGTGGATGCTTTCCTGCGACTGACCGTGACCCCGCAGATCACATCGGAGGGGACCATCTTCCTGAATGTGGATGTGGAGAACACCTTGCCCGACTTTAGCCACGAAGACATTTACGGCAACCCGACCCTGATCACACAGCAGGCCACCACGCAAGTTTTGATCACCGACGGCGGCACGGTGGTGATTGGCGGCGTGATCCAGACCCAGAACTCGCTGAGCGTGTCGCAAGTGCCTTTGCTCGGGGATATCCCGTACCTTGGCAACCTGTTCAAGCATCGTTCGGTGACCACTTCAAACCAGGAGCTGATTTTCTTCATCACTCCGCGCATCATTCAGACGTAAGCGCGAAGTTAAAACGAGCCACAGCCGCCGGCTTTCTCGGAGAACCTGCCAAGAGCCCGGCGGCTTCGCTTTTGCGGTGACCAGCTTCCCGCCACCCGCTTCGAGCACCCTGCTACACTCCATGCCATACCGACATGAACCCCACAGCCATGGACCCTACTGCCCTGGACCATACTGGACGCTTGCGCCGGCTCCGAGCCTCGCTCTCAGCCCACAAGCTTGACTGCCTGCTGATCGCGCACCTCCCCAACGTCCACTATCTCTGTGGCTTTACTGGCAGTGCAGCTGCTTTGCTTGTCGCTGATCGTGGTTGCATCCTCTTTACGGACGGCCGCTACACCACCCAGGCAAGAGAGGAAGTCAATGGTGCAAGGATCGTCATCGCTCGCAAATCCCCGCTGGTGGCGGCAGCGGAGTGGCTGGCCGCGGAGCGAAGACGTTCGACGCCGGCATTGATCGGCATCGAACCGGAGGCGATTACCGCCGGCATGCGCGACCGGTTGGCGTCGGTGCTGAAAGGGAGGGCGCGTTTGCGATCCGCGCCGCCGCTGGTCGAGCGTGCCCGCATGGTGAAGGACGCTGCCGAGATCCTGCGCATCCGGCGGGCGGTTGAACTCGGCGCCAGTCTGTTCCGGATCGCACGCAGGAAAATTCGGCCGGGTGTGAGTGAGGTCGAAGTCGCCGCCGCCATGGAATACGAGGCGCGTTGTGCCGGAGCCGAAGGAATGTCGTTCCCGACGATCGTCGCTTCCGGAACTCGCTCGGCGATCGTGCATGGCCGGGCTTCTGGCGCGCGCATTCCCCGGCGCGGGTTCGTGGTCTGTGATTTTGGTGTTATACTCGCCGATTATTGTTCGGATCGTACGCGGACTGTGCATGTCGGACGGCCTTCGGAAGAAGCTCGACGGCTGTATGAGGCCGTGCTGGAAGCGCAGCAGGCCGCCATCGCGTCAGTTCGTCCGGGCGTGACCGCCGCCGAGGTGGATGGCGCGGCGCGCCGTGTGCTTCGCCAGCGGAAACTGGCCCGGTACTTCACCCATTCGACCGGGCATGGTTTAGGATTGGAGATACACGAGGCACCCAGGTTGGCGGAGGGGCAGACCCAGAAACTGGAAGCGGGAATGGTCATTACGATCGAGCCTGGCGTGTACCTTCCTGGGAAGTGGGGTGTGCGGATCGAAGATGTGGTGGTGGTTGCCTCTTCGGGCTGCGAAGTGCTGATGCCCACGGATAAAGAATTGGTTATTATTTAGTGGATAAGATTAAGTAAATAAACGAGCGATTGCCATAATTCCGGGACCGGCATGCCCTCGGAACCCGCTGCCCATTTAGCGGGATTTTGAAAGTGGAACCCGCCATATCCATGAATCAAAAAGAGCTGAAAGAACTCATCGAATTCTTAATCGAAAAGGACATCGCCGAATTTGAATTGGAGCGTGGCGATGTCAAAGTGAAGATCAAGCGCGCCGCCGAACCGTCAACCACGGCGTTGCCAGACTCGCGTTATATCGCGGTTCACCCCGTTTCTGTCCCGGTTCCTCCGGCTTCGGCTTCCGTCCCTGCCCAGGTTGATCTGGCAGCGACCGCTGGCGCCCCTGAACCTGAGGAAGTCTTGCACATTGTGCGGTCGCCGATCGTCGGCACCTTCTACGAATCGCCGTCGCCCGGGTCCCCGCCCTTTGTCAAAGTCGGCGATGCGCTGGAAGTGGGTCAGGTTTTGTGCATTGTTGAAGCGATGAAGCTGATGAACGAAATCGAATGCGACATGGCCGGAGAGTTGGTCAAGAAGCTCGTCGCCAACGGCCAGCCCATCGAGTACGGCCAGGAGCTGTTCGCTCTCCGGCCAACAAAATAATGGATGCTATTCCGCTAATGTCGTGTCCCGCAGATTCGCACTACCAGTATGGGCTGTCATCTTGAGCGAAGCGAAAGACCTATGCATTTTGCGCGGTCAACTACATAGGTCCTTCGCTTCGCTCAGGATGACATTCTGGATTTGTGCGACGGACTTGTGGGGCGCCAAGCTAGAGCCCGAACCCCCAGGCAGATCATGTTCAAGAAAATTCTGGTAGCGAATCGCGGCGAGATTGCGCTGCGCGTCATTTGCGCATGCAAGGAGCTCGGCATCCGCTCGGTGGCGATCTACAGTGAGGCGGACCGGAATTCGCTCCATGTGCGCTTTGCCGATGAGGCGATTTGCATTGGCCCGCCGCAACTGGCGCTGAGTTATCTCAACATTCCCGCGGTGATCAGCGCGGCCGAGATCGCGAATGTGGACGCCATCCATCCCGGTTATGGACTGCTTTCGGAAAACGCCAACTTCGCGGAAGTTTGTGAAGCCTGTCACATCAAGTTCATCGGGCCGACTCCCGATGTCATCCGGCTGATGGGCGAAAAAGAGAAAGCTCGCGCCGCCATGAAGCAGCACGGGGTGCCGATCCTTCCCGGTTCGGACGGCGTGGTCGCCACCGATGAAGAAGCGCGCGAGTGGGCGCGGCAGGTCGGTTTTCCGGTCATCCTCAAGGCCACAGCGGGCGGCGGCGGGCGGGGCATGCGAATTGTGCGCGATGAAGATGAATTGCCCGCGCTTTACCGTCAGGCGCAGTCGGAAGCTTCGGCCGCCTTCGGCAACGGCGATCTCTACCTGGAGAAGTATGTCGAGCACCCGCGCCACATCGAATTCCAGGTGTTGGGCGACGAGCACGGCAACGTCGTCAGTCTGGGGGAACGCGAGTGCTCGATTCAGCGCCGCCACCAGAAGCTGCTCGAAGAGTCGCCGGCTGTAAAGATGACGCCCGAGCTTCGCCAGGAAATCGGAGACATCATCTGCAAAACGCTCAGCCAGGTCGGCTACCAGAATGCCGGCACCATCGAATTTCTCATGGACGCGGACAAAGACACAGACAAAGATAAAGACAAAAAAAAAGACCGGCGGCGGCTGTACTTCATCGAGATGAACACGCGCATCCAGGTCGAGCATCCCGTCACCGAAATGGTCACGGACGTGGACCTGGTGAAGAGCCAGATCATGATCGCCGCAGGTGAAAAGCTGGCCGACGTGTTGCAAGGCCCCATCGTGCATCGCGGCCACGCCATCGAGTGCCGCATCAACGCCGAGCATCCGGAGAAGTTCACGCCCTCGGCGGGCAAGATCACAACGTTTAATCCCCCGGGGGGGACGGGTGTGCGCATCGATACTGCCGCTTACGCCGAAGGCACGATTCCTCCATACTATGACTCGCTCATTGCCAAGCTGGTCGTGCGTGGGAAGGATCGCAGCGAAGCCATTTCGCGCATGAGCCGTGCTTTGGGAATGTTTATCGTGGAAGGAATCTACACGACGATTCCGCTGCATCGCCGTATTCTGGCCGACCCAGATTTCCGCGCAGGGAATTTCGATACCGGCTTCATCGAGAGATTCCTGGCGAAGGCGAAATAAGTTGTTGGTGAAATGGGGATGTTGCGCCAACAATCCGCTCGTTCACCATTAGGTTTAGGAGTGGGCGACAATGCACAGTTGAGACTTCATCCACGCTTCGGTCGTCAACGCGATAGACTGTCATTTCCATGGAGCCGCTTTACAAGCAGGATCTGGCACACATTCAGGCTGCGGCCTTCGGAAATCTTGCACAAGGCGCTGCGCCTGAAATCATCCGGCTGCTCAAATGTGCTCCGGTACAGATTCGGAGGGTTGTGGACATTGGCTGCGGAGCCGGGCCCTTAAGCGCAACGCTTGTCGAGGCCGGTTTTGAGGTCACGGGGATCGACAGTTCCGCTGAGCTTTTGGCGATTGCGCGGACCGCCATTTCGAGAGCGCACTTCATCCACGGGTCAGTTTATGAGACGCAGATTCCCGCTTGCGAGGCCATCGTTGCGTTGGGGGAGCCACTAACGTACCACGCGGAAGGTGCAGACGCCGACTTTCTGGTCGAGAGTTTCTTTCGCGCGGCGTCTGACGTTCTGCCAGCGGGCGGGATGCTCATCTTCGATGTGATCGAACTCGGCGAGCCCTCGCTGGCAGGCCGGTATTGGAGCTCAGGAAAGGATTGGGCCGTGTTGGCTGAGACCAAGGAGGACCAGGGTTCGCGGATGCTGGTCAGGAATATCGAAACATTCCGGCGGGTTGGCCAACTCTACAGGCGCGGATGCGAAGTCCACCGAATACGGCTGTTCGACACTGCTACACTCCGGGGTCAACTCGCTGCGTGCGGGTTCTCAACCGAGACCGCACAAGCCTACGGCATGCAGAAGCTTGCTCCTCGTCGTCGCGCGTTTTTTTCCACTCGCATGCGTTGAATCTGGTCCCTCCCAGGTGACAGCCCACACTGGGAAGTAATTACTGTTGTGAGCAGGCGACTACATCAATTACCTCGCTCCAGCCTAATGTGATCGCTCTGCTGACACATGGCTCGGAAACGCATAAACTGCCAAGTGGACAATGCTCTTTCCCCGCCTATACGCCATTCTCGACACTTCGCATCTCCCCGACGCTGCCGAAATGTTCGCCGCCGCCGAGGAACTAACTGCCGCTGGAATCACGCTGCTGCAATATCGCAACAAAAGAGGCAACGCCCGGCAAATGCTCGACGAGGCGCGTGACCTCAGAGCGCGACTGGGAGCGGGCACCAAGCTCATCATGAACGACCGCGCCGACCTCTGCCTGGCCGCTGGCTTCGATGGCCTGCATGTTGGTCAGGATGATCTATTGCCCGACTCCGCGCGGCGCATCATTGGCCCCGCTCGCTGGCTGGGAGTATCAACGCACAATCCGGAGCAACTTGCGGAAGCCGATAAAACGACCGCGGACTACCTAGCCATCGGCCCCATCTTCGCGACCACCAGTAAAGCCAATCCGGATCCTGTCGTGGGACTCGAAGGCGTCCGCCGGGCCAGGGAACTGACGCGCAAGCCGCTGGTTGCGATCGGCGGCATCACCCGCGCCAATGCCCGTTCCGTCATCGAAGCCGGCGCCGACGCCGTCGCGGTGATATCCGACTTGTTACGGACCCCCCGCAAATCAGCAGAGGAATTTTTGAGGGTTCTAGGGTAAAGTGTAATTCGTTAAATTTTGTCATCCCGAGCGCTCGGGATGACAATTCATAAAGGGAATCTTTTGCAACACGATCCACTGGGAGGTTCGTGAGCACGAACGGCCAGCCGCCAGTTCCTTCGCGCGTCAGCGATTGGCAGCGGCACACCCATCAGGACAAAGAGCTAATCAAAGGTCTCGGCCTGA
Organism: Terriglobales bacterium; assembly: GCA_050012595.1. Lineage (GTDB taxonomy): Bacteria > Acidobacteriota > Terriglobia > Terriglobales > Acidobacteriaceae > Acidiflorens. Next base: position 24,719 of record JBEKGW010000029.1, read on the forward strand.
CCAGCGCAACCATGCTGGTGATGGGCTCCATGATTGGCTCGGGCATCTTCATTGTCTCCGCCGAGATTTCTCGCGAGGTCGCCTCGCCGGCGCTGCTGATTGGCGCCTGGCTCATCACCGGCTTTCTCACCATTGTCGGAGCGCTCATGTATGGCGAACTGGCGGCCATGATGCCGCGCGCAGGCGGGCAATACGTTTATTTGCGCGAGTCGCTCGGCCCGCTCTGGGGATTTCTCTACGGTTGGACGCTGTTTCTCGTGATTCAAACGGGCACGATTGCTGCCGTGGGCGTCGCTTTCGGCAAATTCCTCGGGATCTTCTGGCCGGCAGTCTCCTCCAGTAATTGGATTGTCCACCTGTGGAAAGTACCGAAGTTCACCGTCGGACCAATGATTCTGGGCGGCATGGATGTTGGGCTGAACACGCAGAACCTCGCCGCCATCCTGGTGGTGGTCTTGCTCTCGGTCATCAATATTTTCGGCGTGAAGACGGGCGCTTTCATCCAGAACATTTTCACCACGGCAAAAGTTTCGGCGCTGCTCGGCCTGGTCATCTTCGGAATCTTTCTTGGCCGGAACGCGCGGGCAGTAGCCGCGAATTTCGGCGCAAACTTCTGGCACAATGCCGGCCTCGGCACTTTGCATGACGTCGGAGGAGGTGTCGGAGTGGGCGTCGGAGAAAGTATGCTGGTCTCGACGCTCACCGTCTTGGCGATTGCGCAAGTCGGATCGCTATTTTCCGCCGATGCCTGGAACAACGTTACCTTTACCGCGGGCGAGGTGAAAAATCCCAACCGAAATCTTCCGTTGTCGCTGGCGCTCGGTACAGGCGTGGTGATCGCGCTCTATATCGCGTGCAACTTTGTTTACCTGAGTGCGCTGCCGCTGGTGGGCAGTCCGACCGGAGCGACGCTGCTCGAGCGCGGCATCCAATACGCCCGCGAGGACCGCGTCGCCACCGCGGTCATGACGCAGATGTTTGGTTCGATCGGCGGATCGCTCATGGCTGTCGCTATCATGATTTCAGGTTTTGGCTGCAACAACGGCTTAATTCTCTCCGGAGCCCGCGTTTACTACGCGATGGCGAAGGATGGCCTATTCTTCCATGGAGTTGCCCGTCTGCACCCTCAATACAAAACGCCCGCGGTTTCTCTGATGGTGCAGATGATCTGGACATGCGTTCTCTGCATCTCCGGCAGTTACGGCCAGCTCCTGGACTACATTATTTTTGCGGTGCTGGTTTTTTACGTGCTCACCATCTTCGGACTTTTCGTCTTGCGCCGCACCCATCCCGAGGCCGAGCGTCCGTACAAAGCCATCGGATACCCTATCCTGCCTGCGATCTACATCGTGATGGCTTTGTTTATTGACATTGTGCTGTTACGCTACAAACCGCAATACACCTGGCCGGGATTGTTCATCGTGCTGCTCGGCATCCCGGTGTACTACATCTGGCGGCCGCGAAATGCGAACGCTTAAGTTCTGAGGAGAGATCGCCGAAATGGCCAATCTGCTGGCTACCAAGCCGCTCGACATGATCCTGGATGAGTCCGCCGAAGGTGGGGAACATTCCCTGAAGCGCGCGTTGGGCGCGACGAACTTGATTACCCTTGGCATCGGCGCCATCATCGGGGCAGGCATTTTTGTTTTGACTGGAGCGGCGGCCGCGCAGTATGCCGGACCCGCCATCGTGCTGTCCTTCATTCTTGCGGGCATCGCGTGCGTGTTTTCGGGTCTGTGCTACTCGGAATTCGCCGCGCTGATTCCGATCGCCGGTTCCGCTTACACCTACGGCTATGCGACCCTTGGCGAGATTTTTGCCTGGATCATCGGATGGGACCTGATCCTCGAATACGCCTTTGGCGCCGCCACGGTCGCCTCCGGCTGGAGCGGCTACGTAAACAGCTTCCTTCAGGACTACGGAATTCATTTGCCGCCATCGCTGACTGCAACTCCCGGCACCGACATGGTGATGTACAACAATCGCTGGGAGCGGGTTGCCACCATCCTGCCAACACTGCAAGCCCACGGCGTCGATCCAGCCACGCTTGCGCATGTTCATGGTTCGTTCAACCTGATTGCCTTCATTGGCATCGTTCTCGTGACCACGATTCTAGTCATCGGCATTCAAGAATCGGCGAACTTCAACTCGGCCATCGTCATCATTAAAGTTGCAATCGTGCTCACGTTTATTGCGATTGCGGGTGTTTTTCTTCTGAAGCACCCGGACATCGCCGCCCGAAACTGGCATCCGTTCATTCCACCGAATACCGGAGCATTCGGGCATTATGGTTGGTCCGGAATCGCGCGAGGGGCCGGAGTCATTTTCTTTGCTTACATCGGCTTTGACGCCGTCTCCACCGCAGCCCAGGAAGCGAAGCATCCGCAGCGGGATATGCCGATCGGCATTCTCGGTTCGCTGGTGATTTGCACCATCCTCTATATTCTCGTTTCTGGACTGCTCACCGGAGTCGTTTCCTACACCACGTTGAACGTCCCCGATCCGGTTGCCGTTGGCATTGATCACACCGGCGTGCGCTGGGGCAGCGTCCTCGTGAAGTTGGGGGCGATTGCCGGCTTGGGCAGCGTGATGTTGGTGATGCTGCTCGGGCAGTCTCGCGTTTTCTACTCCATGTCGCGCGATGGCCTTCTGCCGCAGTGGGCCGGCGCGGTACATCCCCGCTTCCGGACTCCCTGGATCTCGAGCATTACCGTGGGAATCTTCGTGTCAATTTTTGCGTCGCTGATTCCAATCGGCATTCTGGGCGAACTGGTTAGCATCGGCACGCTGCTGGCGTTTGTGATCGTGTGCGCGGGCGTGTGGATTCTCCGCGTGCGCCGGCCGGAACTGGCTCGTCCATTTAAAACCCCGTGGGTTCCGTTCGTGCCGATTATGGGGATCCTGGTGGCTGGGCTCATGATGGTGAGTCTGCCGCGCGATACCTGGCTGCGGCTGATTATCTGGCTCGCGATCGGCATGGTGATTTACTTCGGCTACGGACGCTATCACAGCCGGGTGCAAGCGGCACTATCCGCCCGCAAGGGAACGTAAGAAAACGGGCGGGGACGCCCGTCGCTCCATTGCCACTACTGCTCCTGCGTTTTCCTGGCAATCGCCGTCACCAGCCGGCGTGGGGAGAAGCGCACCGATTGCGCCAGCAGCCAATTCTTGAACCCCGCAATCACCACCGGTTTTCCAGCCATCAACGCGCGATAACCGTCTTCGGCAACAGTGCGTGGATCCATCGAGCCGAACTTCAGCAGGCGCATGCCGGTTGCATTTGCGCGCTTGTGGAACTCCGTGGACGTCGCACCCGGGCACAGGCAGGTTACGGTGACGCCCGAGCCGTTGAGTTCATTGGCCAGCGCCTCTGAAAAATGCAGGACGTAAGCCTTGGTCGCGAAATATACGGCCATCAGCGGCCCCGGCTGAAACGCGGCGGTCGAGGCCACGTTCAGGATGCGTCCGCTCTTTCTCTCGATCATTGCCGGAAGATACAGGCGTGTGAGGTGGGTGAGAGTCGTCACGTTGAGTTGGATCTGGCGCAGACATTCTTCGAGATCGTTCTCGGCAAAAAAACCGTACTGTCCGAACCCAGCATTGTTCACCAGCACATCCACCTGAATATCAGCGCGCGTGGTCTGATCCAGTACGTACGCGGACGCTCCAGGTTCGGTCAGGTCGGTCGCCAGAATCAGCGAACGGGCGCCGTGGGCCTTCTCGAGTTCGGATGCGAGTTGCCGGAGTTGGTCGGCGCTGCGGGCGACGAGAACCAGGTTGTAGCCTTCGCGCGCAAAGATGCGGGCGAGTTCCATTCCGATGCCGAACGAAGCGCCGGTGATCAAAGCCGTCTTGCGGTCAGCGACGAGCATTCAGCACCAATCTAGCTTGTGGAGCGCCGGGCGCCCCCGCCCGGCCGCGAAAATGCTGGACGGGCGAGACGCCCGTCGCTCCACCGCGTAGCAACAAACAAAGGCGGGCCCGAAGACCCGCCTCTGCGCTTGGGAAACGGTTTCACTTACACGTGCGCCAGCGCCGGTTCCACTCCGTAGATCGAGTACCACGAGGTTGCGGCCTTCAAGCGCTCGTTCACGTTATTGATGTTCTTGACGCCTTCATCTTCCAGCCACTTCCGGAAAGCAGCGGCGCCGTGTTTCGCGTAGACGGGGATCCCTTCTTTCCAGGTGGCGCGTCCGCAGAGTACGCCGTTGAACTTCACACCCGACTCGGCCGCGAGTTCCAGCGCCTCGGTGAACTCGGTATTGCTCACGCCCGCCGACAGATAGATGAAGGGCTTGGTCGCGACCGCGGCCGCCTCACGAAACAGCTTCATCGCTTCCTGCTTCGAGTAGGCCTTTTCACCCCTGTAGGACTTGGTCCCTTCCACAAACTTCATGTTGATCGGGACTTCGACCTTCATCACGTCGACGCCGTAGCGGTCTTTGGTGAACTCGCGCATGGCTTCGATGACCGCCTTCGGTTTCTTTTTCGAGAAGTCGAAGCCCTTCTCGTCCTCGCCTTCTTCGTAAGTGACGAACTCCAGGAAGAACGGGATGTCGTTGGCGCGGCACTCATCGCCCAGCCGCTCGACCCAGGCGTGCTTCTTGTCATTAATGTCTTTCGGGTCAAACGGCGTGTAGTAAAGCAGAATCTTGACGCAGTCCGCGCCCGCTTCTTTCAGGCGGCGCGCCGACCAGTGATCGAGCAGATCGCCCAGGCGTCCCGGTCCGGTCTTGTCGTAGCCGGTCTTTTCATAAGCCAGCAGCAGACCTGCGTTTTTGGCGCGCCGCTTCGAAGCCGGCAGTCCCCACTCGGGATCGAGCAGGATGGCGCTGGCATGCGGCGTCAGGACCTCGCTCACCAAAATCTTGAATTCCTCCATCATCGCGTCAGAAACGGCCGAGCCTTTTTCCTTGGCGAGAGACTTCTGCAGCGAGCCGCGCTGGTCCATGGCAGCAGCCGCGATGACGCCACGTTCATTCGATACAGCCTTCATTCCAGCGAGTTTGCCCGGGGTGAGTTTCATAAATCCTCCTATGAGTGCAATAGCAAGGTAATTCTAAACCACAGCGCCAGCCCCGAGCATAGACACCCACCAAACTTTGTCATCCCGAGCGAAGCGAGGGATCTGCAGTTTGCGGCGAAATGCAGATCCCTCGCTCGCTCGGGATGACAATTCACGAAGGAACCGCTAAGTCATTGCCGCAGAGCCAGCTTCCCGAGCAGCGTCTGCTGCTTGGCAATCAGCGACTGGATGCCCTGTCGCGCCATCGCCATCATCTTTGCCAGTTGAGCGTCGTCGAACACCTGGTGCTCCGCGGTGGCCTGCAGTTCAACAATTTTGTTGCCTGCCGTCATGACGAAGTTCATGTCCACGTCGGCGCGCGAGTCTTCTTCATAGTTAAGATCGAGAAGAACTTCGCCGTCCACGATGCCTACGCTGATGGCCGCCACAAAATCCTTGATCGGCGCCGCAGTCAATGTTCCCGCATCGATCAGGCGCTGCAAAGCCAGGCCCAGCGCGACGAACGCCCCGGTGATCGAAGCGGTGCGCGTGCCCCCGTCCGCCTGGATCACGTCGCAATCAATCCAGATAGTCCGCTCACCGAGGCGCTTCAAATCGGCCACCGCGCGCAGCGAGCGTCCGATGAGCCGCTGAATCTCCTGCGTGCGCCCGCTTTGCCGTCCCCTGGCGGATTCCCGCGCGGTCCGGGTCAGCGTTGAGCGAGGCAGCATCCCGTACTCGCCGGAAATCCATCCCTTGCCCGAATTGCGCAAGAACACAGGTACCGATTCTTCAACCGATGCCGTACAGATGACGCGAGTGTTCCCCATCTCAATCAGCGCCGATCCCTCCGCGGTCGAGATGAAGTCGGGAATAATGTTGACGGGGCGAATCTGCTCAGGAGTTCGGTTGTCGCTGCGAAAGATCATCGACGGAATTCTAACAGCCGGCGTCCGGGTGCCCCATCTAACGCCGTGCTTTTCGACGTTAGGGTGGATTGCACAGCCGTGTGAAGCTTGCCGGGTGGCCCACTCCTTGCGCTTTTTGCAAGGGGTGGGTCCCGCTCCTCCACTTTGTCATCCTGAGCGAAGCGAAGGACCTATGCATTTGAATTCGCTACGACGCTGCGGGAAGATTCGATGTCGCCGGGTGCCGCGAGCGTTCCCGCTTCCGCACTCCGGCCCCCAACCTTTTTCATCACAAACCCATCCGTGTGCCGGTGCCCAAGGTAAGCGGAACGCCGCACCCGACCGGGAATGAACGCTAAGAATCATTCTAGATAACTGAGCAAAATGGAACAGTGCGCGCTGGTACGACATGTGTAGCATTCCCACTGTGTACCATCGTCTCTGATAGCGGCATATTGCATTGAGCAGCACCAGAACATAAGGAGGGTTCAAATGAAGAGATCGCTAGCTACGGTTGTAATTTTGCTAGCCATATTTATTGGCGGTTGCAACACACAAGGGCCCCCTGGACAGCAGGGTCCGCAGGGGCAACAGGGCCAGCAGGGTGACCAAGGGCGGTCCGGCCAACAGGACCGTCGGGGTGACCAGGGGCGGCCCGGCGAACAGGACCGTCGGGGTGATCAGGGGCAGTCCGGCCAGCGGGACCCGGGCGCATGTCCGGCGGGACAGCATCGCTATACCGACCCAGCTAATGGAGAAGTGAGGTGCGTCAGAGACTAAGCAGTAGGTCGCTGTTCATCGTAAGAGAGGTCGATCGAGCTGCGGCGGTTGGTTACGAGGGAGCGGCAGCGCTTGCCGAAGTTTCTTTGGGTTTGTCGGCCAGCATCTTGTGAATCTTGCGCGCGAGATCGGCAACTGTGAAGGGCTTCTGGATGAACGACACACCCGGTGTCAACATCTCCGGGAGAAACTCGCCGCTATATCCGCTCATGAAGAGTATTTTCGTTCGGGGGCGAAGTGAGCGAACCTGTTTTGCGAGAGCTGGGCCGCTTATTCCGGGCATAATCACATCCGTCAACAGCAGGTCGATCACACCTTTCCGTTCGTTGACTATTTGCAAGGCCTCCCGGCCATCCCGCGCAGATAACACGGTGCACCCAGCCGCGCTCAATGCTTCGCAAATCAAACCACGAAGTGGTTTCGCATCTTCGACGACGAGCACGGTTTCTCCCGAAAAAGCAGTTTCAGCACTGCCGTTGCGCGACTCGTGGTCTGCTTCCGTTTGCTCGGCAGCAGGAAGATAGATCTTGAAAGACGAGCCGTGCCCCAGCATGCTTTGGACTTCGATATGGCCATTGCTCTGCTTTACTATTCCGTAGACCGTCGCCAGGCCCAACCCGGTGCCCTTGCCCACTGCTTTCGTAGTGAAGAATGGTTCGAAGATGCGCGCCTGGGTTTGTTGATCCATGCCTGTTCCTGTGTCGGTCACCTCCAGCAATATGAAGCGGCCACGCGGTCCGCCTGCTCCAGCCTGAGGAGAATCTTTCTCCAGATGCGCGTTGCTCGTCTGGATGCGCAACTTTCCGCCGTTTGGCATCGCGTCGCGCGCATTGACCACCAGATTCAGGACTATTTGCTCGATCTGCCCAGGATCTGCTTTCACGCGATCCAGGTGGCGATCCAGCACAACCGTGAATTCGATGTTCTCCTTGATCAGGCGCCGGAGCATCTTTTCTATATTGCCGACGGTCTGGTTAATGTTCAGGATCACCGGTTGAACGACTTGCTGGCGGCTGAACATTAAGAGCTGGCGGGTGAGGGAAGCCGCGCTGTTGGCAGCTTGTTTGATCTGCTCAACCTTCTGGTGATCGGGCTCAGATGAAGCCGGATTTCTCAACAGCAGATCGCTGTAGCCGGTAATCACTGCGAGCAAGTTGTTGAAATCGTGGGCCACTCCGCCGGCGAGGAGACCGATAGCTTCCATTTTCTGGGATTGCTGCGAAAGCTCTTGGGATCGAACGACGGGGGCTTGGGCGACTCCGTTTTCGTCATGGAAACGATGGATCACGACCGCCAAGACCCACCCCAAGGCCACGAACACGATCTGGTCTAGCCGAAGATCAGCGTGGAACTCGTACTTGGACAGCGCGAGGAGAGCCAAGGTGACTACCACGGTTACGATGACGCGCACCGTTTGCTTTCCGCGAACGTTCTTAGATCGCAGCCAGGCAAAGGTACGATTCGTGCTGTTTGGACCTTCGGTCATCCGTGTGCAGTTCTAGGACCTTTCACCCGCTGCTCCAAGAGCTTGCGAGGCGAACTGAGGCGCTTGCTGATATTGTCCAAGTGTTCGGCGGGAAGGCAAAGATTACCGACGACGCGCAAATGAGAGTACTAACGTAATCGAAAAAGGCCGGAGTTAGCGGCTTGGGTGGAGGGACCTGTCGGTCGTGCAGCGCTGAGGTCCAGGGACGTTGGCCTTGCGGTCAATGCTTGGCTTTGGCACCCGTTTGCGGTTCGCGAGCGCTGCTCGGAGCGGCATAGGAGGGTTGATCCGGCCCAAAGTTGCCGCTGAAATAGTCGATCAAGGCGTCGCGATCCTTCGGATCCACTTCGGCGCCCCACTTGATCATCTTGTCCATTTCTTTGCTCCAAGCGGCTTTACTGAGGCGCTGCTGCACGATAATTCGCGCCTCGTGACAGGTCAAGCACGCGGCCGCGGCCTTTACCTGCGCTGACCCGGCTGGCAATTGCTCATTCGGGGACAACTGGGCAACGGCTGCGACGCCTAAACACCACAGATTGAGTGCCACCAGACTCGCGCTACGCTTGAACATAGACCTTCACCTGATCGCAGGCGTTGTAGAGATATCCGCCCGGGTTCCAGACTGCCGCGTTGGGCTGCACCCGGCCCTGACTGTCCGTGGCTCGGGAGAGAATCACGTAGTCGCCGCTCTTCGCCGGGTTCCACGCATAGTTCCAGAGACGCCACGCGTACCTGGCCTGGTCCTTGCCGAGTTGCGCGGGGTTCCAACTGGCGCCGCCGTCGGTCGAGATCTCGACCTTCGTGATGTCGGCTTCTCCTGCCCAGGCAACGCCTTGAATCACATGCGCACCGGGCTTGAGCTTCGCGCCATCGGATGGGGCTGCGATGGTTGACTTCACGGTGAGCGCGGTGATCGAGTGCGTGTCCTCGGGCTTGACCGCTTCGCCAGGTTTGACGGGCGCATTGGGCATGCGGTAACCGGGGCTCATGAAGTTTCCTTCGGCGGGTTTGTCGAGAACGGTGATTTCCATCAGCCATTTGCAGGAAGCGGCGCCCGCCCACCCCGGCGTGACGGCGCGCGCCGGAAATCCGTGATGCGTGGTCAGCGCTGCTCCGTTCATGTGGGTCGCGACAAGGGTGTCGCCGTCCATGGCTTTCTCGATCGGAATGCTGCGCACGAAGGGCGGTACTTTGCCGGGGACCGGATCGAATCCGCGGAACTGGACGTGTTTGCCGGTGTTCTTTACGACGGCTTTTTCGAGCAGCGTCTTCAGGCTGGGCCCCGAAAACTCTGCGTTTCCCACTGCACCTTTGCCCCACTGGATTCCAGGAACTTTGGGATTGTGCCCCGAGCGTCCGTTCCCCGCGCACTCCATGGTGTTGGTAACGGAGTGCACGGGAATTTTCTCGAGGTCGGCGAGAGTGAGCGTAAGCGGCTTTTCGACCTCGCCGCCGATGGTGAGATTCCACGCTTTGGCGTCGAGTTTGGCAGGTTCGAACATGTGGTTGCGAACGTAGAAGTGATTTGCGGGAGTGATCCAGTCCGTCATGAACTCGACCGGCATTTCGAGATCGAGGAAGCGATAGGAGCGCACAATCATGCCGTCTTTGCCGGGAACGCGAATGGTGGCCTGATCGGCGGCCCAACTGAGGAGCGGATGGGCGGCTCCGGCTGCCATTGCGGCGGCGGGAAGGGTTTTCAGGAAGTCACGGCGAGAAGCCATCGCTTACCCCCAAGCGAAGAAACCCGATTTAATAGTAGAGATGTCTTCCAGTCAAGAGCCATTTCGTCATCCCAACGGAGACCTGCTCAGTTGACGTTAACAGCAAGGCGATCCGGTGGTTTGAACCATTAAAAAACGTTACCAAAGTCACTAGGTGGGCCGAGTTCGTGGCAGGGTTCTGGCCCCTTTGGGCTATCACTTTCTTACCATTGCATAAACACAAGTATCTTCATAGGCTTTAATAGAGAAATGAGTAATGTTACGGAATGATGAAAATTACGTGAAAGTTTGTTGAGAAAAACAGACGAGTGTGGAGGATCAAAACAGACGTGACCGCACGAAGACAATCGCCGGTGTTTGTAATTGGCTGTCACCGTTCCGGCACGGCTCTTCTCTACGATAGCTTGCTTTCCGCCGGTGGATTTCCGCTTTATCACGCTTCCCCCTGTTTGCATTCAACTCTGCTCGCGATGTCCGGAGACCCGTCGGTGCCCAGGAATCGCGAGAGGATGGTGCAAATCTGGCTGCGGAGCAAGTCCTTCCGTCGAACGGGTTTCGGTCCCGAAGAACTGCGGTCCAGAATCGTACAAGAATGCAAAAGCGGCGGCGACTTTTTGCGAATTACTCTCGGAGAGCTGGCGCGCCGGGCCAATGTCCAACGCTGGGCTTCTTACGATATTGACAACATCATGTATATGGAAACCGTCAAGCAAGAGGTTCCCGATGCTTTGTTTGTGCACGTCGTTCGTGACGGCCGCGATGCCGCGCTCTCGCTGAAGTTACAACATGGAGCTGACGGTCTCGGGCAGACTCAAGAACGCGCCCTCTACGCGTGGGCGCTGCTTTGGCAATGGACGGTGCAGATGGGAAGACGTTGCGGAAAGCTGTTTCCCAACGATTACCTTGAAGTGCGCTACGAAGACCTGGTTCGCGATCCCGGGAAAACCTTGCGCGCGGTTGGAGAATTTCTGGATCACGATCTTGACTATGGCCGCATTCAAAAGAACAGTGTCGGACGCGTGGCTTCTCCGAACACGGTGTGGAAAGAAGAGTCCAGCACGGAAACCTTCAGTCCGATCGGCCGATGGAAAAATAAGCTTTCCCCACCGGAGGTGGAGGCTCTGGAGGCCTTGATCGGAGACTGTCTGGAGGAATTTGGCTACTCCCTGACCACGGATCGCCGCAACCGGGCTCCGCTAGGGCCGAGGCTCAGCCTCATGCGCATCCTCTACCCGCGCTATTTCGCCGCCAAGCTATTCCTGAAGTCCAAGACCTTCCTGGGGCGGCTACTGGTCAACGGGGGAAGATTGGAACTCACGGATCCGGTCTGAGAATTCTGTGATTTGGTTTGTGACCCGAGCGAGCGTCGTGTTGCGTCGAAACGCAAGCGATGGTGGCAAGACTTTTTTGGCCAATTCGGGCGCGGGTGGTGGCACTCGCCGCAGTCTTGGTAAGGGAAGATTATGCAAGTTACGGGGATGAGAGAACGATCCGAGATCGCGGGCGGTTGGACCATGGGACGGAGTATTGTGCCTCCTACTAAGACCAAGGTTATCTGCACCGTCGGCCCAGCTTCGCTGAAACCCAAGGTCATCCGGCGTCTTCAGCAACTCGGCGTGAACCTGTTTCGCATCAACCTTTCTCACACGCCGATTGAGCGGGTCGGTCCCGCCATCGCTTTTCTGCAGCAACACTCGATTGTGCCGATTTGCCTGGACAGCGAAGGGGCGCAGGTGAGGACTGGATCGTTCGCAGTCGCACCCACTAGTCTAAAAAAAGATAGCCTCATCCAACTTCACCGCCATTCCGTTTGTGGCGATGCTAAGAAGTTCAATTTCACGCCTCCGGACACGATTGATTTGTTGGAACCGGGCGACCTGATCACCATCGATTTCCATGCGGTTGTGGCTGAAGTCATGGAGATTGACAGCGAGAGGGCGGTTCTGCGCGTTCGCAAGGCGGGCCGCGTCGGCAGCAACAAGGCGTGCAACGTGCATCGCGAGATCAATCTGCCCGCCATCACAGTCAAGGACCGCAAGGCTATCGAGATTGGGCGTGAAATGGGCGTCGATCATTATGCGCTCTCCTTCGCCAACCGGCCGGAGGACGTGCAGCAGATGCGGGAACTGATCGGTCCGGATGCAACCCTGATTTCAAAAATTGAATCGCGCAGCGGTATTGTCCACCTGGAGGCGATCGCCCGGCTCTCCAACGCGATACTGATCGATCGTGGCGATCTGTCACGGCAAGTGCCGCTGCAACAGATCCCCGCATGCCAGAAGGACATCATCAGGCGTGTAAAAGCCATCGGCCGCCCCGTCTACGTTGCTACCAACTTGCTGGAATCGATGGTGCAGTCCCCCGTGCCGACGCTGGCGGAGATCAACGACATTTACAACACGCTGCACGACGGCGCCGATAGCCTCGTTCTGGCATCAGAGACCGCCGTGGGCAAGTTTCCCGTCCAATGCGTCGAGATGGTGGTCAGCGTTATTACCGAGTTCGAGCGGGGCGGATAGAAGGCGGATAGAAGATTCCGACGCGGGGATCGAAATCACGAAAGTAATACCGCCGTAGGCCCGCCCCGCCCTGAGCGCACCAGCGTTCAGGGGACCCGACTCTGTTCGTAGGTGGCGCTATCAGGCCTTAGCGCTCATTGACAATTGGCCGGTCCCGGCTAATCGATTTATGTTGCAGCTATTGCTGTAGCGTGTAATCAAACAATTTTTGTCGTAGCAGAACTCAGCGCAACGCGTTCCCGTTTGTTGAGGGCCTTAGATGCATATGAAAGTTGAATGTCGAAGATCAGCTGTCCTCATCCTGATCCTGTTGCTCGCTACCTTGTTGCACCAGCTTTTGGCCCAAGCTAGTTCCACGCAAGATTCCCTGGATTACGACGTGATAATCAAGAATGGAAAAATTATCGATGGTTCAGGTAATCCATGGGTTTCCGGTGATATCGCAATCCGCGGCGAGCGGATCGCCGCTATTGGCCATTTCGCTCCGGCTGCACATGCAAAGCGGGTCATCGACGCCGGCGGACTCATGATTTCACCCGGATTCATCGATATGCTTGGGCAGTCCGAGGTCGCTCTGCTCGTCGATAATCGTTCGCTCAGCAAACTCTCTCAAGGCATTACCACCGAGATCACGGGCGAAGGCGGCTCGATTGCGCCGCAAAACAAATTGACCCTCGCCTCATTGCAACCGGACCTGGAGCAGCAATACCACCTCAAAGTCGATTGGACGACGCTCGCCGGGTACTTCCAGCGATTAGAGAAAGAAGGCACGCCGCTGAACATCGGTACGTACGTCGGTGCGGCTCAAGTGAGAGAAGCGGTCATCGGCGACGAGGACCGCGCGCCGACTCCGCAAGAACTGGAGCAAATGAAAGCGTTGGTCGCCGAAGCCATGCAGCAAGGCGCGTTCGGACTCTCGACCGCGCTTATCTATCCGCCCGGCCATTATGCCAAAACCGAAGAACTGATCGAGCTTGCCAAGGTCGCCTCGCAATATGGCGGTATCTATGGTACCCACATGCGCAGTGAAGGACAAACCGAAATAGCAGCCCTCAACGAGGCATTGCGCATTGGCCGCGAGGCAGGTCTACCGGTCGAAGTCTTTCACCTCAAAGTCGTAGGCCAAGCGCGCTGGGGCTCCATGCCAAAGATCGTAGCGATGATTCAGTCCGCGCGCGACGCCGGCCAGGATGTCTCTGCCAACATGTATCCCTACATTGCCGGCGGAACGGCGCTCGCATCGAGCCTTCCACCCTGGGTAGCAGACGGAGGCCCGGAAAAACTGCTGCAGCGGCTCCACGATCCGGCCATTCGGGAAAAAATCAAAAAGGAGATGGCAACCGAGCATCCCGATTGGGAAAACCTGTACTTGGGCAGTGGAGGCGCAAGCGGCGTTCTGGTCTCCGGGATCGTCAATCCCGACCTGAAACAATTTGACGGTCAGACGCTGGCGCAAATCGCCGAAGCGCAGCAGAAAGATCCGCTCGATGCGCTATTCGATCTGGTTATCGATGATAAGGCTCGCACCGGCGCGATCTACTTCATCGCCAACGAAGACGACCTCCAATTTGGATTACAACAGCCTTGGACCAGTCTTTGCCTGGACGCCAACGAGCTTTCGCTCGACGGCCCATTGTTCGAGCCTCATACCCATCCCCGCGCCTTCGGAGCCATGCCACGCTTCCTCGGACATTACATCCGCGACGAGCATCTGCTTCCACTCGAACAAGGCATTCGCAAAATGACATCCCTACCGGCGCAACGCGAACACCTGGTCGATCGCGGACTGCTCAAACAAGGCTTTTTCGCCGATATCACGATCTTCGATCCCGCAACCGTTCGCGATCGCGCCACCTACCAGAACCCGGCGCAACTCTCAGAAGGCATCAAGTATGTCTTCGTCAACGGTCAACTCGAATACGAAGAGGGACGCCTGACCGGAACGAAGGCCGGAGCGGTGCTGCATGGCCCCGGCTGGACGAAGCACTAAGAGTCAAGCGAATGAGGAATACTACTCTTACGGGCGAGCCGCACTCAATTCCAGTCGCGGCCAGCGACGCCAGGCGCGAGCTTCGTCGCGTCCTCAGCCTGCGCGATCTGATCTTGCTGGTGATTGGTACGGTAATCGGCTCGGGAATCTTCTTAGTCCCTGGCGCCGTATTGCGTCTCGTGAACGGCTCCGTCGCAGCCGATGCCGGAGTGTGGCTGACAGGTGGTCTGCTCTCGCTGATCGGGGCTCTCACCTACGGAGAGCTCACCGCCATGCATCCGCAAGCCGGAGGCCTTTACATCTTTATTAAAGATTGCTTCGGGCCGCTGATGGGATTTCTCTACGGATGGACCCTGTTCTTCGTCATCAGTGCCGGGTCGATCGCGACCCTCGCCGTCGCATTCAGCAATTACCTTTCAGAATTCATACCGATCCCGGCGCTGATGGCGAAAACCATCTCCGTGGCGATGATTTTTCTCATTACGCTTGTCAATGTTCGGGGAACGCGCGAGAGCGCAGATCTGCAAAATGTCACGACCGCAACCAAGGTCTTGGCAATCGTTGCAATGAGTATGGCACTACTCTGGATGGGGAAGAATCCTGCGTTGGGCAGCCCCGTCCAAATCGAGACCACCCGTTCACTGCTCTCCGGCTTTGGTCTGGCGATGATCAGCGTGTTATGGGCTTATGAAGGCTGGCAGTATGCCACCTTCAGCGCGGGAGAGTCGCTCAATCCGCAACGCGATTTTCCCCGAGCTTTTCTGATTGGCTCGGCTGCGCTGATGGGGATTTACCTTCTTGCGAACTTTGGATACCTAGCGGTTCTCGGTCCGGAAGGAGTAGCGGCTTCCAATCGAGTGGCGATGACGGCCATGGCAGCAACTGGCCATCCCGGTCTGAATAAACTCGTCGGTATTGCCATACTGATTTCAATCTTCAGCGCGGCGAATTCGATCAGCCTTACAGCTCCTCGCGTCTACTACGCGATGGCCAAAGACGGAGTATTCTTCCACCGTTTGGCGGAGGTCCACCCTCGCTTCGGAACTCCCGCATTCGCAATCATCACATCCTCGATTTGGGCCGCGGTATTGGCGTGGACCGGAACCTTCGAGCAATTGTTGACTTACGTTGTGTTCGTTGGCTGGATTTTTTATGCCCTGGCGGCCGCCAGCGTTTTTGTTTACCGCAAGCGAACTCCGAACGCGGTTCGCCCTTACCGCGTGCCCGGCTATCCGTGGACTCCGATTGTCTTCATCGCCGGTGCGCTTGCCCTGGTGACGAATACGATTGCGGTTCAGCCGGCGCGTTCTGCAATTGGAATTGGAATTGTTGCCGCCGGTATCCCAGCCTATTTGGCTTGGATATCAAAGCGAAAATAGGAAGAATGCTTGAACACGTAGGAGCGAGACCTCCCGTCTCTCCCGTCTGTCTGTCCAATATCTTTCAGGTGCAAGGTCCGATTCAGAGCAACTCAGTTCGATACAGGCGGTTACTCCTCGTAGAAGCGGAATCCGTGGCGCTGCTCCTCGGCGACTTTCCTCATGATTTGCAGGGTTTTGGGCCGGTGGATTTCTGTCATTGCGACCACAAGGACATTGAGCAAGCACAGCGGAGCCGAATAGGATACGCCAAACGTAGTCGCGTCGACCGGGGTGAGGAAGAACTCATCCGAGGAGCGTGCGACTGGCGAAATATAGGTATCGGTGATGCCAATGCAGTAGGCACCGAGTTTGCGGGCCTGCTGGATACCTTCAATGGTCATGCGGAGACCGCGACGGAAACTGATGGCGAAAAGGACATCGCCCTGTCCCAGATTCCGGACAGAGTGGACGGCCTCGCCCGGTGCGACGGCGGTAAAAACAGGCAGACCGAGGATGTTGAGTTGATAACGGAAGTAAGCGACCAGGCAGGCTGCGAAGTCCCCTCCCAAGAGCAGAATCCGACGAGCTTTCCAGAGGCGGCGAGCTACCTTTTCGAGACGCTTCAGATCCACCCCATTGTAGAATGTGCGAAAGTTCTTGAGTTCCTGATTGAGGGACGTCTGCATGCGGGAATTGACGCTGGAATCATGGGCGGACGCCGCTTGCATCGCGTCCAAAGCGGTCGCACCCACGACGGAGAGTTCGTGCAGAAAGTACTGGAACTCTTTGTAACTCGCGAAGCCAAGTCCCCGGGCGATGCGCACGGTAGTCGCCGGATCGGTGCCCAGCCTCTTGGCCATATCCCGCACGCTGAGCAAAACAAATTGCTGCGGATTTTCCAGCGCAGGCCGGATGATTTCGCGCCGACGGGGGCTGAGTTGGGATACGCGATGTGCCAGGCCTACCGCAGGGCGCATTTTCAGAAAGTGTGCAGTATTATCGCGGATTGTAGCGTGGTCGTTCATCAGACTCGGAAGCTACCTTCTTCATCCAGCGGACGGCGTCCCGTTGGCACTGGTTCACTGCGGCAGTCTACCAAACGGTATCGTATGTTTCAAATTCCGCTATAGCATAAATGCTCCCAGTTCCATCGAAGGAATCATATGTTTCAATCAGCGGTCATGCGGTCACGAGTGCTGCTCGTAGTGCTTGACACCTCCAGAGCAGCATCGTAGAGTGTTGCCGTTAAGAAAAAGGTATCCGGCGTAGTGAAACAAGCATTTCATTGTGCATGAGATGATTCTCGGAGGAGCAGCTACCATGAAACACCTGTTGCGCAGTTTCCTTGCCTCTGTAGTGATTCTTGCCTCGTTGGCCGCGCTGAGCCTGGCGCAGACAGCGGGTACCGGTGCAATTGCCGGCACCATTACCGATCCCAACGGTGCGGTCGTGGCGGGCGCCTCGATTAGTGCAATCGATGTGACCACGGGTGAAAAGCGGACCGCCGTTTCCTCGAGCACGGGCACCTATCTGGTGCCGCTGTTGCCGCCCGCGACCTACAGGGTGGAGGTGTTTAAGAATGGCTTCAAGCTCTCGGTGAACGCGGACATTCCAGTGCACATCACGGAGACGACGAAGGTTAACGTACAACTCGCGATCGGCGCGTCACGCGAGACGGTGGAGGTAAGAGCAAATTCCGAATTACTGAAGACCGAACAAAGCACCTTGGGCAACGTCGTTGACCAAAAAGAGGTCTCCGCTCTCCCACTGGTGACTCGAAACTACACCCAGATTCTTGGACTGTCGCCTGGAGTTTCCGCCGAGGTGTTCAATGCCGGTGAGCTTGGCCGCGGCGGCGTGGACGATAGCCTGGTGACGGGTGGGGGCGCTGCTTCCGACAACAATTTTCAAATGAACGGTGTCGAGATTAACGACATGCAAGGGAGCGGTCACTTCAGTGGCGGCGTGGCTACGCCTAATCCCGACAGCATTCAGGAATTTAAGGTGCAAACCAGCCAATACGATGCTTCATACGGACGCAATGCCGGCGCCAACGTCGACGTCCTAACCAAGACCGGTTCCAATGCCTGGCATGGCAACGTGTGGGAATATTTCCGCAATGAAGATCTGAATGCCAACGATTATTTCCGGAATGAAACGGGGGAGCCTCGCGGGCTTCTGCGTGAGAACCAGTTCGGGTTTGCCTTGGGCGGCCCGATCAAGAAGGACAAGCTGCTGTTCTTCACCTCATATCAGGGAACGCGGCAACACAACGGCATCGATCCCAGCTGTTCCAGTAGCGCGATTCTGCCGGTGCTGACTGCCGACCGCTCGGCCGCTGGATTAGCGGCGGCGGTGGGACCCGACACCGCGTTCGGTGGCTTCGATCCGCTGGGCCGGCCCGTGACTGCTGCCAACGTCAGTTCGCAGGCGCAGGAGCTGTTCAATGCGAAGCTGCCCAACGGCCAGTATGTGATTCCCAACCCGCAGGTTCTGCAGATGGGGACAGATCCGGTCACCGGCCAGCCGGAGCCGCAGGGCTTCTCTACCTACAGTTCCTCCTGTCCCTATAGCGAAGATCAGTTCATTACCAATTTGGATTGGCTGCAGAATGCGAAAAGCACCTTCCAGGGTCGCTTCTTCTTTGCTAACAGCCAAGCCACATTTACCCTACCGGTGGGCTTTTCGTTTGCCGGCACCCTCCCCGGCTCTCCGACGGCAAACCCGCAGAATTTCCGCAACTTCTCTCTAACCCACACTTATTTGTTCAGTACCCATTTGGTAAACCAAGCGGAAATCGGGTTTCACCGCACCTATGCGGGCACCAATCAAAGCTTTCCACTCACTTATTCCGATATTGGCAGCAGCGTTCCCTCCTTTGACAATGCGCGGCCGGTGATCGCGGTATTCGGAGGATTGAGTGTCGGAGGGAACGGCCAGAGCTTGATCCTAGGCCAGAACACGTATGTGTTCCAGGACACTCTCTCCTGGATCCATGGACGCCACTCCTTCCGCCTCGGCGGTGGTCTGACCCGCGCGCAGGACAACTTGTCGAGCTTCCAATATGGCGGCTATTCGATTTTCCTCAGCTACCCGGGCCTGCTCCTGGGCCTGCCTCCCTACAATCCATTTGAGACTGAAGATCTGGCCGGCATTACGCCGCGCAACTGGCGGGTCTGGGACGGTAACCTTTACGCACAGGATGACATTAAGCTTACGCCCCGTCTCACAGTCAACTTCGGCTTCCGTTACGAGCGTCTCGGCGACTTCGGAGAAATCAATGGGCGCAACGCAAGCATGAATCCCGCTCTGATTAACCCCAATCCTCCCTCTGGCGGCAGCCTGGCTGGTATCGTCGTCTCCGATAATTTCCCGGGCACGATACCCGCGGGAGTAACAACCAGCGGCAACAACATGGGAATCAACGGGACGGGACAGAACACTCTGAATCCGCGCGTCGGTTTTGCCTGGAGCCTGCCCGGGAACGATCGCGTTGTTTTCCGGGGCGGCTACGGAGTGTACCACCAGCGCGCCACGGGTCAGCCATACTTGCAACAGCTCTCGAATCAGCCCTTTGGATTAATCCGCGTGGTTGCACCCGACTACACGAACGGTTTTGCGAATCCCTTTCCACCCGATCCGGGGGCGTTCCCTCAATTCTCTCCTTATAGCCTGGGCACCAGCCTCTCGCCGGTCATTATCGACCTTAATCTCCGGCCACCGGTTTTTCAACGATACAGTCTGAACGTGCAGACGCAGATCGGCAGGGATTTCGTGCTGGAAATTGGTTATGCCGGGATGCGGGGCACCCACATGCTGGTGTTTCGTGACATCAACGAAGCCCCGCCAGCTACGGCTGAGAATCCGATTCGCGGGGAAACCACCACGACCCTGGCGAACATCCCATTGCGAGTCCCGTACCAGGGCTTTTCGGCCGGCAGTATGTACGACATCCAGTCGAACGGATTCGCCTGGTACAACGCGCTGCAAGCTAGTCTGAGTAAGCGATTCAGCCACGGACTACAGTTCCTTGCTTCCTACACGTGGTCCAGTGATCTGGCCAACGTTTGGGGGAGCACGAATCAGCCTAACGGAGGCGTCGCGTACGGGGATAACAACAACCCGCGGGCTGATTATGGTCCCGATATATTCGTTCGCCCGCAGCGCTTCGTGCTCAGCGCGGTCTACGAGTTACCTGGGCCCAGCAAACGGCATTCCTTGCTTGGAGAAACACTGGGAAACTGGAAACTAGCAGGTGTGGGCACGTTTCAGTCCGGACATCGGCTGCCCTTGCTCAATAACGACACCTCGAATGCCTACGGCATCGTCATGGATTTTGCTGAAATCGTTCCCGGCTGCCAGATCGCAACCAGCGGCTCGACAACGCACCGACTCAACAACTGGATCAATCAAAACTGCATCGCCCCCTACCCGATCATCGGAGATCCCGAGCCCCCAGGTAGCTGCGGCCTGCCCACTTGTCCCGCGATTGCTACTGCCTTCGGCAACAGCCGAATGGGCATCTTGCGCGGTCCTGACCAGCTCAACACCGATCTTTCTCTCATCAAATTATTTCCGGTGACCGAACGCACCAATGTGGAATTCCGCACGGAATTCTTCAACGCGTTCAATCACCCGATCTTTAGCGACCCAGACAACACCGTCTCGGATGGTCCATCTTTTGGTCACATCACCACAACGGCCTCCAACCCACGAGTGATTCAATTTGCGCTGAAGGTGAACTTTTGATTTCGGGTAGGAGAATGGATGCGGCATACGCAATGAGGTGGTGGGTCGCACTTCCCCACTAGAAATCAGGAGAAGCCATGCAGAGGGATTTAGTGAATAGATGAACGCCGGTTTTCTTTAGGAGGAAGTAGCCATGATTGGGAAGTCAATCATTCGTGACCGCCGCAGCCGCTGCTTGTGCATAGGGGCTGGCCTCGCGCTTCTCGTGATCTCAATTGGTATCGGGATGATGGCCCAGACCCCTGCCGCAGCAAGAGCGCCGGCGAAAGCAGCTGCCGCCGTTGCTGCCCCAGCACAACGGGCGAATGTCCCGGAGATGACAAACGCCGATGTGTCGGCGTTTCTGGACGGCATCATGCCGTTGCAACTGGCGCGGGAAGACATTGCCGGCGCCGTGATCGTGGTAGTGAAAGACGGTAAGATTCTGTTCGCGAAAGGCTACGGCTACGCCAACGTAGAAAAGAGAATTCCGGTCTCGCCGGACGCCACGCTGTTCCGTCCCGGTTCGATCTCAAAACTCTTCAATTGGACGGCGATCATGCAACAGGTCGAGCAGGGCAAGCTCGATCTGGATCGCGATGTCAACAACTATCTTGATTTCAAGATTCCGCCCACCTTCCCGAAGCCGATCACTCTGCGCGACATCATGACCCATACTGCGGGATTCGAGGAGACCGCGCAGGAACTTTTTGTGGCCGATGCCGCGCATCTGACGCCCCTGGGGGACTACGTAAAGACGCATCTGCCAGAGCGCATCTTCCCGCCCTTCACGACGCCGGCATACTCGAACTACGCGACCACCATGGCGGGCTACATTCTGCAGCGCGTCTCGGGCGAGCCTTTTGACGACTACATTGACAACCACATCTTCCATCCTCTGGGGATGATGCACTGCACCGTTCGGCAACCCCTGCCGGATGCGCTCAAGCCGCTCATGTCTGAGGGATACCGCGTGGCTTCACAGCCAGCGAAGCCGTTCGAGTTTGTGGAAGCCGCCCCGGCAGGAAGCTCCTCGGTCACTGGTACGGACATGGCGCGCTTCATGATTGCCCATCTGCAGGACGGCCAGTATGAAGGAGCACAGATTCTGCGCCCGGACACGGCGCGGCTCATGCACTCGCGGCAGTTTTCCAACCTGCCCGACATGAACGGCATGGCGCTGGGATTCTATGAGGAGAGCCGGAATGGGCACAGAATTATTGGGCATGCCGGCGACACGGAGTACTTCCACAGCGATCTGCACCTGATTCTGGACCAGCAGGTGGGATTTTTCGTTTCCTACAACAGCGCGGGCAAGGGGGAAATGAGCCCGCGGGACGCGTTGTGGCATGCATTTCTGGACCGCTACTACCCGTACGAGCC
This sequence comes from Terriglobales bacterium, assembly GCA_050012595.1. Classification (GTDB taxonomy): domain Bacteria; phylum Acidobacteriota; class Terriglobia; order Terriglobales; family Acidobacteriaceae; genus Acidiflorens. The sequence continues at coordinate 46,603 of JBEKGW010000029.1, forward strand.
GCCGGCGGCAGCCGCAGTGGCAAATGCAGCCGAAGACGCGCGGATGGTTTCCGGCAGGTATATCAGCAGCCGCCGCGCGCAAACCACTGTGCTTAAAGTCCTAAACGTCCTGGGCGAACCGAAAGTGTTTGCCAACGCGGGCGACACTATCAGCGTCGATGCACTCAAAGGCCTCAACGGACAACCGAAGAAATTTCGGGAAATCGGGCCGCTCATGTTCCGGGAGGTCCATGGCCAGGACCGGGTCGCATTCAAGCGGGACGACGCCGGACAGTTGGTGATGGTCATTGACTATCCCTTCTTCGTGTTCCAGCGGTCGCCAGGAACCGAGAACGGCACCTTTAACCTTTGGATGATCATCGCTGCCATCGCTATCTTCGTGCTGACGTTGCTGCTCTGGCCCGTCGGGGCGCTCCTACGCAAGCATTATGGTCATCCGCTGAACCTGACGCCGCAGCAGCGCCGTCTGCGTCTGATCGTGCGACTAACGTGCCTTCTCGATCTGGTGTTTCTGGTCCTTTTCGTCGGGTTCTTTGCCATGGCGGAAAAGGATATCGGAATTTTGAGCCCTCGATTTAATCCCTTGCTGCGGACGATCCAGTTAGTGGGCTGGCTTGGATTGCTGGGCACGCTCGCCGCTCTCTACGGCGCCTGGCAGTCATGGAAGGAACGGCACTGGTGGCTTAGCCGGCTGGGAGACACCCTTATTGCGGTCTCATGTCTCGGCTTTGTGTGGTTCGTGTTCGTCTGGAACATGCTGCATTGGAGTTTGCGTTACTAGCACGTGTGACCGAGGTGTCAGGAGGTAGGCCGAGGACGAAACCGGACCGGCCTTGCAACTGATTATAAGCAATTTGGAACTGTTTTCCACGAATGAGAGGACACATGGAAATGACACGGAAATTCTTTCTTAGAAGTATGTTAGGAGCAGCGACGACCTGCGGGTTCCTGAGTGGCGAAAGTGGGGCTTTGTTGCTGGCTCAGGATAAGGCTCGAGTCCCGGCCAAGGCGGTGAAAATTCGCGATGTTGAAATCTTCCCCTTCACTCTGCAGCAGAAGGTGCCGATCAAGATCGCGTTGCCGACCCCGTTGACCATGGAAAATGTTTTTGTTCGTTTGCGCACAGAAGACGGCATTACCGGAGTGGGGGAAGCCTCTCCGTACAGCGCAGTCACCAGCGAGACGCAGCAGACCGACATCGCCATGGCTCGCACTCTTGCTGACCTGGTTCGTGGCCGTGATCCCTTCACGATCGCCAAAATCGTTGACGACATGGATATGTTCTCCCCCAATAACCCCAGCATCAAAGCCGCCTTCGAGATGGCCCTGTGGGACATCTGCGGCAAGATTGCGGGACTACCCATCTGTTGCTTGCTCGGAAAGTACCGGGACAGTTTTGAAACCGACAAGACCATCTTCATCGAAACTCCACCGGCAATGGCCGAAGCGGCCCGGGACGTAGTGCGCCAGGGATTTCGAACCGTCAAGGTCAAAGTCGGAGAGTCTCCCGAGAAAGATATCGCAAGGCTAGCGGCGATCCGCGAAGCGGTGGGCAACGACATTGCCTTGCGCATCGACGCGAACCAGGGATGGAGCGCGGCGGAAGCAGTGCGCAGCCTACGCGGGATGGAAAACTACCACATCCAGGCTTGTGAACAGCCCGTGCCGTACTGGGATATAGAAGGCCTCAGATACGTGCGTGACCACTCCTCTGTCCCGATCATGGCCGACGAATCCGTCCACTCGCCTCACGATGCGATCGAAGCGGTTCGCAAAGATGCCGTTGATCTTATCAACATCAAGCTCATGAAGACCGGCGGCATTCTCAACGCGGTGCGCATTGCGCAGATCTCGGCAGCTGCCGGTATCCAGTGCATGCTTGGCTGCATGAACGAAACCAGCCTTTCGCTGACTGCGGCGGCTCATGTCATCGCATCCCAAAAGAATCTCATTTACGCCGACCTGGATTCCTACTTGTTCAACGTTAGCAATCCGATCATCGGCGGGATGGAAATTAAGCAAGGCACGGTTTATTTGCCGACAGCGCCCGGCCTTGGCCTGGACATTGATCCGGCGTTCTTGAAGAAGCTAACGCCGGCGTAGCTGGAAAAGAGTTCTAGCAAGAAACAGAGTTCCAGAGTTTGGAGCAAACTCGAACTGCCGGTCGCCTGATTGGCATGGTCACGCTGCCCAACCCATAAACCGCAGAGATGCAGGAGCACCACTAATGAAACTCGCGCGCGTATCTGTCCTATTCCTATTTGTTCTTTCCGCAGTCGCACTGTTTTCCCAGACGGCGCCTCCCGCCGATCTTGATACTTGGGTCGCCCGCTCAATGCAAACCTTCGACGTGCCTGGCGTGTCGATCGCGATCGTGAAGGACGGCAAGGTGCTGATAACGAAAGGTTATGGGGTGCGTAAGCTGGGCGAAAGCACTCTGGTTGACGAGAACACTTTGTTTGGCATCGGATCGAACAGCAAAGCGTTCACCACTGCATGCTTGGCGATGCTGGTGGATGAGGACAAGATTTCGTGGGACGACCCGGTCTACCAGCGTCTTCCCGAATTCCAGATGTACGATCCTTACGTCTCGCACGAGATGACGATCCGCGATCTGCTCACCCATCGCAGCGGCATGGGTTTGGGCGAGGGCGACCTGCTGTTCTGGCCTCATTCGACCTACACGCGCGCGGAGATCATTCACCAGCTGCGCTACATGAAACCGGCATCCAGTTTCCGTAGCCGCTTCGCTTACGACAACCTGCTCTATATGACAGCCGGACAGATCATCCCGGCGGTAACGGGTATCTCCTGGGACGACTTCGTGCGCGAGCGAATCTTCTCGCCCCTCGGTATGGCGAACACCAACGTCAGCAACGCCGCATTCAAGCCTGGCGGAAACTTCGCCTATCCGCACTCCAATGTGGATGGCAAGTTGCAGGTCATCCCGTTCGTGAACCTTGATAATGCCGCCCCTGCCGGCTCCATCAACTCATCCGCCGCTGACATGGCGAAGTGGGTGCTGCTGCAACTGAACCGGGGGAGGCTCCCTGATCGCGACGGGCGCATGTTCAGCGAAACTCAGTCGCGGGAAATGTGGTCGCCGCAGACCATCCTTCCGACTCCTGATCCGTCACCACCCTTGGCCACTCTCAAAGCGAACTTCGCAGACTATGGCTTGGGCTGGAGCCTGCGCGATTACCATGGGCGTAAGTTGGTCGGACACACTGGGGCAGTGGCCGGATTCGTTTCCCGCGTCATGCTGGTGCCAGAAGAAAATCTCGGCGTGGTGATTTTGACCAATGCGGAACAAGCCGGCGGTTTTGATTCGATTCTTTATCACGTTCTCGATCACTATTTCCAGTTGCCGTCCACGGACTGGATTGCCGCCTACAAAGCGGCGAAGGACCTTCAACTGAAGGACGCCGCCGAGACTGGGCTACGGCAAAACAAAGAGCGCAACACCGCTTCTCACCCTTCGCTTCCGTTAGAGAAATATGCGGGAACATACGAGGATGCCTGGTATGGCACGGCCACAATCCGCATGGAAAACAATCATCTTGTCGTCAGTTTCGACCACACGCCTGCAATGATCGCAGAACTGGAACCTTGGCAGTACGACACTTTCCGAACACACTGGCGCGACCGCATCATCGCCGACGCGTTTTTGACCTTTTCTCTAAAAGCAGACGGGGCAATCGAGCGATTTAAGATGCTGCCGGTTTCGCCCTTGGCCGACTTCAGCTTTGACTACCAGGACTTGGAATTTCATCCGGTGCATAAGCCGGACGCGCCCACGGCAAAGTGAAATTTTCCGGGCAAGAATGCAGGCCAGGATGTCGGGGTCGGCGTCTTTCCAGAGGGTGAGGGAACGCTATGGCCTCATTAGAAAACTGCGCGTTCCTAACGCCAGGTGTGGAAATCAAGAAGGCCAATCTTCACGAGGCTTCCATGGGAGCAGTTCTGGTCAGGTTTTCTAACGCCGCTGCCGTAAACGTGACGTGGTCCACTGCCTGAGAATTTACTAGTCAAACGCCAGACGAAGTCGGTATGGCTGCGGATTCAATCTGTCAACCGTGTGTTTGCTCTGACACTTACACTGAAAGCACGTCTTGCCTTTCCGCCTCAGTCATACCTAAAGCATCCAGGTGTGACGCGAACTCGCCTCGATCGTTAATCACATCAAAATCCACAATACCGGCGCAGCGTAAGCCAAGTTTTCTATACAACGACGCTACTCTCGCAACAGTTTGTTTATTTTGCGCGTTGACAGTGTGAATGTCCGCTTTAGGGGAGAGTTTGTGTGAGGCGGCATGATAGAAGCGGGCATCCGAATCCGCCTCCACCACCATAGCCGCTGGGTAGAAGATGCCATCCAGGACACGAGCCGATTGAAGCAAAGGATCAACTGCAATCGATTTCAGGTCAGCGCGGTCTAGCACTCGGAAGCTGTTCTTCTCACCAACGCGATCGAGTCTAACGATGGTCGCTTCGGATGATCGCCTTAGTCGCCTTAGCGGTTTCCTTCGCCTGTTTCCAAGCAGCGAGAAACGTGACGATTCCCACTGCAACGAGCGCTCAATTAGCCAAATTGGCCCATACGGATGCGTCCCATTTTGGTGCTTCTGCCTTAGCATGGTCTGCCTCTTTGTCGGGATAGCAGTTATTAACTATTACGATAGGCGATTCAGTTTTCAGATCGCTGCGGGCATCGCTCTGATGCCCCTTCCCGTCCGGTTTCGGGGCCGGATTAGCTGCGAAAAAGAGAAGTGCGAAGAGGATGAAAGTCTTCATAGCGGCACATTCAAATTAAGACACCACCGACGAACGAGAAACGAAACGCCCACGAATTTCATTGACTTAAAATCCAACGCGCGCGACAATGATTATTCGATTGGGGCAGTTTCGAGGTTCGTCCACCAAGACGGCCCTCGAAGCTGCCCCAAAACCATTTTTGGAGGCTGCAAACAGCATAAGTCCTTATTCCGGAATATTTTGCATATAAGTCCTTAAAACTCAAAGATTTGGCGGGAATTTCCTCCTAAACCAATGATTCTAAAGGAGCGAGAAATAAAAAAAATCAGGGAAAACAGATATAGTAACTAAAGAGTAAACATGCAGTCGCATTTTGAGATTACTGACTGCCCGCCTGCTCAACCGTGGTCACGTCGAACGTTTCGCTCAGGTCCGCGTGCCCCGCAAGCGTGTCGCGCGCTTTACCCTCGACCAGGATGTTGACTCGCTGAATCCCCGGAACGTTGACGGCCAGCGTTTCCACCAGCGAATTCACGGTGAGCTGCTCGCTGAGAATGCCGGAGCGGTGCTGGTCGGCGAAGGCAGCGTTCAGATCGATGACGGCCGCGCCCGGAGCGACCAGGTAGATGCTCCGGATGTCCGCCGCCGGAGCCAGAGGATGGGCCGCGCCCGGTTGCTGGTAGATGCGGAGCAGCGCGCGCAACAATTCCTCGGCTCGCTGCTGGCGTCCTCCGGGAAGAGGAATCTGCGCCGAGCGCGCGCGGAGCATGCCGGCGGCGTCATCCGCCACATACAGAGTCACCGTCTCCGTCGGACCGGAGGCCGGGGGAGCGACGGGCAACGCGTCGGCCGCCGGAGACTCCAGTTCCCCAGCCTCTCGCCGCATGTGGCGCAGATAGATTCCCATCGCCACCACCAGCACCAGCAGCGCGGCCACCCCGATCAGAAGATGCCGAGGGATCATGGTTGCACCCTCATGGTTGAACCCCCAGGCGGTCGCGGACGGAGACGACAGCATCGGCAATCGCCGACGCGGCCCGCTGTTGATAATTGGCGGAGATCAAATCGGCGACACCGTCCGCTCCGGGCGCCAGTTCTACCGCGACCGCAGGCATGAACACATTGTTCAGCGGCCGCAGTGAAGCGGAAGATGCTCGAACCGGGAATGCTCTCTTCTGCATCTCGGCAACGATTGCCGCCGACACGATGCGGCTGACGGGCAAAGCCGGCGCCTGTGCGGCATTCCACGCATGAAAGATTCCTTCGCTCGTTCCCTCGACCGGAAGCAGCGCGGTGTAGACGCGCGCGCCGCTGCCTTGCGAGACCGCGTGCAGGCTGATGTAGATTCCGGCGCGCGCAACGTTGGCCGCGGCGGCGCGCTGATCCAGAGTCAAACTGCTATCGCCGTCGCGCAGCAACGCAACCGCAAACCCCCGAATCTCCAGTTCATGCCGCAGCAGCCGCGCAAATCCCAAGGTGACATTTTTCTCGGCCAGCGTATCCGTCAAGGCCGCGCCCCGTTCGTCGCCACCGTGCGCGGGATCGACCACGGCCAGAATGCGATGGGCGTTGACGTTGACATTGACATTGCTCGAGGCCATGTTTGCCGCCGGGGGGGCCTGCGCCGGATTCTGCGGTCCAGTTCCAACGCCACTCGGCGTCGCCGGAACCATGATCGTCGAAATCATGATCGTCTTTCGGTCGTTGCTGAAACTTGCCATCAGCGACTGGTTCGCAGCCACGTCTAATTCGGCGTCACCGTTGTTCTCGGAGTAACTGGCATGCGTGATGACCTTGTTGTCGAAAGAAATAGACTGGCTTCCCGGGGACACGACCGGGTCCCGCTTAAAGACCATCCGCAGCCTGCCCGGTTCCGTGGAGATCGCCGGATTCACCGGAGCGCTAAAATTCAGCGCCAGCCGGGGCGGGTTGCTCGCGTCCAATTGGAAACTGATTTGGATGCCGACATCGCCGATGAATAACCGGCGCGCGCTTTCGCGAAAATTAACCGGCGATCCCAGAAAGCGCGGTAGGAACCCGGTTAGCGAGCTTAGCGGAACCAATCCGCGCGAGTTTTCAATAAGGAAGGGAGCCATGAAATCAAAATCGCGCCCACGAATCCTGGCCCGCGTTTTTCCCGCAACAAACTCGGCATCGATCGCGTTATAGCGAAGCTTCCAGCGGCGTCCGTCTGACTGGCTGCTTACGCGGCCAAGCGGTTCCAGAAGTTCAAGCAGGCCGATATACTCGTGGCCCCCGCGATCCAGAACCGGGAGGGTGTAGATCGCGACCGGAGAGAAGACGGAGATGTGTTTTTCGTCGGCGGAGGGCGCCGCGGATAGAAGCGTCAAGGTGGCCAACAGAATGGCGAGAGCCTTCTTTGTCAAAGTCGTCGGCGTCGTGATGGAGGGCACTTCTGCTAAACCCTACCCCGTCCAGTGCCGCTTGCGCCAGAGCCCTTGCTAGTGGAGGGACGGGCGTCTCGTGAGCCTGCCCTGAGCGAAGTCGAAGGGTCCAGCCGGGCGGGGACGCCCGGCGCTCCATTCCACCTTATGTTACTCCAGCGCATAAATCGTGAGCCCACTCAGCAACTTGGGGTAGAAATCGGTGGACTTCTGGGGCAACACTTCGCCGGCAAAGGCGATGTCGCGAACCTGCTCCATGCGCACCGGATTCATGAGGAACGTCACCTGGACCTTTCCACTCTGCACTTGTGTCAGCGCTTCAGCGGCCTCTCGACAATACGAAACGTTTTCCTGATTGCGGATGGCTTCCTCCGAGATCTTCAGAACGCCTTCCAGCAGGCACTTGTGCAATTGCACGACGTCCAGCGCTTGCTGGCGCAGAGAAAGGTTTCCGAACAAGCGAGTGCCAATGGCCTTCGGGGAGTGCAGCAGAAAGGCGCGCCCGGACGTGACCGCCAGCAGCGCCGTTCCTGCGTGCCCTGCCTGCCGCAGAATGGCGGTGGCGCGGGCCGCATCGATTCCGGCATCGACCTCTTCGACGTTGAAGAATTTCCGGGCCTCCGCTTGAAACTGTGCGGCCGAAAAAGATGGCAGGCCGAACACGAGCCGGTGCGTCGGCAGAATCACCAGGCCCGGACGATCGTTATCGGAATCGGAACGACCAATATCGGAACGATCCATGTCAGAATGATCCATGTCGACGAAGGTCATCATGACCGAGTCGTAAGGAATGGGAAGGCCCGATCCCGTCTCCGCCTCGGCTCGCCGCTGGTTGCGATAAGTCAAGGCAGTCTCATAGCGGTGGTGGCCGTCGGCGATGATCAGCTTCCGATCCCGGAGCTGTTCCTGCACGGAGGCAATGACCGAGGGGTCGGAGATTTTCCAGACGCGGTGCACCACGTCATACTCGTCGGTGACCTCGATGTCGGCGTCTTTGTTCTTGGCTGCCGCCGCGTTTTTGGCTGCCGCCGCATCGAGCAGGGCATCCACTTTGCCCGCCCCGCTATACAGCATGAAGATTTGACCGAAATGGGCGCGAGTTGCGCGCAGCAGGTCCAGTCGGTCAGCCTTCGGCTTGGCCAGCGTCTGCTCATGCCGGAACACGACGCCCGCGGAATATTCCTCGATCCGGCCGAGTCCGATGAAGCCCCGCCGCTCGGCGCGCGCCTGACTTCCCGGAACGCTAAATGTCTGGGAATAGCGGTAGATCGAAGGCTCTGGATCCCGCCGCAGAACGCCTGTCTGGCGCCAGCTCTGGAAGGACGCCGCCGCCCGGGTATAGACGTTCTCGGCGTCGCCGTCCCCCGGCAGGCGTTTCCCGAGAATAATCCGCACCAGGTTATAAGGACTGGCCTGATAGTAGTTTTCCTGCATAGCGGGGGTAATTTTGTCGTAGGGCTGGGTCATTACCTGCTGGATCGGCACGCGCTCAGGGTCGTAGCGCCAAGCTCGAAATGGGGAAATAATTGCCATAGGGGGAACGCAGAATTGTAGCAGGGACGATCTGGACCCGGCCCAAAGTCCGGCCCCAAGAGCAAAGAGAGAAAAACGATGCGCAGCCTCGGAAGCCGCCTTCTGACGATCTGCCGAATCTAAGGTCGAGTTCGAAAAGAGACAGCACTTTTTCGAGACTGTGCTAGTATGCAGATTATAGAGCTTGTTGTGGCCGGCGCCCTGGGATGCGCGGGTCGCCTCCCGTCCAAGGCGCGGATTTAGTGGGGCCTATGTTGTACGGCAGACAGTTCTCGGCTCGATTCTCCTTCGCCGTTCTTCTGGTGGTTGCTGTGTGCGGTGCCCTCCCGCTTCTCGCCCAGACTTCAACTGAGGACGTCCATATCCAGCCGCGCGTCCAGCCACCGGCTCCGAAAGCGCCCGACATTGATCCAGCGTTCAAAACCCACACCAAGCCCATGAAGGTACAGGTTGACATGGTCCTGGTGCCGGTCACGATCACCGATCCCTTAAACCGGCTCGTCACCGGCCTCGACCGCGAGAACTTCAACCTTTTCGAAGGCAAGGACCAGCAGGAGATCAAGACTTTCTCCAGCGAAGACGCTCCGGTTTCCATCGGCGTGATCTTTGACATGAGCGGCAGCATGAGCAGCAAGATCGAGCGCGCCCGCGAGGCGGTTGTCGAGTTCTTCAAGACCGCCAACCCGCAGGACGAGTTCTTCATGATCACCTTCGCCGATAGGCCGGAGGAAATTGCCGATTTCACCAGTTCGGTGGATGACATTCAGGGCCGGCTCGTCTACGCTGTTCCGAAGGGCCGCACGGCGCTGCTTGACGCCATTTACCTCGGCGTCACCAAAATGCGCCAGGCCAAGTATCCGAAGAAGGCTTTGCTGATTATTTCCGACGGCGGTGACAACCATAGCCGCTATACGGAAGGCGAGATCCGTTCCATGGTCAAAGAGGCCGACATTCTCATCTATGCCATCGGCATCTACGATCATTACTTTCCGACCGAAGAAGAGCGGCTCGGGCCGGCCCTGCTCAGTGATGTCACCGAACTGACGGGTGGCCGGGCTTTTACCATTGATAACCCGAACGACCTGGCGGACGTTTCCACAAAAATCGGCATCGAGTTGCGCAACCAATATGTCATCGGATACCGTCCAAAGAACCCAGCGCGCGATGGCAAATGGCGTAAAATAAAAGTGAAGCTTCTGCCGCCAAAAGGATTGCCGCCGCTCCGGGTCTACGCCAAAACGGGTTACTATGCGCCGACGGAATAACGTTCGTCCACTGATCCTCTTCCTCCTGACAACCTTATTCACGGCTAACTCTCTGGCGCAAGGCGGAGCCCCGAGCCAGTCGCCTGCGGCCCCGGATTCAAGTTCCCAATCACCTGCGCCTGCGCCAGCCATCACGGGGCAGCCCGTCGCTCCGAATGCAGCTCCGAGCGTCGCTCCGAATTCTGCCCAGAATCCGGATTCCTCCGACAGCGGCGTCTTCGTTTTCCGCAAGCAGGTCGAAGAAGTCGTGTTGCATGCCACCGTCATCGACGACAAGCAACGCATCGTCACCAGCCTTGATAAGAATGATTTCAACGTTTACGAGAATGGGAGCCTCCAAACCATTTCCTCATTCCGCCGCGAAGACATCCCCGTCGCCATGGGCATCGTCGTCGATAACTCTGGTTCCATGCGCGAGAAGCGGCAAAAAGTGAATGCCGCGGCCCTGAATCTGGTGCGGTCTTCAAACCCAAACGACGAAGTGTTCATCGTCAATTTCAACGACGAGTACTACCTTGACCAGGATTTCACTTCCAACATCAATAAGCTGAAAGAGGGGCTGGAAAAAATCGAGACTCGCGGCGGCACGGCGCTCTACGATGCGGTCGTAGCCTCCGCTGACCACTTGAAGAAAGAGGCGAGGCTCGAAAAGAAAGTCATTTTTGTGGTAACGGACGGAGACGACAACGAGAGCGCCGAAACTCTCGAGCAGGCCGTGCGGCGTCTGCAGGGCGAGAATGGGCCAACCGTTTACGCTATTGGCATCCTGGAGAAGGAAGAGCACCCGAAGCACGCCAAACGCGCGCTGCAAATCATGTCCGAGAGAACTGGCGGCATCGCTTTCTTCCCCCAAACGCTGGACGAAGTTGACGCCATCAGCCGCAGCGTGGCCCACGACATTCGCAGCCAATACACTATCGGATACAAACCGACGACGCCGAAAAACCAGGGTGGCTATCGTCAAGTGAAGGTGGACGCGCATTCGCACAGTCGCGGCAAACTCACCGTCCGCACGAAAAGCGGTTATTACGCCGGAACCGAGCCCGCTTCCGGGGCGCAGTAGAGCCTTATTGTGAGTTGTCATCCCGAGCGAAGCGAGGGATCTGCATTTGGCGGCGAACTGCAGCGAACTGCAGATCCCTCGCTTCGCTCGGGATGACAAAGTGTGAACGACAAATTCCTCGACGAAATCCTCGCATTGACGCTTCATGTATTCCTTCCTTACTCTGTAGAGTGCCTTTAATGACCTCAAACTCGCGCCTGCGGGTTAGCGACGATATCTCCAAGCTCGTCGGCGAAACGCCGATGCTGCAAATGAAGAAGCTGGCGCCTCCGGGATCGGCCGATATCTTCGCCAAACTCGAATACCTAAACCCAGGCGGCAGCGTGAAGGACCGCGCCGCCATTGGCTTGATCGAGCGCGCCGAGCGCGAAGGCAAGCTGAAGCCGGGTGGTACCGTCATCGAAGCCACTGCCGGAAACACGGGCATCGGCCTCGCTCTGATCGGCGTGAGTCGCGGCTATAAGGTCCGGCTGTTCATCCCCGAAAGATTTTCGGAGGAAAAGGTCATCATCATGCGGGCCCTCGGCGCCGAGGTGACCCGCACCCCGGAAGCCGAGGGCATGCAAGGCGCCATTGATCGCGCCAAAGACCTGCTGGCAACCGACCCCTCAGCCTTCATGGCCGCGCAGTTCGAGAACCCTGCCAATCCCGACTACCACTACGAAACTACCGCCCGCGAAATCTTTGAACAAATGGAAGGACGGATTGATGCCGTCACCGTTGGCTGCGGCACCGCCGGAACTTTCACGGGGCTTGCCCGATTTCTGAAAGAGCGCCTCCCAAACGTACACACCGTTGCCGTGGAAACTGAAGGGTCCGTGCTCGGGGGAGGCAAACCCGGTCCGCACAAAGTGGAAGGGATCGGATCGAGCTTCATCCCCAACAATTTCGACAGCTCCGTTTGCAGCGAGATCATGATGGTCACCGACGTTCAAGCCTTCGGGATGGTCAAAGAGCTTGCCGTGCGAGAAGGCGTACTCGGAGGCTCGAGCGCTGGCGCCAACGTCTATGCGGCAGTGCAAGTTGCAAAACGGCTTGGGGCAGGGAAGCGCGTCGTAACGCTGATTCCCGACTCTGCTGAACGCTATCTGTCGAAGAAAATTTTCGAAGGCGGAGTATAGAGAAGCTCTTAGCTGTTGGCCTTTGGCTCGGAGCTCTCGTAAATGTCCCCTGTAGAGACGCGGCAGGCCGCGTCTCTACAGAAAGATCTGACCCAGGAGAACCGTTTGACCACTAAGCAATCGGGCTTCGCAACCAAAGCCATCCACGTCGGACAAGAGCCTGACCCTGCCACTGGAGCCGTCACCGGTCCGATCTATGCGACTTCCACCTACGTGCAAGAAGAAATCGGAAAGCATAAAGGTTACGAATATGCGCGCGTATCGAATCCAACTCGCGACCGGCTGGAGACGAACCTCGCCGCGCTCGAAGGCGGAACGGCATCGCGCGTTTTCGCTAGTGGGATGGCGGCGATCAACGCCATCGCTACGATGCTCAAAGCAGGCGACCACGTCGTTGCTGGCCACAATCTATACGGCGGGACGCCGCGCCTGTTCAATCAGGTTCTGGCCAACTTTGGCCTGATATTCACTTACGTCGATACATCCGACGTCAACAACGTTGAGCGCGCATTCCAGAAGAACACCCGGCTGGTGTTCCTGGAGACGCCGACCAACCCTCTGATGCAGCTTTGCGATCTCCGCGCCATCAGCGAACTCAGCCACCGGCACAGCGTCGAGGTCGTCGTCGACAACACTTTCATGTCGCCGTATTTCCAGCGTCCGATCGAGTTCGGCGCCGACATGGTCGTCCACTCCACCACGAAATTCCTCAACGGACACAGCGACGGGCTTGGAGGTGTCGTTGTCTGCACCAAACGCGAACAGGCCGAGAAACTTGCGTTTCTTCAGAAAGCCGCGGGAGCGATCCTGTCACCTTTCGAATGCTGGCTGATCCTGCGCGGGGTCAAGACTTTGGCGGTGCGCATGTTGCAGCACGACTGCAACGGCCGCAAAGTCGCCGACTATCTCTCGAAACACAAAAAAGTGCAGAAGGTGTTTTATCCCGGATTGCCCGATCATCCGCAGCACGAACTGGCCAAACGGCAGATGTCCGGCTTCGGAGCCATGATCGCCTTCGAAACTGGATCGCTCGCGAACGCCAACAAGATGCTGCGCAAGGTGCGCGTCTGTTCCCTGGCTGAGTCCCTGGGCGGAGTCGAAACCCTGATTTCGCATCCCGCGACCATGACGCACGCCGCTATCGGCGAAGAGGGCCGTCGCAAGATCGGCATTACGGATGGCTTGGTCCGGATCTCCGTCGGCATCGAAGATGTGGACGATATCCTCGCCGATCTCGACCAGGCTCTGGCCGCGATCTAGCGCGCTCGTGGAGGAACGGGCGCCTCACCCGTCCAGCCGGGCGGGGACGCCCGGCTCTCCACCCTCAGCGCACGGATTCTCCAATCCACTGCAGGTATGCCGCGCTCCCATCTTCGATGGCAATCTCGATGCACTCCGGAAGCTCGTAGGAATGTAGCTCACTCAAAGCCTCGCGCAGGCAATTGAAAGCGTCGGCCGTCGTCTTGATTACGAGCAGCCACTCCGTTGCCGTCTCGACCTCGCCGTGCCAGCGATACACCGATTCAATCTGGGGAGCGATGTTGACGCAGGCGGCCAGTTGCCGCTCCACCAGCGCGTGGGCGATGCTCCGGGCTTCTTCGAGCGAACCGCAGGTAGTCAGAACGAGCCTTTTGTCGGTCATATAAAATCGGCCATATGAAATCGAAGGTTCACGTTTCACTCGAAGCATACGAGGCAGCCGATGGCAACGCAAATCAAGCTTGGCACATCTGGATGGCGGGCCGTGATAGCCGAAGAGTTCACGTTTGCCAATGTCCACCGGGCCGTGCACGGCATCCCGCGCTACGTGTCGTCGCAGAAATCGAAAGGAGCAAGAGTCAAAGTTATTGTTGGCCGTGATCCGCGCTTCCTGGGCGAAACTTTTTGCGCCATGGCCGCTGACATCTTGTCCTCCTAGGGCATCACGCCGCTGTTCATCCCCGAACCCGCGCCCACACCCGCCATTTCCTATGCTGTGATCCAGTCGAAAGCTGACGGCGCCATCAACTTCACCGCCTCGCACAATCCGCCCGTTTGCCGAAGTTGGTTCCTTCTATCCGCTGCGTGAGAACTTCCGCTTGACGCCGGAAGCAAAACAGAAGTTTACTAAGAAGTTACGCCGCGATCCGAGCGAGTTTCATGGCATCGAAGTTGCCAGTGCGGTGAGGACCGACGGACTCAAACTCGTTCTCGCCGACGGATCGTGGGTTTGCTGCCGGCTCTCGGGCACGGAGTCAGTGGTGCACGTGTATAGCGAAGCGCGCAGCAGGGAAGAGCTGGCAAAGTTGAGTGCGGCGGCCAAAACATGGATCTTCGACTAGGACCACCGTCGCGAGTGCGCATCCTTCCACTACCGGAGGATGGCCTCCGCGCGGTCATCCATCGGGCTAAGGATCAGGCCAAGGATCAGGCCCCAAAGGCAGAGGCCGTGGCGGTGCGCTGCGTCGAACGCACGCGCCCGGTGTGGTCATGGCTCGCCCTGGAGTGGCGTCGTTTGGGAACCGCCGCGGCGGTTCTTCTTATCGTTGGATTACTGCTACACGCCATGTTCGGAGCCAATGGCATGGTTATCTATCGCCAGAAGCGCGCCGAGATGCAATCGCTCCAGAGTGAGGTGGAGCGCGTGCAGAAGGAGAACAATCAGTACGTCGACCAGATCCGATCGCTCAAATCCGATCCTGCCGCCATCGAGAAGGAAGCCCGGGAGCAGCTTCACTACACTCGGCGCGGAGAAGTCGTTTACGTCGCTCCCGATCCTCCGCAGAAGCCACCCACCGGCCGCGCCAAGAATTAGTGCTAAGAAAGACAGGTAGATGCTGGTGAAAGAATTCTTCACAGCCCAGCCTCTGCTCCTTCTGTGATAGAGTTCAGAGATCGCATCACGTGTGGGAACCAATCTAAGGAGGATGACATGCGGAAATCTCTCTCGTTGTTACTTGCCGGCGCGCTGATTGTGCTGGTCGCGTCGGCGTCATTTGCCAGCGATGCCCAGACCGTGAACGGCTGGGTTAGCGACTCCAAGTGTGGGGTTAAGGGAGCCAACGCGGGCGCGGAAGCATGTACGAAAAAGTGCATTGCAGCCGGCGCCAGCCCCGTCGTCGTTACCGATAAAGACCAGACGGTCCTGACGGTGGACAATCCCGCTGCTCTTAAAGATCACTACGGACATCACGTTGCCGTGACCGGGCACATCGACGGCGACAAGATTCACGTTGACAGCGTCAAGATGCTCTAGGGGCGCGCCAGGTAAGGCCGCGACATAAAACAACTCTGTCATCCTGAGCGAAGCGAAGGACCTGCTGTCTGTGGCAGGAAAAGCAAGCAGGTCCTTCGCTTCGCTCAGGATGACAAAACTTGAGTAGGTTGCTGTTCCCTGACCACTTCTATCTGACCACGCCTTCCAGCGGCGAACTGGCAGTCGCATAAAGCTTCCGCGGCATTCGCCCTGCCATGTATGCTTGTCGTCCGGCCAGCACTGCATGCTTCATCGCTTCCGCCATCAGCACCGGTTCCTGAGCGCCGGCGATGCCGGTGTTCATCAGCACGGCGTCGTAGCCCAACTCCATGGCAATGGCGGCGTCGGAAGCTGTGCCCACGCCCGCGTCCACAATCAACGGGACACCCGTGATCATCTCGCGCAGGATTCGCAGGTTGGCGGTGTTCTGAATGCCCAGCCCGCTGCCGATCGGCGCGCCCAACGGCATCACCGCCGAGGCTCCGGCGTCCACCAGCCGTTTCGCGAACACGATGTCGTCTGACGTATAGGCCAGCACCGTGAATCCTTCTTTCGCCAGCACGAGCGTGGCTTCGAGCGTTGCCTGCACATCCGGATAGAGCGTTGCCTGGTCGCCAATCACTTCCAGCTTGATCCAGTCCGAGAGTCCAACCTCGCGCGCCAGCCGGGCGGTGCGGATGGTGTCATCGGCCGTATAGCAGCCGGCGGTGTTCGGCAGAAGAAAATATTTCTTCGGATCGATGTAATCGAGCAGCGACTCCTTCCTGCGGTCAAGATTCACCCGGCGCACGGCCACCGTCACCATGTCGGCGCCGCTGGCTTCGAGCGCACGCGCGGTTTCCTGAAAAGACTTGTATTTGCCGGTCCCAACGATCAATCGGGAACGGAATTGCCTGCCAGCGATAAGGAATGAGTCTGTCATGACCTTATTGTACGGCCACAGCCAACTGTGAACCAGATCGTGGAGCGAGGGGCGTCTCGCGAACCTGCCCTTAGCGAAGTCGAAGGGTCCGAAGGGCGGGGACGTCCGGCACTCTACCACGTCAGCCTCCGGCCGTCTCCGCCTTCTCGTACATCTCATCAATCAAGGTCCGGTACCGCTCTTCAATTCCCCGCCGCCGCACCTTGAAGGTATGCGTCATCGTTCCATCCGCCGCAGACAATTCTTCTGGCACCAGCAGCACCCGTTTCAGTTTCTCGAAGCGCGCCAGGTTCTGGTTCAGTTCTTCGATGATGCCTTCATACAAAGCCTGCACCTTGGCGTTCGCGACGAGTGTTTGGCGCGAAGTAAAGTCAACCTGATTCGCCCGTGCCCAATCTTCCAGAGCAGGGAAGTGCGGCGCGATCAGCACTGCGGGAAACTTCCGCCGGTCACCGAACACCACCGCCGTCCCAATGAGCGGGTTCAGCTTCAGCGAATTCTCGATCGGCTGCGGTGCGATGAACTTCCCGCCGGAAGTCTTGATCAGATCCTTCTTGCGATCGGTAATCGAAAGGAATCCCTGGCGGTCGAGATGTCCGATGTCGCCCGTCTTGAACCAGCCGTCCACAAACGCGTCTCGCGTTTCCTCCGGGCGATTCCAATAGCCCTTGAATATCGAGGGCCCGCGCGCCAGCACCTCGCCGTCGTCGGCAATCTTCACTTCGACGTTCGCCAGCGGCTTGCCGACCGTCCCTAATTTGTGGGCCATTGGCGTGTTCACCGCGATTACCGGAGAGGTCTCCGTCAGCCCGTACCCCTCGTGGATGGGAATGCCGATGTCGGCATACCACTCCGCCAATTCCCGGCCCAGTGGTGCGCCTCCGGAAATGAACTCCCCCGCCTTGCCGCCCATCCCCGCTCGCACTCTGGAAAAGACCAGCCGGTCCGCGATTCTCATTTTCCAGGAGAGCGCCGAAGGCCGGATTCCGGCCAGAGTTTCGGCGCGGTGAGCGCGCCCCACCGAAAGCGCCCAGCGATAGGCGGCGCTTTTCGGAAAGTCCGAAGCTTTGGCGATAACCTGCTGGCGAATCTTCTCGTACACCCGCGGCACACCAACAAAAATGTCGGGTCGCACTTCCGTCAAAGCCTGCGCCAGATGCGCAATGTCAGGACAATACGCCAGCACCACACCGCGGTACAGCAGCGCGAAGTCCACGTGCCGAGCCGTCACATGGGAAAGTGGCAGAAACGATACGCTCACCTCTTCTTTTGTCCCGAAGCCGAATGCCTCCATCGAACACGCGACGTTCGACGCCATGTTCCCGTGGGACAGCATCGCTCCCTTCGGAGTTCCTGTCGTGCCTGAGGTGTAAATAATTGTCGCCAGGTCGTCGGGCCCGATCGATCGCGAGCGGGCATCGAATTCCGGATCGAAGTCGGTCGGCCCTTGCAGCATCAGTCCCTGCATGTGGACCGCGTGCGCAGTTTCGACCGCGTCCATCACCAGGATCCGCTCCACCGGCGTGTGCCGCTGAATGGTCAGCACCTTTTCCAACTGGTGCTTCGTGGATACCGCGATAATTCGCGCCCCGGAATCGTTGAGAATGAATGAAGTCTGCTCCGGTGTCTGCGTGGAATAAATCGGAACCGTGACCGCGCCCAGGGCAAGCGCCGCGAAATCAGCGATTGTCCACTCCGGGCGATTTTCACTGAGAATGGCGACGCGATCGCCTTTGCGAACTCCCCAGGATTCAAGCGCGCGCGCGACACCCACGACGCCGCGGTAAATCTCCGTGGAAGAGATCGGCACCCAGCCCAGGGCCCCCTTTTGCAGCATCACGCGGTCGCGGCGGCTGTTGCATACCGCCGAAAAAATGTCGTTTAGAGTTTGAATGCTCATCCAAGCCGATCAGGGCAGCAATCATTATTAATTATCGTACAAAGTCATTGTACGCAGTCACTGCACAAAGTGCCGCTGAAAGGCCATGGCATTGCTGCTCGTGGAAGCCTTCTGACGCTTTGACCGCGTTCCCAGCCGCAGGGTACGCTATAGAAATCTTTCCGAAGGAGCTTCCATGAAACGAAGAGGTCTTTCGACAATGTTGGGGGTCTGGCTGCTCACAGCTGCGATTATCTGCCCGCAGATCCATGCGCAGGGCAGCAAGGCGCAGGGCAACAAGCCCGAGCCTGCACCGATGAAACTAAAAGTCGGCGACATCGCTCCCGACTTCAAACTGCAATACTTCGACGGCAGCGACGAAAAAAACATTACCCTGAGCCAGTATCGCGGCAAAAGCAACGTCGTTCTGGCGTTCTACATCTTTGCCTTCACTGGGGGTTGAACCGCGCAAATGAAGGCCTTCCAGCAGAATCTCAAGACGCTGGAAGCCGCCGACACCCAGGTCCTGGGTGTGAGCATGGACAGCCCCTTCGCCAATAAAGCTTTCGCCGACCAGATCGGCGTCACCTTCCCGCTTCTGAGTGACTGGGGTGGAGACGTCACCCGCCAGTACGGTATCTATGTCGACAAATACAAAGCCGCGCGCCGCGTCAACTTCCTGATCGGCAAAGACGGAAAAATTCTGGAAGAGCAGATCGACCGGGATGCCATCGATCCCAAGAAGATCGTAGATGCCTGCGAGCGCAAGAAGCTGAGCCGCTGAATCAAGCGTGCAAGCTAGGCGGGGAAGCGCCAGAAGCGGGTCCGCTTGGAATTCAAGATGAGACCTCAAGAAATTCAGGCAGACCCGTCAAGGAAGAGTAGTCACCGTGTGCCGCCGCACCCAGCCCATGGTTTTGCTAACGTAGAAAGCGTGGATCACATCCTCTGCTCCATCTTCCAGATATTCAACCTGGAATGGAAAACCCGCACCCTCTCCGTATTTACACCATAAGCAGCTTGACCGGAACGCCAACTCGTTTGACCCTGCTTCACCACACTGTTATGATTTTTCTGCGGGGTGGAGCAGTCTGGTAGCTCGTTGGGCTCATAACCCAAAGGTCGGTGGTTCAAATCCACCCCCCGCAACCATCCAAAAACCCAGTAATAATCAGCTTATCCAAGGTGCCATTGACACGCCTGTCCTAGATTTGTAACCTGGGTCACATGCGAGTCCTAATCTACAAGCGCCACAAAGAGGGCTGCCAGCACCGGAATGAGCCGACATACAGGCGGTGCGGGTGTGCCATTTGGCTGCAATGGAACCATAACGGCAAGCAAACCCGCAAGAGCGCCAAAACCCGGAACTGGGAGATAGCAGAACAACGCGCCCGGCACAAAGAGCAAGAATTCTTAGACGCGGACTTGGGCAGGGCACCAGCACCCGGAGCGGCTAAGCGGGTGGATGAGGCTATCGCGCTGTTCCTGGACAGCAAGCGCGGTGAGGACTTGGCGGCCAATACGCTGTACAAACACACCCTCACACTCAACCGGCTGCAAGCCTTCTGCGATGCGGAGGGCATTTTCTTTGCCAAGGACATCACCCTTGCCCATCTGACAACATGGCGTGCCGCGTGGCCCTTTGAATCCCCGCTTGCCAAGCGGAACAATCAAGAGCGGGTGAAATCCTTCTTCAAGTTCTGCTATGACGCGGGCATCACACCGGCCAATCCCGCCTCGCAGCTCTCCAGCATTCAGGTCAAGGCTGATGAGTCCACCCGCGTGCGGCTCTTTGAACCGAAAGAATACAAGAGCATCATTGCAGCCGTGGGGAAGAGCGGCTTGCAGCCACATAATCAGTCGCGTGTGAAGGCGTGTATGCAGTTGCAGCGATGGTCCGGCCTCTCGCTAGTGGATGCGGTGTGCTTGTCCAAGGATGAACTGCAACAGAGTGGCAAGATCTTTCGCGTCCGCACGAAGAGACGCAAGACCGGCGTGCATATCAACAACGTGATTCCGTCTTGGCTCGGAAAAGAGCTGTTGCGGGTCAAGAACGGCAACCCCACGTACTTTTTTATCTCCGGTGAGGCCACGCCCAAGGGAGCGGTGAGCACGATAGACAAGATGTACCGGCACGTATTCGAGACCGCCGGTATTAAGGGCACCTCGCACATGTTCCGACACACCTTCAGCGTGGAGCTGTTGAAAGCCGGTGTGGACATCCGCAAGGTCAGCCGCGCGCTCGGGCACAGCTCCGTGACGATCACAGAACGCTATTACGCGAAGTGGAACAAGGCGCAGCAAGACATTTTGGACGGGGACTTGGCGCGAGCTTGGAAGAAGGGCAAGTAGTCAGCGGACGACACCTGAGACCACGAAAACCAGCGGAAGCCACACAAACAGAGCGCAGATAGAGCATAGCGTTCTGCGAAATGGCCGAGCGTGGAGACTCGAACTCCTGACATCTACCGTGTCAATTTTGAGGTCAATGACTTAAAACCCTTTTCTCATCTAGCTTTTCCGCACTCGAAAGGGCCAAAAACACCCTCACATTGGCTGGTTTTGATGGCGAGTTGATGGCAAGTTTTTCGGACCTCGCCCCGGCAATGAGTGTAATCGGGATTTTTCGCCAACTAGTGCCCGGAAATGGGTGGCCGGTGTAATCTTTCATGGAGAGAGAAACGAAATGGAGGGCGTTATTGATGGATTGGTGGCATACCCAGATAAGTTCGCCGTACTATTTCTTGGTACTTGGGGTCATCTTTTTTATCGCGGCTGTGGCTTCGACGTGCACCGGAAAAACGTATGGACGGTATGGTCGTGGTTTGGCCTCCCGCACCAAGGAACCGACTGACTTTTGGTGGACAGTCGCAATTTATTACATCGGTGGTGTTTGCTTCATCGGATATTTCTTGTACAGGGTGAGCTGAACCCCTTTCCCCTCAAATCGTCCATCGATTGCCGAAAACAGGCGTTTACACTCAAAACCCCTTCCGGCGGGTCAATGAGTGTAATCGGGATTTATCGTCAATCATTCGGCGGGCGGTCGTCAGAGAGCCCAATTTGAGGCTGCACTGGAAACGCGAAGATGAGTCACTCCCGCGCAGGTAATTGACGGCATAACCTCTGCCGAAACCTCGGCTGGCACATCGATTCGTCCGACGCGCTGAAAGCCATCGCTGGTAGTATTCCCAGTTGCCTCACCGACCTAGCACACTCTAGGCTGGAGACTCAGCCAGTTCCTCCGTCACTCACAACTGTCTGGTTAGCTTATGGGGAATGCGTTTGTCATGAAGGCCAAGAAACCTACTCTCAAACAGGTACAAGCTGTGCGTTGCCCGACCTGTGGCGCTGCGCCGGGTGAGAAGTGCGAACTCAGCACGGGACGGCCCCGTACAGAGCCGCACCGTGACCGCCGCTTGATTGCAGAGGATTGAGTGCTGCGCCTACCGAACATCGGTCAATGAGTGTAATCGCGATGTTACGACAACAATGCGCAAGCCAATCCAAGCAAGGGCTTTAGAGGCTCGCGCCTTGAGAGAATTACATTTTTTCTGCCCGTGTGAAGGGGATTTGCGGGCGATCTCGCTCTATGAAGTGAGGCACCCCTTGGGTGATGTGTGCTTGCGTCCAAGTTGGTGCCGATTCATGGCAAGTTGGGGGTCCCGAATTAGGCAACCATCCTGCCTCTGGCTCTAGGTTTGCACGCTTTGGAGCAAGGGTATGTACCGGGGGCACGTGCGGCGCGTGCTTTAGCCATCTCAATCATTGGACCCCTAAACAATCGAAACAGATGCGCAATGGATACTATCGTTCAACTTAAGAATGAAACTCCGGCAGAGCCCGGACTAAGTTCTCCGCCGCGGCTGCTGCGGCTTTTCGCGTTGCCTTGGATCCCCCTGCTTTTTCTGGTCATTATCTTAATCTTATTTGGATCAGTCCGTTACCGTTTGCGGGACATGCCCCTTGAACGCGATGAAGGCGAATACGCCTTCGCCGGACAATTGATGTTGCAGGGTATTCCCCCATACAAACTTGCCTACAACATGAAACTGCCGGGTACTTATGCTGCCTATGCCGCGATACTTGCGGCGTTCGGTGAAACACCGGCGGGAATTCATCTGGGGCTCTTATTGGTAAATGCGGTTACGTCGTTGTTGCTGTACTTCCTGGCCGTACGCCTATTCGGAAGACTGGCAGGAGTTGTCGCGGGCGCGAGCTACGCCCTGCTTTCGACAAGTCCCTCTGTGTACGGATTTCAAGCGCACGCCACTAACTTTGTCGTTCTTCCGGCAATATTTGGCATTCTGCTCCTATTGTATGCCCTGCAATCCGGGCGATTGTGGCTGTTCTTGGCAAGCGGCCTATTCGAAGGGATTGCCTTCCTGATGAAACAGCACGGCGCCTTCTTTGTTCTTTTCTGTTTTCTTTATCTCGTCGTAAGCGCAAGGAAACAGCGGTGCAGTCCCCGAAACGTCTTACGTTATTCCGCATTATTTGCTCTCGGATCAATCCTGCCTTATGCAGCCATGGTCTGGCTACTTCACCGGAGTGGCGTATTCGGCCAATTTTGGTTTTGGACCGTTTCGTATGCAGCGGAATACTCGAAAGCGAACCCCTGGCGCACAGTTCGCGCGTTTCTCATGCAGTCCCGCGTGGTCGTAGGTCCCGCCGCGCTGGTTTGGGTTCTCGCAGCCAGTGGGATCACGGCGCCGCGATGGAGTCCCAGCGCCCGGAAGTACTCCTGGTTTTTGACAGCGCTGTTGCTATTTTCATTTCTGTCAATTTGCCCCGGAAACAAGTTCAGGCTCCATTATTTTGTCTTATTGCTGCCTGTGATTGCGATCTTGGTGGGTGTCGCCATTAGCTCGGCAACTGAATTGCTAGCAGGACTACAAAAATCAAAATACTTGATAATATTCCCATCCTTGGCCTTCCTCGCTTGCTTCGGAAGCTCCATCTTTCAGCGGCGTGCCTTTTACTTTTCTCTGAGTCCAGAACAAGCCATGGGGTACACCGAGGATGGCCAAGTATTCCTAGCCGCCGGAAAAATCGCCGAATACGTCAAGAACGACTCCTCTCCGTCCTCTCGAATCGCGGTGCTGGGTTCGGAACCGGAAATCTATTTCTACGCCAACCGGCATCCCGCCACCGGCTATATCTACATGTACAGTCTGACGGCGCGGCAGAAATACACGACTTACATGCGGCAGCAAATGATTCAAGAGATCGAGACCGGTCGCCCGGACCTCCTCATCTACGTGGATGACCGGGAATCCTTGGGCACTTGGAACGCCACCGCGCCCGAGGTAATTGCTCTGCTGTCCTGGGCGCAAAAGTACATGCAAGACCAGTATGAGAGAGTCGGCGTGGTGGATATCGGCGAGTCGATTCAATATGTCTGGGGAGACGCTGCAAGGACCTATCTCCCACGCTCTGGCAAAGCGATTTATGTGCTCAAGCGCAAGAGCGCCAGTGCAGAAATCCACTTTATCCACCGTATGTTCATACGCAACTACCTTGTATCACGCTTTCACCAATGGTGACCTCAGTTGACGTAACCAGGCGATTACACTCAGAACCCCGGTCAATGAGTGTAATCGGGATGTTACGCCAGTTGACCAAACGGAAGGTCCAACCCGAGCTTGGAGTTCAGCTTCGACAGATTCAACGCTGCTACTTGATTTCTTCAAAGTGCAGAGAGGCGGGAGTCCAGCGGTAGCGCAGCGTGCCGGAGCGCTGGCTCACGGTGTGAGGGTTAGCCTTCTCGCCTTCGTAGGTGATGTCCTTGACCTCTTCGCGGAAGGTAACCGCGACTTCCCTGGCCCGGTTCTGCGCGTCGCGATCCAGGGCGATTTGGGCGCGGTAGGTTGTCTCGGAATCAACTTCGGGGTCGTCGCAGTGGCTCGAGTCGTCCCGCGCCGTCTTGACCGAAAGCAGTTCCGCAACGCCGTGCGGTGAATCCGCGAAGACCCGCCACGTTTCACCTGAGCGCGATTCAGGCCCATCGCAACAGGGACCTCCGGCGGGCTCAGTGACTTTGAGGGCCACTCCCTGCGCGCCTTCGAGTGGCAGGAGCTCGGAGAACTCGATGTGATAGAGCGTGGAGTCATTCTCGGCGTCCGACCCGAGTGGCAAGAACTCCAGCTTGCCGGTTGCAAGGCGCAGGAGGGCCGGACGCTCGTCATAGTCCTTCTCATACTCGCGCGCGCGCGATGCACATCGAAAGGCCAGCCACAATTGATCGTCTTGGCGAACCAGGACGCGCACGCGCCACTCGTCCGTTCCCTTGGCGATGTCACCACCCCAGCTTTCAATCATTGAGGGGCACGCAGCACGGAAATCCTGCGGCAGAGCACGCAAAAGGTCAGCCTGGATTGGCGCGGCGATTGCCACTGGCCCGGTCGAAGATGGTTCGAGGCCGGCTCGAATACTGCCAACTAGATTTCCAGGCAGCGTTATGACCTGCTTGCTCTGGAGCAGGTTCAGGCGCGCCTCGGCCGGAGCGGCCAGCAAAAGCAACGGGAACAGTCCCACCAAGGTCAAGATGCCTCTATTGACGCAATGCATGATCCAAGAGTAGTACGCCAATTCCGAACCCGAAAGTTACCTCGGAGCGTGGTAGGTGTCTGAACTGTCGAAATCTGAACTGTTGAAATCAGGCGTTTACACTCATTGACCCGGTGACCGGGGTTTTGAGTGAAATCGAGATGTTACGCCAACAAATAATCAGCAATGGGTTCCGTTGCGGATGTGGCGGAACAATGAGAATATGCCTGTGCGCTCAGTGACGGCAATTCTCGTTTGATAATTTGAGCGCATGTCATTGTCTATTCCGAAGAATCCGAGATGAATCCACTGTTTTTCGCCGTCAGTGCAGTTGTTCAGCTTGGCCTGATGGGGACGCTCATTGCCTACAGCTTTCGACAGGTCATAAAATGCCGAGGCCACAGAGCAGTTGTCGCAATCGCCTACGCGACTACCGTGGCGCTGGTGGCGGGAACACTGTTCATTTGTGCAGGAGTCTTCCTTGAGAAGCTGGTCTCCATCGATAGGATGGAGGACATTGGCGTAGTTGGAACCGTGGTGACCGTTATCACGAGTATTGTATGCGCCGGTACGGCGCTAGTTTGCTTGCTGCGGGGCATTCGGGGATGGAGACTGGTTTTTGTACTACAAGCTCTGGCCGAGTTTTATCTGGCTTTGATTTGGTTATACGTTGCGATGGGTAAGCCTTTCCGTTGACCGACGACTGATTTCGGATAACTGTTGAGAACAGGCGTTGGCACTCAGAACCCCGGTCAATGAGAGTAATCGGGATTTTTCACCAACAATCGCCGATTGCCTTTACGTCAAGCGTTGAGCACTCAATCGTGAGGCGCACGCATCCACACGACCCGAGACAAACCACTGGATACAGTGGATGAGGAAAAAGACAAAAAATACATTAGCGGCAAAAGCGAAATAAAGCACGAAGTTCTCCAGAATAAGCCATCCAACCGGGGTACTACTCTTGTCCACAGTGAAGTACGCCCACTGGAATCCTATGAAGAGCACGAAGCCAAAAAGGTAGAAAGTAGCTCTGATGAGCTGCTGCACGTTGGTACACCGTTTATGAAGCGCAGCCACAGCCCGTTGAAACGAGGGAATGTCTTCGTTCTGGGGCTGGCGCGTAATCGTACGAAGTCGCCCCATAACAACCGCCGCAGAAAATATGGAATAGATGCTGACCAAGCACACCACTAGGAAAAGCAGCTTTTGCGAAAACGGAAGATATATCCAGATTGACCATATTGCATAGGGCGGGTTGGATTTGAGCATGTCGGCTCCAGTGATTGAGACACCGAAACAGGCGGAGCAGTTCCCAATGTCGCGATAGCTGATGTTAACAGGCGTTAGCACTCATTGAGAATTTCAGCCCGAAATGGCGGGTGGCCCGGCCTTCGGTTTTGGTTTCCTCTCCACTGACACAACTGTGGGTGCCCCGTCCTTGCGTCCTTTGCAAGGGCGGGTAGCGATACTGCCGATACGACATGGGTTCGTCCGGTTGTGCGAACATTTCCGCTCCCACCGTTCGCGAAGTGCGCGAAGGATGGGGCACCCCCTGGGTTGTTTATGGCAGCGAAATCAAAAGCCTGGGCCACCCGCCACTTAAGAGAACTGATGGGAGTGGTGCGGGGATGGGAAGTCAAATTCCCGCCCTGTCGCGGAAAACGCGACAAGGACGGGGCACCCTCGGGGGTCGGGATGAGCGAAAGGGTGGGCCAGCCCCCGCTTACTTCACCGGGAAGCAGTCGAAGTCGTGGGTGGCGATGCCGCCTCTACAAGCTGCGAGCTGGCCCCGTACATATGCGTAACCACCTGCGGGCAGCGCAAGCAGGCTTCGACGCCTTCCTGACGCCACCACATGCAATCCGGGCGCAGCATGCACGGCGGCGCGCTGGCTACAACGGAGGGGACCAGCCGAACCAACCGGGTGGCGAGGCTACATCGACCTTCGCCAAAGTGACGGCAGCCGTGCGCAGCGCAGGGAGCGGCCATACGAAACACTTCCTCCGGATTGATTGGGGCGGCGGTCTGCGCGATTTCGGGCGTCAGCGGAACGAGCCGATCCAGGTACGCCGCGCGCGGCTCTGTGGCCGTACCCTGGACTACAGCGAATACCGCAGCGCCTTCCGTGTGGGGCTGCGCGCTGGGACAGAGCGGTGCGGCGTCTTTTTGCAAACGTTCCATAAGAACATGTCGAGAGCGGTAGCAGGGCGCCATCACAGACTGACGCCCTGCAAGTCAATACGTTCAACTCCTTATGGAGGGAAGCCTTGGTCCTTCCAGCACTGGAATGCCGTCAGGAACATATTCTTGTCGAAGGTTCCGGGACAGCCTGCCGCCGGCATGCTGCCGCTGTTGACCGCATTGTAGAT
Organism: Terriglobales bacterium; assembly: GCA_050012595.1. Lineage (GTDB taxonomy): Bacteria > Acidobacteriota > Terriglobia > Terriglobales > Acidobacteriaceae > Acidiflorens. The sequence goes on from JBEKGW010000029.1 coordinate 73,702, forward strand.
TGCCGTCCAGTTCGTCTGGCACGCAGCCGGGTCCCACAGATCCAACCCCTGGGCTAACATGTGGGTGTGGTAGCAGTCGGTGAAGAACGGTTTGACGGTGCTGGCGAAACCGCACGTCGGCGGCGCGCCACTATAGCCTCCGAAACCTCCGCCCAACCCGGGATGGAAGATGACCCCGATGATGATGGGAACGTGCGAAAGGTTTTGGGCGTTTGCCGCCCGCAACACCGCCCCCATCGTAGATTCGGTGAATTGATCAAAGGGAATGCTCGTTGCCGTGCTCGTGGTTGTAACCTTTGGCGTACTGGGAGCGGGCGGGCCTGGAGTTGTCGGTTTCTTTTCGTCTGCCATTGTCAGCCCTCCTTTTGGGCGCTAGCGTGAAAGGTACCTAGAACAAGGGTTGTATACCGGCGGTGCAACCGAACGTCGGATCACATGCCACATGGCTTACGTTGAGCTGGTTGGTCTGATGACAATCGAGGCAGTTGCTCGGCTGCTGAAATGTTTCCATCGTGCTACCGGCCAATTCACTTGTGCCGACATCTATCCCGAATGGAAAGCTGCCGGCCGGCGGGGCGCCATTTTCCGTCCACGTTGCACCGGTCATGTAGTAGTTAGTCCTGATGTCAGGGCCGCCTGACAAGGCTGCGAAGTCGCTCTGAATACTGTCATCAATGCCAATGATCTGACTGTTGGAAGTCTGATCGTTGGGGATCAGCGGGTTAGGCTGGACACCTAAAGCGGCTCCGAAGGGGCTGGAGCGAAGTACGTTGCTGGGCCCAATGGCTCCGCCAACCCCCACGATGTTTGGTGAACTGTACATTGCGCGTGTCTGATTGAACGGCCCCGTCGAGCCGCTGGCGCAGAACAACCACGTACCTGTGGTGGACTGCGAAACAATGTTAGGATTGGTGCCGCTCGTAGCGTTGTAATTGTAGGTTGCGTTCGGCGCGTTTCCGAAATGCTCAAAAGTGGCCCAGATCATCTCCGGATGCCCGTTGGCGCTTCCCACCACGTGCATTCCGACCAGCGCCAGCGTCGTCGTCTTCTGTCCATTCGGTACCCATTTGTTAGGGTTTGATGTGTCAAACGTGGGTATCACCGCCTGCGTAGTGATGTACTGACTGGGGTCGGAAATTCCGGTGGTCTCAATCCATGACGACTTCACCTCGATGGCCAGCGCGTTGGGATCGGGAAAGGTATTTGGTGGGGCGGGCTTTCCGTGCAACTGGGCGAAGGCAATGATCTTGTTCAAGTCTGCCTGCCCCGTCGGAAATTGCGTGGGCGTAGGTGTAATCCCGCCGTCTTTGGTGCCGGTGAGGAAGTAGGCCATGACATCGTTGACCATGGTGATGAAGTAGATGAGAGATCCGTTCTGTGCCAACAGAACACCGTCGGTCACCGCCTGCCCTTCCTCAGTCTCGATAACGCCGGCATTCACGTTCAGGAAAATAATCTTGCCATTGAGTTCAAACTGCTGGGCGATGAGCTTGGGGTTCACGGGCGCGGGCGTGAGCTTCTGCAACACTTGCACGTGCGACGCGATGGGCCTCATCAGCACTTCGTGTTGCGGGGCAAGCTTCGTCAGCACTTCATGTTCCGGGGCAAGCTCCGGCAGTTGTTGCTGTTGCGGGCGCAGGCGCTGCAACTGCTCGAGCGGGATCTGCTTGGGGGCGATCAGCTTCGGCCTGGCGATCGCCTTGCCTGTGTTATCCAGCAGGACGACTTGGCCCTTCCGCATTTCCACACGCGACACCTCCACCTGCTTGCCAGCCCGGTTGAGCACGAGCGGTTTCCCGGCTTTCGAGACGGGTCCTGGCTGTACTTCGAACATCTGCCCCGACTTGCTCATGATCACCGGCAATCCATGCACGCCCACTTGGGCCGCCCGCACGCCAAGGAAGTGAAGTATTCCGTTACCCAGCAGGGAGAACATCGTCTGGTTGGAGATCAGCGTGCGTTTGCCGCTCGCATCTGCCGGCGACACGGTATAGAACGCAGGCGAGGAGAAGATGCGTCCGCCTCCTCCACCGTAGGTCGCGGGCGCAGGCGAGGTCAGCCAAAGAAACATCTGTTGCGCCCATTGATAGAAGTCGCAGTTGTTTTTCGCAGTGCTGTTGGAAAAAGAGACACTGTTGGCTGGATTTGCCACGCCGTTCACTGACGCTGTCCCCCCTTGAAACAAGCCGTTGAACATCGCCGCCGAGACGGCGCAGTTGTCTGGCGCGCTCAGCTGCGGGTTATTGGGCAGGGTCTGTGCGCTGGCCAACAACGCGCCGAAGCACAAGCAGGCCAGTAATCCTAGCGCGCTTGCGGCAAACCGAAGCACTGGGCGCAGGTGAAGAACTGATTGGAAAGTCTCAGATGGTTTTGCCATAGCTCCCTCCTTGGGTGCATGGATTAAGCCGGAATTTCCTTTTTGGCCCCCACAAGCCGCGCCTTGTACACCACTCCAGCGATTCCAGCGCAACTTAGCGCAACTATTTTTTTCTCGCTGCCTCCAAGGGATCGTCACCGGGTTCGCTTGGCCCGACCGAGCCCCGAATGTGCTAACTACGCCCTTCCTGCTTAAGCGACTTCTTGCCATCGTGATCGCTGGGAGCCACCTGCCAGATTCAGTTTCCAATGTCCGTGGCAATCGAGTAGCTCAGCAAAGCCCGCCGCTCTCAGCAACAGGAACGCGTCTTGAATGGCTTGCGGTGTCTTTCTGAGCCGCTGTACCAATTCAGGAACCTCGATGATTATGTATGGCGGCGGAAGTGCGGACCACTTTTCAGACGCTCGAATCTTTAGCCCGTAATCAAAGATCGCCTCAGCAAGCAGAAGCAACTCCTCAATGTTTAGTCGCCGCTCCACCCGCACAGTGCGTTTGAACAGGCGGACCAGCCGTCGCCAGTACCCCTGACCCACACCCGATAGAACGAAAACTTCAGGCCTTTCCCTTCACTTTTTCTAGTCCATGATGGGTTTGTCAAAGGCATAATTCCGGGGAATCTTGGGGTGCCCCGTGCTTGCCGGGTGCGCCGGCCTTCGGTTGGAAGTAGATTCCGAGAGGGTCGCGCCTTTTGGCGTCGGATGCGCAGCGGCCCACCCTTCGGCTAGCGCTCAGGGCAGGCTTCCCGAAAGGCGCGAGAAGTGGGGCACCCCGCGTCTTCATGTCTGCTAACAATTGGTAACCCGCGTTATAGCTCGCCGGCCGAGAGACGTGGGCGACCCGCCCCCGCCAGCAGCGTTGCGCGCATCGGGTACCCGAAATTAACGCAGGAAACCCGACGGCGACACCCGGAAAATATCAATGAGTGTAATCGGGATGTAACGCCAACTTGACCTATAGGTCTCTCAATCTCAGTAACCAAAACCGCCCATCATGGCACGATACCTCATCGGAGTTTTGCCCCACATCGAGCCTTCCGTCGTAGTAGGTTCCGCCGACATCTACCGTCTGTGGTTTAAGCAGTACTGGTCGAAGTTGGGTCCTCGATTTCTAGCCGCACGATCTGCGGAAGACATACGGCAGGCCATCCGTGAGAGCGCGCCGGGTATCACTGGGAACCTCGCTCCCTATTTAAAACTGATTCTCCAGATCTTGCGCGACCCGAGATTCCCGGCGGTTCGCACTGAATCGCAGATTCATTTCCTGGCGGATTCTCTGGGTGGCCAGGGCCTTGTCAAGCCCCGCCGATCCCGAGAAATCTGTGCAGAAGAGAGAAGCCGAGTGCGGCACGTAATCGTTCGGAGGGAATATTACATCGAGTGCTCCTGCGGTTATAAAGGGCCCGCATTGGGCGGAGCCTGCAGAGAATGCGGCACCGGAGAGTTATCTAGGGACTTGATGGTGGAAAACGACTACTAATTCCGGACCAGATTTCAGGGCCACCGAGGGGTGCGTTACGTACATACGTGACGTTAGGAGGTGCTCTAGATCTGTCGCCGTAGGTATTCGATCCTAGCGCGTCCTCTTTCGGTGATCCGGTAGGACAAATGGCCGCGCCTGGAGTTCGGATTTCGTTCGAGCAAACCCTGACCTTTGAGGCGCCCGAGATAACTATAGAAGGACCGACGATCAGGAACGGGGCGAAGCTTAAGGCGAACGGAATCCGGCTTAAGGAATCCGTTAAATTGCGTGAAGATCCTTAACACGCCCAGTTTCGTCATTTAATTGTCCAAACCGATTTAAGGACCAAAGGAACACGTGTATATGGCGTAGCGTACGCTAGTGTATGATAACTAAATAACGGTACAATAGAAACCCAAATTCTAGACGGGCCTCTTGTTCAAATTACTGGCACGTCGATTCAATATAACCGAGAACGACCGTTAATCTGCCCAAATTGGCGAAACCAGCGATTACACTCACTAAGAAGTGCAGTGACTGTGAGATCTGACAGTAGGCCGTCGGTTCTTAAGTGACGAGAATCCACAGGTGATTGCGCTTGTGGCCAGCACGGGAATCACTGGCGTAAGCGATGGTTTCCGTAGAGTCGGGCCGCTATAGAGAAGATGACGATTATAAAACAACGCATTCTGGTTGCGACCCTTGTATTCGCAATGGTAGCCTCCGGTCTACAAGCCACGGGGCAATCCACTCAGACGCAAGTGACCCCAGCGCTATCTGCTTTCCTTGCGCCTGAAAGTCTTCCTCTGGAAGACCTGAATTCAGCGCTTCTCACCGAAGGACCCGAGATTTCATATCTTTCCCAACCGTTTTTTAGCCACATGGATTCCGACATCAAGTTCAGACTCGAGACCCTGATGGACATCCTTCGTGACAGTAAGCATGAAAGCTGGGTGTTGGCGGCTTATCCCGACCCCAAAACAAGTCGGCCGCTTATTGGCGCGGGCTTCAGTCTCGATGTTAGAGAGACGGAGCACCTACAGCGCGACCTTCTCAATCCACATACGTTTATTGAGCCGTCGAGTGCTGAATTGTGGCAAGCGGCGGGGCTTAGTTCGGAAAGGCTGCAGATCATACTCGAAGAGTTCGAGCGCGATCTGAATACTTGGAAAAAAGAGAACTTTCGCCGGAAGATTAGGACTCATCAACTTTCACCACAACTAACCAACGAAGAGGCTACAGAGTTATTGCAGATCTCAGCTGTACTGGCCGTTCATAATGCGAGGGCTTACTGCCGTAAGTTCGATCAACTAACCGCGTCCCAGCAGATGGCATTAAGCCAACTTGTGTATCAGATGGGAGTGAATCTTGAGGAATTCGCTCAGTTTCTCACGGCCATCAACGACCCAAGCTACGACGATTCAGCACAACTCGCGCGCAATCCGGAAAGCGAAACCGAGCATTGGAAAACGGTCCAACGCACCCTGATCAACAGTGACTGGGCGAGACGCTATTGCACTCGCGCGGTCGCCGTGATCGCGATGTTCGATCTTGATTATGATGCGGATCCCACAAAAGCGGAGCGCCAGGTGAGGGCTGAGATTCGTCCCCTCGTTGTGCATCATCGCAATAAGCCGCATGCAAGGTTTGTCCGGATAGGGAACAAGCCCAGCCCTGTTCGTAAGAACGGCTAGTTTGAGCCGGGCGATAAGATCGCCAAGCAGATTCCCCATCATCGGATCCACCATGGTGGTGGGCTCGTCGTAGAGCACGCATTCGGGTTGGGCGGCGAGCGCTCGCGCGATGGCGACCGAACGTTTCATGCCGGTGGAAAGGTCCGAAGGCAACAGGTCGCGCATCTCCTTGACCCCGACCATTTCGAGCAGGCCGTCGACGAGCTGGTAAAATCTGGTCTTCGTGAAGCTCCCTTTTTTGGCGCAAGGGGAAGGCAACGTTTTCGCCAACCGTTAAGGAATCGAACAGCGCGCCGTTCTGGAACACCATGGTGACTTTCTTGCGGATTTCTTCGAGCTGCACCTCGTTGTAGTCCGTGATGTCCTGGCCGGCGACAATGATTCGGCCCGAATCCGGCTTAAGGAAGCCCATGATGTTATGGAGCGCCACCGATTTTCCGACGCCGCTGCGAGAATGCAGACCATCTCACCCGGCAACACCTCGAAGCTGACAGTCCTTGAGAACGACCAGATCGCCAAATGCTTTGCAGACAGTCTTTAAACTCGATGTAGGGAGATAGGGTCGCCGGAGCGCTCATGGCTATCAGCATGGCATGAGATGGCCGTGCGGCTCAAGCGCTACGTATGGCAGGCGTAGTGGGCCAGTTTTCGAGTATCCGGCAAACCGCCCAGTAACGAAGCGATTCCGGCTCGTGAGTGTAATCGGGATATTTCGACAGTTATCTCAGATGGCGACGGAACAAGAATTTGGCCCCGGACATGGCCCGGGGCCGTCATTCTTCTCCGGGTAACAAGTCGCTGAACAAGTCGAGGACCCATCCGGAGGAAGCCGGACGTTCCCCCCGAGAAGACTGTGATTCGCATTGTCCAGCGGAATGGCACCCTGGGCGACTGGCAAGAATGACAGTCACCTTCGCTTTGCGCTCGTTGCAGCGAATGGAGATTCTCCGAGTCACCGGTCACTCGCCCCCAACCCCCTAATCTGAATGGCGTGAATGTTGTTACCTTCTTCCTAGATCTGTGACGAGGAGAGCAGTACGCTCCTGTCAGGCTTGCCAGTAGTAGCGAGGTTTTCCCGCTGATAGCTTTATCGTGTACATTCGCAGGGAGAAAATACTATGCCCATAAAGGGTCACGTTTCCCACGCC
>JBEKGW010000030.1:0-80225 GCA_050012595.1 Terriglobales bacterium
CCGCCTCCGCACGGCTACAACTACGCTTCGACAACGCAGTTATGCCATGAAATGACGGCCTTTCCAACACTTTTCCTGTCTATCGTCACCGCAATCAGCAATGAACCTGTGAGAAATGCGGGCTAGCTTCGCTGCACCGTCCGAGTAGCCGGTCAACTGCTCAGAACCTCTGAGGTGTCATTCAGCAGGGTTGCTCTTGTAACCGCCAAGCAACATTGGCTCCCCGTTACATTTGGTGAATCACTATTCGCAGTTCATCTACCTGATTCGACAACAGATCGACATTTTGGCAAACCACGGGCGGAGCGAATCCGCCGCGTGTCCGCGAAACTACCGCCTTTGTGCAATTGCGAATCGCGTTGCGCATGTCTGCATAAAAGTGGCCGGCGATTCAATCTTGACCAGGAGTTATAATCGGACTCTGCACATGAAGGCTTCTCGACGAAGTAGAACTCGCAGCATCAGGAAGGCCGAGAGCCGGGAAGCGCAGCCCAGGCTCGAGTCGCCTTATGTTGTGCCAATGGTTTCAAAGGCATTTCAGGTACTGGAACTTTTGCGAAGCCAATCTGCACCGGTCTCCATTGACCAGATATCGTCGGTGACCGGAATACACGCAAGCAGTGCTTACAGAATCATTCGCACCATGCTGTCCTATGGATATGTGACCCGAGTGGGTTCCGGACAATATGTCATGTGCAGAGAAAAGGCGCTTCTGCGAGCCGATCTGCGAATCGACCAGGTCAGGAATTCCCTCAAGACTTTCTGACAGGAGTCAGCTCAAATCGAGGGTGCATTTGGTAGTGGGGCCTCTCGGGCAAGCGGAAACGGTCCTCAAAAACGAGTGGCCAATGGCTTCGAGAGCGTTCGAAACTTGTTGACTACCGGGGCGGCGCGTGAATTGATTCGAATCAAGGAGTGAAACTGTGCGTCTCCGGCTGGCGCGGCTTGGCGGAGACGAGTTTGCAGTGCTCGTTTCTGAGGTGCGCAACCGAGCTGAGGTTGAAGAGATCACGGGTCGGCTGCAAGGCTGCTTCCATGAGCCGTTCATCGGAGATGGATGTTTTCTGCACGGTTCGGCGAGTTTTGGCATCGCTCTTTATCCCGAAGACGCCGACTCCGCCGATAGTCTGAGTCTGCTGCGCGGGGCCGACGCCGCCATGTATAAGGCCAAGCACACCCGGGTGGCAAAATCCCATGTCGGTGAAGAAAAGCCGGAACGCGAACTGGCGCCAAAAGCCCAGCCCTGAAGTTGTCCTGTTCTCTTCCGGCAACTCCTTGGCCCGGCAAGATTCCCTTACCCACCATTCGTTGCTCTTCTCCCCCAGCCGATAGGGGTTCAACCATAGGTGGACTGACCCCACAAAATGTGATTGGCAGGGAAAGGAACTGCAAGTGGCAAGGAAACGAGTGGGCAAATACCCCTATCGTTCCGTCAGCTGGCAATGGAGGGGATGAAAGGCTGTCCGAGCGTCACAGCGCTGGCGGAAGAGCCAGGTACCCATTCACATCGTCATGAACTGGGATCCGAGTTTTAGCTATGCAATTTTGCCGGCCGGCATGAAAGACATTCCTCCATACTGGGTCATTCTCACAACGAAGGTTCCGGAGCAGCAGGGACTGCCGTATTTCAGCGATGTCCACATATGGAACGTCAAGGCCACGGGAGCGAAGCGGGCATTCGAAGTGAGCGCCTACCCCAACACGACTCTGGATGACTTCCGGCTCGACCACCTAGACCTTGAGACAGCGACCGCGGGCACAATCGCCAACGCCAGGAACTGGACCATCACCGATAGCATTATCAAGACGGCTGACGAAAGCAAGCCGGTGTTTACGGACTCGATGGTAAATGATCCGGACGACACGCCCTATGGCGAGCCAAAATGACGCTCGAGTCTACCTGCGCCCAGGATTGCGAATCGGTCTACGGGTGCATCTGCCGGATCTCGCTCCCTGCCAGAAGAAAAGCGCCCACACCGTATGTATAGCTCGGAGACGCCTTGAAGGGCTCAGGCTCCGCGCCGGTCTGCTGGATGCAGCCCAGCCGTCCGTCGGCATACACATGATGCAGCATCCCGGCCCATGCCTTTTCGATCACCGGCCGGTATCCTTTCTTGTCCAGCCATCCTTCATTTACCCCCGCCGCCAGCGCAAAGGTAAAGAGAGCAGAGCCGGAGATTTCAGGCAGGTCGTAATCGCCGGGATCGAGCAGGCCCGCTCGCCACAGCCCATCCGGCGATTGAATCGCTGCCACACGCGCAGCCATTTCTTTGAGCTGCTCGATGTATTTTGCACGCGCGGGATCATCTTTGGGTAGATATTGCAAGGTTCTGACGATTCCTCCCATCACCCAACCATTTCCGCGCGACCAGAACATCTTTTTCCCGTTGGCCTCGGTCCTGCTCAGATAGGTAGAATCGCGAAAATAGAGATGCTCTTTAGTGTCGTAGAGGCGATCTGAAGTCTTGGCCCATTCCTCATCGAGGTAGTCAATATATTTCCTGTAGCCAGTTGCGGCATACATCCGCGACCAACCGGGAGGCGCCATGAAAAGCGCGTCGCACCACCACCACGCGATCTCCTTGCCCGGAATCGTGGAGCTTCGCGGCGCCGCGAGAATCGCGTCCAGTTCTTGTTGCGTGGGCGTGACCATCGCCGGGTCCTTCTTCAGCAAATAAAGCTCAAGATAGGTCTGCGCCACGCTCTGATCGTCGGCATTGGGCAAGTGCGACCGCAGCTTCCAGTCGAACTTCTGCCCCATGGCCATCATGGCGTTGCGATACTTCGGATCGCCCAGCGAGTCCGAGGCAGCCATGAACCCGGTGTAAAGGACACTCCACGTCCAGATGCGGTCAAAGTACGGCTGCGATCGTTCGAGTTGCCAGTCGGCTACCTTGCGCATAGCCTTGGCCACGGCCTTGGGCTTGATTGAGTAAGAGAGGTCGGTCGCCAGCGGGCCGGGATTGTCCGGCGCGTCGCCAAAGTGACGGGCCGCATTTGTGGCAATGTTCTGCAGCTCCTTTGGTGTCGGTTGCTTCTGCGCTGACGCGAAGGGCTGATAAACGCAAATGAAAATGCTCGCTGTGACTGCAAGTGTTGCTGTCTTTTGCCGGAATGCCATGCTTGATCCTCGATCTGGTCTTAACTGTGGCAGAGCAGGGCTTCTTGAGTGTGCGCCATCTTCGCCGTGGTTGAACCACCGAACAAGAATAACTCGCGTTTCGAAAGGCTGCATGTTGAGGTGCACGCCAAAATGTCGACCTTTGCTTGTGGAATTGACGGGAGTGACGGTTACCGCCTGCGCATCCAACGCCTCCACGCTGCGGCCTTTGCTCAAAAGTGCGACCGCATGTTCGCCTTTCCGATTGCCCTCATTGAAGAATAGGTAGATGTCGGCGTCTTTCCATCTGGTTTTCATCACCTTTAGAGCGATATCGACGGCGTCCAGCTGCGCAGCCGGTTCGATCACCGCGGCGCTGATTGCCGCGAGAACTTGGCCGGGAACAACCTGGGGCGCGGGCGGCGAAGCCGTTAGTGGATCCGGCTCATCAACATACCGCTTGAGAAATCGCTTACTTGCTTCGATCCTGTTCGCTCCGTGGAAGAAAGCTGATGACAATACGGCTAGATTCTCGCTCCCAGAAACACTCTGAATAGTTTCTTCGTGACCCAAGATTAAAAATTGATCTTGACAGCGATTCACGCCGTTTGTAACGATAGTGCGCGGATTGGCTGTGGTCTGACCACTGATCCCAAGAAAACAGAGTCCTGGTTCCACTTATCACAGGCAATCGAAGGCTGGAGCGGTGGCACCAATCATCGCGAAACCAATCGACCTATTTGAGGAGGAGACGATGCAACAAGCCAGTAGAAGTCCCGAGGCTCGGCAGGAAAAGCACCCGCTGCGGCGGGCCATGCGCCTGATTTTGGCCCTTTGTATAACCGCTTTCACGCTTGTCCCGGCGGGGGTCCGCGCGCAAATCGCGGGCACGGGCAACATTCAAGGCACAGTCACCGATCAAACCGGTGCCGTGGTGGCCACCGCGCACGTCGAACTGATCGACGAAGCCACCGATGTGAAGCGTGACACGCAAAGCGACGGAAGCGGCGTGTATCTCTTCCCCAACGTTCCCATCGGCAAGTACGACGTGACCGTGACGGCGCCTGGATTCAAGACGTACGAACAGAAAGGGATCGTGCTCGAGGTGGGAAGCAGCATCACGATCAATCCCAGCCTGACAGTGGGCGGCAGAGAGCAGACGGTTGAGGTGCAGTCCGAAGGACTGGCGCTGCAGACAGAAGACCCAACATTCAAGCAGACCATCGATTCGAGCGAAGTGACGGAAATGCCGCTGAACGGGCGGCAGATGACCGCGTTGATCACGGCATCGGGCGGCTCGAGCCCGGCGCCCGCGGGCGACTTCACGGGCAGCAAGTATTCTTACCAGACGATTTCGGTTTCGATCGCGGGCGGCGGCGGCAACACGACGCTGTGGCGGCTGGACGGCGGCGACAACCAGGATTACATGGCCAATGGCAACCTCCCCTACCCGTTCCCTGACGCAGTGAGCGAGTTCAGCGTGGAATCGACGGACCTGGGCGCGCAGGACGGCGGGCACGTAGGCGGCATGGTGAATGTGGTGACGAAGTCGGGATCCAACCAGTTTCACGGCGAGGGATTCGAGTTCATCCGCAACAACTACATCGACGCGACGAACTTTTTCTCCACTTGTACTCCGGTGGCTCCGAAGACGACTTGTTCGCCGAAAGATACTCTCCATCAGAATCAGTTCGGCGGTGTATTCGGCGGCCCCATCAAGCGCAACAAGATGTTCGCGTTCGCGGCATACCAGCGCTGGGATGCGGACCAAACGCAGTCGAATACCCAGGCCACGGTGCCGACGGCGGCGAACCTGACCGGCGACTTTTCCGTCACCGACGGCGTTCCGAGCCCGATCACCATACCGGCTACCCCCGAACCCAAAGACAACCTTTGTAATTCAAGCGGTCTGGCCATCCAATTGTTGGATCCGCTTACCGGTACACCTCTGGCGGGAAACAAATACGCGACGCAGCCAACCTACGCCGCGCCGTCGCTGGCCTTGCAAAAGTATCTGCCCCCAGACGCCGTCGGTGGGACGGTGGACCCGAACGGGTGCGGGTTTGTTTCCTACGCGATTCCCTACAAAGTGACTGACAACCAGTTCGTGACTCGCGAGGACTTTACCATCAACTCGAAGAACAATCTCTTTGGGCGTTATTTCATTGATGGCTACCAGTTCCCCGCTTACTTCTCGCCGACCAACATCCTGATCACCACGCAATCGGGAAACATCGAGCGGGTGCAGACGTTTACGCTGGGCGAGATTTATCAGATTTCGCCGAACGTGGTGAATTCGGCGCACGTCTCGATTCTGCGGCGTGTCAATAACCGCGGGTACGCAGCGAACGACATCAATGCAGCGACGTTAGGAGTGAATGTCTACCAGGTGGAACCGAACGGCTTGCAGATGTCGGAAGGCAAGTTCTCGATCGGCGGCGGTACGAACTCGGTTGCGCACTTCAACGACAATACCGGAGTGATCGACGACGACGTGACCTGGGTCCGCGGCAGGCACCAGATCGGGTTCGGCGGCGAGTGGGTGCAGAACGAGCTGAATATCGGAAACGCCTACGAAGGCAACGGCATCTTCACCTTCAACGGCGAATACTCGGGCAGCGGACCCAAGGGCGGCAGCACCATCGGCGACCAGAATCTCGATTTCCTGATGGGGACCCTGGGCACGACGAGCCCGTTCCAGCAGAGCAAGCAACAACAGAACGCACTGCGCGGGCCGATTCCGAGCCTCTACGTTCAGGACACCTACCACGCCAATCATCAGCTCACACTGGTGGGCGGGCTGCGCTACGGACCGAACGTCATGCCGCACGATTACTTCAACCGCGGGGTTGAATTCAGCATGGCCAACTTCCTTTCGAATACCGTGAGCACCGTGTATCCGAACGCACCGGCCGGAGCGCTTTACTACGGCGACAAGGGCGTGACAAAGCAGTTCACGAAGAATTCGTGGATGCAGTTCTCGCCAAACTTTGGCGCATCGTTCGATCCGACAGGTACCGGCAAGACGGTGTTCCGCGGCGGCCTGGCGCTGATGTTCGACAACCCGAACTTCTTTACCAGCCAGCGCAACCAGCAGAACCCGCCGTTTGCCACAGCGGTGACCAATGCGCAAACCTCGTCGTCGCCGCCGATTCCCTTCGCGGCTCCGTGGTCGGTGGGCACGATTACAACAAGTCCGTTTCCGCAGCCGCAGATTCCGAATCCGACGCAGGCGCTTTTCTTCCCGCAGTCGCAGTTCATCGTGATGCCGGCGCACTTCAAGGCGGCCTACTCCGTGCAATGGACTTTCAGCATCCAGCGCGAATTCGGCAACAACTGGCAGGCGCAACTGGACTACATCGGCAACTCGACGCACCACGATCCGGTGGGTTACCCGTTTGACCCGGCGGTCTTTATTCCGGGCGAATGGGGTGCGGGCGGAACGGGCTGCGCGGGCATCGTGACCACGGGACCGGCGGCAGTGAAGCCGGGCGCGGCGGGGACGAACTGCTCGACCACAGGAAACCAGACTTCGCGGTTCCTACTGACGACCGAGAATCCGAACTCCCTGAACGGCTCGGGGGGGCAGATCGGCGGCTACATGTACCTGGGGAGCGGCAGCGGATCGGTGATCGTGAGCGACGAGGGAACGGCGAATTACAACGGCATGGTGGCTTCGATCCAGCACCGCATGTCGAACACCTTCAGCCTGCTGGCCAACTGGACATGGTCGAAATGCCTGGACATCGAGGACGCGCAGGGCGACCTGGCCAGCACGTTGGTCGAGAATCCCAACAGACTCTCGATGGACTACGGCCCGTGCGGTTCGGACTTCCGCCATATCGAGAATGCCGTTTTGATCGCCAAGAGCGGCTTTAACGCGCACCTGAACAACTTTGCAAAGCTGGTCATCAACAACTGGGAATTGGCTCCGCTGATCCGCATCCAGAGCGGCGCGCCGTTCACCGTCACTTCAGGACAGGACAACTCACTGACCGACGTAGGCAACGACCGGCCCAACAGGGTTCCGGGCGTGAATCCGTATGCCGAGGTGCACTTCCGCGCCCCCGCTGCGACCGAGGCCAATCGCGAGTACTTGAATCCGGCCGCATTCCAGCAGGTGTGGCAAACGGCCGGGTGCGCTTCAGCCACGGCCGCCGGCTGCCCGGCTCTGGGAACGTACGGAAACATCGGCAAAAATACGTTCCGGGGCCCGAGTTCGCTGCAATTCGATGCGCAGATTTCGCGCATCTTCGTGATCCACGAGAACTGGAGCACGACGTTCCGCCTGGAAGCATTCAACGTTCTGAATCATCCTGACTTCCAACCTCCATCCAGTTCAACAACCGGCTCCCTTCCCGCAAATACCGGAGGCGCCGCAACTCTTACGTCATCGACCTTTGGTCAGGTCTCGGCAACATACAATCAAGCCCGCGTCTTCCAGGGCAGCGTGAAGATCAACTTCTAACCTCTCGTTTGTTCGCGTGTGTACTGCAAGGCCGGGCGCTCTGAATTCCAGGGCGCCCGGCTCTATTCTTCAATGAGTTCAATTCTGAGTAGAGTCGTCCCGCCCGGTCTGCCCAATTACAATTCCACCGAACCACAATCCATGAAGGGAACAGCGATGAATCCGAATCAAGACAATCGCAGAGAATTCTTGAAGGCAGGTGGCGCAGCGCTGGCCGCGACGGCCGTTTCCTGGAACGCATCGAGCTACGGGCAGATTCTGGGCGCGAACGATCGCGTGCGCGTTGGCATCGTGGGCTGTGGCGATCGAATGAAAGGCGGCGATCTGCCCGCGTTCCAGCAGAGCGCCCAGGAGCTCAACTTCCAGATCGTGGCCGTCTCCGATATCTGGAACCGCCGCCGCGATGAAGGCGCGGCCTTCATTGAAAGGCTCTGCGGAAACCGTCCAGACACCGTGAGGAACAACGATGAATTGTATGCCCGCAAGGATGTGGACGCCGTCATCATCGCCACAGCCGATTTCCAGCACGCATACCACGGCGCTGAAGCGGTGCGGGCAGGCCGCGATGCGTATGTGGAGAAGCCCATCGCGCACACCATGGCCGACGCGCGCATGATTCTCGGCGCCGTGAAAAAGAGCGGCAGGATTGTACAGGTAGGAACGCAGCGCCGCTCGACGCCTGCGTATCAAAAGGCGGCTGAATACATCAAGTCAGGCCAGTTCGGCGACATCGTGATGGTGGAGATGAGCTGGAATGTGAACCAGCCCGGCCGCTGGCGCCGGCCAGACGTTGTGCCTCTGCTCAAAGAGGAGGACACCGACTGGAAGCGCTATTTGCTCAACAGAACAATGGTGCCGTTCGATGCCCGCAAGTATCTTGAGTTCCGCCTATTCTGGCCGTATTCGTCGGGAATTCCCGACCAGTGGCTGGTTCACCAGATCGACACTGTGCACTGGTTCACCGGGCTGCCGCATCCTCGTTCCTGCGTAGCTAATGGCGGCATTTATCTATGGAAAGATGGACGCACCAACTGGGACACGATGACGGCAGTGTTCGATTACGGTCCGCTCGACGACGCGACCAAGGGCTTCCAGGTACAGTACACATCGCGTTTCACCAACTCGGCCGGCGGCGTGAAGGAGCTGTACTACTCGAACGGCGGCATGATGGACATGGACAAACAGATGGTGACGCCGACAGGCGGGCTGACAGCCAAATTTGCGGCCGAGATGAACATGAAGCCCAACCTGCTGCCCAGCTTCTCGCTGGTTGAAAAGGCCGAGACCGTCGAGACGGACGCCAACACACACGGCGATCCGCAAACGGCAGCGAATATGCGCAACTGGATGGAGTGCGTACGCTCGCGCAAGACGCCGAACGCGCCGATCGAGGCGGGCTACAGCCATTCCATCGCGCTGTGCATGAACGTCGCGGCGATCCGGACCGGAATGAAGGTGACGTTTGACGAAAAGACGCAGCAGGTGCTGGCCGGGGGCAAGGTGTATGCGTAGGCACGTGCTATGGATTGCGACGGCAGCCGGGTTGATGTGGTCGGCCGGTGCTCTGGCTGCGCCGCCCAGGGGTGTGCAGGTGGTGGCGGACGAGGCGAACCGGCGCGTCGACATCACGATCGACGGCCGGCCCTTTACGTCGTACATCTGGCCCACGACGCTGAAGAAGCCCGTGCTCTTCCCGATCGTGGATGCGGACGGAGTGACCATAACGCGCGGCTGGCCGCTCGAGCCGCGGCCGGGCGAGCGGACGGATCATCCGCATCACGATGGCCTGTGGTTCAACTACTCGAACGTGAATGGATTCGACTTCTGGAACAATTCGGAGGCGATTCCGGCGCAGCGGGCCGCGAAGATGGGGACAATTGTGTTCGATCGGATCGTTTCCGCCAAGAGCGGCGCGTCGCGCGGCGAGCTGGTTACGGAGTCGACGTGGATCGACGGGCAGAATCATTCCATCCTGTCGGAAACCTCGACGTACGTGTTCGCGCACAGCGGGCCCACGCGGACCATCGATCTCGTAGTCACGCTGAAAGCACTCGACCATGTCGTCTTCAACGACGACAAGGACGGCTTGCTGGGCCTGCGTGTCGCGCGCTGGCTCGAGTCGCCTGAAGAAAAGGGTGGAACCTTCACCGATGCGAACGGCATCGCGACGACCGTTGCAGCGGCTGCGAACCTTCCGGGCGTGGCTCTGCCGACGGGCGAGTACCTGACCAGCGAGAGCGTGCGAGGAGAAGCGGTGTGGTCGACGCGCGGGCGATGGTGCTCGCTCACCGGCCACGACGATGCGCGACATACGGTAACCGTGGCGATCTTCGACCATCCCGGCAACATCGGCTATCCGACCTACTGGCACGCGCGAGGCTACGGGCTTTTCGCCGCCAATCCGCTGGGGCGGCACATGTTCGACGTCAAGCATCCGCCGCTCGACTACACGCTCGAAAAGGGGAAAGCGACGACCTTCCGCTATCGCCTCGTGTTCTACACGCACGCGGCGACGATAGACGAGTTGGACCGCGAAGCCGACGCGTTTGCCGCGGAGAAGAAATAGAGAGCTAGAGCGGTTCCGCAGTTGATATAGCCGTTTCCAGCTCTAGTGCAAGGTGGATTTTTCTTGAGGAAGAATCCACTTGGCGTTCAAGGCTTCGGGACACGGTAACTGCGGAGCCGCTGTAACCAGTGCATCCATTCCCGATGCAAAACGCCCCGCCTTCCCAACCGGAAGACGGAGCGTTTGAGGTTTTCAACCCAGGAAGAGGGCCGGAATGCTGCGCGACTAGAAGTTGATGCGGCCCGAGAACTGGAAGTCGCGGCTGCCGCTATTGCTGGTCGCGCCGGTCACGGTTCCGAAGTTGCTGCTATCGACGGCTGTCTGGATCCCGCTGAAGTTAACCTTACTCGGAAGGTTCTGGCAATCCGCGCCGAAGACGAATTTCCATCGCTCCGTAATGTCGAAAGTACGCCGGACACTGGCGTCGAGTTCATAGGCGCTCGGGTTGCGCAGGCCGTCGTAGCGCATCGTGCGTGGCGCATCGTACGCGCCACCGTTGTAGCCTGTGGTCTGGCCGGGAAGGGGTGATTCGGCGGTGAGGATCGCTGAGCCTTCTTCGAGATGAAGATGCACGTTGCTCTTGAGATGGATGGAAAAGCAGAGATAAGTGCCGGGAGAAAAGAGGACCACGCCACCACCCGCGGATGCAGCGCCATCAATGGCGCGATTGATGGCGTCGGTGTCAAGGGTTTTGCCGTCACCGGCGGCGCCGTATTGGCGGACGTTGAAGATGGCGGAGATGGGTTCGGTGTTCGGCGCGGGGCTCTGGCCGCTCGCTGCGGCGAAGGAGACAACGGGAATTGCGGCGCCGGCCACGCCGAGGCTTCCGACGCGGAGAAGATCGCAGCGCTTGGAATTGAATGAGTTCATCGGACATCCTCCGGGGTGATTGTCCTGGTTCCTTGATGGCCCATGCGCGTAGCCATCAGGCAATTAAAGCGCGCCGTACGCAGACGGTGAATTCGCGTTGCGATATGCCGGTCCTTTCAATCGAGGTGAAAAACCTCTTCAAGCGGAAACATCGTATCATCCGCGGAGTCGCCGTTGGGGGAGTCGAAAAGCGGAGCCATTTCGGTCTGCCAGCGCTGATTCACCGGGTGACGCTTCATGGCCGCGCGGCACTCGTCGAAGTCGTCCGCCTCACAATAGCCGACCACGAGACCGTCAGGTCGCAGAAATAGGGAGTAATTTCGCCAGCCAGTCTTGCGGAGCGCGGCGAGCATCTCCGGCCAAACCTGCGCATGGCGGGCCTTGTATTCTTCGATCTTTTCCGGGCGGACCTTAAGCAGAAAGCAGGCGCGCATTTCGTTCCTTTTCACATGTGAAACAATTTCAAATTCTCTGCGCAGAAATCGTAACATCAGTTGTCAGCGGGAAGGCAGAGAAAAATCGACGAAAAGCGCAGGTGAGAAAAACGGCTCACCGGGGCGACGAGGCTCGTGAAAAGGGGATATAGGCAAGGAGTAAGATACAGATTCCGGAGAGGTTCCTGTCCAAGTGCTGGCGGAAAAGGATCGAGTTTCGTTCCGCATTCTATTTCCATTTTGTATCCCGCCAGATTACGATGGACCGCCGAGGGGTTCCGTCGTGCGATTCTGCTGGACTACGCTATCTTTTCGTCCCTGTGCCCGCCTTCTTCTCGCCCCAATCCTGCTGGCTCTGTGTGCGCCAGCGCCTGCAGTGGCTCAAGCACTGAGTCATGCGGACTCTCTGGCGGCGGTTCGCGTCGGATTTGCCACGCCGCCTGCCGACGCGCGGCCCATGATGCGCTGGTGGTGGTTCGGGCCCGCCGTGGAAAGGACCGAGCTTGCCCGCGAACTACGCGCCATGAATGCTGGCGGCATCGGAGGCGTCGAAATTCAACCGGTGTATGCGCTCGAGCTCGACGATCCGGCCAAGGACTTCCGCAATTTGCCTTATCTCTCCAAAGATTTTCTCGACATGGTGAGTTTCGCTGCACAGACAGCGCACAATCTTGGCATGCGCCTCAATCTGACGCTGGGCAGCGGCTGGCCGTACGGTGGATCCAATGTTCCGGTGACGGATGCGGCAGGCCGCCTGCGCATTGTCGTCGACGCTGTGCCAGCCGATACCACCTCTCTTCCGGTTCCCTCCATGGGCAATGGAGAGAAATTACTGGCCACGTTCCTCACCTCAGGAACTCCGAGCCAATACGATGCGGAACACACACAACAGTTGGAGACCATTGGCGCCTACAGGCTGACCCTGCCTGCTGGCCTCTCTGGCCCGCATGTCGTGCTCTTCTTCATCTCTAGCCGCACCGGGCAACAGGTGAAACGTGCAGCCGTCGGTGCGGAGGGATTTGTCCTCGATCACTTCAGCATGGAGGCGATTCAGGACCACTTGAAGACCGTCGCCGATCCGCTGATCCAGGCTTGCGGGAAGAACGCCCCCTACTCACTCTTCAGCGACAGCCTGGAGGTATACGAGTCCGACTGGACGCCCGACTTCCTCGACGAGTTCCGCACGCGCCGCGGGTACGACCTGACGCCGCACCTGCCGGAGCTCGTGGCCGGGACCACGCCTGAGGCCGCCGACATGCGCTACGACTGGGGCCGCACGCTGGCCGAGCTGATCGACGAGCACTATTTGACGCCACTGAACACTTGGGCGCGCGAGCATCACACGCGGTTCCGCTCGCAGAGCTACGGAACACCCGCCGTCACGCTCTCGAGCAACGCACTCGTCGATCTGCCTGAGGGCGAAGGCTCGCAATGGCACGGACCGTTCTCGTATACGCGATGGGCGACATCGGCAAGCCACGTGTATGGGCGGCCCATCACATCGTCGGAGACGTGGACGTGGCTACATTCACCGTCCTTCCGCGCCACACCGCTCGACATGAAGGCCGAGGCAGACACGTTCTTTTTGCAGGGAATCAATCAGCTCGTGGGCCACGGTTGGCCCTATTCGCCGCCCTCGGCCGGCAATCCCGGCTGGTCGTTTTACGCTGCGGCAGTCTTCAACGATCACAATCCCTGGTGGATTGTGATGCCGGACGTGACGAGTTATCTCGCGCGCATGAGCTATCTGCTGCGCCAGGGCGAGCCAGCCAACGACATTGCGGTGCTGCTCCCCGAAGAAGACGCACAGGCCCGGTTCCACCCGGGCCACGTCTCTGTTACAGACAAGATGCCTCAACTGCTGGGGCCCGATCTGGTTCCAGCGATTCTCGATGCGGGCTACAACTTCGACTTCATTGACTCGGCGGCCATCGATCGCGAGGGCATTCGTTATCCGGTGCTGATCCTGCCCAGCGTGGAGCGATTGCCGGTCGCGACCTATCGGCGCATCGAGGACTTCGCGCGGCGTGGCGGCCTGGTGATCGCCATGAAGAGCCTTCCGTCGCGCGCGCCGGGCTTCAAAGAAGCTCCACGCAATTCGGCTGCCGTGGAACAAGTCTCACGGGAGTTGTTTGCGGCCGGCGCGAAGAATGCCAGACTTGTTGCCAGCCCTGCCGCGCTGAGAGGGGCCATCGGCGCGGTGCTCCCGCCGGATGTGGCGATCTCCCCGGCAACGCCAACGATCGGCTTCATCCATCGCAAGCTGCCGGATGCGGACATTTATTTTTTGGCCAACACCGATAACCACGCGCATACGTTCTACGCCACCTTCCGTACCGCGAGAACCGGCGCGGAGTGGTGGGATCCGTTTAGCTGCAAGGTCACCGGCGCGGGAGCAAACCGCGCGCTGTCTATGCATCTCGAGCCCTATGAATCGAGGGTGGTGGTCTTCACCGATCATGCCGCGCCCGCATTAAATCAGCAGCCCCCCGCGCAGTTTGCGCCGGTCGACCTGACCCACGATTGGAAGGTGACGTTTGACAAGACCGGCGCGACGGAGACAATGAAGACGCTGCATTCGTGGGCCGACGACGAAGTGCAGAAATACTACTCCGGGACGGCGACCTATGAGCGCGAAGTCGAGATTTCCGATTCGGTGGCCCGTGCCGGCACCGTGTTTCTAAGTTTTGGCGAGGGAACGCCTCTAGAGCGCACGCAGCTTCATCAAGCGGGAATGCGCACGTGGTACGACCCGCCACTGCGCGATGCGGCCCTGGTTTTCGTGAACGGAAAATTGGCAGGAGCGGTGTGGCATCCGCCGTTCAACCTGGATGTTGCGCCCCTGCTGCACCCGGGCACGAACGAACTGAAGCTTGTTGTGGCCAACACCGCCATCAACGAGCTCTCAGGGCGCGCCGCGCCGGATTACCGCTTGCTCAACCTGCGCTACGGAGAGAAGTTCACGCCGCAGGACATGGATCATCTGCAACCGCTACCCTCGGGGATTCTGGGCCCCTTGCGACTGATTTCCGAGAGGGATGCAGAACTGGAGGAGGATCCGCAATGAGCACGGAATCCGCGGCCAACAAGCAGGCACGCTGGAGTGGCCTGCCCGGTAATTTGTACGAGTGGAAGTGTTAGTGTAGCGCGGCGTGATCGGCCCCGGTATTTCTGAGCCAGATTGAATGTTAGTTCTCGGCCTGTTTCTGTTTCAGCCAGATCGCGGCTAGCCGCGATCTGGCAGGCGAACTTGGTCGGCATACCTAGCTGCGAGATCGACCCGGCGGAGTTCATCTAGGGCTTTATCTGTGACCTCTGTCCCACTCGCCGCGGGCGCGCAACTGCGCGATCTCCTTCAGAGCTATTTCGTGGGCGCGGCCGTAGTCCGGCTTGACCACCCGGTTCAGCGGCATCCGACCGGGCTCGAGAATGATCCAATGGCGCGGCCGCATGTAGGATGGCAATGAACGCGCGTGCCGATCCAGTTCCTGCCGGTTCAGTTCAACCCCGGGTCGCTTCTCCACCACTGCCACGACCGCTTCCGAAACGACGGCATGCGCCACGCCTACCACGACGCAGTTGGCTATAGCCGATACAAAAACCGGACCTCGGGTGATCGGGTCAGAGAAAAGGCCTATTTGGAGGCTAGATTTCGGTGGCTGGAGAAATTCTCTAGTGGAAGAAACTTCCAGAAATGGCCCGAATGGCGGGGCTTTTCTCTATGTACGTTATACAAAATCGAACAGTCTAGACTGCGTGGCGGAGAGAGGGATTCTCGGATTTGTACACTTAACTTATTTGTTTTCAGTATTAATATTTCCGTGTTAATACGGTGGTAATACAATTGAGCCATGGCAGACCGAAAAGCCGCTCTGGTCATCAGGTACAAAACCGCGAAGGGCTGGCCCAGGGCCTCGGTTGTCCGCGACGCGAACGGGAGAATCCGGCCCGGGTATGCGCTGATCGACAACATGCCGGTGCACGTTGATGACTTCAGGTATGAGGTCCGCTATTACGAGAAGCGAAAGCTCAAGTACAAGAACGCGGGAAGGAATCCCGTCCAGGCTGAGGGGTTGCGGCACCGCATCGAAAGCCAGTCGACCGCGAAGGCAATTGCTGAGCGGGCTGGCATCAGAGTCGAGATCGCGGAAGAGCGAAGGACGCTCCGCGGCACATCTCAGCAGTACATCGACGACGCCGTCGCGCGTCAGGCGATCGAGGCTGCCGAGCAGGCCAGGAATGTCACAGAAGAATTCATAGGACTGGTGCGCAAGACCTACATCGATGAACTGACTCGCCAGGATGTTCTCCAATTCCATGAGGCGCTGCGCAAGCGAGGATGCGAAGACCGCACCGTAGCTAACAAGCACGTACGCCTGGCGTCGTGGCTGCGCTTCGCTGGGTTCGACAAAAAGGAGCTGCCGCCGAAACCGAAGTGCGAGCTTGAACTGCCCACTGTCTACACGCCGGATGAGGTCAGCAGTATTCTGGGTGCCGCCGACCCCTACATGCATCTCGTGATTTTGTTGGCTCTCAAATGCGGACTCCGAGACCAGGAGATTGTGCATCTGACCTGGACTTCGGTCGATCTGGAAAGAAAAATGCTTCGGGTTCAGGGCAATCCGAAGTGGCAGTTCAAGGTGAAGGATTACGAGCAGCGTGATTTACCAATCCCTGTCGATCTGCTCATTGCGCTTAAGGCGCGCAAGCGCGCCAAGCCAAACACGACACTCGTAGTCGGGACAGCGCGCGATCACCCGAACAGGAAGCTGCTGAGACTGCTGAAAAGAATCGTCAAGAGAGAGAAGCTGGGCTGCGGCCATTGTGAAGGATGCCAGCCGGGTCACACCGGCTGCTCTGGGTGGGAGCTTCATAAATTCAGGAGAACGTTCGCAACTCGAGCCCTGCAGACTCCCGGCATGGACTTGCGAACGGTTCAGATGCTCATGGGACACAAAGACATCAAATCGACTATGCGTTACCTGCGGCCGGCGGAGAGCGAGAGTCTGCATGACCTGATAAGCAAGGTCAAGTGGTAGCCGGGATAGGAGACAGGGGCCGGGAAAAGTGCACCCCCTGTTTGAGACGCTGCAATGTTTACTGAATAGTAATTTCCGTATGGCCGGTTGACCGCCCCGAACGCGCCTAAGAGCATCAGAAAATGCCGAACCTCTTCAGGATTGCTTTGCCACCTTTAGAATCAGCACTCAGGCTGGCACCTCTGGCCTGACCTTTTCCATAAACGATCAAGTCTCCTTTGCTCTTCTCAATTTTCCAGCTCTCCGTCTGGCGAGTCACGATCACGGTCCGCTTACCTTCAATTGCATCTGGCTTCAGGTGTTTTTGAAAAAATGACTGGGCCTGTAACGCGGAAGGAAGACTTTTCCTCAGTCCGTGATGAGCAAAAGATGTGGAATGGTAGGGAAAGAGTTCAAGACACGCTAAATTCTGTGCCATGAAACGGAGTGCCTCTAGGTAACTCCCGGAAAAACGCAAGTCGGCGATCCGCCGGATTACATCTCGAAGCTTTCCTTCCCACCACCTGAATCCTCCCCACCAGCAGAATTGCGGGTTAAGGCATAGAAAGGGATATCCAGTGTGATCGAATGATTGGTAAAGGTTGCGTTCAAGGCTTCTACGGAACTCAGGCACCTCGAATTCTGCCCAATAGTCGCCAAATTCGAGGCCCGGATTGAGCGTGAGGATGACAACCTTCGCGCGTCTCACGTCTCCCACGTAGGGGACCGGGCGGAGCGAGAGGTGAAAGTGCTTGTCCTTTCGATTTCCGAAACGCGGACAGGACAAAAAATCACCGAAACTGGTCGGGTGTTGGGACTCTATGTCTTTCTTGAGGAATGGTAAATCGTCGGGGTGCACGAAGAGAGGCGCATCTAAATGGCAGCGACTCCAAAACTGGATCAAGTCTTCGGGCATAGTACGGTGTGGCCCAAGACTACCACGACGAGTGACTCCCCATCGGTTAAAAGGTCTCATTCCATCGGAGACGGGAACAGCGCCGAGATTTATCAAAGAGCGACATTTGAAGTGTGGAAGGAAACCCGTTCTATTCCCGTTTGTCTCATCACTACAGGCATAGAATTGGCCGTGTACTCCACCAAATAGCTCTCAACCTTTCGAGTCCCATCCAACAACCATGCCATCATCTAGCGTTATCCGAAGACCATATCGATTGACCCCGCGAGGATAGTACTTCCATATTTCTCGTGTTCTTGTTGCGAGAAGCTTTCGATCTACACTCGACGGGCTCCCAAGCGAATCGGCAAGTTCAGTAGAAGTCTGACCCTGCCAGACTCGTTCGCTGATCATGCGTTGGACAACCGTTTCCGGGTATTTGGTTCTGAGATGCGCTGCGTGTTTCTTCTCATCGACTTTGCTTTTGAATGCCCTCGTAATTGATGTGACAGAGGTTCCGAGAAGTGCAAGGGACCGCGCGCGCCAATCATTTCGGTTCTTCGCCATTGCCCTGTTATCCCTTTAGGTGGAATTGAAAGCCTGTTTCTTACTGAAGTCGGCTTGCTTCATCAACAATGGCCTGCCTGCGTGATTTTGCTGCTGCCTGAAAAGATTTCAGATCGGCTCTCTGTCCGATGATGCTGTCGAACGCTGGCTCGAACTTCATGCGCTCAATCAGCATTTGTTGGCAAGCATTCTGCCATTCTTCTGCGTTCTGTAAGGTTGCGCCTCGCCCCTGGAGTTCGGTCAAAGTAAAGCAATTCGACGGATAATTGGCAAACTGCTTGATGAGACTTTGTCCCGAATTTACAATTGTTTGATCCCAAAGCTGACTCACCTGCACATCCGACTGGGTCCCCGTTACGTCCACTTGAATCACCGCTACTGAGATTTGAGTCCTAGCCACGGAGTTTGGTGTCGCGCGTTCCTGCGCAATAAGCGAACGCATTCTATTTTCGAGCTTTTGGTAATAATCCCTTACAGCCGATATTCTCTGGGCGTGCACCTCAGAGTTCGATATCCACGCTTCAGCATTCAAAACTGTCTGACGAACCTCTTGAGCAGAACTCATGAGCTTTGAGTTAAGAACTATCGCAGCACCTTCAGACTTGAGGCGATCTGCGTAGGTTTTGAATTCTTCAAGAGAGGCCCGCTGGAATTCCCACGTTAGCACTGAACCATCTTTTCCGGTTGACTGAAGTCGAATCGTGCTTCCGCTCACCGTTCCCGCGATGTTTTCCCCAAAGACTGCCAACTCTGAGATGTGCAACGTAAGCTGATCGCCGTCAATTGTTCCGCTGGTTATAGAAGCTTCATCTGTATCGATACTGCCATCGTTCTTCAGTTCCATTGTGTTAAGGACACCGGTAATCTGTCCGTCTTGCGATTCCGTCAATTGCAATATCTCGACGAACCGCTCGCCGTGAGCAACGTATGTTCCCCCAATTCGCGAAGAAGCACATGCTGTGTTGACAGAGAGAAGCAGCGCACACAACAACGGAACTGAATTCAATTTCGCAATGGTGTTAAGCACCTTGGAAGCTCGCATGGAATATCTCCCCCTTCACAGTCGGGCAGAAATGTAGACCATTGTCCGTGGGACTATCGTCGCCAAGTATATCAGCATTCCGTATGTGGGATCACATCCGCGCAAGCAAATCCAGCCCAACTCTGGCCCGGCAAAGGCTTTCGGTCAAGCTCTCCGGGAAATCCGCTTGAGTCGCGAGATGTCCCAAGAAGAGCTTGCGTTCGAGTGCGAATTTGACAGGACATATATCAGTCTTGTGGAGAGAGGTGTCCGCAGCCCAACGATTCGCTCCCTCGTGAAGTTGGCCGGGGTGTTGAAAGTGCGTCCATCAGAGGTTGTATTGCGAATGGAAGCTCTGCTCAAAACGTCGAGAACGCCGAAAACCTAGCCTATAGGCGGGCATGATGAATCAAGCAGTGCCCGAATCAGGTGATTTCTCATCCATCACCCTGTCCAGCGAGTTCTGCCAACGCCCTCCAGTGCCTTGGATGGGGCATTCGCCCCTTTCGAATATCGTCTGCATAGCTGTACGACACGCTGAGGCGCCTCGCTATCGAAGCACTAGAAACGGAGGCAAGACTAGGCAGAATCTTCGTAGAGTAGAAATCGCTCGTGAGCCAAACGGGTTGATCTGATGAATTCCAATCGTATCGCGCCCGCGCGTTGGTTTTTTGGGTAGCCGCTCGCTTGATCTGAGCACTGGGAGACAGAGCCGCAACCCTTCCGGCTTTTGCAGCAATCTTCGTGATGTTTGCGGACAGAATTCCCCTCACGCACGATTTGCAATGAGAGGCCCGATACTCAATCTCTCTCCCGCAACCGCGACAGAGCCTCTTTGGTTTGAACGGTGAATTCGCTACGGGAATCGGATTTCCGCCCCTCACTTCCCGCTTGTGCCGTTGCGTGAGCCGCGCGGGAATATTGTATGGACGCTTACTTCCCGAAATGCTGATCTCGCGCGCGAACCACTCGGCAATAGGCGCAACCAGTCGCGCCCACGTCGGAGCGGTTTGAGAAAGAGTTGATGTAAAGTCTGCCATCAAACGGCAGTTTCCGTCGCGTTGCTCAAAGAAGTTGCTGCGCGGGAAAGGATCACGTCTCAGCCATTTCAGCACGAATGCATCGACATCGGGCCGAATCGGTTCCATCAAGTCACATGCCAAGCTGTCGCGATAGTGCGTATCGACGTGCAGAACTCCGATTCCAGGATCAAGCCCTAATGTCGCGGCGGCGAGTCGCGTCTCTGCTTCAAGCACGGCATAGAGATAGTTCAAAATTGCATTCGCCGGATTCGTGGCAAGTCGCGGCGATCCAGTCAGCGCTGAGACGCGCGATCCGAACGCGCGCCAATGCTCGGGGACATTGCGCAGATCACTCTTCGGGAACATGATCGGCAGTGTGCGCCATGCCGACCAATAAACTCTAGCGGCTTGTGATTCGATGAGCCGAACTGTATCGATTGACTGGGCACCGGCCAGATCGGAACGGAGTCGGCGTATCGCAGAGGCTGCGGGCTCATTGGCGAGCCCGTCACTTGCTACCCTCTCTTGGCCCACGAGTTTCCGGTCGATCAGATCGCGGCTGATCCGCAACGCGGAACCATTTTCCAGAGCCATCGCCTGAGCCCGTCGGAGCTTCGCATCGGAGGAACGTACTGGCCCGGTTGCTATCAGCACTGACCCGTCTCGGTCCAGCATTACGAATGAAGCGTTTTGATCGGCCATCCATCGCAAGGCACCTAATGAGACCATGCCATCGGACCCAATCACGACCAACCGCCTGAGCCCGTGATCGACTCGCGGCAATCGGCAGTGACTTCGTTCAGTGCCAATCCCATCTTCGAGAATCAGGTGTCCACGATCCACGCGAACGCCGATGCCGTAGCCAGATAGAGTGATTACTCCATGACTGGGTTTCAGGGTTGAAGATTTCAGATGGGAAGATTCGTGAATGCTAACTGCATTCACTTTGCGCAAGTCGGGTAGCTGCGCTACGGTTTGAGTAGCTGCCATTGGAGTGCACTCTCCTTTGGTGGTCAGGGCCTGTTGCCTGCTCGTAACAGGTGCAGGCCCGTACTTATATTTTAGTACCCTTCCTGCTTTTCTACACGTCTTTTTTCTCCTCTAAAGAGTCTTTGAACTGACGATAAGCTGACGCCTTTTTGGCGCGCATACTTTCTTTTCGCGGCGGGGAAATTCAAACCTTCATCGGTCATTAGCCGAGTCACTTCTGCGCGCGCTTTGCGTTCGACTTCCGGCGTTCGGAATATTCTATTCCGGCCCCCCGCCGGTTGGGGAAGCTGCTGACTGAACTCACTTAATAACCTTCGGACTTCAGACGGGAACCTTGAGGCTTCTTTTAGCGCCCATTGAAGCAACTTTGGATTTGGGTCTGGTAATTGGGACAACACAAATTCTGCTTTTTCGCGGGTTTCCATCGCTTGCACGAATCCTTGAATCGTGTCGGATGTCAATGTGTGCTCGCTTCCCGCAACAGGTGCGATCTTCCTAAGAAACTCTGAGACAACTTCAAACACCGTTTTGTTTCCGTATTCGCCAAGGACGCGAACGCCCTGTTCATAGCCCGGAGACTCGGCGCCTAGAGCTTTGCCTATATCTGTGAAAATTCTCATGGCTGTGTTAAGGATTGCCGTTTGGGTTTCTGGTTTCAATCGAAATGCCCCCTTTGGTCCCGTGCGCTTCAAGACTACCAAAACCACTCTTTTGGGTTCTGGTGCATTGAGTCAAAACCCTCCTACCGTTTTGACTTGGGCCAGTCAGAACATCCCATCTGATTTGGAGCGCTGAAAGCAATACGGAACCACTTGTTGAGACTCAAACGATATTCCACAATTCCCATCGTGGTTCAAAATCTCAACCCCGAAAGGAAATCGAAATGGCAAAGAAGAAAAGCCTGAAGCGCAAGTCCACGAAGTCGCCGAGTCATGTGACCATGAACAAAAAGACAACAAACGGCAAACTGACAATTCCTAAGCGACTGAGCCAGCGAACAGCCGCGCCAAAGAAAGGCACTAGCAAGAGGGCAACGAAAAGCAAAAGCAAGAAATCGGATCAGAAATCGCCGACTGTCGCCAAAAGGAGAGTCCAGCGGCCTAGAACGTCAAAGCAATTCTTTGCCCTTCCTGATAACCAACAAGAGACCTGGAACAGAGTGGTTCACGTGATCGCAAAGATGCGATCTGAAGGTGTCTCACTCACCAAAGCCTCGCACGAGTTTGGCCTTGATCCCCGCGCAGTTCGTGCACGCGCAGGATCATCGCTGCGGAAAACAAAGAGTGGGCGATACGTCGCAAAGCCCAGCGACAAATTACTCCGAGTGCTTGTGATTCCGAGCCCGGAAGGTCTGATAGAGGTTGCCGTGCGCGGCTCAGACATCGCCAGCAAGATTGCTGAGTACAGTGATGCTGTCCAGAAATTTCTTCGGACGGGAGATTCTTCCAAGCTCAAGAAATTCCGTCGCTTGAAACTTCTAGACGAAAAAGGCAACCGGATCAAGCTCGTGACGGACCTAGCGGTACTACAGAAGCTTGGATCAGCCGGAGTTCTGTCATTTGAATCTCTATACAGGAGCGCAGCCTAATGCAAAACAAAATACCTACACGTGATCCGATAGGAAAAGAACAGCGCCGAATCCGCGCGCAACGTCGCGTAGGAGTCGGCAGCAAGTGTGCATACTGCGGGGAGTCGCGGCTTGAAGCGCTGATTACTGGTACAAACCCTGTCATTTGCGCGGAATGTCAACGGAAGAAAAAGGGGTTCTCTATCATGGATCACCATCACGTCGCAGGGCGGGCAAACCACTGTTTGACAATTCAGGTGCCTGCAAATGACCATCGCGCAATCTTAACTCCGGCTATGTACGACTGGCCGCAAAAGACTCGCGAGAATCCGACTGGCTCACCTGTTCTGGCTGCTGCTGCGTGCATTCGGAGTCTCTGCGATTACGTCATCTACCTAATCGAGAACCTTGTTTACTGGATAGCTGAATTCTTGGAGACGTTACACGACAAATTGGTCTGTGAGTTCGGAGAGCAATACTGGCTGATCTTGAGAATTGGTTTCACAGCACCACGGCGATAGGGAGCTTTAAGTGTGCGAAGCCAGTCCCCTGGACGTTGCAGTTCGCGTTTACCCTGAAGTTGATGGAGAAACACGCAGACCGAGAGTGCATCCGCCGTGGCATCGCCCCAGTGCAATGCTCGTCTTTGACACAGAGACGCGGACAGATGCGACGCAAAGTCTGCTGTTCGGATGCTTCCGGTTCATTGTTGAGGGGCAGTGTGTCCGCGAAGCTCTTTTTCACGCGCGCGATTTATCCAAGGCTGAAATCACTGCGCTGAAAAAGTATGCAGGAAATCATTCAGCAAACGTTGCGCAGCATGGCCGACGCACACTTGACGTGTTGTCGCTAGACGAATTTCTTGATGATCTTTTTCGCGCCGCATACAAGGCCAGGTGTTTGGTCGTTGGCTTTAACCTTCCTTTTGATCTGTCACGCATCGGTTTCGATGTCGCACCATCCAGAGGAGAATTCTCAGGAGGATTCTCGATTGGGCTCTGGTCATATGTTGACAAGAAGGGACGCCGGAAGAGAAATGCATTCCGGCCTCGAATCGGGATCAGGCATATTGACAGCAAACGCGCCCTGATCGGTTTCACGGCCAGAAAGAGCCCGGACAGCTATGATCTGGACACCGACAAAAACACTGGAAAAGCGAGAACATTTCGGGGAAACTTCCTTGATCTCAGGACGCTCGCGTTTGCATTGGACAGAAGCCACTCCCTCAAATCTGCGTGCGATGCGTTTGGCGTTGAGCACGGAAAATTAGCCGCATCGGAACACGGCAAGATCACCGAACAATACATTGACTATTGCCGAAGGGATGTTGAAGCAACTTCGGAACTGGCTGAAAAGTTGCTGCAAGAATTTGACCGGCATCCAATTCAACTTCGGGCAACAAGTGCGTTTTCGCCTGCGTCAAACGGCAAAGCATATTTGCGAGCAATGGGCATTTCTCCCGTGCTGGACAGACAGCAGAATTTGCAGCCATTTATCGGCTATGCGCAATCGGCATTTTTCGGAGGCCGAACAAGTGCTCACATCAGAAAGTTCGCTGTGCCCGTTGTCTACACAGATTTTCTATCAATGTACTCCACCGTCAATAGTCTGCTAAATCTTTGGCAATTCGTAATTTCAAATGAAATCAAAATACGAACAGGCTGCAACAACGAGATTGAATCACTTCTGAAACGGATAACAGTCGATGGCTTATTCAAGCAAAGCACATGGGAACGATTGACAGCCTTTGTTCGTGTCGTGCCACAGGGGGATATTTTGCCGTCACGCTGCAAATACAACCCTGCAACAAACGATTGGCAAGTCGGCATCAATCACCTTTATGCCAACGATTCAAAAGATGCTCTCTGGTTTTCCCTGCCCGATGTTGTTGCATCTGTCATCCTGACCGGGCGCATTCCGCAAGTTGTTGATTCGTTCATTCTTGAGCCTCATGGGATAGTACCGAATTTGCGACCAACTAAACTGCGCGGGAAGATCAAAGTTGATCCGCGAAAACAAGATTTCTTTAGGGTTGTAATTGAAGAACGGAAGCGACTCTCTCTCAGAACGGACCTTTCAGGCATAGAACGGGAACGGCTTGATAAAGCTCTGAAGGTGCTAGCGAATTCGGCGAGCTATGGCATTTACGCCGAAATGAATCGCCAGGACTCAAGTGACAGAGTG
Source organism: Terriglobales bacterium (assembly GCA_050012595.1). GTDB lineage: Bacteria > Acidobacteriota > Terriglobia > Terriglobales > Acidobacteriaceae > Acidiflorens. Next base: position 24,703 of record JBEKGW010000030.1, read on the forward strand.
TTGGTTCATTGTCACGGTTTGGATGCAGAACCGCTTTCGTGTCGAGTGCAAAATCCAGAGATTCCCGGAGAATTCTGCTTTTCGCCGTTTGCCTCTCTAATCACTGGCGCGGCACGGCTGATGCTCGCACTACTCGAAAGATGTGTTACCGATCTCGGCGGTACATATGCAATGGAGGATACTGACTCAATGGCGATTGTTGCCACCGAGTGCGGTGGGCTTGTCGATTGTCCGGGAGGGTACCAACGCAAGAGAGATGGAACGAAAGCTGTCAAGGCTCTTTCCTGGAGACAAGTAGAGGGAATTGCCAATCGGTTCAGATTACTAAACCCGTACGACAAATCTGCTGTGCTGGGGTCAATTCTCAAGATTGAAGAGGACAACTTTAGCCCTGAGACTGGAGATCAGCGGCAACTTTGGTGCTACGCAATTTCAGCAAAGCGCTATGCGCTTTTTCTCCGCAACAATCGAGGTGCATCGGAACTACTTAGGAAAGGAAAAAACAGCAGCGAAAATCATTGGTCTGAACACGGGCTCGGTCATCTACTGAATCCCATCGATCCGGAGCGGGAAGACAGAGAGTGGATTGCGCATGTGTGGCAGGGAATATTAAATCCAGCGACCGCCAAGCGAACGCGCCCAATTCCATTTCAAAACACTCCAGCCATAGGGCGTGTTACTGTGAGCAATCCGGCGATTCTTCGTGCGCTGGAAAACCTGAACTCAAAAGCGGACTACTCGCAGCAAATCAAGCCCTTCAATTTCTTGCTGAGTTGCCACGTGGGACCGATGGGCCATCCTGTCGGTACTGATCCAACGCGCTTCCATCTGATCGCGCCCTATGAAACAGACCCTACAAAGTGGCCTCAATTGAAATGGATTGACCAGTATTCAGGGAAATCATTTCGAATTTCCGCTTCACAGCATTTTTCGAGCAGGCAAACAGCGAGTGTAAAGACATTTGGAGATGTGATCTCCGAGTATGAATTTCACGCAGAGCCCAAATGCCTGGACTCGAAAGGAACAATTTGCGAGAAAGACACACGTGGATTGCTCCAGCGCCGACACGTCGCTATCGACCGAATCCGATTTATCGGAAAGGAATCGAATGAGCTTGAGGAAATCGGTGCGGGGTTAATCCATTCCGCAGCAGATGCTTACACCGAATTCGTTGACCCAAGCCGTGATGATTGGGAACGCAAGATCAGGCCAGCATTGAAGAAAATGTCGTTGCCGAAATTGTGCAAAGAGACGGGGTTTTCGCGCAGGGCGCTAATTAATTGGAGAACAGGAAAATCGCGGCCACATCCGCGCAACCAGAGGTTATTGATCGATTCCCTGCGGCGAATTGGTTAGGCACCTTTGAGCCCTCAGACTGCGCAACCCGGCTAACTGGCATCGAACTTGCCTATGATTTTGGTCAACGCTTTCGTGCTGAACAGTCCTTCCGTGGTTGTGGGACGCACCTTGTTGTATCTGGGTAGCTGAAAATATCTATTCCGGAAGACATCAAGCAATGCCGACTCAAGTCGTTTCCACGTCTGCATTGCTCTGCGCGGGGAGCACGTCACAATATGGACATCAATTGTTTTGACGCCGCGCAGCTTGTAGAAAGCCGCACTTGCTTTATTTACCGCCGAAGCTGCTGGTCTATCGGCACCCCTTTTCGTCGTGCCAATATAAAGGATTTGGGAACGCCCATTTCTGTATTTGTGTGGCTTATTGGCCGCCAGAATGTAGACCATTTTGTCGGTCCATTGGCGGCTACGGGTTATCGTCAGCAGTGCCTGCTTTGGTGGTTTAACCTTCAATTTGCGCACGAGACTTTCCCTGGAAGTTTCTTTTTGAACTCGAAAACGTCAAATTATACGCCTCACTCGCCAGGTTCTTGAAATTGGGGATTCATTCCCGTGGCGCGGATAGTAGCGGCTACGCGTCCTCTCTTCAGCCATCCAAACTGTTACGCTTATCAGCGGAGCCTCTAGTCATGCCCAAATCAAAGAAGCCGAGCCAAGCGCCCGCTACGCCGTTTCCCGCCGCCGCCGATTCACTCCACCAATCGGGGAATTGGCTCTGGATTCCGCTCAGGAAGGAATGGCGGGACATAACCGCGAAGCCTGAAGAGATCGTCCGGCAGAAGTTCATCCGTACTCTGGTGCAGGACTACGAATATTCGCTGGAGCAGATGGATCAGGAACGCCGGACCCAGCACGGTCACAAAAGCCCTCGCGCCGATATTGTTGTTTGGGATTCCGCCTCAGATAAGCAGCACAACGCCAGCCCCGTGCTTGTGGTGGAGTGCAAAACCGACGCAATCCAGATTCAAGAAGGCGACTACTATCAAGGCGAGACCTATGCTCGTGCGGTAGGCTGTACTTTCTTCGTTGCTGCGAACGTCCGACATACGACGCCATTCAAGTTGGTGCCAGGCTTGCCGGGGGAATTCGTTGCGATCAATGAAATTCCCAAGGCGACTGACTGGGGCAATGCAAAGCGCCTAAAAGAAATTCTGGAATCGTTGCGGACGTTCAACCGCAAAGAGTTTCAGGACCTACTCTTTGATTGCCACTGCATCCTTAGAGATGTGCACAAGATGGACCCAGGGCGTGCCTTCGATGCAATTTCCAAGATTCTCTTTATCAAGATGTACGTGGAAAGGACTGGACGGCACGGGACTTTCACTACAGAGTACCTGGACAGAAGGAACAAGGATCGAATGCCAAATGAGCCATCCGTTCACGATGCCTTGTTCGATCTGACCAAGAAGTATTACAAAGCAGACGATCTTTTCTCGGATACAGATAAGCTGGAAATCTCGGAAGAGACTTTCCGGCGCATCGTGAAAAAGCTGGAGCGGTTTGACCTATCCAAAACTGGAGATGACATCAAGGGGATTGCTTTTGAAAAGTTCCTTGGAACGACGTTCCGGGGTGAGTTGGGTCAATTCTTCACACCTCGCCCCATCGTCGATTTCATGGTGAACTTGCTCAACCCGCAAGAGGGGCAACTGATTTGCGATCCGGCCTCCGGTTCAGGTGGATTCTTGATTCGCGCCTTTGAGCATGTGCGCGCGCAGATTATGGCAGATATTCAGGCGCAGAAGGACAAAGAACGCGAGCGGATTGAGGCTTTGAAGCTCCAAGCAGAGGAAGAAGACCGTCAAATTGCAGATGCGTTCTCAAACCTCAATCGTGAGCTTCTGCCGAGTGATGAAGAAAATAGGCCGATCAACACCCGCGTTGGGCGTTTGGCTTGGCAATGCATTTTCGGTACAGACGCCGAACCGCGCGCCGCGCGCACGGCGAAGATGAACATGATTATGCACGGTGACGGGCACGGCGGGATTCACTATCATGATGGCCTGCTCGATATAAACGGTATCTTCACCGGGCGCTTTGATCTGGTTTTCACGAATCCGCCGTTTGGGGCAAATGTAGGTTCCGATCAAAAGGTGGGCGGAACTGAGGAAACGCGGGTTCCTACTGATCAGGCGTATGTCAAAGAATGCAAGAAGCGGTACGGCTCAGATTGGGAACAAGCGCACGACAGGCTGGTGCAGGCAACCACGGAAAAGGCCACCATCCTTGATTTGTTTGAAATCGGCAAGAACAAGAAGAATCGGCCGACTGAACTTATCTTTGTTGAGAGGTGCCTGAGCCTTTTGAAGCCGGGCGGGCGGATGGGCATTGTCCTTCCCGATGGGAACCTGAACAACCCTTCGCTGGCATGGCTTCGCCGCTGGGCAGAGGGCCGCGCCAAACTGTTAGCAGTTGTAAGCCTTCCGGAGGAAACATTTCGCTCTAGCAATGCAACGGTGAAGGCATCCCTCGTATTCATGCGGAGATTCACTGAGCAAGAGAGCGCCACATGGGAAGCCTCATGGACAAAGGCTTTTTCCGAACTACATTCCAAATTCGACAAACAGCGGATCGCGCTGCATTCGGAATATGCTCCACGCATTGTGAGCGGTGACAGTGACAAAGCATCCAAGCTCTTGGCCCAACTGAAACCGCTTGGAGTCAGCCGGACACTTCCGGCTTGGGAACATGGCGAAGCGCCAGCCTATCCGCGCGGTATCGGACCAACGATACAGGGGAAGCCCTCATGGGTTGAGAAGGTTTCGGAAAAGAACCGCAAGGCCGCCGCCGGGCTCAAGAAACAAGCATTCTCTGCAATCGTGGCGGCACAAAAGGCCAGCGACGCCCTACTGTCAGAACTCAGGGCAAAGTATCGGGCCGTCGATGAAGCGCAGAATGCGGCTCTCTGGGCGCGCGTGCGCGAACTTTTCAATTACCCGGTTTTCATTGCCGCTCCTAAGGTGGTTGGTATCACGTCCACCGGAGAGACCGGGGATCAAGTTCCGAACGACTTTCCGGCCCTCCTGTCCGAGTACCGCAATTTCGAGACGTGGATTGCCAATGGTGCCAAGCCAGAGGATGCGCCAAATTTTCCGCTGCCCTCCGCTGCGTAATCCGGCAGTGGAGGGATATTGAGCGATGAATTGAGACAAATGGCGGTGAGCAGCGATCAAGCCAATTCCCGGTTGCGCTCTTGAGCGATGTGCTTGAGCTGCGGAAAGAACCTGTCACGCTGAAAGGCAAGCTCGGAGACTGGCAGGCAATTACTATCAAGTTCTCTGGTGCGGTGATTCCGCGTGAGCGGGAGGTTTCATTCAAGGGCGCTATGTTCGCTGCATATCCTGGCGATTTGGTTTTCTCAAAAATCGATGCGCGCAATGGAGCCATCGGCCTGATTCCAGATGAAATCCCAAAAGCGATTGTCACCAGTGAATACCCGATTTTCATTCCGAAGCCGGACAAGCTGCGCCCCGTCTACCTTCGCCGTCTGCTCCAAGCCACACATTTCCGCGCCGATTTGCAAAGCAAAGCTTCGGGCACGAGCGGACGCAAACGAATTACTCCCGAAGGTTTCCTATCCCTGTCCGTTCCTGTCCCATCCTTGCCTGAACAGGATGAACTCGTTGCTCGCTACTCTGCCGCGCTGAATGAGGCGGCAAGCAAGGAGCATGAAGCTCATGCACTAGAGCAAGCAGGCTGGCAGGCGTTCGAATCCGAGTTGGGCGTTGCGCCTCCGCCGCTGCTGCCGGATCGGCCCGTGTTCATCGCACAGTTCGCCGAGATCGAGAGGTGGAGTCATGCAGGTGTGCTGAGTGACATCAATCAGGTTGAATCCGCATCTGGGCCGTGGCCTTTGGTAGCACTGGGCAAGATTGGCAAGGTGAGTTATGGAATCCAGAAATGCCCGACAAACCGGCCCACCACTCATGCACGGCCATACCTCCGGGTAGCAAACGTGCAACGCGGATTCCTCGACTTGAGAAAAATCAAATTCATCAACGTTCCCGAGGAGGAGATGCCAAAACTCCGCTTGGAGTATGGAGATGTTCTGCTGTGCGAAGGCAACAGCCCTGAGCTAGTGGGCAGATGCGCGATTTGGAGAGATGAAATTGAGGACTGCGTTCACCAAAACCATGTGCTCCGGGTTCGCCTTGACCAATCCCAACTTCTCCCGGAGTTTGTACTTTCCGTAATAAACAGTGGGCACGGACAGGCATACTTTCGTTCCAAGGCAAAGCGAACGACCAATCTTGCCTCCATCAACAGCAAGGAAGTTGCCGGACTTCCAGTCCCAGTTCCTTCCATTCCACAACAGAGCGAACTGCTAGAAGAATTGAACGCCTCATTGGACTCTTCACGGCAGAAGAGAGCAGAAGCGGATGGAATTCGTTTGTCGGCGTGGAATGAGTTTGAATCCGCGCTGTTTGAAACGCCTGAGCTGGTTGTGGGTTAGGTTGCGCGCAACAATATTCTGAGCATTCTGAGCTGCGCAATATTACTATTTGGTAAACAACCGAATGGTGTCGGAGGGGGGTGCACTTTTCCCGGCCCCTGTCTCCTATCCCGTCAAGTGGTAGCCCTCTTCGGTAAGGGCTGTGACCTTCCCGTGGGAAACAGCAGGTACTGAACCCCCGTCAGTCTTCCCTTCGCTGATTCATCAATAAAAACCAACCCTAAACAGCGGCCACGTGTGCCACACGTGTGCCGCATTTCCGTCTTAGGAGACAAAAATTGTACGCAAGATTGGCCAAATCATTCGCCGCGGATCCGGCACATGGCTGGTCCACATTTATTTCGGCCGCGATCCGGAAACCCTCCTCTTACATCCGGACTAATACGGCGAGCGTGATTTCGGGCGCAGTGCCCACTGAGGCCGCAGCGGTCTGCTGCCAACCGTATGCAGCTTGCTTGACAGCTGCACAATTCGCGTCGAGTTTTTCTCCAAGTAAGCAGACGGCCGCAAGCCGCCGAACGACATCACGCACATGATCCACCTCAGCAACCGTAATGGGGCGATCGATGATCTTGGTCTCACGATAGCTCAACCATTTCTTGATTACCTGATATGGCACAGTCGCTCCTACTCACTTGTTGCCACGAACAGACGGCTCTTGGGACATCTTCATCCTGAGAACATCAATTGCTCCGCCCGGCCCAAACAGGGACTTCGGCAATCGCACTACGCTCCTGCCGCTATGTTTCAAACTCCTCAGTGGCTCGGAGAAGATGACTGCTTCGATGGCATCACCGTCCACCGAACAGGCTCACTCGCTCTGGAACTGCCCACTCTGCGTCGCAACCATGCGTATCGTCGAACGGCTCTCCGCCGCGCAACTCCCGCCTCGCTCGCCGCCTCAACCAGACAGATGCGCAGCATGAAGATCTATCCACATCCTCGGCCACTGCCCGTGCTTCGGCGCGTTCGCAGATTCCTTCTCTCGTCTGATTCAAGATCCTTGATCGGCTATCTTTTAAGCCCTTTCCTGATGCCTCATCGCGCCTCCACGGCGCTTCATCAGGACCTCGAAACCGCAGATCGTGCCCAGCGAAGCGACTTGGTCAAACCTCTGCATCCGATCGGCCCCATTCAAAGTACATAGCCTTCCATGAGGCGGCTTCCTTCAAGTCGCTGTGTCAGAAGCGCCCTCTAACACCATGCACCTGCGCACTGTCGCGTGGCGGGGCGCTCCAGATACAGCACTAAGACATATCAGTACCAATCCTCTGATTTTGCGACAAGTGGCAGGTTTTGATTGACTTGATGTTTTCGCTGATAAAACGCGGGGTGCTTCAGTTTCCAATTCAAGCAGCGCCGAGTTAGATCGATCTTTTTTGTGGCTGGCGAGGCGACCGTTTGCAGCGATGCGCGGTCGCTGGCGCATAGGAATTGCTCGGATCGACTTTGTGGGCGCTACCGCAGCGCAGCAGAAGTGGTTTGCGAGGGTGCGTCCTATTCGCCGCATGGCTTTTCGGAACATAACGCGCCGGTGATCCCCTTGCCCTCCGTGATCGTATAGATACGGTCCACTGCAGGCAATTTGATGGTTTCTTTGGTGCCTGACGGCCAGTGAATTTCGAGAGATCCAGCGCCGGTCGCGTTGCCCAGACCGAAATGAAGGCGCCGGTCGTTCGCGGAGATGTAGCTTCCGCTGGCCAGCACATCCTGCCGTTGACGCATGCCGTTGGCGATCAGATAGGCAGTGGCACAGGTCGCGTCGCGAGGGCTTTTGGGTCCGCCCACAAGCTGGATCTCCACCCAGTGGTGGTGGTCGGGATTCACATTGCGCAGGAGAACCGGAGGGCCATCGATGGGATTGATGACCACATCGATCTTGCCATCGTTGAAGAGATCGCCGAAGGCCGCGCCGCGCGCTGGAGTGATCACAGCAAGCCCCGAACCCGCCACCGGGGGAACGTATTCAAACCTGCGCCCTTTACCGCTTGCCTCGGGCACGTTGTGAAACAAAAGCGGGCGCTCGGCGAATGTGGTGCCCCAGTCGTGCTGATCGACCTGCGGGTAGACGTGGCCGTTGACCATGAACAGATCAAGCCAGCCATCATTGTCGTAGTCGATGAAGCCATCACCCCACCCGACGAACGGGATGGTGGTTTGCGCGATGCCCGTTTTGTAGCTCACATCGGAAAAGCTGGCGTCACCGTCGTTGTGGAACAGCACCTTGTAGTCGTCGCCGAAATCGGTGACGAAGAAATCTATCAGGCCGTTGTTTTCGTAGTCGCCCACGGCGATGCCCATCGAGGCAAACTCGCGGCCGTCAGCGTTGAGTGCGAAACCCGACAAGTAGCTGTCATCCTCGAAGGTCCCATCTCCCTTGTTGATGTAAAGGTAGTTGGGATCCGAGTCATTGCCCACTATTAAATCCGGCTTGCCGTTCCCGCTGAGAGAAATGAAGATCGGAGTGAATCCGTAATAACGATTCTTATCCTCAACCTTCGCCTTTACGGTTACATCGGTGAAGGTTCCGTCGCCGTTGTTATGGAAGAGATGATCTGGCTCGCCTTGCAAGCCGCGCGGGCCGCAATTGACAGAGACACCTCGATATTGGCAGTACGCGTAGCCTACAGCTTTGCTTCCACCGACGGGCAGGTTGTCGCGGTCGAAGTGCACATAGCCGGCAACGTACAGGTCCAGCAGGCCATCACCATCGTAGTCTCCCCAAGCGGAGCCCGACGACCAATTGCCCAGTTGCACGCCGGCTTTTTCGGCAACGTCAGTGAATGTTCCATCGTGGTTGTTGTGGTAGAGCCGGTTCTTGCCGTAGTTGCCCACGAAAAGATCGGGCCAGCCGTCGTTGTCGTAGTCGGCCACCGAGCAGCCGTATCCCCAGCGGTCGTTGGCCACGCCGGCCTGCCCGGTCACATCGGTAAAGGTGCCGTCGTGGTTGTTGTGGAACAGGGCTGCGTGCGGAGACTGCTCTTTTCCGTCAAGCGCATCGAATGTTGAGCCATTGACGAGGTAGATGTCGAGCCAGCCATCGTTGTCGTAGTCCAGCAAGCAGACGCCGGAGCCGTTGGTCTCGACAATGAAGTTCTTCTCCGGAACGCCCATCTTGTGGCGCCAACCAGCAAGGCCCGCCTGCTTTGTGATGTCTTCGAAGATCACGGGCCCTTTGTCGACGAATCCGCCGGCGGTGATTGGGCGCTTCTGCGCATCATACACGGGGGCGGCAGCTACACCTGAGGCAATGCCCCCGCTCATGCCCGCTTGCTGTGCGCGATCAACTACGGGACAGCACAATGCCGCAAAGAGAATGACAAGGAAAAGACCGCGACAACGAAACAAATAAGACCTCCGACCTAGAACGGTTTCGTGCATTGAGTCCGCCGGAAATGAGCGATCAGATCAATCAATCCCCATCGTAGACTTTAGCAAATCAAAGGCAACGCTTGGCTGATTAGCCTGGACCGAGCCGCCACCTTCGTTACTCCTGAAAGTCGCGGGAATTCCCGGACGCGAACTTCCTCATCTCTTGCAAGTCGAAGAGCCGCCTCCGCCTTGAAGGCAAATGATTCAAATTCCCGGAAAACGCGCGTCCTACTACCTTGCGACTCTTAGCGTCTTGATCTCTCATGGCATCATGTGAAAGTGAATGGTTTGGCCCTCGCTGGACCATCCCTAAAATACATCCTCAAGCAAATTGGACTCAGTGGCGCGAATCGGCCGAGGAAGCTCGACGGTTACGTCGCCGTCGAGCCCTTCGGTCTCAAAGAAGCGCACAATAGCGTCCTTGTCGTAGAAGCCCTCCATTTGCCTCATGGCGTACAGAATCACGTGGTCGCTGAGCGTCTTGATAAACAAATAGGAATAGGAACCCAACTCCGCAATAAGTTCAGTCACTTCCTTCAGCTACCTGCCCGAATTCCCGCTCATCGATCCCCCGCTGTCGGCTCCTTCTCGCTCCCGAATGCGTCCGTCAACGAGATGACTTTCATCTGTGCTCGTAAATTCTCGATCGAAGTAGGACTCGTAACGGTTATCATCGCCGATTCTCCGGGAAGCAAGTCAAAATAGTTATCCGAAACTTTCGCATCAAGATCCCCAAAAGAGAGATACACATCGCGCGCCAGTACCGGCGACGTAATGCGAATCTTGAAACTGCCGCTCTCCCCTGAAAATTGTGCAGTAAGGGGTGCTTGGGGGAGCTGCACGTTCTTTACCGGGACGAGGTAGGTGAGGTTTCGCGAGATTTCGACCCCGTCAACGGTCAGGTTGACAACGGCTATGACTCGGGCGGCGTCGGCAACGCCGACATCGGCGAGTTTGTCGAGCGGCCACGCGATGGCAACGTTGCTCGACTGCGGCGCAATCTCAACGCTCTGCGTCTTGTCCAATAATACTTTGCCCTGAAAATCCATCAGTCGCAGGCGCAGCGTTCCCTGTTCGGCTCGCGTTTTGTCGGAGACGATGTAGACCTTCAGCGCGCCGTCTTCAACATGAGGCGAGACCAGGATGGGAGCATAAAAGCGGCGAGCATAGTATTGGAGGGCCTTCCAGCGGCCGAAGTAGTCGATGCTCGACCACGACGCCACAGGCCAGCAGTCGTTGAGTTGCCAGAAGATGGAGCCCATGGTCTGAGGGCGGCTGCGGCGGAAGTGCTCGGCTCCAATCTTGATTCCTTCAGCTTGCAGCACCTGGCTCACATAGAGAAAGCTCGCGAAGTCTTTTGGCTTCGGGTAGTCCCTGGCGATGTAGTCCTGGATGATTGAATTGCCTTCGTTGTTCTTCTGGTGGGCGAGCATCACCGCGGTGAAGATGCCGTTACGATCTTCGGGTAGAGTGAAGCTTTCCACCGTACGCATTTCAGGGAAAGACTGGAATCCGTATTCGGTGACGAAGCGCCAATGGTGCTGCTCGTATTCGCTGAACGGAGCGCGGCCATGCCAGACGCTCCAATCGTGCGCGTCGCCCGATTGGAAGCGGTCGCTCAGAGGCTCGTAATCGGCGCTTGGCGAGCTGGGCCAGTACGGTATCTCAGGCTCAAGACGCGCAACCACGCGCGGCAGGATTCCGCTGAACTCGGTGAGGTAATCCTGCCACATCTGGAACTTTACATCTGCCGGCAGCGTGTTGCGTGGGGGCCAGTTGAATCCCATCTCGGTTTCATTGTTGCCGGACCACAGCACGAGGCTCGGGTGATTACGCAGGCGGCGCACCTGGTCCTCGGCTTCGGCTTCAATGTCCTGCTTGAACGCATACGTGCCAGGCTGCCAATCGTTGCCGAACATGAAGTCCTGCCACACCATGATGCCGAGTTCGTCGCAGATGGAGTAGAACTCGTCGGTTTCGTAGTATCCTCCGCCCCAATGGCGGATCATGTTCATGTTGGCATCCCGTGCGGACTCGAGGATGCGGCGATACTCCGCCGTGGTTACTCGGCTGGGAAAGCTGTCGAAAGGGATGACGTCAGCGCCCTTGGCGAAGACGGGAATGCCATTGACGATGAATTCAAAGGAGCGGCCCCATTGATCCAGTTGCCGGCGCAGTTCGATAGAGCGAAGGCCGGTCTTGACGGTATGCTCGGCGGCAACATGCCCGTCTTGGCTCAACTGTGCGGTGAACTGGTAAAGGAAGGGTTCGCCGTAACCGTTAGGATACCAGAGGCTGGGGTGCTGAATCTCGATGGGAATCTCGACCTGGTTGTGCCCGGCGTGCACGTTCACGGTTGAATCAAGCTCGACGGGCTTGCCCTCGTCGAGAAAGTGCACGGTCAGTTTTGTGGCGCCTTCGATGGAAGACTCGATATCGAATTCAGCGTCGAGATGGGCGACGTCGCTGCTTACGTCGCGCTGGCGAATGGCGAAATCCGCAAAGCGCACCTTGTCCCAGGCATCGACGTGGACCGGCCGCCAGATGCCGCTGGTCACGAAGCGAGGCCCCCAATCCCAGCCGTACTCATAGGCAGCTTTGCGGATATAGGTTTTGTCCGCGGTCTTCGATTGCAAGCGGAACGGATCGCCGGTGGCCACCTGCTCGGCGGCTCTGATCGGCGAGGGGAAGGCGACGCGCAAGAGGTTCCTTCCGGTGTGCAAGTGCGCCCTCACCGGCACGCGCCAGATACGAAACATATTGTTCGCGTCAAGCACTGGTGCGTCATTGACGAAGATCTGTGCCGCCGCATCGATCCCATCAAAAACCAGATCGACGTTGGATCGGGCCAAAACCTCGGGAGCGACGTCGAAGCTCACGCGGTACTCCCAACTCGCGTTCTCAATCCATTGCAGCTCGGCTTCGTTATCGCGGTAGAAAGGATCCGGGATCTTCTTGTTCGCCAGCAGATCGAGATGAACGTCTCCCGGCACGGTAGCAGGAAGCCATCCGCCATCGTCCTGCTCTTCCGGGGTGACTTGCCGGAATTCCCAGCCCTTGTCCAGACTCAAACTGACGTTTTCATCGAGCTTTGCCTGAGCGGACGAAAGGACGGCGCAAAGTGCAAATGCAGTAGCGATGGTGAAGCTCTTCACAATCTTCAGAACATGGAGGCGGTTCATGCGAACTCCCGGTGGACAAGTTTAATGCAGGATCTCAATCACGCGAGCTTCCTCAGGGCCGAGCTTCAGCTCGACCCGGCTTTGATGAGCCGGCAGGATTCGGTCGCGCGCCAGATCGCGCACCTGGCCCGCCGCCTCGACGGTGATGCTTTTCGCCGTCGAAAACGGATTGTAGTAAAGAAACGTCGGTGGAACGCCGCGATCAAGAAAATTCGTCCTGGTCAAATCCCACTGAAGGAGCGAGGGGTGACCTAGCGGCTTGACCATCTTGTCGAGCCACATCACGTATGCACCGCCGTATACAGAACGATGGCCCGCAAAGTCACCTTCCGCGTAGGGCGTTTTTCCGTGGGCTTCACGGTTCAGCCGTTCGTAGGGAACCGATGGAGTCAGATCGGGGCGGCTCTGATTCTCCCGGGGAAGGTACGCAGGGTAGAACCAACGCAGGTTCGCAGCGGCATTCAAGGCGTACCGTGCCACCTCGCCGGCCAGGTCCGGGCGGAATCGCAACGCCGGCATGAGATACGGGAAGGTGACCATCGACTCCATGCTGTAAGCCTGGCCTGGAGGTTCGGTGCAGAATCCCGCCATCAGGCCGTCGACCGGCACCGATCCCCATTTGCCGGTGGCCATGAGCCCAATCTTCGCATCGAGCACGAATCCGAGCGCCTTTCGGGTGTCGGCGGGGTAGCCCATTGCCTCGAGGCGTGCGGCAGCCAGCACGGCCATTGCGCCGGAGGGAATCTCGTACCACGGATTCTTTTGGAATGCCGTGTAGCGATCAATTGCCGTCTTGGCCTCGGCAAGACAGTACTCCTTGCCGGTGATCCTCCACGCCAGCAGCATGACGTAGCTGTAGCCGCCCACTGCATCGGGTTGACGGTAAATATTCTGCCGGGTAAATGGCTTGCCCGCAGCGTAGTCGTAACCCTGGCCGTTGAAGTCGTATCCAATCTGATGCGCCATTTGTCTCAGACTCGCGGCAGAGCGCTCAACCCGGGCAAGCCACTCGGGGTCGTGCGCGAAACGCGTTTGAATAAGCGCGAAGGCCAGCGAGTTCACATTCATCAGGTACCAGTACTCGCACAGGGTCTTCCCCGGGCCGTCGAGGAACAGCCCATACGGTTCGCTGAAGTAGGCCTTCAGCGAGCGCGCGAGTTCATCAAGGCCGCTGCCCCGCAGTTCCTTTCCCATGGCCACGGGCCCGTAGCATGTCAACCCGCCCTCGTCGGTGGTCTCAAGCGCTGAAGCAAAATACTGGCGGCCAGTCTTGTCGCGGAGGTTTACTCCGTGTGCGGGGTCCATGACGTAGGAATCAAACGCGTCGGCCATCTCGCCAAAATCCAGCGGCTTCTGGTCCGGTCGTGGCGGCAATCCGCGCCATCCGGCGGGCTCCGCCGGCATGGAGAACATGGTTCGCGTAAAGCTGGCGAGACCCGCTGCCGCCACACCGGCAAGGAACTTTCTGCGGCTGATCTGCCACCGCTCTATGGCGGATTGCGGCGTTTGTACGGCCATTTCATCTCCTCTAAAGTTGCACATGTTCACAGCACACATGCGGCGCTCCGGGGGCAGCGCAGAAAGGGGTATTTGAGCAAAACCCATTGTTCATGCCGATGCACGGGGTGGCAAGGGCCTAACACGGCTTATCATTAGCCAACAACCGCATTACATGTGAATCGCATGGCACTACCGCAGTGCTCTCACTCCAGGAAGCCGCAGCGTATAGCTGATCACCGCCGCGACAAGGTACATGAACGCAAAGATCCAGATGACGCCAGAGACGCCCAGCACGGGCAAAAACACGCCGGCAACCGCCGGGCCAATGAAGGTGCTCATACCCGAGCCAAGGTTCATGATGGACATGGCCGCGCCGCGTGACTCAGGGGCCAGCGTGGCCATGATGGCGCCGATGGGAACAAACCCGGCTAGGGTCGTGCCATAGGCCATGCCGGCGGCAACCGCAAGCGCGTAGTTCGCCCCAAATGCGTGCGGCACGTAATACAAGCCCAGCGTGGTGACGGCGCATCCGCACGCGCCGATGAACGTGATGGTGCGGCGCCAGCCGATGCGATCGCCGACCCAGCCCCAGATGAGATTGGCGACAACATTGGTGGCGAACATGATGCTCAGGATCTGCAGCCACTGCTGGAGCGTGAAGCCAACCACGCGAGTGAAGAAGATGGGAAGAAAGACCAGGAATCCGAACTCCGATGTGGTCGTGATAGTGGCAACAATGCCTCCGAGGCCCACCTTGGGATGCCTCCATACGACGGAGACGCTGGACAAGAGCAGCCTGACCGGATTGTGGCCAGTCCTTGAGAGAGGTACCATTCCGCGCTTCTCGCGCACCCCGAGCAGGGTGATGAGCCCGCCCGCCAACACCATGGCGACGGAGATCCAAAGCGTCTTGTATGCGCCTGCCCAGGGAACGGAGTAACTGGCGAATAGCGCTCCCAGCGTGGGCAGTCCGCCGGTCCGGGCCGACCAGAACCACCCCACCGCAGTCCCCATGTAGCGCTCTGGAGTTACCGCAGTGATCCACACCAGGAACCCGTAGGCGAACAGGGGATAGCCAAAACCGCGCAACGCATAGCTGGCTAGGATGGCGAAGTAACTTGCATGGGCGATGCCGAGGGTCAGGAAGGGCATTTCGAAAGCAAGCCAGATAAGATACCCGGCCCACATCACTTTCTTGGGACCGAAGATGTCAGACAAGGCGCCGCTGAGCCACGAGGCCAGCGCCGCGGCGATTCCGTAAGCGGTGAATACGATGGCTACCTGGGATGGTGTGAAGTGAAGATCGATGAGCATCGGCGACAGAAAGCCCGCTTCCACGCCGTCACCGATCATGAACAGCAGCAACCCAAAATAGCCGATCACCATCTCTGGGTGCATGCCGAGGCGCTCAGGGAGTGACGGCCTGGCGAGAGGTGGCGCGAAAATGTCGTCCGACATCATGAATGGTTCTGTCCAAGAGTTGCCGCGAGCGTGGCCCGCGCGCCGTGACTCCGCAATTGATTGAGTTGGTGCTGCACTTCGCTAACGATGCTCGGATGAGCGACCGCCAACCCGCCGAAGAGCGTGCGTGTGGATAGAGCGAGCGCCGCGTCCGATCCGCCTGAAGCGAGGAAGGGCCGCAGCGATTCGATCGCGGGGTCGTCGATGGTTGAGGGAGTCTCGCGATCGCGGATGGCAGCATAGTGCAGCCAGCAGGCGAGTACAAGAGGGATCATCCGCGGACGAATGCCGGCCTTGAGCAGGGCCTTGAGCGAAGGCAGAATAAAGCGCGCGATCTTGGCGCAGCCGTTGGAGCAAATGCGCGAAACCTGGTCGCGAATTGCCGGATTGGAAAAGCGTTTCACGATAGTTGCGGAATAAGAATCCAAATCAATCCCGGGAAGCTGTTCGAGCGTCTGCCGGACTTCGGCCATGAATTCAATCAGCAACTGTTTGAGGAGCGGATCGCCCAACGCTTCGGAGATGTAGGAGTAGCCGAGCAGGTCCGCTGGGTAGCCGATCGAGGAATGGCCGCCGTTGAGCAGCCGCATCTTGGTCTCTTCGTACGGCGCGACGTTGGTCGTGATCTGCGCGCCGGCCAACTCCCATGCGGGACGTCCAGACGCGAAATCGTCTTCGAGCACCCATTGCCGAAAACTCTCGCAAACAACCGGCGACAGGTCGTGTACCCCGAACTTCCTTGCAACCAACTCGCGATGGGCCTCTGTCGTCTTCGGAGTGATGCGATCGACCATGCTGTTGGGAAACGTGACGTTGCTTTCAATCCAGCGGCGCATTTCCGCGCTCCTCTCATCCGCAAAGGCGAGAAGTGCCTTCCGGGCTGTCGCGCCATTTGACTGCACATTATCGCAGGACAGCAGGGTGAAGGGCGCATGGCCGAGCTGTATGCGTCGATGGGCCGCTTCGGCGACGAAACCAAGCCAGGTTCGCGGTGAATCAGGATGCGCCAGATCGTGCTGGACGTCCGGGTGTTCGCTTAGGAATCGACCGGTTCCATCTTCGAGGAAATATCCGCCTTCGGTGACGGTAAGCGAAACGATCAGGCAATCGGGCGAAGAGAGACGTTCCAGAACGCCGGCTGTGGTTTCGGGCGCGAAGAGGTGTCCGACGAGAGAGCCAATCACGCGATAGTTTCCCCTGTCGCTTTCGAGCTCCAGTACGCCATACAGGAAATCCTGAGTTGCCAGCGCATCGTGGACGTGCTTGTCAGGTGGGAGCAGGCCGATGCCGAACTCGCCCCAGTGCTCTGATGCTCCGCTCGAGAGCAAGTCATCGAGATAAACACAAAGGTGGGACCGATTGAATCCGCCCACTCCGATATGTGCGAGCGCGGGACGCGTGAGGCTGCGGTCGTAGCGAGGACGCGCAACCCGCTGCGGAATGCAGTCAAGCGTAGAATTGCGAAGTAACTGCGCCGGCTCAATCGCCATGGGGAATCATTCGTGATATTGCAGAAGCATTACGGAGGTTCACGAAATGCGAGTCTGAGCGAAAGTGAGCGAAATTGTCAAGTGACTGAGGCGCACCTCACTTCTGGATCAAGCGAGTGGCCACGATGTAGGTCGCGTCGGGTGCGCCGGCAACAGCCTGCGTCCGGATGAGGGCTTCAAAATAGACCGGCTGCGGTGTCGAACTTGTAATTCCCAGGGCCTGAGCGAGCTTTTGGCGATTTCCAGCGTCAGCCAAAAAGATTCCTGCCGCTTCGGTGCCTTCCTGCTGTAGGCCTTGCAGGATCAGTACACTTCCTTGTCCATCAGGTACGGGGAGCAACGAGATGGTGGCGTAGTCCTCCCCTGAACTTCCTGTAAAGCTCAATCCGAGATACTTTTCTTCTTCGCCTGGCTTCGGATGAAGATTCTGAAAGAACTTGAGGCTCTCGCCCACTACACCTTCGCGTTCCTGGAAATTCAGCTTGTCCTGAAAGTAGAAGACCCAGGGGTTAGAGCTGGGGCTACCGACGAAAACATAGCTGCCCTCCTGCAGGTCACGTGGCCGTAGTTCCCGAGCTGAACGAATTACCAGGCGATCACCTTCGCTCCCGCATATGCGGAGAAGGTTGCTGACCACGACAACGTCGGCATACGACGTAAGTAACGACCCCGATAAGTACTTCATCATCCGGGTCTCTCGTTCGGTGGGGTGGGCATTTAATAGATCCTGGCCGCTACGGTAGGAAGGAGCAAGATAGGTATCCAGCGTGAGAGGCCGCTCATCGAGAAGACGCGTCATGCCATAGTTGGCGTCGGCGACTACAACCTGAACAGGCGCACTTCCCGGCCTGAACAGCGAGGATAGTGGCCACGGAGCCTGGGGCTGCGGGCTCTGTCTATGATGAAAGAACCACGCAGCAATGGTGGTGCCCAGAAACAGCGCGGCCAGAGTCCAGGGAACCACACCATGCAGCAGACTGAAGCGAGTCGTCGTGGAATCCTTTGCCGGCGCCGACTGGTCTACCGCCCGAAAAACGGTGGTATAGGACCCCTTGGGAATCTCAACCACGAGCGTTTCATTGCGGCCGTCGCCATCAAAGTACTCGTGTAAGCGCAGACGCAACTGGCGTACGTGCACGCGAACCGAACTGTCCTCGACCACACTATAGTCTTGCGGTTTGCCGAATACGGCGCTTCCGATGCGGTGCTCGGTGAGGTCCTGCGCCTGGTCGTGAAGCGTTCTTTCGGCCATATACCGCAGAAGTTCCCGGATGCGCGCCGATTTTTGGAACGCAGGGCTGGCTGTAATTCTCTCGATCAACTGCCAGCGGGCATCCGCCTTAAGTTCCTGTTCACCTTCCATCGCCCTCGTCCCATCCCGTCCTCTGCAGTGCGCAGAGCCTCCCCCTGACGGGGCGAATGAATGATAGCACGGCGTTTATCTGTATGAAAAAGAGGACGTAACTGGGAAGAGCCTGGAAACTACCCGAAGGAAATCCACCATTCCCGCGCCTGCAGTAAATTGCGATTCACATGTAGATCGCATTGATTTTCATTGTTTTTCGGCGTGAGTACCTTTTCAAACGCGTAGGCGCTCCCTCATCCTTTTGGTTGATTTGCGGCCAATCCCTGAGGCTTATACGCGGTCGCAATGCCTGTATGCTTCCTCCTCGCGTAACCCATGATTTTAGAGGCGTTTCCAACTACGGCTTCAAAAAGGGTGAATGAGACACGACCTGGCAGATCGCTCTGAAAAGAACCCCATCCTGCGGCCGGAGGACCTGCGCCCCAGTCTGGCGGGAATGGAGGTAACCTGTCTGCTCAATCCGGGAGTGTTCGAGTTCGAGGGCAAGACCTGGCTGATCGTCCGCGTGGCTGAGCGTCCAAAACAAACGCCGGGCAAGACATCTTTGCCCGTCCTTACACCCCACGGTCAGGTGGAAATCCTGGAATTCGATTCCAGCGATCCGCGACTCGATTTGAGCGATCCCCGCGTTATCAGTTTTGAAGGTCAGGACTACCTCACGACGCTCTCCCATCTGCGCTTGTTGTCGAGCGACGACGGAATCGACTTCTCCGAAGCGGAACCCTGCAGGCCCCTGACCGGAACGGGCGAATTGGAGACCTTCGGCATCGAGGACTGCCGGGTGGCGAAGATCGACGCGACCTTTTATCTGACCTATACCCAGGTTTCCAGGCATGGCGTAGGGGTGGGCCTGAGGACGACCCGCGATTGGAAGGAATTCGTGCACGAAGGCATGATCTTTCCACCTCACAACAAGGATTGCGCGCTCTTCGAAGAGCGGATCGGGGGCAAATACTACGCCCTGCACCGGCCCAGCAGTCCCGAGCTGGGCGGCAACTACATCTGGCTGGCAGAGTCCCCCGACCTCGTTCATTGGGGCCATCACCGCTGTTTGGCCCACACCCGGCAAGGCTACTGGGACAGCGCACGCGTGGGAGCCGGAGCCTCACCGATCCGAACCGCAGAGGGGTGGCTGGAGATTTATCACGGCGCCACGAAAGACAACCGCTATTGCCTGGGCGCGTTACTTCTCGACCTGAACGAACCGTGGAAGGTTCTGGCGCGTTCAGAGGCGCCGATCATGGAACCTCTGGAGCCATACGAGCAGGAGGGATTCTTTGGGCACGTGATCTTTACCAACGGGCACATCGTGAACGGAGACCGCCTGACGCTTTACTACGGCGCTGCCGACAGCGTGATCTGCGCGGCGACGTTTTCCGTTGAGAGCATCCTTGCCGGGCTGGCGTTGGCGGAGGGGGCTAAGGCGTGAACGGCATTCGCAAAGAAGTTGCTGTCTTTTTCGCCTGTCCGCACTCCATGCGCGTGCTCATGGTCTCGAACATGACCTATGCGCTGGTTTTGCCAGTGATTGAGATTTTTGTCGCAGCATACGTGATGCGAAACTCCAGGGCCGTCGACAAGGTGGTTGCGTATCAACTGTCGATTTATTCAGCCACGCCGCTGGCCTTCTTTATCAATGGGAAGCTCCTGGGCCGGGTCAGCTCAAAGCATTTGTACGCGGTGGGAATGGTGCTTTCCGGGATCGCCATGATGCTCATGATGGAATTGGGGATCCTGAGTCGGCTTGGCATCGCCATCCTGGGATTGACGATGGGCCTCGCGACGGGCATCTTCTGGGCCAACCGGGGCTTCCTGGCGCTGATGGCCACCAACGATGACAATCGCAATTACTTCTATGGCGTGGAAAACTTCGTGGCGACCTTGAACGCCGTTGTTGTTCCGGCGCTCATCGGATGGTTCATCAGCGGTACGGCCCTTTACGGGTGGCTCGGCGGAGTGGCCAACCGCGCCTATCGCGTGATTGCGATGGTGGTCTTTGTTCTGACCATCGCGGCCGCCGCAATCCTGGAGCGCGGCACATTCCGCATGCCCCGGCATACGAGGTTTGTCTACTTCCATTTCCATCCGCTGTGGTGGCGCATGCTCGCGCTTGCGCTGCTGAAGGGACTCGCTCAGGGCTACATCGTCACAGCGCCCGCCACGCTCATCATGCTCCTGGTGGGGCAGGAAGGAACGTTGGGGGCCGTGCAAGCGGTTGGCGGCGTTTTCTCCGCGTGCGTGCTCTATGCGGCCGGCCGCCTCACCGCACCGCGGCATCGCAAGATCATTTTTGCAGTCGGGCTGTCGCTCTTCCTCCTGGGAGCGGTGACCAACGCACTGCTCTTTAGCGCGTTAGGCGTACTCATTTTCATTGCCTGCCTTTTGCTGGCGAAGCCGATGCTCGACCTCGCCTATTTCCCCATCCAGTTGCAGGTGGTCGATACGGTCTCGCAAATCGAGGGACGCAACAGCTACGCCTACATTTTCAATCATGAATTCGGCTTGTTTACAGGAAGAGCCCTGGGATGCGGGCTATTCCTGGCAATCGCGCATTGGGGATCGGGAATTGCAGCACTCAAGTACGCGCTCCCCGTGATTGCACTGCTGCAAATGCTATCGATCTGGGTAAACGCCCGGATTTCCCGGGATCTGGATAAGGCGGGAACCACCTCCTCCGCCTTAAACCTGGCCACTCGAACTTCGGAGGCTTGAAGCAACTTGAAAAGGAGAAATGCAATGACCAACCGCAGTCTAACCGCGCAAAGAACGTGGTGCTTCGCGGCCGCACTGCTGGCAGCATTCTGGCTGTCGGCCGGTATCCCCTGCTTAGCTCAAGCAGGCAGAGGCACTTTAGCTGGCTCGGTCAAGGACGCAACCGGCGCAGTCGTGGCAGGGGCATCGATCGAGCTGAAAGAATCAAACACGGGCAGCTCTTACGACATGAACGCGACCGCCGATGGCCTGTTCAACTTTTCCGAGCTTCCACCCGGGACTTACACCCTGACCGTAACTTCTTCAGGGTTCGAGTCCTACATCCAGAGCGGCATCATCGTGGAGGTTGGTAGCGAGGCCTCTGTCGATGTCGTTTTGAAAGTGGGTGCGGCTAAGGAGAGCGTAACTATCATGAGCGACGCCTCGCACCTGGAGTCCGAATCCTCCGATGTCGGCTACACGATGTCGCCTCAGGTACTGGAATCGCTTCCGCTGCCCTTCGGCGGTGAGATCCGCGACCCGCTCGAGTTTGCAGCACTCTCGCCCGGATTCGCCGGCACTATGTCCAACAACCCCTCCTCGCCACCCGCTGGAGCCTTTAAGCTCAGCGGCGGACAACAGGGCGGCGGCGACATTTTGCTCGACGGCGCCACCACCGAGCTCGCCTCGGCCAACATGCAGGTCACATATAACTTCAGCGTCGAGGCCGTCTCAGAGTTCAAGGTCATGACCAACACCTTCGACGCCCAGTTTGGAAGCGCCAGCGGCGGCGTGGTCAATCTCGTCTCCAAGCAAGGAACGAACGACTATCACGGCTCGGCTTACGACTTGCTCAAGAACCGCGTCCTGGATGCCAACAGCTGGACCAACGACTTCGCTAACGCGGAAGCCGGCAAGATCGTAGACACGAAGCCGATCGACACCCAGAACGACTTCGGCGCAAGCGTCGGCGGGCCGGTGCGCGTTCCCTGGCTTTACAACGGCAAAGACAAGACCTTCTTCTTCTTCAATTACGAGGGCTTCCGGCAAGAGAACGGAGGCACCTCGCTTCTGTCGGCCCCCACCCAGGCCATGCTCGGCGGCGACTTCTCGGCACTTCTAACCCCTATGACCGTCAACGGCCAGACCTTCCCGGCGCACATCCTTTACGATTACTCGACCTGCACTGGAGCCAATCAGGGAAAGGCTTGCATAGCTTATCCGAACAACAAAATCACCGAGGCCCCGGATCCGGTCTTTGCCGCCGCCTCCAAGGTCATGCCCTCCGCCCCCGCCAGCGCCACCGGCCCTTACTTCAACATCAGTGACGTTAGCTCCAACCACGAGCAAGCCGACATGTGGTCCATCCGCATGGACCAGAACATCGGCACGCGCAACAAGATCACAGGCAGTTACTTCACCGGCAACATGCCTTACGTCAGCACCCAAAGCCTGGGGTCGCTTTACACCGGAGGCAACATCCAGGGCAACAAATATGTGCGTCTGGGCTACGACTACTTCATCTCGTCCACCATGCTCAACCACTTCAACGCCGGCTTCACGCGCCGCCGTCGCCTTGAAACCTCGGGCGAGGGCGGATTTGGCGGCAACTGGGCAACCAAGTTCGGGCTCAAGGGCGTAGGCGACGCGGTTTTCCCTAAATTCACCTACAACTACCCCGGCAATGGCATCAACAGCCCCAGCGATGGCCAAAGCATCTTCTATGACAACGTATTTCAATATGACGACGCGGTCTCGTGGCAGAAGGGCCGTCACAGCTTCAGGTTCGGCGGCGAATTTCGCGCCGCGCAGTTCAACCTCGGCATCCTGACCGGCAGCGCCGGCCAGTTCACCTTCAGCCCGGGTCCCACCAGCACTCCGACTGACGGCAACTCAGGCTTTGGCTTCGCCAGCTTCTATCGCGGCGCAGCCTCCCAGGCGTATATTGACATCCCGCAGGTAAATGGATTCCGCGTCAAGTATTTTGCCGTCTTTGCCGCCGACGACTGGAAGGTCGACAACAAGCTCACCGTCAACCTGGGCCTGCGTTACGACATGCCAATCCCGGTGACCGAGGCGCATGACGAAATGTCCTATGTGGATCCAACCCTGGCGAACCCGGGGGCGGGCGGCCTTCCCGGAGCATATGTCTTTGAAGGCAGCGGCACGGGACGCCTCGGCGGGAACTCTCCGCAGTCGATCTTCAAAAAGGCCTTCGGTCCGCGCGTGGGCCTCTCCTATTCGGTTGATCCCAAAACTGTCATTCGCGCCGGCTACGGCATTTACTACTCCACCCAGCGCATCGGAGGCTTCGCCGAGGACGACAGCCAGGGCTTCTCCGGCAGCTACACGTACCCCACCCCGGCCAGTATTCAGACCCCGGCCGTTGTGCTCTCGCAGATCACCGCCTATCCCGGCAACTTGCCGCCCTTCATCGACCCCACGGTCATGAACGGGCAGAACAATGCCCTCTTCCTCGAGTCGAAGGTCGACCGCCCCGGGACCATCCAAAACTGGACCCTCGATGTGCAGCGGCAGCTGCCCTTCCAGACCATTGTGGACGTGGCTTACGTCGGCGCTCATGGCGACCACTTGCAGGCATTCCTGCATGACCCCAATCAGGGAAATCCCGTGAACCAGGCGCGAGGCGCATGTCTTCAAGTCAACATTGCCAACCAGGCGACAAGCCCGGCTTGCGCGGGCCAGTCCTTGGTCGCAGCGCCCTATGCCGGGTTCAGCGGCACCGTCTCTCAGGCCCTGCGTCCTTTCCCGCAGTATGGAACCGTCACGGTGGATTCAGCGACCATGGACGATCCCTTCGGCGATTACACTTACGACGCCATGCAGGCTCAGGTAACCAAGCGTACCAGCGCCGGGCTGACAGTGTTGGCCAGCTACAGTTGGTCGAAGAACATCACCAATGCCGACTCGGAGTATCCGACCGAGGCCGCCTGGGAGGGTAACGACAATTCCGGCGCGCTGAACACCTACAATCTGAAGGCCGAGAAGGCCCTCAGCCAGTTTGACATCCCGCAGCGCGTCGTCCTGGCCTGGACTTACGATCTGCCTTTCGGAAAAGGCAAGCATTTTGCCAATCAGGGTGGGGTTGTTAACGTGCTGGCCGGTGGATGGAAAATTGCCGCCGTCCAGAAGTATCAAAGCGGCACTCCACTCAGCGTAACCTCACCGGGCTGGACCTCGGGCATCTTCGCCGGCGGCGAGGGCGCAACCGGTTCATCCAGCCGTCCCAACATCGTTCCGGGGGTGAATCCGAATGGTGTCAGCAGTAACAGCAAATTCGTCTATGGGAAAAGCCTCCGATTCAACCCAGCGGCGTTTACGCCCGCCCCCAACTTCACCTTTGGCGACGCGCCCAAAGTCCTCGGCGAACGCGAACTCTTCAACACGAGCGAGGACTTCAACGTCGCTAAGGCCATCCCCATGTTTACCGAACGGGTCCACATCGACTTCCGCGTGGAGTTCTTCGATGTGTTCAACCGGCACCGCTTCACCGGCTTTGACACGTCAATCACTTGTGCCCCCACCTCGAGTCAAAGCTGCGCAACCTCAGGCGAAGGGGAGGGCACGGGCCTTGCCTATGGCCCGAGAAACATCCAGGGCGATTTGCGAGTCACCTTCTGACGCCGCCGGGCAAACCAGCCCTGTTACGTCCGACGTTTGAAAACAACCCAATTCTCCCGGACCTCTTCAACGAGGTCCGGGAGAGTTGCACTTTGCGCGCTACACAAACCAGACAGCATGATGATCGGTCCATTAGAAAAAAACCCCGCACCGGGTCACGCAATGACATTCAGCGACGTGAAGATAAACTACTATCAATCCATGTTTCGCATCCGCGGCCGGCGATTTCTGGTTTTCGCTTTAGTGATTCAGATTGCATGCGTGCTCTCGTCAATCGGCACCGCGCAGGTTGCCAATTCACAAATCCAGGATCAAGTTCAGGAACACTTTCTCGCTGCTCAGCAGGCACAGCAGCAGGGCCGGCTTGATGATGCAGTCGGTGAATACAAGGAAGTTCTGCGGCTCCAGCCCGGTTTACCCGAGGTGTACGCAAACATTGGGCTGGTTTACTACGCTCAGGCAAGATTCGGCGATTCCGCGCGAGCTTTGGCTATGGCGGGCAAGTTGAGGCCCGGAATGCGCGGAGTAAGCCTCTGGCTGGGAATTGACGAAGTGAGACTGAACCACCCGTCGCAGGGCGTGGCGTACTTGCGCGAAGCGGTGCGACTCGATCCGAAAGAGAAGTTAGCCCAAAGCTGGCTGGGGACAGCGCTCTGGGATGCGGGGCAGATGGATGCGGCCTTGGTCCAACTGCGCACGGCCGCCGCGCAATTCCCTGACGACCCCGACTTTCTGTTCTCGGCCGGCGAAGCCTATGGCAAGGCGGTACATCAGCAAACTGGCGAACTACTTGAAGCTTCAAGGGGAACGGCGCTTTCCGATCGCATCTACGCCGATATCTACGCCCAAGAGCGGGATTGGACAAAGGCCGAAGGCCATTTGCGCCGCGCTATTCAAAGAGATCCTCGCTCCGTAGATGCGCGCCTGGAGCTCGCCAACGTGTTTTTCAGGCAGGCCAGGTTCTCCGATGCGCTCGAGCTCCTGGATCAAGCCGCGGCCATTCAACCGCATTCCGCGGCGGTACTTGCGCGCAGCGGGGAGATTCTGATTCTTTTGCATCGCCCGGCCGATGGTCTTACGCGAATCGAGCACGCGCTCGTCATCGACCGCAGCGAAGCTCTCGATGCACTGGGCCTTCCGCTGGAAGATGAAATCGAGCAAGCCGATCCCAAGGGTCCGGACGCGCAACTGATACGATCCTGCCGGGAATCGGCAGCGCAGCTTGAAGCAGACCCATCGACAACGCCCGCGAAGTTTGCGGTCCTGGCGGCATTGTATGGGCAAGCTGGAGATCGAGATGCCGCCGCGCAGGCCTACCAGCAGATCGCGGTCTCCAAACCTGCTCCAGCACCGGCTGGCGATGCTCTCGATCGCGCCTTGATCGGTTTTCACCAACATGATTATGAGCAGGCGGAGGATGCGCTCGAACGCTGGGTGACAGCTCATCCGGCAGACCTCGCCGCGCGGTATGATTTGCTGCTGACGCGCCGCTACTTGTCCATGCGGCAAATCTTCAGGCTGGTCGCAGTCGCGCCTGACTCATACCACGTTCACCAGTTGCTCGGGCAGCTTTACGCTGACCACGATGAAGACAAGAAGGCAATCGATGAGTACCTGCTCGTTGCCGCCGCCCGCCCCGATCTTCCGGGAGTTC
Source organism: Terriglobales bacterium (assembly GCA_050012595.1). Classification (GTDB taxonomy): domain Bacteria; phylum Acidobacteriota; class Terriglobia; order Terriglobales; family Acidobacteriaceae; genus Acidiflorens. Next base: position 50,872 of record JBEKGW010000030.1, read on the forward strand.
ATTTCTGGCTCGGACATCTCTACTGGAAGCATGCGGATGCGGACCACGCGCTGCCGGAACTGACGCGCGAGCTGGAACTGGATCCCGGCAATGCCGAAGCCAATGCAGAACTTGGCTCCGTTCTGGTCGCAGAGGGCCGCGCCCGCGAGGCCATTCCGCATCTTGAATCGGCACTTAGCAGGAGTCCTGACTTGTGGCCCGCCTACGCGCAATTGGGTAAGGCGTATGCGAACGAAAGGGATTACGCCAAGGCCGAAGCAGTGCTAAGGCGCGCCCTGGCTCACGACAGCGATGGCGCGGTCCACTACCAACTCGGCATGGTTCTGCGGTCCGAGGGCAAAACCGCGCAAGCGCTTCAGGCCTTCGCGCAAGTTAGCGCCATCAAGGAAGAAAAAGACGGCGTCGCTTCCCAAGCCACCCTCGAACCAACGGGGAAACCATGAACTGGCGCGCTTTTATTGTCTTTTTTGCATTCTCTGCACCTCTGGTCGCGCAGAACTCAGCCCTTGACGAGGCCGTGAGTCTAATGCGGGAGTCCCGCTTCAAAGAAGCCCTGGTGAAGCTCGAAGAGGCACACAGAATCTCGCCGCGTAGTACGACGATTGACAATCTTCTCGGCATTACCGAAACGAATCTCGGATTGATCGAGAAGGCAAACGCCGATTACCGTGCCGCGATTCACCTCGATCCGTCGCAGGCTGCACCGCACCGCAACCTGGGCGTCAATCTTCTCAATGCCGGAGATTATTCGGGCGCCTCAGCCGAACTGCGCGAAGCATCGCGCCTTGACCCCAAGGACCAGTTCGCACACTACTATCTGATGTCACTTGATCTAGCCACTGGTAAGGATACCGACGCGATCGAACAAGCATCCCTGTCGGGGAAACTCAGTGATAACGATCCGGAAGCTGCAGCGAGCCTGGCCGGCGCGGAGATTCGGACTGGACATATTGCCGAAGCGGCGGCTCGAATTGATCTCCTGGAGCAGGGCGGCAATCTTCCGCCTGATCGTGCATATAAACTGGCAGTCCTCTTCGCGGAGCAGGGAGCCTGGCCCCAGGCCATTGACTGCTTCCGGCGCATAGCAGCCGCTCATCCTGCCTGGCAGAATCGCTTTAATCTCGCACTGGCATTGCTTTACGGCAACCTGCCCGCGGAGGCCTCAACAATCTTGTCGGCGTTGCACAGTGAGCAGCCCGACAATGCAGACATTCTGATGTTTCTCGGCTCAGCCTTTGAAGCACAGCAGAAGATGCCTGAAGCGTTGGACGCGTATCGCGCTGCAGCTGCGGCAGACCCCTCTAATCCCGATCATGCACTCGATTACACGCGCCTGCTCATGGACACCGATCGCTACGACGAGGCGGTTCAGGTGATCGAGAACGGGTTGGGCAAGACGGCAGAAACTGCGCCGCTCGAATTGAGGCTTGGCGCAATCGAGATGATCAAAGGCAACTATGACGCCGCCCGCGACGCATTTCACGCCGCCCTCGCCCATCACCCTGAATTGGATGTTGCTTATGTCGGACTGGCGCAGACGTACGCCCGGCAGGGCAACGACGCAGAGGCAATCAAGATCCTCGAGTCGGCGCGACGGACGAGCCCTGGGCATTATCTCCTCGAGTACTACTTCGGAATGCTGGCCAACCGTTTGGGACGATACGATGATGCTCGCGCCGCCCTTGAGAATGCAGCAAGCTTGGATCCGCACTCTCCTGATCCGCAATTCGAACTGGGAAAGTTGTTTGAGTCCCTGCAGGACTGGCAAGAAGCGCGAAAGGCTTTCGAACACGTGATTGCCCTCCGTCCCGAATTCGCGCCCGCACACTACCAGCTGAGTCGCATCTATGCACGGCTGGGCCTTCACGCCGAAGCTGAAAAAGAGGCCGAACTCACCAGTTCGCTTGTCGAGGCGCAACGCGATCAGGCATTTCGCGACCAACGCGTGCGTGCTGGAAGCTTCAAGGCCAGCACTGCCGGGTCGCACGCTGAGCAATGACTTCACATTCCCTTAGCGGAATCTTGACTCTGGCGATCTTACTTCTTCTTCGGAGGAGCCTGGCCTGAGGGCAGCGCGGTGCCACTCCCTTCCACCAAAGATACAAATCGATCGCCAGGGCCTCCGGAGAATTGTTCGAGCAAGCCGCTGGGCCAAAGGACTTCGATGCGGTCGAAGGAGGCAGCCGAGCCGAGTCCAAAGTGGAGGCGCGGGTCGCTGGTGGAGAGATAGCTTCCTCCTGCGCGGACTTCATCCACTTGCTTGACGTCGCCGGTCGTGACGGTCACTCGGGCGCCGATCGCCATCCGGTTACTCTTCGTGCCCACCAGGTGCAGCGTGATCCAGTGGTTGTCATTCCTGGTTTCGTTGAGAAAAAGCGAGGGTGGAGCGCCGACGTTGAAGACGAGGATGTCGAGCCGTCCGTCGTTATTGACATCTCCCAAGGCTGTTCCCCGCCGGGATTTCAACGGGCCTGCATTTAAGCCAGTAGCGGCAGCAACCTCGCGGAATTTGCCGTTCGTCTCATTGAGGAAAAGCTCGATCGGCTCGACAAAAGGCGGTTCACCGGGCACCCCATCGAGCAAAGTCGAGAAGTTCCCCGAGGCCATGAAAAGATCCTGCCAGCCGCTGTTGTCGAAGTCTGCGAAGTTTGCTCCCCACTTGACGAGCGGTGAAGTGAGAGCGGCGATTCCGGCGCGATCGGCAACATCGTGAAACTGGTTGTGGCCGTCGTTGATGTAGAGGCTGGCCGGCTGGTCGGCATAACGGGTCACGAACAGGTCGAACCTGCCGTTGTGGTCGAGGTCAGCAAAATCGCATGCCATGTTGCCGTAGGTTTGCCCCATTTCCCCGAAGGCGGTGCCTGAATAGATGCCGATATCCTCAAAGGTTCCGACCCTTTTGTTGTGAAACAGAAAATTGCTGTATGCATCGTTGGTGACAAAGAGATCGGGCCATCCATCGCCGTCGAAATCTCCCCAACAGATTCCCATGCCGTGCGCCTTCTGTGTGTTCTGGACACCGGCTTTCGCCGCGACCTCTTCGAAGGTTCCGTCGCCCCGATTGCGGTAGAGGAGGTTGGTTTCGCCGGGCATCTTATTTGGCAGTTCGGCGAGTGCGTTCTTGTATACCGTCGTTTGAGGGTCGGGAAGATGCCGGGGATCGGTGGAAACATAGCGGGCAACGTAAAGATCCACAAATCCGTCACGGTCGTAGTCGGCCCAGGCGGCTCCGACGCTAAAGCCTCCGCCGGCAACGCCCGCCTTTGCCGTGACGTCGGCGAATTTGCAGCCGCCTAGATTGTGATAGAGCACATTGTGGCCGTAGCCGGTGACATAAATATCAGGAAGGCCGTCGTTGTCGTAATCGGCGATGGCAATCCCGGTGGCCCAGCCCTTGGTTGTCAACCCCGCGGCTGCGGTGACGTCAGTGAAGTGCAGTGTGTTCCCGTTGCCGTCCTCCCGGTAAAGCGTGATCATGGGATCGCCGCCAGCAAGATAGCGGTCGATTGAGGAATCGTTAACCACGGCAATGTCCAATTTGCCGTTGTTATCGCAATCCAGAAAGGCAACTCCTCCGCCGCTCATTGTTTCGATCACGTAGCGCCTGTCGAGATTCGTGTGAGGAAGAGTGCGAAGTCCTACCTCGGCCGAAACGTCTCGAAAATGCGGCACAGAGGGTTGCGCGAGCTGCCTGGGCACGGCCACTGAGGGAGTTTGTGCACTGAGAGTGAAGGCACAAAAGAGCAGTAAGATGCACGCTGACGTTCGATTCCTCATCTTGCCCGGAATTCTAGCACTGCACAGTGCCAGCCAATCGCAGTATGCTGTTTCACCATGAAGCTTCTTCTTCCTTCCATGTTTCTGCTTCTCTCGATTTCATTTTTTGGAGCTCAAACGCCTCCGACGGCAGAAGACACCCTTGCCAAAGCGCACATGTACATGGAGCGCGACCACCCTGACGAGGCCATTGCTCTGCTACAGTAATTGGCCACCGCTGTATCACGTCTCTGAACGGCCTGACGGGGTTCGTTGGGACGGCATGGAGAATTGGGATGCGGTCCGGAAGAATGGCGTGGTTTTCGCTTTCAGAGGCTCAATTGAAAACCAACCGGAGCATCGATTTGTTCTTGCCGGGCTGAATGCAGGAAAGCGGTACCGGCTGCACTATGTGGATGGAAGCTCCGTGGACTCCAAAGTCCCTGGTAGGGATTTGATGGTCGCGGGGCTGCCGGTCCATCTTGGCCAACCGCTAAGCTCGGAGCTAGTTCTATTAAGACATTGGCCAAAACTGCGTGTTCGCTCTTGCTGTCCATGGAGTGCCCAGCACGTCCTGTACAAGGGAGAATGCGACAGACTGGTAGAGTGATGGCCTGCTGCTCGAGGATCGGTCCTGACAAACGCCGTAGCGTCCAAGCATCGGTGGGGACAGAATTGCGGCTACTGATCCGGCATCAGCACGCTCGAAAGGCTGTTTGGGGACCAATCCAAATTAGGTTCAAGCACTTGCCTGGTTGTCGTTGGACACGGTGGGCCGCGAAATGTGCCGTGCGTTTAACGCGTTGCGAATGATTTCCCCTTCCGGGTGCTGGTAGATCATGGCGCTTCTCACGTCGCCGTGGCCCATTGCGTTCATAACAGCTTTCAGATTTCCGGTCTTCGCCAACACGAAGCTGCCGAAGTCGTGGCGCGCACAGTAGAGGACGAGTTCGCGCGGTAACCCCGCGACTTGCCTCGCCCGCGCCCATTGCCGGTATACCATCCCTTCCCCAATGTGCTTTCCCTTATAACGCGACATCCACACCCAGCCCTCGCTCCGTCCCTCACAGCGCGCCGCGAGAATCTGCATCACGCGACTGCTCATAGGGATAAATCGGCGGCCTGACTCCGTCTTGCTATCAGGGGTGAAGATCGTCCCGGCATCGAAGTCCACGTTCTCCACCCGCATGCAATAGAGTTCGCGTGCGTTGCGCATTCCGGTGTCGCGCATCACCACAATGATGTCCTTCAGCGGCTGGTCGGCCACCGCTGACAGCCTCCTTTCTGCTTCGTCGTTGAGGCGGAGCGACCGGCCGTGTTCCTTGAAGAGCGCAAAGTCGGGAGCCTCAAAGACCAGCTTGTCCTCCTTGGCTTTGGAGTACATCCTCCGCAGCGTCCGCAGGGCGTTGTTGCCGTTCGAGGCCGATCCGGCAAACTTGAGCTTCTCGACCTCGTCTTTGGTGATCTGATCCATGCACATTCCGGCGATTTTCGTCTTCTCCAACAGCCGCCAGCCGTTTCTGTAATAGCGGCGGCTGTCGGACTCGAGCCGTCCCGTTTCAACCCATTGAAGGAAATCCTTCGAGTATTCACGAAGCGTGGGCGGCTTCCTGTCGAGCGGGTTGCTGCCCTTAATAGCGGCAGCGAGTTTGAGAGCAGCAGCCTTTTGCGCTCTCGTTTCGCTGGTTTCTTTGGTGGACCCGCGGTAGCGCTCGCCGCGGACCGTGAAGTCATACCAGTAGTACTTCGAGTTGTTCTTGTTGAACAGTTTCACGAGATCACCTCGAAGCAGCCCGCACGGAAGCAACTCGTGTGTTCCGCCGATCGGATCCGAGCAGAACAACAACATCGTACATCAGCTTGACTTCGATCCCAATTCAGTCAGGAGAGCGATTTTAGGCAAATGCCGCGGCCCCGATCGCCATCCACGTGAAGCAAATTGATTCGTTAAACTTTAAACTCGCCGACATTTCATCACCTATTCCGCGTCGGCCGAACCCCTTGACCTGCACCTCTGGTCCCGAACCAGTTTCAGCGAGCTATTGAAAGCTTTTGAAATTGTTAGTTCCCAGCTGCTTTTAATGGAACGTGTTGCGCCGATCATGCGGCGCGCTGCTGTTTTTTGCGGCTCTTGGAGGCTTTTCCCGCTACAAATTCTTCTACAGTCAGAACTCCCTCTGCTGGAAATCTTGCGGCGCGTCTTGCAGTCCTTGCGCGTGGTTTTGGCCGCCGCCGCGAATGAGGTTTGATGGTGATCGATACATCGGTTCCCAGGCGCAGCAAGAAGCGCAGCAGCCTCTCGATCGAAAATCCAGACAGACGGCCTCGGATGAGCGCTGAAACCTTCGGCTGATCCACGCCCAGCACTGCGGCTGCCTGCACCTGCGTCAAGCGGCGCTGTCGAAGAATCTCCGCGATCTTGATCGCCAACTCAGCTTTGGCAAGCATCTCGTCCGCATTTGCGAATCCCAGATCGGCGAAGACGTTGCCGCTACTTTCCACATAATCTCGTTTAGTCATGTTTTTCTTGCTCCCAAATGGTATGCAATTCAATCGCGCGCTTGAGCCGTTGCTTCACTAGGTCGATCTCGGCTTTCGGCGTTGCGATACCGCTCTTCGATTTCTTCTGAAAGGCATGAAGGACATACACTCGGCCCGCCAGCCTTACGATATACACGGCGCGATAGGTATCGCCTCGGTGATCGGAAACAACCTCTAGAACCCCGGGTCCGATATGCCGCAGTGGCTTTGCCTTCACGTGCTTGCCGCCCAACTGCGCATGAAAGAGAGCCGCGCCAACCTCATCTTTCACTTCCTCTGGAAATCCCCGTACGGCCTCAAGCGAATTCGCGATCCAGACCAACGGTTTCGGCACAGGCTTGGCGGTCGCTTTCATCCAATTTCATCCTATGCTATTTATGGCATACCGGGCAAGCGGAAAGGCGTCAAGTCTGATACTGGATGGATATGCTTCGTTTGTTGAGGCTTCTGCCGGCCTTAGCCGCGCGCTTCTTCCGGTCCCGCCGCAATCTTCTCCTCGAAAACCTGGCCCTGCGGCAACAGCTTGCCGTTCTGACACGCCTGCATCCTCATCCGCGCCTGACAGTGCCGGATCGGCTGTTTTGGATTGGCCTCCGTCGATTCTGGACAGGCTGGAAGCAGTCGCTCCTTATCGTCCAACCGGAGACGGTCGTCCGCTGGCATCGGGCGGGATTCAAGGTTTATTGGAAATGGATTTCGCGCAAGCGCACCTGTGTGGGAAGAAGACCGACAAGCAGGGAACTGCGCGCACTGATCTTCCGCATGGTCGCGGAGAATCCAGCCTGGGGCGCGCCGCGTATTCACGGCGAACTCAAGATGCTCGGCTTCGACATCTCCGAGCGAACCGTGCTGCGCTGGATGAGGAAAGCGCCGAGGAATCCCGAGCCGGCGAAGCAATGGGCGGCATTCCTGAGCAACCATCGCGAGGCCATCGCAGCGATGGACTTCTTTACCGTTCCGACGCTTACTTTTGGCGTCCTGTACTGCTTCTTCGTCATAACACATGACCGGCGTCGTATTTTGCAGTTCAACGTGACCAGGCATCCGACGAGCGCCTGGGTGTCGCAACAATTGCGCGAGACATTCCCTTACGACTCCGCGCCTCGCCATCTGATCTTTGATCGTGGCGCGAATTTCAACGACGAAGTTGTCGGTACGATAAAGAGCTTCGGCATCCAACCGAAGCGAACCTGTTTACGCAGTCCGTGGCAAAACGGGATTGCCGAGCGATTCGTAGGCTCGTGTCGTCGTGACCTGCTCGATCATGTGATCGTGCTCAATGAGCGTCATTTGATGAGGCTGATGTCCGAATACATCCGCTACTACCATGACGACCGAACGCACCTTGGCCTGGGCAAGCAAACTCCGGCGGGCCGTAGGGCCGCGGTGGAAAAAGATCCCGGCAGAAAGGTTGTCTCGATGCCACGGCTCGGCGGCATGCATCATCGCTACGACCCCGCGGCTTGAAGTTCTGCGGTTGCGCAAGTTCTGACCGTCGCAGGGAAGAGCAGGTACCGAGGCTTCGGCGCTCGACGCTGAAGTGTGCCCACAACAATACTTCTCGCGGTCAATCCAGCTTCCGCTTCCCTCTCGCCCTCGCAGGGCCACCCATTCGCAAGCTCATCCGCTCGTCTCAACAGTTTGCGCAGCCTATTTTGCGCCCGAATGGAATTTTGGCGAGGGACAGGTAGACTCTGTCGTAAGTCACGATCCGGCGCCGAATTCCCGAACGCAATCGGCAGCGGTCTATTTGGTGCAAGGCAGGCAGGCGTTCCGTGTGCCATTCCATGCCATGCCGCAACCTGCCCTCCCTGACTCGTCGGCGCAGAATTGACGCACACCGTCCACTTTTGGCCTCACCGGGTATGCGTCAATCGTATATCCACCACTCCCGGTCTGGTGACACCACATCCCAAATGCATAACCATCCTCTTTCACATAGTTCCCGACAATATGTTGCCAGTCATTTTCGCTGAAAGGCGGACCGGAATAGTTCGCTTCTAATTCCTGCCCATCACAGATGAGCTCTGGATCAACAGCTCTTTGCCTAGTCTGCTGAGCGGCATTGCTCAATGACTCGAACCGCTCTGCAGCGCTCATTTCATTACGCTCTATCCTCCGAGCAACAAGTGGTGATGTAAGCAAAATAGCAACAGGACCGAATGCAATGCTGCACACAAACAAAATCCAGATGGCAGATCGCCGCTTTTCATTCGTCGCCGACAGCTTGCGCATGGCTAGACTCGCGACAAGCGACACAAGAACTGAAATCGCCGCTGCCGGAACGATGAAGTATCCGACATATCCTCGACCAATCACGTCCTCAGTCGGCCACAACAAGGTGCCGCTGCACAATCCGGAAAGCGAACCAACTGTAGAAGCGACCAGAAAGCGCAGCCACCGCCCGCTTGACAATATAGTTGGTAAGCCAGTCAAAAGCGCGACAAATGCTAACGGAAGCCACCAGGGAAGATCAAGACCTGGCTCCATGCACACCGGCCACCAGCAAAGTGCTGTACCTATAAAGGTCAGGGGCACCAAAAGCACGTCTTTACGCATTGACCCTCCGCAATTCCAAGACGACTCCGTCTCTTTCACCATCCAGGGGCGCTTGGTGGTGCCGTTACGTTTGTGAATCCCACATCGTTTGCAAGTTCGTGCGCGAAGGTGTTGCTATTCGGCGATCCATTGATCTTGTACCATGTGTTTGTATGCTGCGAATTCCAGTTAGTTGCAGACGTTAACAACCCGGCCACTTGATTACATAGATTACTCGACTGCGGTGCGTTCCATGCGGTAGCGTCGCCCGGAACATCCTCGGGGTAATGCCCCACGTTGGGGCCAAAGGGCGGCCAATCAATAAGTAAGCCACATCGATGCCAGGGGGAACAGCCAGGGTCAGCAGGACCAGCGTCGACTATGTGGTTTTCTCCCGAAGCGTCTGTGACGTACCAGAAAGCGTGGTTCCTGCCAGCCATCACGGCCCGGTACTTAAGTTGAGCGAAGCAGCATGGAGGCGGCGGGGGTGCGGGTGGGGGCGCGGGCCGGGCGCCTTTGCCGCCGCATCCGGGAAGATTAGCGGCCGTGGAGTTGCCTTCACACCAAGTGGGGAAACGAATTGGTAGTTTTGGAGGGCTGCCTGCCATTAGCGGCCGGTACTCGGTCAAATCTTCTGTCCCGGTGGGGTCTTGACCATCTACCGGATCAGCGTCGGCGTATTCATAGCGTTTCTCGCCTTGATCCGTGAGCGGGTCGACACCCGTGAACCGGCCGGCAAGCGGGTTGTAGTATCTGGCGCGCAGGTAGTAGAGGTCGAGGTCCGGGTCGAACTGCTCGCCGCGGTAAAGATAGTTGTTGGCCGTCGTGCCGGTGTGATTGACCTCGTTGCCAAACGCATCGTATTCGAAGGTGTCGGTGATTGCACCAACCGCATTCGTCAACTGACGCACATTGCCCCCACCGTCGTAGCCGTAGAAGCTCGGCCTCCATTGATTGCTGACGATCTGCTCTTCGTCAATCCGTTGTAGGCCGTAAGTATAAGTGCGGGTGACCAGACCATTGGTCAATTCATCGAAGACCTGCGGGCGCCCGGTCGGGTTCACATCATCTTCCACGAGATACTTCGTCGTCACCCCATTCACCGTCTTCGAGACTCGGTTGCCGAAGCCGTCGTAGACGACGACGACTGCCGTCCCGCTTCCATTCATCGAAACCAACTCGTTTTGAGAGTCGTAGGTAAACGTCTTGCGCCCCGACGCGATTACGTTCCCGTTCAGATCGTAACTTTCTGAGGAAAGCTCGTCGTCAGCGTTGTACCCGAAGCTTCCCGACGGAACGTCCGCGAGCGACGAAGCCTCCGTGAGCCTGTTGCCCACCGGGTCCAGCCCGTATATCACAGTGCCGTTGGCATGGCTCGGATCGAGGCTGATGGTCTCGTTGGTCAATCGGTAGATTCCGTCATAGCTCCAACTCTCCGTACGTCCGTTCAGTTCCGTCGCGCCGGTGAGATTGCCCGTGGGTCCGCGCTGGTAGGAATAGCTGGCCGGCTGCGAATTGAGACCTGCGATGCGGTTCAACGTGTCGAAGGTGAATGTCGACTGCACGCCGTTGGGATACGTCACCGTAGCCAGGTTGTTGGCCGTGTCGTAGCTGTAGCTGGTGGTCGAACCGAGGCGGTTGTCGACGACCGTGCTCAGGCGGTTCAGGTCGTCGTAGGTGTAGCCGACGTTTGCGCCGCTCGCGTTGGAAGACTGAATCGAAGCCACATGCCCCGCTGCGTCGTAGGTGTAGTTCAGCGTCCCTTCCGGCGTGGCCTTGGCGGTGATGCGGTCCACAGTGTCGTACGTATACGTCGTGGTGCCGCTCGCGTCGGTGGTGGTTCCGTACTTGCCTGTAGGCGTGTAGGTGTGGCTCACCGTTGTCTCGCCCGGCGTCGCGCGCGAGAGGAGCCGGTTGAGCTGATCGTAGGTGTAGGTTGTGATGGCGCCGTTGAAATGCGTCACCGTGGCGAGATTGCCGTTCTGATCGTAAGTGCGGCTCTCGGTCAGCGTGCCGTCTGGCAAAGTCGTCGCGATCGGCTCGTTGAGCAGGTCGAAGCTCTTCGCGGTGGTATGGGAATTAGCGTCATCCAAAGTAATGACGTTGCCGTCCACATCGTATCCATAGACGTTGGTGTTGGCTGGAGAGTTCGGGCTGTCAACCTGGATCGCGCTCGTCAGTTCATTGGCCGCATCATAGGTGTACTGGATCTGGTTGCCGGCCTGATCTGTCGTCGAGATCACATTGCCCGCGCCATCGTAAACGTCGGAACTCGTCGTCTGGTCGGGATAGGTGGTCACTATCAACCGCTTGCGAGCGTCGTACTGATACTGCGTGGTGTTCCCGTCGCCGTCGGTCATCGAAATCTCGTTGCGCGCGTTGTCGTAAGCATAGCTGAAGTTGCCCGCGACACCGGCGACGGAGAGCAGGTTGCCTGCCGCGTCATAGGTGTAATTCGTAACGTGACCAAGGGCGTCGGTTTCGCTTGTCCTTCGCCCGGCGTTGTCGTAGGCGTAGGTTGTGGTCGTAGCATTCGCCGTGCCGTAGGCCATAGTGACCGCGACCTGCCGGCCGGAGATGTCGTACTGGTGCAGCGTGATGTGCCCGCCCTGGTCGGTTTCGGTGACCACGTTGTTGCGGAAGTCGTAGGTCTTGGTCGCTTTGGTGCCGTCGGGGTAGTCGGTCTCGACGAGCCGGTTGAGATTGTCGTACTGGTACTGCGTGGTGTTCGAGCGCGCATCGGTATCAGAAGTCTTGTTGCCGTTGCCATCGTATTGCGAGTTGGTGATGCGGCCGAGCGGCGCCTGGGTCTGGGTGACGTTGCCGAATGCGTCGTAGGTGTAGGTGGTGGTGGCCGCGGCGGCCGAGCTTCCGGCTGGGACCGGCTCAGTCATGGTGATCTTCTGGCCGAGCGAATTGTAGGTATACGATATGGTGCGGCCCAGCGCATCGGTTTTGCCGGTCAAGTCGCCATCAGCGTCGTAAGTGAACTGCGAGGCGCGGGAGGGCGCCTGGGTGATGTCGTAGCCGGTTGCTCCGGCGGCAAGCGTTCCATTGGCATTAAATTGGAAACTCGCCACGGTTCCCAGGCTATCGGTCACGCTCGCCGGGTTGTAGTTGGCGTCGTAGTTGAACGTGCGCACGTTGCCCAGCTCGTCTGTGGTCGAATTTGGCTCACTGTACTGGTTGTAGTTCGTGGTACTGGTCGTGTTGGTTGTGGTGGCCGTTGCCGGGTAGGTTTGTGATGTTTTATTGCCATTCGCGTCGTAGCTATAGCTTGTGGTGTGGCCCAGCGGATCGGTCGTCGAGAGCAGATCCTGGTTGATGTCAAAGGTGTTGGTGGTCGTGAGGTTCAGCGGGTCGGTCGAGCTGATCAAATCACCCAGGCTGTCGTAGACCATGGTGCTGTGGCCGACGTTGCCGTTCGCAATTGGAGGATAAGTGGTCGTGATCGTGTTGGTCGAGAGATTGTAAGCATAGCTGGTCGTCTCACCAAGGCCGTCGGTGACGCTGGCCACGCGCCCGTCGAGCGAGGAGTTGCCATCGTCGTTTGTGCTGTCATAGTACGTCGTCACGGGAAGTGGATCGTTGCGGAAATCCGTGCCGCTCAAGTAGAGATGATTTGAGTTGTAGGTATAGGTGCTCGGGTGGGGCGTGTTCGGATAGTTCACCGTCGCCAAATTGCCGCTCACGTCGTAGCCGTAGAGGTACACATTGCCCTGCGGATCGGTGATCTGCGCAATGCGGCCCTGGCTATCCCGCACGAAGGGCACATTGAGGCCCGTCGTGCTGGTGATGCCGTTGGGCGTAATGGTGAAGCCGTTGCTATTGCGGTCCGTGACGGATTGCAAAGCGCCACTCGCGCTGATGTTATATTGCGTGCCGGTCGGGTCGGTGTAGATGTAGCCGGGCGGCTCATATTGACCAGTGCCGCCATAGCACTCCCACAGCGAGCCGTAGGGCATCACGAGGTCAAGCGGGCAGCCCTGCGAGGAATCGGTAAGCGTTCCATGCAAGCCCGGCTCCGGCGTGAAGGCCACAAAATAATACGGGAACAGGCAGCCTGCGATGGTGCAAGGAGGCGCTTGCGGGGTGAGATAGAAGGTCCTGCGTTGCCCGCCGAGTGTGAAGGTAACATTGCCGCTGGGGTCGACGCTGAGATCGACATTGATGCCGAGATTCCATCCGTAGCCGAAATCGCCCACGGTACCGGCATTGAGGCTGTCGTAGGTGCGCTGGATCTGGATGGGCAGGCCCGTGGCGGGCACGACCAGGTCGGTAACCGTTGTGGTCACGCGGCCCGGCTTGTAGTTGCCGGTGACGGTGACCAGAACAAGGCTGTATGACTGATTGCCATTCGTGTCCGTCGCCTGCATCTGGATCCAGTAAGAGCCGTTTGCAAGCGATGTAGCGTCGAAGGCGCCAATCTGGCCTGTTCCCAACACGTTTGCATTCAGAACGCTCACGCTGTTGACGTTATTTGTCGGCATGTAAGAAAGCGTGCCATTCGCAATAGTGACCCCGGGTGCAAGCGTGATGGGTACGACGCCTGAGACAGCCGAACCATAGATGGGCGATCCGATCCAACCTTGGGATTGCGAAGCGACAGAGGGAGCATTGACGGTCACCGTGAACTGCACTGATCCGGAGTTCACCGAATCGGCGGCCGCGAGCTGCACGACATATGTGCCGACCTCACTAAAAGTGGCTGTTGTAACCGATTGATTGGGGTTGGCGAAGGTGACAGTTCCAGGCCCCGTCACCTCATTCCAGATTATTGATGGGGTCTGTCCGGAGCTGTCTGTCACTGTCCCATTAAGTTGAAGAGCATGCGGCATGGTGACGGTGGTGTTGGCAGAGATGCCGATCGTGATCGTGCCAGCGGTGGTGCTCGATGATCCAGGCGGAGTCGTCCATGAGCCGGTATATGGCGATGTGACGATGACATTTCTATCCACCGTATCCACGGCGAAGACGCTGTAGTTCCCGGATTGAGAATGGTTGTAACTGAAATAGGCTTGTCCGATGTTATTCGTTGACGTCGAAGTCTGGAAATTATCGACCCCGGTGACATACAGGCCCACATTCACATTCGTAAGCACGTTGCCCGATGCATCTTTGGCAAATGCGGAGAAGTTCTGGGCGCTGCCTGAGTTGTTGATGAAATTAAGCGAGAGCGAGCCCACCGTGGGCGGCGTAGGATAGTTGATCCAGTCAATTGCGGTCTGCGCGGAGCTAAGGGTTCCCTGTCCGGTAACCGTCGCCTGTGCCTGCAGGCTGTCATTGCCGGCGTACTGGCCCGTATAGAGGAACGAAGCAGTTCCAGTCGTATCTGTTGTGGCCTGGTACTGGCCGGGATTCGCTCCAGACACGCTGAGCGTCACTTGAGCGTTCGCAATCGGCGCGCCGGTCGAGTCAGTCGCTACCGCGAATTCAGAGATCGGCTGGTTCTGCGGATAATTCGTTCCGGTCGTGTAGAGCGTCGGGAAGTAGGCGCCCTGGAACTCCTGCGTGCCGGTAACAAAGTCCGATTCTCCGTTGGCGTTTACAAGTGGATTGATGGGGTAATCGGACGAAACGGTTCCCCTCTGATAGGCGACGGTGACAGGCTGGCCCGCTGTGAGGCTCGCTGCAGCCACAACCGGATCGGAGCCGTCGTTGACTCCATATTGATAGTTGTTATTGAGGCCTCCGGTCTGCCAGTTCCATGGCATGGCTTTTGGTGGAACCGTAGATTTAACCCCGTTCACCAGGACAACAAAACCTGAACCGCCATTGTTCGCGTAGTAAGTGCTGTTGATGCCCAACTGAAGGCGCGTGGCTCCTGTTGGCGTGATGAACGTTCGCACTGCAGTGCCGACGACAATGGGTTCGATGACGTCACCATTATTGTCAGTGAATGCTCCTACGAGCGCTCCGCGTCCCGGGTTTGGCTGTGGCAGCAGCGTGAGGGTTGGCACCTGCGCCGGAGGTGGAGTCAGCCATGCTGCGGTGAGCGAATTGGATGCGATAAGCGATCCGTCAACGCTTGCGGTCGCCTGCACGGTGTCGGTTCCGCTATTGGCGCCAGTGTAGGTGAACGAAGCTGTGCCACTGGCGTTAGTCGTTGCGGCGCCGACGGATTCGTTCGGGCCCGCCACGGTGAAGTTGATTGCGACTCCACTGAGCGGATTGTTCTGTAGGTCGAGCAGCGTAGCCGTGAAGGAATGCGTTGCGCCTACTTGATAAGGCGACGGGCTGGATGCCACAAGTGTAAGCGGCCGTGGAGCGGGCAGAAGCGTGACTTGAGCCGAGCCGAGACTGGAATTGTTGGATTGGCTTGTTGCGCTGACGGTCACGCTCTGCTGTGTCGAGATTGCTGACGGTGCCGTGTAAAGGCCGCCGGCTGTTAGTGTGCCGGGAGAACCAGCCGGCAACGACCATGTAATGGTCGCGTCGCATGTAGCGGGAACCGCGAACTGCTCGCTTTGCGAGGCGTAGAGGCTGATCGATGAGGGCGCAACCTGGACCGCATTTGGTGAATAGAACGTGTAGAAAGTGGATGGCGAGCTCTGGTTGTTGTATTGGGTCTGGGTCCAATCGCCGGAACGCGCGATGCTCGACACGTTGATCTCATCGACCTGCCCGGGCAGGTATTTCCATGGCTGCGAATCGAGAGTGGAGTCGTCCGTTTCAACGTCGGCAGTGCCTACGAAATAGGCGTAAGTCGGGCTATAGCCGAACGTCGATGATTGACCGCTTCCAACAGGCTGGCCGTCGGCATAGAGGTTACCGACGCCGTTCTGGTAGGTGACAACTGCATAGTGCCAGTTGTTGTCGTTGTAGGTTTGGGTAGTCGTAGCTCCTCGACTGGTTAGTTGCCCGTTGAAGTTAATATCGAGCAGTCCAGCCCAGCTGCCAAATGGAACCTCGCCTGGCTGTTCGGGCGTCAATAGGAGCGCGCACAGGAACGTATCTTCACAACCTTCACCCGAAGTTTGATCGAGGAGGCCGCCCCATCCGGTGGTCTTGAACCAAATCCCGAAGGTTGCGGAGAACGAGTTGCCGTTGCCGGAGGCACTCGTCGGGAAGGAGCTGGGAATGACACTAATCGGATACGACGGGAATGCAGTCGATGGTATTTGCAGGAAGCTTGAAATGCCATCGAGGCTTGCAGCTCCGTCGATCAGACCTGGGCTTGCCGTGAAGTTGGTAAACGGCGCGTTGTTGGCGTAATTCGTCGAGTCGGATGCAATGTCAGTGGCTGGCAGGTTGCCGAGATGGTAGACCGCTTGATAGTTGCTGTCCCAAACGCCGGAAGGGTTGGCTTGCGACACGGTGATCGACGGATTTCCGTAAAAGACATAAATGATCGTGTCGGAAGTATGTGAGAGAGTTGGAATCCGGATCCAAGCCACTACTTGGCCAGTCGCAGGATTGTACTGCTCAATCTCGAAATCGAGTCGGGTTTGTCCGTTCGGATCCGTGCTAAAGATGATGTCGTAGCCGTTGGAATTGGTCACATGTCCGCCATTGCCCACTGTGGCCAGGTCGGGATCGGTGGTGTTGAACAGGAACGGGAAGTTGATCTGGTCTGTGTTGTAAACCTTGGTGTGATCGATTACGACGACGCGCTGATACCCGTATCCAGTCGAGGCACACTGAGTTGCAGTGAGCGTGACCATGGCCGAAGCGGAAAGGGCCGGATTGGTCTGGCTTGTCGCAGTGATCGTAACTGTTTCCTGGGATGCGATCGTTTCAGGGGCAGTGTAGAGCCCTGAATCAGAGATGACTCCCGTTCCTGACGGACTGATCGACCAAGTGACTGATGTACTGCCGGCGTTCGTCACGGTTGCATTGAACTGTTCCGCTTGACCAGCGGAAAGTGTCACTGCCGGAGGGTTGACCGCGATTGCAGGGCCGGTCGAAGTGTTCGGAACGACCAAAACCGTGGCCGATGCCGACTGCGTTGGATCCGCCTGACTGGTGGCGATGACACTGACGGTTTGCTGGCCGTTGAGCGTTGCAGGCGCAGTAAAGAGACCGCTGGGGCTCACTGTGCCCGTTCCGGCGGGATCAATTGACCAGCTGACAGCTGTGTTGGTGGTGTTGGTTACGCGGGCCGTCAACTGTTCCGTTCCACCCGCTGGAAGCGTAGACGAACCGGGCGAAACGGTCATGGCCACAGGCGGCATGAGCGTGATTGAAGCTGTGAGGGGCGTGGAGCCTGTTCCAAGCGTGCTCGCAGTGATCGTCACATTCTGCTGCGTGTTAATCGTTGCCGGTGAAGTGTATAGACCCGAAGGGCTGAGCGTGCCTGGACTGCCGGATGGCATGGACCACGTGGCTCCGCCTGCATTGCAGGAGCCGGTTTCTAGAACGGTGAACTGCTGGCTTTGGGATTGATACAGCGTGACGGCGAGCGGGTTCAGACTGCCGCTTGAATCGGCTTCTGGACTGAAGGCGAAGAACGTGGACGGCGAGCTCTGATTGTTGTACTCCGCCTGCACCCATCCGCTTGACCGCGCGATGGACGAAACTTCGATTTCATCAAGTAAGCCATTGAAGTAAAGCCACCCATTGTTACTGGAGGTGACATCCGTAGCCGGCCAATCCTGCTGCCGTAGGGGCCGACGTAACCGTCGCCGAGATAGTAAGAGTATGCGGAGTAGCTTCCGCTGGGCATCGCGGCGGTCTGTGAGCCGACTACACTTCCATCGACATAGAGGGTCTCGATACCGCTGGTCGTGGAGGATACCGAGCCACCAATCCCCACGGAGTTTTGCACAGCATTGGTGTCGAAGGTAAGGACGGCATGATGCCAATTGTTGTCGTTCAAAGCCGTGGACGAGACGATCTGCTGCGCATTCTGCAAACTGAAGAAGGTTGCCCTCAGATCGCCGTTGTTATCAACGTATAGTGCGGGCGTATATACCCCTGGATTCGAACTCGAATCGGGATTTTCAGCTGAAACCTGCGATCCCACCTGACCAAGGATCACACCGGAAGATGAGGTCTTAAACCACACGCCGAAGGTTGCATTGAAATCCGGAGCCGACACACTGGAGTACGGGAATGAGGCAAAATCGCTCGTGGGAAGCACGGCGTAACTGGTCGCTCCGTCGAAGATGCCGGCACCACCCGGTTGACCGGAAGTGTTCTGGACGTCGTTGTAGGTTGCGTTGTTGCCATTCGCCGTCGTGTCGAGCAAAGTGCCGCTCTGGAAATTACCGACGGCCTGCAGATTCTCGAATTGATAGACGGCAGCGTACTTGCTCTCCCACACACCCGCTGGATTCTGTTGCGAACCCGTGATGGTCGAGTTGCCGTAGAACATGTAGATAACCGTTTCTTGCATATGCGACAAGGCAGGAACCTGCACCCAGGCTGCGATCTGTCCAGTCACTGGGTTGTACCGCTCAATTTCGTAGCTGAGAATCTGCTGGCCAGAGGGATCGGAACTGAATTCGATGTCGTATCCGTTCGGACTAGCCATGTGCCCGCCATTGGAGGTGGAGGCCAATAGCGGATCGGTCACCGCGAAGTAGAACGGGAAGTTGACCTGATCTGTGCTCGGAACCTTGGTGTGATCGATGACGATCGACCGCACATAACTGTATGCCTTCGCGGCACATTGTGCAGGCTGGAGCGTAAGAACTGCTGAAGCAGTGAGGGATGGCTCAGCTTGGCTCGTTGCGGTGATGGTGATGACCTGCTGGGAGTTGAGTACCGGTGGCGCCGTATACAGTCCGGCGGCACTGAGCGTCCCCGTGCCTGTTGGGCTCATGGTCCAAGTGACCGCATTGTTGGTGAGGTTGGCGATGGAAGCGTAGTACTGCTCAGATTGCCCTCCAGTGAGCGTGACCGATGCGGGCTCGACGGCGATCGTCGGCGAGTTTGGAATCAGAGTCACGGTTGCGGTGGAGCTCTCGGTAACTCCGTCGACAGTGATGGTGCCGGTGACCGTGACAGTTTGGCCGGGAGCAATATTTGCCGGTGCAGTGTAAAAACCGCCGAAGAAGCCATTCGTAATGGAACCCAATGACGCCGGACTGATGGACCAAGCCACGCAAGACGGACTGTTGCACTGAAGTGTAGGAGCGAAAACGGTCGCAGAGAATTGCAGGTTTTGGCTTGCGGCGAGAAGTCCGGTCGTGGGCGTAATCGAGATGGTGACGGTTGGCAGCAAGG
Source organism: Terriglobales bacterium (assembly GCA_050012595.1). Classification (GTDB taxonomy): domain Bacteria; phylum Acidobacteriota; class Terriglobia; order Terriglobales; family Acidobacteriaceae; genus Acidiflorens. Next base: position 69,877 of record JBEKGW010000030.1, read on the forward strand.
TGACGGTAGCAGAGGCTGAGATTGAGGGATTGGCTTCGAGAGTGGCTGTGACAATAAGGGTCGTAGCCTGTTGGATGATGGCCGGGGCCGAGAAGAGCCCTGTGGAGCCGATGCTTCCGGTGCCAGTAGAGCTCAACGACCACAACACCGCGGAGTTGCTGGCATTTGCAACAGTCGCTGTGAACTGCTGCGTCTGGCCGGACAAGAGTGTGATCGAAGCGGGAGCAACGCCGATCGTGATGGCGGGGAGGAGTGAAACGGTTGCTGTGCCGCTCGTAGTTCCGCTGCTCAAGCTCGTTGCGGTTACTGTGATCGACTGTGGCGTGGCAATACTTGGCGGCGCCGTGTAGAGACCACCTGTCGACAAGGCACCCGGGGATCCTGCAGGCATCGACCACGTGACCGCCGCCACGCACGCGTTCAGGGACGTGAATTGTTCTGACTGTGCTGCGTAGAGCGTCGCCGAAGACGGAACAACGCTCTGTGGATTCTCGGGATAGAGCTGATAGAAGGTAGACGGCGAGCTTTGATTCACATACTCCGTTGCGATCCAATCGGGAGAGCGCGCGATGGTCGAGACTCGGAATTCGTCGATTGCGCCACCTGTCCAGAAGTTCGAAGTGCCGATCATGTACATATCGCTGGCAGCTGCCAACGGTGATGTATCGGAACCGGACGAAAGGGATACCGGCGCTGATACCGGCACGCCGTCGACGTAGATCGAGAATTGGCTGGGTGCGATGCTTGCCCCGGAAGGCGCAGAGAAGGCGCCGACAACGTGATGCCAATTGCCGTCATTGACGGGCGTGGTACTTTCAACGCCGATGAAATCGCCCGCACCCTGATCACCGAAAAGAAGCTCACCGATTGGATTCGTCGCGTGGCCTAGGACGCCGCATCCACGGCCGGGTCCGCATCCGCCATAACCATCGAGTGCCAATGTAAGCGAATGATCGTTGCTTGTTTGTTGGTTCGACTTGAGGGCCGCAAAATACTGATCAGTTGTGTTGACCCAAGCCTCCACCGTGTAGGCTGTTGCCGCATTCTGAACGTAATTGCTCGTGATCTGCCCGCCGCCATAGCCACTAATGTAGGCGGCTCCGTCGATTTCGCCAGGTGTAGAAACTACTCCCAGCGCGGTCCCGTTAAATCCGTTCGCTGTGGAATCGAGCGCGGTCCCCAATCCCGCATTTGCCATATGGAAGACGGTCTGATAATTGCTGTCCCAGACAGTGGTGGGGTGTTGCTGCGGAGCCGTGATACTCGAATTCCCATAGAACATATAGATAACCGTGTCGGAGGTGTGCGACACGCTGGGAATCCCGATCCAGGCGGTCACCGTACCGGCGACGGGATCGTACTCTTCAAGTTCGTAATTCAGCGGATTCTGCCCCGCAGGATCGGAGGTGAAGGTCAGATCCCAGGCTTTCAGGTTGGTCATGTGGCCACCGTTGGCGGTTGTCGCGAACAGCGGGTCGGTTGTATTGAACAGGAACGGGAAGCTCGTCTGATCAGTATTCGGCACCAGGTTGTGGTTGATGACAATGGGCCGCATGAAACTATAGCTGCTGGTAGCACAGATGGGCGGAGGCAGGGACGCAGGAGCGAGCGTGACCCTGGCCGAGCCCGACTTGGTGGGATCGAACTGGCTGGTGGCCGTAATAGTCACGATTTGCTGGCTCGGAATGCCGCCCGGCGCAGTGTAAAGGCCTGTTTGATCAACAGTGCCTGCACCGGACGGACTCAGGCTCCAGGTAACTGCAGTGTTGCCGGTATAGAGGACAGTTGCTGTGAACTGCTGTTGCTGACCGCCATTGCTGATCGTCGCGGTTGCGGGACTGACACTGACCGCGACGGGAGGGATTAGAATTATCGTGCCTCTGGCGGATGCGCCCGACTGACTTGCTGCCGTAACGGTGACCGTTTCCTCGGTAGCCAGGCTTGAAGGTGCAGTGTAGAGCCCGTTCTGCGTGATCGATCCGGTGCTGGCGGGCGAGATGGACCATGTAATACCGCCGCTGACGCAGCTATTCAGTGCGGTTGCAGTGAACTGCTGGGTCCCGGATTCATACAGAGTGGCTGAACCTGGACTGATTGCAAGACCTTCTCCGGAGAAGTTGTAGAAGGTGGCCGGCGAACTCTGATTGGCATACTCGGTCGCAATCCAATCGGCAGAACGAATGGTGTTCGAGATCCTGAACTCGTCGGTAAGACCGTTAAGAGGCTGATTTGCAGCGTCACCGAACGTTGCGTTGGCAAGATAGAGGATGTCCGCGGAGTCGTCAGTAGTTTGCGCAACGCCACCGATACTGCTATTGCTCGGAACTCCGTTGACGTAGACGGTTCCCACGGCCTGCGTTGAAGTTCCGGCCATAGTTACGACTACATAGGTCCATTGACCACTTGGAATCGGTTGTTGGCTGTAAAGTTCGAAGTTCGCGTTATTGAAAATGACCGAGAAGTCGACATCATTAGAACTGTCGAGTCCTAGTGTCCAACCGGAGCTGATGTCAGCGTCGTCTTTGGCCATGATGACGCCGCCATTCGGATTGACGGCCGCATTCACCCAAGCCGAGAATGTCGCGTTGCCCTGGGCAAGATTTGCCAAATCGGCCGGCGTGCCGATGGTTGCATAAGTCGAGCCGTTGGTTGACATGCCGCCGTCAATCTGGCCGGACGCCGCAAGGGCGCCGTTGTCGGTGCCATTGTTCCCGTTGCTTGTGCTGTCTACCAAGGACAACTGTGTCCCATTGGGAACATGCCATACAGCCTTGTAATTCGGATCCCAAACTGAAGTGGGTTTCTGTTGCGAAACGGTGATGATGGAGTTTCCGTAGAACAGGTAAATGGTAGTGTCGGTGGTATGTGAGAGATCGGGGATCTGCACCCACGCGATGACCTGCCCAGTCGCTGGGCTGTACTCCTCCATTTCGTAGTTCAGGGGATTCTGACCTGCCGCGTCCGAAGTAAAGATAATGTCGTAGCCGTTGGGATTGGCGACATGGCCGCCATTGGCTGTCGTGGCTAGCAGAGGATCCGAAACGCTGAATAGGAATGGGAAGTTGATCTGATCGGTGTTGGGAACATTTGTGTGGGGAATCGTGATCGTTCGGAGATAGCGGTACCCATTCGCGTTGTTGCACTGCGTGGTTGGCATCAACGTCACTGTTGCCGTCGCCGTGGCTGAGGAACTTGCCTGGCTGGTAGCGGTGAGCGTCACCGTCTGTTGCGTCGTGATGCTGGCCGGGGCCGTGTATAGGCCCGAGGAGTTGATGCTACCCACTCCCCCCGGAGTGATCGTCCAGTTTACGGTTGTATTGCTGGTGTTGGTCACCGTGGCGGTGAACTGCTGTGTTTGACTGGCAGTGAGCGTGGCACTGGACGGAGTTACTGTAATTGATACGGGCGGGTTGACAAGAATGCTCTGCGTTACTTGCGGAGCTGCCGAGTAATCAGCATCGCCCGGTTGATTGGCCGCGACAACCAAAGTGCCCGGCCCGGTGAATGTCAGTGTGCTGCCTGAGACGGTGCCCGGCCCGGAGACTACGCTGAAGGTAACCGCCAAGCCGGAACTCGCGGAAGCTGAGAGCGTGATCGGTGCGGCGCCGTAAGTCACAGGCGATGCTGGAGCAGTAAAGGTGATGGTTTGTGCTTCCGCAGCCACCGTGAAGGATGCGTTTTGCGTTCCGACAGTGTAATTGCCACTGGCCGCCTCCGAGGCTTGCAGGACGACTGTGCCCACTCCAGTGACGGTAACTGTCGATCCGGAAATGGTTGCCGGGCCGGAGACCACCGAGTAGATGATGGCGCCAGATGAGTTGGAAGTGGCGGACACCGAAAACGGCGCTACTCCGTAAGTTTGGTTGGGCACCAAGAAGCTGATCGTCGGTGCTTCCGCAGCCACCGTGAAGGATGTGTTTTGCGTTCCGGCGGTGTAATTGCCACTGGCCGCCTGCGAGGTTTGCAGTACGACCGTGCCCACTCCGGTAATGGTAACCGTCGATCCTGAGATGGTTGCCGGGCCAGAGACCACCGAGTAGGTAATAGCGCCCGAAGAGTTGGAGGTGACCGAGACCGTGAATGGCGCGACACCGTAGGTCTGATTTGGCACCGAAAAACTGATCGTCGGTGCTTCCGCAGCCACCGTGAAGGATGCGTTTTGCGTTCCGGCTGTGTAATTGCCACTGGCCGCCTGCGATGCTTGCAAAACCACCGTGCCCACTCCAGTGATGGTGACCGTCGTGCCATTGATAGTCGCCGGGCCGGAGACCACCGAGTAGGTAATAGCGCCCGAAGAGTTGGAAATGGCAGACACCGCGAACGGCGCCACACCGTAAGTCTGGTTTGGCACCGTGAAAGTGATCGTGGGAGCTTCAGCTGCGACTGTGAAGCTCGCGTTCTGTGTGCCTGCGGCGTAGTTGCCGCTGGCTGCTTGCGAAGCTTCGAGGACGACGGTGCCCACTCCGGTGATGGTGACCGTCGTGCCAGAGATAGTCGCCGGGCCGGAAACCATCGAGTAGGTAATAGCGCCCGCAGAGTTGGAGGTGGCCGAGACCGTGAACGGCGCCACACCGTAGGTCTTGTTGGGCACTGTGAAAGTGATCGTCGGCGCTTCGGCAGCGACCGTGAAGGATGCGGTTTGCGTTCCGGCTGTGTAATTGCCACTGGCTGCCTGCGATGCTTGCAAAACCACCGTGCCCACTCCGGTGATGGTGACCGTCGATCCCGAGATAGTCGCCGGACCGGAGACCACCGAATAGGTGATGGCGCCAGATGAGTTGGAGGTGGCCGAGACCGCGAATGGCGCGACACCGTAGGTCTTGTTGGGCACAGTGAAAGTGATCGTCGGCGTTGCAGGCGGCATCAGAGTCACTGTCGCGGTTCCGGACTTGGTGTTGTCGGCCTGGCTGGTTGCTGTTACCGTCACTGGTTGCTGCGCGGTAATGGAGGAAGGAGCTGTATAAAGACCGGAAGAATTGATGCTTCCCGCGCTCGAGGGAGAGATGGTCCACGAAACTGCCGTGTTGGCGGTGTTATTAACGGTGGCGGTGAATTGCTGCGTCTGGCTGGCGAAAAGCGAGGCTGTCGAAGGGCTCACGCTTACCGTGATGTCGTCGAAAGGACTGCCGTTCTCGCCAAAGTTGGAATTGCCATTGATGTAGATCTTGTCGGCCACCAGCATGGTGTAGCCGCTGGCATTTGAGCCGGTAATTTCGATTTTGTCGCTCTTAAAATAGAGGGCGCCATTCAGGATTGCGGTCGACCCGCCGTTAATCTGGTCGACACAGGAGCCGACTGTTGAGCAGCCGGTGCGATTGCCGAAAAAGAGAATGCCTTCGAAAGCGCCGGTGGTGGGCGCGCTCAACATCGCATTTACTTGGCCGCTGATCGTAATCGGTGTGTAACTAGAGCTGCCCGAACACCCCCATCCCGTGCTTGATGTGTTATAAAACGTGACTCCTGTGCCGCTGACTTTGGCCTGAGAGTTCAGCGTCAGACCGCCGCCCGCCATAATATAAACGCCTGGACTGAATGTGAATGTTGTCCCGTTCGTGTTCCCGATTGTGAGGCCGCCGCAATAAATGCCGGGTGAAATTGTATTGTTCTGCGGCTTCGAATTCATGTCGTAGTTGGTGTGGCTTCGGCCGACAATCGTCCCTGAAGTCGGAGGCGACAGGCTGGACAGCGGATCACCGGGGCTGGTGGTCTGTACCGCCGAAACATCTTTGCTGCTGATCGTGTCGTAAAGATAGGTCTGCCCGGTAAGAGCTGCCGCGCCAACCACACTTACCTGCGCGTGATTCTCAAGGTAGAGTGTCTCCGACCCCTCCATTTCGAAAGCACTGCTCGCACTTGATTCCGAAACCACGCCGCATGCTGTATACACCGATTGCGCGCCGGCAATCTGAAAGGCATCTGCGGCAGTCGGATCGAGAGCATACAGACACGCCCCCGGCGGCACGCTGCCCGGAGCGGCGATCGACTTTTCTGAGTGAAGAAGAAGGCAGGTTGCAGACAGCAGAACGGCAAAGCGAACGGAACCCACAACTTTCATCCGATCCTCCGAGCAGAAGCTCTGGAAGAAATGGTGCTTGTTCAATTCGCTTTACAGCTCGTGGGTAGATTAAACAAGTCCAGATCGACGCAGATTCTGAAATAGCGCGGCCAATTGTTCACTCTCGTTAAGACTCACTGCGTTATTTGAACGGCGATGGCGTTGAGGTCCGGATTATGATCTCACTCGTTACAAGATTCGCCTTACAGACGCGGCCTCACTGTGCCTGAACTTAGAACCGAGAACGCAGTTGACGAAAGGAAGGAACGAGTGGGATTAGGTCACAGTTTGGTTGTGGAAATCAAGAGAAAACCGATTTATGACAATTGTTATTGGTTAGTAACCTGAAACATAACTCTTAAGTAAACATGCCTATGAAGGGCAAAGGGGCTGAGATCGAGGATCGACTTCTTTCAATAGGAAACACCTTCCAATAGAACCTGATCGACCTGTCGATTCACTTAAAAGCCGTGATCAGAATATCTGGCATTTGGTCGGCTCCGATGTTGTTGAGCCGCACGGAGAGCTGGTCATCGGCTAGTCTCAGCTGCAGCAAAATCGTCGATACCTTGCTTGACCCATCTGGTCCGGGTGATGAAAGTGGCGAATGTCCATCGTTTTTTCCTCCGCCAGTTCGACACTGTCTGAAGGCCGACCATATGGTGCAAACCCAGGTGCTCAGCCCGAGGATTTCCTGACAAATTCAATTCACTCAGAGTTCTATAGCATGCCAGAAGAGATTCAGATGGCGATCGTGGTCGATTCTGTGGCTGTCAGATCCTCAAGAACCAACAGGGTTCAATGGGCGGAGGCAGATTGTGGCCGACGCCGATACTGTAACTGGTAAGGTACGCGCGAATCTCTACCTTTATGAGCGATTAGGGTTGTCACACGCTAGGTTGCCAAACCGGGATCACCTTTGCGCCGGTCTGAACATGAGACTGCACGTGGTAATTATCGAGCGCTCGCAGATCATCATCGATCGACTGTCCCACCGCTTCATGTATGAGTCGCATGCGTGAAAATCATTCGCAAGAAGGCAACCAACATAGCTTTGAATCAGCTGTGCCGTAGACTGTGCCTTGCCATGCGTGCCCGAGTGTGTCAAATCAGTACCTTAGGCGACCAGATTACATTGCTTCCGTGCGGGCCTATTCTAAAGGTAAGTGCTTGATTCCATACCGGCGGTCCCCGGCGGTCCGAGCTCCGGTATGCTGATCCGGCATCAGCCGGCCCGGGCCATAAAATTGCGAGTTTTGCTGTGTTACGTCTGGCGGGTGTGCAAAAAGTGAGCCGGGAGAACGGAAGCCTTTCCTGAAGGACACCACGATCGGAGCAATCGAATCTACGAGTCTCTGACCCCCGATAACATGAAACTCCCGGAAGCCACGCCCGGGGAACCAGCGTCAACCCCAGTTCCTCTTCATTCACTCTTCATCCATGTGTGTCTCTTATCCCAGTTCCTGGCACCGCCTGGTTTAGATCAATCCAACCCGGCGACTCAGGAGAAGGTCTTCCTCCGCTCTGTAGAGAGCCGAATGGCGAACGTTTCCGTCAGGCAGGACAAGTAATGACCAATTAGCAAGCCAAATGGCGAGCCATCCGTGCGACCCAGTATCAGGATCGACGGAATCGGGTGGTCGCTTACTTTCGATGAGCTGTGCTACGGACGCATTCCGTGGAGCCGGCGGCCATGATGGTAGAGTTCCGTCAATCTCCGCTTCGGCTAAGTGTCGATATGCCTGGCGAACTATGGCCGCTCCCACACTCGGCGACACACCCTGCTCGTCCAACCAATCACAAATCAGCTTTGAGCCCTTTTCAGCCTCCAGCTTGCGCTTTTTATCGAGCGCTTCCTTTTCCTTCAGCGCGCTCCGTTTCTTGCTCGCCTCAAATCGTCGCACCACTTCTCTTGTGCTAACTTGGCCTCTCTGCGCCATGAATCGGTCGAATATATCGGCCTGTGCCGCTTTGTCGAGGTTACGAACCTGGGATTCGCTGCAGGGCAGCACTTTCGCTAGTTCCCGGAAACTCACTCCTGCCTCGTGAATTTTATGGATCGCTTCGCCACGACCCACTGCGCCGAGCTGATCCCATTTCTTTTGTAAATCGGCCAAAGCGGCGGAAGCGTCGAAACCTGATATTGTGCTTACCTAAGGCGGCCTTTCTCTTCAGTTGAGTGAAAATCGTCTGGTAATGGTTGCGTTGCGCTGTTCAGAGAACGCGGTCCGCACCACTTCCACCTGAATTTTGGGGTGGTGCGCACAGATTTTTCGAGTCTGCGCACCACTTGTAGTTGAAAAATGTGGTGTTGCGCAGTGATTTGTGGCACGGTGCGCAGCGATGCCGGCCTCCGAAGGCCTTCGAGGGGCGCGCGAATGCCAGATCTCTCCCTTAACTGATCGAAACTGCACCATTCTCAATGCAGCGGAGAGCCGTCACCGAGAATTCATTCGAAATACCTATACTGGTTCCTAAAGGCCCTTTTGAGGTGTTTTGGAGGCAAAGGGCCCTTGGAGGCGTTTTGACTGGTAAATAACGCACAAGTCAACCCCGGAACCCTATAGGGTCCCGACTTCGAGAGGGATAAATCGAGCCAGAGGTCAGAAGGCATTTTTCCTGGCCGACCATTCTAAAGTAATCTCCATTTTGTTACCCGGTTTCGAGCGCCGGATCAGCCCTTCAGGGGGCAGGCGGCGCGGCGCTTGAGAACCGTTTCAGCTGACGCAGCCCGAGCCTCATTTCAAGATCTACACCTTCAGACTCAGCTCTCCAAAGACCCGGAAGATCACCCTGCCCTCTGTCTCTCTCTATGTACGCAATACGCCACACCGGCGAACCCAGAGCAGCACAGGGCAGGAAACACCTGTCAGCCCAGCCAGAACCTGGAGCGAAGCCTGAGTCCAGGGAGCGGGGCCGCACAGTCTACACCCGCTGATCGTGGTCCCCAAAGCTCCGGGCCCCGCCCAACTGAGGCCTGGGACTGGCTCCCGCCCGCGCGCGCGAAATTTATGTGCGCCGAGCGGGGAGGGACCTGGTTCCATCGGCCAACCGATCCCTGGCCCAGGCTGACAGAAAGAGTCGGCGCGTCGCCTCCTGCTGGGTAGAGCAGAAGCTGGGAACGCACGAGCCAGTTCTTATCGGGAACGACCTGGGTTTGCGCTGCCAGGCTCTTGGTGATTCCTGTAACGCCGGTGAGGTTCAACCCGCTGATCCCGGTGTAGCTGATCGTCAGGCCGGAGACCAGCGCCTTGCCGGTAGGGAGGAACTCGCTCACGTCACTCAGTGGAAGTGTGGTGGCGCCGGAGGAGACCTGCGCTGTGGTGGTAGCGAAGTACGGGTCGCCCAGATAAACGGTGCTCGATTTCGTCACGCCCGCAATCCGCGCAGGCCCTACATATCTCAGATATGTATGGTATCCTAAATCACTGCCATGAAGCGCGCCGCGATCTACCTCAGAGTCAGCACTTCCGATCAGCATCCCGAAACCCAGCTTTACGACCTGCGTGAGTTAGCCGCCCAGCGCGGCTTCGAGATCGCCGGTGAGTACCGAGACCAAATCTCTGGCACCAAGGCGCGCCGCCCCGGCCTGGATCAAATGATGACCGACGCCCGCCGCGGCCGTTTCGATATCGTGCTGGTCTGGTCCTTCGATCGGCTCGCCCGGTCAACCCTGCATTTCTTGCAGGTCCTGGATGAGTTAAACCACCTGAGAATCAAGTTCGTCAGCCGTCGAGAACAGGTCGACACCGGCGGTCCGATGAGCCGCGCCTTCGTCGTCATCGTCGGCGCCATCGCCGAGCTTGAGCGCAGCCTGATCGTCGAGCGCGTTCGCGCCGGCATGAGGAGAGCCAAGCTCGAAGGCCGCGCCATCGGCCTCCCCGCTCTCCTGCTCGACCGCGATGCGATCCTCCAGGATCGCCGGCGCGGCCAGAGCCTGGGTCAGATCGCTCGCGCTCACCGCATCTCGCGAACCACTGTCCGCCGCGTCCTCTGCGAGAAACGGACGCCCTCAAGCCCTGTGCCAAAAAGCTTCGAGCAACCAGCCGCCTAAACCCCACAAAATCAACAGTCGCATCTCCCCGATCCGGCTGCGCCAAAACCTATACCTTCTGTAACAGGACAACTCAGATAAACCGTCAACCGACAGTTGCGGTATCAGAGACGACTAGGTCTCTGACCGTGTGAAGTTGTTTCTGTTGTAGCCGAACTTCTTGCGTGCTTTTCTGCGCGTGAACTGCCAGTTGATGGTGACACTGTCGCGGTTCATCTTTCGATTCCATGCCCTTGCTTG